>NZ_KK069997.1 GCF_000576425.1 Brachybacterium phenoliresistens | reverse complement strand
CGCCGAGCCCGCCCGCCCCGCCGAGCCCGCCCGCCCCGCCGAGCCGACGGCCCGCCCTGCCGAGCCGACGGCCCGGCGCGCCGCGCCGTCGACCGGCCGGTCCGAGGCGCCGGTGCGCCCCATGGCGGCCCGGGCCGCCGCCCCCGCATCCGTCCGGACTCCCGCGTCCCCGGCGGCCCGGACCCCGGCCTCTCCGGAGGCGGCCCCGGAGGGGCCGCGACGCGTCGTCCCGGCGGCGGATCGCTTCCGCTCCCTGGTGACCCCGCGGCCGTGGCTGCGGCGCCGCCGCACGATCCTCGCCGTCTCCGCGGGGCTGCTGGTGCTGGTCCTGGCGGCGGTCGGCGTGCTCCTGTACGCCCCCGCCTTCCGGGTCGCGGACGTCGAGATCGCCGGGACCGGCTACGTCGATGCGCAGGCCGTGCGCCGTGCCGCCGAGCCGGCGCTCGGCACGAGCATCCTGCGCGTCCCCTCCGGGCGGATCACGGCGGAGGCCGAGGCGATCCCCGGCGTGGCGAGCGCCTCCGTGGAGCGCACCTGGCCCGACGGGATCCGCGTCACGGTGCGCGAGCGCACGCCCATCGCGACGGTCGCGACCGCCGACGGCGGCACCGCGGTGGTCGACGCCGAGGGGGAGCAGCTCCCGCCCGAGGCGGCCGAGGGCGCGACGCTGGTGCCGCTGACCGTCGCGACCGGCTCCAAGGATCCTGAGGGCGCCACCGACGCGATGCTCGAGGTGCTCGCGGAGCTGCCCGCGGACCTGCGCGGGTCCACCAGCGCCATCTCCGCGTCCTCCCGCTCCGACGTCACCCTGACCGTCGCCGTGGGGGAGGGGCAGAAGACGGTCGTGTGGGGCGATGCGCAGGACGCGGAGCTCAAGGCCCAGGTCGTCGCCGCCCTCCTCGGGCAGCCGGGAACGGTGATCGACGTGTCCTCCCCGGTCGCCCCCGTCACCCGCTGACCGGGCGCCGACCGCGCCCGGGAATTCCCTCACCGTATTTCCTGCCGACACGCGCGCGAGGTGTTTGCGCCGGGTGCGCGGCGTCCATAGCGTCAGAAGCACGGATGAGAACGTATGAACCTGAACCTCAACTCGAGGTCGAGGGTTTGGCACCGGGGTCGAGCGGACGGCCCCGCACCGCTCCCATCAGCACAGACATCGAGAGCAAGGACCCGAACGTGACCGGATCACAGAACTACCTCGCAGTCATCAAGGTCGTCGGCATCGGCGGCGGCGGTGTGAACGCCGTCAACCGCATGATCGAATCCGGTCTCAAGGGCGTCGAGTTCATCGCCATCAACACCGACGCGCAGGCGCTGCTGATGTCCGACGCCGACGTCAAGCTCGACGTCGGCAAGGAGATCACCCGCGGCCTCGGCGCCGGCGCCGACCCGGAGGTCGGCAAGAAGGCGGCGGAGGACCACGCCGAGGAGATCGAGGAGGTGCTGCGCGGCGCCGACATGGTCTTCGTGACCGCCGGCGAGGGCGGCGGCACCGGCACCGGCGGTGCGCCGGTCGTGGCGAACATCGCCCGCAGCCTGGGCGCGCTGACCATCGGTGTGGTCACCCGTCCGTTCACCTTCGAGGGCCGTCGCCGCTCGACCCAGGCCGAGTCCGGCATCGCCGCCCTCCAGGCCGAGGTCGACACCCTCATCGTCATCCCCAACGACCGCCTGCTGTCGATCGCCGACAAGCAGGTCTCGATGCTCGACGCCTTCAAGTCCGCCGACCAGGTCCTGCTCTCCGGCGTCCAGGGCATCACCGACCTCATCACCACCCCGGGTCTGATCAACCTCGACTTCGCGGACGTGAAGTCCGTGATGCAGGGCGCGGGCAGCGCGCTGATGGGGATCGGCTCGGCCCGCGGGGACGACCGCGCCCTCCAGGCGGCGGAGCTCGCGGTCTCGAGCCCCCTGCTGGAGGCCTCCATCGACGGCGCCTACGGCGTGCTGCTGTCCATCCAGGGCGGCAGCGACCTCGGCCTCTACGAGGTCTCGGAGGCCGCCCGCCTGGTGCAGGAGGCCGCCCACCCCGATGCGAACATCATCTTCGGCTCCGTGATCGACGACGCCCTGGGCGACGAGGTCCGCGTGACCGTGATCGCGGCGGGCTTCGAGTCCGGCGGCCCCAGCCCGCGCCAGACGGCGCAGCCCGCAGCGATCCCGCAGCGCAGCGAGCCCCGCCGGACCGAGACGCAGCCGCGGCCCGCTCTGGGCCGGTCCGAGCAGCAGGAGTCCCGCGGTGCCGGCGCCGGGGCGTTCTCCGGCTCCTGGGGCACGCCCCAGCAGACCTTCACGCCCTCCCCGCAGGAGCAGCAGGCGGTGCCGCCGCGCCCGGCGTCCGCGCCCCAGCCCAGCCCCGAGCCGGCGACCGAGGTGCTGGACCCGGCCGAGGCCGAGTCCGCCGAGCGGCCGGCGCAGCAGGCCCAGCCCGCCTCGCCCCAGCCGGTGCGTCCCCCGCGCATCCAGGAGCCCGAGGGCGACGACGATCTCGACCTGCCGTCGTTCCTGAAGTGACGCTCCCGGCCGATGCCGTCCTGCGGGCCCCGCATCTGCGCGGGGCCCGCGCCCTGTTCACCACCCGGGCGGGCGGCATCGGCGCGGCGCCCTACGACAGCCTGAACCTCGCCCTGCACGTGGGGGACGAGGAGTCCGCCGTGCGCCGCAACCGCGACCTGCTCCGCGCGGAGATGGGCGCGCCCCTGGCCGCGGTCGATCAGATCCACTCGGCCGAGGTGCACGTCCTGCCCGCCGACGGCCCGGTCCCCGTGATCCCCGCCGATGCGCTGGTGACCTCCCGCCGCGACGTGGCGCTGCTGATCATGGTGGCCGACTGCCTGCCCGTGCTGCTGAGCGACGCGGCCTCCGGCGTGATCGGCGCCGCCCATGCGGGCCGTCGCGGCCTGCTCGACGGCGTGCTCCAGCGCACCGTGGAGTCCATGGCGGCGCTGGGCGCCGTCCCCTCCCGGATCCGGGCGAGCATCGGGCCGAGCATCTGCGGGGACTGCTACGAGGTGCCCGCCGCCATGCAGGAGGAGTCCGCCGCGGTCCTGGACGGCATCTGCGCGCGCACCCGCTGGGGCACCCCGGCCCTGGACCTGCGGGCGGGCGCCGTGCGAGCCCTCGAGCTCGCCGGGGTGCCCGCCTCCGCCGTCGCGGTCGAGGCCCCGTGCACCCTCGAGGACCCGCGCTTCTTCTCGTACCGGCGCGAGGGCACCACGGGGCGCTTCGCGGGCGTCATCCGCCGGGCCTGACGCGATCGCCCGCGCGGCACGGATCACGAGGACACGCCGGGATCCTGCGGACGACACGCCGTGCGCCTCCACGCGGGATATGCATCGCTCCGGTACGTTCCATGGGAAGGGTCCCCACGCACTCCCCGTGCTTCCCCGGGATCCCGTCAGCGGAATGAAGACAGACTGGGAGATCTGCCCATGGGCACGTGGCACAACGCGATGGTCGCACTCGGCCTCGCGAACGAGGTCGACGAGGACTACTACGACGACGAGCGGGACGTCCGCGACGACGCGCCGGCGGCGCGCCGCACCGAGCGGGCCCCGGAGCAGCATGTGGAGCGCGAGGCTCAGGTGACGCCCATCCGGCGCAACCATGTCGTCGCGATGAGTCCTTCTCAGGAGGAGACGATGGCGCGCATCACGACCATCCACCCGCGGTCCTACAACGACGCCAAGGCCATCGGCGAGTCGTTCCGCGACGGTGTCCCGGTGATCGTGAACCTCTCGGACATGCAGGACGGCGACGCCAAGCGCATGGTCGACTTCTCCGCGGGGCTCGTGTTCGGGCTGCGCGGCTCCATCGAGCGCGTCACCTCCAAGGTCTTCCTCCTGTCCCCGGAGTTCATCCAGGTCGACGGCGAGGCGACGGCCGAGGAGAGCAGCTTCTACAACCAGAGCTGAGGGCCGGTGCAGCTGATCGCCTCGGTGGCGTACATCGCGCTGCTGCTGTACATGATCGCGCTGGTGGCGCGACTGATCCTGGAATGGATCCAGGCCTATTCGCGGGATTTCCGGCCGCGGGGCCTGGTCCTCGTGCTCTTCGAGCTCGTCTACTCCCTCACCGACCCACCGGTGCGGGGGCTCCGTCGCATCATCCCGCCGATCCGCCTCGGCGCGGTGGCCCTGGACCTGAGCCTGATGATCCTCCTGCTCGGAGGGTCCATCCTGCTGTCCGTGCTCGGGGGCCTCGCTTCCTGAGAGGCCGGTGCGGAGATCGGATCCGCTTTCGGCTACGCTGTGTCGCAGGTGCGCACACGTAGGCGCCACACAACCAAGACTGACGAGAAGGTGACCCCATGGCCCTGATGCCCGAGGACCTGCTGAACAAGCGCTTCACCCCGGTGCGGTTCTCCGAAGGCTACGACATGGACGAGGTCGACAATTACCTCGACAACGACGTCCTGCCGCGCCTGCAGGAGCTCATCGACGAGAACGCGCGCCTGACCACGGAGCTCGAGGAGGCCCAGAACCGCATCGCGGAGCTGGAGTCCGCCGCGGCCGCCTCCGCGCAGGCCCCCGCGGCCGTCGCCGAGGACGAGGACACCGCCGTCGCAGCCGTCGCCGAGACCGAGGCTCCCGCGGCCGAGCCCGCCGAGGAGCCCGTCGCGGAGGCCCCGGCCGAGCCCGCCGCAGCCCAGAGCCCCGACGCCTCGGCCGCCGGCATCATCGCCCTGGCCAACCGCCTGCACGACGAGTACGTCAAGAACGGCGAGGACGAGCGCGACCGCCTCATCAACGCCGCGCAGGAGGAGCACCAGCGCATCGTCGGCGAGGCCGAGGAGAAGTCCCGCACCACGCTGGAGGCGCTCGAGGTCAAGAAGGCGGAGCTGGAGAAGGCGATCGAGGGTCTGCGCACCTTCGAGCGCGACTACCGCAACCGCCTGCGCAACTACCTGGAGAACCAGCTGCGCGATCTCGACACCAGCGAGACGCAGGACAAGCAGGCGAACTTCGGTCTGTGAACCGTTCCGCCACGGACCCTGCGAACGCCGGACGCGATGCGTCCGGCGTTCGCCGTCCTCTCCCTCTGACCGCCGTCCTGGCGATCGTCCTGGTGCTCGGCGCCGCCCTCGCCGTCGCCGACCAGGCGACCAAGAACTGGGCCGAGTCCGCGCTGCCGCTGGGCCGCTCCCAGCCCCTGCTCGGCGAGATCCTCCAGCTGCACCTGCTGTACAACTCGGGCGCCGCCTGGGGGATGGGCGCCGGCGCCACCCCGGTGGTGACCTGCCTGCAGCTGCTCATCTGCGTGGGCGTGCTCGTCTTCGCCGTCCGCGCGGTCCGCTCGCCCTGGTGGGCGCTGAGCCTCGGGCTGATCATCGGCGGGGCGCTCGGCAACATCCATGACCGGCTGCTGCGCCCGCCCGGTCCGTTCCGCGGCGAGGTCGTCGACTTCCTCCAGCTGCCGAACTGGCCCGTGTTCAACGTGGCGGACATGGGCGTGGTCGGCGGGGCGATCCTGCTGGTCCTGCTCAGCGTGATCGGCGTGCCCTCGGACCCCTCCCGCCCCGCGGACGCGGCGGACCGCCGCCCGGCCCCGACTGACCAGGAGCACGGAGCATGAGCGAGGAGCGCACCCTTCCCGTGCCCGACGGGCTGGCGGGGGAGCGGGTCGACGTCGGCGTCTCGCGGCTGTTCGGCCTCTCGCGCACCCGGGCCGCGGAGCTCGTGATGGCCGGCGAGGTCACCATCGACGGCGCCGTGCCCGCCCGCTCGACCCGCCTCGAGGCCGGAGCCCTGCTCACCGCGGTGATCCCGCCGGCGAGGCCTGCGGCGCAGATCCACGCCGGGGTCGTCGAGGGCATGAGCATCGTCTTCGAGGACGACCACATCGTCGTCGTCGACAAGCCCGTGGGCGTGGCCGCCCATCCCAGCGTCGGCTGGACCGGGCCGACGGTGCTGGGCCATCTCGCCGGGGCCAACATCCGCATCTCCACCTCGGGTGCGCCCGAGCGCAAGGGGATCGTCCAGCGCCTGGACGTGGGCACCAGCGGTCTCATGGTCGTCGCCAAGTCCGAGCGCGCCTACTCGGTGCTCAAGGACGCCTTCCGCCGCCGCACCGTCTCCAAGACGTACCACGCGGTGTGCCAGGGCCACCCGGACCCGCTGCGCGGGACCATCGAGGCGCCCATCGGCCGCTCCCCGCACCACGACTACAAGTACGCGGTCATGAGCACCGGCAAGCACGCGGTGACCCACTACGAGGTCGAGGAGATGTTCCGCTCGGCCGCGCTGCTGGAGATCCACCTGGAGACCGGCCGCACCCACCAGATCCGCGTCCACTTCTCCGCCATGCGGCATCCGCTGGTGGGGGACCCGCTCTACGGCTCGGATCCGACGATCGCGGCCCGTCTGGGCCTGGAGCGCCAGTGGCTGCACGCCGTCGAGCTCAGCTTCGAGCATCCGATCTCCCGCGAGCAGGTCACCTTCACCTCGTCCTATCCCGAGGACCTCGCCGAGGCGCTCCGCATCCTGCGCGAGGGCTGAGGCCCCTGCGGCGCCGGGTGCGGAGCCGATCGCGATACCGTCGGAGCATGAGCGACGAGCAGCCGAGCACCGCCCTGTCCGCCTCCCGGGACAGCGCCCTGTCCCGCCCCGACTTCCCCTTCGCCCGGGTGGCGCGGCGCCTGGGCATCGACCCTGCCGGCGCGGAGCTCGCTCTGCGCGACGAGGGCCGGGCCCGCACCGCGGTGGAGGAGGCCGCCCAGGCCTACCTCGAGGCCGATGACGACCGCCGTGCGGGGCGCACCCCCGCCAGCCCCATCGCCCTGGACCCGGACTTCCCCACCGGCGTCGGCATGGCGCTGGTGGGCGCGGCGGTGCTGTGGGACGCGCGCCATCTGGTGCCGAGGATCGCGCTGCGCGTGGCCAAGGACCACTACGAGTCCGGGGACGACGAGCTGGCCGCCAGCTACATCGCCCTGGTGCAGGAGTCCGTGGACCCCGGGCAGGACGACGCCTCCGCCTGGGCCGCCCAGTCCCTGCTCGTGGCCGTGCTGCAGCGCTCGGGCTCCGCGGCGGCGGCCGATGAGATCGCCCGCGACCTCGCCGCCCACGACGTGCCGATCGACCTGTGGCGCGACGACGATCCGAGCCTGCCCGACGACTCCCTCGCCTGGCACGGCGGCGCCTTCGTCGGCGGCATCCCGCCGCGGCGCGACGAGCGCTCGCTGAGCACCGAGGACGTCCAGGACTACCTCGCGACGCTGCTCGCCGAGACCCGGCGCGGGCAGCAGGCCGAGGAGGACGGCGGGTCGCGCTGATCCGCTGACCGCGCACCGCCGGCCGCCTCCGCCGCCGGGCCGTCCGCCCCCTCGCCGGCACCGGCTCCCCGGGCGGGCGGCGGCCGGCGGATCACGGGGATCGGGCGACACGCCGGACGCGCGGCGTGACCTTCGCGGCCGCTGCGGCGGGACCCCGGGGGCCCCGCCGGAGGGGGACGGTGACTAGGCTTGGACCATGGCTTCCGACGACTTCGTGCACCTCCACGTCCACACCGACTACTCCCTCCTGGACGGGGCCGCGAAGATCAGCAAACTCGTCGACGAGACCGCACGTCTGGGTCAGAAGGCCATCGCGATCACGGACCACGGCTACACCTTCGGGGCCTACGAGTTCTACCGCACCGCGAAGGCCGCCGGCATCAAGCCGATCATCGGCGTCGAGGCGTACGTGACCCCCGGCACCAGCCGCCACGACCGCACCCGTGTGCAGTGGGGCACCAAGGAGCAGCAGGAGGCGGGGGACGACGTCTCCGCGCGCGGCGCCTACACCCACCTGACCCTGCTCTCGCGCACCACCGAGGGGATGCACAACCTCTTCCGCCTGGCCTCCACCGCCTCGCTGGACGGCCAGATGGGCAAGTGGCCACGCATGGACCGCGAGAGCATCCAGAAGTACAGCACGGGCCTCATCGCCACCTCCGGATGCCCCTCCGGCGAGGTGCAGACCCGCATCCGCCTGGGGCACTGGGACGAGGCCGTCAAGGCGGCGGGGGAGTACCAGGACATCTTCGGCAAGGAGAACTACTTCATCGAGCTGATGGACCACGGGCTCTCCCTCGAGCAGCGCGTGACCAAGGAGCTGCTGGAGCTGTCCCGGACCATCGGCGCCCCGATCGTGGCGACCAACGACCTCCACTACGTCACCGAGGAGGACGCCAAGATCCAGGATGCGCTGCTGTGCATCAACTCCGGGTCGACCTTCGACACCCCCGGCCGCTTCAAGTTCGACGGCTCGGGCTACTACCTCAAGTCCGGGCGCGAGATGCGCGAGCTGTTCCGCGAGCTGCCCGAGGCCTGCGACAACACGCTGCGCATCGCCGACATGGTGGACGTCGCCTTCACCACCACCGACGAGGGCGCGAACTACATGCCGGTCTTCCCGACCCCGCCGGGCGAGGACGAGCACTCCTGGTTCGTCAAGGAGGTCGAGCGGGGCCTGGAGTACCGCTACCCCGCGGGCATCCCCGACGAGGTCCGCGCGCGGGCGGACTACGAGGTCGGCGTCATCACGCAGATGGGCTTCCCGGGCTACTTCCTGGTCGTCTCCGACTTCATCAAGTGGGCCAAGGAGAACGGGATCCGGGTGGGGCCGGGCCGTGGCTCCGGCGCCGGCTCGATGGTCGCCTACGCCATGCGCATCACGGACCTCGACCCGATCGAGCACGGCCTGCTGTTCGAGCGGTTCCTGAACCCCGACCGCGTGTCCATGCCCGACTTCGACGTCGACTTCGATGATCGCCGCCGCGGCGAGGTGCTCGAGTACGTCACCCGCAAGTACGGCGACGACCGCGTGGCCCAGGTGATCACCTACGGGGTGATGAAGACGAAGAACTCCCTCAAGGACGCCTCGCGCGTGCTGGGCTACCCGTACGCCATGGGCGATCGCCTCTCCAAGGCGCTGCCGCCCACCGTGATGGGCAAGGACATCCCGATCTCCGGGATCTTCGACCCGGAGCACAAGCGCTACGCCGAGGCGGGGGAGTTCCGCCGCCTGCACGACGAGGACCCGGACGTGCGTCGGGTGGTGGACATCGCCCGCGGCGTCGAGGGCCTGACCCGCGGCTGGGGCGTGCACGCCTGCGCCGTCATCATGTCCAGCGACCCGCTGATCGACATCATCCCGATGATGCGCCGCCCCTCCGACGGCCAGATCATCACCCAGTTCGACTACCCGACCTGCGAGACGCTGGGCCTGCTGAAGATGGACTTCCTGGGCCTGCGCAACCTCACGGTGCTCTCCGACGCGGTCGAGAACATCACCAAGAACGGCAAGGAGGCCGTCGACCTCGAGCAGCTGCCGTTCGACGACACCGCCACCTACGAGCTGCTCCAGCGCGGCGACACGCTGGGCGTGTTCCAGCTCGATGGCTCCGGCATGCGCACGCTGCTGCGCCAGATGAAGCCCGACCAGTTCGGCGACATCACCGCGGTCTCGGCCCTGTACCGTCCCGGGCCGATGGGCATGGGCTCGCACACGAACTACGCGATGCGCAAGAACGGCCTGCAGCCGATCACGCCGATCCATCCGGAGCTGGAGGAGCCGCTCTCGGAGATCCTCGGCGAGACCTACGGCGTGCTGGTCTACCAGGAGCAGGTCATGCAGACGGCGCAGAAGGTCGCCGGATACAGCCTGGGACAGGCCGACATCCTGCGCCGCGCCATGGGCAAGAAGAAGAAGGCCGAGCTGGACAAGCAGTTCGTCTCCTTCGAGGCCGGCATGAAGGAGCACGGATACTCCGACGAGGCCGTCAGCGCCCTGTGGGAGACTCTGCTGCCCTTCGCCGACTACGCCTTCAACAAGTCGCACTCCGCCGCCTACGGCGTGGTCTCCTACTGGACCGCGTACCTCAAGGCGAACTACCCCACCGAGTACATGGCGGCGCTGCTCACCTCCACCCAGGAGAACCGCGACCGCCTGGGCCTGTACCTCGGCGACTGCCGCCACCGCGGCATCACCGTGCTCCCCCCGGACGTCAACGAGTCCGACATGTACTTCTCGGCCGTGGGCGACGACATCCGCTTCGGGCTCTCGGCCATCCGCAACGTGGGCATGAACGTCGTCGAGGCGATCATCCAGGCGCGCGAGGAGAAGGGCGCCTTCACGTCCTTCACCGACTTCCTGGACAAGGTGCCGCTCACGGTGTGCAACAAGCGCACCATCGAGTCGCTCATCAAGGGCGGCGCCTTCGACTCCCTCGGGGCGAACCGCCGCTCCCTCGTGCTGATCCACGAGGATGCGGTCGATGCCGTGGTCGACGTCAAGCGCAAGGAGGCCCAGGGGCAGTACGACCTGTTCGGCGCGGACATGTTCGGCGACGACCCCAGCGCCCAGACGGGCTCCGCGGCGACGATCACCGTGCCCGACCTGCCCGAGTGGGACCGCAAGGAGAAGCTCGCCTTCGAGCGCAACATGCTGGGCCTGTACGTCTCGGACCACCCCCTGCACGGGCTCGAGCACGTCATCGCCCAGAACTCCTCGACGTCGATCAGCGCGCTCGCCGACGAGGGCGCGGTCGAGGACGGCGCCATGGTCACCATCGCCGGGCTGATCACGGCCCTGCAGCGCAAGACCACCAAGAAGGGCGACATGTGGGCGATCGCCACCGTCGAGGACCTCGAGGGGTCGATCGACTGCCTGCTGTTCCCCTCGACGTACCAGACGGTCGCCACGGAGCTCGCGGAGGACCTCGTCGTCTCCATGAAGGGCCGCGTGGACACCTCCAAGGGCATGCCGGAGCTTCGGGTGATGGAGATGACGATCCCCGAGACCGGCGGCGGGGCCGACGGCCCGGTGGTCATCTCCCTGGCGGCGGGCCGCGCCACGGAGAAGGTCGCCCAGCAGCTGCGGGACGTGCTGGAGGACAACCGCGGTTCGAGCGAGGTCCGCCTGCGCCTGCAGGAGCCCGGCCGCACCACGCTGATGCAGCTGGACAAGCGCTTGTCCGTCACCCCGTCGGCCGCGCTGTACGCCTCGCTCAAGGCCCTGCTGGGCCCGGGCTGCCTCCAGTGAGCGGGCCGACGGGCGCGGGCGCTCCCGGCGCCGGGCCGGGCACCGAGCCGGGAGCCGCCGCCCGCGAGCTGCTGCCGGAGGCGCTGCTCGCCGAGATCCGGGAGCGCGCCGCCGTCTACGACCGCGAGAACCGCTTCTTCGACGAGGACCTCGCCGCGCTGCGCGAGCGCGGATACCTGCGCCTGCTGGTGCCGCAGGAGCTGGGCGGCCTCGGCGCCACCCTGGCCGAGGCCGGCCGCGTCCAGCGGCGCCTGGCCGCGGCGGCGCCGGCGACGGCGCTCGCGATGAACATGCACCTCGTGGTCACCGGCGCGGCCCTGCACGCCCACCGCCGCGGGCACGAGGGCGTGCGGCCGATCCTCGAGGACGCCGCGCAGGACCGCCTGTTCGCCTTCGGGATCTCCGAGGCCGGCAACGAGGCGATGCTCTTCGACGCCTCCACCGAGGCCCGCCGCCTCGACGAGGCGCCGCGGAGCGCCGGGACGGCCCCTGCCGGCCGTCGCGGCGGGGCGGCGGGGGGAGGCGTCGTCTTCTCCGGCACCAAGATCTTCACCTCGCTGGCTCCCGCCTGGGATCGCCTGGTGGTCCACGGCCGCCTCGCCGCGACCGTGGAGACGGACCCGACCCTCGTGTTCGGCGTCCTCGAGCGCACCGAGGCGGTGCGCACCCTGGACGACTGGGACACCCACGGGATGCGCGCCAGCCAGTCGCGCACCACGATCCTGGACCAGGCGCCCTGCCCGGCGGAGCAGGTCATCACCACCACCCCGGTCGGCCCGAACCAGGATCCCTTCGTGCTGGGCGTGTTCGGCTGCTTCGAGCTGCTGATCGCCGCGGTGTACACCGGCATCGCCCAGCGCGCCGTCGAGCTCGGCACCCAGGTCGCGCTGCGCAGGCGGAGCATCACCCGCGGGATCGTCCACGCGGACGATCCCGACGTGCGCCGCCGCCTGGCCCGGGCCGCGATCGGCGTGGACGGCTCCGTGCTCCAGATCGACAAGCTCCTCGCCGACCTCGACGCCCTCGGCACGGGGGAGGCCGGTCCCGGGACCACCGACCACGGCGGGCGCTGGTTCCTGCAGTTCTCCGGGGTGAAGTCCCGCGCCACGGAGGCGGCGATCGCCGCGGTCGACGAGGTGCTGCGGGCCAGCGGCGGAGCCCACTACTCGCGCCGCAGCGAGCTGGAGCGCCTCTCCCGCGACGCGCGCGCCGGGATCTACCACCCCAGCGACGAGGAGTCCGTGCAGGCCTCCTACGCGAAGGCGCTGCTGGGCGAGATCGGCGCCGCGGGCTCCGGAGCCTGACGCCTCCCGCAGACGAGATCGACCAGGGCCTCCTCCGGGAGGAAGCCCTGGTCGATCTCGTCCGTGCCCCGTCGAGGCCTGCGCCCCGGGGCGGGAGGGGCTGCGGGGACGGCCGGCGCGGCCGCCCCCGCGGACCTCAGTCCTCGGCGCCTGCGGGCTGCGTGCCCTCGCCGTCGGCCCCCGAGGAGGCCGAGCCGGCCGGCGCTGAGCTCGCGGAGGCGCCCGGCTCGGCCGATGCCCACGCAGGGCGGGCGCCCGCCGGGGTCGCCGGGTCGGAGGCGCGCACGTCCCGGCCGGAGCTCGCGGCCCGCTCGAGCGTCTCCTGGAAGTCGACGCCGGTGGTGGCGCTGACCATGTCGAGCACCTGCGCGAGCCCGCGCGAGATGTTCTGGCCGATCTTCGACTCGCCGTCGGAGGAGATCACCGACAGCTTCTCGATGTTGCTGTACGGCGCGGCCAGCTCGTTCGCGACCGCCGGCAGCACCTCGAGGACCTGCGCCAGCACGGCGGCGTCGTTGAACTGCTTGTACGCCTCCGCCTTGGCGCGGGTGGCCTCGGCCTCGGCCTCGCCGCGGGCGAGGATCGCCGCGGCCTCCGCCTCGCCCTTGGCGCGCAGCGAGTCGGCCTGCGCCTGGCCCTCCAGGCGCACCGCCTCGGCGTCCTTGGAGCGACGCTGCAGCTCGACCTCCGCCTCGGCGCGACCGCGAGCCTCGATGGCATGCGCCTCCGCGTCGGCGGACACCTTGCGGGACTCGGCGCGGTTGCGCTCGTCGGCCAGCTGGGCCTCGGAGTCGGCGATGCGCGCGTACTTCTTCGAGTCCGCGTCCTGCTGCTCGGCGTAGCGCTTGGCCTCCGCCGGCTTGTGGACCTCGGCGATCAGCTGCTTCTCGCGCAGATCGTTGTTGCGGACCGCGATGAGCTCCTCCTGCTCGATGATCCGCTGCTGCTGCGCGGCCCGGGAGAGCGGACCGGCGGCATCGGCGACGGCCTGACGGGCGTCCGTCTCCTCCTTGATCTCCGCGTTGCGCAGATCGAAGGCCTGCTTGGACTCCGCCTCCTGCTGGAGGTTGATGTTCTTCGCCTGGGTCGACTCGCGGTTCGCGTCCGACTCGGCGATCGCCGCGCGCTTGGCGACCAGGGCGGCCTCGGGGCGTCCCCAGTCGCGCAGGTAGGACCCGTCGTCCTCGACCGCGGAGATCTGGAAGGTGTCGATGACCAGACCCTGGTTGTTCATCGAGTGCTCCGCCTCGGCCTGCACCTGGTTGGCGAAGGACGCGCGGTCACGGATGATCTGCTCGACCGACAGCGTGCCCACCACGGCGCGCAGGGTGCCCGAGAGGATCTCCTGCGTGTAGTGGTCGATCTGCTGCTGCTGGTCCAGGAAGCGCTGCGAGGCCTTGCGGACGTCGTCGACGTTGCCGCCGACCTTGACCTGCGCGACGCCGCGCAGGCGCAGGAAGATCCCGTTCATCGAGTACCCCTCGACCTCGACGGGGATCTGCCGCGAGCTGAGGCTGAGCACGAAGGCGCGGTCGAAGAACGGCCGCACGATCGCGCGCGAGCCGATCACCACCCGCGCGCCTCCGGATTCGAGGTCGACATCGCCCGACTTGGCGTTGCGACCGGTGATGATGAGCGCCTCGTTCGGCGCTGCGATGCGGTAGCTGCGCAGGATCACGAGGATCCCGATCAGCACCACCACCGCGATTCCGACCAGGACGACGAGCCCCAGTCCCAGGAACGGCTCCATGGATTCCCCTTCGATCGGTGCGTCCGGTGTCCGATGCGGGGCGCTCGCCGCCGCGCGCTCCGGAGGGAGCCCTGCGCGAGGGCGGTGTCCAGCTCAGTCCCCGGGACACCGTGAGCAGATTATCAGGGGGCGTTCGGCGTCCGCCCAGCTCGTCCGAATCCTCCGATCTCACGATGCGACCCTCTGTCCATATCGTGGGACTGCGGGTCTATGGTGCCGTGCCGTGAGCATCACCGAATCCCCCACCCCGCCCGTGGCCCCGGCCAACACGCGCGGACGCGTCATCACGGCCTCGATGGTCGGCACGACCATCGAGTTCTTCGACTTCTACGCGTACGCGACCGCGGCCTCCCTCGTCTTCCCCGCCCTGTTCTTCCCGACGCAGAGCCCCGCGAACCAGCTCCTGAGCTCCTTCGCGATCTTCGGCGTCGCCTTCGTCGCCCGCCCGCTGGGCTCGCTCGTCTTCGGCCACTACGGCGACCGCGTCGGCCGCAAGACCACGCTCGTGGCGAGCCTGCTGGTGATGGGCATCGCGACCTTCCTCATCGGCGTCCTGCCCACCGCGCAGACCCCCGGCTTCACCATCCTCGCCCCGGCCATCCTCGTGCTGCTGCGCTTCTGCCAGGGCGTGGGCCTGGGCGGCGAATGGTCCGGTGCGGCGCTGCTGGCCACCGAGAACGCCCCGCCCGGAAAGCGGGCGCTGTACGGCACCTTCCCGCAGCTCGGCGCCCCGCTGGGCTTCATCCTGTCCAACCTGCTGTTCGTGGGCCTGAGCCTCGGCCTGAGCGACGCCCAGTTCACCAGCTGGGGCTGGCGCGTGCCGTTCCTGCTCTCGGCCGTGCTGGTGATCGTCGGGCTGTGGGTGCGCCTGAAGCTCATGGAGTCGCCCGCGTTCCAGAAGGTGATCGACGAGGAGCGGGTCGCCGCGGTGCCGATCGCCCGGGTGTTCCGCCGCTCGTGGAAGCCCCTGGTCCTGGCGACCTTCGCCATGGTCGCCACCTACGTCCTGTTCTACATGATGACCGCGTTCCTCATGGTCGTGGGCACCACCCCGGCCGACGAGGGCACGGCGCGCGCCGCGGCCGAGGCCGCCGGCAAGTCCTTCGACGCGGCGTCCTTCGCGCCGGGGCTGGGCTTCGCCCGACCGCAGTTCCTCACGATGCTGATCATCGGCGTCGTCTTCTTCGGCATCTTCACCGTGGTCTCCGGGCCGCTGGCCGATCGCCTGGGCCGGCGCCGCCTGCTGCTCGCGGTCACCGCCGGGATCGGCGTGTTCGGCCTGCTGCTGGAGCCGCTCATGCGCTCGGGCACCGTCGGCGTGATGGCCGCCCTGATCCTGGGCTTCGCCCTGATGGGCATGACCTTCGGGCCGATGGCCGCGTTCCTCCCGGAGATGTTCACCGCCGATGTGCGCTACACCGGCAGCGCCGTGAGCTACAACCTGGCCTCCGTGATCGGCGCGGCGCCGGCGCCGTACGCGATGATCGCGCTGTGGCAGGCCCTCGGCGGACCGCTGTGGCTGGTGGGCGGCTACCTGCTGCTGGCCGCCGTGATCACGATCGTCGCGCTGCTGCTGGGCACCGAGACGCGCGAGGTCGACTACCTGGCCTGACCCCGTCAGGCCCCGGCCGGGTCATCGCTCCCGTCCGGCGTCCGGGCCCCTCAGAGGATTCCGGGCCCCTCAGAGGATTCCGGGCCCCTCAGAGGATGTCGCGCACCCGCGGCTGGATCCCGCCGCGGCCCTTGAGCACCAGGTTGAGGGTCACCGCGCTGAAGGCGGCGGCGCTCACGCCCGAGCTGAGGACCATCGAGACCAGCGTCGGCAGCGAGGCGTACAGGTCCGGCACGGCGAGCGGCATGACCGCCAGGGCCAGGGACACCGCGACGATCATGGTGTCGTGGCCGGCGTCGCGCTCATCGGTGCGCGGCGCCTCGGAGATCGTCCGAATGCCCGCCGCGGCGACCGAGCCGAACAGCACGATCCCGGCGCCGCCGAGCACGGGGGAGGGGACCGCGGCGATGACGCGGCCCAGCACCGGCACCAGGCCCAGCAGGAGCAGCAGCACGCCGCCGGCGGCCACGGTGTAGCGCGAGCGGACGCGGCTGACGGAGATGAGGCCGATGTTCTGGGCGAAGGCCGTGGCCGGGAACGAGTTGACCACCGGCGCGAGGGCGGAGGCGAGCATGTCCGCACGCAGGCCGTCGGACAGGCGTCGCGGCGGCAGGTCGGTGCCGACCACCTTCGTCACCGCGAACAGGTTCGCCGTGGTCTCCATGAGGGTCACGATGATCACGACGACCATGGGGATGATCGCCGCGAGGTGGAAGGTCGGGGCGCCGAAGGCGAAGGGCTGCGGGAAGGCGAGCAGCGATCCCTCGCCCACGGCGGAGAAGTCCGCCCGGCCCAGGGCGAGGGCCACCAGCGTGCCGATCACGATGCCCAGCATGATCGCCACCCCGGACAGGGCGCGGATCCGCGAGAGCACCAGCACGGCGACCAGGGTGATCGCGGCCAGGCCCAGGTTCCCGGCGCCGCCGAAGCCCTCGGTCCCCTCGGTGCCCAGGATCCAGCCGGCCGCGACCGGAAGCAGGGAGATGCCCATGGCGGCGATGATCGTCCCCGTCACCACCGGCGGGAACAGCGGTTGCATGCGCGTGACCAGGGGGACCAGGAGCAGGCCGACGATGCTCGCGACGATCACCGAGCCGAAAACGGCCGGCAGGCCGCCGCCGTCGGCGATGATCACGCCCATCGTCGAGACGGCGCCGAAGGTCGTGCCCTGGACCAGGGGGAGCCGGGCGCCGAAGCCGGGCACGCCGATCGACTGCAGCACCGTGGCCAGGCCCGAGACGAACAGGGCGCAGGCCACCAGCAGGCCGACCTCGACCTCGGGCAAGCCGGCCGCGCTGCCGACGATCAGCGGGATGGCGACGACGCCGCCGTACATGGACAGGACGTGCTGGGCGCCGAACAGGACGGTGCGCCCCAGCGGCAGGCGCTCGTCCTCGGGCCGGACGGGCGGGGCGGTGGTCGCGCGGGGGGATGCGGAGGTCACGGGGTGCTGTCCTCGGGATCGGGGGCGTTCTCGGGCGGGGAAGCGGACGGCGGTCCGCCGCAGAACGCACGCACGGGCGAGCGCCCGGAGTGCGACGACGGCGGGCGCTCCGGGGATTCTACGGCCGATGCTCCGGCCCGCGGGCGGGGCCCGCGGACGAATGCGCCACAGCGCGGTGCCGTCGTGCAGCGGGGCGGAGGTCTGCTCTGCGCGACCGCGGACCGGAACGCGGCGGCGGGGACAGAGGGGCGTCTGGGCTCTCAGCCCGCGAGATCGGCGAGCTCGGCGCGGGAGCCGCGGAACACGTTCATGTCGATGTAGGGCTCCGTGCCGTCGTAGCCGGAGCGGCGGTCCCGGTGCGAGTACTGCCAGAACGTCCATTCCCGTCCGTCCGCCAGGGAGGGCGGGACGACGACCGAGCGGATCCAGATCGGGCAGTCCGGGTAGGCGCCGGCGATGTAGCGCTCGTAGGCGGCGGGGGTCGCGTAGATGACCGGCGCCGTGCCGTAGTGCTCGGTGAGCTCGCGGATCAGGGGGTCGAGGATCGCGGCGACCTCCTCGCGCGGCGGCGGATCCGCGAAGTGCTCGCCGTAGTACTCGACGTCGACGGCGGGGGGGAGCGTGCCGTCGGCCGGGACGGTCTCGATGATGTGCCGGGCCTGGTCCTCTCCCGAGCTCTCGAAGGACAGGAAGTGGTAGGCGCCGAACAGCACGCCGCTGGTCCGCGCCCCCTCCCAGTTCGCGGCGAAGCGCCGATCCACGTGCGAGGATCCCTCGGTGGCCTTGATGTAGGCGAAGTCCAGGTCATCGGCCACCAGGACCGGCCAGTCGATGCGGCCCTGGTACGAGGAGACGTCCACCCCGCGCACCGGATGGCCCAGGGCGAAGATCCGTCCGGGCCACACGACCCCCGACCCCACCAGCAGCGCGAGCGCTCCCAGGACGACGACCGCGGCGGCGCCGAGCCCGAGGGCGCGGCGCCGCCGCACGGCACGCGGAGGAGAGGCCGGCGCGGCGACCGCCCCGGCCCCTCCTCCCGGCTCGACCGTCACGGGCGGAGCGCTCAGACGCTCCGGTGCTCGCGGTAGTAGCGGATCAGCGCCGCGGTGGAGGAGTCCTCCGCCGCGATCGCGTCCTCGTCGCCCGCGACGGCCGGTGCGAGGCCCTTGGCCAGCTGCTTGCCCAGCTCCACGCCCCACTGGTCGAAGGAGTTGATGCCCCAGACGGCGCCCTGCACGAAGGTGATGTGCTCGTACAGCGCGATGAGCTGGCCCAGCACGCCGGGGGTCAGGGCCGGGGCCATGATCGACGTGGTCGGGCGGTCGCCGGAGAACTCACGGGCCGCCACCAGGGAGCCCTCGGTGCCCTCGGCACGGACCTCATCGGCCGTCTTGCCGAAGGCGAGCGCCTTCGTCTGGGCGAAGAAGTTCGCCAGGAACAGCTCATGGACGTCCTGCTCGCCGTCCTTGAGCGGGTGCGCCGGGTCGGCGAAGGCGATGAAGTCCGCCGGGATGATCCGGGTGCCCTGGTGGATCAGCTGGTAGAAGGCGTGCTGGCCGTTGGTGCCGGGCTCGCCCCAGAAGATCTCGCCGGTCTCGGTGGTGACGGGGGAGCCGTCCCAGCGCACGGACTTGCCGTTGGACTCCATGGTCAGCTGCTGCAGGTACGCCGGGAAGCGGTGCAGGTACTGCGAGTAGGGGAGGACCGCGTGGGTCTCCGCCTCGAGGAAGTTGACGTTCCAGACGTTGATCAGGCCCATCAGCAGCGGGACGTTCACCTCCGGCGCGGCGGTGCGGAAGTGCTCGTCCATGGCGTGGAAGCCGGCCAGCAGCTCTTCGAAGGCCTCCGGGCCCAGCACGATCGCCAGCGACGTCCCGATCGCGGAGTCGACGCTGTAGCGCCCGCCCACCCAGCTCCAGAAGCCGAAGGCGTTGTCGGTGTCGATGCCGAACTCGGCGACCTTGTCCAGGGCGGTGGAAACCGCGATGAAGTGCTTCGCGATCGCCTCGGCCTGCTTCTCCGGCGCGAGGCCCGCCTTCTCCGCGAGGCCGTCCAGCAGCCAGGCGCGCACGAGCTTCGCGTTGGTGATCGTCTCGAGGGTGGTGAAGGTCTTCGAGGCGACGATGACCAGGGTGGTCTCGGGGTCGAGGTCCTTGGTGGTCTCGTACGCGTCGGTCGGGTCGATGTTCGAGATGAAGCGGGCCTCCAGCCCCTCCTGCGCGAAGGGCTTCAGCGCCTCGTAGACCATGACCGGTCCCAGGTCGCTGCCGCCGATGCCGATGTTCACCACGGTCTCGATGCGCTTGCCGGTCACGCCCGTCCACTCGCCCGAGCGCACGCGCCGTGCGAAGTCGGCGACGCGGCCCAGGACCTCCTGGACATCGGCGTCGACGTCCTGGCCGTCGACGGTCAGCGCGGGGGAGGCGCCGGCGGGGCGGCGCAGCGCCGTGTGCAGGACGGCGCGGTCCTCGGTGGTGTTGATGTGCCCGCCGGAGTACATGGCGTCGCGCCGCTCCAGCACGCCGGTCTGATCGGCCAGCTGCAGCAGCAGCTCGATCGTCTCGGCGGTCACGAGGTTCTTGGACAGGTCCACGTGCAGATCGGCGGCGTCGTGCGTGAAGCGCTCGGCGCGCTGCGGATCCTCCGCGAACCACTCGCGCAGGGAGCCGGCGATCTCGAGGTCGTGCTCCTCGAGCGCCTCCCAGGCGGCGGTGGTGGTGGGGTCGACGGGCTCGGCGGCGGCGATGGCGGCCTCGGGTGCATCAGTCATGGCACCTATTGTCCACCTCCGGATGACCGGGAAGAGTGCAGGTCATGTCATGGGAGGCCACAAAGCGCAACAGAAACGTGACCGTCCATGGCTCGGAACATCCTTGACGTGGTGCACACTGGTGGGCACTCCGGTGGCGCGAGGTCGCGTCGCCGGTCATCACGGAGATGAAACAGGAGCTATCCATGGCACTTTCGCGACGGTCGATGATCCTCGGCACCGCGGCCACCGGCACGGCGGCCTTCACCCTGGCCGCCTGCGGCGGGAACGGCGACGGCGGCGGCACGGGCGGCGGCAGCGGCAACGATGGCGGCTCGGGCGAGGCGGTCCTCGCCAACGGCACCGAGCCCGAGAACCCGCTGGTCCCGCAGAACACGAGCGAGGTCGGCGGCGGTCGCGTCATCGACTCGATCTTCTCGGGCCTGGTGTACTACACCCACGACGGCAAGGTCGAGAACGAGGTCGCCGAGTCCATCGAGTCCGAGGACAACCAGACCTGGACCATCAAGATCGCGGCCGACCAGAAGTTCTCCGACGGCACCCCGGTGACCGCCCAGAGCTTCGTGGACGCCTGGAACTGGGGCGCGAACACCGCCAACGCCCAGAAGAGCCAGTCCTTCTTCCAGCCCATCGAGGGCTTCGACGTGGTCTCCGCCGACGGCGCGACCGCGGACCAGACGCTGTCCGGCCTGACCGTCGTCGACGAGACGACCTTCACCGTCAAGCTGGTCTCCGCGCAGTCCGACTTCCCCAGCCGCCTGGGCTACTCCGCCTACAAGCCGCTGCCCGCCTCCGCCTACGACGACATGGCCGCCTTCGGCGAGAAGCCGGTCGGCAACGGCCCGTACATGGTCGAGACGTGGACCCACGACAGCGAGATCGTCCTGGTCCCGAACCCGGAGTACTCCGGGCCCCGTGCCGCGCAGAACGCCGGGCTCACCTTCGTGATCTACGCGGACCCCGACACGCTGTACAACGATCTGAGCTCGAGCAACGTCGACGTCGCCGATCAGATCCCGGACTCGGCGCTCTCGACCTTCGAGGACGAGCTGGGCGATCGGGCGGTCAACGAGCCCGGCGCCGTCTTCCAGTCCTTCACCATCCCCCAGAACGACCCGAACTTCTCGGGCGAGGCCGGCAAGCTGCGCCGCCAGGCGATCTCGCGGGCCATCAACCGTCAGGAGATCTGCGACTCGCTGTTCTTCGGCACCCGCACCCCGGCGACCGACTTCGTCGCCCCGGTGATCGACGGCGGCGGCGCCACCGACATCCCCGGCGCCGAGGTCCTGGAGTTCGACGAGGCCGCGGCGAAGGACCTGTGGGCGCAGGCCGAGGCCCTCCAGCCCTTCAGCGGCACGTTCACCCTCTCCTACAACGCGGACGGCCCGCACCAGTCGTGGGTCGAGGCCGTGTGCAACTCGATCAAGAACACCCTGGGCATCGAGGCGACCCCGCAGCCGTTCCCGGCGTTCGGCGAGTTCCGCGAGCAGATCACCGCGCGCACCCTCAAGGGCGCGTTCCGCTCCGGGTGGCAGGCCGACTACCCCTCGGCCTACAACTTCCTCGGCCCGCTCTACTCCACGGCCGCGGCCGACGGCAAGGGCTCCAACGACGGCGACTACAAGAACCCCGAGTTCGACGCGCTGCTCGCCGAGGGCCTCGCAGCCCCGGACATCGACGCGGCGATCGAGAAGTTCAAGGCGGCCGAGGCGATCCTCATGGAGGACCTGCCCGTGATCCCGCTGTGGTACCAGAACACCTTCGGCGGATTCTCGGACAAGGTCTCGAACGTGACCTTCGGGTGGGACACCGTCCCGCTGTACTACGCGGTCACCAAGTGACCCCCTGACCCCAGGAGCCGGCGGAGTGCGCTCGCGCACGTCCTGCCGCAGCTCCTCCTGAACCCCTACGAAGGTGACCGACGTGATCTGGTACATCGGGCGGCGCTTGCTGCAGATGATCCCTGTCTTCCTCGGCGCCACCCTGATCGTCTACCTGATGGCCTTCGCCTCCTCCGGCGACCCCATCGCGGCGATCGCGGGTGACAAGCCGATCTCCCCCGCCGTGCAGCAGGCCCTGCGCGAGCAGTACAACCTCGACAAGCCCGTCCTGGTGCAGTGGCTGATCTACCTGGGCAACGTCGTCCAGGGCGACTTCGGCGTCGGCTTCAACGGCCGGCCGATCATGGATCAGATCGTCGCGGCGTTCCCGGTGACGATCCGCCTGGCGCTGATCGCCGTCGTCATCGAGACCATCTTCGGCGTCATCGCGGGTGTCATCGCGGGCCTGAAGAAGGGCACGATCTTCGACACGACGCTGCTGATGCTCTCCCTGGTCGTCATCGCGGTGCCGACCTTCGTCATCGGCTTCACGGCGCAGTTCGTGCTGGGGGTGAAGCTCGGCGTCGTCCAGATCAACGTGGGCCGGGATCCCTCCTGGGAGAACCTCCTGCTGCCAGGGTTCGTGCTCGGGGCGGTCTCCTTCGCCTATGTGCTGCGCCTGACCCGCACCTCCGTCGCCGAGGTCGCCACGGCGGACCACGTCCGCACCGCGACGGCCAAGGGCCTCTCCCGCGGCGGCGTGATCACCAAGCACATCCTGCGCAACTCCCTGATCCCGGTGGTCACCTACATCGGCGCCGATCTGGGCGCGCTCATGGGCGGCGCCATCGTCACCGAGCGGATCTTCAACATCAACGGGATCGGCTCGCTGCTGTTCCGTGCCATCAACGCCGGCGAGAGCCCGATGATCGTGTCCCTGGTGACGCTGCTGGTGATCATCTTCCTGCTCGCCAACCTCATCGTGGACCTGCTCTACGCCGTGCTCGACCCGAGGATCCGCTATGCCCAGTGACGCCCGCTCCCTCCGCCCCCGCGCGGAGCACTTCGTCGCCCCGCTCGAGGAGACGCCGCTGCAGGCGGTCGACGCGGTGGACACCACCTCGGCGCCCCGCTCCATGTGGGGCGAGGCCTTCCGGGTCCTGGTGCGCAACCCCGTCTTCATCGTCTCCGCGCTGCTGATCCTGCTGGTGCTCTTCGTCTCTGCCTTCCCGGGCCTGCTGACCAGCCAGGATCCGACCTACGGGGTCCTCGGCCGGGCCAACCAGGGCCCCAGCGCCGAGCACCCCTTCGGCACCACCACCCAGGGGTACGACGTCCTCGCCCGCACCCTGTACGGCACCCGCACGTCGGTGACCGTCGGCTTCTTCACGATGATCCTGTCCACGCTGATCGGCGGCACCCTCGGGGCGCTCGCCGGGTACCTCGGCGGGTTCTTCGACGCCGTCCTCTCGCGCATCACGGACATCTTCTTCGCCGTGCCGCTGATCCTCGGCGCCATCGTCATCGGCAACCGCGTCGACCACGTGACCGTGTGGATCGTGGTCGTCGTCCTGGGCGTCTTCGGCTGGACGAACATCGCGCGCATCATGCGCGGCGCGGTGATCTCGGTGAAGAACCAGGACTTCGTGACCGCCTCCACCGCCCTCGGGGCGAGCCGACCGGTCATCCTGCTCAAGCACGTGATCCCCAACGCGATCGCCCCGGTGATCGTGACGGCGACCGTGAACCTCGGCGTGTTCATCGTCGCGGAGGCGACGCTGACCTTCCTCGGCGTGGGCCTGCCGCCCACCTCCGTCTCCTGGGGCGGCGACATCTCCGCCGCCCAGAACGCCCTGCGCACCCAGCCGATGATGCTGTTCTACCCGTCGATGGCGCTCGCGATCACCGTGCTGAGCTTCATCATGCTCGGCGACGCCGTCCGCGACGCCCTCGACCCGAAGGCGAGGAAGCGATGACCTCCACCACCCCGCTCCTGGAGATCTCCGACCTCGAGATCACCTTCAGCACCTCCTCCGGTCCGGTGCAGGCCGTGCGCGGCGCGAGCCTGGCCGTGTACCCCGGCGAGACCGTCGCGATCGTGGGGGAGTCCGGCTCGGGCAAGTCCACCACCGCCATGAGCATCGCCCGCCTGCTGCCGAAGAACGGCGCGGTCACCGGTGGTTCGATCCGCTTCGGCGGCAAGGACATCACCTCCGTGCCCACCCGCGAGATCCTCGCGCTGCGCGGCAGCGAGATCGGCCTGGTCCCGCAGGACCCGATGAGCAACCTCAACCCCATGTGGAAGGTGGGCTCCCAGATCACGGAGGCGCTCGCGGCGAACAACGTCGCCCGCGGCTCCGCCGCGCGCAAGCGCACCGTCGAGCTGCTCGAGGAGGCGGGGCTGCCCGACGCGGCCCGTCGCGCGGGCCAGTACCCGCACGAGTTCTCCGGCGGCATGAAGCAGCGCGCCCTCATCGCGATGGGCCTGGCCGCGAGGCCGAAGCTGCTCATCGCCGATGAGCCCACCAGCGCCCTGGACGTCACCGTCCAGCAGCAGATCCTCGACCACCTCGACTCCCTGACCACGGAGCTCGGTGTGGCGGTGCTGCTGATCACCCACGACCTGGGGCTGGCCGCCGAGCGCGCCCAGCACCTCGTGGTGATGTACAAGGGCCAGATCGTCGAATCCGGCCCGGCGCTGGAGATCCTGCAGTCCCCGCAGCACCCCTACACCAAGCGGCTCATCGCCGCGGCGCCGTCGCTGGCCTCGCGCCGGCTCGTCTCCGTCAAGGAGCGCGAGCGGGTCGTCGAGCAGGCGCAGGCCCACGCCGCGGCCGCCCACGCCGCGACCGATGCGCAGGCTCCGGAGACCGGACCCGCCGCGGCCGATGCGCAGTCCCCGGCCTCGGACGTCGTCATCCGGGTCGAGAACCTCACCAAGGACTTCCCGATCCGCGGGTCCGTCCCATGGCGCTCGACGCCGTTCCGCGCGGTGGACGACGTCTCCTTCGACCTCGAGCGCGGGACCACCACGGCGATCGTGGGGGAGTCCGGCTCGGGCAAGTCCACCGTCGCGCAGATGGTGCTCAAGCTGCTCGAGCCCACCTCCGGGCGGGTGCTGTACGAGGGCAAGGACGTCACCACCTATCGCGGGGCGGAGCTGAAGTCCCTGCGCCGGCGCGTCCAGCCGATCTTCCAGAACCCCTACGGGACCCTGGACCCGATGTACTCGATCTACCGCACGATCGAGGAGCCGCTGCGGCTGCACGGGATCGGCGACGCGAAGAGCCGCGAGGCCAAGGTCCGCGACCTGCTGGACAAGGTCGCGCTCCCGGCGGAGATGATGCGCCGCTACCCCAACGAGCTCTCCGGCGGCCAGCGCCAGCGCATCGCCATCGCGCGCGCCCTCGCGCTGGACCCCGAGGTCGTCGTGTGCGACGAGGCGGTCTCCGCCCTCGACGTGCTGGTCCAGGCCCAGGTCCTCGAGCTGCTCAACGACCTGCAGGCCGAGCTGGGGCTGTCCTACATCTTCATCACCCACGACCTCGCGGTGGTGCGGCAGATCGCCGACCGCACCCTGGTGATGGAGAAGGGCCGCGTGGTCGAGCAGGGCGCGACGGAGGACGTCTTCCACTCCCCGCGCGAGGAGTACACGCGTCGGCTCCTGGGCGCGATCCCCGGCGGCTCCATCCCGCTCGCGGGCGCGGAGACCATCGACGTGGACGTCGCGGAGCTCGACTCCTCCGCGGACGACGAGCCCGAGCACGCGGCTCCCGCTCCCGACGAGATGCCCTACGGCGCCTTCGTGAACCCGGCGGACCGTCCGGATCGCCGCGACCACGGCCATAGCGGCGGACCCATCGGAGGCGCAGGCGGCGAGCACGTCTGACCTGCCTCTCGGCTCTCCATCCGGGGGCAGGTCGGGCCCCGGCTGCAGGTCGACGGGACCAATACGGGGACACAGGCCGGATATGGCGCTGTGTCCCCGTATTGGTCCCGCGCACTCGGTATTGGTCCCGCGCACTCGCGACGCCGTCCGCAGGACGTCGCCTGTGCCTCCCTCCGGCTCCGGAGCGAAGCACAGGTGACGTCCTGTCTCCGTGCGGGGGAACTCTTCCTCCGTTCCCGGGGGATTCCGGCCCGGCGTGTCGCATCACACGGGCTGCGGGGCCGGGCGGGCCGATAGAATCGCTATGGCCCGAAACGCGCCCCTCTGCGCGCGCCTGCGATCCGTGGCCGCCCCCGACGACGAATCGAGCAGCCCAGGCATGTCCATCCAGCACCGCACCGACCTCCGGAACGTCGCGATCGTCGCACACGTCGACCACGGCAAGACCACCCTCGTCGACGCGATGCTCACCCAGGGCGGCGCCCTGGGCGAGCGAGACAAGCACGAGGACCGCGCCATGGACTCCGGGGAGCTGGAGCGCGAGAAGGGCATCACGATCCTCGCGAAGAACACGGCGATCCGCTACACCGGCCCCACCGCGGCCGCCGTCGGCGAGCCCGGCGGGATCACCATCAACGTCATCGACACCCCCGGCCACGCCGACTTCGGCGGCGAGGTCGAGCGCGGCCTGTCGATGGTCGACGGCGTCGTGCTGCTGGTGGACGCCTCCGAGGGCCCCCTCCCGCAGACCCGCTTCGTGCTGCGCAAGGCGCTCGTGGCCCGCCTGCCCGTGATCCTCGTGGTCAACAAGGTGGATCGTCCCGACGCCCGCATCGACGAGGTCGTGGGGGAGTCCACCGACCTGCTGCTGGGTCTGGCCTCCGACCTGGCCGACGAGGTCCCCGACCTGGATCTCGACGCGATCCTCGACGTCCCTGTCGTCTACGCCTCCGGCAAGGCCGGCCGCGCCAGTGCCGAGAAGCCGGCCGACGGCACCCTGCCCGATTCCGAGAACGTCGAGCCGCTGTTCAAGACGATCATCGAGTCGATCCCGGCGCCGTCCTACGACGACGAGGTGCCGCTGCAGGCCCACGTCACCAACCTCGACGCCTCCCCGTTCCTGGGCCGTCTGGCCCTGCTGCGCATCAAGAGCGGCGAGCTGACCAAGGGGCAGCAGGTCGCCTGGTGCCGCGACGGCGAGGTGAAGACCGTGAAGATCACCGAGCTGCTGGAGACCAAGGGCCTGGCCCGCGAGCCGATGACCCGCCCGGCGCGCCCGGGCGACATCGTCGCCGTGGCCGGCATCCCCGAGATCATGATCGGCGAGACCCTCGCCGATGTGGACGACCCGCGCCCGCTCCCGCTGATCACCGTGGACGATCCGGCGATCTCCATGACCATCGGCATCAACACCTCCCCGCTCGCGGGCAAGAACGGCAAGGGCCACAAGCTCACCGCCCGCCAGGTGAAGGACCGCCTGGACGCCGAGCTCGTCGGCAACGTGTCGCTGCGCGTGCTGCCCACCGACCGTCCCGACGCCTGGGAGGTCCAGGGCCGCGGCGAGCTGGCGCTGGCGATCCTCGTCGAGCAGATGCGCCGCGAGGGCTTCGAGCTGACCGTCGGCAAGCCGACCGTGCTGACCAAGGAGATCGACGGGAAGACCTGCGAGCCCGTCGAGCGGATGACCATCGACGTGCCCGAGGAGTTCCTGGGCACCGTCACCCAGCTGATGGCCTCGCGCAAGGGCCGCATGGAGACCATGAGCAACCACGGCTCCGGCTGGGTGCGCATGGAGTTCCTGGTGCCCTCGCGCGGCCTGATCGGCTTCCGCACCCGCTTCCTCACCGAGACCCGCGGCAACGGCATCGCGGCCTCCATCGCGGAGGGCTTCGAGCCGTGGATGGGCCCGATCGAGTTCCGCGCCACCGGCTCCATGGTCGCCGACCGCGCCGGTGCCGTGACCCCCTACGCGATGATCAACCTGCAGGAGCGCGGCTCGTTCTTCGTCGAGCCCACCAGCGAGGTCTACGCCGGCCAGGTCGTGGGGGAGAACTCCCGCAACGAGGACATGGACGTGAACATCACGAAGGAGAAGAAGCTGACGAACATGCGTGCGGCCTCCTCCGACTCCTTCGAGAACCTCATCCCGCCGCGCCGCTTCACCCTCGAGGAGTCCCTCGAGTTCGCCGGCGAGGACGAGTGCGTCGAGGTCACCCCGGAGATCGTCCGGATCCGCAAGGTGATCCTGGACGCCGGCGAGCGGGCCCGCGCCCGCGGCCGCGCCAAGGCCTCCGCGTGAGCGTTGGACCCCGGCCGGCCGCCGTGCCGGAGACGGACATGGCCGCACGCATCATGCAGTGCGTGCTGGCCGGGGTCCTCGCCGCGATCTCCGTGGGACTGCTGGTCTCGCTGCACCGGCTGCAGGTCGACGTCGGGGTCGTGCGCATCCCGGCGGGTCTCCTGCTGGGCGTCCTGTTCCAGGGCGCGGCATCGATCTTCCTGATCTCCGTGACCGGTTCGCGGCTGCCCGCGGCCGTCCTCGCCGCCGCATGGGGCATCATGGTGATGCCGTTCGCCGGTCGCGGCGCCGGCGGCGGGGTCCTGATGCCCGCGGTCATCGCCGAGCAGGCGCAGTACGCCGGATGGATCGTGCAGGGCATCGGCGTCCTGGTCCCGTTCGCCGTCATCGCGGGGGAGACGGTGCGCCGCCGGCGCTCGCGCTGAGCGGGCCGTGCCGGGACGCGTCGTCCCGGCATCTCGACGACGAGGGAGGCCGATGACCACCCGCACCCGCCCCGACTGGGCGACGCTGCCCAACGCCATCACCGTGGTGCGCCTGCTCCTGCTGGTGCCCGTGTGCCGGATGCTCGTGGTCGACGGGCCCGACACCCTGTCGGTCGTGCTGCTGCTGGTGTGGGCGTGCACGGACTGGATCGACGGCCTGCTGGCCCGTGCGCTGGACCAGCGCAGCCGCACCGGCGAGATCCTCGACCCGATCGCCGACCGGATCGGCCTGGTCGGGATCGTCGCCTCGCTGGCGCTCGCGGGCCTGCTCCCCTGGACCGCCCTGGTGATCGTCCTGGTCGTCGACGTGGCCGCGACGGCGCTCGCGGGCGGGGCGGCCATGGGCGGGCGGCTGCACGTCTCGCCGCTGGGCAAGCTGCGCACGTTCATCCTGATGACCTCGGTGTTCCTGCTCGCCGCCGCGGGCGCCTGGGCGCCGTCGCTGATCCCCGGGGTGCTGGCCCTGCTGTGGGCGGGGGTGCTGCTGCACGTCGGGGCCGGGCTGCACTACATCGTCAGCGCCCGCACCGGCCGGCGGCGAGAGGGCCTCAGCGCGGATCGTCCCGATGCCGGCGCACCGGAGCCGGAGGGACCTCCTTCGTCGCCAGGACCAGGCCGCGCAGGACGCTGACCTCGCCGCGACGGGTCATGATGGTGATGGTGTCCGCATCGGCCGCCACCACCGTCCCCAGCGCGTCGGTCATCGACTCCCCGCCCGGGGACGCCTCGCGGTCGATCGCGTGGCGCACCACCACCCGCGTCCCCGGGGTGAGGAAGGGAGCCCAGCCGGGACGCTGCGAGGGGCGGGGGTCTCGGGGATCGCTCACGCCCCCAGCCTAGGCGGGCCGGGTCCGGCGCGGCGCCGGCCCCCGCGGCCCTCGGCGTCCTCCCTGCGGCCCTCGGCATCCGGGCTGAGATCCATGTCATGTCGCGCTCGAGGAGACACGACGTTCACACAGATCCCCGCTCCGCCCCGCACGGTGAGAGGATGGACTGGCCCCGCCCCGGCTTCCTGGAAGGAACCCCGACGCCATGACCTACGTCATCGCCCTGCCCTGTGTGGATGTGAAGGATCGGGCATGCGTGGACGAATGCCCCGTGGACTGCATCTACGAGGGCAACCGCTCGCTCTACATCCAGCCCGACGAATGCGTGGACTGCGGCGCGTGCGAGCCGGTGTGCCCGGTCGAGGCCATCTACTACGAGGACGACCTGCCCGATGAGTGGGCGGACTACTACAAGGCCAACGTCGAGTTCTTCGACGAGCTGGGAGCTCCCGGCGGCGCCGCGAAGATGGGCGTGATCGAGAAGGACCACCCGCTCATCGACGCGCTGCCCCCGCAGAGCGAGGGCTGAGCCGTGGCCTCGCAGGCCGCTGCGCGCCTCTCGCTGGCCGGCCGCCTGCCGGCCTTCCCCTGGGACTCCCTGGCCGAGGCCCGCCGCCGCGCGGAGGACCACCCCGACGGCATCGTGGACCTCTCGGTCGGCACTCCCGTGGATCCGACCCCGGCGGCCGTCCGGCGCGCCCTGGCCGATGCGGCCGATGCGCCCGGCTACCCGACGACCATCGGCACCGCCGCCCTGCGGGACGCGCTGGTGCGCTTCGTCCGGCGCCGCCGCGGCGCGGGGGAGGACCTGGGGGAGCAGCACGTGCTGCCCACGGTCGGCTCGAAGGAGCTGGTGGCGCATCTGCCGTTCCAGCTGGGCATCGGCGAGGGCGATGTGGTCGCCCACCCCCACATCGCCTACCCGACCTACGACATGGGGGCCCGGTTCGTCGGCGCCCGCGCCCTGCCGCTGGACATGGCCGATCTCGCCGCACGCGGCGATGCGGCCCTGGATGCCGAGGACGCCGCCCGCATCCGCCTGCTGTGGCTGAACAGCCCCTCGAACCCGACCGGCGCGGTGCTCTCGGCGCAGGAGATCTCCGCGATCATCGCCTGGGCCCGCGCGCGTGGCATCGTGGTCGCCTCCGACGAGTGCTACGCCCTGCTCCCGTGGGACGTCGACGCGGTGCCCTCGGTGCTGGACCCGGCCGTCAACGGCGGGGACCTCAGCGGCCTGCTGTGCGTGTACTCGCTGTCCAAGCAGTCCAACCTCGCCGGCTACCGCGCGGCCTTCGTCGCCGGGGACGCGGAGCTCATCGGCGAGCTGACGGCCGTGCGCAAGCAGGCCGGGATGATGCTGCCGGCACCGGTGCAGGCGGCCATGGCGGTCGCGCTGGACGACGACGCCTCCGTCGCCGAGCAGCACCAGCGCTACCGCGACCGGCGCGCCGTCCTGCGTCCCGCCCTGGAGTCCTTCGGCGGCCGCGTCGAGGAGTCGGCCGCGGGACTGTACCTCTGGACGACCTTCGGGGAGGACGCGCTGCGCAGCGTGGGCCGTCTCGCGGACCTCGGAATCCTCTGCGCTCCCGGAATGTTCTATGGTGAAGCCGGGGACGCGTTCGTCCGCGTCGCCCTCACCGCCACCGACGAACGGATCGGGGCCGCCGCGACCCGGCTGGCCTCGCGCTGATCTCGTCACGTCCACAGATCCGACCTGCACAACGGAGAGCCCATGGATCACGCGATCGATTCCGCCCGACTGTCCTACTCGGGGCATGACCTCGACCTCCCCGTCGTCCCTGCCGTGGAGGGCAACTCCGGGATCGACATCGCTCCGCTGCGGAAGACCACCGGGGACGTCACCTACGACCCCGGCTTCATGAACACCGCGAACACGAAGTCCGCGATCACCTACATCGACGGCGACGAGGGGATCCTGCGCTACCGCGGGTACCCCATCGAGCAGCTGGCCGAGCACTCCACCTTCCTCGAGGTGTCCTACCTGCTGATCAACGGCGAGCTGCCCACCAAGGGCCAGCTCGACAACTTCGTCACCCAGGTGGAGCGGCGCACCCTGCTCGACGAGCGGTTCAAGCGGGTCTTCGACGGCTACCCGCGCGATGCGCACCCGATGGCGGTGCTGCAGGCCGGGGTCTCGGCCCTGTCGACCTTCTACCAGGACTCCCTGAACCCGTTCGACGTCGAGCAGACCCGCCTGTCCACGCTGCGGCTGCTGGCCAAGGTGCCCACGATGGCCGCCTACGCCCACCGGATCTCCCAGGGCCACGCCCTGCTGTACCCGGACAACCGGCTCTCGCTGATCGAGAACTTCCTGCGCCTGACCTTCGGCTTCCCCGTCGAGGAGTACATCGCCGATCCGGTCGTGGTCCGCGCCATGGAGCAGCTGCTGATCCTCCACGCCGACCACGAGCAGAACTGCTCGACCTCCGCGGTGCGCCTGGTGGGCTCCGCGCAGGCGAACCTGTTCACCTCGGTCTCCGCGGGCATCGGCGCGCTGTCCGGCCCCGCCCACGGCGGCGCGAACGCCGCCGTCATGGAGATGCTCGACCAGATCCAGTCGCAGGGCATGGACCCGCGCGACTTCATGGAGAAGGTCAAGCGCAAGGAGGACGGCATCCGCCTCATGGGCTTCGGCCACCGGGTGTACAAGAACTACGATCCGCGCGCCCGCTTCGTGAAGAAGATCGCCGACGACGTCCTCGAGCGCCTCGGCGTCCACGACGAGCGGCTCGAGCTGGCGATGAAGCTCGAGGAGATCGCCCTGAAGGACGACTACTTCGTCGAGCGCAAGCTCTACCCGAACGTCGACTTCTACACCGGCATCATCTACAAGGCGATCGGCTTCCCGACGCACATGTTCACGGTGCTGTTCGCCATCGGCCGCCTTCCCGGCTGGATCGCCCAGTGGCAGGAGATGATCCACGACCCGGAGACGAAGATCGGCCGCCCGCGCCAGATCTACACCGGCCACGGGGAGCGGAACTACGTGCACATGGAGTCCCGCACCGGCACCACCGAGCTGCGCCTGGAGCAGCTGCAGGTGGAGCTCGAGGAGGAGCATCGCGCGCACCAGCAGAAGCTCGCGCAGGAGCGCCGCCTGGACCACTGAGGCTGCCCGGGCTCCGGGGTCGCGTCCGGCGCGGCCCCTCGGCGCGCCGGGCCGCGGAGATCCTCCGCCTGCGGCACGAGCCCCCGACCGCGATCGCGGTCGGGGGCTCGTGCCGTCGCCGGGCACCGGCCCGGTCGAGGCTCAGCGCGTCAGCGCGATCCGGTGGGTGGCGCCGCGGCTGCCGCCGGTGGCGACGCGCACCGTCACCGGGTCGAGCGAGAGGACGGCGACGGTGTCATCGGCGGAGGCGACCGACGCGGCGGAGAGCCCCGTCAGGGTCACGGTGGTCTCGGCGGCGGTGCGGCTCGGCTCGCTCACCGACAGCTCGAGGGTCCGCGGCAGCTCGGCCAGGGCCACGCTCGCCGGTCCGCTCGTGGCCAGCCACGGCGTGCTCGCCGCCGCGAAGGCGTTCGCCAGGCGCATCGTGCCCGGGCTGAGGCGCGCGGAGACCGACTGGACGACGCGGTCGTTCGCCACCACCTGCACCCCGCTGCCCTCGGCCGCCTGCTCCGCGAGGCGTCGCGCGGCCCGCACCGAGGCGGTGGGGGCGATGGCCACGGCGTAGGAGGCGTCCTTCGGCGCGACCCCGTGCAGCACCGAGATCTCGGCGTAGGTGACGGTGCGCTGCACGTCGTCCCCGGAGGTGTCGGCCCCCTGGTTGATGTCCCACCAGGAGCCCTGCCGGACGCGGCGGCGCACACGCAGCCTCTGCGGTCCGAGCATGATGTACCCGCCCACGCCCTCCAGATGGACCCATGCCGGGTCCTCGATCTCCGTCCCGGTCTCCTCGGGCACGGCGGCGATCACGGAGCCGTCGGCGCGCAGGGCGGGCGCGCCGCGGCGCAGCGCCCGGTTCTCCACGGTGGTCTCCACCTCGGCTCCCGTGGTGCAGGTGATGCCGGCGCCCAGCATGACGATCAGGTCGCCCAGCAGGAACCAGGACAGTCGCCCGGTGAGGGCCCCGTCATGGTCGGCATGGTCCATGCCCCATGCCCCGTAGGCATCCAGGACGTGCGTCCCACCGGCCCAGGCCGCCGTCGCGCGGGGGATGCCGGTGCCGTCGGCGAGGCCGCTCGCGCGCGGGGACATCTCGACGGTCGTCCCCGGGAGCCGGTACGGGTCGATCGTGGGCCAGTAGTCCACGTCGGTCTGCTGGGGGTCCGCGGCCAGCTGCAGGTAGCTCGCGCCGTCGCCCTGGTACCAGGCGGTGCCGTTCTCCCGATTGCCCCATTCGTACCGGCCGATCCGGGACGAGGACGTGGAGACCGTGAACGCCCAGTCATCGCGGCGGTGGACGAACCGCTCCTGGTCGGGGAAGACGGCGAGTCCCGGCTCGTCGTGCAGGAGCTCGGCCCCCTCGGACTCCGCGGCGATGAAGCGCGAGATCTGTGCGACGCTCGCGACCTCGGCGATGTCCAGCGGCATCGTCGTGATCCAGCCCAGGGCGCGGCCCAGCAGCTGCCGGCGCAGCGCACCGGTCGCTCCCTGCGCCAGCAGCAGGGTCGAGTGCGCTGCGCTGAGCGCGTTGCGCGAGCCGCTGTCCTGCTGGCGGGAGACCGCGCGTCCGCGCACGGTGTCCATCATGACGCCCTGCCAGATGAAGGGGGCGAAGCTGCGCTCGATGGCGTCGTAGATGACGCTCTGCTCGGGATCGGTGACCTCCCAGGTCGAGCCGGCCAGCAGCGGGAGGATCTGGGAGATCCCGGACAGGGCGACGGTCCCGTAGGTGCCGACGTAGGGCAGACGTCCGTGCTGGATGAAGGAGCCGTCCTCGTAGAAGCCGTCGCCGGAGGTCACGTAGCCGAAGACGCTCGCGCCCCCGCCGCCGGCGACGTCGCTGAGGGCGTCGCGTCCCAGCACCAGGTCTGCGGGATCGCGGCGCAGGATCCCCCGCAGCGCGCAGCGCAGGGACTTGTCCACCCGGTTGGCGCCGGTCTCGCGCAGGCTCGTGCCCCGTCCGCGGTAGTTCGGGTCCGGCGCGAAGTGGGCGATCGCGTCCATCAGGGCCAGCAGCAGCGCATCGGGCAGCACGTCATGCAGCAGCACGCCGAGGTCGGTGAGCGCGTTGGGGACGCCGATCTCCCAGAACCACCAGTTGCCGCTGGGGGTGCGACCGGGGTGGTAGCCGTCCCGGCTGACGACCTCCAGCGCGGCGACGAGATCGGCACCGATCGCGGCGTCGCCGTGGATGCGGCAGCCAGGGGTCGCCCAGGCCAGGGCGATCGCCCGCAGCCGACCGAGGGCGAGCGACACGTTCGCCGCGTCGCTGCCGAACGGGGCGTCCGGCCAGAGGGGCGCGGTGGGGGAGAAGCCGGTGAGGGCCCGCTCCGCCGCGGAGTCCTGGCGCTGCAGGGCGGCGCCGATGCGATCGTCCTCGGTCGGGACGTCGCCGCCGGTGAGGAGGTCGAACCAGCGCCGGCGCAGCGCGTCGAGCTCGTCGTCGGTCGACGCGAGGGAGGGAACCGCGGGCTCGGCCCGGGCCGCGGAGGGGCCGCCCAGCGGGGCGGCCAGCATCAGGGCCGAGGCGGCGCCGCCGGCGAGGACGCTGCGGCGGCGGGGCCGTGCGGGGCCTCGGCCCGGTGATCCGGCGGCGGACCGGGGGTCGGGTCGGTGCTCGGGTGCTGCCACGGGCAGGGAGTTCTCGGGCATGCGCGCTCCTGGCGATCGGGCGCAGAGGGCAACGGCCACGGTGCCGCAACCGCTTACCTGCGCGGTGATGCGTGAATCACACCATCACCGCGCACTATCGCGCAAGTGTGGGGCCGTGTCGCGGGGGTCAGCCGCCCACCAGCACGACGACCCGCCCCGCGGCGCGGTCCTCGACCTCGGCCCAGCGGGCATCCTCGCCCTGGACGGACCGGTCCCAGGAGCGCCCGGCGAAGGAGACCTGGACGATGCCGTCATCGGCCGCGCGGGCGACCGCCCAGTTCGCGACCGACCAGCCGAGCGTCTCGTCCCCGCCGACGTCGATCACCAGCGCCGTGGCGCCCGACCCCGCCGGCACGGTCGGGGCGACGGAGCCGGCCGAGGCGAGCTCGGCGGTGATCCGGCCGTCCTCCGCGGCGCGCGGATAGTGCGTGCGCAGCTGCTCGCGCACCTGCTCCGGCGAGACCGTCGAGGAGACCTCGCCGAGGGTGCACACGAGGTTGGGGCCGGAACGGCCGGTGAGCGCGGAAGCGTACAGCCGCCCCTCCGTCTCGTGATCGGCGTAGGCCTCGGGATGCCCGGAGCGCTGCACCGTCTGGGCGGCGTCGTTGATGGACATGTCCTCGTACCCGTCCAGCTCGATCAGGGCGTCGTAGAAGGTGTTGGTCGAGTACACCGGGTCGAGGATCTCCTCCTCGCTGCCCCAGCCCTGCGAGGGGCGCTGCTGGAACAGCCCCAGCGAGTCGCGGTCGCCGTAGTCGATGTTGCGCAGCCGCGACTCCTGGTAGGCGGTCGCGAGCGCGATCGAGGCGGCGCGCGCCGGCAGCCCGCGGTCCACGGCGATCGCGCTGATCAGCGCCGCATTCGCGGTCTGCTCGGTGTCGTAGCGATGCGTGGTGCCGAGCCCCGAGGCGACGCAGGTGCCCACATCGGCCGGATCTCCGTAGCGCGTGAGGGCCACGTAGCTGCCCCCGGCGATGCCCCCGAAGAGGAGGACCATCACCAGGGGCACCACGAGATGCCGCACCGGGGAGCGGCGAGCTGCCATGGGCGGGCTCAGTTGGCGTGCAGGGCGGCGTTCAGCTCGACGGTCTGGCCCGCGCGGGCCACGACCTCGACCGCGCCGGTCACGGAGTTGCGACGGAACAGCAGGTTCGGCACCCCGGAGAGCTCGCGGGCCTTGACCAGGCGGGACTCGGTGCCCTTCTCGCCGACGACGGTCACCTTCGTGCCCGCGGTGACGTACAGGCCGGCCTCGACCACGCAGTCGTCGCCCAGCGCGATGCCGATGCCGGCCTCCGCGCCCACCAGCGAGCGGCGGCCGATGCGCACGCGCTGGGTGCCGCCGCCGGAGAGGGTGCCCATGGTGGAGGCGCCGCCGCCGATGTCGGAGCCGTCCTCGACGACCACGCCCTGCGAGATGCGGCCCTCGACCATGGAGGTGCCCAGGGTGCCGGCGTTGAAGTTCACGAAGCCCTCGTGCATGACCGTGGTGCCCTCGGCCAGGTGGGCGCCCAGGCGCACCCGGTCGGCGTCGCCGATCCGCACGCCGGTGGGCAGGACGTAGTCGACCATGCGGGGGAACTTGTCGACGCCGAGGACGGTGGGGGTGCGGCCCGCGGCGATCAGGCGCAGCCGGGTCTCCTCGAAGCCGGCGACGGCGCAGGGGCCCTCGGAGGTCCACACGACGTTGGTGAGCACGCCGAAGAGCCCGTCCAGGTTCTGCTCGTTGGGCTGGACCAGCCGGTGCGAGAGCAGGTGCAGGCGCAGGTAGGCGTCGGCGGTGTCGGCGGGGGCGGCATCGAGGTCGAGGGCGCGGACCACGACCTCCTGGCGGGTGCCGCGCGCCTCGTCGGTGCGGGCGGCGGCGGTCAGCCGGGCGTGGAGGTCCTCGGAGGCGGGGTCCTCCGGGGCCTCCCCGAGGCGGGGCGCCGGGTACCAGGCGTCGAGCACGGAGCCGTCGGCGGCGAGGGTCGCCAGGCCGATGCCCCAGGCGGCGCGGGCGGTCTGAGCGGCGGAGTCGGTCGCAGAAGTCGTCATGGCGCCGATTCTACGGAGCGCAGGGGAGAGCGCGCCGAGCCGGCCGGGGGAAGATCACGGGATCGGCCTCGGCGGCCGCCCCAGGACCCGGGTCAGGAGGCGTAGCGCCCGGAGGCGACGGCCCGCGCGCGCCGCTTCGCGGCCTCCTCCTCGCGGTTCTTCGGCGGTCGCGTCGCCACGAGGTCGTCCAGCAGATGCCGGGTCGCGTGGGCGATCTCCGCGACGGCCCGGTCGAAGGCGGCCTGGTTGGCCCGGGACGGCCTCGTCGTCCCGGCGATCTTGCGGACGTACTGCAGCGCGGCGTCCTGGACCTCGTCGGCGGTCGCCCCGGGGTCGACATTGTGCAGGGTGCGGATGTTTCGGCACATGCCCGCACGCTACGCCGGGGTGCGGACCCGCGGAAGAGGACCGGGGAGTCAGGCGGAGGGGGCGGAGCGCGGGTCGGCGAGGAGCGCGTACAGGACCGCGTAGTCGGAGACCTCCTCCTCGCCGTCGGCGGGCAGGTCCACCCCCTCCGCATCGCGGTTCAGCCGGTTGAACTCGGCGATCTTGGTCGTGACGAGGGTGGAGAGCTCCTCGGCCTGGGCGCGGGTGAGATGCAGCGTCGTCGCGAAGAGGGAGCCGATCGCGGGCTCGGAATCCTCCCCGGCGGCCGCCCTCCGCGCGGCCTCGGCCACCCATGCGCCGCGGATCCAGTCGATCGCAGCGATCGACATGGCGCCGGTCGCCTCGACGTACTCGCCCTCGTCCACCTCCGGGTCGTTCGCCGCTGCGGCGTGCCGGTCGCTGCGGTAGGAGGACCGGCTGAGCTTCCACACCCGGTCCCGGCGATCGGTCGCGGCCTCCGGCGCCTCGACCACGACCCCGCCGCGCGCGAGGATCCGCAGGTGGTAGCTCACGGAGTTGGCGGGGATCCCGAGGTCCGCGGCGACGTCCGCGGCCCGGGCGGTGCCGCGGCGCCCCACGCGCTCGAGGATCTGCAGGCGCAGGGGGTGCGCCATGGCGCGCATCATGTCGCGCGTCGCGTACTCGGGCTTCTCCTCGATGGGCATGTCCCGAGTCTAGGCGCGGGCACAGGATCCGCACGAATAGTTGCGCAAGAACTATTGCGCAATGGGTGGTGCGGATCTAGGCTTCGGATCATGGACGCCCCCCGCACCCCCACCGCCATCCCCGTTCCCGCCGAGCCCGGAGCTCCCGCGCCGACGCCTCTGCTCCGCAACCGCGAATACCGCATCTGGCTTCTCGGCGACGTGCTGCTGGCCGCCGGCTCCGGCGTCGGCGCCTTCGCCTTCCCGCTCGTCACCCTCGCCGTGACCGGTTCGGCCGCCGCGACGGGACTGGTCGGCCTCGTGCAGGGGATCGGCGGGCTCCTCGGCCTCGTCCCCGGCGGCCTGCTCTGCGACCGGGTCGACCGTCGCCGGCTGCGGGCGCTCGCCGGGCTGCTCGGCGCGCTCCTCCAGGGCACCCTCGTCGTCGTCCTGCTCGCCGGGGCCGGGTCGGTCGGTATCCTCGCCGCCCTCGCCTTCGCCGACCGCTTCCGCGGCGCCCTGCTGGGCGGGTCCACGGATGCGATGCTCAAGCAGATCGTCGCCCCGCGCCAGATCCCGCGGGCCGTCGCCGTCAACGAGGGGCGGGGCGCCGCCGTCGAGCTCGGCGCCGGCCCGCTCGGCGGAGCGCTCCTCGCGCTCGGCATCGCGCTGCCGGCGCTGGTGCAGCTGATCGGCGCCCTCGCCTCGGGGCTGACCACCCTGCTGCTGCGCGGCGACTACCGCCCGCGCGCAGAGGACGCGCCGCGCACCCGGGTGCGCGAGGACCTCCGCGAGGCCGGGGCATGGGTCCTCGCCCAGCCGATCCGGCTCCAGCTCGGCGCCGTCGCCGCGCTCATCAACCTCGGCTCGAACGGGCTGATCCTCACGGTCACCCTGAGCCTCGCCCTCCGGCAGGTGCCGGCCGTGCAGATCGGTCTGCTGTCCTCGGTGCTGGCGGGGTCGATCCTGGTCGGAGCCCTGCTCGCCCCGCGCATGGTCGAGCGCATCCCGACGGGCCTGCTGATCATCGGGCAGATCACGGCGATGGCCGTGCTCGGGCTCGTGCTGGCGCTGACCGATCAGCTGCTGGTGATCGCCGTCGTCTACGCCGCGATCGGGCTCGGCATCGCCCCGCTCAACGCGGCGACCTCGGGCTTCTTCATGCACATCACTCCGGTGGCGATGCAGGGGAGGATCGGGGCGCTGATGGCGCTCGTGGGCACCGGGCTGATGCCGCTCGCCCCCGCGCTCGCCGGCTGGGGGCTCGACGGGATGGGTCGACCGGGGATCATGGCGATCTTCGCGGGGATCTGCGTGCTGGCCGCGATCATCTCGCTGCGGGGTCCGCACCTGCGCACCGTCCCGTCCGCCCGCGGCTGGCAGGAGCACGCCCGCGCGCACGGCCTCCACGCCGCATGAGGCCGGCCGGGCCCGTCGCGGTGACCTCCATCGCGCGCTCCTCCCGCCGGAGGCGCGGAACGCCGGGCGACGCCCGCGAGGGCGCGATACTGGGAGCATGACCGCCTTCGTCGAGACCCGCCGCACCGTCCCCGCCGCGCCCCATCGGGCGGTCGCGGTGATCGGGGCCGGGCCGCGCGGGACGGCGATCGTCGAGCGGCTCGCCGCGGCCTCGCGCACCGATCCGTGGGACGGGCTGCTGACCGTGCACCTGGTGGATCCGCACGTGGGGCAGGGCGGCTCCGTCTGGCGCAGCGACCAGGGCGAGGTCCTGCTGATGAACACCACCACCTGCCAGACCACCATGTATCCCGACGACTCCTGTCATCCGGACCTCCCGGTGGCGCGGCGGGAGACCCTCGGCGACCATCTCGCCGCCGAGGGCCTGGGGCCGACGGACTACGCCCCGCGCGCCGCTCACGGCCGCTATCTCGCCCATGTCCTCGCCGCGGCGGAGGCCGACGCCGATCCCGCGCGGCTGCGCATCGTGCGGCACCGCGCCGAGGCCGTGGACGTCACCGGGGAGCCGGACGCCCCGCAGCGGGTGCGGCTGGACGACGGGCGCGTGCTGACCGTCGACGCCGTCGCCCTCGCGCTCGGCCATCTGCCCACGGCCCTCGGTCCCCGCTCCCTGCAGCTGGCCGATGCCGCCGCCCAGCACGATCTGCTGCACATCGGCCCCGCGAACCCGCTCGAGGTCGACTACCGCTCCCTGCTGGGGCGCGAGCGCATCGCGGTCGCCGGGATGGGGCTGAACTTCTACGACGCGATCGGCATGCTCACCGCCGTCGCCGGCGGGGAGTTCGTCGAGGACGCATCGGCGCCCTCCGGCCTGCGCTACCTGCCCGGCGGGGGAGAGCCGCAGCTGGTGGTCGGCTCGCGGTCGGGGATGATCTACCGGCCCAAGCCCGACCTCGGCGATGCGCTCCCGGACCCGTACACCCCGCGCATCCTCACCGGCGAACGCGTCCTGGAGCTCGCCGTGCGTCCGGCTGGCGTCGACCACGAGCGCGACGTCATGCCGCTCATGCTCGCGGAGCTGCGCGCCGCCCATCGGGAGGCCGGGAACCGCGAGCTGACCACCGACGAGGGGCTGCTGCGCCTGCTGTTCCCCTTCGGCCGGCGCGGCGGCCGCTGCGAGGACGCGCATCGTCGATCGGTCGAGGAGCTCCGGCGCAGCGTCCGCCAGGCGGCCGAGCCCGATCCGGCCTGGGTGCTCACCTTCCGGGTGCTCACCGCGCTGCGGATCCAGGTCAACCGCCTGGTCGACCTCGGCGCCTATACGACCGACAGCGTGCGGCGCGACATCGACGGCCACCTGCGCAACGCCTTCGCCTCCTGGGCCTCGGGGCCGCCGCTGCGCCGGGCGCGCCAGCTGCTCGCGCTGGTCGAGGCCGGGCTGGTGGTCTTCAGCGGCCCCGGCATGGCCGTGACCGTCGACCCGGACCGCGGGCGCTTCGTGGTGCGCAGCGGCGCGGAGGGCCTCGAGCACCTCTGCGACGGCGTCCTGGAGGCGCACCTGCCTCCCGTGGACCTGCCCGCCTACCGCAGCGCGCTGATCGGGGCGTGGCGCGAGCGCGGAGAGGTGCAGAAGGACTCGTGGAGCTCGCGCGGCAGCGGCACGCGCGTGCTGACCGGATCGATCGCGGTCGACGGCCTGTATGCGCCGATCGCCGTGGACGGCCGGGTCTTCGAACGGCGCTTCCTGGTCGGCATTCCCGTCTCGACCGCGCAGCCGGGCTCGGCCATCACCGCGCAGCCCGGATCCTCCGCCCAGCTCCTGCGCCACGCCGAGGCGGTGGCCGTGCGCCTGGCGCGCATGGGCGGCGTGCTCCCGCCGGAGGGCGCCGACGCCGCCGGCCCCGCGCCCCTGTCCGGTGCTCCCGTCCCCAGCACCGAGCCCGCGCCCGTCCCCGAGGCCTCGCCGCCGCTGGGCCGGGCGCAGGAGCGCGCCGAGGCGGAGCAGGACGAGGTCCCCTGGGCCCTGCAGCTGGTGGTGCTGCGGGACAAGCATGACCTCGCCGAGGAGGAGGACGTGGCCGAGACCGCCGCCCGCGCCGTGGTCGCGATGCTGGACGACGAGCGCGCCCGCCCCGGCGGCCCCTGGCACGCCGAGATCTCGCGGTGGGCGGACGGCGGCCGGATCCGCAAGCTGGTGCGGCGCGCCGACGGCAAGCGGTGGCGCGACGTGCAGGAGCTGCCCGGGGTCACGGTGGCCTCGCAGACCGGGCGCGCCGCCGTGCGCGCCCTCGTGCCGGGCCCCACCCGCCCGCTGCCGAAGGCCCTGGACAAGCTCCAGGTCGGCGGGACCACCTTCCCGCGCCGTGCGCAGGCCGAGGGCGGGGAGGGCGGCTGCGCGGATCCCGGCGCGGCCGGGGACGGCGCGGCCGAGGGCGCGACCGTGGTCATCGAGGCGAGCCCGCTGATCGAGATGACCAGCGGCAAGCTCGCGGCGCAGGCCGCCCACGCCGCGCAGCTCGCCTACTCCGCCATGGACGAGACGGCGCGTGCGGCCTGGCGGTCCGGTGGATTCCGCGTGCGCCTGGAGCGGCCGAGCGCCGCGCGATGGGCCGCGACGACCCGGCCGGTGCAGGTGATCGACGCCGGCTTCACCGAGCTCGACGGCCCGACGGAGACCACCCGCGCCCGCTGGTGAGCCTCCCGCCGGGCCCGCGGCGCCGTCCCGCGGCGCCCGGCGCCGTCCCGAGCAGCCGCCCGGGACGCCGTCAGCGCAGGCGCACGGCCGGGGTGCCGTACAGCTCGAGCGCCAGGGCGGAGACCATCTCGGTGTGGTCCGCGTCGGTGAGGTTGTAGGTGATCAGCGCCCCGTAGTCCTCCTCGACGGTGCGCCGCGCGAGCTCGACGGCCCGGTCCACGGGCGTCGCGGTGATGTCCACCGCCGCGGGGGCGAGCCGGGAGGGCTCCATGCCCTCGATCTGCGGCGGGCGCCAGCTGCCGTAGTACGGGTTCCAGGCGTAGTCGAGCACGTCGCCCAGGCGCACGCCGTCGTGCTCGGTCCGCTCGGCCGCAGGGCCGATGTCGTACAGGGTGATCAGCTTGTCGGCCGGCAGGCGCCGGTCCAGCGCGGTCACGAGCTGCACGAAGGAGCTGTCGTTCGGCTGCCCGGTGCCGTTCTCGCCGTACTTCGCCCATTCGTCGTCGAAGTCGATGCCGTCCAGCCGGTATCGCTGGACGACGTCGGCCAGCTGGCGGGCGAAGTCGTCGGCCGCGGCGGCGTCGGGGAAGTTGGCGAAGCCCGCGCCCTGGTGGTTGCCCAGGACGGAGAGGACCACGCGGATCCCTCGGCGCTGGAGGGGCCGGATCTGGGTCTCGGCGTCCGCGAGGACGGCGGTGACCCGGTCGTTCAGGTGCAGGTACGCGGCGGTGCCGTCGTAGTTGATGTTCGCGGCGAAGATCATGGCCACGTCGAAGACGGGAGTGCGCGTGCCGGAGAGCACGTAGTCGCCGACGCTGGCCAGGGGATTGCTGTTGACCTCGACGTAGGCGACCGAGAGCGGTCCCTTCTCGCGGCCGAGGTGGAGGCCCTTGTCGGCCGGCAGCGGGGACGCCGCGGCGGACGAGCCGGCCAGCAGCGCGGCGCCGGTGGCGGGCACGAGCGCGAGGGCGGCGCGGCGGCTGAGCCGGCGCCGCACGGGGTGGGAGGGAGGCGGGGTCATGGAGTGCTCCTCATCGAGCGAAGACGGCGGCGGGGCCATCCCGCCGCCCCCGCCGACTTTAGCGCTTAAGCGGTTGCTGTCGCCCGGGTTCCGTCGGATCCGCCTCGCATCCCGCGGGCCGGCGCCGGCCCGCGGCGGGCCCTGCCCGCCTCCGCGGCCGCCGTCCCGCGCCGTGGCAGGATGTCGGCCATGACCTCCGCTGATCCCACCGCTCCCGCCGTCCTCGACCCGCGCGCCGACATCGTCGAGCTCACCGCCGCGATCGTCGACATCGAGTCCGTCTCCGGGAACGAGAAGGCGCTCGCCGATGCCGTCGAGCTGGCCCTGAAGCTCCATGCCCCGCACCTGAGCGTCCTGCGCGACGGGGACACGGTCATCGCCCGCACCGAGCTGGGCCGGGCGCAGCGGGTGGTGCTGGCCGGGCACCTGGACACCGTCCCGGTGGCCGACAACCTCCCCTCCCGCCGCCGGGTCCGCGAGGGGCGCGAGGAGCTGGTCGGTCGCGGCACCTGCGACATGAAGGGCGGGGTGGCCGTGTTCCTGGCCCTCGCCGTCGAGGCGTCGGACCCGCCGGTCGATCTCACCTGGATCTTCTACGACCACGAGGAGGTCGCGGCGGCGGACAACTCCCTCACGCGGATCGCCGCCGAGCATCCCGAGCACCTGCGCGGGGACTTCGCGATCCTCGGGGAGCCGACCTCCGCCGGGGTCGAGGGCGGCTGCAAGGGGACCATGAAGCTCGAGGTCACCGCGCGGGGCGTGGCCGCGCACTCGGCGCGCGACTGGGTGGGCGTCAACGCCGTCCACCGCCTCGCCCCCGTGCTCGAGCGCCTCGCCGGCTACCGGGCGCGGCGGGCCGTGATCGACGGGCTGGAGTACCGCGAGTGCCTCAACGCCGTCGCGATCGACGGCGGGATCGCCGGCAACGTGATCCCCGACCGCGCCCACGCGACGCTCAACTACCGCTTCGCTCCCGACACCTCCGTCGAGCAGGCGGAGGCGCACGTGCGCGAGGTCCTGGCCGGCCTCGACGTGGAGATCGAGGTCTCCGATGCCGCCGCCGGGGCGCTGCCCGGCCTGGACAGCCCCGCCGCGCAGGAGTTCCTGGCCGCGCTCGGCGGCGACGTCCCCGTCGCCGCCAAGCAGGGGTGGACCGATGTGGCGCGCTTCAGCGCCCTGGGCACCCCGGCGGTGAACTTCGGCCCCGGGGATCCGCTGCTCGCGCACACCGACGACGAGCACGTCCCCACCGAGGACCTGCGCATCGCCCTCGCCTCCCTGCGACGCTGGCTCGGACTCCCGGGCGCGGACGCTACCCTCGCCTCATGAACCCGGAGGACTACCGCAAGGGCCCGGTGACGCTGCGGGGGACGCAGCGACCGGACCGCACCACCGATCAGCGCCTCCTGGAGAACGCGGGCGGCGCCGACTGGCTCCACGCCGACCCCTGGCGGGTGCTGCGCATCCAGGCCGAGTTCGTGGAGGGCTTCGGCGCCCTCGCCGAGCTCGGGCCCGCCGTCTCCATCTTCGGCTCGGCGCGCACGCCCCCGGGCCATCCGCACTATGCGGCGGCCGAGGAGATCGCCGCCGGCATCGTCCAGCTCGGCTACGCGGTCATCACCGGCGGCGGGCCCGGCATCATGGAGGCCGGGAACAAGGGCGCCAAGGAGGCCGGGGGCGTGAGCGTCGGCCTCGGCATCGAGCTCCCGTTCGAGCAGGGCATGAACCAGTACGTGGACCTCGGCGTCGACTTCCGGTACTTCTTCACCCGCAAGACGGTCTTCGTGAAGTACTCCAGCGGCTTCGTCGTGCTGCCCGGCGGGTTCGGCACCCTGGACGAGCTCTTCGAGGCGCTGTGCCTGATGCAGACCCACAAGATCGACATGTTCCCGCTGATCCTGGTGGGCCGGGACTACTGGCAGGGCATGATCGACTGGCTGTCCTCGACCGTCCTCGAGCATGAGGTGATCTCCCCGCAGGACCTCGACATCCTGCGCATCGTGGACACCGCCGAGGAGGCCCTGCAGGCGCTGCGCGAGGTGAGCGGGAAGGCGCCCTGATGACCGCGGTCTCCTTCGGGGTGGTGCTGCTGCTCGTGCTCGCCGCCGTGGTCGCGGGCCTCATGGTGCTCGCCGCGACGGGCAGGCTCGAGCTGGGCATGGATGCTCCCGAGCCGTGGCGGCGGCGCCCGGCCCTGCGGCCCTCCGCGCCCCCGTCCGAGGCCGCCGATCCGGCCGCCGTTGACCGCCCGGAGCGACCCCCGGAGTGACGCCATGCACACCTCGGCGGCAAAACCTGGGATAATGGTCAGGAGAACGTGCCTCCCGGGCGCCGATGCGGCGCCCGGCGGGCAACACAGAACAGAGGAAGGCACGCTCATGGCTGCTATGAAGCCGCGTACTGGCGATGGTCCGCTCGAGGTCGTTCAGGAGGGGCGCAGCATCATCATGCGCGTCCCGCTGGAGGGCGGAGGACGCCTCGTGGTGGAGATCGACAAGGCCGAAGCGGCTTCGCTCCGCGACGCCCTCGAGGGTGTGATCACGGCGTGAGATACGCCTGATCCCTGGAGAGCCAGGGCGCACGGGACCCGTTCCGCAGGCACCGACGGTGCGCGGGGCGGGTCTTTGTCGTGCCTGCGGCGGGCCTGTCAGGGGCGGAGGATCGCGGCGAGGACGCCGTCCCCGCTGGGCACCAGCGCCGGCAGCAGGGTCCTCTCCTCGGCGATGCGGCGCAGCAGCGCCCGCACCGCCTTCGTGGTCGCGTCGCGGCTGGCAGGGTCCGCCACCCGGTCGTGGTAGAGCGCATGGTCCACCACCAGCGCCCCGCCGGGGCGCAGCAGCCGCAGCGCGTGGCTGAGCAGGACGTCCGCCTGCGGGGCATCGGCCCGCAGGACCACCAGATCGTAGGCATGATCGGTCAGGCGACCGATCACCTCGGGCGCGCGCCCGGCGATGGTGCGCACGCGGGTGTGGCGCACCCCGGCCTCGGCGAAGGACTCCCGCGCCGCGCGCTGGTTCTCCACCTCCGTGTCGATGGTGGTGAGCACCCCGGCCGGGTTCATCCCCGACAGCAGGTACAGGGACCCGACGCCCGCCCCGGTGCCGACCTCGACGACGGCCCGCGCGTCCAGGGCCGCGGCCAGCAGCCGCATCACGGCACCGGCTCCGGGCAGGACGGGGGCCACGCCCAGCTCGCTGCCGCGCTCGCGCGCCCGGGCCAGCACGCTCTCGTCGGCGAAGATCGACTCCTCGTCGACGAACGCCTCGCCGTGGGCCCAGCTGGCGACCTTCCCCGATGCCATCGACGCCGTCCTTCCTCGTAGGTCAGGCCCCAGAGTACGACAGCGGTGGAGCTCCCAGCTCCACGGGCCGTGGCCTCTGCCATAATGAACGCCGGGCCGGACGCATCCGCCGGTCCTGAGGCGCGACGACAGGTGGGAACGTGGAGTTCTTGGGATTGGGCGGCTGGGAGCCAGTCGTCCTGCTGATCGTCTTCCTGGTGATCATCGGCCCGCAGCGCCTCCCCGAGTACACCCGGAACGTGGTGCGCATGGTGCGCCGGGCCCGCCGCTGGGTGGACGATTCGCGGGAGACGGTCGAGAGCGAGATGGGCATCGCCGTCGATGACCTGCGCAAGTACGATCCGCGACAGTACGATCCCCGCCGCATCATCCGCGAGGCCTGGGGCGACACGAGCCCGGAGGACATCCTGCCCGACAAGGAGGCGCTCGCCGTGGGCGCCGCCGGGGCGGCGGCCAAGAAGACCGGCAGCAGCCGCAGGAAGAAGGACACCGGCCCCCAGCGGGCCCCCTTCGACGACGAGGCGACCTGATCCCCCCGACGAGCGACCCGGGCCCGGGGATCCGACCCCGGGCCGGCGCGCTCAGGACGGGCGGCTGACCGCCAGCGGGAGCTTCATGCCGGACAGCCCGCGCGGCCGGCGCACCAGGGCTCGTGCGACCCGCCGCAGCTCCTGCGCCGCCGGGTCCTCGGGGGAGGACACCACCAGCGGCACGCCGCCGTCGGCGCCCTCGCGCAGGGCGGGGGCCAGCGGCACCTGACCCAGCACGGGCACGTCCTTCTCCACGGCCGCCGAGAGCGTGGCCGCCACCCGCTCGCCGCCGCCGGTGCCGAAGACGTCCATGCGGGTGCCGTCGGGCAGCAGCAGGCCGGCCATGTTCTCCACCACGCCGGCGATGCGCTGCTCGGTCGACTGGGCGAGGGAGCCCACGCGCTCGGCGACGGAGGACGCCGAGGCCTGCGGGGTGGTGACCACGACCATCTCCGCCTGCGGCAGCAGCTGCGCCACCGAGATGGCGACATCGCCCGTGCCCGGCGGGAGGTCCAGCAGCAGCACGTCCAGGTCGCCCCAGAACACGTCGGAGGCGAACTGCTCGATCGCCCGATGCATCTTCGGGCCGCGCCAGACCACGGCCTGCCCGGGCGGGACGAACATGCCGATGCTCATCACCGACACGCCGTGCGCGGACGGGGGCATGAGCAGATCGCCGACCTTGGTCGGCTTGTCGTCGATGCCGAACATGCCCGGCATCGAGAAGCCGTGGATGTCCGCATCGATCACGCCCACGCGCAGGCCGTCCGCGGCCATCGCCGCAGCCAGGTTCGCGGTGACCGTCGACTTGCCGACCCCGCCCTTCCCGGAGGAGATCGCGAGGATGCGGGTGAGGGACCCGGGCTGGTTGAAGGGGATGGCGCGACGGCCCTGGCGCAGGCGCAGGGTGAGCTCCTTGCGCTGCTCCTCGGACATGGCGGAGGTCTCCACGCGCACGGAGGTCAGCCCCGGGACGGTCGCGGCGGCCTCGGCGGTCTGCTGCTCGATCCGGTCGCGCATGGGGCAGGCCTCGATGGTGACCAGCACATGGACGAGGGCGGCGCCCTCGTCGTCGACGCTCACGTCCCCGACCATGCCCAGCTCGGTGATGGGCCGATGGATCTCGGGGTCCATCACCCCGTCGAGGGCTTCGAGGATGCGGGCGACGCGCGGGTCGTCGGAGCGGCCGGCGGGCCGGTCCTCGGACGGGGCGGCGGGCGGGGTGTCGGTCACGGGCGGGGTCCCTCCTCGGGACGGTGCGGGCGGGGTGCAGGGGCGGCCTCGGGGGCCGGGGACGGGGCGGGCGCGGAGGCGGAGCCCGCCTCGGCGCCCTCCGGCATCGTCACGGCGCCCCCCGAGCGCTCGGCCAGGACGGCGGCGAGCTCCTCGCGGAGGATCGCCCGCAGCCGGGCGTCCGGGACCGGCGAGGGCTGCCGGGCATCGGCCGGCCCGGCGGTGCGCGAGCGCGGTGCGGCGCGGTGCGGGCGGTCCTCGCCCTCGGCGCCGCGCTCCTCGCCCTCGAGCTCCTCGAGCAGGTCGCGCAGCTCTCCGCGCACGAAGTCGCGGGTGGCGACGTCGTTCAGGGCCAGGCGCAGGGAGGCGATCTCGCGGGTGATGAAGTCGGTGGTCGCGTGGTTGCGCTCGTTGGACTGGCGGTCCTGCTCGGCCTGCACGCGGTCGCGGTCGTCCTGGCGGTTCTGGGCGAGCAGCAGCAGGGGCGCGGCGTAGGAGGCCTGCAGCGAGAGGATCAGGGTGAGCAGCGTGAAGTTCAGGGCGCGCGGGTCGAACTGCGCGCTCTCGGGCATGAGGGAGTTCCAGGACAGCCAGATGGCGCAGAACAGCGTCATCCCCACCAGGAAGGCGGGGGTGCCCATGAAGCGGGCGAAGCCCTCCGCGGCCTTGCCGAACGCGTCCCCCCGGAAGGGGTTGCGCAGGGCGCGGCGGCGGGGCGCCGGCGAGTCCAGGGGGCCCGGGGTGCTCTCGGCCATGCTCACCCCTCCCCGTCGGAGCGGCCGATGCCGCGGGCGATCTCGGAGAGGTCGATCTGGCCGGTGGTGGTGGGCACCGGCTCGTCCTGCTCGCGCCAGTCATCGGGCAGCACGTGGTCCAGCACGTCGTCCACGGTCACCGCGCCCAGCAGGCGCCCGTCGTCGTCGACCACGGGGATCGAGACGAGGTTGTAGGTGGCCATCTCGCGGGTCACCGCGGACAGCGGCGCGGCGCCCTCCACGGTGTGCCGGTCCGGGTCGAGGATCTCGCCGACGGGGCGGTCCGGCCGCTCGCGCAGCAGATGCTGGAAGTGCACGATGCCCAGCAGCTTGCCCGTGGGCGTCTCCAGCGGGGAGCGGCACACGTGCACGGTGGAGGCCAGGGCGGCCGGCAGCTCCTCGCGGCTGATCATCGCCAGGCAGTGCGCGACCGGGGTCTCGGGGGCCACGATCAGCGGCTCGGTGGTCATCATGCCGCCGGCGGTGTACTCGTCGTAGGCGAGCAGGCGGCGCACGTCCTCCGCCTCCTCGGGCTCCATGAGGTCCAGCAGCTCCTGGGCCACGGGCTCGGGCAGCTCCTGGACGAGGTCCGCCGCGTCGTCGGGGTCCATGGCGTCCAGGACATCGGCCGCGCGGCGCGCGTCCAGGCCGGTGACGACCTCGACGCGGGTGTCCTCGGGCAGCTCCTCGAGCACATCGGCGAGCCGCTCGTCGGACAGCTCCGCCGCGAGCTCGATGCGGCGCTTGGGGTTCAGCTCCTGAATGATCTCGCCCAGGTCCGCCGGCTTGAGGTCCTGGTAGGACGCCAGCAGCAGGGCGGCGGACTGCTCCGCCTGCGTGCCGAAGAGACCGGCCACGGACCGCCACGGCACCGTCAGGCTCTCCCCGCGCGAGACGAGGCGGCTGAAGGACCCGCCCTTGCGGCGGCGCAGGTGCAGCTTGGTCAGCTCCCAGTCCCGATGCCGGTTCTGCTCCAGGCCCACGTCCTCGACGACGGCCTCTCCCGAGCCGTCCAGCAGGGTCACGCGGCGCTCGAGCAGGTCCCCGATCGCGAGCATCTCCCCGCTGCGCTTCTCGAAGCGGCGCATGTTCAGCAGGCCCGACATGATCACCTGGCCGGCGTCGATCGCCGTCACCCGGGTGGCGGGGAGGAACACGCGCCGTTTGCCCGGCACCTCGACGACGAAGCCGACCACGCGCGCGGCGCCGTGGACCTGGGGCAGGACCACGACGTCGCGCACGGTGCCGACCATGTCGCCGATGGGGTCGAAGACCCGGGTGCCGGCGAGGCGGGCGGCGTAGATGCGCTTCTGGGGGGAGGTCACCCTCCCAGCGTAGTGCCCCCGGCCTCGGCGTCGCCCGTGAGAAGGGACGCCATCCACGCCTCGATCTCGTCGGGGTCCCGGGGCAGCGCGGCGCTGAGGTTCTCGACGCCGTCCTCGGTGACCAGGACGTCGTCCTCGATGCGGACGCCGATGCCGCGCAGCTCCTCGGGGACCTTGCGGTCGGCCGCCTTGAAGTACAGGCCCGGCTCGATGGTGAAGACCATCCCGGGCACGAGCTCGGCGTCGAGGTACATGTCACGGCGGGCCTTCGCGCAGTCGTGCACGTCCATGCCGAGGTGGTGGCTGGTGCCGTGAACCATCCAGCGGCGATGGAACTGGCCCTCGGGGGAGAGGGACTCCGCCGCCGTGCCCGGCAGCAGGCCCCACTGCTCGAGGTGGCCCGCGATGACCTCCATCGCGGTGGCGTGCAGGTCGCGGAAGCGCAGCCCCGGGCGGGCGACGGCGAAGACCGCATCGGCCGCCTCGAGCACGGCCGAGTACACGCGGCGCTGGACGTCGGTGAAGGTGCCGTCCACGGGCAGGGTGCGGGTGATGTCGGCGGTGTAGAGGGAGTCGACCTCGACGCCCGCGTCGATGAGCACGAGCTCGCCCTCGCGCACCGGGCCGTCGTTGCGGATCCAGTGCAGGGTGCAGGCGTGATCGCCGGCGGCCGCGATGGTGTCGTAGCCGACGCCGTTGCCGTCGCCGCGGGCGGTGCGCTGGAACACGCCCTCGATGACGCGCTCGCCGCGGGCATGGGCGACCGCATCGGGGAGGTGGCGGACCACGTCCGTGAACCCGGCGATCGTCGCCGCGACGGCCTTGCGCATCTGCGAGATCTCGTAGGAGTCCTTGACCAGGCGCTGCTCGCTGGCGACCTCGGCGAGCCGGTCGAACTCGCCGGTCTCCTCCTCGCCGCCGGGCAGACCGTTCTGGGCCCGGATCTCCTGGACCATCTCCTCGACGCCCTGGTCCACCCCGGGCATCACCACCAGGGAGAGCTGGTCGCCGACGTCCTTGGCGAGGTGGTCGCGCAGGGTGTCGATGTGCCGGCAGGAGATGCCCAGGCGCTGCTCCGTCTCCTCCAGGGTGGGGCGCCGCCCCACCCACAGCTCGCCGTAGCGGGCATCGGCGTAGAACTCCGTGGTGTCGAAGCCGGCGCGGGGGCGGAAGAAGTAGGTCGCCTCGCCGCGCTCGGGATCATCGGCCGAGGGCTCCACGACCAGGACGCTGTCGGGCTCCTCATCGGTGCCCAGGCCGCTGTAGTAGGCGAAGGCCGTGTCCGGGCGGAAGGGATAGTCGGTGTCGTTCGAGCGCACCTTGAACACGCCCGCCGGCAGCACCATGCGGGTGCCGGGGACCGCCCGGACCAGCGCGTCATGGCGCGCCGGCGTGTGATCGGCGACCTCGCGGCGCTGCGTGTCGGGGACGGTCTCGTCCCAGTCCGCGGCGATGAAGGCGCGGAACGCCTCGTTGGTGGGGCGCTGGGAGCGGGAGTCGCCGCGGGCGGCGAGCTCCTCGGGGCTCGGACCGGAGTTCTGTGCGGTGGGCTGGCTGCTGTCCTCGTTCATCACCGTCCGATCGTCTCACGTCGGGATACTGTGGGATCCATGGGTGATGAGCACACGACCGGGCAGGGACGCCCGCAGACGCCCCGCATCGATCTGCACACCCACTCCACGTACTCCGACGGGACCTCCAGCGTCCTCGAGCTCGCGCAGGACGCCGCGGCGGCGGGGCTGGACGTCATCGCCCTGACCGACCACGACTCGACCGCCGGCTGGGAGGACGCGCGGCGCGCCGCGCGCGAGACCGGGGTGACCATCGTCCCCGGCATCGAGGTCTCCGCCGAGCATCATCGGCTCAGCGTCCACGTCCTCGCGCTCCTGGTCGACCCGTCCGCGGGGACGGCCCTGGACATCGAGCTGCGCCGTGCCCGCGACTCCCGCTCCCGCCGGGCCCGGGTGATGGTCGAGCGGATCGGGGCGGACCACCCGATCCGCTGGGAGGACGTCCTCGAGCAGGTGGCGGGGGAGGAGACCACCGTCGGGCGCCCCCATATCGCCGACGCCCTCGTCTCGCGCGGCATCGTCGCCGATCGCAGCGCCGCGTTCACCGAGCTGCTGGCGCCCTCGAGCCCGTACTACGTGCCCTACTACGCCCCCGCCCCGGCCGATGCCGTGCGCGCCATCGTCGCCGCCGGCGGAGTGGCCGTGGCCGCGCATCCGGCCTCGGGCATGCGCGAGGGCGCGGTGCCGGTGGACCTGCTGGACTCGATGGTGGAGGCGGGGCTGTCGGCGGTCGAGGTCGACCATCGCGAGCACGACGAGGTCGAGCGTGACCGACTTCGCGCCTATGCGCGCTTCCGCGGGCTGCTGACCACCGGCGGCAGCGACTACCATGGCGCGGGCAAGCCCAACCGGCTGGGAGAGAACCTCACCGCGCCGGATGTGCTCCGCGCACTCCTGGCCCGCGCCACCAGCGAAACCGAGGTCTTCCGTCCGTGATTCCGGTCGATATCCGCTTCCTCGCGGAAGTGTTCGTCACGCTCTTCGTCATCGTCGACCCGCCGGGGACCATCCCCATCTTCATGGCGCTGACCGGGTCGATGACCGCGAAGCAGCGCTCGCGGGCCGCTCTCGTCGCGGTCGGGGTGGCGGTGCTGATCATCTCCCTGTTCGCCGTGTTCGGGCAGTTCATCCTCGGGTACATGCACATCTCGCTGCCGGCGCTCCAGTTCTCCGGCGGGGTGCTGCTGTTCTTCATCGCCCTCCAGCTGCTGCTGGGCAAGGAGAGCGAGATGTCCGCCTCCGAGGGCGTGAACGTCGCCCTGGTGCCGCTGGGCACCCCGCTGCTGGGCGGTCCCGGCGCGATCGTGGCGATGATGCTGTTCGTCCAGCAGACCGGCGGCCAGGCCACCCGCGTGAGCGCGATCGTCCTCGCGATGCTGGGCATCGCCGCGATGATGTACGTCTTCATGCGCTTCTCCGGCGTGATCGCCAAGGTGCTCGGCAAGGGCGGGGTCACCCTGGTCACCCGCATCTCCGGAGTGCTGCTCGCCGCGATCTCGACGCAGATGATCTTCGACGCGATCCGGGCCTTCCTCGAGTCCTGGGGCATCCTCCCCGCCTGAGCGGACCCCGCCGCCGACGCAGCACAGGATCGCCCGCGCAGTACAGGATCGCCGACGCAGCACAGGAGGCCGGCGCCCCGGATCCGCAGGGGATCCAGGGCACCGGCCTCCGGTGATCGGGCGGCGCCGCGCAGGGTGCTCCGCGGCGCCGCCGATGCTGTCAGCTCTCGGAGGACCCGCCCTCGGCCGCGGCGGACTCGGAGGAGCCGCTGCGCCCGCGGCCGCCGCGCGAGCGACGTCGACGGGTGCTGCCGCCGGAGCGCTTCTCGCCGGAGCTCTCCGGCCCCGAGCCCTCGCCGCCCTGGGCGTCCACGACCTCGCCGTGCACCCGACGGGTGCGGGTGCGCTGACGGCTGCGGCGGGGACGCTCCTCGCGGCCGCCCGCGGCCGATGCCTCCGGCGCCTCCGCGGGCTCGCCGGAGCCGCGCCCCGGACGCTCGCCCCCGCGGTTCCCGCGACCGCCGCGCTCGCCGTCCCGGCCTCCGCGGCCGCTGCGCTCGCCGCGTCCACCGCGCTCGCCGCCCCGGCCGCCGCGCCCGCGGGCGCCGTCGCGGCCCCCGCGGCTCTCGCGACCGCCGGAGTCGGGACCGCCGAGGTCCTCGATCTCCTCGGCCTCGAGGCCCTCGCGGGTGCGCAGCTCCTTCGGCAGCGTGCCCTTGGTGCCCTCGGGGATGTCGAGGTCGGCGTACAGGTGCGGGGAGGTCGAGTAGGTCTCGACCGCCTCGGTGGACTCCAGGCCCAGCTGGCGCGCGATGAGCGACCAGCGCGCCAGATCCTCCCAGTCCACGAAGGTGACAGCGGTGCCCTTCTTGCCCGCGCGGCCGGTGCGGCCGGTGCGGTGCAGGTAGGTCTTGTCGTCGTCCGGGCAGTTCCAGTTGATGACGTGGGTGACGTCGGTGACGTCGATGCCGCGGGCGGCGACGTCGGTCGCGATGAGCACGTCGACCTTGCCGTGGCGGAAGGCGCGCAGCGCCTGCTCACGGGCGCCCTGGCCGAGGTCGCCGTGCAGCGGCGCGGCGGCGAAGCCGCGGCCCTGCAGGTCGCCGGCCACCCGGTCCGCCTCCCGCTTGGTGCGCATGAACACGATGGTCAGGCCGCGCCCGCGGGCCTGCAGGATGCGGGCGAGCACCTCGATCTTGTCCAGCTGGTGCGCGCGGTAGACCACCTGCGTGATGTCGGCCTTGGTGCGGGCCTCGTCGCCGGGGTCGTGGGCGCGGATGTGCGTGGGCTGGGACATGAACCGCCGGGCCAGGGCCATGATCGGGCCGGGCATGGTGGCGGAGAACAGCATCGTCTGGCGGGCCGTGGGCACGGCGCTGAGCAGCTTCTCGATGTCCTCGAGGAAGCCCAGGTCGAGCATCTCGTCGGCCTCGTCGAGCACGGCGGTGCGCACCTGCGAGAGGTCCAGGTACTTCTGGCGCATGAGGTCGATCAGGCGCCCCGGGGTGCCCACGACGATCTCGACGCCCTTCTCGAGGGCCTCGATCTGCGGCTCGTAGGCGCGGCCGCCGTACACGGTGAGGATCCGCACCGGGCGGGTCAGCGAGGCGTCCTGGAGATCCTGGGCGACCTGCACGGCCAGCTCGCGCGTGGGCAGGACCACCAGGCCCTGCGGCTTGCCGACCGGCCGGTCCTGGGGATTGTCCTCGCCGGGGGCCACGACGCTCTGCAGCATCGGGATGCCGAAGCCGAGCGTCTTGCCCGTCCCGGTCTTGGCCTGCCCGATGATGTCCCGGCCGCGCAGCGCGACCGGGAGGGTCATCGCCTGGATCGGGAACGGGGTGACGATGCCCTTCTTCGCGAGGGACTCGATGATGTCGGCCCGGACGTCGAAGTCCGCGAAGGTGGGGGCCGGGGTGCCGGAGCTCAGCTCGACGGCGGGGGAGGCCGACTCGGCCTCAGGGGTGTGCGGGGTGGTGTCAGGCACAGTTCATCTCTCTGATAAGGGTCTGCGCCACACATCGTATCCCCCGGGGCCGAGCAGGGCTCGGACCCGGGGGCCAGGATCACGCCGCCGGCGTGCCCCGCGGCGTCGGCAGGCGCCGACGCCGCAGGAGTCAGCCGAGGAAGCCGACGCGACGGGGCTCGTCGGCGGAGACCTCCACATAGGCGACCTTCGGGCCCGGCACGAGCAGCGTGCGGCCCTTCGCATCGCGCAGCGTGACGGCGGTGCCCTCGGACATGGCGTCGGAGAGGGCGCTCAGCGTCTGCTCGATCGGCTCGTCGGATTCGAGGACGAGCTCGCGCGCGGAATGCTGGATGCCGATGCGGATCTCCATGATGGGCGGACCTCCAGATGGTGGTGACAGGTACCCCGTGGTTCGTCGGGTACCCCGCGAGTCTAGCCCGCCGCGGGCGCAGGGGCCGCCGCTGCGGGGCGCGTTCGCGCAGGGTGGAACGCGAGGGGGCGGGCGGGCGCGGCGCCGCGCGGGAGGCTCAGGCCTCGTCGGGGCTCTCGTCCGGGCTCTCGTCGGCGCTCTCGTCCTGCGGGGCGAAGCCGGTCAGGCCCGAGGTGATCATGCGGGCGACGATCGCGACGACCTCGTCCTCGCGCTCCGGGCCCCCGTCGGGGCCGATCAGCCGGGCGCAGTTCTGGGCGATCGCGATCAGGGAGCGGCCCAGGATGACGGCCTCGGAGGGCTCCATCCTGCGGTACTCCAGGAGCACGCCGGCCAGGCGCTGGGCCATCGCGTCCAGCAGCTCGGCGACGCGCTCGGCGGCGGCGGGGGAGACCATCTCCTCGCCGAGGAACAGGCGCAGGGGCGTGCCGGCCGTGGTCAGCCGGTGGAAGGCCCGCAGCCCGGTCTCGGCCCGCTCGAGCGGGGAGCCGGTGTGCTCGCGCAGGGCGTCGATGGCGGCGTGGACGACGTCCGCCCGGGCCTCGAGCACCGCGATGTAGAGGGCCTCCTTCGAGGCGAAGTGCTGATACACGACGGGCTTGGTGGCGCCCGCGGTGCGGGCGATCTCGTCCATCGAGGTCCCCTGGAACCCGTTCGCGGAGAACTGCTCGGTGGCGATCGCGAGCAGCTGCGCCCGGCGTTCGTGCTTCGGCAGTCGGCGGGTGGTCATGCTCCTAGTCTAGGTGGGGCCGGTCGTGAGATGTCCCCGTCCTGCGGTTTGATGGACGCATGGGACGAGGAGCGGATTCGCGGGCCGAGCGCCGGGTGCAGCTGCTGGACCCCGACCTGTCCCACCTGCCGCGTCCGCTGGAGCCGGGCCAGGCCGACCCGGTCCAGGCCGAGGCCCTCGGGATCCTCCGCTCCGGCGGCTCCGCGGCCGTGCACGGCGCTCCCGGCAGCGGCCGCACCGCCCTCGCCCTCAGCGCGGCGCTCGAGGCCGGGGAGCGCGCGGCGTCCACCCGGGCGGACGCCCCGCCGGTGCTGCTGCTCTCGCCGCGCCGGGGCACCGCGGCGCCCCTGCGCGATGCGGTGGCGCTGGCCGGAGCGGCCGGCCGCGTCCGTGTCTCGACCCCCGCGGCGCTCGCCTTCTCCCTGGTGCGGGCCGATGCGCTCTCCCGCGGGCGCGGGGAGCCGAGCCTGGTCACCGGTGCCGAGCAGGACGCGCTCCTCGGCGAGCTGATCGCCGTCCACGAGCCGTGGCACCTCGAGCTGGATGCGGCCACGCGCGCTCTGCCGGGGTTCCGCACCGAGCTGCGCGAGCTGATCACCCGGGCCGGCGAGCTGGGACTGGGACCGTCCGAGCTGGAGGACCTGGGCGTGCGCCGGGACCGCCCTGCCTGGCGCGACGCGGCGGCGCTGCTGCGGGCCTACCGCGAGGTGCTGTCGCTGGAGGCGGCGATGGCGCTGGACGCCGGGCCGCGGCTGGACTCCGGGGACATCGTCCGCAGCGCGGCGCAGATCCTGCACGAGGCGCCGGCCTCGGCGCTGGTGGTCGACGACGCGCAGGACCTCACGGCGGCGGGCGTCGCCCTCGTCCGCCGGCTCCACGAGCTCGGCGTGCCCGTCCTGGCCACCGCCTGCCCGGATCTCGCCGTGGACACCTTCCGCGGGTCCGTGCCCGATGCCGCCTCCCGCCTCGGGCTCGAGCAGGCGCTCGTGCTCACGGCGCGGCGCCGGGGACCGCGCTCCGCCCTCCGCGCCGCCGATGACCTGCGCGCGCGGCTCCCGCTCGCCGGGGCACCGGTCGAGCTGCGCCGCCGAGCCGTCCTCGCGGGACGCGGCGCCGACGGCATCGAGGCGGCCGCCGGGACGGGGATCGAGGACCGCTCGGTGTCCGTGCTGCGCGCGGCCGACGCGCTCGAGGAGGCGCGCATGATCGCCGGGGTGCTGCGCGACCTCCACCACGAGGCGGGCACGCCCTACGACGAGATGGCGGTCGTCTGCCGCTCCGGCGGGCTGGTCGACGAGGTCGCCGAACTGCTGCAGCGCCAGGACCTGCCCGTCTCCACCGCCACGCGGCTGCGGCCGCTGCGCGAGGAGAGCGTCGTGATGGACCTGCTGCGCATCGTGGAGGTGGGCGCCTCGGGGCGCCGGGTCGACGGGCGCGAGGCCATGGCGCTGCTGCGCGGGCCCTTCGGCGACGCCGACGCCCTGCGGCTGCGGCGGATCCGCCGCCTGCTGCTGGACGCCCACCGCGCCCGGGCCGATGCTCCTCCGGCGGGCCCCGCCGACGGGGCCCCGGACGAGGGCGCGGGCGATCCGGTCGCCAGCATCGACCTCCTCGCCGACGCGGTCATGGGGGAGGACGTGCCCGGCCTGCCGGCCCCCGATGCCCGGGACCGCGCCGCCGCCCCGGTGCACCGGCTGCGCCGGATGATCGCCGCGGTCCGGGCGCTGGGCCCCGAGGCGGCGGCGACCGACGCCCTCTGGGCGGCCTGGTCCGCCGCCGGGGTCGCCGAGGGCTGGCGCACCGCGGCCCTCGGGGCGGACGGCGACGCCGACGAGGCCCGGTCGCGCCTGACCGCCCACCGTCTGGACGCCGTGACGGCCCTGTTCGCCGCGGTGGACCGCTTCACCGACCGCCGGCCCCAGGCGGACGCCCTCGTCTTCCTCGACCACGTGCGCGACCAGGCGATCGCGGAGGACACCCTCGCCCCCCGGGCCGAGCCGCGCGGGCGCGTCGCGGTGCTCACCCCGGCGCAGCTGGTCGGCCACGAGCGGGACGTGGTCGTCCTGGCGCGGGTGCAGGAGGGCACCTGGCCCAACACCCGGCTGCGCTCGACGCTGCTGGGCGCCTCCGAGCTCGCCCTCGAGATCGGCCGCGAGGAGCGGCTCGAGCCCGCGGCCCTGCGCGCCCTCCAGCGCGAGATCGTCATCGCCGACGAGATCCGCCTGGCCGTCGCCGCCCTCACCCGCGCCCGCGAGAAGGTGCTGGTCACCGCGATCGACGGCGGGGACTCCTCGGCGTCCCCGCTGGTGGACGCCATCGAGCGGGCTGCCGGCCCCGGCTGGGCGGACCCGGAGCGCCTGGCCGCCGATCCCGGGCCGGCCCCGGACGCCCGCCGCCTGGTCGCGGCCCTGCGCGGCGACCTCCTGGGCGAGGACCCGGCCGCTGCGCAGCGCGCCGCCGCGCTGCTGGCCCGGCTCGCCGAGCACCGGGTCGACGGCGTCGACCCGGGACGGTGGTACCACCAGGCGCCCAGCACGCAGGAGGCCCTCGTCGACCCGGGGGCACCGCTGCTGCTGAGCCCCTCGGCCCTGGAGAGGGCCGCCGACTGCCCGCGGGCATGGCTGCTCGAACGCTCCGGCGGCACCCCCGAGGCCGGCCCCGCCCAGGCCATCGGCACCGGCGTGCACGCGCTGGCGCAGCAGCACCCGGCCGGGGTGCCGGAGGAGGACGTCCCGGACCTGCTCGCCCGGCTGCACCGGATGCTCGCCCCGATGCGCCTGGAGGAGACCTGGTCGGGACGGCGGCGCCTGCGGCAGGCCGACGACGCCGTGGCCACCCTGCGCTCCTACCTCGCCGCCGCCGGGGAGCCCCTGGCCACCGAGGCGCCGTTCACCGTCCGCCTGGGCGACGTGGTGCTGCGCGGCGCCATCGACCGCATCGAGGGGACGCCGCGGGCCGCCCGCGTGGTCGACCTCAAGACCGGCCGCCAGGCGAAGACCGCCGCCAAGGCCGAGCAGGACCTGCAGCTGGCCGCCTACCAGGCGGCCCTGCGCGACGGCGCCCTCGACGAGACGCTCGGCGGCCGCCCGCAGGTGGCCGGGGCGTCGCTGGTCTACATCGGGACCCCCTCGGCGAAGCCGGCCGTGCGCGACCAGCGCGCCCTGTCCGAGGCGGAGGACCCGGCCTGGTTCGACGAGACCGTCGCCGCGGTCTCCGCCGAGCTGCGCGGAGCGCGGGTGCAGGCGCGCCGCTGCAGCCACTGCGACCGGTGCACCGTGCGCCGCAGCTGCCCGCTGTGGCCGGAAGGAGCCGAGCTGTGAGCGCGTCGATCCGTCTGGGGGCCCGGGAGCTCGCCGCGATGATGGAGCTGCCCGCGCCCACGGAGGAGCAGCAGGCCGTCATCGAGGCGCCGCTCGCGCCGATGCTCGTGGTGGCCGGGGCCGGCAGCGGCAAGACGGAGACGATGGCCTCGCGGGTGGTGTGGCTGATCGCCAACGGACTGGTCCAGCCCCGCCAGGTGCTGGGGCTGACCTTCACCCGCAAGGCCGCCCATGAGCTGTCCGAACGGATCGGGCGGCGCCTGGCCGCGCTCGCCGCCGCGCTCGAGGCCGAGGGGCTGCCGCTGCCGCCGGCACTGGTGCGGGGCCAGGACGAGCTGGTGGGACAGCGCCCGCTGGTGCACACCTACAACGGCTTCGCGCTGGACCAGGTGACCGAGCATGCCCTCGCCGCCGGGCTCACGCCCGACTTCACGATGATGTCGCCCTCGGCCTCCTTCCAGCTCGCCCACGAGATCGTCGAGGGCTGGGACGACTCCCTGGACCTGGACGCCTCGCCGGCCTCGATCACCGCGGCGCTGGTCTCCCTCACCAGCTCCCTCGCCGACCACCTGGTGGACCCGGCCGCGCTCGGGGCGGAGCTCGAGGAGATCCGGGAGCACCTGGCGCAGATCCCCCTGCAGGTCGAGGGCCGGCGCCGCACCACCCCGAAAGCGGTCGCCTCGGCCATCGCCGCCCTGGACGCCCGCCGCGCGCTGGTCCCGCTGCTGGAGCGCTTCGCGCAGATCCGCCACGCGCAGGGCGCCCTGGACTTCGCCGACCAGGTGACCCTTGCCGCGCGGATCGCCCGCACCGTCCCGGCGGCCGGCCGCCTGGCGCGCGATCTGCACCGCGTCGTGCTGCTGGACGAGTTCCAGGACACCTCGGTGGCCCAGCTGGAGATGCTCTCCGGGCTGTTCGGGCCCGGGCACCCGGCGTGCGCCGTCGGCGACCCCCAGCAGGCGATCTACGGCTGGCGCGGAGCATCGGCCGCCTCCCTGTCCGGCTTCGCCCAGGCCTTCTCCGCGGCCGATGCCCCCGTCCTGCAGCGCACCCTGTCGACCTCCTGGCGCAACGACCAGGCGCCCCTGGCCGTCGCCAACCGGATCGCGGCACCCCTGCGGGAGAGCTCGGCCGGCATCGACATCCCCGAGCTGCAGGCGCGGCCCGGCGCGGGGGAGGGCGCCGTCGAGGTGCACGAGGCGGCCGACGAGCGCGCCGAGGCGCGGGCCATCGCCGCCTGGATCCTGGACCGACGCGCCGAGCACCGGGAGGAGGAGCCCCCGACCGCGGCGGTGCTGGTGCGCGCCCGCCGCCAGATCCCCGTGCTGGCCGAGGAGCTCGAGGCCGCGGGGCTCCGCGTGGAGATCGTGGGCCTGGGCGGGCTGCTGCATCGGCCCGAGGTCGCGGACGTGCGCGCCCTGCTCGAATGCGTCCACGACCCCGGTCGCGGCGACTCCCTGATGCGCTTGCTGGCCGGGCCGCGCTTCCGGCTGGGCGCCCGCGACCTCGCGGTGCTGGGCCGATGGCGCGACCACCAGGGAGCGCGCCGCCGCACCGAGCTCGCCCGCCGCGACGACGCCGATGCCGTGGGCCTGGTCGACGCGGTCGACGACCTCCCGCCGCAGGGATGGACCGACCCCGACGGCCGCGCCCTCAGCCCCGCGGCCCGTGCCCGCCTCGAGGACCTCCAGGAGCTGCTGCGCGCGCTGCGGCGGCGCGTGTCCGTCCCGCTGCCGGACCTCGTCACCGCGGCGGTGCGCGCGCTCGGCATCGACCTCGAGCAGATGGCCACCGGGCGGTCGCTCGCCGATCTGGAGGCGTTCCGCGGCTACGCCGTCCAGTTCGAGCGCAGCGCCCGCCATCCGGGCCTGGGCCCCTTCCTGGCCCTGCTGGACATCAGCGAGGACAAGGAGGCGGGCCTGGCCGTCACCGCGGCCGAGGTCGAGCCGGACCCGGAGGCCGTCACCCTGATCACCATGCACTCGGCCAAGGGCCTGGAATGGGACCTGGTGGCCGTCGCGGGACTGGTCGAGGGCACCGTCCCCTCCTACGACCTGCGCCGCGCGCGGACGGGGGAGGACGGCCGGGTCCGCGTCGCCGACAGCGGCTGGCTGGGGAAGCTGGCCGATGCCGCCGTGCCCTCCTCCCTGCGCGGGGACGCCGAGATCCTGCCGCAGCTGCGCTGGGCCGAGGCCGACACGCAGGTCGACGCCGAGGCGATCATCCAGGAGTACTTCGAGGACGAGGGAGAGGCCTCCCTGGGCGAGGACCGGCGCCTGATGTACGTCGCCGTCACCCGCGCCCGCAGCCGCTTGCTGCTGACCTCCGCGGCCTGGCGCACGGGCCTGTCCCGCCCGCGGCCGCGCTCGCGCTACCTCGGCGAGATCCTCCCGCAGGTCCCTGCGGCGTTCCGGCGCGCCGAGGAGGTCCCCGAGGCCAACCCCCTGGAGGCGATCGCCACCGTCGCGCCGTGGCCGCCCGAGCCCGGCGAGGCCGAGCACCGCCGCGACCGCGCGGCCGCGCTGCTCGCGCGGGCCCGGGCCGGGGAGCTGCCGGAGGTCCCGCCGGAGGATCCCCTGGCCGAGGCCACCCGGCGGGTGCTCGAGGACCTCGCCGCGCGCCGCGAGCGCACCGCCGTGCACTCCCCGGTGAGGCTGTCGGCCAGCCAGGTGGTCCAGCGCGCCCAGGATCCCGATGCCGCGGCTCTGGACCTGCTGCGCCCGGTGCCGAGGCCGCCGGCGGCCTCCGCCCGGCGCGGCACCGCCTTCCACGCCTGGCTCGAGGGGCGCTTCGCGGGCGGCACCCTGCTGGACCTCGAGGATCTGGTGGACCTGGGTGAGGCCGCCGAGGACGAGGCCGCCGGGCCGGACGACCTGGCCGCGCTGCGGGAGGCCTTCGAGTCCTCCGCCTGGGCCGGACGCACGCCCATCGCCGTCGAGCACCCCGTGACCACCCGGATCGGCTCGCTCAGCGTGCGCGGCGTGATCGACGCCGTCTACCCCGAGGAGACCGAGGAGGGGCCGGGCGCGGTGATCGTGGACTGGAAGACGGGCGCCGTGCCGCCGGCCTCGCGGCGGCGGGCGCGGGCGCTGCAGCTGTCCGTGTACCGCCTGGCCTGGCACGAGGCCACCGGCATGCCGCTGTCACGGATCCGCACGGCCTTCCACTACGTGGCGGCGCGACGCACCCTGTGGGTCACCGAGCACCCCGGGCGGGAGGAGCTGCGGGACATGCTGGACCCGGGCGGGTCGTCGAGGACCGGTCAGGACTCCAGGTCGTCGTAGGTCCGCTCGGCCTCGTCGCGGGCGAGCTGGGCCAGGTCGGCCTCGAGGTCGGCGAGCATGCCGCGGGCGTCCGAGACGATGTCCTCGTCCCCGGAGTCCAGCCCGTGCAGGAGCCAGTCCGCCACGGCGAACTCGCCCACCGCCTGCGCCCGCTCGAGCAGTCGCGGATGCGGGCTCGAGGGAAGATGCTCGCAGTAGGCGGCGTAGAGCCGGTCGAAGACCTCCGCGTCCAGCGCCGCGACCAGCCAGGCGAGATCCGCGGCCGGGTCGCCGATGCGGGCCGAGGCCCAGCCCTGGACGGCCGAGATGCGGCCCTCGTGCACGAACAGGCACTCCTCGGAGAGGTCCGCATGGGTGAACACGGGGGAGAAGTCCCACAGCTCGTCATCGCCCAGCAGACGCTCCCAGCGCTGGGAGACGGCCGCGGGAAGGTGCTCCGCCTCGCGCACGCGCGCCACCTGGGAGCGGTGCATCTCCCGCAGCGCGGCGGCGGTGAAGGACTCCGCGCCCGTCGCCTCGGCGGCGTAGCCCGGAAGGGTATGGATGCGGGCGATCGTCGCCCCGAGGGAGACGGCGACGGAGGGATCCTCCGTCACCTGGTCGAACATCAGCGGGCGGCCCCGAGGCGCCTCGGTGACGGCCGCGCGGCCGCCCCCGGGCAGCGTCACGAAGCCGAGCACGGCCGGCACCAGGTCGCGCACATCGGTCCCGGAGAGGGAATCGGCCACACGCACGGACTTCTCGAGCTCCGCCCCGGCGGCGGTGGTGGCGGGGCAGGAGACGACCACGCGACGGCCGTCCTCCCCGGTGATGCCCGCGACCTCGAGATCCTCGGCAGGCGTGGCGATGGAGACCGTCGTCACGGGCACCATGCCGGGGACTGCTGCTGCCGCCACGGCGGCGAGGGCGTAAGGATTGCGTCGCACCCCGTCACCGTACCGTCACCGGTCCTGTGCGCCGCGTAGGCTTGCCGTCATGGTGACGATGCGTGGACCCCAGCTGATGACGCCCCTGACCGCCATCGGCCCGGATCGGGACGCGATCGGGCGCCTCGCCGAGGGGGTCCTGGACCCCGGGGAGGACGTCCGCTACCTGGTCACCCGTGCCGGGACCGTGAGCCTGGCCGAGGGGGAGGAGGGCGCCCTGGTGCTGGCCCTGGAGACCTCCGATCCCCGGCGCGGGCTGCGCACGCCCCTGGTGTACCTCGGGCGCCGGGACGGGCTGCGGATCATCGCCGCCGAGGATCCCGAGCCGGGGCCCGAGCTCGACGACCCGGGCCGTGACCTGCGGGACATCCGGCAGGTCGCCCCGCGGCTGGATCCCGCCACCGCGAGCTTCGCCCTCGCCGCGAGCGCCATGGGGACCTGGCACCGCACCCACCGCCACTGCCCGCAGTGCGGGGCGCTGCTGGAGCCGGCCGTCGCCGGATGGGTGCTGCGCTGCACCGAGGACGGCAGCGAGCACTTCCCCCGCACCGACGCCGCGGTGATCATGGCCGTGCGCGACGGCTCGGACCGCCTGCTGCTGGCCCGCAACGCCGGATTCCGCGGCCGCTTCCATTCCGTGCTCGCCGGCTTCGTCGAGCCCGGGGAGACGCTCGAGAACGCCGTGGTGCGCGAGGTGTTCGAGGAGGTCTCCTGCGCGGTCCAGGAGCTCGAGTACGTCGGGTCGCAGCCGTGGCCCTTCCCGCGCTCGCTGATGGTCGGCTACCGCGCCTGGGTGGAGGACCCCGAGTCCCTCGCCCTGACCGACGGCGAGCTCGCCGAGGCGCGCTGGTTCCGCCGCGAGGAGCTCGCCGCCGCGCTCGCCGCCGGCGAGGTCGAGATCCCGGCGGGATCCTCCATCGGCCGGGCCCTCATCGAGGACTGGTACGGGGCGCCGATCCCGACCGACGGGGAGTGAGCCGGCCCTCCCTCCGCGCGCCGGACGGGCGCCGGTCCCCGTCCCGGGCCGCCCGCGGGCCCCGCCCGCCGCTGCTCCCGAGGCCTCCGCGCGTCCACAGCGGTGCGCCGTGCGTCCGCCGTCGCTGGCACACTGGATCGCGATGAGCGAGACCAGCACGAGCAGCAGCGTCCCCACCGCCGAGGCGATCCTCGAGGGCCTGGACCCCGAGCAGCGCGAGGTGGCGCGCAGCTTCGGCGGGCCCCTGTGCGTGCTGGCCGGCGCCGGCACCGGCAAGACCCGGGCCATCACCCATCGGATCGCCTACGGGGTGGCGACCGGGCAGCTGAACCCGCGCCATGTGCTCGCCGTGACCTTCACCGCCAAGGCCGCCGCGGAGATGCGCTCGCGCCTTCGCGACCTGGGCGTCCCCGCCGTGCAGGCCCGCACCTTCCACGCCGCCGCCCTGCGACAGCTGCGCCACTTCTGGCCTCGGGTCGTGGGAGGGGCCATGCCGGACATCATGGCCAACAAGTTCCCGGGCGTCGCGGAGGCCTGCAGCCGCCTGCACATGAGCGTGGACCGGGCGGCGCTGCGCGACATCGTCTCCGAGGTCGAATGGTCGCGGGTGTCCATGCTCACCCCGGAGAGCTATCCCGAGGCGGCCGAGCGCACCCGCCGCCCCGGCGTCGCCGGGTTCGGGGCGCGCTCCATCTCGCGCATCCTCGTGCAGTACGAGGAGGTCAAGAAGGAGCGCGGCGTCCTCGACTTCGAGGACGTGCTGCTGCACATGGTGGGCTTCCTCAGCGAGCGCGCCGATGTCGCCCGCGAGGTCCGCTCCCAGTACCGGCACTTCGTCGTGGACGAGTACCAGGACGTCTCCACCCTCCAGCACGCGCTGCTGCGCCTGTGGCTGGGCACCGGCACCGACGTGTGCGTGGTCGGGGACGCCGCCCAGACCATCTACACCTTCGCCGGGGCCAAGGCGTCCTTCCTGCTGGACTTCGGGCGCGAGTTCCGGGGCGCCCGGACCATCCGGCTCGAGCGCAACTACCGCTCGACCCCGCAGGTGGTGCGGGTGGCCAACGCGGTGCTCGACGGCGCCCGCGGCCGCACCCGCGACCACCGCCTCACGCTCGTCTCCCAGCGGGAGGCCGGACCGCCGCCGGTGATCGAGTCCTACGCCGACGACGTGGCCGAGGCCGAGGGCGTCGCCGAGCGGATCGCGGCCCGCATCGCCGAGGGGCATCCCGCGCGCGAGGCCGCCGTGCTGTTCCGCACCAACGGCCAGTCCGAGGCGGTGGAGCAGGCCCTGACCGCTCGGGGGATCGGCTACCTGGTGCGCGGCGGGGACCGCTTCTTCGAGCGGCAGGAGGTGCGGCGCGCCGTGATGGCGCTGCGCGCCGCGGCCCGGCTCGAGGCGGAGGATCCCGCCCGCATGGTCCGGGACGTGCTCGGCCAGCAGGGGTGGGCCCCCGAGCCGCCCGCGGCCTCCGGTGCGGTGCGGGAGCGCTGGGACTCCCTGCACGCCCTGGTGGGCCTGGCCGACACGGTCCTGGCCCGCCCCGGGGCGGACCTGCCCGCGCTCGTGCGGGAGCTGGACGAGCGCGCCGAGGCGCAGAGCGCCCCCGAGGTCGACGGCGTCACGCTGGCCTCCGTCCACGCCGCCAAGGGCCTGGAATGGCCGGCGGTGTGGCTGATCGGCGCGAGCGACGGGCTGATGCCGATCTCGATGGCGAGCACCGCCGCGGAGATCGAGGAGGAGCGACGGCTGATGTACGTCGCGCTCACCCGCGCGCGGGACCTGCTGACGATCTCCTGGGCGGCCGCGCGGACGCCCGGGGCGCGCGGCTCGCGCAAGCCGTCGCGCTTCCTGGACGGGCTGTCCGACCTGCCGGGGCCGACGGGCTCCGCGGGCGGAGGCGCCGGGGCCCGCCGCACGGGCCGGCGCACGGCCACCGTCCACGCCGACTGCCGCGTGTGCGGCGCCGGGCTCGGCACCCCCCACGAGAAGCGCATCGGCCGGCACGACACCTGCCCGCCCAGCCATGACGAGGCGCTCGTGGACGAGCTGCGCACCTGGCGGCGCCGGGCTGCGAAGGCGCTGCGGGTGCCCCCGCACTCCGTGCTGACCGACGCGACGCTCGAGGCGATCGCGGAGCGGGACCCGCGCGATGCCGGCGAGCTGGTGCGGATCCCCGGCGCCGGGGGTGTCGCCAGCGAGCGCCACGGGTCCGAGATCCTCGCGATCCTGGAACGAAACCGCAGGTAGAAAAAAGATTGTCGGGTCGGGCGGGAGCATGTAGAGTTGCTCTCGTTCATCGTCCGCATCGTGGTCCGGGAAACCGGGGCGCGCAGCAAGAAAGGAGGTGTCGCTGTGATCGACAACAATCTCGAGGCCGCAACAGGTCTCTCCAGCGACACCCTCGGCGCGAAGCTCCGCGCTGATCTGCTGACGCGCCACCGGGGCATTGCGCCCCTCGGGTGCACCCACTGATGTGATCTGAGGCCCTCGGCCTCAGCCGGAGTGGGTGGCACCGCAGCCGACCCCTCCACCATGACGACTTTGAAGCAGCGAGACGATGACGAACGTCCTCACCCATACCTCTGCACCCGTTTCCGTCTTCGACGGCCTGCCCTGCCAGCGCCGCGATTCCGCGGACCTGTACTTCTCCGAGAAGCCTGCCGAGCTCGAGCAGGCCAAGCGGCTGTGCGCCGACTGCCCGCTGCGCCAGGAGTGCCTCCAGGGCGCCGTCCAGCGCGCTGAGCCCTGGGGCGTCTGGGGCGGAGAGATCTTCGCCGACGGCCGCGTGATCGCCGTCAAGCGCGGTCGTGGCCGTCCCCGCAAGAACGCGGCGGCATGAGCAGGCGCGGCCCGTCCGAGCACAGAAGGGGCGGGGCACCGATGGTGCCCCGCCCCTTCCCGCTGTCGTGCGTCGACCAGGCCGCGTGATGAGGCCTGATCTCCTGGGCACGGTCCTCCGCCGCCGGCTCGTTCCTCACCGTCGGCTCCGGGCCGAGCCCTCGTCGATCAGGCCTTGCCGAGGATGCGGTTGAGCTTCGTGCCGCACTCGGGGCACACGGCCTTGGCCATGCGCCGACCGTTCGAGACGACCACGTCGCCCTCGGCCTCGCGCTTCTCGCGGCACTTCACGCAGTAGAACTCCCCTGCGTACTTCTCGTCAGCCATGCATATCTCCTTCAAACGGCTCACGCGGGCTGCGCGGCTGCACAGCCTGCTCCGAGCGGGGTCGGCCCACTCTAACGGGGCGCAGGTCAAAGCCACGAATCAGGGAGAGGGCGGGTCCGGGGCCCGTCGCACGCTTCGGGATCTGAGGTGCTCCGCGGGGAGCGGGGAAGTGCGTGCGACGGACCACGACCGTCGATACCGGCCCGCCGCACGGGCGGGGGTCTGGGTGAGGCCCCGGGGGCGCTCAGCACCACGCGCACCTTCCCCGTGTGCGATCTGCTAGTTATCCCGGGGCCTCACTTCCCAGCGAACCTAGTGCCTGGAGGGGATGCTGGTCAAAGGCCTGGCCCGCCGCCGCTGTGGACAAGCGGTCGAATGCTGTGGAAAGACCGGGGACGCTGGTGGGCACGCGTGTGGATGACGGGGGCGCTGCACGGCGAGAGGCGCTGTGACGTGCAGTGACAGGGTGCACAGCTGTGGACGACCGACAGCGCCGACTTTTTTCTGCGAGGCTTCCCCCATGCCCCGCACCACGAGCCGTACGACCGTCGCCGAGCAGACCGGGCCCCGCGGCGAGCGCGTCCTGGTGCGTCGCTCGGCGCGGCGCACCCGCAGCATCTCGATCACCCGGCGCGACGGCGACCTGGTGGTGGCGATGCCCGCGTCCTTCGGGGCGCGCGAGGAGCGCGAGTGGGTGACCCGCATGATCGAGCAGCTCTCCCGCAAGGAGGCGGTGCGCGCTCCCCGGGACCGCAGCGACCGCGATCTGATGCGGCTGGCCCGCCGTCTGTCCGAGGAGCACTTCTCCGGGCAGGCGAGACCGCTCTCGGTGACCTGGTCGTCCCGGCAGAACCGGCGCTGGGGCTCGTGCACCCCCTCCGAGCGGACGATCCGGCTCTCGCATCGCCTGCAGGGCATGCCCACCTGGGTCCTCGAGGCGGTGCTCGTCCACGAGCTCGCGCACCTGTTCGTCCCCGGTCACGGCCCCGCCTTCCAGGAGCTCGTGAACCGCTACCCCCGCACCGAGCGTGCCCGCGGCTTCCTCGAGGGCGTCGCCCACGCGCAGGACTGGAAGCTCGACCTCGAGGGCGACGAGGGCGACGAGGGCGGTGAGGGCGACGTGGGCGAGGAAGGCGACCTGCCCGGAGCGCCGCGGGCGGGCTCCGATCGGAGCTGAGCCCCGTCCCCGTCAGGGGAGCAGGGACTCCATCACGGGCCGCAGCGTGCGCAGCGTCCCGGGGATGTCGGCGACGGTGCCCTCGGGCAGGACGTCCCAGCGCGACCAGATCACCCGGGGGCTCTCCGCGCTGGGGCGCAGCGGGACGTCCTCCGCGGCGGCCGGTGCGCGCAGCAGGTACTGGACGTCCCAGTGCTCCTGGCAGGCGCCGAAGGCGGCCGAGAGGTCGTGCCGGTGCAGCATCGCCGGCCCCGGCCCGAGCCGCTCCAGGCCCTCCAGCCCGGTCTCCTCGCCGACCTCGCGGCGCGCCGCCTGCTCGAAGCTCGTCTCGTCGGGATCGATGTGGCCGCCGGGCTGCACCCAGAAGCCGCCCTTGCGGTGCCAGACCAGGGCGACGTGCTCGCCCGGCGCATCCACGACGAAGGCGCTGGCGGTGAGGTGCACCGGGCCGCCTGCCCGATGCATCGCCTCCGGGCGCCCCCTCAGCAGTGCGGCGAACCGGTCGCGGAGGGTCTCGTCGATCGCGGGGGAGCGGCCCGCGGCCAGCTCGGCGAGGGCGCGAGCGCTCGCGCCCTCGCCGGCCAGGTCAGGGGCGGTCACGTCCGTCGCCGTCGGCCGGTCCTGCGGTGCCCGAGGGGCCGTCCTCGTCGGCGGGGCCGTCCGAGCCGGACGGCCCGCTCGCGTCGCCGCCGCCAGTGCCCTCGCCGTCGGGGCCCTCCGCCGCGTCCGCGGAGTCCTCGGCGGCGTCGGAGCGGTCGCGCAGACCGCCGCGGTCGTCCTCGCGCGGGGCATCCTCCCCGCCGTCGCCCGAGAGCAGCTTGGCGAGCTCCGCGTCGAAGTCCTCGGGCAGCCCGACGGCCGCGAGCTCCTCCTCGGAGGCATCGGCCGGCTGCGGCGGCTGCGGGGAGCCGGCGAGCACGTCGACCGTGGGCAGGAGATCCGGGTGGGCCCAGTGGGCCTCGCGGCCGCTCGTGCCCTCCGTCGCCAGCACGCTGTCCCACCAGGCCAGGGCCTCGCGCACGCGGCGGGGCCGCAGCTCGATGCCGACGGTCTGCGCGAGCATCCCCTCGGCCGGGCTGCCGGTCGCGCGGCGCCGGCGCAGGACCTCGCGCATGGCGTCGACCTGGGGGAGCTTGCCGGTCAGGGCATGGGTGGTCACATGGTCGACCCAGGCCTCGACCAGGGCGAGGGTGGTGGCGAGCTCCTCGAGGGCGCGCTCCTGCGCCTCCCGCCGGGTGAAGACGAACATGTCCTCCGGACGGTGCTGCTGCAGCGACTCCGGGTCGGAGAGATCCAGCCCGCGGACCATCTCGTCCAGGGCGTCCAGATCCAGGGTGATCCCGCGGGCGTAGTCCTCGATCGCGGCGAACAGGGTCCGCCCCAGCCACGGGGCCGCGGTGAACAGCGCCGTGTGCGCGAGCTCGCGGGCGGCCAGGAAGATCCGCGCGGCCGAGGGGTCCAGCGACTGCTGGGCGATGAAGTCCTCGACGTTGGCGGCGACCAGCGCCGGGGTGCCCTCGGGGCCGAGCGGGAGCGAGAGGTCCGTGGTGCCGGCGACCTCCCGGGCCAGGGTGCCGATCGCCTGGCCGAACTGGATACCGAACAGGGTGCCGCCCATGCGCTCCATCATCTGCGCCGGGTCGCCGGGAAGGGCCATGCCGGAGCCCTGCATCTGCGCGGTGATGGCGTCGCCGATCGCTCCGGCCATGTACTTCGCGACCGGTTCGACGGTGGACTCCCAGCGCGGCAGGGTCCGATGCACCCAGGTGCCGCGCCCCCACACGTCCAGCTCCTGCGCGGGGACGTCGAAGTCCATCGCCTCGCCCAGCCACAGCGCGGCGATCTGGGCGGCCTCGCGCAGGTCCCGGGTCTGCTGGGGCGTCGGCGCAGGATCGCCGGGGGAGCCGGTCGGCTCCGGCTGGCCGGGCAGGCGCTGCTGTCCCAGGGCCGTCTGGCGGGCCAGGTCGCCCGCGAGCTTCCAGTTCACCGGCCCCTCGCCCGGGGTGGAGAAGAGGTGCTGCATCTGGGCGGCGGCGGCCCGCAGCTGGTTCGGGTCGGTGGGGAGGTTGGCCTGCCGGGCGAGCTCGCCCAGATCCATCCCCTCCAGGGCGCCGGGCGGGAGAGCCCCGCCGAACGCCTCCTCGAGCAGGCGGCGCAGCGCCTCCTCCTGCGGATCGGGGGACCTGTCCTCGGACTCCATCGTGACCTCCTGGGGTGGTGCGCGGATGCGATCAGCCTATCCAGGGGACCCCCGCCGCGGCTGTCCGCCGGCTCGGTGTTCGCTGTGGGCGCGAGCGCGTCCAGGCCGCTGGGGCACAATGTCCTGGTGCCCGATGCTCCCGCCCCCACCACCAGTCCGCCTCCCGCCGGCGACGGCGCGCCGCAGCAGCCGGGCCCCGTGCGGCGGACCCTGGGACGCATCCTGGAGCGCTCCGCCTTCGCCCATCCCCGCACCGCGCTGATCAGCGGCACGGTCCTGCTGGGACTGATGGTCGGCTGCTCCGCCGTGCCGGTGCCGTACGTGATCGAGCAGCCCGGCCCCGCGATCGACGTGCTGGGGCAGTACCAGGACGAGGACATCATCTCGATCGAGGGCCACGAGACCTACCCCAGCGACGGGAAGCTGATGATGACCACGGTCTCCGTCGACGGCGGCCCCGGCTACACGGTCACCGCCGCCGAGGTGGTCCTGGCCTGGTTCGACCGCTCCCGCGCCGTGTTCCCGCGCGAGCTGCTGTTCCCCGAGGGCCGCACCCGCGAGGACGTGACCCTCGAGAACACCGTGCAGATGTCGACCTCGCAGCAGGGCGCCGTGGCCGTGGCCCTGGACGAGCTGGGCATCCCCTACGAGCGCACCGTCGTGGTCGCCGGGATCGAGGACGGCGCCGCCTCCGCGGACGTCCTCGAGGCGGGCGACGAGATCCTCGCGGTCCGGGGCGAGCGCACCGCGGACGCCGCCGCCACCCAGCAGCTGGTGGCCCGGTCCGTCCCCGGCGAGGAGATCGCGCTGACGGTGCGCCGCGGAGGCGAGGACCTCGAGCTGTCCGTCCCCACCCGCGAGGTGGACGGGACGGCGAGGATGGGCGTCGTCCTCGCCGACGGCTACGAGTTCCCCTTCGACGTGGGGATCTCGGTGGGGGACATCGGCGGCCCCAGCGCCGGGCTGATGTTCTCCCTGAGCGTCTACGACGAGCTCACCGAGGGCGCGCTGCCCGGCGGCCGCGAGATCGCCGGGACGGGCACCATCGCCGAGGACGGCGCCGTCGGCCCCATCGGCGGGATCCGGCAGAAGATGATCGGGGCCCGGGACGCGGGCGCCGACTACTTCCTGGCCCCGGGGCAGAACTGCGACGAGGTCGCCGGGAACGTGCCCTCCGGGCTGCAGGTCGTCCGCGTCGACACCTTCGACCAGGCCCTCGAGGCCACCGAGTCCATCGCCGCCACGGGCACCGTGGACGGCCTTCCCACCTGCGAGGGATCATGAGCCGCAAGCGCCGCACCCCCAGCCGTCCCACCGTCGTCCTCGACCACGGCGGGGTCCTCAGCGCCGGGCACGACCCGGTGCCCGACCTCTATGCCCTGCTCGGCGGGGACCAGGACGCCCTGCGGGAGGCCGTCTGGTCGCATCGGCCGGACTACGACGCCGGGCGCACCAGCCGCGAGGAGTACTGGCGCGCGGTGGCCGCCGCCGCGGGCATCGGCGACCTCACCGAGGAGGAGGTCGAGGACCTGCAGAAGGCCGACGACCGGTACTTCCTGCGTCTGGATCCCGACTCCCGCGCCCTGCTGCACGACATGGCGCGCTCCGGCGTGCGCCTGGTGCTGCTGTCCAACGCCTCCGAGGCGTTCGGGGAGGCCGTGCGCCGCGCCGACTGGTTCGAGGCGATGAGCTTCGCGATCATCTCCGGCGAGGAGAAGGTCGTGAAGCCCGATCCGGAGATCTTCCGGATCCTGCTGGAGGTGCTCGCCCACGAGTCCGGGGGCGTCGCCGTGCCGCGCTCGGTCGTCTTCTTCGACGACCGGGCCGACAACGTCGAGGCCGCCCGCGCCCTGGGCATCGATGCGCACCTGTGGCCCCGCAACGGCGACCAGCACCCCGAGGGCACCCGCCACGGCAGCGAGATCGCCCGCGAGGTCCTGGCCGCGCGCGGCGTCGTCCTCGAGTGAGCCCCGGGTAGTCTTGACCGGGTGCCGCGGCCCCTCGCGCGCGCCGCGCACCACCAGACCTGACAGACCCCGTCTTCCACCAGGAGAGCATCGCAGTGGCAGAGTTCATCTACACCATGTACAAGGCCCGCAAGGCCGTCGGCGAGAAGGTGATCCTCGACGACGTCACCATGAGCTTCTACCCGGGCGCGAAGATCGGCATGGTCGGCCCCAACGGCGCCGGCAAGTCGACCATCCTGAAGATCATGGCGGGCCTGGACCAGCCCTCCAACGGCGAGGCGCGCCTCAGCCCCGGCTACAGCGTCGGGATCCTGCTGCAGGAGCCGCCGCTGGACGAGACCAAGACCGTCCTGGAGAACGTCCAGGAGGGCATGGGGGACCTGTACCGCAAGGTGCAGCGCTTCAACGCCATCGGCGAGGAGATGGCCGAGCCCGACGCCGACTTCGACGCGCTGATGGAGGAGATGGGCAAGCTCCAGTCCGACATCGACGCCGCGAACGGCTGGGACCTCGACTCCCAGCTCGAGCAGGCGATGGACGCCCTGCGCTGCCCGCCCGGCGACGAGAGCGTCACCCACCTCTCCGGGGGCGAGCGCCGCCGCGTGGCGCTGTGCAAGCTGCTGCTGGAGAAGCCGGACCTGCTGCTGCTGGACGAGCCCACCAACCACCTCGACGCCGAGAGCGTGCTCTGGCTCGAGCAGCACCTGCAGCAGTACGAGGGCGCCGTCATCGCCGTCACCCACGACCGGTACTTCCTGGACCACGTCGCCCAGTGGATCGCCGAGGTCGACCGCGGCCACCTCTACCCCTACGAGGGCAACTACTCCACCTACCTGGAGAAGAAGGAGGAGCGCCTGAACGTCCAGGGCAAGAAGGACGCCAAGCTCGCCAAGCGCCTCAAGGAGGAGCTGGAGTGGGTGCGCTCCAACGCCAAGGGCCGCCAGGCGAAGTCCAAGGCGCGTCTGGCCCGCTACGAGGAGATGGCCGCGGAGGCCGAGCGCACCCGCAAGCTCGACTTCGAGGAGATCACGATCCCCCCGGGCCCGCGCCTGGGCAACATCGTCATCGACGCGAAGGACCTGAAGAAGGGCTTCGGGGATCGCGTCCTCATCGACGGCCTCAGCTTCTCCCTGCCGCCCAACGGCATCATCGGCGTGATCGGCCCCAACGGCGTCGGCAAGTCGACCCTGTTCAAGACGATCGTGGGCCTGGAGCCGCTGGACGGCGGCGAGCTCAAGGTCGGCGAGACCGTGAAGATCAGCTACGTCGACCAGAACCGCGAGAACCTCGACCCGGAGAAGAACCTGTGGGAGGTCGTCTCCGACGGACTCGACTTCATCCAGGTCGGCAAGGTCGAGATCCCCTCGCGCGCCTACGTCTCCCAGTTCGGCTTCAAGGGCCCGGACCAGCAGAAGAAGGCCGGCGTCCTCTCCGGCGGCGAGCGCAACCGGCTCAACCTGGCGCTGACCCTCAAGCAGGGCGGCAACGTGCTGCTGCTGGACGAGCCCACCAACGACCTGGACGTGCAGACGCTCGGCTCCCTCGAGAACGCCCTGCTGGAGTTCCCGGGCTGCGCCGTGGTCGTCTCCCACGACCGCTGGTTCCTGGACCGCGTGGCGACCCACATCCTCGCCTACGAGGGCACCGAGGAGGACCCGGCGAACTGGCACTGGTTCGAGGGCAACTTCGAGGCCTACGAGAAGAACAAGATCGAGCGCCTCGGCGAGGACGCGGCGCGGCCCCACCGCGTCACGCACCGCCGCCTGACCCGCGACTGACCTCGTGCGGCGGGGGCTGGTCGCCTGGCTGCTGGTGGCGCCGAGCCTGATCGGCGTCACCTGCTTCCTGGTGCTCCCGGTGGTGCTGGCCTTCGTCGTCTCCCTGTTCGACTGGGACCTGCTGGGCACGCGCGAGTTCGTGGGCCTGGAGAACTATGCGGCCCTGATCGGCGGGGGAGCTCTGCTGAACTCCCTCGCCGTGACGGCGCTGTTCACGCTGATCTCGGTGCCCGTCTCCCTGGCCCTGGGGCTGGGGCTGGCCACGCAGCTGCACCGGGCGCTTCCCGGCTCCTCGATCGTGCGGGTGATCGTGGTGATCCCGTGGGTGTGCGCGCCGCTGGCGCTGGGCGTGGTGTGGAAGTGGATCCTCCAGCCCTCCACCGGGGCGATGAACGCGATCCTCGGGATGCGCGTGGAGTGGCTGACCTCCCCGTCCCTGGCCCTGCCCGCCGTCGCCTTCGTGGCCGTGTGGCAGAACGTCGGGTACATCTCCCTGTTCTTCCAGGCCGGCCTCTCGCGGATCCCCGGCTCGATCTACGAGGCGGCCCGGCTGGACGGGGCGGGACCGTGGCGCACGCTGATCCACATGACCGTGCCGCTGCTGCGGCCGACGACCTTCTTCCTCGCGGTCACGCAGGTGGTCGCGAGCTTCCAGGTGTTCGACATGGTCTACGCCCTCACCGGCGGCGGCCCCCAGCACCGCACCGAGGTGATCGCCTCCCTCGTCTACCACGAGGCCTTCGACGCCGCCCGCCTGGGCCGGGCGAGCGCCGTCGCGGTGATCCTGTTCGTGCTGCTCGTGGCGATCACCCTGGTCCAGCAGCGCTGGTTCGCCCGGCGCATCACGTACGACATGAGCTGAGAGGGGAGCCGATGCGCACCACCGCCGCCCGCAGCCGACTCGCCGGGTACGCGGGGACCTACGCCCTGCTGCTGGCCGCGGCCCTGCTCACCCTCGCACCCTTCGGCGTCTCCGTGCTCACGGCCCTCACCTCGGCCGGGCAGTTCGCGCGGCAGGGACCGCTGTCCTGGCCGTCCCCGCCGACGGCCGAGAACCTCCTGGCCCTGCTCACCTCGACCGACGGCTTCCTCACCCCGGTGGTGGTGACCCTCCAGATGGTCGCGGTGATCCTCGCGGGGCAGATGGTCTTCTCCGTGCTCGCCGCCTACGCCTTCGCCATGCTCCGCTTCCCCGGCCGGGACCTGCTGTTCTGGGTGTACGTCGCGACGCTGATGGTGCCGCAGGTGGTGGTCGTGGTGCCGCTGTACCTCATGCTCAGCGAGGCCGGCCTGCGCAACACCTTCTGGGCCCTCGTGCTGCCGTTCGTGCTGGGCTCCCCGTACGCGATCTTCCTGCTGCGCGAGAACTTCCGCGCCGTCCCGGGGGAGCTGGTGGACGCCATGCGGATCGACGGCGCGGGCACGCTGGGCCTGCTGTGGCACCTGGTGGTCCCGCTGAACCGGCCCATCCTGGCCACGCTGATGCTCATCACCGTGGTCACCCACTGGAACAGCTTCATGTGGCCGCTGGTGATCACCTCCGGGCCCGCCTGGCGCACCATCACCGTCGCGACCAGCTCCCTGCAGTCGCAGTACAACAACAACTGGACCCTGGTGATGGCCGGGACCACCCTGGCGATGCTGCCGCTGGTGCTGCTCATGGTGATCTTCCAGCGGCAGATCACCAGCTCCATCGCGGCGACGCAGCTGCGCTGAGCATGCGCAGCCGTCCCGCCCCCGGGTCGATCCGCCCGGGGGCGAGGGGCGCGGACCATAATGGGGGCCATCCCCGCCCGCCCCGGAAGGACACCTGATGATGGACCGCCGCACGCTGCTCGCCTCCTTCGCCGCCACCGGCACGGCCGGAGCCCTGGCCGCCTGCTCTCCCTCCGCCCCCTCCCGCCAGGGCGGCGGCAGCGGCGGCGACGGGGACAAGTCCCTGACGTTCCGGCTCTGGGACGAGGCCGCGGTGCCCGCCTACGAGGCCTCCTTCGCCGCGTTCACCGAGCAGTCGGGCTGGTCCGTGAACATCGACCTGGTGCCGTGGGCGGACTACTGGACGAAGCTTCCCCTGGACGTGGCCAGCGGCGACGCGGCCGATGTCTACTGGATGAACTCCGCCAGCTTCGTGCAGTACGCCGACTCCGGGGACCTGCTGGCGATCGACGAGGTCGTCACCGAGGGCGCCGATCAGTGGGAGCAGTCGGTGGTGGATCTCTACACCCGCGAGGGCACCCTGTGGGGCGTGCCGCAGCTGTGGGACTCCATCGCCCTGTTCTACAACGTGGGCCTGGTCGAGGCGGCCGGGGTGGACGTCTCCGCCCTGTCCTTCGACCCGGCGGCCGCCAGCGATCCGCTGCGCGAGGCGGCCCGCGCCCTCACCCTGGACGGCGAGGGCCGCACGCCCGGCACGGACGGCTTCGACCCGGACACGCGCACCCAGTTCGGATTCAACTCGCAGGCGGACCGCCAGGCGATCATCGGCCCCTTCCTCGCCTCCAACGGCGCCCAGTGGCAGGTCGAGGACCGCTACGCCTTCGCCTCCCCGGAGGGCATCGCCGCCTTCGAGTACATGGCCGGGCTCGTGAACACCGAGCAGGTCGCCCCCAGCGCGGCCGACACCAACGAGAACGGCGACTTCACCCGGGATCTCTTCACGCAGGGGAAGCTGGCCCTGTTCCAGTCCGGGCCCTACAACCTCGCCAACATCGACTCCGGCGTGGCGGGATCCTTCGAGTGGGCCCTGGCGCCGATGGTCGCCGGCCCGGCCGGCGCGAAGTCCCTGGTCCACGGCGTGGTCGCGGTCGGCAACGCCAAGGCCGACGACTCGCGCCAGGAGGGCATCGCGGCCCTGCTGACCTGGCTGGGGTCCGCCGAGGGGCAGATGCCGCTGGGCGAGCAGGGCGTGGCATTCCCCGGTAACACGCAGGCGCAGGGGGCCTTCATCGACCATTGGAGCGCCAAGGGCGTGGATGTCGAGATCTTCGTCGAGGCGGCGAAGGACCCGGCGCCCGCGGACACCGGCACCCGGGCGAACGCCGGGCTCACCGCCGTCATGCCGATCTTCCAGGAGATCTTCATCGGCCGGCTCAGCGCGGCCGAGGGCGTCCCGCAGGCGCAGAAGGAGGGCAACGCCGCCATGGCGTGACCCGCCGGGAGCCGGCGCCGCTCACGAGCCCGGCGCCGCTCAGGGACGCGGCGCCGCTCAGGGACGCGGCGCCGCTCAGGGATCGGGCGTCAGCTCGGCGACGACGAGCTCGGACGGCGTGCCCGACTGGTTGCCGGGGGCCCGCTCGCGGGTGACCACCAGGCGCTCGCCGCCGGCGTCGGCATGGAAGGTGACCGTGCCGTCGCGGCGCAGGTCCAGCACGCCCAGGTCCACCAGGGCGCCGTCGCGCTGGGCCCACAGCTGCAGCACCTCGTCGTCCTCGTAGGGCCGCACGTCCTGGGCCAGCAGCACCGTGCCCTCGGGGGCGAGGACCGCGCGCCACGACCCGTTGTCGCTGCGCCCCTCGACGCCGCGGGCGCCGGGCATCGTGGCCACCTGGGCCCAGTCGCGCTGCGCCTGCAGCGCCCGGTCCTGCGCCCGGTCGGCGAGGACCCAGCCGGTGGTCGTGGCCCCGAGGGCGAGCACCGCGAGCACGGCCAGCAGACCCCCGACCCAGCGGCGGCGGCCCGTCCGGCGGGCGTCGGTGCGGCCCGCGCCGGCCCGGGCTCCGGCGCCGCGGCGACCGGCCGGGCCCGCGGCAGCCCCGCGCGCAGCGGGACGGAAGGCGAAGGCGGGCGCCGGATCGGCCGAGGGGGCGGAGGCCGCGGACGCCGGGGCGGGGACCTGCACGGAGGGCTGCGCCCCGCCCGTCCCGGCCGCGGGTCTCGCCGAGCCGGGCCCGCCCCCGCGCGCGGGCGGGCCGACCAGCCGGCGGTGCGTGTCGGTGCCCAGCACGGGCGTCTCGTAGGTGCCGGAGTACTCCCGCGACGCTCCCGGACCGAGGGAGGGCAGCGGGCGCGGGGCGAAGCCCTCGAGCACCCGGGGCCCCAGGTCCCGGGTGGGCGCCCGGGCGGTGAGCAGGGTCAGCTCGGCGGCGGCCTCGATCGCCGCCCGGCGCACGGAGGCCTCCTCGGCGGTGCGGGTGAGGGCATGCAGGCGCTCGCGCTCGCCGGCATCGGCCAGGGCCAGGGCGTCCAGCGCGGCGAGGGCCGCCAGCTCGCCGGGCCCGGCCGTCGGCGGACCGGCAGCCTGCGGACCGGCGGTCTGCGGACCGGCCGCGCGAGGTCCCCCCGGTGCTCCCGGTCCCGCCTCCTGGGGGCCGCTGCCGGTCGTCGCCGTCGCGGCGCCGGGCCGGATCGCGGCGAGCCCCGCGGACAGCTCGGCGGCCGCTCCGCGCCGCGCGGAGCCGCTGTAGGGGAAGCGGCCCAGGGCCGCCAGCTCGAGCAGGGCGCGCCGCGACGGCGGCATGCTCAGCAGGGCCCGCACGATCTCCTGCTCGCGCCGATGGGGTGCGCGCCGGGCCGCGGAGGCGGCGGCCGCCAGGGAGCGGACGGTGCCGCGGCCCGAGGTGTCGGCGATGATGGCCCGGCGGGCCCGGTCCAGCACGGCGGTCTCCCCGGGCATCGCCCCGGAGGCCAGGTCGTGGGCGTCCCGCAGGGCGCCGCGCAGCACGGCGATGCTCAGCCGCTCCGCCGTCGCGGAGGAGCCGGAGACCTCGATGGCCAGGCCGTGGACGCGGGGGGAGAGCAGCTCGACCAGGCTCGCGGCGGCGTCGCGGTCCCCGCGGGCGCAGCGGTGCAGGAGCGAGCGCACGGGGTCCAGCCCGGCCCCGAGGTCGACCGTGTCCTCGACGGTCCCGTCGAGGTCGCCGGCCTGCGCATCGGCCTGCGGTCCTGCGTGCATGAAGCCCTCCCGCAGCGCTCGTGTCCACGTCCTCCGGTCCTCACTGTATTGTCCCCCGGGACCCGGTACGGTGTGCGCCATGAAGCCGATCACGACCGTCCAGGTCGCCTCCCAGCTCCCCACCGCCCTGGAGCCGCTGCGCGTCCTGGCGATGAACCTCCGGTGGGCCTGGCGCCGCCAGAGCCTCGACCTGTTCCGCAGCCTCGATCCGGATGCCTTCGCCCGCAGCGGCGAGAATCCCGTGGCGATGCTGCCGCTGGTGCCCGCCGCCCGGCTGGCCGAGGCCGCGCGGGACGAGTCGTTCCTCGCGCGCATGCGCTCCGAGGTCGGGGACCTCAGCACCTACCGCGAGTCCGGGCGCTGGTTCCAGCGCACCGTCCCCGAGACCGGGGCGCCCGTGCCGGCCGTCGCGTACTTCTCCATGGAGTTCGGCATCACCCCGACCCTTCCCATCTACTCCGGGGGTCTCGGGATCCTCGCCGGGGACCACCTCAAGTCCGCCTCCGACCTCGGCGTGCCGCTGGTGGCCGTGGGCCTGCTCTACCAGTACGGCTACTTCTCCCAGAGCCTGGACCGCTCGGGCTGGCAGCAGGAGACCTACCGCCTCAACGATCCGGCCGCGCTGCCGGTCGAGCCCGTCCGCGGGGCCGACGGCGTGCAGCTGACCGTCTCGGTGACCTTCCCCGGGGGCCGCGAGGTCGCCATCGGGCTGTGGGTCGCGCAGGTCGGGCGCGTCCCCCTGCTGCTGCTGGACACCAACCTCGAGGTCAACGACGAGGAGGCGCGGGCGATCACCGACCGTCTCTACGGCGGCGACCATGAGCACCGCATCGTCCAGGAGATCGTGCTGGGCATCGGCGGCGTGCGCGCGGTCGAGGCGTACACCGCCGCGACGTCCTTCCCGCAGCCGCAGGTGTTCCACCTCAACGAGGGCCACGCCGGGTTCTCGGGGCTGGAGCGCATCGGCCGTCTGATCCGGGAGGGCGCCGGCTTCGACGAGGCGCTGTCCGAGGTGCGCGCCGGCACCGTCTTCACGACCCATACCCCGGTGCCGGCGGGCATCGACCGCTTCGACGTGACCGAGCTGCGCCGCTACCTCGACGCCGACGGGGAGGGGATCTCCCGCCTGGTCGAGGGGCTGCCCGTCGAGGCGGCCCTGGCCCTGGGCCTGGAGAACGGCGGCCAGGTGTTCAACATGGCGCACATGGGCTTCCGCCTCGCGCAGCGCGCGAACGGCGTCTCCGCCCTGCACGGCGCCGTCTCCCGGCGCATGTTCGAGGACCTCTACCCGGGCTTCGAGGTGCCGGAGGTGCCCATCACCTCGGTGACCAACGGCGTGCACCGGCGCACCTGGACCTCGCGGGTGATGGACGACCTGTTCAAGAAGGCGCTGGGCGATGTGGACATCTCCGCCCTGACCGACTGGAGCCCGCTGGCCACGCTCACCGACGCCGACCTCGACGAGGCCCGCGACCACCTGCGCGCCGACCTGGTGGACATGGCCCGCGAGCACGTGCACGACGCATGGCTGCGCCGCGGGGCCGATGAGACCGAGCTGGCCTGGACCCGCGAGATCCTGGATCCCGAGGTCCTCACCGTCGGCTTCGCCCGTCGCGTCTCGACGTACAAGCGCCTGACCCTCATGCTGCGCGACCCCGAGCGGCTGCGCCGCATCCTGCTGGATCCGGACCGTCCCGTGCAGCTGGTGATCGCCGGCAAGGCCCACCCGGCGGACCGTCCCGGCAAGGAGTTCATGCAGGAGCTGGTCCGCTTCGCCGACGAGGCGGGTGTCCGCCACCGCATCGTCTTCCTCCCGGACTACGACATCCGCATGGCCTCCGTGCTCATCGCCGGCTCCGACGTGTGGCTGAACAACCCGATCCGCCCGGAGGAGGCCTCCGGGACCTCCGGCATGAAGGCCGTGCTCAACGGCGGCCTCACCTTCTCGATCTCCGACGGATGGTGGGACGAGATGGCCACCGACGAGGCCGGCTGGACGATCCCGACGGCGAGCGTCGAGGACCAGGACCGCCGCGACGAGCTCGAGGCCGCCGCGCTGTACGACATCCTCGAGCACCGCATCGCCCCGCTGTTCTACGAGCGCGACGACCGCGGCATGCGCACGGGGTGGCTGAAGAAGGTCCGCGCCTCCCTGGTGCAGATCGCCCCGCGGATCACCGCCGCCCGGATGGTCCGGGACTACGTCACCGAGCTGTACCTGCCGGCGGCGCGCTCGGCCGCGGCCTTCGGCCAGGACACCACCCTCGCGGCCGCCTTCACCGCGTGGAAGGCGCAGGTGGCCGATGCCTGGCCGCAGGTCTCCGTGCACGATGTGCGCCTGGAGGGCGCCGGGGCCGCCGCCGGCGGCACCGTCCCCACGGGCGCGGAGATCACCCTGTCCGCCGAGGTCCGCCTGGGCGCGCTGGAGGAGTCCTCGGTCGCCGTCGAGGCGCTGCTGGGGCCCGTCGGCGAGGACGGGGAGCTGGTGGACCCCCAGATCGTCCCGCTGCAGCGGCAGGACGACGGCCGGTGGGCGACGCGGCTGACGGTGAGCGTGCCCGGGCAGATCGGCGCCGGCGTGCGGGTCGTGCCGCAGCACCCCGCGCTCGCCTCCCGCGCCGAGCTGGGTCTGGTCGCCTCCGCCTGAACCGGGCGCGGGCCGGGGCGGGGCACAATGGTGCCCCGCCCCTCTCGCCGTCGGAAGGACCTCCATGCCCACGCGTCGCCAGCTGCTCGCATCCCTCCTCGCTCTGGGCGCGGTGGGCGGGGCGAGCTCCTGCGGGGGCTCGGACGAGGAGCCCGTCGAGCCCGACGAGGACACCCTGGTGCTGCGGGTGTGGGACGACCGCGCGCTCGCGCCCTACGAGGAGTCCCTGGCCGCGTTCACGAAGCAGACCGGCATCGCCGCCGTCGTCGAGGTGCAGGAATGGGACGAGTACTGGACGGCGCTGCCGCAGGACCTCGCCACCCGGTCCGCGGCCGACGTCTACTGGATGAACACCGCCAACCTGGTGCAGTTCCAGCAGGCCGGGAAGCTGGTGGACGCGGGCGAGGCCACCGGGCAGGCCGCGAGCGGCTGGGAGGCCGCGGCCACCGATCTCTACCGCCGCGACGACGTCCTGTGGGGCGTGCCCCAGTTCTGGGACGTGAGCATGCTCGCCGCCAACCGGGCGCTCGTCGACCCTGTCCAGGTCGACCCGCAGGGGCTCGTCTTCGACCCCTCCGGCGGCTCCGACACGCTGCGCGACGCCGCCCGGGCGCTCTCCGCCGCGGCGGCGGGGTCCGGCTCCGACGCGGTGTCCGATCGCCCCTCCTACGGCTTCTCCGCGCAGGCGGACCGGGCCGCCCTGCTGGGGCCGTTCATCGCCGCCGCAGGCGGCGCCTGGCAGCAGGAGGACGTCTTCGCCTTCGCCTCCGAGCAGGGCATGGCCGCCGTCCAGTACCTCGCCGACCTCGCGAACCTGGACCTGGTGGCCCCCACCGGCGCCGAGACCAACGCCGACCCCGAGCTGTGCCGCGATCTGTTCGTCGGCGGGCAGCTCGCCCTGCTGCAGACCGGCAGCTACGACCTCCCGCGCCTGGTCGACGGGATCGGGGACGCCTTCGCCTGGGACCTGCATCCGGTGGTCGCCGGGCCCCAGGGGCGGCGCCCGCTGGTGCATGCGGTCGCGGCGGTGGGCATCGTGAGCAAGGACGACGACCGCACCGCGGACATCGCGTCGCTGCTGACCTGGCTGGGCGGCGTCGAGGGGCAGCGCCCGCTGGTCGCCGCGGGCATCGGCATCCCCGGCCACCGGGACCTGCGCCAGTCCTGGCAGGAGCATTGGAGCGGCCAGGGCGTGGACGTGGCTCCGCTGGTCGCGGACCTCGCCGAGGTGTCCCTGCCGGAGACCGGCCCGCGGGCCGCCGCCGGGACCGCCGCGGCCATGCCGATCATCCAGGAGGTCTTCGCCGGCACGACCACCGCCTCCGAGGCCCTGCCGCGCGCCCAGGCCGCGGCCCTCGAGGCCGTCGCCTGAGGCACGGCTCCCGCTCCGGCGCTCAGGCGGTGGGCTTCACCCGGATCATGCCCTCCTGCACGATGGTCGCGACGAGGTCGCCGGCACGGTCGAAGACGTTGCCCTCGGTGAGCCCGCGCCCGCCCGCGGCCGAGGGGGAGCGCTGCACGTACAGCAGCCATTCGTTCATCTCCACGTGGCGGTGCCACCAGATGGCGTGGTTGATGGTGGCCATGCGCAGCCCCGGCGTCACCCAGCTCAGGCCCTGGCGGCGCAGGATCGGCTCGAAGGGCGTGTAGTCGCTGGCGAAGGCCAGGATCGCATCGTGCACCAGGGGATCGGCCTCGACGGGGGAGACCATGCGCATCCACAGCATCTGCGACTCGGAGCCGGAGCCGTCCGGGCGCAGGTAGATCGGGTCCGTGACGTGGCGGATGTCGATCGGACGCTGGGTGGCCCAGTAGCGGGCCACGGGATGGTCGATGCCGGCCAGGACCTCGGCGGTCGTCGGGAGGTCCTCGGGGGACGGAGCGGCGGGGGCGCGGGTCTGATGCTCGAGCCCGTCCTGCTGCTCCTGGAAGGACGCCGTCATCGCCAGGATCGTCCGCCCCTCCTGGGAGGCCAGGACGCGGCGCACGGAGAAGGAGCCGCCGTCGCGGAGGTCGTCGACCTCGAAGCGGATCGGCACGTCCGGCGCGCCCGGGGCCAGGAAGTAGGAGTACATCGAGTGGATGCGCCTCCCCTCGGGCACCGTGCGGCCCACGGCGACGACGGCCTGGCCCATCACCTGTCCGCCGAAGACGTGCCCGCCCGGGTGCGCCCGGGTGTCGCCCTCGAAGGCCGCGGCCTGCCCGGAGGCATCGGCCGCGCGCAGGTCCAGCAGGTCCAGCAGGGCGGAGGAGACCTCCCGCGGGTGCGGATCCGGGCGGGGGGCCGGGTGCGCGGGCGGGGTCGGATCGGGGGCGGGGCCGGCTGCGGTCATGCCCCGATGCTACGACCCGCATCGCCCCTGGTGCGGCCGCTGATCCGTACGATGGGGCGCATGGCTCATCTCGACATCACGGTCCCCGTGCGCTGGACCGACCTGGACGCCTACGGGCACGTCAACAATGCGGCCGTCGTGCGGCTGCTCGAGGAGGCGCGCATCGCCGCCTTCTGGGCTCCCGACGAGGAGCAGATCGCCCGCGGCGCGGTGAGGCTGCCCACCGCGATGGGCGTGTTCGACGCGCACGCCCCGCTGCTGACGCTGATCGCCTCCCAGCGCCTGGAGTACCACCGGCCCATCCCGTACCTGCGCGAGGGCGCCCTGGTGCGCCTGTGGGTCTCGCGGCTGGGCGGGGCCAGCCTGGACGTGGACTACCAGGTGCTGCGCCAGGACGACGTCGCGGCGCAGCAGCCCTACGTCTCGGCCCGCACCGTGGTGGTCGTGGTCGACCGCGAGACCCAGCGGACCGCGCGGCTGGACGCCGCCACGCGCGAGGCGCTCCAGGAGTACACCGGCGAGCCGGTGGCCTTCCGCTCCTGAGGCACGGGCCGGGCGGTCACCAGTGCGGGTGCACCGCCGCGCGCAGGCGGGCGTCGTAGACCCGGCGCACCGCCGCGTCGAAGGCGTCCAGGGCGAAGCCCTGCTCCAGCAGGGAGCCCGCCGCGGCGTTCGCCCGGGCCTGCTCCGCCGTGCGCGCCCCGGGGATGACGGCGGTGACCCCGGGCTGCGCGGCGATCCATGCGAGGGACGCCGCGGGCAGGCTGACGCCCTCGGGCAGGGCGTCCGCGAGCTCCTGCGCGGCCGCGACCCCCTCGGCGAAGTCGACGCCGGAGAAGGTCTCGCCCCGGTCGAAGGCCTCGCCCTGCCGGTTGTACGTGCGATGGTCATCGGCGGCGAAGGTGGTCGACGTCGTGTACCTGCCCGAGAGCAGGCCGGAGGCCAGCGGCACGCGGGCGAGGACCGCCACCCCCGCCGCCTGCGCCGCCGGCAGCACCTCGTCCAGCGGCTTCAGCCGGAAGGGGTTGAGGATGATCTGCACGTTCGTCACACCGGGACGGGAGATCGCACGGAGCGCCTGCGCGCAGGTCTCCACCGAGACGCCGTAGGCGGCGATCGCGCCCTCGGCCACGAGGGCGTCCAGGGCCTCGAAGGTCGCCTCGTCCTCGATCACGGCCGAGGGCGGGCAGTGCAGCTGCACGAGGTCGAGGGTGTCGACCCCGAGGTTCGCGCGGGAGCGCTCCGTCCAGGCGCGGAAGTTCTCCGGCGTGTAGTTCTCCGGCTCCTGCGGCAGGCGCCGGCCCATCTTGGTGGCCACGGTGATGCCGTGTCCGAGGCGCTGGGCGAGGAAGCGGCCGATGAGCCGCTCGCTGCGGCCGTCGCCGTAGACGTCCGCCGTGTCCAGCAGGGTGACGCCGGCCTCGGCGGAGGCGGCCAGGACGTCCAGGGCGTCCTCCTCGCGGACGTCGCCCCAGTCCGCGCCGAGCTGCCAGGTGCCCAGGCCGATGGGGGCGACGCTGCGGCCGGTGCGGCCGAGGGGTCGGGGTTGCATGGTCTCCTCCAGGTCCGAGGGGGTCAGGACAGGCGGTCGGGCACGATGCCGCCGGGACGGGGCGCCTCGCCGCCGTCGACGGTGTTGACCATCGAGTGGGCGGCGCGCTCGAGGTAGTCCCACAGGGTCTCCGCGAGCAGCGGCGGGAGCTCGAGGGAGTCGACGGCGCCGCGCATGTGCGCGAGCCAGGCGTCCCGGGCGGCGGGGGAGACGGCGAAGGGGGCGTGGCGGATCCGCAGGCGCGGGTGGCCGCGGCGCTCGCCGTAGGTCTTGGGCCCGCCCCAGTACTGCTCGAGGAACAGCAGCAGGCGCTCCTCGGCGGGGCCCAGGTCCTCCTCGGGGTACATCGGGCGCAGCAGCGGATCCTCGGCGACGCCCTCGTAGAACCGGCGCACCAGGCGCACGAAGGTCTCGTGGCCGCCGACGGCCTCGTAGAAGGTCTGCTCGGGCTCGTGGCCGGGGCCGCCGGGTCGCAGCGGGATGGTCATGCGGACTTTCCTGTCGTCTCGGCGAACCGCGGAAGGGCGAACTCGATGCCCGACGCGGCGAACTGGGCTCGGATGCGCCGCCGCAGCTCCATCTCGACCTTCCACTGGGAGCCGGGGGAGACGGTGGCGACCATGCGCCGCTGGAAGCGCGCGGCGTCCTCGCTGAGGATACCGCTGACCTCGACCTCGCTCTGCAGGACGTCCGCCCACTCCGGGTCGGCGCCGAGCTCCTCGGCGACCCGGGCGAGCACCTCGTCGACGACCCGGTCGTCGGACTTGGCGTCCAGGTCCAGCAGGACGACGGCCTTGGAGAAGCCGCGGGACATGTTGCCCACCCGGATGATCTCGCCGTTGCGGACGGTCCACAGCACGCCGTCCAGGGACCGCACCTGGGTCACGCGCAGGTTGATGTTCTCGACGGTCCCGGTGGCGTACTCGAGGTCGACGACGTCGCCCACGGCGACGATGTCCTCGAAGAGCATGACGACGCCGGCGACGATGTCCTTGATGATCGTCTGCGCGCCGATGCCCGCGGCCAGCCCGACCACGCCGAGGGAGGCGATCACGGGGGCGATGTTCACGCCGATCTGGTCGAGGATCATGATCGCCGCGATCATCCAGATGATCAGCGTCGCCACGTTCACCGCGACGTTGGACAGGGTCGAGGCGCGCTGCTCGATGCGCTTGAGGCTCGCGGCCTGGTCCCGGCGGTCGCGGCGCACCACGGAGCCGGCGACGCCGGTCAGCTTGCTGGACGAGGCGATCATGGTGCGGAAGAACCGGTGGATCAGCCATCGGGCGATGGCGGTCGCCACGGCCGCACCGACCAGGACCAGCACGATGAGCAGGCCGCTGCTGAGCAGCCAGCGCAGCGCCTGGTCCAGGAGGGACAGCGTCTCGTCGGTGGTCGGGGTGACGAGCTCGGGAAGATACGTCGGAGCCATGGCGCCGACCCTAGCGTCCGTCGGTCCGTGCCGGCTGGACGGACCGGGCGGGGGATCGACCAGGGCGTCCCCGTGAGGGAGTCCCTGGTCGATCCCCGGGCGCCGGAGGGGCGCCCTCGTCGATCAGGCGACGTCGGCCGCGCGCACCCGCAGCTGACGGGCGACGGTGTCGCGGCCCTCGAGCACCGGGCGGCGCAGGCCCAGCGGCGCATCGGCATGCTCCGCGAGCCAGGCGTCGGCGGCGTCCACGACGTCCTGCCCGCCGAAGTCCGCCGGGAAGTAGCCCTGGATGAGCCGGTTGGCGATCTCGTTGGAGCGCTGCGCCCAGACGTCGTCGAGCATCGCGAAGTACTTCTCGACGTACGGGGCGATCAGCGACCCGTCCACGACGCGGCCGAAGCCGAGGACCACGGCGGTGAGCGACTCGTTGGCCAGCTCGTCGCTCTCGACCGTGCGGGCCCAGGCCTGGGCCTTGGCCTCCGCGGTGGGCAGGGCGGCCCGGGCGGTCAGGGCGCTCTTGCGGCCGGACTGCGTGTCGTCCTGCGCGAGGACCGCGTCGATCCCGGCCTCGTCGATGCCGCCGAGCGCCGCGAGGGCGATCACGAGCTTCCAGCGCAGGTCCGTGTCGATCGTGCGCCCCTCGAGGACGGTCGTGCCCTCGAGCAGGCCCGACAGCAGCTCCCGGTGCTGCGCGGTGGAGGACAGGCGCGCGAAGGCCTCGAGGAACTGCAGCTGCGCATCGGAGCCGGCGGCCGCGGAGCGGGTCAGCTCCGCGAGGGCGTCGCCGATGCGGGCGGTGCGTGCGGCCCGGTCCTCCGGGGCGGCGTACGCGGTCGCGACGCTCTGCAGCTGGCCCAGCAGGGTCCGCAGCACGCTGGAGGAGTCCTCACCGGTGATGTGCGCGAGCACCAGGTCGGCGAAGCGGCGCGAGGGCAGCTCGGCATCGCGCACCATGTCCCAGGCGGCGGACCAGATGAGGGTGCGGGCCAGCGGGTCCTCGAGGGTGCGCAGGCTCTCCAGGGCCACCTCGAGCGAGGCCTCGTCCAGGCGGATCTTCGCGTAGGCGAGGTCCCCGTCGTTGAGCAGCCACAGGTCCGCCGTCCGGCCGACGAGCTCGGGGACCTCTGTCAGCGCGCCGTCGATGTCGACCTCGACGGTCGTGGTGCGCACGAGCCGGTCGCCCTGCACGGAGAAGCCGGCCACTCCCAGGCGGTGGGGGCGCAGCGTGGGGTGCTCGGCGACCGCCTCCTGGGAGATCGCGAACCGGGTCACGGAGCCGTCCTCGGCGCGCTCGATGACGGGGCGCAGCAGGTTCACGCCCGCCGTCTCGAGCCAGAGCGCGCTCCAGGAGCGCAGGTCGCGTCCGCTGGTGGCCTCGAGCTCGACGAGCAGGTCGCTCAGCTCGGTGTTGGACCAGGCGTGCTTCGCGAAGTAGGCGCGCAGGCCCTCGAAGAACGCCTCCTCGCCGACATAGGCGACCAGCTGGCGCAGCACCGAGGCGCCCTTGGCGTAGGTGATCCCGTCGAAGTTCGTCTCCACCGCGTCGAAGTCGACCATGTCGGCGACGATCGGGTGGGTCGAGGGCAGCTGGTCCTGGCGGTAGGCCCAGGCCTTCTCGGACCCGGCGAAGGTGGTCCAGGAATCGGTCCACGCGGTGGCCTCGGCCGAGCACAGGGTCGAGGCGAACTCGGCGAAGGACTCGTTCAGCCACAGGTCGTCCCACCAGCGCATGGTGACGAGGTCCCCGAACCACATGTGGGCGAGCTCGTGGAGGATGGTGAGGTCGCGGCGCTCGCGGATCGCGTCGGAGACCTCGGAGCGGAACACGTAGGACTCCACGAAGGTCACCGCGCCCGGGTTCTCCATCGCGCCCATGTTGTACTCCGGCACGAAGATCTGGTCGTAGGTGGGGAAGGGGAAGTCCGCGTCGAACTTCTCCTCGTAGAAGTCGAAGCCCTGCTGGGTGATGGCGAGGATGTGGTCGGCGTCCAGGTGCTCGGCCAGCGAGGCGCGGGCGTACACGCCGGCGGGGATCTCCCGGCCGCTGCGGGAGCGCAGGGTGCCCTCGGTGCCCTCGTACTTCCCGGCGATGAGCGCGGTGAGGTAGGTGGAGATCCGCGGCGTCGCCTCGAAGGACCAGGTCGCGATGCCGTCCCCGGCGGGGACCGGCTCCGAGGTCGGGGCGATGGAGATGACCCGCCAGTGCGCCGGCGCCGTGACGGTGAGGGTGAAGGCGGCCTTGAGGTCCGGCTGCTCGAAGCATGCGAACATGCGCCGGGCGTCGGAGACCTCGAACTGGGTGTACAGGTACACCTCGTCGTCGACCGGGTCGACGAAGCGGTGCAGCCCCTCGCCGGTGTTCATGTAGGCGCCGTCGGCGAGGATGCGCACGGTGTTCTCGCCGACGGCCAGCTCGGGCAGCTGCACGCGGGCGCCGTCGAAGCGGGAGGCCGGGTCCTCGAGCAGGACGCCGTTGAGCTCGATCTCGTGGACGGCCGGGGCGATGAGGTCCACGAACGTCGCCCGGGCCTCGGTGGAGGTGAAGCGGATCGTGGACTCGGTGCGGAACGTCCGCTCGCCCTGGGTCAGGTCGAGGCGGATGTCGTAGGTGTCGGTGGCGAGGAAGGAGGCCCGGTCCTGGGCCTCGTCGCGCGTCAGGTTCTCTGTGGACATGCTTCCCATCCTGCCACTGCACGGGCAGGATCAGCGCCTGGTCAGGTCCAGATCCCAGGTGTAATGGGAGGGCAGCGCCGGGATCGGCCACGAGGGGTCGGGGAAGAAGTGCTCGAAACCGGCCGAGAACGGATAGCGCCAGGCCTCGATGTCCTTCTCCGCACGGCGGCCCGCGGCGCGGATCTCCGCGACCTCCTCGGCGCTGAAGTAGCCCACGCGCTCGGCGCCCTCGAGCTCGTCCTCGTCCTTGTAGTGCCAGTCGCGTCGCGGCAGCACCACCAGGTCCAGCACCAGGTCGCGGGTGCGCACGCCCTCCTCGGTGCGCTCGTAGGGCGTCTCGAGGTTGACGTAGTAGCAGCCCAGCGAGCCGTCGTCCTTGTAGAACAGCCACACGGAGTACGGCGTGTCGGGCAGGCCGATCATGAGGATCCCGTTGCCGGTCCACAGCTGCTTGGACTGCCGGCGCGGCTGGGTGAACATCCCCTCGTCGCCGGCGCGGCGCAGCGCCGCGCCGGTCTCGAGCACGGGCAGCAGCACCTCCGTCCCCGGGGCGATCCAGATGACGACGCCGCGATCGTCGTCCAGGACGACCGTGCCGGGGCGGACGGTGCGGGTGGGGTGCTGATGGGTGTAGTAGGTCCAGGTCACCTGGTCGCCGGGCGACCAGTGTGGTGTGGGAGGCATGGCGGTTCCTGGCCGAGTCGGCCCCCACGGGCTGCCCGGACCGGCCGGCCCACCGACCCGGACGCTGCTCCGCCCGCGAGGGGGAAGGCGTATGGGCCGACCATACCGCGTCGCCCGCCGGGCGCGGCGAGGCGCGCCCGGGGAGGTCAGCGGCCTGCGCGCTCCCAGCGATGCTCGTCCGGGCCGCGCTCGGCGCAGACCGCCGCGATGCCGCCGGCGGTCGTGGCCTCGGTGCCCGCCTCGGTCCAGTCGCAGGAGGCGCCGATGCGCACCGAGGGATCCCGCTGGGCGATCTGCTGCTCGTCGGGCAGCAGGATCCCGCCGCGCACGGCGATCGTGCCGAGCACGGCGGAGCCCGCGAGGGCGAGCACCGCCAGGCCCGCCATCACCCGCGCACGCCGCCGCGGGCGGGGCGGGGCCGCCGGGGCGGGGACGCTCGGGGCGGTGCTCGCCCAGCTCCCCGCGTCCGCCGAGCGCCCGGGGACCGGGGCCGGGCCCGGGGCGGCGGGCAGGGCGGGGGAGGCCGGCGCGGTGCGCAGCCGCGGAGGACCGGGCAGCAGCGGCGTCGTCCCCCGGCCGCGGCCGGCGGTGTCGGCCCGCAGCACGTCCGTGCCCCGGTAGGGGGAGCCCTCCGGCAGCGGCGGCAGGCGGTCCGGGAACTCGACGGGAGCCCCCGCACGGTCCGTGAAGGGCGGGGCGACGGTGCGGGCGAGGGCCTCGAGCGCCGCGACCGCCCCCGGCAGGTCGGGGCAGCGCTGCTCGGGCACGACGGAGAGCAGGGAGCCGATCACCGCGGCGATCGGCGGCGCGGTCGTGGCGAGCACGGCGCGCACCGCCTCGGAGCCGCTGCCCTCACGGTCGACGCGGGTCTCGGGGGAGAGCATCACCAGGCCCACCACGCCGGCCGCCCACAGGTCCTGCTGCGGGGAGATCCGCCCGCTGGACATGATCTCCGGGGCGACGTAGCCGGGCGTGCCGTTGACGAACCCCGTGGCCGTCAGGCGCACGTCGCGCGCGTGCACGGCGATCCCGAAGTCGGCCAGGCGCATGATCGGGACGCCGCGCCCCACCGGTTCGAAGAGCATGTTCCCGGGCTTGACGTCCCGGTGGATCCAGTCCTCCTGGTGCAGGCGCCCCAGGCCCGCGAGCAGCTGCGCGAGGACCAGCGCGACCAGCGGATCCGACAGCGCGCCGTGGGCCCGGACGATCTCCTGCAGGGTCCCGCCGCTGGCCAGCGGCATGCCGATGACGACATGGTCGTCCTCCGCGCCGAAGCCGTTCGGCGTCAGCAGGTTGCGGTGCTCGACGCGGATCGACTTCTCCCGCACGAAGCGCAGCATGTCCGAGGAGTCCCGCTGGCGCATCACCTTGGCCGCGCACAGCATCCCGCTACGATGATCCACGGCGCGCCACACCGACCCCGAGGCCCCGCTCGCGATCGGGTCCAGGAGCTCGTACCGACCGGCGATGACGTCACCCATGATGGACACGATCGTAGAGGACACCATGAGAGCAGCCCACCCGCGCACCGCGGCGCTCGCTCTGGTCCTCGCCCTGGCGGCCCCGACGCCGGCCCTCGCCGAGGACTACGGCCTCACCGGCCGGGAGGTGGCCGGCGCCGCCTCCCTCGCCGAGGCGCCCGTGGTGGAGCCCGGGCTGATCCGTGACGCGCTGCCCGGGAGCACCGACGGGGAGGTCGCGCGGATCTACCGCGTCGACGTGCCCGAGGGGGCGCGCCTGCACGCGAGCGCCACCGCCGTCCCGCCCGGACCGGACCTCGACGGGGAGGACTACGCCTACCTGGACCTGGACGTCCGCCTGCTCGACGCCGACGGCGAGAGCTGCGTGGCCGAGGACGAGGGCAGCATCGGGGAGAAGTCCTCCGGCCGCACCCCGATCCTCGCCTACGCCTCCTCGACGCCGACCGGCACGGAGGACGGCTGCGCCGCCGGGCCGATGTTCGTCGAGGCCGCGCGCGGCGGGGCCCTGCACCGCGACACGGCGATCCCCGTCGAGGTGCGGATCGCCGTGGAGCCGGCCGCGGACGGCGCGGAGCACCCGCCGGCCGCCGCGAGCCCCCTGACCGACACCGGCCCGCAGCCCGGGGCGCCCGAGGCCGAGGGGCTGAGCAGCACCGGCAGCTCGTACGGTCTGGCGACCCCGCTGGCGCCCGGCAGCTACCGGGTGCGCCTCTCGCCCGACGAGCCCCGCTACGTCTCCGTCGACGTCGCCGAGGGCCAGCGGCTGCGCTGGCGCGCCGAGGTGGTCAGCGCCGAGCACGCCGACACCTCCCGCAGCCTCGAGGTCCTCGCGTGGAACCCGGTGCGCATGCCCGTGCCGCTCGCGGAGGAGTCCGACGCGCGCACCGGCGCCTCCCCGGGCTCGGTGCTCGGGGCCGGGTACGCGAGCACTGTGAGCATCGCCAACCGCGAGAGCGAGGACTCCGATGTCGCCGGGGTCTGGATGCCCGGCCGTCAGGTCCTCTCCCTCACCCAGCACGCCCCGCTCGAGGTCGACGAGGACACCGGCGCGCAGATCGAGCCGGTCGGGGACGTGGACGTGATCCTCACGATCGAGGTCGAGGGGGAGGCCGTCGGGACGAGCGCCGACCGCACCCTCGCGGGGGCGATCAGCGCCCTCCCGTGGGGGCGGATCCTCGCGGCGGCGGGAGCGCTCGTGACCGCCCTGCTGGGCATCGGCCTGCTCCTCGGGGCGATCCGCTCCCGCCGCCGCGGCTGAGGGCTCAGCCGGCCCAGGCCTCCCACAGCCGCGCATAGGCGCCGCCCGCCGCGACCAGGGCGTCGTGGGTGCCCTGCTCGACGGGCCGGCCGTCGGCCATCACCAGGATCCGGTCCGCCGCCCGCGCCTGCGAGAGGCGGTGGGCGACGATCACGGTGGTGCGCCCCTCGGCGACCCGCAGCGCAGCCCGCTCCAGCACCCGGGCGCCGGAGGAGCCCTCGTCGGCCGTGGCCTCGTCCAGCACCAGCACGGCGGGATCCCGCAGCACGATCCGGGCCAGGGCCAGCTGCTGGGACTGCTCGGCCGTGAGCCGCTCGCCCTTCTCGCCGACCTCCGTGTCCAGGCCGCGGGGCAGCGCCTGCACCCAGGACCACGCCTCGACGAGCTCGAGGGCGCGGCGCAGCTCCTCCTCGGTGGCGTCCTCGCGGACCAGCCGCAGATCCTCCGCGACGGTGCCGCGGAAGACGTGCACGTCCTGGCTGACGATGCTGGAGTGCGCCCGGATCGCCTCGAGGTCCGCCGCGGCGAGGTCCGCCCCGCCGTGCAGCACCCGCCCGTGCCGGGGCACCAGGGTCCCGGCGATGATCGCCGCGAGGGTCGACTTGCCGGCGCCCGAGGCGCCCACCAGCGCGATCCGCTCGCCGGGTCGGATCTCCAGGTCCAGCGGATGCAGGACGATGTTCTCCTCGCCGTCGGCATCGGAGCCGTAGGCGTGGGAGACGCCCTCGAGGCGGATCGAGGCGTCCTGCGGGCGCTGGGGGCCGGGGGAGGTCGCCGGGTCGAAGGACTCGATGACCCCCACCATCCGGGTCAGGCTCGCCGCCGCGGACTGCACGTCGTCGAGGCTGAAGATGAGGTTGGTCATCGGCCACATGAGGCTGACCACGTACAGCCCGGCGGCCGTGACCACGCCGATCGGCGCGCCGCTGACGTGGACCATGACGTAGCCCAGCACCAGCACCAGGGCGATCGCGATGCTCTCGGGCCACACGATGTACTTCACCAGGCGCGTCACCAGCGTCATCACCCGCATGCCGAGCACGGCGGCGGTCTCGGACAGCACGGCCACGTGGCGGGTCTCGCGGCGCTCGATGCCGTAGGCGTGCACCGTGGGGATGCCGTGGATCGCCGAGAGCAGGCCCTGGGCGCGGGCGCCCATCGCCACCCGCTCGCGGCGGTAGATCGGCGCGGTGCGCCGCAGGTACCAGACGGTGCCGGCGGCGTACATCGGCAGGATCACCGCGACGAGGATCAGCAGCCACGGGGACAGCGCGACCATGCCGATCAGCGTCACCACGACGTAGAAGCCGACCTGGATCAGGTTGGGCACCACGTTGTTCACGGCGCGCGCGGTGACGTCGACGTCGTCGGCCACGCGGGAGAGCGCGTCGCCGATGCCGGTGACCTCCATGGTCTGCGCCGGCAGGTCCAGCGCGCGGTCGATGACGTCCTCGCGCATCCCGGCCAGCACCCGCTGGCCGAGGCTGGAGACGAGGGTCCAGCCCAGCGCCGCCAGCACGGCCTGCAGCACGCCGGAGAGCATGATCAGACCGCCCTGGCGCCACAGCTGCCCGGGGGTCGCCCCGGCCTGCACGAGGTCCACGGCGTCGCCGATCAGCCGCGGCATCCAGGCCGCGGCGACCGCGCCGCCGGTGACCACGAGCACGGTCAGCAGCGTCGAGAACCAGAAGCGGCGCAGCCTCCCGCCGAGGTGGGCGGCGGCGTCGCGGACGGTCGCGATCGGCAGGATCTGGGCATGCTCGTCGAGCTGGCGCCGCGCGGTCGCGTCGGTGGCCAGCAGCTCCTCGGGCTGCGCATCCCAGTTCAGCGCCGACGGCTTCTCGGTGGTCGCGGTCATCGCTGCACCATCTCCCGGTACTCCTCGAGGTCCATCAGCTCCGTGTGGGAGCCGTGGGCGGTCACGCGGCCGGCACGGACGAGGTGGACCTCGTCGGCCTCCCGCAGCAGGGCCGGGGCGCGGGTCACCAGCAGCGTCGCCCGGTCCTCGCGGCGGCGGTCCGCCACCAGGGCCTCGGCGATGTGCTGCTCGGTCACCGCGTCCACGGCGGTGGTCGGGTCGTGCAGGACCAGCACGGGGGCGTCGGAGGCCACCGCGCGGGCCAGCGCGATCCGCTGGCGCTGGCCGCCGGACAGGTTCGCCCCGCGGTCCAGGATGCGGGTGTCGTACCCCTCGGGGAGGATCCGCAGCATGTCCTCCGCGCCGGCGGCGTGCAGGGCCGCATCGGCCCAGGAGTCGTCCGTACCGTCGGTCGCGACCGAGGACGGCGCCCGGGTGGCGAGCTGCTCGCGCAGGGTGCCGTCGAACAGGTCGACGACGTGCGGCTCCACCAGCAGGTCGGCACGGGTCGCGAAGCGGTTCTCGGCGGTCACGGCGTGATCGCCCAGCTGCACGCTGCCGGCCTCGGCGCGGCCGGAGACCGCGGCGATCACCGCGTCGGCGTCCCGCGCGTCGGTGCAGGCCACGGCCACCACCCGGCCGTCGGGGACCTCGAGGTCCAGGCCGTCCAGGGTGCCGGCGCGCACCTGCGCCAGGCGCAGGCCGCCGGTGCCGGGGCGGCGCTCGCCGGGGCGGGACTCGCCGCGGTCGTCGCGCGCCCGGCGCAGGTGGCCGAGGGAGAGCTCGGGATCGTCGATCGTGCGGCCGAAGTCCGCCAGCAGGTCCCGCACGCGCCGCGCCGAGGTGGACATGGAAGCCCACCACACCGGCAGCCCGGACAGTCCCTGCAGCATGCCCATGTTGTTGCGGGCCACGCCGACCACGGCGATGAGCGTGCCCACCGTCAGCGCCCCGGCGATGGTGCGCTGCGCGGCGATGATCACCACGGCGGCCATCATGCCGGCGGTCACCAGGGTGGTCAGGCCCCCGGAGATGCCCGAGAAGCGGGCGTTGACCAGCGCCGCGTCCAGCGCGATGCGGGAGCGGCGGCGGTAGTGGGAGCGGGCGCGGGCCTGCACGCCCAGACCCTGCAGGATGCGCAGGCCGTGGACGAGGTCGGTGGCGGTCGCGGCGGCATCGGCCGCCTTGGACTGCTGGGCGTCGTACCGGGCCGACAGCACCGGGCTGATCACGCGGATGACCACGACCATCACGAGGATGCCGATCAGGGTGACCAGGCCCAGCATCGGGTCGAGGATCGCGAGCCACACCCCGGCGCCCAGCACCACGGTCGCGGCGGGGAAGGCCCACGGGATCATGTCCATCACGTCCGAGGCCTTGTCGGCGTCGGAGGTGGCGATGGACAGCACCTCGCCCGCGGGACGGTCCACGGGGGTGGAGCGCGGGTCGAGCACCGCGCCGGTCACGGCCACGCGCAGGCGGTGGCGCTCGAACATCCGCGCCCGCTGCGCGGCCGCGAACATGACGATCCAGGCCCAGGTGCTCAGCAGCCGCATCACGACGATGCCCGCCGCACCGCCCAGGGTCAGGGTCAGGTTCCCCTGCACGATGCCGGCGTCGATGACGAAGCCCACCAGGACGGGCACCGCCATCTCGGTGGCCTCGACCACGAAGGACAGGGCCATGATCCAGGGCAGCTCGCGCCGGTGCTGGCGCACGATGGAGCGCATCACGCCGGGACGGCGGGACGCGGGGTCGGGGGAGGCCGCTCGGGCCTTGCGAGGAAGGGGCACCGGTCCATCCAACTGCCCCGGACCCCCGGTGGCAATCGCTTTTCGGGACGTCCTCGGCCCGGCGGGCCCGCAGGTGAGAGGATGGACGCATCCGCCTGCCCGGACCCCCGAGGAGAGAGCCGATGTCCCGACCTGTCGAACTGTTCGTCGATCCCGCCTGCCCGTACGCCTGGATGACCAGCCGGTGGCTCCATCACGCGACCGAGGTCCGCGACGTGAGCCCCACCTTCTCCGTGATGTCCCTCGCAGTGCTCAACGAGGGACGCGAGCTCGAACCGGGCTACCGCGCCTCGATCGACCAGGCCTGGGGGGCCGCCCGGGTGGCGATCGCGATCACGCAGCAGCAGGGCCCGGAGGCCTTCTCCCGCTGGTACACCGCCTGGGGCGAGCACTACCACGTGGGCGGGAACAAGGACGACCGCCGGGCCGCGGCCGTCCACGCCCTCGAGGTCGCCGAGCTGCCCGCCGAGCTCATCGACGCCTACGAGAACGTCCCCGGCGACGCGCTGGACACGGCGCTGCGCGCCTCGCACCAGCGCGCGGTCGACATGGTCGGCACGGACGTGGGCACGCCCGTGATCTCCTTCGGCGAGGGCACCGCCTACTTCGGCCCGGTGATCTCCCCGGCCCCGCGCGGCGAGGACGCCGGCCGTCTGCTGGACGGCATGCAGGCCCTCGCGAGCGTCCCCGGCTTCTACGAGGTCAAGCGCTCCCGCACCGGCGGCGTCGACCTGTCCTGATCCGTCCTGCCCCGTCTGCTCCCGTCCCCCGAAGAAAGAGATCCATGCGCGTCCACATCGGCACCGACCACGCCGGATTCGAGCTCAAGAACCGCCTCGTCGCCAACCTCACGGCCAAGGGCCACGAGGTCATGGACCACGGCGCCCACACCTACGACGCCCTGGACGACTACCCGCCGTTCTGCACGGACGTCGGCGAGGCCGTCGTCGCCCAGCCCGGATCGCTCGGCGTGGTGATCGGCGGCTCCGGCAACGGCGAGCAGATCGCCGCCAACAAGGTGCGCGGCGTCCGTGCGGCGCTCGTGTGGAACGAGGAGACCGCCCAGCTGGCCCGCGAGCACAACGACGCCAACGTCATCTCCGTGGGGGCCCGCCAGCACACCGAGGAGGAGCTCGAGCAGCTCATCGACATCTTCCTCGCCGAGCCCTTCAGCGGGCAGGAGCGCCACCAGCGGCGCATCGACCTCGTGGCCCGCTACGAGGAGACGGGCGGCTACGACGCCCCTGCCGCCGACTGATGCCCGAGGGGCATACCGTCCACCGGCTCGCAGCGGCGCTGCGGGCCGGCTTCGGTTCCCAGGCCGTGCGCACCTCCAGCCCCCAGGGCCGCTTCTCCGACGCGGCGGAGCTGGACGGCTGGGTGCTGGCCGATGCGGAGGCCGTGGGCAAGCAGCTGCTGATCGCCTTCACCCCGGACGCCTCCGTCGCCCCCGGCGACCCGGTCACCCGCTACGTGCGGGTGCATCTGGGGCTGTACGGCTCGTGGACCTTCGCGGGGGAGGAGGGCTTCGCCCCCGCCCATGCCATCGGGGCGCCGCGGGTGCAGGGTCCGGAGGGCGACTGGCGCCGGCTCGTGCCGCGCCCCACGACCCGGCTGCGGATCCAGGGATCGCAGGGCCTGGCCGACCTCACCGGCCCCACCGCCTGCGAGGTCCTCGACGGCGCCGGGCGCCGCCGCGTGCTGGACCGGCTGGGGCCGGACCCGCTGCGCGCCGACGCGGACCCCGAGCGCTTCGTGGAGCGCGTGCGGGCCTCCCGCACCGCGATCGGCGTGCTGCTGATGAACCAGGACGTCATCGCCGGGGTGGGCAACATCTACCGCGCGGAGATCCTGTTCCGGGCTCGTCTGGACCCCGCCGTCCCCGGGCGCGACCTCACCGCCGGCATGGTCCGGGGGATCTGGGAGGACCTCGTCCCCCTGATGCGGTACGGGGCGCGCACCGGGCGGATCGTCACCACCCAGCCGGAGCACCGCCGCCTCGAGGCCCGGATCCTCGAGCGCTCCCGCGGGACGCTCCAGAACGGCGACGGCGATCCCGCGGCGGTCCCGCGGGAGGAGTCCTTCTACGTCTACCACCGCCAGACGCTGCCGTGCCGGCTGTGCGGCACCGCGATCCGCAGCGGCGACATGGCCGCGCGCACCGTCTTCTGGTGCCCGCGGTGCCAGAGCGTCCGCTCCCGCCGCGCCCGCTGGACGCTGGAGCATCCCGCCGCCGCCTGGGCGGAGAGCGGGGAGCACCGGGAGCCGGCAGCAGCGACCTCCGAGGAGAGCGACGGATGAGCACCCTGCGCAGCGGCATGCTGCCCGTCGGCGACGGGCACGAGATCTTCTGGGAGACCAGCGGCAGCGCCGACGGCGTCCCGGCGCTGTACCTCCACGGCGGCCCCGGCGGGCGGCTGAGCCCCGGCTACCGCGACAAGGTCCCCGCCGATCGCACGCATCTGGTGGGCCTGTCCCAGCGCGGCGCGGGGGCCTCGACGCCCTCCGCGGGCGCCGCGGGCTGCGTGGATCTCTCCGCCCAGAGCACGCCGCGGCTGGTCGCCGACCTCGAGCTGCTGCGCGAGCATCTCGGGATCGGCTCCTGGATCGTGCAGGGCGTCTCCTGGGGATCGACCCTCGCCCTCGCCTACGCCCAGGCGCACCCCGCGCGGGTGCGCGGGATCGTGCTGATGGCGGTCACCGCCACCTCGCGGCGCGAGGTCGACTGGATCACCGAGGGGATCGGGGCGGTGTTCCCCGAGGCCTGGGACCGCTTCGCGGCCTTCGCCGAGCAGCACGGGGACTTCGACCGCCGCGACCACGGCCCGGACCGGGTGCGGATCGTCGAGGCGTACCGGCGGCTGCTCGCCTCCGAGGACGCGGAGCTGGCCGAGGCCGCGGCCGCGCACTGGTGCGCCTGGGAGGACGAGCACGTGCGCATCGGCGGCGGCGTTCTCGAGATCGCCCCGCTGCCGCAGCAGGTCACCGACCAGCAGCGCGCCTTCGCGCGGCTGGTCACCCACTACTGGGCCCATGACGGCTTCGTCGGGGACTGGGCCGTGCCGTGGGGCGCGGCGCCCGGCAGCGGGCTGCTGGGCGGCATGGACCGCATCGGCCGCATCCCCGCGGTGCTGATCCACGGGCGCCGGGACGTCTCCGGGCCGGTGCTCACCGCCTGGGAGCTGCACCGCGCCTGGCCGGCGAGCGAGCTCGTCGTCGTCGAGGACGAGGGCCACGGCGGGCCGCAGATGGTGCGGGCGTGGCGGGAGGCGATGGATCGCCTCACCGCCACGCCCGATCCGCGCGGCTGAGCCCCGGCCGCGCCCGCGGCCGCCTCCGGGCTATGCCGCCGCGGCGTCCTTCGCGCGGGTGCGGGAGCTGAGCAGCCAGGCCAGCCCCAGCGCGATGACGATGCCGTTCAGCGGGGCGATGCCGAGGGCCAGGGCGTTCGAGGCCCAGGCCGCCACGGCGCCCAGCAGGTACGGGACCAGCGCCTGCCAGCGCACCGTCTCGGTGAGGGAGGACAGCGGTGGCTGCCCGCCGCGCCAGCGGGCGATCCAGTCGCCGATCAGCACCCCGCCCAGCGGCGGGATGAGGATCCCGATCCAGCTGAGGTAGCCCACGATGTGCTCCTGCACCCCGGTCAGCGCCAGCACCGTCGCGATCGCGACGCCGCCGATGATGAACGGTCCCTTGCGCGGGGAGCTGGCGATCTCGGCGCCGGCGACGCCGAAGGCGTAGGCGGCATCGGCATTGGACTTCCACAGGTTGCCGAACAGGAAGAACAGGCCCCAGCCGATCATGCCCATGCCCAGCAGCAGGGTCGTGAAGTCGCCCTCGCCGAAGGCGAGCGCGGCGACCGCGCCGAAGAACACCATGAGGCCGTTGCCGATCACGAAGCCCATCGCGCAGGCGAGCACGGCGTCGCGGCCGCGGCGTGCGAAGCGCGTCCAGTTGGCGGCCTGGGTCCCGGCCGAGGCGAAGGTGCCCACCACCGTCGTCACGGCCACCGCCCAGCTCATCGAGGCGGTGGGGGCCAGGGAGAACAGCCCGCCGATCCCGCCGACCTCCACCAGCGCGCGGCCGGTGATCCAGAAGGCGAGGATCAGGATCAGCGGGGTCGAGATCAGCGAGACCCAGTACATGCCCTCATAGCCGTACAGGGCGGTGAGCATCATCAGCGCGGAGACGGCGATCATCACCAGCGCCGGCCGCCAGCCGCCCTCCCAGCCGAAGGCGAGGGCCGTCATCTGGCCGATGGACCCGACGGCCACCCCGTACCAGCCCACCTGCGTCCCGCCCAGCAGCAGGGAGACGACCTTGGACCCGGCCGTGCCGAAGGTGTACCGGGACATGACCACGGTGGTCAGGCCGGTGCGGGCGCCGAGGAAGCCGATCGCGGCGACGTAGGCGCCCAGCACCAGAGAGCCGACGGCGAGCACGGCGAGGAACTCGGAGAAGCCGAAGGCGGCGCCGACGCTCGCGCCGGCCATGAGCGTCGGCGCGAAGACGGTGAAGCCGATCAGGACGACGCTGATGGACAGCGCGCTGCGGCGCGCCGAGCGGGGGACCGGGGTGACGGGGTAGTCGGGGTCCACCGGCTCGACGGACTCCTGCGGCGCGGTCTCGGAGGGGGCGCTCGTCATCGGCCCAGCTCCGAGGTCTCCACGCCGATGTCCTCGCTCCAGATCTCCGGCCGCTCGGCGATCATGCGCTCCATGAGGGCCACGCACTCCGGGTCGTCGAGGACGTCGACGGTGACGCCGCGCTCGCGCAGCAGCGCCTCGGACATCTCGAAGGTGCGGTTCTCGCCGACGACAATGCGGGGGATCTCGTACAGCAGCGCCGTGCCGGTGCACATGATGCACGGCGAGAGGGTGGTGTACAGCACGCTGTGACGGTAGACGCTCGCGGGGAGCCGACCGGCCTTCTCGATGGCGTCGGTCTCTCCGTGGAGGATCGCCGAGTTCTTCTGGACCCGCTGGTTGTGTCCGGCGGCGAGGACCTCGCCCTCGTGCACGAGCACGGCGCCGATGGGCACCCCGCCCTCGTCCCAGCTGGTCCTGGCCTGCTCGATGGCGAGGGACAGGAAGTGCCGGTCCTCCTCGGCGGTGGGGGTCCAGGTCATGGTTCACGCTCCTTCGTGGTGGCACGGCTCGCACAGGGGACGCGCAGGCCAGAGGCATACTACGGCGTAGCGTGGAGACCATGGACGACCTCTCCGCGCTGACCCCCTCCTCGCCGATCCCCTCCGGGGCGACGCTGCACCGCGCTCCGGTGCGCGAGGTGGACCCCCGCACCCTCTACCTGCTGGCGAAGCTGCGCCAGGACGTGTTCTCGATCGAGCAGGGGGCCACGGACCCCGACCTGGACGGCCGGGACCTCGAGGCCGGGACGACGCTGCTGTGGATCGAGGTGCCCGGCCCGGAGGCGGAGGCCGCCGGGCTCGCGGGGGAGCCCGCCGCGCACATCCGCGTGCTCACCGAGCCGGACGGGTCGATGCGGATCGGCCGGCTCGCGGTGCGGGCGCAGAACCGCCGGGACGGGTTCGGCGGCCGGATCATGCGCGCGGCCCTGGACCTCACCCGCGAGCTCGCCCCCGATCAGGTGGTGCGGATCGACGCGCAGGCCTACCTCGAGGACTGGTACCGCGGCATGGGTTACGTGACCGTCGGCGAGATGTTCCTCGAGGCCGGCATCGAGCACGTGCCGATGGAGTACCGGCACTGAGCCGGGCGCGGATCAGGCGCCGTCGCCGTCCCCGTCGAGGAGGGCCGTGATCTCTGCGCGCCGGAAGTAGGCGGCCGTCTCCCGGGCGCTCGGCGCGCCGGCGTCGGGATCGGCGCCGCCGGCCAGCAGGGCCCGCACGACGTCCTCGTAGCCCTTGAACGCTGCGCCCGCCAGCGGGGACTGCCCGCGGTCGTTCATCAGCTCGGGATCCGCGCCGTGCTCGAGCAGCACGGTGACCAGCGCGGCGTGCCCGTGGTACGCGGCCAGCATGAGCATGGTGCTGCCGGAGGCGTCCTGCATGTCGACCGGTGCTCCCTGGGCGAGCAGCGGCCGCAGGACGTCGGCGCGGCCCTGGCGGGCGGCGTCCATCATGCTCGCGGCCAGCGCGGCGGCGTCATCATCCGGGGCAGCGGGGGCGGGGGCGGGGGCGGGGGTCTCGTCCGTCGGCGTCATGGCACCAGGGTAGGCGCCGGGGCCCTCAGCCGATCATCAGCCGCAGCGCCCAGGGCCACAGCAGCAGCGCGATGCCCACCAGCGCGCCGATCACGTCGGCCCGCCCCAGCGGGCTGGGCAGCGCGACGGTGCGCGCGTCCGCCTCGGCGAATCCGCGGGCGTCCATGGCCAGGGCCTGCTGCTCCGCCCCGCGCAGCGTGTCCACCAGCAGGGCGAGGGTCGCCGAGGCCAGCACGCGGGGCGAGCGGGCCGAGCCCAGCCCGCGCAGCGTCCGCGCGGCGAGGATCCGCTCCCACTGCCCGCGCAGGTGCCCGATCCGGACCAGGGCGGCGACCCCGGCGGCGAGCGGCCGGCCGGGCAGGCGCAGCCGGGTGCGCAGGGCATCGCCCAGGGCGGTCACGTCCACGGAGGCGAGGGCGAGCACGCCCGGCGCGACGAACAGGGTGATCCGGGAGGCCTCCTTCGCGCCCAGCAGCCAGGCCGAGGCGGACAGCGGGGCGAGCGGGGAGAGCAGGGCGGTGGTCCATGCCAGGGTCGCCGCGGAGAGCAGGACCGGCGCCAGGCGCAGCACCGCCGATCGCCAGCCGGGAACGGCCAGCGGGGCCAGGAGCAGCACGGGGAGCAGGCCCAGCACGCCGATCTGCCATGTCGACACGCCGAAGGAGCCGATGGCCGCGAGCAGGCCGACGGCGCACAGCGTGAGGGGGTTGCAGGCGCGCGCCGCCGTGCGGCGGGGGTGCGGCACCGGGGTGATCTCCCGGGAGACGGGCCGGTCCGGTGCGGGGCGCGCCGGCAGCGCGAGGGTGCGGTCCGCGCGGGAGGCGAGGCGCTCGTCGTGGGTCGCCGCGATGATCGCGCAGCCGTCCTCGCGGGCGCGGTCCAGCAGGGCGACCACGTCGGCCAGCCGGGCGTCGTCGAGGCCGACGGTCGGCTCGTCCAGCACCAGCAGCCGCGGGCGCTGGGCGAGGGCGGCGACGATCGCGAGGCGCCGCTGCTCCCCGCCCGAGAGCGTGAAGGGGTTCGCGGCGGCCAGGTGGGTGAGCCCGGCGCGCTCCAGCAGCTCCTCCGCCGCGGCCTCGTCCTGCGCCCAGGGCGAGGCGGTGACCTCCTCGCGCACCGTCCGGGCGACGAAGGAGTGCTCGGGCTCCTGCGGGACGAAGGCCGTCCGCTCCCGCTCGGGCCGGCGGATCCTCCCCGCGGCGGGCGCCTCCAGCCCCAGCAGGACCCGCAGCAGCGTCGTCTTCCCGCTGCCGCTCGGGCCGGTGAGCGCGGCGAGCTCCCCGGCGCGCAGCGCCAGGTCGAGGTCGCGGTGCAGGATCTCGCGGCCTCCGCGGCGGCGGATCGCGACGGCCTCGAGGGCGGCGACCTCCGCCCCGGGCGCGGGGCGCGGGGGCGGCGGGAGCTCGGCGGCGGGCAGCGCCACCGTGCCGGGCGGGCCGTCGGCGAGGATCCTCCCGCCGGGCCCGAGCAGGATCACCCGGTCCACGTGCGGCAGCCAGCGGGCGGTGCGGTGGTCGGCGACCACCAGGGTGCGCCCTTCGGCGGCCTCGAGGATCGCCGCGTGGACGGCATCGGCCGCCGACGGGTCGAGCATGCTCAGGGGCTCGTCCAGGAGCAGGGCGTCCGGGGCGAGGGCGAGGGAGCCGGCCAGGGCGACCCGCTGCTGCTGGCCGCCGCTGAGGTCGAAGGGGGAGGCCTCCCCGTCGACGTCGACCGCCGCCGCGGACAGGGCGCCGCGGACGGTGTCGGCGATCTGCGCCCGGGAGCGCGCGGCGTTCTCCGGTCCGAAGGCCGCATCGCGGGCGACCGTCGCCGCGACCAGGGCGTGCACGCTCTGCTGGAGCAGCAGGCCCCGCTCGCCGGGACGGTCGGGGGTGCTCAGGGCGCCGGTGATCTCTCCGGCCTCCGGATCCAGCAGCCCGGCCAGCGCCCGCAGCAGCGTCGACTTCCCGGCGCCGCTGGCCCCGGCCAGCAGCACCCGCTGTCCGGCCGGGACGTGCAGCGTCACGCCCGAGAGGGTGGGCTCCCGGCGGGAGGCGGGCCGCCAGCCGAGGTCCTCGACCCCGAGCACGGCGGCGGCGGTCGCGGTGCTCACGCCCGGTCGGCGCCCGCCAGCTCGCGACCGGCCGGGAAGGGATCCAGCGCCCCCGTGGCCGCGAGGGCCCGGGTCGCCGCCCAGCCGAGCGCTCCGCACAGCAGCGCCCCCGAGACGAGGAAGAAGCCGAGCATGATGATCGCGAAGCCCCAGCTCATCTCCGGGTAGTAGGCGAAGCGCTCCCACACCCACTCCAGGGACGCGGCGAGCACGCCGCCGAGCACGGCGACGGGCACCGTGGAGCGGCGGTAGGCGGTCAGGGCGAAGGCGAGCTCGACGCCGCCGCCCTGCAGCAGCCCCGAGACCACCGTGCCCCAGCCCCACTGCCCGCCGAGCATCATCTCGAGCGTCGCGGCGATCAGCTCCGCGCCGATCGCGGCGCCGGGCTTGCGCACGACGAGGCCGGCGATGACCGCGGGCAGGAACCAGATGCCCGCCAGCAGGCCCTCGGCGGGCTTGAAGGCGGCGGTGAGAGGGCCGATGAGGCTGTACAGCGCCCCGTAGCCCAGGAACGCGACGCCGAAGGCGGCGCCGATCCCGGCGACCACCACCAGGTCGATGGTGCGGTAGCGGGTGCGGGCGGTGCCCGTCGTGGTCGTCATCATGATCTCCTTCCCGAGATGGAAAGGGGATGCGGCAGTGATGCCGCCGAGAAGTCCCGACTCCCTCCGCCGGTGCGAGCCGGATCAGGTTCGAGGGTCTGCGCCGTGCGCACTCTCAGCACCGTGCGGTGCTCCCCTGTCGTGGATGACGGACCGATCCTACCGTCTCAGCGCCGTGCCCGGATCGCCTGGTCCACCGCGAGCGCCGTGGCCTCGGGATCGGTGGGGGAGAGCAGGAAGTGCGTGCCGTCGCGGCCGATGATCTCGACCATGGTGCCGGCGCGGGTGACCTGCATGCGGTAGGTCTCCTGCGGTGCCTCCGGCGGGTGGACGGGGCGGCCGGCGACGGGGCGCCGCTCGTGCGCGGCCCCGGTCATGATGCGGCCGCGGGGCCGCCCCAGGGGGCCGACGCTCACGCCGAGCGTCTCCCCGGGGATCTCCCGCAGCTGCACGGTGCGGAAGGCGGCGACGTCCCAGGGGCGCTGCGGCCAGAACCCGCCGTAGGAGACGGTCACCCCGTGCTCGTCGACGATGAACCGCGTCCACAGCCGCATCCAGGACCACAGGGCCATGCCGAGGGCGACGGCCGCCAGGAGCACCACCAGCAGCGGCGGGACGGCGGAGCGCACGGTCAGGCCCAGCACCAGCAGCACCAGCGCCATCGCCGCGGTCATGCCGATGCGCGTCCAGCCCACCGCCCCGGGCCGGGTCGCCCCGACGTAGAAGGGCGGATCCGGCCGGCTCACCAGATCCTCACGCGGTCCGCGGGCTCGAGGTAGAGGGCGTCGCCCGCGGTCACCGAGAACGCCTCGTGGAAGGCGTCGACGTGGCTGGCGGCCGTGTTGCAGCGGAACTCCGCGGGGGCGTGCGGGTCCGTGGCCAGGCGACGGATCGCCTCCTGCTCGCGGTTCTTGCCGCGCCACACGGTGGCCCAGGACAGGAACACCCGCTGGAGGCCGGTGAAGCCGTCGATCTCCGGCGCGTCGGAGCCGGCGACCTGCAGGTACGCCTTGACCGCGATGGACAGGCCGCCGAGGTCGCCGATGTTCTCGCCGATGGTCAGCGCGCCGTTGACGCGGTGGCTCTCCTCGAGGTCCCGGGGGGACAGCGCCGAGAACTGGTCGATCAGCCGCGAGGTGCGCTCCTCGAAGGCGGCGCGGTCCTGCGCGGTCCACCAGGAGCGCAGGTTGCCGTCGCCGTCGTACTTCGAGCCCTGGTCGTCGAAGCCGTGCCCGATCTCGTGGCCGATCACCGCGCCGATCCCGCCGAAGTTCACGGCCGGGTCCGCCTCGGCGTCGAAGAAGGGCGGCTGCAGGATCGCGGCGGGGAAGACGATCTCGTTGCGGCCGGGGTTGTAGTAGGCGTTGACCGTCTGCGGGGTCATGTGCCACTCGTGCTCGTCGATCGGCCCGCCGACCTTGGCGTACTCGTAGTCCGCGTCGAAGCGGCGGCTGGCCCGCACGGAGGCGACCAGGTCCTGCGGGTCGATCTCCAGGCCGTCGTAGCTGCGCCACTGCTCGGGGTAGCCGACCTTCGGGGTGAAGCGGGAGAGCTTCTCCAGGGCGCGGCCGCGGGTCTCCGGGGTCATCCAGTCCAGCTGCTCGATGGAGGCGCGGTAGGCCTCCAGCAGCGCGGCGACCAGCTCGTCCATCCGCTCCTTGTGGGCGGGCGGGAAGTGGCGGGCCACGTACTCCCGGCCCACGTCGAAGCCGGCGATGCTCTCGACCAGGGCCACGCCGCGCTTCCAGCGCTCGCGCAGCTCCTCGGCCCCGGAGAGGACCCGGCCGTTGAAGTCGAAGTCCTCCTCGACGAAGGCGGAGGAGAGGTAGGGGGCGTAGGAGGCGATGGTGTGCAGGGCGAGCCAGGTCCGCAGGACGGCGAGGTCGGTCTCGGCGAACACGGCATCGGCCTCGGCGAGGAACTCGGGCTGGCCGACGGAGACGACGTCGAAGGCCGCCTCGGGGGCGCCCGTGCCGCGCACGAACGCCGCCCAGTCCAGCCGCGGGGCGGTCTCGGCGCGGGCCGCGGCGTCCATCGGGTTGTCCGACTTCTCGCGGTCGCGCACCCGGACCACGTCCACGTGCGCGCCGGCCAGGCGGGTCTCGAAGTCCATGACGGCGCGCGCCTGCGCGGCCGCGTCGCCGATCACGAGGCCCGCACGGCCGGGCAGGTCGGCCAGGGCGGCGAGGCGGGAGAGATGCTCGACGTAGGCCGTGCGGATCTCGGCGTAGGCGTCCTCGCGGTAGTAGGACTCGTCGGGCAGGCCCAGCCCGCCCTGGTGGATCTTCACCTGGTAGCGGGTGGAGTCGCGGTCGTCGGTCCACACGTAGGCCAGCAGCAGCGAGGTGCCGGACCCGGGGGAGGCCATCAGCTCGGTCAGCTCGCCCCGATCCGCGGTCGCCGTGATCTCCTGCAGCAGCGGCTCGAGGGGCGCGGAGCCCTTGGCCTCGATCGCGTCCTCGTCCATGAACGCCCGGTAGAGCGCGCCGATGCGGCTGTCCGCGGGGGCCTCCTCGACGATCTCCCGCACGCGCTCCTCGGAGAGGTCGCGCAGCCGGCGGAACTCGCCGTCGCTCGAGCGGTCCGCGGGCATCACGTGCTCGCGCAGCCAGCGGCCGTTGACGTGCCCGAACAGGTCGTCCTGCGGGCGGATCGCCTCGTCCCTCCAGCGCAGATCGAGGCCGGAGGGCAGGGGTGCGGAAGATTCCATCGGGTCAGGCTCCTAGGGCGAGGACGGCGAGGACGAGCACGAGCAGGCCGATGCCCACCGGGGCGAGGGCCCAGGGCGAGCGGGCCCGCTGCGAGGGCGAGCGGCGCTGGAGGACGAGGGTCGACAGCCCGGTGGCGATCGACAGCACCACGGTCGCCACGACCATGGCGGGGGAGAGCATCACCAGGATGGTGGCGCCGAGCTGGAAGGTGATGGTGCCGGCGACGTCGAGCACGCGCAGCACCATGCTGCGCCGCACGCCGACCCCCTCGTTCAGCAGGGTCGCCACGGCCTCCGTCGACCACTGCGAGGGCTTGGCGATCCGGGAGCGGGTGCGCAGGGACTGCGCGGTCGCCAGGACGACCCAGACCAGCGCGGTGCCCGCGCCGACCCACACCGCGAGCGGACCGCGCACATCGGCCGGCCACAGCAGCGTCGCGGACCACACGGCCGCCAGGCGCAGCAGCTCGTCCACGACGCTGCGCACCGCGAGCAGGCCGGGGTTCACGGCGAGCTGCACCCGGGTGCGCGCCACGTACAGGCTGGTCGCCACGAGGGAGAGCAGCTGCAGGGCGCCGAGCGAGAGGCCGATGAGGATCGGCCAGGGCGTCGAGGGCGCGTAGGCGAGGATCGACAGGATCATGATCACGCCCAGCGCCGGGATCGCCAGGGAGACGATCGAGAGCGCCGGGACCAGGGCACGGACCACGTCCGCCCCGGTGGGCGGGTGGTCGTGGCCGGCATGGTCATGCGGGTCGCCGCAGCCGCAGCCTCCCGAGGTCTCGGGGGCGGGCGCGGGCGAGTCGGGGATGGGGGTCGACATGGAGCTCCTTCGGTGTCGCTTCAGCGTACCGGCGTGCGGGCGTGTCCTGCACGACAGGTTGGCTACCATCCAGTAGTGCTTCGGGCGGGATATGGAACGATGGGCACGTGAGAACGGACGATGCGGTGCCCCCACGCCCCGCGCTCGACGCGCAGCAGCGAGAGCGCGCGCTCGGCGTCGTCGTCGCGGCCGCGGCCGGGGACGCCCTGGGCGCCCCCTACGAGTTCCAGGCCCCCATCCCCGCGTCCGACGACGTGGAGATGACCGGCGGCGGGATCCTCGGCTGGGAGCCCGGCGAGTGGACGGACGACACCTCCATGGCCGTCGTCCTGCTCGAGGCGCTGTCCGCCGTGGGCGGGAGCACCGGCTTCCTGGACGAGGAGACCCTGGACCGCGTGGCCCGCGGCTGGTTCTCCTGGTCCATGAGCACCCCGGACATCGGCGCGCTGACCTCCACCGTGATCCGCCGGGCCAGCGAGATCGCGATCACCGAGGGGCGGACCGTTCCCGCCGCCGCGGACTTCCGCACCGCGGCGCTGCACGCCCACGAGGACCTGCCCCAGATCGCCGGCAACGGCGCCCTGATGCGCATCCACGTCTCGGTGCTGCCGCACCTGCACGGCTCCGACGCCGAGGTCCGGGCGGCCATCGAGGCCGTGTGCCTGCTCACCCATGTCCACCCCGACGTCGTGGACGCCTGCCTGCTGTGGGGATTCGCGGTGCGCCGCGCCGTCCTCACGGGCGAGGTCGACGTCCGCACCGGGCTGGGCCAGCTCGCGCCGGAGCGCGCCCCCCTGTGGGAGGAGCGCATCGAGGCGGCGGAGGCCGCCGAGCCCGCCGTCTTCGGCCGCAACGGCTGGGTGGTGCACGCCTTCCAGGCGGCCTGGTCGGCCATCCACCACGCCGGGCCGATCCCGGAGGGCCGTTTCGCCCAGCGCGACCACCTGGTGGCCGTGCTGGAGGCGGCGGTGCGCGCCGGGTACGACACCGACACCATCGCCTGCATCGCCGGGGCGCTGATCGGCGGGGCCCTGGGGCACCGGGCCGTCCCGCCGGAGTGGCGCCGGGCGCTGTTCGGGTGGCCCGTCTACGAGGTCGACGACCTCGTGGAGCTCGCCGAGGCGGCCATCGCCCCGCGCGGGGCCGGACTCGAGCGGAGGCTCCTGTGACCGCCTGGGACCTGCGGGTGATGACCTGGAACGTGCGCGGGCTGCGCGACGACCCGGCGGCGCTGGCGGATGCGGTGCGCGACCTCGCCCCGGACCTCCTGCTGCTGCAGGAGTCCCCGCAGGTGCTGCTGCCCACGGCGCGCCTGCGCTGGCTCGCCCGGCGGATGGGCCTGCGCGTGCTGCTCGGAGGGCGACTGGCCCGCGGGCTGGCGATCCTCGCCTCGCCGGAGGCCGCCGGCCAGCTGCTGCGCCGCGGCATCGTCCCCGTGCCGCAGCGGATCACCGATGCCAACTCCGTCTTCCCGCGCGGGATCGCCGCGGTGCGGCTGTCCGTGCCCGGCGGCGGCGACCTCGTGGTCGCCGATGTCCACCTCGCGCTCGACGAGGCGCACCGCCTCGTCCACGTGCATCGCCTGATGGGCCTGATCGCCGGCTCGGGCGCCGCCGTGATCGTGGCCGGGGACCTCAACGAGCGCCCGGAGGCGGCGGCCTGGAGCGAGCTGGCCACGGTGCTGCACGACCCGGGGGCCGCGGCCGGCGAGCCGACCTTCCCCGCCCGGCGTCCCAGCGCCCGCATCGACGCGGTCCTCACCAGCGAGGAGCTGCACGCCTCCGTCCGGGTGGTCCGGAGCACGCCCTCGGTCAGCCGCGAGCGGCTCGCCGGGGCCACCGATCACCTGCCGGTGCTCGCCCAGGTCACCGTGCCGGGCCGGAGAGCCGCAGCCCCGTCCGCATCGCGATGACCTCGTCCTGCCCGCCCACGTGCCGCACCAGCACGGCGGGGACCGCATCGGCCCCGGCGGCGCCGGCGACCGCGGGCCGGGTCCCGAGGACGGTCAGCTGGGTGCGGTAGCACGCCAGCGCCGCGGCCACGGCCTCGAGGGAGGCCGGCTGCTCCCGCCAGGAGAACCCCTCGGCATCCTGCGTGCTCGCGACCTCCAGCATCGGCACCCCGGCGCGGGCGCTCGCCGCCGCGCTCACGTGATGGGCCCGCACATGGTCCGGGTGGCCGTAGGTGCCCGCGTCGTCGTAGCCGATCACCGCCTCGGGGCGGACGGCCTCGATCAGCGCCGCGAGATCCGCCGTCGCCTCGTCCATCGGCCGCAGGGAGAAGCTGTCCGGCCCGGCATCGGGCGAGGGGCCGGCGAGCCCCTCGCGCACCCAGGTCATGCCCGAGTCGCGGTAGCTGCGCGCAGCGGCATCGGGCGCGAGGGCCGGGGGCTCGCCGAGCATGTGGCGCTCGGCGACGCCGAGGGTGCGGGCCGCGGCGTCGATCTCCCCGGCGCGGATCTCCTCGAGGGCGCGCGAGCCGTGCGCCGGCACGGAGCCCGGGACGATCTCGCCCTCCTCGCCGCGGGTGGCGGTCACCAGCACCACCCGGACGCCGCGGGCGGAGAGCTCGGCCAGCAGGGCGCCGGTGGCGAGGGACTCGTCATCGGGATGCGCGTGCACGGCCAGCACCGTGCGGGCGCCCGCGAGCAGGTCCCAGGGATCCCGGCCGTCGTGGGGGAGCGGGGTCATCGCAGTCCTCCGTAGATCTCCGCCAGCGCCTGCGCGCTCGCGGTCCAGGTGCGCTCCAGGGCGAAGTCCCGCGACTGCGTGCAGGCGCGGGCGTAGCGCTGGGGGTCCGAGAGCAGGGAGGCGACGGCCTCGGCCCATACGTCGGGGTCGCGGCTGCCCAGCACCAGGCCGCCGGCGCCGATCGCCTCCTGGACGCCGCCGGCGCAGCGCCAGGCCACCACGGGCGTGCCGCTGGCCTGCGCTTCGAGGGCCACCAGGCCGAAGGTCTCCGACCAGCTGGTCAGCAGCAGCACGCTGGCCTGCTGCATGCGCGCCGCGAGCCCGGCGCGGTCCTGGGACCCCGCCAGCTCGACCCGGTCGGCGACGCCGAGCTGCGCGGCGTGCTCCTCCAGCTCGCGCCGGTAGTCCTGGAAGTCCTCGGAGACGCCGCCGGTCAGCACCAGGCGGGCGTCGATCTGGGGCGCCAGCCGGGCCAGCACGTCGAGGGCCAGCTCCGGCGCCTTCAGCGGCTGCAGGCGCGCCGCGAACAGCAGCGTGGGCCGCGCCAGGCGGTCCGCGGGCTCATCGGCCGGACGGAACCGCTCGACGTCCACCCCGGGCCGCACGATGCGCACCTCCTCGCGCGGGACGCCGTAGCGCTCGGCGATGGTGCGGGCCTCCGCAGCGGAGACCGCGACCACCAGATCGGACTCCTGGGCGACCTGCCGCTCCCCGGGGATCCGCCCCGAGGACTCCGCGGGCTCGCCCGCGTCGAGCCCGGTCGCCTCCTGCGGGGCCGCCACGGAGTGGAAGGACTGCACGTGCGGCACGCCGAGGTCGCGGGCCACGGGGAGGGCGGCCACGCCGCTGAACCAGTGGTGGGAGTGGATCACGTCGGGCCGGTCGCCCGCCGGCAGCGCCTGCAGATGCGCGCGCAGATCCTCCGCGAACGGCGCGATGGCCTGCTCCATGAGGCTCTTCGCCAGCGGAGCGGGCGGGCCCCCGGCCAGATGGTGCAGGCGCACCCCCGGGGCGACCTCCACGGTCGCCGGGGCCTGGGCGTCGGACCGGCGCGTGAACATCTCCACCTGGTGCCCGGCACGGGCCAGGGCGAGGGACTGCTCGAGGACGACGACGTTCATGCCGCCCGCATCCGCGCCGCCCGGGGATTCCAGGGGGGAGGTGTGCAGTGACACGACGGCGATGCGGAGCGACGGGGACATGGAGGACATCCTAGGTCGCGCCGCGGATGCGGCGCTGGTCACCCTGCCGTTCGCTGGTGACGAAAATCCGGCCCCGCAGACCCCCTGACCGTTGAATATGGGACGATCTTGACTAGCCTTCTGACCATGAACTCGCTAGCGACGATCGACTGGGCCGCGTACAACGCCTCCGCCGCGGGTCGCCCTGCCCGCCGGATCGTCACCCGTGCCATCCTCGCCGCCGGCGGCGAGGGGTCGGGGAAGGTCGCGCTCGACATCGGCGCCGGCGCCGGCGCGGACTCCCTCGAGTTCGCCCGCCGCGGCTGGACCGTCCACGCCTACGACATCGACGAGACCCTCTCCCACCGGCTGATCGAGAACCGCCGCATGAGCGGCGAAGTCGTCTTCCACCACGCCGACGCCTCCCTCGAGGACTCCTTCCCCCGGGCGGACGTCATCTACTCCTCGGACGCGCTGCCGATGCTGGGCCCGGAGGGCCTCGAGCGGGCCTGGCCCCGCCTGGTCGACGCGCTGCGCCCCGGCGGGATCATGGCCGTGGACCTGTTCGGCGAGCAGGACACCTGGGCCGAGCGGCCCGATGTCGCCACGCTCTCCACCGCCCAGATCAGCTCGATGTTCTCGCGGTTCCAGATCCTCGAGCGGGAGGTCCGCGACGAGGACGGGCGGTTCTTCGACGGCAAGAAGCACTGGCACGTGATCACCACCCTGGCCCGCAAGCGCGCCTGAGCGTAGGCTCCGGCGCATGAGGCTGCGCTGGTACTCCGTCGTCGTCGACGCCCATGACGTCTCCGCCCAGGCCCGCTGGTGGGCCGATGTCCTGGACTGGCAGGTGCTGTTCGACACCCCCGACGAGGCCGTGATCATCCCCCGCGACCTGCCGGAGGAGTACACCGGGAAGCCGATCCCCGCCGCCTCCTGGCACCGCATCGGCCCGGGCATGGTGTTCGTCCCCGTCCGCGAGGAGAAGCAGGTCAAGAACCGCCTGCACATCGACCTCGCCCCGCACCTCGAGGACGACCGCGACGCGCAGATCCGGCGGCTGCTCGAGCGCGGGGCGACCCTCGCGGACGTCGGGCAGGACGACGCCGAGGATGAGGTCAGCTGGACCGTGCTGCGGGACCCGGAGGGCAACGAGTTCTGCGTGCTCTCCTCGCGGGACCTCTGAGCGCGGGCCCCGGCAGAGCGGGCCCTTGCAGAGCGGGGCCCGGCCTCAGCGCGGCGCCAGCGCCCTGAGCAGGCCGTCGCGCAGGCGGGCACCCCGCTCGAGCGTGGCCAGGCGCATCATCGCGGTCGATCCGAGCTGCCACGCGGCATCGGGCACCGTGCGCCGTGCCGCGTAGATGCGCAGGGCCCCGCGGACGCTCCCCGCCCGCGCGACTGCGGCGGCGAGGGCGGCGGCGTCCTCCAGCGCCGTGTTCGCGCCGTGGCCGAGGTTCGGCGCCATGGCGTGGCCGGCGTCCCCGATCAGCACGGAGTGGTCGCGGATCGGCAGCAGCACGGGGCTGGTGAGGATGCCGTGCACCACCGTGCGCTCCGGCGAGGCCGCCTCGAGCACGGCATCGATCGCCGCATGGGCCCCGCCGACCACGCCGCGCAGGTGGTCGAGGGATTCTGCGACCGATGCCGACCGATGCTCCGGCACGGAGGCGAACCAGTTCGTCCCGCCGCTGGCCAGCGGGGTGATCCCGAACAGCCACGGCCCGCCCCAGGTCTCCGAGATGTCCGGCGGCGGGGCATCCGTGGTGCCGCGCAGCACCGTCTGGCCGTGCCGGCGGGCCGCAGAGCCGGGCCAGCCCGACCGCCGCACCAGCGAATGGACGCCGTCGGCCCCCACCAGAAGGTCCGCGGCCGCGAGCTCGGGCCGCACATCGCGGACCTCGCGCGTCTCCTGGCGCACCGAGCCGGGCAGTGCGGCGCGCAGGATCCGGGTGAGGTCCGTCCGCGGCACGAGCAGCGCACCGCCGGCCGGGACCCGGGCCAGCACCGTCCCGTCGCGAGCGCGCAGATGGCCCTCGCGCGGAGCGGCCGATGCGGCCCGCACCTCCTCGAGCACCCCGAGCCGCGCGAGCGCGCGCTGGGCGGGACCGAACAGGCCGAGCGAGGTGCCCAGCGCCGTCCGGCGGGGCTCCCGGTCGATGAGGGTGACATGCGCCCCGTCGCGGGCGAGGAGGCCCGCCGCGGCGAGGCCGGCGACGCCCGCCCCGAGGACACGGATCGTGAGAGGCATGGCCGGAGCGTATCGAGCTTGACCGGCCTGCGTCCGCCATGGGAGTCTCGCCCCTGGCGGCGACCCACCGCCCAGCGCACCGCAGGCCCCAGCCCTGACGGCCGCGCGAAGGGGAGCGGATCCTCGGGTCCCGGCATCGCAGGTTGTCCTGATCCGACCGCGCCGGGCCGCCGTCGCATGCTGGGGATGCTCGTGGCCCGAGGTGGAACGACATGACCCGCGACAGCGACCTGAAGAAGCACGTGCGCGCCCGCATGGCCCGCACCGGCGAGAACTACACCAGCGCCCGCGCCGCGCTCCTCGCCGAGCAGGCGGTGCGGCCCGCGGACCGCGAGGCGGCCGCCCGCGCTGAGCACGCCCGACTGATCCGACCGTTCCTGCGCGACGGCCGCCTGCTGGGCATGCCCGCACGTCGGCGTGCCCGCACCGCCGTGATGCTCGAGATCCTCGCGCGCTTCGCCCCCGGCGAGGTCTACGACGAGACGCAGGTCGGCGAGGTGCTCGAGGCCGTGCATGAGGACGTGGCCTTCCTGCGGCGCGAGCTGGTCGACCTCGGATACCTGGAGCGGGAGGCCGACGGCGCCGCCTACCGGGTCGCGGCCCGGGTCCCGCGGCGCGAGGGGAACATGGTCCAGGAGATCACGCAGTGGGAGCGCCTGTGGCTGCCCCGGTTCATCGCCTCCGGCGCATCGGTCGCGCCCGGCTCTCCGGAGGGGCCGGGCGCTCCCGCGGAGCGCTGAGCGCGGCGATCGCGAGGCCCGCCGCATGCGCGGCGGACTCGACCTCGAGGACGCTGGGCCTGTCCCCGTCGGAGGCGACCACCACCCAGCGCACGCGCCCGGCCCGGCGCATGCGGCCGATCTCGACGCAGGCACCTCCGGGGCGCGGGATCGTCAGCGAGCCGCTCGGTCCGGTCGAGATGCGCCCGGACAGCTCAGGGCGGGAGCGCAGGAGCGCCCGGCGGATCTCCTCGCGCTCGAGCAGGCCCGGGCTCGAGGCGCGGGACGTGATCGGCGGGGACGCGGGCAGGGTCGTGCGGGCGGGAGTGCTGCGCGTGCGGTGATGCATGTGCCCTCCTTCGGTCTGTGCTCGGGAGGCTAGACAGGGGGACCGACAGCCGGAGGGCGAGGCAGGGAGGAAGAATGCGTCGGATCGCCGGACACGGGAATCCGTCCGCTTCGTCCGTGCGTGCTGCGAATTCAGGAAATGGGGGGGTGGAGGCACGTTTTGCGAGTCCATCTCCCGGTTTCCCGACCCTGCGCGTCCTCGGGAAAGGCGGGCGCGGCGCGCGAGGCAGGAAGGCGGCGTGAACTGGTCGTCAGCGCCTATCACAGCGGGCCGACAGACGAGGTGCGCCGCCCACAACTGCCCGGTATCCCCATGTCGAGCACCGCTGCTCCTCCCCATCGCAGTCTTTTCCACAATTTCTCGAGAATCGCTCTGGAGGCTTCCTCTCGGTCGAGCTGAGGCGTAAAATAGTCGGCATGGGACAGGGTGCACGGGGGCACATCGACGGGGACGGGCTGACCGTCTCCTGCGGGCCTGCGGGGGCTGACGCTCCGCAGGGCCTGGAGGACGCCCTCGACGCGGTCCGCAGGGCGCTCGCGCCGCTGGAGGGCACCCCTGCGATGGGGGCGGTGGTGTCGATCATCGAGGCGGCGGCGGCCTCCGCCGAGGTCTCCCGCTCGACCGTGCATCCAGCGATCGAGGCTCCCGCCGGGACGCCCGACGAGGCGCTGGCGGTGGTGGCCATGCTCGCGCAGGCCCGCACGCGCCTGGGATCGGTCGAGGACTCCTGGATGCTCGAGGCGGCGGCCCGGATCCGTGCGGTCAACGCCGCCGCCGGCAAGGCGGGGCGGCGGCTCGACGACGGCGTGACCTCGAACATCGCGGGAGCACGGCGGTGCAGCAGCCATATCGCCTCCGCCGCGCTGTCCAGTGCCCGGAGGCTCGCCCGGTCGATGCCCTCGCTCCGCGCCGCGAAGGCCGTCGCGCGGGTGCCGGAGGCGACGGTCCTCGCGATCACGCAGGAGCTGCGTGATGAACCGCGCGAGGTCTGCGAGGCGGTGGACGCGGAGATCTCCCGGAACGTGGCTCGGCTCGACGGGCTGGGGGAGAAGGCCGTCCGCGAGGTCGTGGCCGACCTCGTGGAGAAGCGGACGGACCCGGCCCGTTCGCGGGACCGCGAGGTGCGGGCCGCGAAGCGGCGGTACCTGAAGATCACGCCGCAGCGGCACGGGATGGCGCGGCTGGTCGCGATGCTGCCGGCGTTCGGCGCGGCACAGATCGAGGCGGTCGTCCAGGCGGCGGCCGAGTCCGCGCGCGCGGCAGGCAGCCGGGTGCCGCTCGGCGCCCTGCGCCCGGACATGCTCGTCGAGGCCACCAACTACTACAGCGACGCGCTGACCCGAGAGCCCCCGGTCGAGGTCGACCCGACCCCGTACGCGGCGAGGACCATGCTCTTCGAGGAGGACCTGAAGCCGATGTACGACCTGCGGACCGGCGAGATGATCCGCCCCGCAGAGAACCCTCCGGCCCCGGCCGAGGGCGAGGCAGAGACCGGCGAGGACTCCGATCCTGCTGAGGCAGCCGATTCCGGCGGGGGAGCCGATGTCGGCGGAGGCTCCGATCTCGGCGGGGAAGCCGACGCACGACCACCGGGACGTCCGGCATATCCGCCCGGCCCGGTGGGATCCGCGCGAGGTCCTGATCTGCTGGGGGCCGCATCGTCCTCAGGGCGGCCGCGCATGGACCGGCCGGCCGCGACGCCGAAGGGGCCGCGGATCGAGCTGCTGATCACCATCACCGATCGAGCCCTCCTGCAGCTCGACGACGGGACGGAGCATGCGTCGCTGTCCGGATACGGGCTGGTCCCTGGGCGGGCGCTCACGCCGGTGCTGATGGGGCAGCCCCTGGGGGACCTCGCGGACGGGGACGAGGACGCCCGGGCCGAGGCGCACCGCCTCCGCATGTTCTATCGGCGCCTGTACACCCATCCCGCGAGCGGCGAGCTGGTCGCGATGGATTCGGTCTCGCGCGCGTTCCCGGTGAACCTGCGGAGGATGGTCCTGAGCCGGGATGGGATCTGCCGCAGCCCGAACTGCAATGCCGCCTCCCGGCACGCGGACCACATCCATCCCCACGCGCAGGGCGGGAAGACGTCCCTGTCCAACGGGCAGGGCCTGTGCGCGGGCAGCAACTACGACAAGGACGCCGCGCAGTGGGACGTCCGCCTGGTCGCGGATCCGCACCGGCCCGGCGGGACCCTCGTGACGTGGGTCAGCCCCTACGGCGTCGTCGGATCCTCGCCGACCCCGCCCTCGCAGCGGCCCCCGGACCTGAACCGGGCCGGTCGCCGGTCCGTGCGCCGGGAGGAGCGCCTGGCCGCCCGTGCCAAGGACCGCGCGGACGGCGCCCGACGCCGCGGGGCCGCGACGCCGGGCACCGCCGGTCGCGGGCGCGGCGGGCGCGGCGGGCGCGG
>NZ_KK069996.1 GCF_000576425.1 Brachybacterium phenoliresistens | reverse complement strand
GAGTACACCTCGGGCGTCGGCCCGGTCAGGGTCATGCACGACATGCCCCCACCGACCTCCTGCACCCGCACACCCCGCTCCACCGGCACCGGCGCCTCGTCTGCCGCCTGCAGGGACTCCGCCCACGCCACCAGGGCCCGGAGGTTCTTGAAGAAGGTCTTCGGGGTGCAGTGCAGGTCCCAGCCGGCGACGACCTCATCGATGCCCTGCTGGAGGACGTGCCGCAGCGTCCGCGTCATCCGGATCATCTCCCGGAACCAGAAGGCCGGGAATTCCTCCCCCTCCAGACGCGTCAGGCATCCCGGGAAGTGCTCGACCGCCGTATACCCATCTGCGACCTCCCGCGCCCCGCGGGAAGCCGAGACCCGCAGCGCCTCCGCCGCGATGAGACTGCCGCAGTCCCCCTCCAGGCCCGGCTCGGGTGCCTCGTCGGGCCGATCCGACAGAGCATGCAGCGCGAAGTACTTCCGCGCCAGCAGAGGGCCTTCCTGGACCTCGAGATCCCACAGGGTCCGGGCGACCCCCGCCAGCACCGGGTCCTCCTCCACCCCCGCTCGCCCCGGCAGAGCCTCCCGCGACACCGGCCGACGGATCGCTCCCCGCGCGAGCGACAACGGCACCCGCGCCACGAACTGCTCCACCGTCGCCGGTCCCGGGAGTCGGGAACCCCGTCCCGCACCCTCCCCGTCGTCACCGGCGTCCGCTGCGGCACCCGCCGCGCGAGGGGCAGAGGCGGCCGGCGAGGACGCGGCGCGCGCTGAGCGCCCGGCCTCAGGAGCCGACGCAGGCAGAGCACGCGCGGGGCGATCGGGCATCCCCGGAATCTGATCCTGCGACATGCCGCCCCGCCCCCCTCCCCAGACTCTCCGGCGGCCCCGTCGCCGCCGATTTCGATTGCCTGTTCGAAACCCAGCCTACACCCGTACGCCGGTCGATGGAAGGCCATCACGACCATTGTGGAGAACTTCGTCCCACCTCTCCTCCCCACCGCGGCAGACCTCCCCGAATACGCTCTGACCAGCCACGTCATCGGGCGACGATGCGGTTCTTCGGAATACGTCCATGATGCACACGTTCCGCCACAGCGAAGCGCGGAAGATCATTCATCCTCGACCCCCGTAAACACGGGTGGCGGGACCCGGACGGCATCAGCGACGACGGCAGCCCCGCGGACGGTACCCGGAGGCCGGACATGACAAGAGCTCCTGACACCCCCTCTCGGGGACGCCAGGAGCTCAGGTCGGCCAGAAGCGCTAGGAGAGCAGCTCCCCCAGCCGCGTCGTGAGCTCTCGCAGGGCGCGGCCGCGGTGCGAGACCGCGTCCTTGTCCTCCGGGGAGAGCTCCGCAGCGGTCAGGGAGCCGCCGCCGGGCTGATCATCGGGCACGAACAGGGGGTCGTAGCCGAAGCCGCCCTCGCCGCGCCGCGCACGCAGCAGGGTGCCGGGCATCTCCCCGCGGCACACCAGCTCGCGACCGTCCGGGTGGACCGCGGCGACGACGGAGACGAAGCGCGCCGAGCGGTGCTCGTCCGGGACATCGGAGAGCTGGGCGAGCAGGAGATCGTTGTTCGCCTCGTCGTCGCCGTGACGGCCCGACCAGCGGGCGGAGAAGATCCCCGGGGCGCCGCCGAGCACGTCGACCGCGAGGCCGGAGTCGTCGGCGACCGCGAGCAGGCCCGTGGCCGCGGCGGCGGAGCGCGCCTTCTTCAGGGCGTTGCCCTCGAAGCTGACGGCGTCCTCGACCACATCGGGAAGGCCGAGGCCAGCGGCGGAGACGATCTGCTCCGCCTCCAGGCCCGGGACGGCCGGGGCGAGGATGCGCTGCAGCTCGCGCAGCTTCTTCGCGTTGTGGGAAGCCAGGACGATGCGGGCCCCGGCGGGAGCCGCGCTCACCGCTGCTCCGCGAGCACGTCCCGCTGGATCTGCGCGAGGGAGGCGCAGCCGGACTCGGCGAGATCCAGCAGGGTGGTGAGCTCGGCGCGGGAGAAGGGGACGCCCTCGGCGGTGCCCTGCACCTCGACGAGGCCGCCGGTGCCGGTGACGACCACGTTCATGTCGGTGTCGGCCGCGACGTCCTCGCGGTACTCGAGGTCCAGCAGCGGCCGGCCGTCGACGATGCCGACGCTGATGGCGCTCACCGAATCGGTGAGGACCGTCGCGGTGGCGGACAGCGAGGTGTGGCGCCGGCCCCAGGAGATCGCATCGGCGAGGGCGACGTAGGCGCCGGTGATCGCGGCGGTGCGGGTGCCGCCGTCGGCCTGGAGGACGTCGCAGTCCAGCTGGATGGTGTTCTCGCCGAGGGCGTCGAGGTCGATGACGGCACGCAGGGAGCGGCCGATGAGGCGGGAGATCTCGTGCGTGCGCCCGCCGATCTTCCCCTTGACGCTCTCGCGCGGGGACCGGGAGTCGGTGGCGCGCGGGAGCATCGCGTACTCGGCGGTGACCCAGCCGGAGCCGGACCCCTTCTTCCAGCGCGGCACGCCCTCGGTGAAGGAGGCGGCGCACAGCACGCGGGTGCGGCCGAACTCGATGAGCGCGCTGCCCTCGGCGTGGTCGAGCCAGCCGCGGGTGATCCTCACCTCGCGCAGCTGGTCGGGGGTGCGTCCGTCGACGCGGTCGCCGGTGGTCTGCGGGGTGGTCTCGCTCATCGGGTGCCTTCCTGGTGGGTGTCCTGCTTGCTGCAGCCGGCCTACTGCAGCTGGCGCTGCGCGGCCACCTCGAGGATAGCCATCGGCGCTGCCAGCTCGATCGGCCCGGGGTAGACGGCGCGGGCCTCGGCCAGCGGGACGGCCGGATTGGTCCAGGCGGGGATGTGGGTGAGCACCAAGCGGCGGGCCCCGGCGCGATCCGCGGTGAGCCCGGCGCGGCGACCGGTGAGATGGATGCCCGTGAAGCGGTCGTCGCGGCCCTCGATGTACCCGGCCTCGCAGAGGAACAGGTCGCAGCCCTCGGCCAGCTCGTCCAGGGTGGCGCACTCGTCGCAGTCGCCGGAGTACACGAGGACCTCGTCGTCGGCGGTGATGCGGAAGCCGTAGGTCTCCACCGGGTGGATCACGGGGCGCGGGGCGAAGGTGATGGGGCCGATGCTGAACGGCTCGCCGTCCACCAGCGTCCGATGGGCGAAGGGCACGGCCTGCACGCCGTCGGGCACGTCGCAGCTGCGGCCCTGGATGGCGCGCAGCTTGGCGGGGAGGTCCGCCGGGGCGTACAGCGGCAGCTGCGGCAGGTCGCACCGCTCGTTATAGGCCCAGAACACCTCGAGGCCGGTGAGGTCGAGGTAGTGGTCGGGATGCAGGTGGGAGATGACCACGGCGTCCAAGGAGGCCGGGTCGAGCACCTTCTGCAGAGGGCCGAAGGCGCCGCTGCCCAGATCCAGGAGGACCCGCCAGGTGCGCCCGGCGGCGTCCTCGTGCTCGATGAGGTAGCTGGAGGCGGCGCCCTCCGGGCCGGCGAAGCTGCCCGAGCAGCCGATCACGGTGACTCTCATACCGTCACCGCCGGGAGCGTCGCGGTCATCGGCACGGCCGGGCCCAGGAAGCGCCGGGAGAGCGGGCCGAAGGTGGAGGTCCCGCCCAGCTCGGTGCCGGTCTCGGCGAAGACGTGCCGCGGGGCGGTGACGTCGGTGCGCTCGAGGCCCGCCTGGCGCAGCTGGCGGTACACGTCCAGGGCGGTCTCCTCGGCGGAGGAGACGAGGGTGACCTCGGGGCCCATCACGTAGCTGATCGGGCCGGTGAGCATCGGGTAGTGCGTGCAGCCCAGCACGAGGGTGTCGACGCCGGCATCGCGCACCGGGGCCAGGTACTCCTCGGCGATCTCGACGATGTCGTCCCCGCCGACCTCGCCGCGCTCGACGAACTCCACGAACCGCGGGCAGGCCGCGGAGGTGATCGTGAGGTCCGGGGCGGCGGCGAAGGCGTCCTCGTAGGCGCGCGAGCCGATGGTCGCCTGGGTGCCGATGACGCCGACGCGACGGTTGCGGGTGGCGGCGACGGCGCGGCGCACGGCCGGCTGGATGACCTCGACGACCGGCACGTCATAGCGCTCGCGGGCATCGCGCAGCACGGCCGACGAGGCGGTGTTGCAGGCGATGACCAGCATCTTCACGCCCCGCTCGACGAGGGTGTCCATGATGTCGAGCGCGAGGGAGCGGACCTGCGCGATCGGGCGGGGGCCGTAGGGCGTGTGCGCGGTGTCGCCGATGTAGACGATCTCCTCGCGGGGCAGCTGGTCGAGCACCGCTCGCGCGACGGTCAGACCGCCGACGCCGGAGTCGAAGATGCCGATGGGCGCGTTGTTCATCCGGTCCAGGTTAGGCACAGCTTTCCTGGTCGGCAGTGATGCCGCGCTCACTGCGGGGCACATCACACGCGCCGGGAGCGCTCAGAAGGGCTCGAGCACGCGGATCAGGCTCTCCTGCAGCCAGCTCAGCAGCTCGTAGATCGCGATCATGACGTCCCCGCCGGCGGTCTCGGAGGACTCGTCCTCGCCCTCGGCCGCCTCGGGGACCCGCTCGCCGATCTGCTGGAGCATGCGGACGGTCTCGAAGTCGCCGTCCCGCTCCACGCCGAGGCGGTCGGCGACGACCGTGCGCAGGGTGGTCAGGGCGCGCAGCCAGTGCATCGCCTCGTCCTCGGTGAGCGAGACCTCGGTGGTCCCCGGGCCGGTGCGGTCGATGCTCTCGCACAGCGCCGCGAGGTCCTCGAGCTTGATGGCCACGAGGTCCTGCTGCCCGAAGCGGCGGAACTCGGCGGCGAGGGCCTCGTCCGGGGAGGCCTCGGGGAACAGGCGGCGCACGGCCGGGTCGCCGGGCTCGCGGGCCTCGTGGGTCGCGAACTGCGCCTCGAGCCTCTCGAGGGGATCGTCCGATGCGGCGGCGCGGCGCACCGCCAGGGAGTCCTCCGTCACCGCGAGGTCGAGGCGGACGAGGTCGGAGACCTCCTGCGCGACCTGCACGATGACCGCCTTCTCCTCCCCCTCGAGACGGCAGGCGAAGCTGCCGTCCGCGCGGGGCCGGAACGCATGCGCCATCAGTCCTCGCCCTCCTGCTCCATGGTGGCGTGCAGACCGAAGGAGTGCATGGCCTGCACATCGGACTCGACCCGCTCGCGCGATCCCTGGGAGACGATCGCCCGGCCCTCGTGGTGGATGCGCCGCATGAGCACGTCGGCATGCTCGCGGGAGTACCCGAAGTAGCGCTGCAGCACGAACACGACGTAGCTCATGAGGTTGATCGGGTCGTTCCAGACCACCGTGCGCCAGGGGCGGGCGGTGCCGGCCTCCTCCCGCTCCTGGAGCCCGGTGGAGCGGGAGCGCTCGGGCGCGCCCTCGGTCTGCGCGAGGGACGGGGCGAAATCGGGCGAGGGGGCGTGCAGCAGCGAGGGGCCCTCGCTGCGCGGCGTCGTCCCGTGCTCCGACATGCTCAGCTCCGTCCTCCTGATCCGGCCGGTCGCCGGGATCGCATCGATTCTACGGTCGCGCGCGGCAGCGCGGGGAGACGGCGCGCGGCCCCGCACCCAGTACCGTTGACCCGTGACATCCTCACTGATGACGGATCTGTACGAGCTGACCATGCTGCGCGCCGCGCGCCAGGCCGGGATCGCCGATCGCCGCTGCGTGTTCGAGGTCTTCGTGCGGTCCCTGCCCGCGGGGCGGCGCTACGGAGTGCTCGCGGGCACCGGGCGCGTGCTCGAGGCGATCGCCGACTTCCGCTTCGACGCGGAGGACATCGCCTACCTGCGCTCCCTGGACGTGCTGGACGAGGACACCCTCGCCTTCCTCGCGGACTACCGCTTCGGCGGGACGGTGCTCGGGTACGAGGAGGGCGAGCTGTTCTTCCCCACCTCTCCCGTGCTGCGGGTGGAGGGCACCTTCGCCGAGGCGGTGCTGCTGGAGACGGTGATCCTGTCGATCATCAACCACGACAGCTCGGTCGCCTCGGTCGGCTCGCGCATGGTCACGGCGGCCCGCGGGCGGCCCTGCATCGAGATGGGCGGTCGGCGCGTGCACGAGGAGGCGGCGGTCGCCGCCGCCCGCGCCGCGGCGATCGTCGGCTTCGCGGCCACGTCGAACCTCGCCGCCGGGCAGCGGTACGGCATCCCCGTCCGCGGCACGGCGGCGCATGCCTTCACCCTCCTGTTCGACCAGGAGCGCGAGGCCTTCACCGCGCAGATCACCGCGCAGGGGGCGGGCACGACCGTGCTCGTGGACACCTATGACGTCGCCGAGGCCGTCCGCACCGCCGTGGACATCGCCGGGCCCGAGCTCGGCGCGGTGCGCCTGGACTCCGGCGACCTCGCCGAGCAGTCCCGCGCGCTGCGGGCGCAGCTGGACTCCCTCGGCGCGACCGGCACGAAGATCACCGCCACCAGCGACCTGGACGAGTACCGCGTCGAGGCGCTGGCCGGGGTGCCGGTGGACTCCTTCGGCATCGGCACCCGCCTGGTCACCGGCGGCGGGCACCCCGCGCCGGGATTCGTCTACAAGCTCGTCGAGCGGGAGGGGGCCGATGGCCTCATGCACCCCGTCGGCAAGCGGTCGGAGAACAAGTCCACCCTGGGCGGGGCCAAGCGCGCCTTCCGCCTGGGCGCGGCCGGCACCGCGCGGGCCGAGCTGGTGCTCCCCTCGGCCGCGGAGATCTACGAGTTCGAACGCGAGCTCATGGACGAGCTGGACCGCCGCGAGGCGTCGCCGCTGTGGACGGAGGCCACCGTCCGCGAGCTGCAGGTGCCGCTCATCGTCGACGGCGAGCCCGTCGAGACGCCCACCCCCGCCGAGCAGGTCGCCCGGGCGCGGGCCCGCCACGAGGCATCGCTCGCGGAGCTGGGCCTGACCGCCGAGGACGGCCCGGACGGCCATCTCGCGATCCCCACCATCACCGACGGGCTCCTGGCCGCCGCCGTGCTGGACTGACTCCGGAGCGGGCGCCGATCGGGCGCGGCGGCGCTCAGGAGCGGCCGACGAACCAGCCGCGGACGGTGTCGATGCGGACCTGGATCTGCTCGGCGCTCGCCTGGGCGACCGCCGGCCCGCCCGAGCGGGTGCGCAGCGTGGCATGGATCTGGCCGTGCGGGATGCCCGATCTGCGCGACCAGGCCCCCACCAGCGAGGACAGCTCCTTGCGCAGCTCCATGAGCCGGCGGTGGTCGACCACCGCCGGAGCCTCCTGGGCCGCGGGGGCGGGGCCGCCGCCGCGGCGGGCCTGCTGATCCGCCTGGCGCTGCTGGAGGACGGTGCGCATCTGCTCGGCGTCCAGCAGGCCCGGGATGCCCAGGAACTCCTGCTCGTCCTCGCTGCCGACCACTCCCCCGGCGCCGTACTCGCCGCCGTCGAAGAGGACGCGGTCGAAGGAGGCCTCCGACTCGAGCGCCTCGAAGGAGAAGGCCAGCTGGTCCTCGCTGGCGCGCTCCTCCCGGTTGGCCGCCTCCAGGAGCTGGTCGTCCAGCCCCGTCTCCTCGCTTCCGGTGTCGGGGCGCAGGTCCAGCACGTGGTCGCGCTGGGCCTCCATCTCCGCCGCCAGGGCCATCAGCACGGGGACGCTGGGCAGGAACACGCTCGCCGTCTCGCCGCGGGTCCGGGAGCGCACGAAGCGCCCCACGGCCTGCGCGAAGAACATGGGCGTCGCGGTGGAGGTGGCGTAGACGCCCACGGCCAGGCGCGGCACGTCCACCCCCTCGGACACCATGCGCACGGCGACCATCCAGCGGTCCTCGCTCTGGGAGAACTCCTCGATGCGCCGGCCGGCGCCGGCGTCGTCGGACAGGACCACGGTGGCGGGCCGGCCCGTGAGCTCCTGGAGCGTCGCCGCGTAGGCGCGCGCGGCCTTCTGATCGGTCGCGATGACCAGACCGCCGGCATCGGGGACGTGGCGGCGCACCTCCGACAGGCGCCGGTCCGCGGCGGCGAGCACCGCCTGGATCCACTCGCCCTCCGGGTCCAGGGCGGTGCGCCAGGCCTGCTGGGTGATGTCCTTCGTCTCCAGCGCGCCGAGCTGGGCGGAGACCTCGTCGCCCGTCTTGGTGCGCCAGTGCATGCGCCCCGAGTAGGTCATGAACAGCACCGGGCGCACGACGTGGTCGCGCAGCGCCTCGCTGTAGCCGTAGGTGTAGTCCGCCTTCGAGCGGAGGAATCCCTCGCCGTCCTCCTCGTAGGTGACGAAGGGGATCTGCGAGTCGTCGGAGCGGAACGGCGTACCGGTCAGCGCCAGCCGGCGCCGCGCCGGCTCGAAGGCCTCCCGCACGCCGTCGCCCCAGGTGAGGGCGTCGCCGGCGTGGTGGATCTCGTCGAGGATGACGAGGGTGGGCTCCGCCTCGGTGCGGGCGCGGTGCAGGCCCGGGTTCATGCCGACCTGGGCGTAGGTGATCGCCACGCCCTGGTAGCCGGCGCCGTGGCGGCCCTGGGCGTTGGAGAAGTTCGGGTCCAGCGAGATGCCGACGCGGGCGGCGGAATCGGCCCACTGCGACTTGAGATGCTCCGTGGGGGCGACCACCGTGACGCGGCGGACGATGCCCTCGGAGAGCAGGCCCGCGGCGATCTGCAGCGCGAAGGTCGTCTTGCCGGCGCCGGGCGTCGCGACCGCGAGGAAGTCGCGCGGGTCGGTGCGCTGGTAGAGGTCCATGGCCTCGGCCTGCCAGGCGCGCAGCTTGGTCGCGGTGCCCCAGGGGGCGCGGCGCGGGTATGCGGGAGGGAGGGACTGCGCGGCCGCCGGCGAGGGGCGGCGCGGGTCCTGATGGGCGGAGGCGAGAGTCGGCTGGTTGTTCACGGCGTGCCCCACAGTACCGCCGCCCCCGGACCTCCGGAGGACCGGCATGCCCGGGATCGCGGGGCGGGAACTGTGAGGATTCTGGCGCGCTCGCGGCCGACGGGCAGGGCGCCCACCGGCCGCGCGTGCGGACGCGCCGGAGACCTCGGCGGCAGGGCCGCGCGGGTCAGCGGCGCCCGCCGAACAGACCGCGGAACCCGCCGCGGCCGGAACCGCCGGAGCCGCTGCCGGAGCCGCCGCCCTCGCCGTCGTTCGGCTCGCGGATGCCGTCGTAGATCTCCTTGCACTGCGGGCAGACGGGGTACTTCTTGGGGTCGCGCCCGGGGACCCACACCTTGCCGCACAGGGCGATCACCGGCGTGCCGTCCAGGGCCGCCTGGGTGATGCGGTCCTTGCGCACGTAGTGGGCGAACCGGTCGTGGTCGCCGTCGTCGGTGGTCGCCTCCTTCTCGGCGACCTGCCGGTCCAGCACGGCGGTCGAGCCGGGGGCGGCCCCGGGGTCGGCGCGGTAGGGGTCGAGACGGTCGGGATCGGAGGTCGACGCCATCGCAGGCTCCTCGCTGTCGCGGTCGGGACGGATGGACCGAGCCTAGCGCCTCGACCTCCGTACCATCAGGGCATGCGCCCGCAGCCCACGCCCGCCCGACTGGCCGTCCTCGCCCTCGCCCTGGTGGCGAACATCGGCTTCTACCTGCCGCGCGTCCCGGACCTCCCCGGCGGCGGCGATGCCCTGCCGGGGACCGACAAGCTCGTGCACATCGGGGTGTTCGCGCTGACGGTGTGGGCGGCCGGCCGCGTGCTCGCGCCGCGGCGCCGCTTCCCGATGGGCTGGGTGGTGGTGGCCGCCCTCGGCCATGCCGTGCTCATCGAGGTCGTGCAGGCGCTGCTCGCTCCTCTGCGCAGCGGCGATCCCGACGACGTGATGGCCGATGTCGTCGGGATCGCGCTGGGCGTGCTGCTGTGGTGGCTCGAGCGCCGGGCCGCGGCCCGGCGCCCGGCGGCGATCAGCCCTCGAGGGTGATCTCGTCGGCGTAGACCGCCTTCATGGTGCCGGTGATCGTGTCCACCGTGCCGGCCTCCTCGCGGGCCACCTGCTCGACGGCGGTGGCGACCGCCTTCGTCACGCCCTCGTGGAAGACGCTGGGGACGATGTACGTCGGGTTCAGCTCGTCGGGGTGGACCACGTCGGCCAGCGCCTCGGCGGCGGCCAGCAGCATGCGGTCGCTGACGTCGGTCGCATGCGCGTCCAGCAGGCCGCGGAAGACGCCGGGGAAGGCGAGCACGTTGTTGATCTGGTTGGCGAAGTCGCTGCGGCCGGTCGCCACCACCTCGGCGTGCTTGGACGCCTCGATCGGGTCGATCTCCGGGGTCGGGTTCGCCATCGCGAAGACGACCGACCGCTCGGCCATGGTGGCGACGTCCTCCGCGGTGAGGATGTTGCCGGCGCTGACGCCGATGAACACATCGGCCCCCGCGATCGCGTCCTGCAGCGTGCCGGTGAGGCCGCGGCGGTTGGTGACCTCCGCGATCCACGGCAGGCGGCCGTCGAGCTGCTCGCGGTCCTCGTGGACGATCCCGTGGATGTCGGTGACGACGACGTCGCGCGCCCCGGCGGCCCGCAGCAGGCGCAGGATCGCGGTGCCTGCGGCGCCCGCCCCCGAGAGCACGATGCGCGCCGACTCGATGTCCTTGGACACCACGCGCAGGGCGTTGCGCAGCGCGGCCACCACCACGATCGCGGTGCCGTGCTGGTCGTCGTGGAACACGGGGATGTCCAGCTCGGAGCGCAGACGGTCCTCGATCTCGAAGCAGCGCGGCGCGGAGATGTCCTCGAGGTTGATCCCGGCGAACACGGGGGCGATCGCCTTCACGTGGGCGACGATCTCGTCCACCGTGTGCGCGTCCAGGCAGATGGGGAAGGCGTCGATGCCCGCGAAGCGCTTGAACAGCGCGGCCTTGCCCTCCATCACGGGCATCGCGGCCAGCGGGCCCAGATCCCCCAGGCCCAGGATCGCGGAGCCGTCGGTGACGACCGCGACCGTGTTGCGCTTGATGGTCAGGCGCCGGGCGTCCTCCGGGTGCTCGGCGATGGCCTTGACCACGCGCGCCACGCCGGGGGTGTAGACCATCGAGAGGTCGTCGCGGTGGCGGATCGGGACCTTCGACTCGACGGTGAGCTTGCCGCCGAGGTGGGCGAGGAAGGTGCGGTCGGAGACCTTGCCCAGCTCGACCCCGTCGAGCTCCTTGAGGGAGTCCACGACCTCCATGGCATGGTCGTGGCCGGCGGTGAGGACGGTGATGTCCGCCCGCATGCGCTCGGGCCCCGAGGCGGAGACGTCCAGCGCGGTGACCGAGGCGCCGTGCTCCTCGATCCTTCCGGTGATGTCGCTGACCGCGGCCGAGCGGGCGGCGAACTCGAGGCGAATGGTGATGGAGTAGCTCACAGATGGCGTCGGTGACATGTCCCGATGGTAGCGGCCCGGCGGGCCGTCCCGGACCCCGACGGCGCACCGGATGCCGACCCGTCGGAGCGCGCCGTCAGAGCGCGGCGATCGCCTTGCGGATCCGGGTGTCGGAGACGGTCCGGCGCGTGCCCAGGGTCTGCGCGAACAGGCTCACCCGCAGCTCCTCGAGAAGCCAGGGGATCTCCCGGGCGTCGGGCTCGGCCCGGCGCGCCGGGGACAGCTTCTCGCGGGTGCGGGCCCACAGCTGCTCGAGGTCGGCGACCTGCCAGGCGAGCTGCTCGTCGCGGCGCGGGTTGTCCTGCATCTTCTCCAGCCGGATCTCGTCGGCCCGCAGGTAGCGCTCCAGGTCCCCGATCCGCTCGGTGCCGGTGCGGGAGATGAACCCGTCCCCCAGCAGCGCCTCGGCATGGGCGCGGATCTGGGTGAGGCGGTCCAGCAGGGCGAGGGAGGACACCCGGGAGACGGACCGCTGCAGCCGCGCGTTGGCCGCGAGCGCCGCGGCCGCGCGGCGCACCGTCTCCGCGGCGAGGTCGGTGTGCTCGGCGCGGATCCGGGCGAGCGCCGCGTCGAAGGCGGCGCGGTCGCGGATCGGCTCCTGGCCCAGCAGGGCGTCGACGGCCGCGCGGGAGGCATCGGCCAGCAGCGCCGGGGTCGAGGGGTAGGGCGAGGACGCCACGGCGAGCTTCGTCGGGTTGGGCAGGGCGCCCAGCACCTCCCCGAGGTCCGGGTGCAGCTCCCGGTCGATGAGTGCGATCACGCCGTCGCGATGCTTCAGCGCCTGCTCCTCGGCGCTCGCGAGGACCTGCAGGTCCACGCGGTCCACGCGGCCGTCCGCGCCGCGCCGGGCCACCAGCGCCGGATAGCCGGTCACCGTCATCCCGCCCACGCTCGAGCGGTGCACCGCCGGGACGCCGTCGGCCGGGAAGGCGTCCAGCGCCGTGCGGGCGAGGTCGTCGCCCGCCTGGGAGACGGAGGTGCGCACACGCTGGGCGAGGCGCTTCTTCAGGGCGGCGAGGTCATCGCCGGTGCCGATCTCCTTGCCGCGGGAGTCCACCACGCGGAAGTGCATGCGCAGGTGCGCGGGCAGGCGGGACAGGTCGAACTCCCTGCCGTACAGGGGCAGGTCCTGCGGCACGCCCGGCAGGGCGACCAGCTCGTCGGCGACCGCCTCGACGAAGGGCTCCCCCGCATCGGGGTCGTCCTCGTGCAGGGTGGCGGCGACCGCCTTGGCGCGCTCGGGCGCGGGCACCAGGTGGCGGCGGATCGCCTTGGGCAGGGAGCGGATCAGCTCGGTGACCAGCTCCTCGCGCATCCCCGGGACCAGCCAGTCGAAGCCGCGCTCCTCGACGCGGTTGAGCACCGCGAGCGGGATCGTCGCGGTGACGCCGTCGCTGCCCTGCGCCCCGACCTCCCCGAAGGAGTAGCGCAGCGGCAGGGTCAGGTCGCCCTGCACCCAGGTGTCGGGGAAGTCCCGGGCCACGCCGGCGAGATCCGCATCCGGGTCCAGCAGGTCCTGCTCGGTGAGGGTCAGCAGGTCCGGGGTCTCGTGGCGCTGCTTCTTCCACCACGCGTCGAAGTGGCGGCCCGAGAGCACCGTGGCGGGGATCCGGGCGTCGTAGAAGCGGAACAGCTGCTCGTCGCTGATCAGCAGGTCGCGGCGGCGGGTCTTGGCCTCGAGCTCCTCGAGCCGGGCGATCAGCGCCCGGTTGTCGCGGAAGAAATGGTGCCGGGTCGTCCAGTCGCCCTCGACCAGGGCGTTCTGGATGAAGATGTCCCGGGAGAGCTCCGGATCGACCTTCCCGTAGCTGGTCACGCGGTCCGCGACGATCTGCACGCCGTAGAGGGTGACCTTCTCGTGGGCCATGGCGCTGGCACGCTTCGAGGACCAGTGCGGGGCGGAGTACGAGCGGCGCACCACATGCGCGCCGATCTCCTCGACCCATTCGGCGTCGATCTTCGCGGCGGTGCGCCCCCACAGCCGGCTGGTCTCCACCAGCTCGGAGACCATCACCAGGTCGGGACGCTTCTTGGCGAGCGCAGAGCCGGGCCACAGCGCGAACCGGGCTCCGCGGGCGCCGTCGTACTCGCGATGGCGCTCCTGGTAGAGGCCGATGTGGCTGAGCAGCCCCGCCAGCAGCGACTGATGGATCGCCAGGGAGCTCGCATCGTTCGAGCTGGTGTGCAGCTCGGCGTCCTTGGCCATCTCCCGCAGCTGCTGGTGCAGGTCCCACCATTCGCGGATCCGCAGGTAGTGCAGGTGATCGGCACGGACCTCGCGGCGGAAGGCGGAGCCGGACAGCTCCCGGCGGCGCTCCTCGAGATGGTTCCAGAGGTTGAGGTAGGACAGGAAGTCGCTGGTCTCGTCCTCGAAGCGCTTGTGCTTCTCGCGGGCCTGCTGCTCCTGGCCCAGCGGCCGCTCGCGCGGGTCCTGGATCGACAGCCCGGCGACGATGATGAGCACCTCGCGCAGCGCGCCGAGGCGGTCCGCCTCGATGAGCATGCGCGCCAGGCGCGGGTCCAGCGGGAAGCGGGCGAGGCGGCGGCCGATGTCGGTCAGGCGGCGCCCGCCGGGGGCCTCGGGCGCCGGCTCGATGGCGCGCAGCTCCTCGAGCAGGCGCACGCCGTCGGTGACGGCCCGCGAGGCCGGCGGCTCGACGAAGGGGAAGGATTCCACGTCCCCCAGGCCGAGGCTGGTCATGAGCAGCACGACGGAGGCCAGGGAGGTGCGCAGGATCTCCGGCTCGGTGTACTCGGGGCGGGTCTCGAAGTCCTCCTGCGAGTACAGGCGGATCGCCACGCCGGGGGCGGTGCGGCCCGATCGGCCCGAGCGCTGGTTGGCGCTGGCCTGCGAGATCGGCTCGATGGGAAGACGCTGGACCTTGGTGCGCTGGGAGTAGCGCGAGATGCGTGCGAGCCCGGAGTCGACGACGTAGGTGATGCCGGGGACGGTCAGCGACGTCTCGGCGACGTTGGTCGCCAGCACGATGCGGCGGGAGGTGCCCTGCGCGCGCGGGGTGAAGATCCGCTGCTGGTCGGCGGCGGAGAGCCGCCCGAACAGGGGCAGGACCTCCATCGGCAGCCGTCCGCGGCCGCTGCGCCCCGGCCGGGTCAGATGGGCCTGGAGGGTCTCCTGGATCTCCCGGATCTCCCGCTCGCCCGGGAGGAACACGAGGATGTCGCCGGGCCCCTCGGCCACCAGCTCGTCCACCGCGTCCGTGATCGCCTGGCCGAGGTCGCGCTCGACGGAGTGGACGTCCTCGAGCTCGTCGTCGTCCTCCAGCTCGGGCTCGAGCACCAGCGGCCGGTACCGGATCTCGACGGGATAGGTCCGCCCGGAGACCTCGACGATCGGGGCGGGACGGGTCTCCCCCGAGGGACGTCGCTCGGCGAAGTGCTCGGCGAACCGCTCCGGGTCGATGGTCGCGGAGGTGACGATGATCTTCAGGTCGGGACGCTCGGGCAGGATCTGCCGCAGGTAGCCGAGGATCACGTCGATGGTGAGCGAGCGCTCGTGGGCCTCGTCGATGATGATCGCGTCGTACCGCTTCAGCAGGCGGTCATGGGCGATCTCCGCCATGAGGATGCCGTCGGTCATGAGCTTCAGGCGGGCGCCGCGGGCGACCTCGCGGGTGAAGCGGACCTGGTACCCGACCGTGCCCTCGCCGAGCTTCTCCCCCAGCTCCGAGGCGATGCGCTGCGCCACCGAGCGGGCGGCGATGCGACGGGGCTGGGTGTGGCCGATGAGCTTCCCGCGCGTGCCGTAGCCCAGCTCGAGCAGCATCTTCGGGATCTGGGTCGTCTTGCCCGAGCCCGTGGCGCCGGCGATCACGACGACCTGGTGCTCGCGGATCGCCGCCTGGATGTCGTCCCTGCGCTGGGAGACCGGGAGGTCCGCCGGATAGGTGATCACGGGGGCGTCGACCCCCGGGGTCGTCGGGGTGGCGGGGCGCTCGGTCATGGTGCACCACTCTAGATCCCCGGCGCAGAGCCGCGCCTCCCGATATCCGGGCGCCGCCCGCGCGATGCGCAGACCGGAGCCCGAGGTGCGGGAACCTCGCACCCGAATGGTGGGCTCCGGCGACGCGGGAGATCTGTTCCGGGGAATTGGAACGACAACCTGCTGGGAGATGGCGGTCCTGCGAGCCAGCGAGGGATTCTCGGCGCCGCGAGCCTTCCTGGGGATGTCGGTGTCGAGAGCCTGGGGATGGCTGATCGATCACACCCCTCAAAACTGCGGGATGAGGGATGAAATCGATCAGTGATCCGAAGCGCGCAGGAACCCATCGCCTCGGCCAGCAGGCCCCGGCACGGTCCCGCTGGAGGCACAAGCTGGACGCCGGCGGGTGGACCGGCCGACCGCGAGAGGGGCACGCGACGAACCTGGTCGTGGACAGCACCGATGGCGAGCTCCCGACCTGCGCGATGTGGATGGTCCGCGGGAGCGTGGGGAGGGGCGTGGTCTGCTGGGGGCATGGCCAGGCCCCCAGCCCCGCTCCCTCCTCAGCTGATAGCCGCGGCATTCACGACCCGTCAGGCGCTGCGCCTCGGGGTGACTGCGAAGCGGCTGCAGAGTTCTGCGGTGGAGTCCATCGGTCGCGGACTGCATCGGGTCCGCGGTGAGACGACCGGCGAGGTCGATATCGCGATCGCGCTGCAGGCGGATCTGCCCGATGCCGTCGTTGCCGGGCTGTCCGCGGCGCGCCTGCACCGCATGCCGCTGCCCCCGGGGCTCGGACTGGACTCGTGGACCATCGAGACTCCGCTGGAGATGTGCATCCCCATGCTGGGGGCGCCGCTCCGGCGTCAGGGAATTCGTGCACGGCGCAGCGATGTTCCCCCGCAGCATCGGACCGAGGTCGATGGCGTGGTGGCGACCTCACCCGAGCGCACCTTCCTGGACCTCGCCTCGGTCCTCGATCTGGACGCACTCGTCGTGATCGGGGACTTTCTGGTGCGGCGGGCACCGGCCCGCCGGGAAGGGGCGCGGAGGACGATGCGCGACCTCGGAGCCATCCTCCAGGCCACGGGGCCCCGGCCGGGCTCCGTGGCCGCCGGCGAGGCGCTCTCCCACGTACGGATCGGTGCCGGCTCCACGGAACAGACGCTGCTGCGGCTGGCGCTCGAGCGAGCCCGACTGCCGGAGCCCGCCCTGAACATGACGATCCACGGAGCGGACGGGACGGCGCTCGCCGCTCGCCACCTGCGGTGGGACCGGTACGCCGTGGCCGCGCAGCACGTGCCGACCGAGGCGGAGGAGGAGACGCCCCATCAGCACCAGCAGCGGCTGCGCGGCTCCGATGCGCTGCGCCGGAACGGATGGGTCGAGCTGATGATCTGCGATGCGGACCTCGAGGTCCGCTGCCGTCGGGCGGTCCGGCGGATCGACGAGGCGCTGCGGGAGAACGGATGGGACGGGCGTCGGACGCTGTGGCCCGCCGGCCGCATCGACGCCCGTCGAGGCGCCCAGCCCGCTGCGTGGAGGTGACGGGCGGGGGCTGCACTGCGCAGCTGTGCGCAGCCAGTAAGCTCGGGTCGTCACTGGAGACACCACCCCTGGAGATGAGCCCGCCCATGTCGAGAACCGACGGCGCGCACGCCCTCACGACGCCCAGCACCCCGGGCGCCGCGACGGGACGCACCATGATCGCCCTCCGCAAGACCGGCCCCGGGCCGGGACTCGAGCTCGCCGAGGTCCCCCTGCCCGGCTGCGGGCCCTTCGACGTCACGGTGCGGGTGATGCGCACCGGGATCTGCGGGACGGACCTGCACATCCTTGCCTGGGACGCCTCCGCCCGGGCGATGTGCGACACCGTGCCCTTCACCCCCGGCCACGAGTTCTACGGCGAGGTCGTGGAGGTCGGCGCGGACGTCCACGACGTGCGCATCGGCGACCGCGTCTCCGGCGAGGGGCATGTCGTCTGCGGCACCTGCCGCAACTGCCGTGCCGGCCGCAAGCAGATGTGCATCCGGGTGCGTTCGGTCGGGGTCCAGCGCGACGGCGCCTTCGCCCAGTACGTGACGATCCCCCATTTCAACGTGTGGGTCCATGAGCACGACGGCGGCGAGGAGGTGATCGTGCCGGAGCTGGGCGCGGTCTTCGACCCCCTCGGCAATGCCGTGCACACGGCCCTGAAGTTCCCGCTCGTGGGCGAGGACGTGCTGATCACCGGCGCGGGGCCGATCGGCCAGATGGCCGTGGCTGTCGCGCGCCACGCCGGTGCCCGCTACATCACCGTCACCGATGTCGCCGCCCACCGCCTGGAGATGGCGCGCCGTGCCGGGGCGGACGTCATCGTGGACGTCTCGCGCACCCGTGTGCGCCATGCCCAGGAGGAGCTGGGCATGCGCGAGGGCTTCGACGTGGGGATGGAGATCTCCGGACAGGCGGCGGCCCTCCAGGAGATGATCGAGAACATGAACCACGGCGGGAGGATCGCCCTGCTGGGGCTGCCCTCGCGGCAGTTCGAGATCGACTGGACCGCCGTGGTCACCCGCATGCTCACCCTGCAGGGCATCTACGGCCGCGAGATGTTCGAGACCTGGAACGTCATGTCCGCGATGCTCACCACCTCCCGTCCCCTGCGCGAGACGATCCTCGCGACCGTGACCGACGTCCTGCCCGCGCAGGACTGGGAGCGCGGCTACGAGATCGCGCGCTCCGGCGCGGCCGGCAAGGTCGTGCTGGACTGGACCACCCTGGACTGACCGCCCCCGCCCCGACCCCGCCCCGGACCCGAGGAGACCCCCATGGCATACACCGCAATGAAGGACCAGCTGCGCCTCGAGCTCGACGAGATCCGCGAAGCCGGCACGTACAAGCACGAGCGGGCGATCCTCACCCCGCAGTCGGCGCACGTGGCCACCGCAGGCCCCGGCGGTGGGACCGCCCGGGTGCTGAACTTCTGCGCCAACAACTACCTGGGCCTGGCCGATCATCCCGCGATCATCGCCGCCGCCAAGGACGCCCTGTACGAGCGGGGGTTCGGGATGGCCTCGGTGCGGTTCATCTGCGGCACCCAGGACCTGCACCTCCAGCTGGAGCGCGCCGTGAGCCGCTTCCTCGGCACGGAGGGGACGATCCTGTTCTCCTCCTGCTTCGACGCGAACGGCGGGGTGTTCGAGTCGCTGTTCGGCGCGCAGGACGCGATCATCTCCGACGAGCTGAACCACGCCTCGCTGATCGACGGGATCCGCCTGTCCAAGGCGGCGCGGCTGCGCTACCGCAACGCCGACCTCGACGATCTGCGCGCCCGGCTCGAGCAGACCCGGGAGCTGAACGACGGCGCCGGGGCCCGGCGCACGATCATCGTCACCGACGGCGTGTTCTCCATGGACGGGTACCTCGCCCCGCTGCCGGGGATCTGCGACCTCGCCGACGAGTTCGGGGCGCTGGTGCTGGTGGACGACTCCCATGCGGTGGGCTTCCTGGGCGAGCACGGCGCCGGCACCCCCGAGCACTTCGGCGTCTCGGACCGGGTGGACCTGTACACGGGCACCTTCGGCAAGGCGCTCGGCGGGGCCAGCGGCGGCTACGTCTCCGGGCGCGGCGAGATCATCGAGCTGCTGCGCCAGCGGGCCCGCCCCTACCTGTTCTCCAACTCGCTGGCCCCGTCGATCGTGGCGGCGACGCTGAAGGCCCTCGAGCTGGTGGCGGGCAGCCGCGAGCTGCGGGCCCGCCTGATGCGCAACGCCGCGCAGTTCCGCACCCGCATGGCCGAGGAGGGCTTCGAGCTGCTGCCCGGGGAGCACGCCATCGTCCCGGTCATGTTCGGCGATGCCCGCCGGGCCGCCCAGATGGCCGATGCGATGCTCGCCCAGGGCGTCTACGTGACCGCCTTCTCCTACCCGGTGGTGCCGAAGGACAGGGCACGCATCCGCGTCCAGCTCTCCGCCGCGCACAGCGAGGACGATGTCGAGACCGCGGTGCAGGCCTTCGTCACCGCCCGCACCGCGATCGGGAAGTGCTGAGGCCGTCGGACCTCAGACGGACCAGGCGAGCAGCAGGTTCCGCGCGCACTGCGCGAGCGGTGCCTGCGCGTCCGCCTCCCCGCGCAGCGCGTGGGCGAGGATCATGACGGCGAAGCGCACGGCCCAGGCGCGCGAGCGCGCCTCGAGGGCGGCGACGTCCGCGAGCACCGCGGCGCTGCCGGCGCGCCCGCCCCGCACCGCGTCGAGGTAGGCGGCCAGTCCGTCGCCGCCGGGATCCAGCAGGAACAGCTGGGCGAGGTCGCTCGCGGGGTCTCCGGCGCTCGTGTCCCCCCAGTCGATCATCCCCAGCCGGCCGTCCCGGAGCATCACCAGGTTCGCCGGATGCGGGTCGCCGTGCAGGAGGAGGTCCGGCCCGCGCCAGGGGGCGGCGTCGAGACCGCGGCGCAGGATCTCCTCGACCCGGGCGAGCTGCTCCGCCCCGAGGCCCTCGGGCTGCGGCCGCTCGCGCAGGGCGGCGAGGTCGGACTCGGTGCGGCCCGGCCGGGAGGCCAGCGGCACCCCGCGATACGGGCTGCGCGGGTGCTCGGCCGGAGCGGGCCGATGCAGCTGCGCGAGCGCGCCCGCCAGGAGCCGCGCCGGCCGGGATGCCTCCCCCGCGTCCCGGCGCTGCAGCACATCGGCGACGACCTCCCCCTCCAGCCAGGTCATGAGCGAGGCCGGCCCCGCGGGCTCGTCCTCGCCGAGGACGGCGAGGAGCTGCGGGGTCGCGAACTCCGCGCACGGGACCATCGTGCGCAGCGCGGCGATCTCCTGCTGCAGCGCCCAGCGGCCGAGCTCCCGGTAGGGGCGACGCAGCACGACCCGGGTGCCGTCGTCCAGGGTGCCGACGTGCCACATGTCGTTGTCCCAGCCGCGTCCCAGCAGCACGGGCTCCGCGACGCGGCGCATGCCGGGCAGCTGAGGGATGCTCGAGGGATCCGGCGGCGCGTCGGAGGGAGCGGGAGCGGCATCAGGCATCGGCCCACCGTACCGCGGCGCCCCCGAGCAGGGATCAGGCAGCAGGGTCACGGAGCCCGGCGGCCGCGCCCGGGTCCGCACGGGCCGGTCAGGCGCCGGCGGCGGTGGCCTCCTCGGTGGGGGTCGGGGTCTCGCTCGGCGTCTCGGACTCCGCGACGGCGGGCTTCGAGGCGTCGGACTTCGGGGCATCGGAGGGCTCCTCGACCGGCGGGGCGGGCTCGCGCGCGGCCTTCGCCGTGTCCGCGGGCTTCTCGGCCTCGGTCTCCTCGGGCGCCGGGGCCTCGTCCTTCGCCGGGTCCTCCTCGGTCACGGGAGGCTTCTCCTCCGCAGGAGGCTGCTCCTCGGGGGCCGGCTCCTCCTCGGCCGGCGGCTCCTCCTCGACGGTCGCGGTCTCCTCCGGGGCGTCCTCGACGAGCGCGGCCTCCTCCTCGGGGAGGGCCTCCTCGGTCCGGGCCGCGGTCTTCGCGGCGTCCTCGCCCTTGCACGGCGGCAGGCCGCCGATGGAGATCGACCCGGAGACGGGCTGCTCGGCTCCGCCGCCGACCTTGCGGACCTCGAAGGTGAACACGGCGCTTCCGTTGGAGCTGTTGGTGCTCTCGTTGGAGATGAACGTGGCCGCGGTGCTGCCGTGGGCCGAGAGCGAGGTCCAGGCCGTCGGGAAGCTGTAGGGGAAGGTGATGTTCGATCCCGAGTTGGGGTCGACGTACAGCGAGGTCACCCTCCACTCGATGTCGTAGTCGCGGTTGTTCTCGATGTTGAAGATCAGCTTGTACGAGAAGGCGTTCGGCGTGCTCTGCCCGGGGTACTTGCACGAGTCCCCGTCCAGCGAGACGTCGATCGGCGGCGTCGGGGAGGTCGCGACCGCCGGCGCGGCGATGGACACGACGGCCACGGGGGTCGCCCAGGCGACGCCCTTCATGAGCGACCTGCGGGTGGTGGTGGATGCGGAATCGAGGGTGGCGATGTGTCGAGCCATGGGAATCTCTCCGTCCTGAGGGCCGGACCGAGCCACCCGATCGTCAAGGCGCCCCTGCCCGCGCACCGGTTCTCCCGAGCGGTGGTCTGCCGCCCGTCCCGGCGTGCCGACATCATAGATCGACACGTGTCCAGAACACGACAGTTGTCTAGAACTTGCCGAGATCGATGCATCCGCGCAGGTCGGAGGGCTGCCGACGATGCCTCATCGGCGCCGGACGCAGCAGAAGGGCCCGACCGGAGGTCCGGTCGGGCCCTTCTGGGCAGGTGCGGCGAGGCGCCGAGACGTCAGATGGCGCCGTCCAGCAGCGCCGCGGTGCGGGCGTCCTGCTTCGCCCGGTCGCGCGGGTAGGTCCGGTAGAAGCCGAACCAGAGCAGCGCGTTGAGCAGATAGGGGACGGTCATGAACCACAGGAACGTCCCGCCCAGGCCGATCGCATCGGCGATGCTGCCTGCGAGCATCGAGAAGATCGCGGCGATGCCGCCCTGGATGAACGAGAACAGCAGGGCGAACGCCGTCGCTCCCAGCTGCAGCGGGACGACGGTCGAGATCATCGGCAGGACGCAGCCGGAGAAGCCGATCGAGAACACCAGGCCGAGCACGAAGGAGGCGGGGTACACGAACCCGCGGCCGTCGAAGGGCAGCTGGGTCACCAGCGCCACGGTGATCGCGAAGGAGACCAGATAGATCTGCATGAGCATCACCCTCCCCTTCGCCCCGAAGCGGCGGTCGAACAGATCGCCCAGGAAGCCGCCGAGGAAGCTCGAGAGCATCACGCCGATCGAGTTGATCGCCATGATCACCGTCGACTCCGGGACCGAGTACCCTCGCTCGTCCACCAGGAAGGTCGAGTAGAACGGCAGCACCGCGACCGAGGTGACGAAGGGGATCATCGCCACCATCAGCGCGATCGTGGGGATGCGGAACAGCTTCATCGCATCGGCGACCCGGAACGCCCCGGAGGCGGAATCCCGGGAGATCCTCGAGGCCGTCCCGCCCACGCTCGGCACCCACAGCAGGATCATGATCCCCGAGAGGATCGAGACGGCGCCCATCGCCCACATCGCGTAGCGCCAGCCCTCGGGATTCGCGCCGAACAGGCCGATGGCCGGTCCCATCACGATGCCGACCCCGCCTCCGATCCCCCGCACGAGGCCATAGGCCTTTCCACGCTCGGATCTCGCGAAGATGTCCGGCAGGAGGCCGTTGAGGATCGGCTCCGAGGCGACGGTCCCGATCGCGGAGATGGCGAACAGCGCCACCAGCACCGGATAGTTCGGCGCGAACCCCGCCGCGACGGTGAACAGGCCCCACACCCCGGTGACCAGGAACAGGATCGGCTTGCGGCCGAAGCGGTCCGCCATCATCGCCCAGAAGGGGCCGAAGATCATCCGCGAGAAGCGCGGGATCGAGGTGAGCAGGCCGAGGGCGCCGTAGTCCAGGCCGAAGGCGGTGCGGATGAGCGGGAAGAAGGTGTTGATGAGCCCGGACTCGGAATTGTCCACGGCCTGGGAGAAGCCGAGGGCGGCGACGGTCCGCCCTCGTCCGCGGGGCGGGGCGGCGTCCCCGGCGGAGGGCGGGCCCGCTGCGGGGCCGGGGCTGGATTCGAGGGTCGTCGACATGGGGTGCCTCCTTGCTGTCGAGGGCTGCCGCGCGGGCGCGGCAGGGCATGACGACAGGGGCGTCGCGCCGCGCGGGGCGGCGGCGCACGCCTGTCGTCAGGTCGAGGAAGGGGCGGGGACGGCGTCCGTCCCCGCCCGGAGATCCTCAGCTCTGGGTGGGGTACACGCCTTCGGCCTCGATGCGCTTGTTGAGCTCGGCGAGGTACTCGCTCTCATCGAAGTCGATCGGCACCTCGCGGCCGGTCCAGGCCGAGAGGTGGATGGCGTTGGCCAGGCGCACGCCGTGGATGCCGTCGGTGCCGGGGGCCAGCAGCTCCGCCTCGCCGAGCACGGTCAGGGCGAAGTTCTCCAGCACGCCGGAGTGCTGGGCGCCCCAGGCGGAGGTGTCCTCGATGACCTCGGTGCTCACCACGCCCTCCAGGCCTGCGGAGTTGCCGCTCATGAGCTGGCGGGCGCTCTCGGGGGTGGATTCGTCGGAGATCTGCTTCTCCGGGCGGGCATAGCGCTTGACGGTCGCCTTCTTGGACCCCTCGACGACGATCTTGCCCTGGGTGCCGAGGATCTCGAGGCGGTCGGTGCCATCGAGGTCGTGGGTGCAGGTGGTGAAGGTGCCGGTGCGGCCGTCGCCGTAGTCCACCAGCGCGGTCACCTCGTCCTCCACGGCGATGTCGCGGCGGAAGCCGAAGCCCGCCTTGGCGAACACCTTCTGCGGCACGCCGCAGATCCACTGCCACAGGTCCAGCTGGTGGGGCGCCTGGTTGACGAGCACGCCGCCGCCCTCGCCGCCCCAGGTGGCGCGCCACGCGGACTGCTCGTAGTAGCCCTGAGGACGCCACCAGGTGGTGATGATCCAGTTCGAGCGGAGGATCTCGCCGATCTCCCCGCCGTCGACGATCGCCTTGATCTGCTGGTACAGCGGGTTGTTGCGCTGGTTGAACATGATCGCGAAGGGGACCTCGGGGTGCGCCTCGGCGACCGCGTTCATGCGCTTGACCTGGGTGGTGTGCACGGCGGCGGGCTTCTCCACGAGGGTGGCGACGCCGGCCTCGATCGCCGCGATGGCGACCTCGGGGTGCTGGTAGTGCGGGATCGTGGTGACGACCGCGTCGACCAGGCCGGAGGCCAGCAGCTCCTGGTGGGTGGAGAAGGTCGCCGCCCCGGGGTGCTTCTCCGCGGCGGCGGCGAGCTGGGCAGGGTCGGTGTCGGCGATGGCCGTCAGGGTCATGTGCGGGACCATGCCCTCGGCGATGAAGCGGGCGTAGCTCGACCCCTGGGTTCCTGCGCCGATGATGCCGAGGCGGACGGTGCGCTCGGCGGCGGGGGTCTCGGCGGGCTGGGACGTCGTCGTCATGGTGTGCCTTTCGTTCGCGTCCTCGCGGGGCCCGGCGCGCGGCGCAGCGGCCCGGAGGTGGGGGGTCCTCTCCGATGGTGGTGGTCGGGACGAGCGGCGGGCGGGAGTTGCCACGGGTTGCCAGCTCTCCGACGCGGGCAACCGACGGCAACCGCAGAGGTCAGCGGAACCCGCTCGATACTGTTCGGGACGACCCCGGGCACAGCGGCCCGCTCCCGGGCGCCGGTGGACCCGGCGCCGGCGGCCCGCGGCCCGTCCCTGTGACAGGAAGGCATGCAGCCGATGTGGACCCTCTCCGGATTCTCCGACGAGATCTCCTCCGACCTCGCCGAGCAGGTGCAGGTGGTGCGGGAGCTGGGCATGGACTGGATCGAGTTCCGTTCCGCCTGGGACACGAACGTCCTGGACCTCGATGAGCAGCAGCTGGCCGAGGCGAAGCGGATCCTCGACGAGGCGGGCGTCCGGGTCTCCTCCATCGGCTCCCCGATCGGGAAGATCAAGATCACCGACGACTTCGCCCCGCACCTGGAGCGCATGCGCCACGCGGCCGACGTCGCCGCGCACTTCGGTGCCGAGTACATCCGCATCTTCTCCTTCTTCCTCCCCGAGGGCGAGGATCCGGCGACGCATCGCGACGAGGTGCTGCGGCGCATGCGCGCCCTCGCCGACGTCGCCGAGGAGCGCGGGGTGACGCTGCTGCACGAGAACGAGAAGCACATCTACGGCGACACCCCGGCGCGCTGCGCGGACATCCTCGTCTCCGTCGGCTCGCCGCGCCTGCGGGCGGCCTGGGACGCCGCGAACTTCGTGCAGGTCGGCGTGCGCCCCGTGACCGAGGGCTACGAGCTGCTGCGCCCGCACCTGGAGTACGTGCAGATCAAGGACGCCCGGCTGGAGGACGGCGAGGTCGTCACCTCCGGCAAGGGCGACGGGGAGGTCCGCGAGTTCCTCACCGCGATCCGCGACGACGGCTTCGACGGGTTCTTCTCCCTCGAGCCGCACCTCTCCCTGGCCTACGCCACCGGCGGCTTCTCCGGACCGGATCTGTTCCGGGAGGCGCACGGAGCCTTCACCGGGCTGCTGGACGAGCTCGGCATCCAGTACCGCTGACCCGCCCCACCGACAGACCCCACCGAGAGACAGGACCATCCCATGGCTCGCATCGGCATCCAGCTGATGATGCTCAAGGACCACATCGCCGAGCGGGGCGTCGCCGACGTCCTGGCGCAGGTCAAGGACACCGGCTTCACCGTCGTGGAGGTCTCCCAGATCCCCATGACCGACGAGAACGTCGCCGCGATGGCGGCGGCCCGCGAGGACCTCGGCATCGAGTACGCCGCGATCTCCGCGAAGACCTCCGTCCCCGAGGGCAGCGGCGAGCTGTCGCTGGCGGCGGACTTCGACACGCACGTGGAGCATGCCCGCGCGCTCGGCACCGGCTTCGCGCGCATCGGCATGATGCCGATGGACGCCCTGCGCTCCCCCGCCGCCCTGGACGAGTTCTGCGTCGAGGCCAACGGCTACGCGAAGCGCCTGGCCGATGAGGGCATCAGCCTCAGCTACCACAACCACCACGTGGAGTTCGCGAAGATCGAGGGCCGCCGGATCCTCGACATCATCCGCGAGAAGGCACCGGACCTGCGTTTCGAGATCGACTGCCACTGGGTGGCGCGCGGCGGCCTGGACCCCCAGCGCACCCTGGCCGAGTTCGACGGCGTGCTCGACCTGGTCCACCTCAAGGACTTCCGCATCGCCCTGCCCGGACCGGACTTCTTCGAGCGCCTGGACTCCGGGGACCGCTCCGCCTTCGGCGACTACTGGTCGCGGGACATCGTCCAGTTCGCGGAGGTCGGCCAGGGCAACCTGGACTGGAGGCCCGTGATCGAGCAGGGCATCGCCTCCGGCGCCCAGCACCTGCTCATCGAGCAGGACCAGACCTACGGCCGGGACATCTTCGAGTCCCTGGCCATGAGCCGTGCACACCTGGTCGAGCTCGGCTTCGAGGACCTCATCACCGGATGACCGCCACGGCGGCCGGGACCCGGCCGGGACGCTGAGGTCCGCATGACCGGCTCCCCGGACATCCCCGCGGCCGTCCGGCACCGCCTGGTCAGCCAGGACCGGGCGGCCGCGGCATGGCTGGACGGGCTGCCGTCCCGGATCGGAGCGGTCCTGGAGCGGTGGGATCTGCGGGTCGCGGGGCCGCCGTCGTTCGGCGGCACCAGCGTCGTGCTGCCGGTGCGGTCCGGGGGCACGGGCTCCGCGGCGCTCAAGCTGGTCTCCCCGCTGGGCGATGCCGTGCAGGAGGCCCGTGCGCTCGAGGTCCTCGCCGGGCACGGGACCGTGCGCCGGGAACGGCACAGCCCCGAGGACCAGGCGCTCCTGCTCGAGCTGCTGCCCGGTCCGACCCTCGCGGACCTCGCCGACGAGCGGGAGGCGGTGGCGGCCGCCGGAGCGGTGGCCGCGAGGATCGCCGCCGTGCCCGCACCGCCGGATGCACCGCAGCTGGCGGCATCGGCCCCGGCCTGGCGCGAGGCCTTCGCCCGGCAGCACCGGCGCGCGATCCGCGAGGGCCGCGCGCTGCCGGCCGACGTCGTGCAGGCCGCCGATGCGACGATCGGGGACCTCGCCGGCGCGGCGGCGCCGGGTATGACGCACGGGGACCTGAGCTTCGCGAACGTCCTCCGCCGCGACGACGGGGCCTGGGTGGCGATCGACCCGCTGTACCGGAGCGGGCCGGCGGAGCACGAGGCGCACACCGTCCTGCGCAGCGTGACGCGGCCGCCCCTGTCCGAGGGGCTCTCCCGCGCGCGCGGGATGCGCCGGATGCGGGAGCTGCTCGGGATCTTCTGCGAGGCCGCCTCGCTCGACCCGCAGCGGGCGTGGAGGATCTCCCAGGCCCGCTTCGCGGCATCGGCCTTCTGGGAGGCCGAGCACGGCGGGGACGCTGCGGACATCGCGTGGCTGCGGGAGATGGCCGCCGAGATCGAGCTCTGAGCCGCGGCGGCGGAGACCTCCCCCGGGGGCGGTCAGTCGCCGCAGAGCGCGTGCCGCCCCGCGACGACGGCGGCGACCAGGCCTGCGAAACCGAAGCTCGCCAGCAGCGAGGGGACGAACCAGCCCCAGGTCAGGGCCGCGACCACGGCTCCGGCGAAGAAGAGCGCACTCAGGAGGACCAGGACCCGCGGCAGCGCCCCATCGGGCCGCCCGGCTGTGCTCATGTCGTCGTTCTCGTCCATCCTCCGAGAGTAGGACGGGGGCGATGGAGGAGGTGGCGAGGGGGCGTGGACGATGCGCGGGGTTCTGGTGAAGACCCCGTCAGCGCGACGCGCCCGCCTCCCCGGAGGGAGACGGGCGCGCCGGACGGGGAGAGCTCAGTCCTCGCCCTCGCGCTGGAGACCGCGCAGGGCTCCCCGGGCCGTGTCCTTCGCGTCCTCGATCTTCTGCTTGACCTCGGCCCCGGCCTGCTGGACCTTCCCCTCGGCCTCGACCTCCTTGTCGCCCGTGAGCTTGCCCAGCCCTTCCTTGGCCTGGCCTCCGAGCTTCTCTGCGCTGTTCTCGAACTTGTCATCGGTGCTCATGGGAGCCTCCTCGATGTCGTGACGGACTGCGGAGCGCCGAGTCTAGGACCCGTCCCCGGGAGCGCGTCCAGCCTCCGGACAGGATCCGTCCCGCGCATCCGGCGCCGAGGGGGTCAGCGGGCGAGGACCCGCTCGAGGACCCCGCGTGCCTCCTCGACGCGGGAGGCCATGCTCTCCCCCCGCCGGGCCGCGGAGGCCTCGGAGGTCGCGAACCGCATCATGCCGCCCATGAGACAGGTGATCAGCGCGGATTCGCTCTCCCGGGCGGCGTCGTCGCCCGCCGGGTCGGCGTGGGCGATGCGCTGGGAGATGATCTCCCGCAGCTCGGCCTCGAGCGTGCTGACCCGTTCGATCTGGCGCGCCAGCAGATGCGGATGCCCGGCGATGATCCGCATCCTCTCGTCCATGCGCGGCGGGGCGGCGTCGCCCTCGGGAACCGGGATCAGCAGCAGGGCGTCCAGCAGCAGGGGCCCGTCGGCGAGGACGAAGGCCCGGGCGGCCCGCTCGTCGATGCTGGGCATCTCCCGCCCCAGGATCGCGTCGTCCTTGGTCGGGAAGTGGTTGAAGAAGGTGCGCTGGCTGATCCCCACCTGCTCGCAGATCCGATCGACCGTCACGGTCTCGTAGCCGTGGGCGAGGGCCAGGTCCAGCGCCGCCTCCTCGATCGCCGCGGTGGTCGCGGCCGCCCTCGTGCCTGTCTGCGCCATGGTCCCTGCCTCTCGATCCGACCCGCCCACCGTACTCGGGACGCCGGCCCGCGGCCTGCGGGGGACGGTGAGGTCCGGCACATCGGCCGCGGATCCCAGCAACCTTTCATGCAGTGACTGCACACTGCCTTGCAGTTACTGCATATTGCGGAGTCCCGGGACCCCGCACCACCGTCCCTCCCCAGGAGCTCCATGAATGCCACCGCGGCCCCGCTGCTGCTGACCCGGCGCCGGATCTGGATCATCTTCTCCGCCCTGCTGGCGGGGATGTTCCTCTCCAGCCTCGACCAGACCATCGTCTCGACCGCCATGCCCACGATCGTCGGGCAGCTGGGCGGGGTGGACCATCAGGTCTGGATCACCACCGCCTATCTGCTGGCCACCACCATCGTGATGCCGATCTACGGGAAGCTGGGCGACATCATCGGCCGCCGGCGCCTGTTCCTCGTGGCCATCGCCCTGTTCACCCTCGCCTCCGTGGGCTGCGCGTTCGCCGGGGACTTCTGGACCTTCGTGGTCTTCCGCGCCATCCAGGGCCTGGGCGGCGGCGGGCTGATGATCCTGTCCCAGGCGATCATCGCCGATGTCGTCCCGGCCGACGAGCGCGGGAAGTACATGGGCCCCCTCGGCGCCGTCTTCGGCATCTCCGCCGTGCTCGGCCCGCTCCTCGGCGGCTACTTCGTGGACCACCTGACCTGGCACTGGGCGTTCTACATCAACATCCCCGTGGGCATCGCCGCCTTCGCGGTGGGCCTGTTCGCGCTGCGCCTGCCGGCGAAGAGGGCGACCCGCCGCATCGACGTGCTCGGCGTGGTGCTGCTCTCCGCCGCGACGACCTGCCTGATCTTCTTCACCGACTTCGGGGCCGATGCCGACCACGGCTGGACCTCCCCCACCACCCTGGCCTGGGGCGCCGGGCTCGTCCTCGCCGCCTCCGCGTTCGTCCTGGCCGAGTCCCGTGCGGAGGACCCGATCATCCCGCTGTCGCTGTTCCGCAACCGGCTGTTCGTCCTGACCACCGGGATCGGATTCGTGCTGGGCCTGGGCATGTTCGCGGCCATCGGCTTCATGCCCACCTTCCTGCAGATGGCCTCCGGGACCTCCGCCGCGCAGTCGGGCCTGCTGATGATCCCGATGATGGCCGGCATGATGGGCAGCTCGATCGTCTCGGGCATCCTCGTCTCCCGCAGCGGCCGCTACAAGGCCTACCCGATCGCCGGCATCGCGATCGTGATCCTCTCCCTGCTGGCGATGACCACGCTCGCCGCGACCACGCCGATCTGGCTGATCTGCGCCTTCCTCGCGGTGTTCGGCATCGGCCTGGGCCTGGTCATGCAGATCATCGTGCTGGTCGCGCAGAACGCCGTCCCCGCCGACACGATCGGCACGGCGACCAGCACCAACAACTACTTCCGCGAGGTCGGAGCCTCCCTGGGCACCGCCGTGTTCGGGGCCCTGTTCACCACGCGCCTGACCGAGCGCCTGCTCGAGGTGTTCTCGGGGGCAGGGGCGGATGCGGCCGATGCGCAGGCCAGCGCCTCGAGCATCGACCCGCAGACCCTCGCGAACCTGCCCGAGCCCGTGCGCGAGGGGATCGTCGGCGCCTATGCCGACGCGCTGGCGCCCGTGTTCTGGTACGTCATCCCGTTCATGGCGGTGGGCCTGGTGCTCGCGCTGTTCATCCGCGAGATCCCGTTGAAGTCCGAGTCCGGGCTGGTGGCGCGCGGCGAGGCGATCGGCGGCGAGGAGGCCGAGCGCCTGGCCGCCGAGCTCGAGGGCCGCGGGACGCCGGCGACCGTGGAGGAGCCCTCCGAACCGGCCGGTCCGTCGGCGCAGGCCGCCCCGCGCTGACGGGCCCCGGGCGCGGGAAAGGCCCCCTCCCCCGCGCATCTGCGCAGGGGAGGGGGCCTTTGTCGGTGAGTGCAATGGTGGAGACGGCGGGAATCGAACCCGCGTCCGATAGTGCGAAGCCAGGGCTTCTCCGGGCGCAGTCCGTGAAAGGCGTTTTCTCAGTCCCGACGCTCGCACGAACACGTCGTCGACGGACTCAGTCACTCTAGGTTGTTCACCCGACCCCGATGACGAAGGCCGGAAGCAGTGGCTCCTTAGATGATGGAACGATCCGGGTCAGGAGCAAGCCCGGGGTTCCAGACTGCTAACGCTGATCAGGCAGCGAGAGCGAAGTCAGTGCGCTTGGTTTCGGCACTTATTGGTTTCCAGAGGACATTAACGAGTTGACTCTGGGTTCTCGGCCCGCTTCCCCTCGCTGGACAACTACCGTCGAAACCGATCGTCCCCATGCGTGGGTCGCAGCACTGTGACGGCCTGGGCCGTCGTTGCACTCACTCTTCAGTTGTCAACCACACCGGCTCCGGATCAGCTCGTCGACTCAGCACATCGACCGGGCCACCCCTTCGCCGTCCGACCAGTCTACTCCTCTCCCGCTCCGGGGCGAAGCGATTATCTGTCTGCTCACCGCGAACGGGCCCGGCCCTGGTCGCCGCGGCGCGGAAGGAGCAGGATGGGAGGATGATCAGCTTCGATGCCGCCGGCGTCACGGTGCGCGTGGACGACGAGACCCTGCGCGAGGTCGTCGAGGACGCGGACGGGCTCGCCGCCTGGTGCGCGGCCCACCCGGAGGACCCGCGCACCGTCGCCTACCTGCGGATGCTGGGCCGGCTCGACGAGGCGGCCGCGGCCGCCCGCCGCACCCTGCACGGCTCGATGCCTCCGCTGGTGCGCGCGGTGCGCCGCACCCGCTACGCCCACGTGCTGCAGTGGCAGGGCGCCTACGCCGCCGCCGAGGAGCTGCTGGACCTCGCCGCGGAGGAGACGGGCCTGGACGACCCCACCTCCCCCAGCTCGCTGTCCGTGCTGGCCTCGGTGTTCCAGCATCGGGCGAAGTGCCGCTTCGAGCATGCGGCGCTGCTGCGCCGCTCCGGGCGGCCGATGGCGGCGCGGCGGCTGCGCGACCTGGCGCTCGAGGACGCGCGGCGCGCGCTCATGATGCGCGAGAACCTCGGGGTGGCCGACGAGGGACAGATCGCCTCGAGCCGGCAGACGGTGGCCCGCCTGGAACGGGCCGAGTGATCGCCCCGGCCGCGCAGGCTCGAGCAGCCACCCCGCGCCCGAGGCCGATCCATCGGCCCCGGGCGTGACCCATCCCTGACGGGTTCAGACGAGCTCGCGCTGGCGCATGGCGCGCTGGGCCTCGCGCAGATCCTGCTGCTCGCGCAGGGTCTGGCGCTTGTCCCATTCCTTCTTGCCGCGGGCCAGTGCCACGACGACCTTCGCGTGCGAGCCCAGGAAGTACATCTCCAGCGGGACCAGCGTGTAGCCCTTCTCGCGGGTCTTGCCGGCGAGCTTGGCGATCTCCGCCTTGTGCAGCAGCAGCTTGCGCTTGCGCCGCGCGGCGTGGTTGGTCCAGGTCCCCTTGACGTAGGGCGCGATGTGGACGGCGTCCATCCACACCTCCCCGCCCTCGAGATAGCAGTAGCCGTCCACGAGGGAGGCGCCGCGGTCGCGGAGGGACTTCACCTCGGTGCCGGTCAGGACGATGCCGGCCTCGTAGGTGTCGTCGATGTGGTAGTCGTGACGGGCCTTCTTGTTGGAGGCGATGAGCTTCTTGACCGGCCCGTCGTCCTTCGCGGCCTGCTTCTTCGCCGCGGACTTCATCCTCGACATGGCTCCTCCTCACCTCCCGGGATCTCCGGCACGGACCATCCAGCATACGAGGCGGTGCCGGGGATGCGCGAGCGGATTTCTCCGAGGGCGCAGGGGCGGACCGGGATCAGAGATAGTTCATCGGGTTGACGGCGGTGCCGTCCTCGTGGACCTCGAAGTGGAGGTGGCAGCCGGTCGAGGAGCCGGTGGTGCCGATGTAGCCGACGACCTCCCCGCGCTTGACGCTCTGCCCCTGCGAGACGGCGAAGCCCTGCAGGTGGTGGTAGGAGGTGGTGATGACGCTGCCGTTCATCGTGCCGTGGGTGAGGATGATCTTGTTGCCCGCGCCGGAGTTGTGGTACGCCCGGGACACGCGGCCATCGGCCGCCGCCCGCACCGGGGTGCCGCAGGCGGAGGGGAAGTCCACGCCCTTGTGCAGCTTGCGCGTGCCGTAGATCGGGTGGACGCGCCAGCCGAAGTTGGAGTTCAGCCGGCCGGCGACCGGCTGCAGGAAGCCCGATCCCGAGACGGGGCCCAGGGCCGCGCCGCCGCCCGACCCCCCGGAGCTGCCCCGCTCGCGCTCCTCGTCGGCGAGGGCCTGGATCTCGGAGTCGAGGGTCGTGCCCTTGTCCTCGAGGGCCTCGGCGTCGCCCTGGTACTGGACCTTCTTCGTCTCCAGCTCGTCGCGCTGGGCGATCTGCGCGGCGTAGAGGTCATCGAGGTCCTGCTTCTTCTTCTCGGCATCGGCCTCGGCCTGCTCGGCGGCGGCCTGCGCCTCCTCCGCCTCGACCTTGAGGTCGGCGATCTCCTGCTCGACGGCGGTGACGCGGTCGGCGGAGCTCTCGGTGACGGACTGCTCGTCGCGCAGCTCGTCCAGCCGCGTGCCCTGGGAGGCGAGGGTCAGCTTGTAGTTCATGGAGCGGTCCACCGCGTCCTGCGGGTTCTGCGAGCCGACGTAGACGCTCGCCGGGTTCGGGGGGCCGCCGCCCTTGTAGGCGTCCAGCGCCACCTGCGAGAGCTCCTCGCCGGAGGCGTCGACCTGCTGCTGGCCCGTCTCGACCTCGGTGGTCAGCCGGTCGAGCTCGGCCTGGGCCGTCTCCAGCCGCTCCCCGGCCAGCCGGTTCTCCTCCTCCGCGGCGGCCGCAGCGGCCTGCGCGTCCTCGAGGTCCTGCTGGGCCTGCGGGATGAGCAGCTCCGTCTCGGCGAGGGCGACGTAGGTGTCGGCGAGATCCTGGTTGGTGCCCTCGAGGGAGGTGCGGACGTCCTCGAGCTTCTGGTCGATCTCGGCGCGCTCGGCGACCTTGTCGTCCCGGTCGCCCTCGGCGAGGGAGGCCGGGGTCCCCAGCACCAGCAGCTGGGCCACCAGCATCGTCGCGGCGAGCGCGGCCAGCAGTGCACGGCGGGCAGGGAGGACGGCGTTCATGGCTCAGACCTTGAGGTAGCGGTTCAGGGAGACGACGCAGGAGGCGACCGACAGGGCGGCCCCCGTCGCGACCAGGACGGGCCCGGCCCACAGGAGATCCTGCGTGCCGACCGAGATGATCTGGGATCCGAGGGTCGGCGCGAGCCAGTCCTCGACCAGGTAGCGCAGGCCCAGCCAGAGCAGGGCGCTGGAGATGAGGCCGCCGATGATCGCGGCGACCGCCCCTTCCAGCAGGAAGGGGGCGCGGATGAACACGTTGGAGGCGCCGACCAGGCGCATGATCGCGATCTCGCGGCGTCGGTTGGCCACCGACATCCGGATGGTGGTGGCCACCAGCAGCACCGCGGCCACGAGCATCAGCACCGCCAGGCCCAGCGAGAACAGGGTCGACTGGTTCAGGGCGTCGATGAACGGGGCGAACACGCTGAGCAGGTCGGTGACCTCGTCGACGCCGTCGCGGCCCTGGAAGAACTCGACCACCGCCGCGGAGGAGTCGGAGTCCTTCAGCGTGATGTGGAAGGAGACGGGCATGTCCTCGGCGGTGAAGTTGGAGACGAACCCCTCCCCCGCGAACTGCTCCTGGTAGATCGCCAGCGCCTCCTCCTGGTCCCGCTCGGAGTAGGAGTCGATGTACCCCGACAGGACATCGCCCTCGAGGGCGTCGCGCACGGACTGGATCTGCGCATCGGTCGCCGGCCCGCCGGCGCAGGATGCGGCCGTCGAATGCGGGGAGCACAGGAAGATCGTCACCTGCGACTGCTCGACCAGGGTCGACTTCATGTCGATGATCTGCTTCTGCATGAGCAGACCGGTGCCCACGAAGGTCAACGACACGGCGGTGACGATCACCACCGAGACGACCATGGCGACGTTGCGCCACAGGCCGGTGAAGATCTCCCCGAAGATGTACCGCGCTCTCATCGCAGCACCTCCGGGTCGTCCTGGATCTCCTGGAAGGCGGCGGCGTCCTCGTCCAGGACGGTGTCCCGCTCGTCGTAGAGGTCCTCGTCCAGGACGTCGTCGACCACGGCGGGCTCCTCCGCCTCTGCGGGCAGCTCCGCGGCGATCTCGGCGCGGGGATCCTCGGCGTCCTCGAGCCACGGGGAGGCGGCGAGCACCGACGCGGCGGTCGGGCGGGCGCGGTCCTCGCCGTCGGACGGCAGGGAGCCGCCGGCCGCGGACGCCGGATCACCGGCGTATTCGGCCGGGCCGGCCGCGGCACCCGGCCCCTCGGCTGCGGCCAGGGTCGCTGCGGCGGCGCCGGGGGCGAAGGGATCCCGGGACCGGAAGCGGCGGCCGGCGGCGGCTCCTCGCGACGTGCGGGCTGCGCGGCCGGTCGCGGGAGCCGAGGGCTCGTGGGGAGCGTCGGAGGCCGGGGCATCGGCCGACGGCGCCGGCCCGGGGGCCGCCGGGGCATCCGGGGTGGCCGCGGCAGCGGGAGCCGTCGGGGCATCGGCGGGCACGGGGACGTCGGCGGTCTCCGGCTCCAGGAGCTGGGCGGCGCGACGACCGCGGCGCCGGCGCTCGGGACGACGCGGCTTCTCCTCCGGGGCCTGCGTCTCCTCCGGGCTCGGCGTGGTCGCGGGCTCCGGCGCGGGGGCCTCGGGCGCCGATGCGGGGCCGGTCGCGAGCACGACGGGTCCCTCCTCGCGCGGCTCCGGGGCGGCCTCGGGGCCGTCCCCGGCGGCGAGCTCCGCCGGCAGGGCGCCGTCGGGGAGGTTGCCGGAGATGACGCTGGCCTCGCTGGCGGACTCGTAGCCGCCGGCCTCCTCGTCGCGGACTACGTGCCCGCCGACCATCTCGACCACGCGCTTGCGCATGCGGTCCACCGCGGTGGCATCGTGGGTGGCCATGACGACCGTGGTCCCGCGGTCGTTGATCTGGCCCAGCAGGTCCAGGATCCCCTCCGCGGTGGCGGGGTCGAGGTTCCCGGTGGGCTCGTCGGCCAGCAGGATCGAGGGGCGGTTGACGTAGGCGCGGGCGATCGCGACGCGCTGCTGCTCGCCGCCGGATAGCTCATGGGGCAGGCGGCGGCCCTTGTCCGCCAGGCCCACCATCTCGAGCATCTCGGGCACGAGGCGCCGCACCACCTTGCGCGGGGTCCCGATCACGGCGAGGGCGAACTCGATGTTCTGGTAGGCCGTCTTCGACGGGAGCAGGCGGAAGTCCTGGAACACCATGCCGATGTCCCGGCGCAGCGTCGGAACCCGCCAGGAGGGGATGCGGGCGATGTCCTTGCCCGCGACGTACACGTTCCCGCGCGTCGGGGAGGTCTCCTTGAGCACCAGGCGCATGAGGGTGGACTTGCCCGAGCCGGAGGCGCCGACGAGGAACACGAACTCCCCGCGGGCGAACTCGAGGGTGAGGTTCTCCACCGCCGGCTTCTGGCCGCGCTGGTACGTCTTCGTGACGTTGTCGAATCGGATCACTGCTGCCTACGGGTCGAGTGGACGGACACGCTCAGGGTAGGCGCGAGGGGGCCCGGACCGCGACGGCCACGCGGCCGATCACCGGTCAAGCCTTGGTCAAGATTCGCGGCGCCACCTGCTGATGCGCCGCTTCCTGCGGGGCGGCCCGCCGCCGCAGGGAGCCCCGGGGCGCGCACGGCCCCGGAGCGGGTCCCGATCAGCTCGCGTTCTCGCGCTGCTGGCCCACGCGCCACCGGATCCCCGCCTCGAGCAGGGCGTCGATATCGCCGTCGAACACGGCCTGCGGGTTGCCCTCGGTGTGCTCGGTGCGCAGGTCCTTGACCATCTGGTACGGGTTCAGCACGTAGGAGCGCATCTGGTCGCCCCAGGAGGCCTTGACGTCGCCGGCGAGCTCCTTGCGCTCGGCGGCCTCCTCGGCCTTCTTCAGCAGCAGCAGGCGGGACTGCATGACCCGCAGGGCGGCGGCGCGGTTCTGGATCTGGGACTTCTCGTCCTGCATCGACACGACGATGCCGGTGGGCAGGTGCGTCATGCGCACGGCGGAGTCGGTGGTGTTCACCGACTGCCCGCCGGGGCCGGAGGAGCGGAAGACGTCGATCTTGAGGTCGTTCTCGTCGATCTCGACGGTGTCGGTCGACTCGATCAGCGGGATCACCTCGACGGCGGCGAAGCTCGTCTGGCGGCGGCCCTGGTTGTCGAAGGGGCTGATGCGCACCAGGCGATGGGTGCCGCCCTCGACGGACAGGGTGCCGTAGGCGTAGGGGGCGGAGACCTCGAAGGTGACGGACTTCAGGCCCGCCTCCTCCGCGTAGGAGGTGTCCATCACCTTGGTGGGGTAGCCCTTGCGCTCGGCCCAGCGCAGGTACATGCGCAGCAGCATCTCGGCGAAGTCCGCGGCGTCGACGCCGCCGGCTCCCGCGCGGATGGTGATCACGGCGTTGCGCTCGTCGTACTCGCCCGAGAGCAGCGTGCGCACCTCGAGCTCGTCGAGCGCCTTGCGGATCGAGGCGTACTCGGTCTCGGCCTCGTGGAGGGTGTCCTCGTCGGACTCCTCGGCGGCGAGCTGCACCATGATCTCGAGGTCGTCGATGCGGCTGGTCAGCTCGTCGATCCGGCGGCGCTCGGCCTGGGCGTGGGAGAGCGCGGAGGAGACCTTCTGGGCGTTGTCGACGTCGTCCCACAGGTCCGGCGCGGCGGCCTGCTCCTCGAGGTCGGCGATCTTCGCGTTCAGGGCATCGAGATCCGTCACCTTGGCGATGGACTCGAGGGTCGATCGCAGGTGCGGGATCTCTTCGGAGAAGTCGACGGTAGCCACGAGGAGCAAGTCTACGGCAGGGCCCGGGCGGAGCCGGCCGATTCCCGGGCGCGCGTCTCCCGGGAGCAGTCCGGGACCCCCGGGGCGCGCGGAGCGGTCAGCCCCTCCCGAGCGCCGCACCGATCTCGCGGCCGATGCCCTCCAACAGCTCGGGGCCGCGCCGCAGCGCGTCCTCGAGCCCGGCGGAGCGGCCGATCAGGTCGTAGGCGGCGCCGATGCCGGCCGCGCGCAGCTGCTCCGGCGCCAGGGTCACGGCGCCGGCGACGGCGAGGACCTCCCGCCCGGCCTCGCGGGCGCGGCGGGCGACCTCGGCAGGGCCCTTGCCGTGGAGGGTCTGCTCGTCGAGCTTGCCCTCGCCGATGACGACCGTGTCCGCCTGCTCCAGCGCCTCGTCGAAGCCGAGCAGGGCGAGCACCGCATCGGCCCCGGCCTCGAAGCTCGCGCCGAGGGCGTACAGGGCGAAGCCCGCTCCCCCGGCGGCGCCCGCCCCGGGGCGGTGGGCGTGCTGGCCGCTGGGGTCGATGCGCTCCCCCGCCGCGGCGAGGCGCGCGTCGATCTCGCCGATGCGCTCGGGCGCGATGCCCTTCTGCGGCCCGTAGACGGCGGCGGCGCCCTCCGGGCCGGTCAGCGGATTGGTGACGTCGCAGGCCGCGACCAGCTCGACGCCCTCCAGGGCCGTCAGGGCGGGGACCAGGTCGACGGAGGCGAGGTCCTCCAGGCCGTCCGCGCCGGGGGCGATGTCCTCCCCGCGCGCGGTGCGCAGGTGCGCGCCGAGGCCCTGGAGGATCCCGGCCCCGGCATCGGTGGTGGCGCTGCCGCCGAGGCCCACCAGAATCCGCCGCGCTCCCGCGTCGCGGGCGGCGAGGATCAGCTCCCCCAGGCCCCGGGTGCTCGCCCGCCCCGGGGCGAGGTCTCCGCCGGGAAGGACGCGCAGCCCGGAGGTCTCGGCCAGCTCGAGCACGGCATCGGCGCCGCGCAGCGCCCACCGGGCGGGGACCGGCTGACCGGTGGGGCCCTCGACCGTGGTCGTGCGGCCCTCGAAGCCGGCGGCGAGGGCGGCCTCGACGGTGCCGTCGCCGCCGTCGGCGATCGGGCAGCGCAGCACCCGGGCGTGCGGCGCGGCGGCGGAGATGCCGGTCTCGAGGGCGTCGCAGACCTCGGCGGCGGTGAGCGTGCCCTTGAACTTGTCCGGGGCCAGCAGGACGGTGCGGGGGGCGGGGTGGGTCATCGAGCTCGAGCCTCTCCGAGGGTGGTCAGGGGGATGGACATGTCCGTCGCGCTGGTGAACCAGCCCACGAGCGGCGGGTCGACGCGGCCGGTCAGCGTCACCGAGACGGTGCCGTCCTCGGCTACGTCCACGCGCGCGACGCCCACGTCGCGGAGGCGCCCGTCCCCGAGAGGGTAGCGGGCCAGGAAGTCCTCCGCGGCCCGGCGCGCGAGAGCCGGAGTCGTCGTGGCCTGGGCACCGGGCGTGTAGAGGCCCGCCTCGTCCACGGTCTGGGAGGCGGCGAGGGCCGCGCCGTCGGCGGCATGCTGGAGGCCGTTGCGCTCCAGGTGCACGCCGGTGATGGCGACGCCGAGAGCGATCACCATGAGCACCACGGCGACCACGCCGGTGGTCAGGATGGTCATCGTCCCCGAGTCCTCGGCGAGCGCGGCGCGCAGGGATCGCGCCCTCCGGCGGATCGGGCCGCAGGCGCTCATGCGGCGCCCTCGGGGCCATTCGAGCCGGGGGCGCGGTAGCGGTCCACGGGGGCGATGTGCTCGCTGCTGACCGCGACCGGTCCGGCGCCGCCGAGGACAGGGCCCAGCCCCGGGATCGGCACGGGGATGCGCACGCTCGCGGTGACGGTCCCGCCGGGGGTCGCGCAGGGGTCCTCGGTGCAGCGGATCTCGACGACGTCCCCGGGCTCGAGGCCGAAGTCCTCCAGCACCATCCGGGCATGCGCGGAGCTGCGGCCGGATGCGGCGACGGGATCGGTCTCGGTGGCGTGGATGCGGGCGGCGTCCCGGGCGATGACATCGGCCGCGAAGACGGCCGCCTGGACGGAGCCGAGCGTCAGCACCAGGTACAGCGTCGGGATCAGCAGGGCGACGGCGAGGACCACGAACTCGATCAGGGCGTTGCCCTCGGTGCCGCGCAGAGCCCGCCCGGCCTCGCGGAGCCGGGCACCGCCGCGGAGCCGGGGCCATGGGGCGCGCCGGCGCATCACCAGGTCTCCTCGGCGATGGCGCGCCCGTCCACCTGCAATGTCCCGCGGGGACCGTAGAGGCCCACCAGCGGGAAGGCGGCGCTGACGCGGACGTCGATGATCCCGTCCTCGCCCTGCACGGCGCTCACCTCGACGTCCAGGTCGCCGCCGAGGTTCTGGTCGATGAGCTGCCGGGTCCGCTCCTCCCCGTCCTGCAGATCGTTGCCCACCAGCGAGGCGTGGTGGGCGCCCTGGACGCTCGCATCGATCAGGGTGTTGCGGGTGTGCAGGATGACGGCGGCCTGGATCACCGCGAGGGCGATGATCAGGATCAGGACGGCGACCAGGGGGAACTCGACGACGGCGGAGCCGTCCTCGGCGCGCAGCGCCCGCCGCAAGCGGGCGAGGCGGCGCCGCGGCGGTCGTCGCTGCCCAGGAGGACCGGTCCGGCGGGTCGCGGCCATGTCAGCCGACGTTGCCGCCGAGGAACGGCTTCATCGCGTTGTTGAAGATGGCCACCAGCTGATCCGCCGCGACGGCCCACAGGGCCACCACGATCGCCGCGGTCATCAGGGTGATCAGGACCCAGCCGGGCACATCGCCGCGGTCCGCCGCGAGACGTCTCGCCGCGCCGTGCAGGGCACGGCGCGCGCTGCGGCTGCTCCAGGCGCCGGCCGCCGCCGCGGCACGGCGCACATGCGCTCGAGTGGTGGTGATGGCCTGTCCGGGGGTGACGCGCGTGCTCATGGGATTCTCCGATGCTCTCGAGGAGGGGTGGTGGGATGGGATTCGTGCGGGTCGGCGCCGACGGCGGTGGGGAGAGGCCCGCGCCGGCGCCCCGTCCGCCCCGCTCACAGCGAGATCTCCAGGACGGCGAGACCGGGGAAGATCGCGAACACGATCACCAGCGGGAGCACGAAGAAGACGACCGGCACGAGCATGTAGATCTCGCGGCGGCCGGCCGTCTCCAGCAGGTCCCGCTTGGCGGTCTCGCGGGCATCCTGCGCCTGGGCGCGGAGCACCTCCGCGAGCGGGGTGCCCCGCTCGATGGCGACCGCGACCCCTTCGCCGAACCGCCCCAGGGCGTCCAGCGGGGTGCGGGTCCCCAGGCTCATGAGCGCCTCGGAGACCGTCGATCCGGCGCGGATCTCGGCGACTGTGGTGGCGAACTCCTCCGGCAGGGCGCCGCGGGAGGTGGTGGCCACGCGCTCCATGGCGGCCACAGGGCTCTCCCCGGCCGCGACCGCGAGGGCGAGCAGATCCGCGACCGTCGGGAACTCCCGTGCCATGCGCCGCCCGCGCCGCGCGACCGCGATGCCGAGCAGGTAGTCCCGCAGCAGCACGCCGCAGATCCCGCCGATGAGGATGATCATGAGGCCGAGCAGCGGGCTCGCGCCGCGCAGGGTGACGGCGGCGACGGCCAGGACGCCGGCGACCGCCATCGCGCCGAGCCCCATCACCACCTGCTCCAGGCGGAAGGTGTCCACGGTGGTGCTGCGACCGGCCAGGCGCAGCCTCCGCTCGAGCTGCTCGGGACCGCCGGTGAGCCGCTCGAGGAGACCGATCACCCGGCTCACCATGGGACCCAGCAGGCGCCGGGCCACCTGCCAGCGGCGTCCACGCTGCTCGCGCGGGGCGAGCAGGGCGCTCTCGCGGTCGCGGCGCAGATACGGGTCGATCCTCTGCGCGAGGCGGCGCGGGCGCATGATCGGGTTCCCGTAGACGACCAGCAGCAGACCGGCCCCGAGCACGAGACCCAGGCCGGCGCCGAGCAGCGCAGGATGCACGGCGGTCATCGCAGCACCCTCTCGTCCTGGGGGAGCCGCGCGATCTGCAGCATCACCCGGTAGGCCACGAGGGAGACCGCCCCGCCGATGAGGATCAGCAGGATCCCCTCGCGGGAGTCGTAGGCCTGGGCGGCCTGCGGTCGCGTCGACATGAGCACGAGCACGATCCAGGGCGCCGCCAGCGCCAGACGGGCCGCGTTCACGGTCCAGGACTGGCGGGCCTCGAGCTCGGCGCGGGTGCGGGCGTCCTCGCGCAGGAACGAGGAGAGGGTGCGCAGCAGGACCCCCAGATCGGTGCCGCCCACGTCCCGGGTGATCCGCAGCGCTTCGACGATGCGGTCGCCGACGGGGTCCGCCAGGCGCACCTTGAGGCGGTCCAGGCAGCTGCCGAAGTCTCCGCTGGCCTGATAGTCGCGGGCGAACTCCACGAACGGCGGGCGCAGCGCCTCCGGGCCGCGCTCGCCGACCTGCACGAGCGCCTCGGGCAGGGACATGCCGGCCCGGACGGCGGAGTTGATGTGGTCCACCGCTTCGGGCCAGACCTCGCGCAGCTCGATGCGCCGCCGGCGTGCCGCGGAGCGCAGCACGAGGACCGGCAGCGCTGCGGTGCCCACGGCGATCGCGAACGAGGGCACGAGCGCGGAGGAGATCGACCACAGGGTCGCCAGCACGACGAGAGCTGCCCCGGCGCTCAGCGCCGGCACGGCGACCGGCGGCACGCTGCCGAGCCCCACCTGGACGAGGTCGTCGCGGATCCGGTCGCTCCACGTGCTGAGCCGGCCCGGGCCCGCGGCACGGGGCTCCGCGGTCTCCCAGCAGGAGCGCCAGATGGCGACCAGGCCCACGCCCATCAGCAGACCGAGCAGCGCTCCCTGGATCATGCCGCGTCCCGCCCCAGCAGACGGGAGAGGTCCGCCCCGGCACGGGCGAAGCGCTCGGCATGCGGCGGGAATCCGTCGCCGCGCACCAGCTGGTCCTCGCGCAGGTGGAAGATGTCGGAGATCTCGATGACGTCGTTCTCGACGCGCCCGGGCAGTCCCGCGATCTCCCGCACGCAGCGCCGGCCGTCGGGCCGGATGTCCAGGTGGACGACCAGGTCGATGCAGCTGGCCACGGTGGGGACCACGAAGCGGCTGGAGACGTTCTCGCCCGCCAGCAGCGGCAGCGTGCACAGCTTGGTGACGGCGTCGCGGGCGGAGTTCGCGTGCACGCTCGCCATCCCCGGCAGCCCGCTGTTGAGCGCGATCAGCATGTCCAGGCTCTCGGCCTCGCGGACCTCGCCGACGATGATGCGGCTGGGACGCATCCGCAGGGATTCCTTGACCAGGTCGCGCAGGGTGATGCGACCGGTGCCCTCGAGGTTCGGCTGGCGGGTCTGCATCCCGACGACGTCGCGCAGGTGGAGGTCGAGCTCGAACACCTCTTCCACGGTCACGACGCGCTCGCGGGCCCCGATGGATGCCGCGAGGCAGTTGAGCATGGTCGTCTTCCCGGCGCCGACCGCGCCGGAGACGATGATGTTCAGCCCGGCGGCGACAGCGGCGTCCAGGAAGGCGGCGGACTGCGGGGTCAGCGAGCCGAGCTCGACGAGGTCCTCCAGCCGGTGGGCACGGGCGATGAACTTGCGGATGTTCACCGACCAGTGGCGCCGGGTCACGCTGGGGATCACGACGTGCAGACGGCTGCCGTCGCTCAGCAGGGCGTCCACGAATGGAGTGCTGAGGTCCAGGCGGCGGCCCGAGGAGACGAGCATCCGCTCGACGATGCCGCGGATCTCCGGTTCGGAGAGGACGAGGGAGGTCAGCTCGCTGCGTCCGTGGCGGGCGCAGAAGATCTGCCCGGGGCCGTTGATCCACACCTCTTCGACGCTCGGGTCGTCCAGCAGCTCCTGGATCGCGCCGTAGCCGCCGATGCGGGCCGCGACCTGCGCGACGACGGTGTCGAGGTCGCGCACCGGCGGCACCGCGCCGCTCGCGGAGCGCTGGTCGTAGTCGGCGGCGACATCGCGGATCAGGGGCTCCAGGCCGCCGGTGCGCACGTCGAGGCCTCGCCGCCGGATGATCTCGCGGGTCTCCGCCTCGATGATCGCGTGGGCCTCCATCGACCGCTCCCCTCCTGCTCCGGCGCCGCCCTCCCTGGGGACCGCCGGTGTCTTCCCTGCATCTGCGCTGTGACTGCAGCCACTCTAGGGAGATCGGCCGGATCCCGCTCCCCCGTCCCGAGGATTGTGGACAACTCCGGCACGGCGCCCGCCGCGGAGGACGTCCGTCCCCGGGCCCCGGGGACGCGCCCGCGACGGCGCACCCGGTGCGCGCAGGCCTGCGACGTGCAAGGATGACATCGCCTGAGACCCGGCCCCCGGCCGGTCCCCGACATCGCGGAGGAACCATGACGGCGAAGGACGCATCCCCGGTGACGACGAGCGGCTCGGCCACGAGCCCGGCAGCGAAGGACCGGCCCCGCCTGACGCGGGCCACCGTGGTGTACATGGCCAAGCGCGTGCTGACGGAGTTCGGCCGCGACGGCGGCACCGACCACGCCGCGAAGCTCACCTACTTCATGGTGCTCTCGGTCGCCCCGACCCTGCTGGCGGTGTTCTCCCTGGCGACGCTGGTGCTGCAGGGCTTCCAGGAGCAGATCTCCCAGCTCATCATCGACATGATCGCCCGGTCGAACCCTGACGGCGGCCAGATGAACCTCGAACCCCTGGTCACATCGACCCTGGAATCGCTGATGGGCAGCTCCACCGGCGGGACGGTCGCCCTGATCATCGGTATCGCGACGGCCCTGTGGTCCGCCTCCGCGTACGTGAAGGCGTACGCCCGGGTCTCCAACGCCATGTACGACGTCCCCGAAGGCCGCGGGCCGATCCGCATGAACGGCACCATGCTCGCCGTGACCGCCGCCCTGGTCCTGGGCATCCTCGCGATCGCGATCTCCCTGCTGCTGAGCGAGTCGATCGTGACCTCCCTGCTGGGGCCGATCGCCGAGCCGATCGGGGCGACCGGGCTGCTCACCTTCCTGGTGGACTCCTTCCTGCCGATCTGGGCGTGGGCGAAGTGGCCGGTGGTGGTGCTGCTGATGTTCGTGCTCATCTCGCTGCTGTACTGGGCGACCCCCAACATCGCCAAGCCCTTCCGGCTGATCTCCCCCGGCGGCGTGTTCGCGATCCTGGGGATCGCCCTCGCGCTGCTGGCGCTGTCGCTGTACATGTCGACCCTGGCCTCCTACTCCTCCTACGGGGCGATCGGCTCGATCATGGCGGTCCTGTTCGCGCTGTGGGTCGTGAACACGGTCATCCTGCTGGGGGCGGAGGTCGACGCCGAGTACGAGCGGGCCCGCGAGCTGGCCGCCGGCAAGCCCGCCGAGGACTCCCTGGCCCTGCCGCTGCGCGCAGAGGCCGGCGCGGTCAAGGCGGAGGACAAGTACCAGCAGGTCGTCGACGCGGGCCGGGACATCCGCCTGCGCAACCTCCATCACGACGCGGCCTCCTACACCGGCCCCGAGCACCGCCTCACCCCGCCGGAGGACCGGGCCTCCGCCCCCGAGCGCGAGGACTGACGCCCTCGGCGTCGCGCCGGCCCGCAGCCCCGATCCCGCCGCCCAGAAGGAGGCCCGCCATGTGCGGTCGATTCGCGTTCTACCAGGAGATCGAGCCGCTGCTGGACGATCTCGGCGCCGTGGATCTCACCGAGCCCGGCTTCCGGGCCCGCTGGAACATCCCGCCCACCGTGCCGATCCACGTCGTCACCGAGTCGATCGACCGGGACTCCGGGGAGGTGCTGCGGGCGCTGCGGATGGCCCGATGGGGCCTGCTGCCTCCCTTCGCGAAGGACCTCTCCTTCTCGGCCCGCACCTTCAACGCCCGGCGCGAGACCCTCGCCGAGAAGCCGTCCTTCCGCGGCTCCCTGGCCCGCTACCGGGCCGTGGTCCCGATGAACGGCTACTACGAGTGGCGGCGCGATGCGAAGGGCCGGCGCACCAAGGAGCCCTTCTTCATCACCCCGGCGGACGGCTCCCTGCTGTACATGGCGGCGCTGATCTCCTGGTGGAAGGGCCCGGGCGGGCACGAGGGCCCGGCGGCGAGCGCCGACGGCGCCTGGCTGCTCAGCGCGAGCATCATCACCCGCGAGTCCCGGGGCGAGCTCGCCGACATCCACGACCGCACCCCGCTCATGCTCACCCGGGAGGCCGTGGACCGGTGGCTGGATCCGGGCATGGACCGGGCGGCCGATGCCCAGGCCTTCGCCCTGGAGGATGCGAACCTGATCGACGACGCCCTGCTCGAGGTGCGGCCCGTCGGCCCGGAGGTCGGCAGCGTCCGCCACGACGGACCGGACCTCATCGCCCCGGCGGGGACCGCCCAGGGCCGGATCCCGCTGCCGCCGGCGTGACGCATGGCGCACCCCGGCTCCGACCACGGGAGGACGCCGGCATGCCGCGTCATCCCTAGGCTCGAGGCATGAGCGCACCGCACGACCCCGCCGCGGCCCGGGCGGGAGGCCCCGACCTCCGGCCCGCGCCCCGGACCCGTTTCGACCCCTTCCGCTGGGTCGTCGAGCACCCCGGCTGGGTGGACCTGGTCGTCTTCGGGGGCGGCGCGCTGTTCCTGGCGGCGTTCTCGGTCCTGACCGGCTCGCTGGGATGGTGGCTGCTGTCGACCTTCCCGATGGTCGCCGCGGGCGCGTTCCTGCGCACCCGCACCGGCGGGGCGACCCTCGTGATCGGCATCCTCGCCGTGCTCCACTTCGTCGCGGGACAGCCCTACGTGCTGGGCGACGCGATGATCTTCTACGCCCTGTTCTGCGCGACCGTGCACGGCTCCGCCCTCGCCCGTCGCCTGGCGCTGGGAGCCGCCTTCTTCGGGGCGCTCCTGCAGGCCGGCGCCATGGCGGCGAGCCTGGCCGTGACGGTGCACTCGCTCGGGGAGCTGTACGAGATCGTCCTCGTCTTCGCGGTCTCGCTGTTCGTGGGCTGCGTCGCGGTGCTGGGGACCTGGGCCATCGGCCGGTACCAGCACGTGCGCGTGGACCAGCTGCGCCTGGCCCGGGAGCGGGCCGCGCAGGAGGTGCATCAGCGCGAGCAGCGCACGGCCCTGGCCGTCGCCGACGAGCGCGCCCGCATCGCCCGCGAGATGCACGACGTGGTGGCCCATTCGCTGTCGGTGATCATCGCCCAGGCCGACGGCGGCCGGTTCATCGCCGCCCAGCAGCCCGAGAAGGCGCAGGACGTGCTGTCCACCATCGGCGCGACCGGCCGCGCGGCCCTGGCCGACATGCGCAACCTGCTGGGGGTGCTGCGCCAGGACGAGGAGACGAGCTTCGGCCCGCAGCCCGGCATCGAGATGCTCGACGAGCTCGTCGCCCGGGTCCGCAGCGCCGGGGTGCGCGTCGAGCTGCGCCGTGACGGCGACCTCGCCACGGTCCCCCACGCCCTGGGCCTGACCGTGTTCCGCGTCGTCCAGGAGGCGCTGACCAACGTGATGAAGCATGCCGGCCCCGCCGCGAGCGTGCGCGTGGAGCTGGCCCGCACCGGCGACCTGCTGCGCCTGGACGTGCTCGACGACGGCCGGGGCCACGACCCGGCCTCCGACGGCCAGGGCCACGGCCTGACCGGCATGCGCGAGCGCATCGCCGCCTTCCAGGGCGAGCTGCAGACCGGCCCGCTGCCCGGCGGCGGCTACCGTGTGAGCGCACGCATCCCCCTGCGACCCGATGCCCCCGTCCCCGGAAGGACCGCCCGATGACCACGCCCGAGACCTCCCTGCCGCTGCGCATCGCCCTCGTCGACGACCAGCCGCTGGTGCGCGCCGGCTTCGCGATGGTCATCGACTCCCAGCCCGACCTCGAGGTCGTCCTCCAGGCCGACGACGGGGCCGCCGCCGTGGACTCCCTCGCCTCCCGGATGGTCGACGTGGTCCTCATGGACGTGCGCATGCCGCGGATGGACGGCATCGAGGCGACCCGGCAGATCCTCTCCCGCGCCCCCGCGGATCGCGCCCCGCGGATCATCGTGCTGACCACCTTCGACCTGGACGACTACGTCGTCGCCGCGATCCGCGCCGGGGCCAGCGGCTTCATGCTCAAGGACTCCCAGCCGGAGGAGCTGCTCAGCGCCATCCGGACCGTCCATCGCGGGGATGCGGTGATCGCGCCCTCGGCCACGCGGCGCCTGATGGAGCAGATGGTCTCCGCCGTCCCGTCCGCGACCCGGTCCACGGCCGTGCTGGACTCCCTCACCGACCGGGAGCGGGAGGTCCTCACCCTCATGGCCAAGGGGCTGTCCAACACGGAGATCGGGGCGGAGCTGTTCGTGGCCGAGGCGACCGTGAAGACGCACGTGGGCCGGGTGCTGTCCAAGCTCGGCGCCCGCGACCGGGTGCATGCGGTGATCACGGCCTTCGAGACGGGGCTGGTGCGCCCGGGCGAGTGATCCCGGGCGGGCGATCCGGGGCGAGCGATCCCGCGCTGGCGATCCCGCGCGGGTGATCGTGGGCGGATGATCCCGCGTCATACCGTGGGCGGACCTGTCCCTCCTGCTCAGGGCTCATGTCCCGCCGCGGCCTCACGACCTCGCGCCGATGTGCGCGGGGCCCGGCATGGCGGAGGCTGAGGGGGAACAGTCCACCAGCGAAGGAACGAACCTCCATGTCATCCTCTCCCGCCTCCCCCTCCTCGTCCCCCGCGCAGGGGCCCGCCCTGCGCGCCCGCGACCTGCGCCGCACCTACGGCAGCGGCACCTCGCAGGTGCTCGCCCTGGACGGGGTGGACCTCGACCTGCAGCGCGGGGCGTTCACGGCGATCATGGGCCCCTCCGGCTCCGGGAAGTCGACCCTGCTGCACGTGCTCGCGGGGCTGGATGCCGTGACCTCCGGCAGCATCGAGCTGGAGGGCACCGAGCTCACCGCCCTGGACGACGACGCGCTCACGCGGCTGCGCCGCGACCGGATCGGCTTCGTGTTCCAGTCCTTCAACCTGCTGCCGATGCTGACCGCCGAGCAGAACATCCTGCTGCCGCTGGACCTCGCCGGCGCCCGCGCGGACCGCGCCTGGCTGGACACCATCACCTCCGCCTTCGGCATCGCCGACCGCCTGGACCATCTGCCCTCCCAGCTCTCCGGCGGGCAGGTCCAGCGGGTGGCGATCGCCCGTGCCCTGATCGGCTCGCCCGCGGTGATCTTCGCCGACGAGCCCACCGGAAACCTCGACTCCCGCACCACGGAGGAGGTCCTGGACTTCCTGCGGCTCTCGGTCGACCAGTTCGGCCAGACGGTCGTCATGGTCACCCACGAGCGCGACGCGGCAGAGCGCGCCGACCGCATCGTCACCCTCGCCGACGGCCGCATCGCCAGCGACGAGCAGGGACCCTTCGGGCCCTCCGCCGCCCGCGCCGCCTCCGTGCCCGCCGCCGGGGGCGCCCGATGAGCCGGCCCGCACGTCCCCGCATCACCCCGGTGCGGCGCCATGTCGCCGCCATCGTCACCATCGCCCTGTCCACCGCGTTCGTCGCCGTGCTCGTGCTGGCGGGCAACCTCATGACCGCGTCCCTGGACCAGAGCGCCGAGTCGACCTACCGCGGCGCCGATCTGGTCATCGACACCGGCGGCGCGGAGCCGGTCGAGAACGCCGACGGCACCGTCAGCGCCCCGCCCGCCCCCGCGCTCCGGGACGTCGCGGCCATGTGGCCGGTCGCCTCGTACTACACGGAGCTGCGGTCCGCGGCGCCGGGAGGATCTCCCCGCTTCGTCGAGCTGCGCACGCTCCCGCCGCAGGAGGTGGCCCCCACCGCGGTCGGCGAGGGCCGCGAGGCCGTCGGCGATCACGAGATCACGCTCGCCCCGGAGACGGCGGAGGCCCTCGGGGTCGGCGTCGGCGACGCGGTCCTCGCGCAGACCTACGACGCGCAGGGCGAGGAGCAGCAGGTGTCCCTCGAGGTCACCGGGATCCTCGCTCCCTCGGCCTCCGGCTCGGACCTGTTCGCCTTCGACACGCCCTGGGCCGTGCTCACCGCGGCCAACGCCCCGGTCCTGACCGGCGGCGACCTCCCGGCGAGCACCTACACCTGGCATGCCGCCCTCACCCCGGGGGCCGATGCCGAGGCGATCGCGCGCTCCGGCTCGACCGCCGGTGTCGAGATCGTCACCGCCGAGCAGGCCATCGCCGAGGCGAAGTCCCAGGGCCTGTCCGGGATGGTCGCCATGGGGTCCATCTTCGGCGTGTTCGTCGTCATCGCCCTGCTCACCGCGGCCGTGGTGGTCGGCAACACCTTCACCGTCACCCTCGCCCAGCGCACCCGCGACCTCGCCCTGCTGCGCACCCTCGGCGCCACCCGCCGGCAGGTCACGGCGACCGTGCGCGGGGAGTCGCTGCGCGTCGGGCTGGTCGGCTCCGTCGCGGGGCTGCTGCTCGGGCACGTCCTGGCCCAGCTGGCCCTGCTCGCGGCCTTCCTGCTGGGGGCCACCCCGGGCCTCGGCATCGTCCCCGTCAGCGTGCTGTCGGTGGCGCTGCCGCTGATCGCCGGGGTGCTGGTGACCGTCTTCGCCGGGGTCTCCCCGCTGCGCCGGGCGACCCGGGTCGCCCCGCTGGAGGCGCTGCGCCCCGTCGAGGCGAGCTCCCGAGGGGCCGGGCGGCTGCGCGCCGTCGGCTCCGCGGCCGCGTTCGTCGCCGGCGTCGGCATGCTGCTGGCCGGGACCGGCATCTCCCTGGCCGGGACCACGGGCCCGGGGCTGCTGCTGGCCATCGCCGGCGGCGTCGTCAGCTTCGTGGCCGCGCTCGTGGGCCTGGTCGTGCTCACCCCGATCGCGACCTCCCTCATCGGCCGCGTGGTGCGGCGCCTGGGCGGGGTCCCTGCCACGGTGGCCGCGGCCAACACGCTGCGCCACCCCCGCCGCAGCGCGGCGACGATCTCCGCGCTCCTGATCGGCACCACCCTCATGACCATGATGGCGGTGGGCGCCCACACCGCGGAGGTCTCGCTGACCTCCGATCTCGACAACCGCAAGCCGATCGACATGGTCGTCCGGGCCGAGGCGATGCCGCAGGACGCCGTCGCCCAGGTCGAGGCGGTGCAGGGCATCGAGAAGGCCGTGGAGGTCCCCACGGCGGAGCTGGACGTCGACGCCCGCGACACGATGACCGTCTACGGCCCCACGCCCGAGGAGATCGACGACGTCGCCGTGCGCGGGGACATCTCCGCGAAGATGGCCGACGGCGTGCTGCTGACCGGCGGGGATCGCGCAGAGCAGTTCGGGCTGCACGACGGGCAGGTGCTCACGCTTCCCGCCGCCGACGGCGGCACCGTGCCGGTGACCGTCGAGCTCGACGGCAACCTCGCGATGAGCCTGCTGACCCCGGCGACCTTCGCGCAGCTGGCCGGCGGCGATCCGGCCACCGCCCTGTTCGTGGACATGGCCGCCCCCGGCGCCAGCGCCCGCGGCGGGCTCGACTCGACCACGATCCTGCTGAACCTGCGCGATGCGCTCGAGGAGGGCGGCTTCACCGACCCGTCCATGAGCGCCGAGGGCGTCGAGCGGGAGATGTACGGGCAGATCCTCGGCGTGCTGCTGGCGATCACCCTGGGCCTGCTCGCGGTCGCCGTGCTCGTGGCCCTGGTCGGCGTGGCCAACACGCTGAGCCTCGGCGTGGTCGAGCGCACCGGCGAGAACGCGCTGCTGCGGGCGCTGGGCACCACCCGCGCCCAGATGCGTTCCATGCTCGCCTGGGAGGGCCTGCTGCTCGCGGTGATCGGCGCGGTGCTGGGCGTGGCCCTGGGGATGCTCTACGGCACCACGGGGATCATGGCGATCTTCGGCTCGACCTTCCCGACCGTCGTCACCGTGCCCTGGGTGCAGGTCCTGACGGTGATCGTGCTGACCCTCGCGGCGGGACTGATCGCCTCGGTGCTGCCGGCCCGTCGCGCCGCCTCGACGGCTCCCGCACAGGCCCTGGCCGCGGCCGAGTCCTGATCCCCCAGGTCGCGGACGTCCTCCGGCTCCTCCGCCCCCGGCGTCAGCGCCGCGGGCGCGAGGGGCCGGTGCCGTCGCGGCGGTCCTCCGCCGCGGCGGCGAGATCGTGGGGCAGAGGGGTGGCCCGGGCGATCCGGGTGAGAAGCACGAAGGTCGCGACGGCGACGGCGATCGCCGCGAACCCCTCGGGGATCAGACCGGCGGTGAGCAGGCTGGCGCCCACCAGGGCCTGGAACAGCTGCCAGGTGATGCCGTAGCCGACGCCGAAGCGGGTGCGGGCCAGGATCGATCGGGCCGCGGCGAACACGGCCAGGGCGAAGGCGATGACGAAGATCCCCAGCCCGGTGCCGAACCGTCCGCCCTCGGGGACGCGGGCGATCACCGCGAAGGCGAAGGTCGCCACGCCCAGCAGGGCGAGGCCCTCCAGGGCCAGGAGCGCGGCCGCCGCGCGGCGGGTCCCGAGCAGGGCGGGCGCCTCGGGGCGGTCGGGACGGGCCGCACCCGGGCGTCCCGGGGCGCCCTGCGCGGGCTCGGACGTCGTCATGCCAGCACTGTATCGCCCGCCGACCAGGACGCCCGTATCGGACGTTTCGACGCAAGGCTCTGGGCTGTGGGAAGTGCCACCCACCTGACCTGCGCATCCCCTTGTGACCACCGGGTCACCCCGCAACAATGGAATCAGCCCGCCTTCGCGCCCCGGAGGGCATCTCACGCTCCGGCCGCGGCACGAAGAGGCCGTCCCACGAACATCGCCCGAACAGCGGGCGAGAGCACCACCGTGCCGCATCCTCCGGGTGCGGCGGGGTGATCCGGAAAGAGAGAGTGACGATGGACTGGCGCCACCGCGCAGAGTGCCTCACGCAGGATCCCGAGCTGTTCTTCCCGATCGGGAACACCGGGCCGGCGATCACGCAGATCCAGGAGGCGAAGGCGGTGTGCCAGCGCTGCGACGTCATGACGGCGTGCCTGAAGTTCGCCCTGGAGACCGGTCAGGACTCGGGTGTCTGGGGTGGTCTGTCCGAGGACGAGCGCCGCTCCCTCAAGCGCCGCAACGCCCGCGCCCGCCGCGCAGGCTGAGACCCGCCGCACCGCGGCCGTCGCCCCGCCCCCTCGGGTCCGCGGCCGATCTGCTCGACTTCCGAGGAGCCCGTCGCCGTCGCGACGGGCTCCTCGCGCGTCAGACGCCGATCGGGTCGAGGTAGACGTCGACCGTGGCCCGGGTCCCCCCGCCGCTGCGGTCCTCCCAGGTCAGCGTCCCGCCGAGCTCGCCCTGCACGAGCGTCTGGGCGATGTTCGTGCCCAGACCGGTGGGCGCGCCCCGGGATCCCATGCCCACGCCGTCGTCCTCGATGGAGATGACCAGATGGCTCCCCTTGCGCTCGCTGCGCACGGTGAGGGTCCCGCCGGTGTCGGACAGGCCGTGCTCGACCGCATTGGTGGCGAGCTCGGTGACCACGAGCGCCAGCGGCGTGGCCTCCTCGGCCCGGACCGCCCCGGCCTTGCCCTCCTTGGAGGTGCGCACCTCGACCTGGCTGCCTCCCACGGCCGGCGCGCCCACATGGCGCACCGAGGCGCTCGCGGCGTCCACGGCCAGGCGCAGGCAGCGGTCGATCACCTCGTCGAAGAACACGGTCTCCTCGCTGCCCTGCAGCAGGGACTCGTGCACCAGCGCGATGGTGGAGACCCGTCGCATGGCCTCGGAGAGGGCGTCGCGGGCCTCCTCCGACTTCATGCGCCGCGACTGCAGGCGCAGCAGCGCCGCCACCGTCTGCAGGTTGTTCTTGACGCGATGGTGGACCTCGCGGATGGTCGCATCCTTGGTGATGAGCTCCCGCTCGCGACGGCGCAGCTCGGTGACGTCCCGGACCAGCACGATCGCGCCGGTGCGCCGGCCCGCCTCCGTCAGCGGCACCGCGCGCAGCGACAGCGTCCCGCCGCGGGCCTGCATGTCCGACCGCCAGGCGGCCCGCCCCATGAGCACCAGCGGCAGCGACTCGTCCACCGGGGAACGGGTCTGGATGACCTCGGTGCTCAGCTCCGCGAGCGTGCGCTCGCGCATGTCCCCCTCGACCCCGAAGCGGTGGAAGGCCGAGAGCGCATTGGGCGAGGCCCACTGCACGGTCCCCGTCTCGTCGAGCTGGACGATCCCGTCGCCCACGCGCGGGGCGCCGCGCCTCGGCGGGATCGGAGCCCCCGCGATCGGGTAGGCGCCGGCGTCCATCATCTGCAGCAGGCGCTGGCCCAGCTCGTCCATGTGGGCCTCGGCGGTGCCGGCCGCGGTCTCCTGCGCGGAGGTCTCCACCGTGACGGCGGCCAGCAGCTTCCCCTCCTTGCGCACCGGCGTCAGGCGCACCCGGGCGGGGCGGTCCTCGCGCTGCACGGCGCGGGCCGTGCGGTCGACGGGATGGCCCGCCAGCAGCTGCGAGATGTCGCCGGCGATGTCCTCGGGGGCGGGGCTGCCGACGGGATCGTCGTAGTAGACGGACTGGCCGGTCGCGGGACGGCAGTGGGCGATGGCGAGGACCTCGCCCTCCCGCTCGATCCACAGCACCAGATCCGAGCGCAGCAGGTCCGCCACAAGGTTCCAGTCCCCCACCAGGAGCTGCAGCCACTCGGCGGCGGCGGAGAGGGAACCGGTGGAGTCGGAGAGGAACTTCGCGAGGCTGGGCATGCCACCAGCTTAGGGCCGCCCGGCAGCTGCCGGTGCCTGGCATAGAGTTGGCCCGATCGCCACATAGAGTTGGCCTCATCGCCGATGCTGGAGGAAGAGACCATGAAGCTGACGGAGACCCTGAGCCTGCCGATGCCCGCGCAGGACGTCGCCGCGATGTACGCCGATCCGCGCTACGCGACGGTCCGCGGCGAGGTGCTGGGCGCGCAGGACGCGTCCTCGAGCGTGGAGGGCGACGTGCAGGCCGCGTTCACCGTCTCGACGGACCTCTCCATGCCGACCGACCGCGTCCCGGACATCGCCCGCCCCTTCGTGGGCTCCTCGATCACGGTGCGCGAGGTCCAGCAGTGGTCGGCCCCGCAGGCCGACGGCAGCCGCACCGGCACCACGCATCTCGTCGTGGTCGGCACCCCGGCCTCGATGACCGCCTCGGTCTCCATGACCCCGGGCGCGGAGGGCACCACGGACATCGTGATCGACGGCGAGCTCGTCGCGAAGGTCCCGGTGCTCGGCAAGCGTCTGGAGAAGGCGGCCATGCCGTACGTCTCGCGCGTGCTGAAGGCCGAGCAGAAGGCGGCCCGCACCTACCGCGACGGCGCCTCCGCGTAGTCCAGCGCCGCGGCGCCCTCGCTGGCGTCGAACCACAGCAGGGCCGGGTCCGTGTCGTCGGCCTCGACGGCGCGCGCCCCCAGCTCGCTCACGTGGAAGGCGGCGATCCGCAGCGTGGCGGGCGCGGGGAGCTCGATGCCGTAGGCCCCGCCCTCCTCGGGGGACTCGACCACGGCCCGGTCGGGGACGTCCCCCGCCACCACCAGGGCGCGACGATCCGGGTCCTCCTGGGGGCCGGAGGTCAGGGCGACGTGCACGGCGTCCTGCAGGGCGTCGTACTCGAGATCCTCGGGGTCCTCCCCCGGGCGGTCCGTGCGCGCCGAGGCATGCACGGCCCAGGCGGAGCGTCCGGCAGGAAGCTCCAGGGCCCCGGCACCGGAGCGCAGCGCGGCGTGCTCGGCAGGGGTCACGGGCAGATAGATCCTCATGCGCTCATCCTGCCACCCGGGCGGGCGCGCCCTGCACCAGCGGCGAGCAGGCCAGCTCCTTCAGGGCACGGCGCAGCGGGCTGCGCGGGGCGGATTCGGCCAGCAGCGCCCCGTCCCAGGCCGCGCGATGGCATGCGGCCGAGTCCTCGGGCAGGGCGTGCAGGGACGCCAGCGGCATCCTCCCCGCCAGCAGCTCCTCCAGCCGCTGCGCCGGGATCAGGGAGGTCGTGCGGTTGACCAGGACGGCCAGATCGGACACCCCGAGCTCCTCGAGCCGCTCGCGCTCGCGGATCAGCCGGGTGATGCCGACGGGCTCGGCATCGACCACGGCCAGCACCTGGTCGGCCGCCTGCAGGGCGGAGAGCGCGGCGCCGTTGCGCTGCGGGGCGCTCGTGTCGTAGCTGAGCTCCTCGTCCTCCTCGAGGTTTGCGGCCACGTCGACGATCACGAGCCCGCCGCGGCGGCGCAGCGCGGACCACACGCCGTCCAGGCCGCTGGGCCGGACCTCCGCCCAGCGGGCGGCGACGCCGATCCCGGTTAGCAGCCGCAGCCCCGGCCCCAGCGAGGGAAGAAGCCCGGCCAGCGTCCGCGCATCCAGCGTGTCCCGGGCGCTCGCCCGGCACGCGGCCACGAGGCCGGGAGCCTCCTCCAGCACGCCGAGCATCTGCGCGAGGCTCGGGGCGTAGGTGTCGGCATCGACCAGGACCGTCTCCGTCCCGGCGGCCGCGGCCTCCGCGGCGAGGTTCACGGCGACGGTCGAGCGTCCCGGGGCTCCGGCGGGTCCCCACACCACGAGGATCCGGCCTCGCGGCTCGTCGTCGCTGGGATCGGCCGGAGGACCCTGGGTCCAGGCGTCGACCTCCTCCTCGTCCTCGCCGATGGCCGCCTCGATCGCCGTGAGGATCTCCTCGACCGACGCGGAGGAGTCGACGACGTGGCGCAGCCCCAGGTCGGTGCGGCCCAGGGCGGCGCTGTCGGGGCGCAGGCCCACCACGGCGGCGCCCGTGCGCAGCAGATCCGCGATCGCATCGCGGTCCAGGCCGCGCACGGTGAGGTCGATGACGACGACGTCGCCGATCCCGGCGGCCGCGGCGCCGCGGGTCTCCGCCAGATCCGCGCAGCGCCGGACGACCCGTGCCCGGGACCCCGTCGGGGCGAGGTCGTGCACGATGCGGACCTCGTCGCTCCCCGAGGCGCACAGCACGATGTCGATCATGAGCGCGCCCCCTGGGCGCCGGGGACTCCGATGACGTCCAGCCGGGCGTCCTCGGCCAGCGCCTCGAGGACCAGCGGCACGTCCTCGGCGGGCACGAGGACCTCGACGGTCATCGAGCGCATCCCGATCGCGCTGCCCTCGTCGACCCGGCGCACGACGGCGCTGTCGATGAGGAGCTCCGCGGTGGGCGGGGCGCCGTCGATCCCCTCGCGGGTGCGCCACAGCTCGACCTGCCCGCCGGGCGCGACGGACTGCGCGACCGACTCCTCGACGGGCAGCACGACGGGACGCAGCGGAACCTCCGTGCCCTGCCCCACCGCGGAGACGGTCAGCAGCTCCCCGGAGCGGACCGTCTGCATGGCCACGGACCCCTCGGGGATCGCCTCGAGATCGCGGACGTAGAGGCCCTCGAGCTCTCCGAGGCGCACGTCCACAGACGTGAGCTTGTCGGCGGTGATGACGTCGCCGGGAACGATGTCCACGCGGGCGGCGAGGACGGTGGTCGTCTCGGCCAGGCGGGAGACGAGCACGGAGCCGAGCAGGATGCTCAGCAGCACCAGGGCGATGCCGACCACCAGGCGCGGGTCCTTCCAGCGGGGTCTCCGCAGGCGCATCGTTGCGGGGGCGGGGGCGGCATCGGTCATCGGGACCTCCGGGGACGGCCGCGGCGTGACGGCCAGGGGCGGGGACGGGCGCGGCGGGCCGCGCTGGTTCGAGGGTAGACGAGCCCGCAGGCGGGCGGGCCCGGTGGTCATCGGCTGTGGACAACTGCCGCGCTCGCGGAGAATGCGCAGGCGAGCGCGTCGCAGGAGGGACGCGCGGGCGCTCGTCGCCTCCTCCCGCGGGCCCGGAGGTGCGACAATGGGCGTGCCCGACCCCGAGGAGTCCAGATGCCCCCACGGTTCATCCCGCTGTCCGATGTGGCGGAATCGCTGTCCATCTCCGCGTCCCAGGCCTACGCCCTGGTGCGCTCCGGGGAGCTGCGCGCCATCAAGGTCGGCGGCCGGGGGCAGTGGCGGGTCGAGATCTCCGAGCTCGAGGACTACATCCAGCGCAGCTACGCCGAGACGCGCACCCTGCTCGAGCAGGAACGAGCCGCCGAGTCCTCCGCCGGCGAGCGCACCTCCCGCTGACCTCCGCCCGCCCGCGCCCGGCGCGGGCCCCCGTCCGGCTCAGAGCACCTGCACCAGGACGAGCGCGGAGAACGGCACCAGCACGTCGCGGCCGGCGCTGACCCGCACCGCCTCCCCGGTGGGAGAGGTACGCAGGTCCAGGGCATCGGCCCCCACCGCCCGCAGCCGTCCGTGGCAGGTCCCGGCGTCGGTGCGCAGGCGCACCAGCGAGCGGTCCCGGGCGATGCCCCGCAGCTCGTGCCCGATGCCGTAGGGGCGCCGGCCCACGGTGTCCGAGACCGGCCTCGCCCGCTGCGGGAGCCCTTCGACCAGGGAGATCCTGGACATCGGCACCAGGGCGATGCCGCCCTCCCCGGAGGGGCGCAGACGCACCCACTCCTCCCCCGAATCCTCGATCGCCCCCTCGACCACGAGGTCCGCAGCGAGGTGGATCCGCACCACCCTCCCGGCCGCCCCACGGAAGCGATCGGCCAGGCTCACCTGCGCGCGCTCGGCCCGGGCGAGCTCGTCGGACATGGCGCGCATGTCGAGCGACTCGAGGTGCTCGAACCGACCCTCGAGATCGTCGAACATCCTCTCCATGCTCATGGGGGCCACTGTAGCGACCTCGCTCCGGCCGCCGTCCGCGACGCAGATCCCCCTCCCCGGAATCCGGGGGCTTGCCGGACTCCGCACATCGCCGTACTGTGCATCACATGACATCAAACTGCATCAAACGACAGCCTCCGCGTCCGACCGATGCCGAACGGCACGTTCCTGTTCCAGGACGGCTCGCATGACCTCGGCAGCACCGCCCCGCCGCGCGGCACGCCCCTCCTCGCCGGGGATCGGTCCGACAGGAGGGGCGTACGCCCTGCTCAGCGTGCTCGCCGCCGCGGCCGGCGCCGCTGCGCTGCTCTGCGCGCGTTCCTTCGGCCCTGCGGCGCTCGCGGGCGCCGGCACCCAGGCGATGACCGCCTCCCTGCTGGCCCTGGTGGGGCTGGCCGCCACCGCCTTCTGCGGGTACCTGACGCTGATCTGGGCTCTGGCGGCCCTCGCCCGCGGTCGCCACGGACGGCTGAGCGGCCGCGCCAGCCTGCAGGTCCTGCGCCTGCTGGCCCCGGCCCTGGCCCGCCGCGTCGCCCTGGGCGCCGCCACCGCGACCGCCGTCGGCTCCCTCGCCCTGGGCCCCGCGCTCGCCATGGATCCCTCGTCCTGGGAGGATCCGCCCAGCACCCCGAGCGCCCCGAGCGCGACGGCGCAGACCGTGGGCACCGCGGCCTCGGCGCCGGCGATGTCGGAGCCGCTCCTCGAGGCCGCGCATCCCTCGCACATGGTGCGGGCGGGTGCCGCCGCGGAGCTCGCTCCTGTTCCGGCCGACGGGGAGGCCGTCCCAGCCGACGGCGAGGCCGTGCCGGCCGATGGGGAATCCGTGCCGCGCGACCGCCGGGACGACGCCGCGTCCTCATCGTCAGAGGTCGCCGCCGACCCCGACGAGACGCCGCCCGGCCTCGGCTGGGTCGCACCGGCTCCCGAGCCCGCGTCCCCCGCCCCTCAGCAGCGCACCGTCACGGTGCACCCCGGGGACAGCCTGTGGTCCCTCACCGACGATCTGCTCGGCCCCGAGGACGAGCCCGCCGCGGAGATCGCCGCCGCCTGGCCCGAGCTCTACCGCGCCAACTCCGCGACCATCGGCTCGGATCCCGACCTCATCCACCCCGGGCAGGTGCTCGTCATCCCCGCCGGGATCGGCGAGGGTCCCGGCACCCCGGATCAGCCCGCCCCCTCCACGCAGGACACCCGAGATCAGGAGGTCTCATGACCGCCACCGACCAGCGCCTCCAGACGGCACCCGGACGCCCCGGGATCGCCCCCGAGGACCCGCGCAGCGTCGCGCCGATGGTCGAGGCCGTCGCGCGCAGCGCCGTCGAGATCGTCCGCGACGCCCGCCCGGTCACCGCTCTGTCCCGCGTCGTCACGCCGGAGATCTCGGCCATGCTGGCCCGGCGCGCCTCGCTGACCCGGCGTCTGAGAGGGACGTCGACGCCGCGCGACCCCTCGGCCCTGCGCATCGCCGTCACCGGGGTGCGGGTGTGCGTGGTCGACGAGCGCACCGTCGAGGCCAGCGCCGTGCTGCGCGAGGTGGGGCGCGCCCGCTTCCTCGCCATGCGCTGGGAGCTGCGGCACACCGGCTGGCGCGTCACGGTGCTGGAGATCGGATGACCCGGCGATCGGCGCGCGAAGGCCCGGCACCCCCAGGTGCCGGGCCTTCCCTCTGCCCGGGTCGCGCCCGCCGGGTCAGGTCCCCGCAGGTCTGCGTCCCGCCGCGGCGGCTCGCACCGCGTCAGCGTCCGCGCCGGGCGCTCCCCGATCCCTTCGTGCCGCGCTGCTCGGCGCTGCGGCTGCGACGCTCGGCCTTGGCCCGGCGGCGGCGCTCGGCACGCGAGAGGGAGCTCTCGTCCTGCGCGTCGGTGGCCTCGGCGGAGGAGTAGCGCAGCTGGCCTGCGCTCGGGCCGTCGTCCAGGCCCTTGGCCTCCAGCACGACCTCGGGCGCCCGGCGGTCCTCATCGGTCGCCGAGGGCTCCTCGCCGTCGGCCGCCGGCGTCTCGGCCTCCTCGGCCGCGGAGTCCGAGGCGGCGCCGTCCTCCTGCGCCGCCCGCGGGGCGGCCGCCGCATCGGCGGCGGCCTTCGCGGTCGCGCCGACGGAGGTGACGAGCTTGGAGACCGCATCGGGGACGACGGAGGTCTGCTGCTGCACCGTGACCTCGAGGTTGAAGAGGTAGCCGACGGCATCCTCCTTGATCCCCGCGATCATGTCGTTGAACATGAGGTGGCCCTCGCGCTCGTACTCGATGAGCGGATCCCGCTGGGCCATGGCGCGCAGGCCGATGCCCTCCTTGAGGTAGTCCATCTCGTAGAGGTGCTCCCGCCAGCGCCGGTCGATGACCGACAGCAGGACGCGGCGCTCGAGCTGACGCAGGGCGTCCTCGCCGAGCTCCTCCTCGCGCCGGTCATAGGCCAGTCGCGCGTCGGCGAGGATCTCCGAGCGCAGATGCGCGGCCGAGAGGTTCTCCTTGCCGTCGACGTCCTCGATGAGCTCATCGGCCGTGATGGAGACCGGGTAGATCGAGCGCAGCGCGCCCCACAGCTCCTCGAGGTCGAAGTCCTCGGGGTTGCGGCCCTTGGTCGCCGCGTCGACGGCGCCGCCGATCACCTCGTCGATGTAGCGGTCCACGTGCTCGGTGAGGTCCTCGCCGTCGAGGATGCGGCTGCGCTCCTCGTAGACCTTCTTGCGCTGCTTGGTCAGGACGTCGTCGTACTTGAGGACGTTCTTGCGGATCTCCGCGTTGCGCGACTCGATCGAGGTCTGCGCCCGCTGGATCGCCCCGGAGACGACGCGTCCGGTCAGCGGGATCGACTCGTCGACGCCGCCGCGGGAGAGCAGCGACTCGGCCATGCCCGCGTTGAACAGGCGCATGAGGTCGTCCTGGAGCGAGAGGTAGAACCGGGACTCGCCGGGGTCCCCCTGGCGCCCGGAGCGGCCGCGCAGCTGGTTGTCGATGCGTCGCGACTCGTGGCGCTCGGTGCCCAGCACGTACAGCCCGCCGAGCTCGACGACCTCGTCGTGCTGCTCCTTGACCTGCTCCTTGGCGTTCTCGATGGCCTCGTCCCAGGCCGCCTCGTAGGCCTCCGGATCGGCCTGGGCGTCCAGGCCGCGCTCCTCGAGGGCGGCGTGCGCCATGAACTCGACGTTCCCGCCGAGCATGATGTCGGTGCCGCGGCCGGCCATGTTGGTGGCCACGGTCACGGCGCCCTTCGCACCGGCCATGGCGACGATGGAGGCCTCGCGCGCATGGTTCTTGGCGTTGAGGACCTCGTGGGGGACGCCCTGGGCGGTGAGCAGCTTGGAGAGGTACTCCGACTTCTCCACGCTGGTCGTGCCCACCAGCACCGGCTGGCCGCGATCGTGCCGCGCGACGATGTCCTCGACGACCGCGTCGAACTTGGCCTTCTCCGTGCGGTAGACCTTGTCGGCCTGGTCGATGCGCTGCATCTCCTTGTGCGTCGGGATCGGCACGACGCCGAGCTCGTAGGTGTTCATGAACTCGGCGGCCTCCGTCTCGGCCGTGCCGGTCATGCCGGAGAGCTTCTCGTAGAGCTTGAAGTAGTTCTGGAGGGTGATCGTGGCCAGCGTCTGGTTCTCCGCCTTGATCGCCACACCCTCCTTGGCCTCGATGGCCTGGTGCATGCCCTCGTTGTAGCGGCGGCCGGCGAGGATGCGGCCGGTGTGCTCGTCGACGATGAGCACCTCGCCGTTGAGCAGCACGTAGTCCTTGTCGCGCTTGAAGAGCTCCTTCGCCTTGATGGCGTTGTTCAGGAAGCCGATCAGCGGCGTGTTCAGGGACTCGTAGAGGTTGTCGATGCCCAGGTGGTCCTCGACCGTGTCGATGCCGGACTCGAGGATGCCGACGGTGCGCTTCTTCTCGTCGACCTCGTAGTCCCGGTCGCGGCGCAGCAGCTTCACGACCTTCGCGAACTCGGCGTACCACTTGTTGGCGTCGGCGCCCGAGGGCCCGGAGATGATCAGCGGCGTGCGGGCCTCGTCGATGAGGATCGAGTCGACCTCGTCGACGATGGCGAAGAAGTGCCCGCGCTGGACGCGGTCCTTCGGCGACAGCGCCATGTTGTCGCGCAGGTAGTCGAAGCCGAACTCGTTGTTGGTGCCGTAGGTGATGTCGGCCGCGTACTGCCGGCGGCGCTGCTCGGGGGTCTGGCCGGAGGTGATCACCCCGGTGGTGAGGCCCAGGGCGCGGAAGACGCGCCCCATGATGTCGCTCTGGTAGGTGGCGAGGTAGTCGTTGACCGTGACGATGTGCACGCCCTTGCCGGCGAGCGCGTTGAGGTACGCGGGCAGGGTCGCCACCAGCGTCTTGCCCTCACCGGTCTTCATCTCCGCGATGCGCCCGCGGTGCAGGGCGGCGCCGCCCATCACCTGCACGTCGTAGGGACGCTGGCCGAGCGTGCGGCGGGCGGCCTCGCGCACGGCCGCGAACGCCTCGACCTGGATGTCGTCGAGGGTCTCGCCGTCCTCCAGGCGGGCCCTGAAGCGCGTGGTCTCCTCGCGCAGCTCCTCGTCGCTCAGCTCGGTGAAGACGTCCTCGGCCTCACCCACCCGCTGTGCGATGGACTCGAGCTTCCGTCGCTCTCGGCCCTCGCCCGCGCGCAGGATCTTGTCGAAGAGGTTGACCACAGGTACTCCCATTTCGTCTGGAAACGTCTCGCCGGACGGTTCATGCCTGTCACATCGTAGTCGTCACGAGCCTGGGCGTGAGCCCGGTCCGTCCCCCGTCAGGACGGGATGCCCGCCGCGGACGCCGCACGGACCTCCGCGTGCAGGGCCGCGGAGAGGTCCCCGGTGCCCGGGCCCGTGAGCACCTCGATCTCCTCCAGCCCCTGCCAGGTCGCGGCGCGGGACAGCTCGGCGGCGAGCGCCCCGGCGATGGTCCCCGCCCCCGGGCGTTCGCGGGCCCGGGTGCGCAGGGCGGGCTCGGCGTAGGTCCCGCGCACCTCCAGCACTCCGCGGGACCGGTCCGAGCGCAGGTCCACCCGAGCAGGGATGCGGTCGCCCAGCAGGAGGAGCAGGGAGTAGTAGCCGGTGGTCCGGCGCTGCGCCGGGGTGTAGATCCCGATGGTGTAGTCGACGTCGAACAGCTCCCGCAGGCGGGGCCGATGGAAGGCGATCGGGTCGAAGGGGCTCACCAGGGCGGCGCCGCGCAGGGCGGAGCCCTGGGGCGCGTCGCGGTGCAGCAGAAGGCGGCGGGGTCCCTCCGGCAGGCCGACCTCGACCTCGCGCAGCTCGCCGTCGGCCAGCAGGCGGGTGATCGCCGGGCGCACCTCCCCGACCCGCAGGCGGAAGTAGTCCGCGATCGCGCCGGCATCGGCGATGCCGAGCGCCCGGGCGGCGAGCGAGGTCAGCGAGAGCACCGCGGCGGGGTCCTCAGCCGCATCGGTGCCCGGGTCGACGGGGCCGTCCGGTGCCTCCGGGGCCGGGAGGTACAGCCGCTCGAAGCGCTCGTTGCGCCCGACGCAGTCCAGCGCCCCGGAGCGGAAGAGGTACTCGACCGCCCACTGGCTCTCCGTGCGCCGCCAGCCCCACCCCTCTCCGCGATCGTGGTCGCCGAGGTGGCGGGAGATCGCCGCCGCGCTGAGGGGGCCGTGCTCGGCGATGGTCCGGAGGATCCCCTCGAACAGGTGCGGGGACTGCTCGGCGGCGCGGCGGACCGCGCCCCAGTCGCGGTGCGCGGCCCGGGCGCGGCGGAAGGCCAGCAGGGCGTGGACCGCGGGCGTGGCATAGGCGGCCTCGTGCGCGAGGGCCTCGCGGACGCGCCGTCCGGGGCCGGGACGGGACGCCGTCTCGAGAACCGTGGTGTCCCAGCTGCCGGTGCGCGTGAACACGGGCATGTGGTGGGCCCGGGCGAAGACGTTGACGGAGTCGATCTGCAGCAGGTGGGTGCGTTCGAGGGTGCGGTCCAGGGCGCGCCGGCTGGCGGCGGGGCCGGGCACGACCGTCCGGCGGGCCGGGCCGATGCCCTGGGAGCGCAGCGCGATCCGGCGGGCCTGCGCCCAGGAGAGGGTCTCGGTCATGCGGGCGGGTCCTCCGGGGTCGCGGATGGTGGGCGCAGCGAGGGCGGGAGGCCGCGATGCGCGTGCCTCCCGCCCGGGCTCGTCAGGGGATCAGGCGTCCTCGAGCTGGCCGTCCAGCTCGATCACTCCGTAGCTCCAGCCCTTGCGGCGGTAGACCACCTTGGGGTTGCGGGACTCGGCGTCGATGAACAGGAAGAAGTCGTGCCCGACCAGCTCCATCCGGTACAGCGCGTCGTCGATGCTCATCGGCTCGGCGACGTGCTTCTTCTCGCGGATCACGACGGGGCTGAGGCCGGTGTCCGGGACGTCCTCGGCGGCAGGCTCCGGCTCCGGGGCTGCGGGCGCCGTGCTCGGGGTGCTCTCGGCGCCGGCGTCCTGGGCGAGGTCCGGATGCGTCGGCAGGGTGCGCAGCGAGGCGACGGACGTCTGGTGGGAGCGGTCCTTGCCGCGGTGACGGTCCTTGCGGCGGTCGCGGGCGCGCCGCAGCCGCTCCAGGAGCTTGCCGTAGGCCACGTCCAGCGCGGCATAGAGATCGTCGGCCCGGGCCTCGGACCGGATGATGGACCCGCTGTCGTGCACGGTGAGCTCTACGCGGTCGCTGAGCTCGCTCTGACGCGGGTTGTTCTCGTGCGACATCTCGACATCGACCCGGAGCGCAGCCGGGGCGAGCTGTGTGACCTTGTCGAGCTTCTCCTCCAGGTGGCGGCGGAAACGCTCGGGGACGTCCATATGGCGTCCGACGACATTGATCTCCATGAGGTCCTCCTCGGAATCTTCGGCGCGGCCGCTCTCCGCCCGGCCGCCATGGCGCTGAGTGGGGGACCACCTCCTCTTCTCGAGGGCACTCGTCGTATCGAGTCAGGCCAGCATGCCACGAACGGCTGGGCCTGTGCAGGAGATCACTCCCAGGTTCCGGGATCCGGTCTCTCACAGCCGCACCGGGGCCGGCCAGCGGGCGGAGGCGACGACCACCGCCGCCACCGCCGCGGCCCCGGCCGGCGATCCCTCGTGGAGGGCGCGCAGGGTCGAGCCCGTGGTGACCACGTCGTCCAGCAGGATCACCCGCGGGTGGTCCGGCGCCGGGCCGCGTGCGGGATCGCGCCCCCGATCGCGCGCCGCCGCGGCGCCGGCCGCGCGGAAGGTGCGCCGGCGACGCTGCCGCGCGCCCTTGCCCGCCTGGGACCCGCTCAGCGAGCCCCGCACCGTGAGGACCTCCACCCCGGTGCGCCGGGACAGGGCGCGGGCCAGCAGCGCCATGTGGTCCTCCCCGCGCCGGATCCGGCTCCCCGGGCGCGAGGGGACGGGCACGAGGCGGTACAGGGCGGGGTCCTCGCTCCCGACGATGTCGCGGACGACGGGGGCGAGGGCCTGCGCCAGAGCGCCGGTGTGCAGGAGGGCGCCGCCGTTCTTCCACTGGACCACCAGGCGCTGCAGCGCCCCGGCGTACTCCCCCAGGGCGAGCACCGGGAACGGGGAGCGGTAGTCGACGCCGACCGGCTCGGGCGGGGCTCCGGAGCGCTCCCGCACCCGCGCCGCGGCGACGATCTGCAGGGCGTCGCACACCGACTGCACCTCCTGCGCCCCGGCCTGGAGGAGCGTCCGGCAGGACGGGCACAGCAGCGTCCCCTCCTGGCCGCAGGGGCACTCCAGGGGGATCACCAGGGCGCACAGGTCCCGCAGCATCCTCGTGACGACCTCGCGCGCATCCATGGCTCCAGGGAACCGCGCCGGCGGCCCGCGCGCTCGCGCCTGGGGACGACGGGGCGCTGGGGAGGAGCAGCCCGGGGCGGCGCGGCCCGCCGTCGGCGGGCGGCGCCGCCTCGGCGGGGCGCGCCGCCGGCGCACGGTGCGCCGACGGTCAGCTCCGGGAGCTCGCCGCGATCAGCGGGCGGGAGCTCAGTAGGTCGGGCGGGAGCTCAGTAGGTGAGGACCCGGCGGCCGTCCACGCACCAGCCGCGGTCCCACATCCGGTTCATGAACGCCGTCGAGACCCGGGCGCAGCCGTGCGAGGCCGGGTACGGCGGGATCGAGTACGAGCCGTGGATGGCCCAGCCGCTGTAGAAGTAGATCGGCCGGTACAGGTCTCCCAGGGAGCCGCTCTGCCAGCCGGCGCTGTACCGGCGGAAGACGCGGTAGTCCCCCAGCGGCGTGTAGGCGGTCTTCCACCGGCCTCCGGAGTAGTAGCGCTCCCCGCTGCCGGTCGAGGTGTTCATGATGTACGACAGGCCGCCGTTCCAGGTGAAGATCATCAGGTCCCGGCCGACGTCGATCTCGATCCCGGTCCCCGAGGTGATCCTGCGGCTGGGGCGCACCCCCCGGTCCAGGGCGCTGCGCGTGTTCGGGCCGACGACCCCGTCCTGCGCGAGCCCGGCGGCCTTCTGCAGCGCCCAGACCGCCTGCTGCGTCAGGTGCCCGAAGGAGCCGTCGGCGGCGCCGCACCAGTACTTCAGCTCCCACAGGCGGCGCTGGATCGCCGCGACCTCGGTGCCCCTCCAGCCCCGGGACGGGTAGTGCGAGGCGTGCGCGGCGCCGGTGCCCAGCGCCAGCGACAGCCCGACGGTCCCCGCCCCCACGAGCACGCGCCTCCTGCCGGGCCGGGGCAGCCCCCGGTCCTCCCCACCCCTGTCGATCCGATGTGTCCTGGCGATGGTGCTCATCGCGTACCCCCTGATCCGTCCGGGCTCCTGCTCCCTCCAGGGGTGCGGTCGCCCCCATCGGCGGCCGACAGGGCCCGGACCCTCACCATAGCGCGTCAAGGGCAGGTAAAGGAAGGGTCAACTCGAGGGTGCAGGTCGCAGCAGGTCGGAGCGGTCGCAGGGCGGGATCAGTAGTACGAGGGATCCCGTGCCGGGAGATCGACGCTCGACCATCCGGTGCCGTTCGTGCGCAGCAGGGCGCCGCCCTCGGTGGTCGCCCAGATCACCTCGGACACGGCCGTGCCCGCCACGCGCAGGGTCCCCGGGCGCGGGGCCGGCATCATCTCCGAGCCCTCGAGGAGGTTCAGCACCAGGACCTGCTGCTCGCCGCTCTGCGCGGCGGTGCCCAGCACGAGCACCTCGATCTCGTCGTACCAGCTGACCTGGGTCACATCGCCCAGCTCCGTATGGAGGGTGATCGGGCTGGTCAGCTCGGTCGGCACCCCGGCGGCGTCCCGGATCACGGCGCACAGGTCGATCCGCGAGATGCTCTCGTCCGCCGAGAGCACGATCAGGCGCGTCGCATCCGCGGACAGGTCCAGGGCCCGCAGCTCCCGCCCGGCGAGCCAGGGCGCGTCCACCCGGGCATCGGCGGCGGATCCGGATCCCGACAGCGCCAGCAGCGCTCCGGCGCTGGTGACGGGCGAGGTCCACACGTAGCCGGCGTCGTCCACCCGCGGCGCCACCAGCGCTCCGCCCAGCGCCGCGTCCCGGCGCGGGATGGAGCCGTTGGTCGAGGCGAGCACGAGGGTGCCGCCATCGGCCGCGAGGGCCGCCGCGAGCGGGCCCGACTGCGCGATCGCCGGGGAGGAGACGACGTCGTCGGCGAGGGCGGGCACCAGCTGCGCGGCGCCTGCGCCGGCGGTGATGTCGGCCAGGGAGATAATCCCGGTGGTCCCCGCGCCGATCGGCCGATGCCCCGGCAGCGGCCGGCTGAGGTCCCCGGCGGAGAGGTCGACCACCACGCCGCCGATGCTCACGCGCACGCTGCTGAGCCCGCGCAGGGTGCGCAGCGAGGTCTGGATCTGGGCGAGGGCGCGATCCCGCTGCGACTGGGGCAGGTCGTCGATCGCGCGGGGCAGCTCGACCTGGGTGGTGTTGTCGTCCCCCGGGGCCAGGGTGACCTCGGCGAGCTCGGTCAACTGGGGGACGGCGCTGCGCACCGCCGGGGCGAGCACCTCGGAGGGCCCGGCCCCCAGCTGCACCAGCAGCTTCTGGGCGCTCTGCTGCACGGGGAACCACCGGTGGTCGGGCACCAGGTGCGCCGCCCGGGGGTCCAGGAAGTAGAGCCGCGCGGTGGTGAAGAGGTTCTCGAAGGCGGCCTGGGACAGGAAGATCCCGTCCGGCGGCGAGGAGATGCGCCACTGCCCGTCGACCTTCTCCAGGCGCATGTCGATCTCGCGCGAGGACGGCGCGCCGAGCACCGTGCGGATGCCGCGGGCATCGACCTGGGCGAGGGCCTGCACCGTCAGCCGCGCGGACACGTCCGAGGTGCGCACGACCTCCAGCTCCATCCCGGCGGGATAGATAGTCACGCCCGCGGTGGGGTCCCAGCTGCTGCGGGCGGACGGGGCGAGGTACTGGCGGGCGACCCCGTAGTCGTCCTCGGGCCCCACCCCGGCCTGCACGAACCCGAGCACGATCTCCTCGGGGGCGGCGCCCTGCACCGGAAGGCGCGGCTGCACGTAGGGCGCGTCCTGGACCACCCCGGAGCCGACCTGCTGCTGCTGGACGGGGGAGCTGGTGGGGATGCGCGCGCAGGCCGCGGCGAGCAGGCCGAGCCCGGTCACGGCCCCCGCGCGCAGCACGGAGCGCCGCGGGTGGCCGGGGCGGTCGGGGCGGTCGGGGCGGCGGATCGTCATCGGTCCTCCTCGGGATCGATCACCGGGAGATCGTCGGGCCGCACCGGGACCGGCTCCGACAGCGGGCAGGGCGCCGCGGCGCCCTCCCCGGAGGACGGCTCGACCAGGGTGAAGGGGCGCTCCAGCGGCACCGGGGAGCGCCGCAGCGGCGCCCCGGGGCGGCGCGGCACGGTCAGGCGGAACACGGCGCCCTCCCCCGGGCTGCCCCACGCCTGCAGCCAGCCGCCGTGGAGATGGGCGTCCTCGGCGGAGATCGCCAGGCCCAGCCCGGTGCCGCCCAGGGTGCGGGCGCGCGAGGGATCCGCGCGCCAGAACCGCTCGAACACCCGGCTGGCGTCCTGCGGGGAGATGCCGTGGCCGAAGTCCTGCACGACCACGGCCACCGCGTCGTGGTCCGCCCCGGTCTGCACGTGCACCGGGTGCCCTGCGCCGTGCTCGATCGCATTGGTCAGCAGGTTGCGCAGGATCCGGTCGATGCGGCGGCGGTCGACGACGGCATCGGCGTCGCCGGACTGGTCCAGCCGGATCACCACGCCCTGGCTCCCGGCGAGCGGGCGGATGTCGTCGATCGCGGAGCGGACCAGGGCGTCCATGTCCTCGCGCCGCGCCTCCAGCATGGCGGCGCCGGAGTCGAAGCGCGAGATCTCCAGCAGGTCCGCCAGGAGCGTGTCGAAGCGACGCACCTGGGCCGAGAGCAGCTCGGTGGTCCGGGCGATCTCGGGGGCGAAGTCCTCGCGGCGCGCCTCGAGCACGGAGGTCGCCATCCGGATCGTGGTCAGCGGGGTGCGCAGCTCGTGGGAGACGTCCGAGACGAAGCGCTGCTGGACGTGCGACAGCTCGGTGAGGTCCTGCACCTTCTGCTCGAGGCTCTGCGCCATGTCGTTGAAGGACTCCCCCACCCGTGCCAGCTCGTCCCCGCCCTGCACCTCGACACGGCTGGTCAGGTCGCCTTCGGCGAGACGCTCGGCGGCCGAGGCGGCCCTCTGCAGGGGCACGGTCACGAGCTTGGAGACGACGAAGGCGACCCCGACCATCAGCGCCAGCAGGACCGCGAAGCCGCCGATCATGACCCGCTGGACGAAGGCGAGGGTGCGCTGCTCCTCGCCGAGGGAGTAGACGAGGTAGAAGTCGTAGCTGCCGCTGCCGGGGACGGTGACGCGCGTGCCCACCAGGATCCCCGGCTCCTGCCGGCCGTCCTCGCCGTCGAGGGCGACGCTGCGGTAGGTCAGCGCGTCGGGCTCCTCGGTGATCGCGGCGGCGAAGTCGTCGCCGGCCTGCTCCTGCACCAGCCCCAGTACGTCGCGGTCCGTGGAGATCGGCACGATGCCGCCGGTGGAGTCCACGGGCACCAGCGCCGCCTGCCGGCCCGAGCCGTCGCTGTCCTGCCGCACCGTGGTGATGAACTCCGTCGCGGAGTCGCGCTGCTGCGTCGAGGTGGTGCCCACGGACTGCTGCAGGCGGCCGATGAGCCCGGAGCGCAGGGACGCGGACTCGTCCAGGACGCGCTCCTGGCGCTGCTCGAACAGTCCCTCGGCGATCACGGAGGAGAGATAGGCGCCCACCCCGAGGATGGAGACCATCGCCATCACGATGGTCACCGAGACCACCCGCGCGGCGAGCGACCAGCGCCGCGGGTCCAGCCTGCGATGCTCCGCATCGCCCTCGCCGGACGGGACCACCCTGGCTCAGCCCTCGGTGCCGGCGCGGTAGCCCACCCCGCGCACCGTCACCACGACGCGCGGGTTCTCGGGGTCGCGCTCGATCTTCGAGCGCAGCCGCTGGACGTGCACGTTGACCAGCCGGGTGTCCGCGGCGTGGCGATATCCCCACACGTCGCGCAGGAGCACCTCGCGGGTGAACACCTGCCAGGGCTTGCGGGCGAGCTGGGTGAGCAGGTCGAACTCCAGCGGGGTCAGGGGCACGACCTCCCCCGCCCGGCGCACCACATGGCCGTCGACGTCGATCACCACCTCGCCGATGGTGAGCGTCTCGGTGCTGGGGGTGTCCGAGCGGCGCACGCGCGCCTTGATCCGGGCGACCAGCTCGTCGGGCTCGAAGGGCTTGGTGAGGTAGTCGTCGGCCCCGGCCTCGAGACCCTCGACCACATCGGCGGTGTCCGACCGGGCCGTCAGCATGATCACGGGGACCCCGGAGTCGCGGCGCAGCCGCCGGCACACCTCGATCCCGTCCATGCCCGGGAGCATCAGGTCCAGCAGCACGAGGTCCGGCCTCACCTGCCCGAAGGCCTCGAGCGCGGAGGCCCCGTCGGGAGTGGTCACGACCTCGAAGCCCTTGCCGCGCAGGACGATCCCGACCATCTCGGCGATGGCCTGGTCGTCGTCCACCACGAGGATTCGAGAAGGCGTCGTCATGGCCTCATTGTGCCATCGGGCGAGGCCGAGCGGTCGCAGGCCCCCTCCCGGGCGCGGCAGGCGCCGACCGGCGGCGGGCGCGCTCTCGACCTTCGTCGGATCGAGGCACCGTCGGCGGCCTCGTACGGTGAACGGGTCAGGTTCGCCGACGCGCACCCGCGCATAGGAGGAGGAGCAGCGATGAGCACATCGTGGTCCGCCCCGGGTCAGCCCCCGCCCCCGGAGCCGGAGGCCCCGCCCTCGCCCTGGAGCGCCGGCGCCTCCGAGCAGGCATCGGGGGCCGCCGCATCGCCCCGCCGGTACGGCGGGGCCCCGCCCGGCGGCAGCCCCCTGCAGCGCGAGCTCGTGGCGCGCGTGCCGATGTTCCCGCTGCGGCCGATGGGCCTGGGCGAGGTGCTCGGCGCGGCGGTCCGGATCTACCGCGTGCGCCCCCGGCTGGTGCTGGGGCTGAGCGCCGTGGTCTTCGGGATCGCCTTCGTGCTGACCTCCCTGTTCCAGGGGGCGGGCATGATCCCGACCATGACGCAGCTGCAGGTCCTCTCCGATCCCGTCGCGGATCCGACCGCGTCCGGCGTCGAGTTCTCCCCCTCCGAGATGTACGCGATCATCCTCTCGAGCGTGGCCGCGGCGCTGGTGTCCCTGGTGGCCACGCAGCTCGTGACGCTGGTCCTGGCCCGCATCACGATCGACGAGGCCGTCGGCACCGCGGCGACCCAGGCCGGGATGCGGGCCCTCCTGCGCCGCCGCGGCGTGGCCGCCGTCCTCCTCGGGCTGCTCACCGCGATCGTCTCCGCGATCCCCATGGTCCTGCTGCCGATCCTGGCGGGCCTGCCGCTGCTGATCGTCCAGGAGGCGCACTGGTGGACCATCGCGCCGTTCGTGCTGGGCATCGTCCTGGGGCTGCTGGGCACGGTGTACGTCGCCTTCCGCCTGCTGCTGGCCGTCCCGGCGCTGGCCGTCGAGCCGGTGGGGCCGATCGGGGCGTTGCGCCGCTCCCTCGCCCTCACCCGCGGCCGGCGCTCCCTGCGCGTGCTGGGCATCGGGGCGCTCGTGTACATCCTCTACCTCGCGGCGCAGCAGGCGCTGTCCGGGGTGCTGGGCACCATCGCCGCGATCGTGTACATCGCGATCCTGCTGGCGACGAACTTCTCCGCGATGGTCCCCGCGATGATCCTCATGATGGTGATCTCGATGCTCGGCGCCTACCTCGCCATCATCCTCACCGCCCCGTTCCTCTCCGCGGGCATCACCACGCTGTACGCCGACACCCGGATGCGCCATGAGGCCTGGGACGTCGAGCTGAACGCCGTCGCGGCGGAGGCCTCGTGGGAGGGGTCCGCGGCGTGAGCCCCGTCGACCCGGACGAGGCCCGGCGGCGGATCCTCGAGGAGCTCTCCCGGGACGAGTACCGCACCGGCGACGGGTTCGTCGCCTGGCTGCTGCACCTGTTCGACAGCCTCGTCGCCCGCATCACCGCCGACCTGCCGGAGGCGACCCCCGTGCACTGGGCGCTGCTGGTCCTCGCCGCCGGGGTCCTCGCCCTGCTGGTCGCCCTGGTCGTGCGGCGCACCGGATGGCTGCGCCGGTCCGGGGCGCTGAGCGTCTCCGCCGCGCTGGACGCCGCGGAGACCGCCGATGCCGCCGAGCTGCGCGTGCGCGCCCGCACCGCGCTGGATGCCGGGCGCCATGACGACGCGGTGGTCCTCGCCCTGCGCTCCCTGGTGCGGGACCTCGACGAGCGCACCCTGATCGAGGTCAGCGCCGGCATGACCGCGCGGGAGGTCGCCGCCGGCGCCGCCCGCCCCTTCCCGGACCTGCACCGCCGCCTCGAGCACGCCGCGGCGGCCTTCGACACCGCCGCCTACTCGCGCCGGCCCGTCGGCGCGAAGCCGGCGCAGGACGCCGTCCGCCTGGTCGAGTACGTCGCCCAGACGCGGCCCGATCTCGCCGAGGTCGACGCATGAGCGCCGGCGGCCTCCTCGCCCCGGCCCCGACGAGCGGGCCCGCCGCCGGCGCCGCCGGATCCTCGCAGGGCGGCGCGGAGCAGCCCCCGCCCCGCAACGGACTGCTCGTCGCCGTCCTGGTCCTCGCCCTGCTGGCGACCGTGATGGTCTCCGTGCTGCGGGGCTCGTACCGGGACGGGCCGCTCGAGCCGGACGCCCCCAGCCCGCAGGGATCCCTGGCCGCCGTCCGCGTCCTGGAGGACCTCGGCACCGAGGTCACGCCGCAGCGGCGCACGGCCGATGCCGCCGAGACCCTCCGCGCCGGAGGCACGGTGCTGGTCACCGCCCCGAACCTCCTCGGCGCCGCCCAGGTCGACCTGCTGCGCACCGCCCGCGAGGAGGGCGGGGGCCGCCTGGTGCTGCTCCAGCCCGACTTCGTGACCGCCACGGCCTTCGCCCCCGGGGTGCGTCCCGCCGGGACCACCGACGAGCCGACCCTCCTGCGGGCCGGGGCGGGCTGCGGCCCCGCCGCCTTCGGCGCCCGCAGCCTGCAGCTGCGGCCCGTGGCCGAGGTCTCCGGCCACGACACCTACTACACCGTCCCCGACGGGGCCGCGGGCTGCTTCGACCACGGCGACGGCAGCGCCGTCGTGGTCGCGGACGGCGTCGTCGTGCTGGGCTCGGCGAGCCTGCTCACCAACGACCGGATCGGCACCCTCGACGCCCCCGCCCTGGCGCTGAACTCCCTGGCCGATCCGCAGGGGCTGGGCTGGTACATCCCCTCCGCCGGGGATCCGATGTCCTCGCTGGGCCCCACGCTGCTGGACCGCATCCCCGGCTGGGCCGCGCCGCTGGCCCTGTGGCTGCTGGTCGTGACCGCCCTCGTGCTGCTGGCCGTCTCCCGGCGCCACGGCCCCGTCGTGGTCGAGCCGCTGCCGGTGAGCGTGCGGGCCCACGAGCTGACCATCGGCCGCGGCCGGCTGATGCACCGTGCCCACGCCCGGGACAGCGCCGCCCGGGCACTGCGCTCGGCCGCCTCGACGCGGCTCGCGCACCGTCTGGGGATCCGCCGCGAGACCCGCCGCGACGCCCTGGTCGACGCCCTCGCGCCCCACACCGAGCTCGATGCGGCCCAGCTGCACCGGCTGCTCGGACCCACCCCCGTCGCCGACGACCGCGAGCTCGTCCGCCTGGCCCATGACCTGGACCGCCTCGAGAAGGAGATCTCCTGATGACCGACCAGCCCGCCCCCGGGACCGAGCAGCTCGCCGACCCCCGCCACCGCGAGCGCATGGCGGCGCTCAGCACCGAGATCCACAAGGCCGTCGTGGGCCAGGACGCCGCCGTGACCAGCCTCGTCGTCGCCCTGCTGTGCCGCGGCCACGTGCTGCTCGAAGGGGTTCCCGGCGTCGCCAAGACGCTGCTGGTCCGCTCCCTGGCGGCCTCGCTCGACGTCCAGATGCGCCGCGTCCAGTTCACCCCGGACATGATGCCGGGCGACGTCACCGGCTCCCTCATCTACGACAACGCCACCAGCGACCTCGTCTTCCGCGAGGGCCCCGTGTTCACCAACCTCCTGCTGGCGGACGAGATCAACCGCACCCCGCCGAAGACGCAGTCCGCGCTGCTGGAGGCCATGGAGGAGCGCCAGGTGACCGTCGACGGCGCCAGCCGGCCCCTGCCGGAGCCGTTCCTCGTGGTCGCCACCCAGAACCCGATCGAGTTCGACGGCACCTACGCGCTGCCCGAGGCCCAGCTGGACCGCTTCCTGCTCAAGGCCGTGCTGCCGCTGCCGGGCCGGGAGGACGAGCTGGACGTGCTGCGCCGCCACGCGGCGGGCTTCTCGACCTCGGACCTCGCCGGGGCGGGGCTGCGCGCGGTGGCCGATGCCGCCTCCCTGCACGCGGCCCAGGAGGACGTCGCGCGGGTCCGCGCCGAGGACGCCGTCCTGCAGTACATCGTCGAGGTGTGCCGGGCCACCCGCCGCTCCCCGAGCCTGCAGCTGGGCGTCTCGCCCCGCGGGGCCATCGCCCTGCTGCGCACCGCCCGGGCGTGGGCGTACCTGGGCGGCCGCGACTTCATCACCCCCGACGACGTGAAGACGATGGCCCCGGCCACCCTCTCCCACCGGGTGCGCCTGACCACCGAGGCCGAGCTCGAGGGCACGCAGGTCGCCGCGGTGCTCGCCGCCACCCTGGCCTCCGTGCCGGTCCCCCGCTGAGGCCGTCGTGCGCATCTCCCTGACGGTCCCCGGCGCGCTGACCGCCCTGGCGGCCGCGCCGTTCCTGCTGCTGTGGCCCAGCGCCTGGACGCTGCTGGCGTGCGCCCTGGCCTGGTGCGCGCTGATCGGCACGGACCTGCTGCGCACGGCCGATCCCCGCACCCTGCGGGTGCGGCGGGAGAACCCCGGCCAGGTGCGGCTGGGCAGCAGCGCCGACGGTCGCCTGCTGGTGACCAACCCCGGCACCCGCCGGGCGGTGCTCCACCTGCGCGACGCCTGGAACCCGACCGCGGGCCTGGCCGCGCAGCGCACCCGCCTCACCGTGCCCGGCGGCGAGCGCCGCGCCGTCGCCCAGACCTTCACGCCCACCCGCCGCGGCCCGCACTCCTCGCGCGCGGTCGTGGTGGACTCCCTGTCGCCCTGGGGGCTGGCCCGCCGCTCCGCCCGGCCCGAGGTGCCCGGGACGCTGCTGGCCCTGCACGCCTTCGCCTCGCGCAAGCACCTGCCCTCCCGGGTGCGGCGCCTGCGCGAGCTGGAGGGCCTGGCTGCGGTGCATCAGCGCGGGCAGGGCACCGAGTTCGACTCCCTGCGCGACTTCGTCGACGGCGACGACGTCCGTTCCATCGACTGGCGGGCCACCGCCCGGCGGCGCAGCGTCGTCGTGCGCACCTGGCGTCCCGAGCGGGATCGGCACGTGCTGGTGGTGGTGGACACCTCCCGCACCTCCGCCGCCCGCATCGGCGAGGAGCCGCGGCTGGACGCCGCCCTGGACGCCGCGCTCCTGCTGACGGCGCTCGCGACCGAGGCCGGGGACCGCGTGGACGTGCTGTGCATCGACCGGATCCCCCATGTCTCGGTGGCGGGCTCCAGCCCCCGCACCGTGCTGCACGACGTGGTCGCCGCGACCTCGCCCGTGCAGCCCGCCCTCGTGGAGACCGACTGGGAGCGGGTCGCCGCCGAGGTCGCAGCCCGCACCCGCCGCCATGCCCTGGTGGTGCTGCTGACTCCGGTGGAGCCCTCCCTCGTCGAGCAGGGGCTGCTGCCGGTGGCCTCCCGGCTGGCGGCCTCGCACCCGCTGGTGGTCGCCTCCGTCGCCGACCCCTCTCTGGAGGCGCTCGCCGCCGGTCGCGACGACGCCGAGGCCGTCTACCGGGCGGCGGCCGCCGCCCGCACCGGTCTGGAGCGGGACGGGGCGGCGCAGGCGCTCAGCCGATGCGGAGCCCATGTCGTCGACGCCGGCCCGGAGGCGCTGCCGCAGGCGCTGGCCGACGAGTACCTCCGGCTCAAGGCCGCGGGACGGCTCTGAGGCGACCACGGCTCCTCCCGGATCCACCGCGGGGTCGAGGGGGCCGCGGCGATGTCGCGGCCCGGGCGGCGACGTGCGGATCCCGGGAGTCCGACCGGCCCGCGTCGGTGCCGGGCCTGCTCGCCGCGGAGCCGAGAAAGGACGGGACCGATCAGCCCGTCGCGTTCCTGCACGCCGCGCACGAGCGCGGCGGTGAGGGCGTCGAATCTCTCGGGATGTGCCCTGGGAGGGTCCTCTCGTGCTGCGGCGACCACGCGCCGCGGGGGCGGCGTGGATGCGCGGCAGGTGCCGAGACAGAGCCCGTGAGTTGTACGTGTGAGGATACCGGGCGACGGCGAGCATCGCCCGGTCCGTGCCGAGGCCATCGACCAGCGGCAGCGGCAGGCGCACGGCCTCGGGGCGGGGGAAGGCGGCTCAGGCCGCGACCGCCACCCGGTCGCCGACGATGTCCTCGGACAGGTCCCCGCTCATCCCGTCACGGTGGACCTGCCGTCCCCGCACCAGCGCCACCGCGAGGAACCCGGCCCACAGCACGATGCCGATGCCCAGGCGCACCGGCGCCGGCAGGCTCGAGGGGGTCACGAAGGCCTCCACCAGCCCGGCGACCAGCAGCACCGGCACCAGGCCGATGGCGACCGTGACCAGGGCGCGCGCGGACCGAGCCAGGGCCCAGGAGCGCGGCAGGTCCCCGGGGCGCACCCAGGACCAGAACATCCGCAGCCCCGCTCCGGCGCCCACGCACACGCAGGTCATCTCGAGCAGGCCGTGCGGGAGGATGAACACGAAGAACGTGCCCAGGCTCCCGTGGGCGGCCATCACGCCGGCGGACAGGCCGATGTTCAGTCCGTTCTGCAGGAGCATGAGCACCGGCCAGAAGCCCGTGACGCCGAAGACCACGGCCTGCACGGTGATCCACGCGTTGTTGGTCCACACCTGGGCGGCGAAGCCGCTCGCATCGCCCTGGAAGTAGTAGGCCACGAAGTCGCGCTGGGCCAGCAGCCGCTGCTGGGAGGCCGGGACGACGGCCTCGCGGGCGTCCGCGTCCAGACCGAACCAGAGCCCGGACACCAGCGTCGACAGCAGCAGGAGGCCTGCGCACAGGGCCACGGCCCAGCGCGCGTCGTAGAGCGCGGCGGGCACGTCGTCCCAGAGGGTGCGTCGCAGGTGCGCCCACATCGGCACCCGGGCCCCGGTGATGCGCAGCCGGGCCCGGTTCAGGATCATCGACAGGCGCGCCGTGAGGGTCGGGTCCGGGTTGGTCGAGCGGACGGTCGACAGCTGGGTCGCCACCCGCTGGTACAGGGCGATCAGCTCGTCGATGCCGTCGGCGTCCAGATCCCGCCGGCGCGTCAGCGCATCCAGGCGGTCCCAGTCCTCGCGGTGCACGGCGATGAAGGCGTCGGTATCCACGCGCCCCAGCGTAGGCGGGTGACGCGGCGGGCACCTGCGACGAAAGTCGGCCGCCTCCCGCGCGAGACGAGACGGTCGTCGATGGAGGGCATCGGCGTCGGCTGGGACACTGGAGGGCATGGATGCTGCCCCCTCCCGGCGCCGGGACGCCCTCGTCACCGGCGAGGCCGTGCTGCTGGACCTGCTGCCGGCGTCCTTCGCGACGCGCATCGTCTCCGCCGCGATCGACGGCGCGATCCAGCTGCTCGTGTTCCTGGGGCTGACCGCCGCCACGGCGTTCCTCGGCTCGGCCACGGGGCTGGACGACGGGATCCTCACCGCCCTGGTGGTGCTGGTCGCCGTGAGCACCTGGATCGGGTACCCGGTGCTGTGCGAGCTGCTGCTGGACGGGCGCTCGATCGGCCGCCTCGTGATGGGCACCCGGGTGGTCCGCGAGGACGGCGGCCCGGTGCATGTGCGCCAGAGCCTGCTGCGGGCCGTGATGGCGATGCTCGAGATCTGGTCCACGTCCGGGGCGCTGGCGCTGACCGCTTCGGTGATCGATCGCCGCTCGCGGCGTCTGGGCGACATGATGGCCGGCACCCTGGTGATGCAGGAGCGGCTGCGCGCCCCGATCCCTCGCCGCGCGGAGGTCCCCGCCGAGCTCGCCGACTGGGTCCGGACGGCCGATGTCGGCCGCCTCCCCCTCGCCCTGGCGCAGGAGCTGCGCGGTTACCTGCCCCGGGCGCATCTGCTCGCGACGGAATCGCGCCGGGCCCGCTCCCGGGACCTGCTGCGCCGCGTGCTGCCCTCGGTCTCGCCCCCGCCGCCGCCGGGCACGGACCCGGAGGACTTCCTGCAGGCGGTGGTCGCGGAGCGCTCCCGCCGGGACGAGGCGCTGCTGCGGCGCGCCCGCGAGCGCCGCAGCGAGGACGCCGAGCAGGTGATGACGCTGCCGTTCAGCGCCTGAGCCGCCGGCATCGCCGGCGGACGCGCCGGGTCAATCGCCGGGGATCAGGACGGGGATCCCGCCCTCGACCGTGAACACCCGGCCGCAGGAGGCGCACACCAGCGTGCCGGGGCGATCCTCCAGCGCGCCATGGCAGTGCGGGCAGACGATCCGTGCGCGCACCCAGTCGGGGATGTCGGCGCCGCTGGCACCGGCCGTCGCACCGCTGCGGGCATCGTTCCCGGTCATGGCATCGGCCCCTTCCGGAGCGTCGGGGGTCGGCCGGTCGCCGGGACCCGCCGATGCGGCCGCGGCCTCGGGGGCCGCGCCGGCATCGTCCTGGTGCGCAGTCGCGGACCAGGCGTCGGTCTCGTCCGCCGCGGGGAAGGCGGGGTCGGGGGATCCGGCCGGGCCGGGCTCGCCGCGCACGACGGCCAGCACCTCGTCGCGGATGCGTTCCATGGTCTCGGGGACGGCGGCCTCCACGTTCAGCCGCAGCAGCGGCTCCGTGTTCGAGGAGCGCAGGCTCAGCCACCAGCGCCCGGCGGCCGGGCCCTCGTCGTCCCAGCAGGTGACGGTCATGCCGTCGACGTCGTCGATCTCGAGGTCGGCGCCCTCCGCGGCGGCGCGGGCGAGCAGATGGGCGCGCACGGCCTCGCGGGACGCCGCCGGGTCCGGTGCCCGCGTGTTGATCTCCCCGCTCGCGGCGTAGGGGTCGTGCCGGGCCACGAGGGCCGAGGCCGGCCCGTCGGACTCGCGCAGCGCGGCCAGGACGTGCAGGGCCGCGAGCATCCCGGAGTCGGCGAAGAAGAAGTCGCGGAAGTAGTAGTGCGCCGAGTGCTCTCCGCCGAAGACGGCGTTCTCCTGCGCCATCAGCGCCTTGATCAGAGAGTGGCCGACCTGGGAGCGGATGCGCCGCCCGCCGGCGGCGGCGATCGTCTCCTGCACATGGCGGGAGGAGACGAGGTTCGCGACGACGGCGGGGCTCTCCTCCCCGGCCGCGCGGGCCCGGGCGATCTCCCGCTCCGCGATGAGCGCGGTGATGGTGGAGGCCGGGACGGCGCGCCCCGTCTCGTCGACCACGAAGCACCGGTCGGCGTCGCCGTCGAAGGCGAGGCCCAGGTCCGCGCCCTCGGCGAGCACGGCCGCCTGCAGATCCCGCAGGTTCTCCGGGTCCAGCGGGTTGGCCTCGTGGTTCGGGAAGGTGCCGTCGAGGTCGAAGTACAGGCCGATCACCTCGACGCCCTCGAGGCGCTGCGCGAGCGGGGGCACGGTGAGGCCGGCCATCGCGTTGGCGGCGTCGACGACCACGCGCAGCGGGCGGCCCGGCGGGACCGGGGCCAGGCGCAGCACGGTGTCGATGTAGTCGCCGAGCGTGTCGATGTCCTCGCGGCGCCCCGCGCCCTGCTCGGGGATCTCCCCGCGGTCGAGGTACTCCTCGGCGCGGCGGCGGATGTCGGCGAGGCCGGTGTCGCGGCTGATGGGCCGGGCACCGGCGCGGCACAGCTTGATCCCGTTGTCCGGGGCCGGGTTGTGGGAGGCGGTGAACATCGCGCCGGCGGCCCGATGCAGGCCGCTCGCGCAGTACAGCTGGTCGGTCGAGCTGAGCCCGGTGAACGCGACGGTGGCGCCGCGGCGCACCGCGCCCTCGCTGAAGGCCTCGGCCAGCTCCGGGGAGGAGATGCGCATGTCGTGCCCGATCACCAGGGCGTCCTCGCCGAGGTGGTCGACGAAGGCGGCGCCGAGCGCGCGGGCCACCTCCGCGGTGAGGTCCTCCCCCGCCGTGCCGCGCACGTCGTAGGCCTTGACGATGCCGCTCAGGTCCGCGCGGCGGGCGGCGCCCTCACTCATGGCCGCTGCTCCGCACGACCTGGAGGTGGCGCTCGCCGGGCCGCGGGGCGGCGCCCGCCGGGGCGGGGGCCGGCTCCGGATCGGGCTGCTCGCCGCCGCGGACGGCATCGGCCAGGGCGACCAGGTCGTCGGAGGCGCCGGCGCCGCCGGGGACGTGGATCAGCCGCCAGCCGCGGGGCGCCGTGAGCCGCTGGCCGTGGTCGGCGCAGAGGTCGTAGGCGTGGGGCTCGCTGCTGCGGGACAGCGGTCCCAGCACGGCGGTCGAGTCTTCGTACACGTAGGTCAGCGTGCTCACCGCAGGTCGGGAGCACGCCGTCCGGGAGCATTCACGAGCGGGCACGCCCAGCAGTCTACGCAGGCCCGACCGGCCCTGCGGGACGGCGCGCCCAGGGCCGGGCGGGCGAGGGCGCTAGAGTGCGGCCATGGACTCTCCCGCCGCCTCGAACAACCGGTCGGGCGCCCTCGGTCCGGCCCGCCGGTCGCGCCGTGACCGGCACGGACGGGGGTTCCGGCATGATCTGATCCCCTCGCATCTTCCGGGATACATGTCACGCCGGCAGCAGTTCGACGAGACGGTGCTCGATGCGGTGCGCCCGCACCTGGACCGCTTCGGACGCAGGCTCGAGCACGTCCGCGTCACGGTCGAGGAGGTCCCCGCGAGCGACCCCGCCCCCTGGGAGGGCGAGCAGGTGCCGCTGGGGCGCTTCGTGCCCGCGGACCGCTTCCAGCCGCCGGCCATCGTCCTGTACCGCCGCCCGATCGAGACCCGCGCCTCGACGCCCGCGGAGGTCGAGCTCATGATCCGGCAGGTGCTCGCCGAGCAGATCGGCGCGATGCTCGCCATCGCGCCCGAGGACGTGGACCCCGACGCCTGGAGCGGCTGACCCGGGCTGCGGCGCCGGCGGGGCCGACGCGCGGCTCAGCGGACCTGGACGGCCAGGGCTCCGGTCTCGCGACGGGCGGGGGCGACGGTGCAGGTGGACAGCAGCGGACCCAGGGCCGGGTCGTGCTCGACCTGCACCCAGGCCGCGTGGAGGACCCGCGCCGCCCCGGCGGTGATGGCGAGGCCGGCCGGGGTGCCGGTGGTGCCCGTCAGCTCGGTCGCGGGGACGGTCACGATCCGCCCCGCGGGCACGTCGCGCTCGATGACGTCCCCGGCGCCCCCATCGGCGCCGACGGGGATCACGGTGGCGGAGGTGTCCTCGGTGGCCGCCAGGGCGAGCAGGCCGAAGGGCCCCAGCGCCGGCAGCGCGAGCACGGCGCCGCCGCCCAGGGCGGGGGCGGGGCCGGCGATCGCGAGGTCGGCCTGCACCCCGAGGGTCCCACCGGGGAGGCGGGCCCCCGGCGCGCGGGAGCGGACCACGGCGTCGATCGGCCGGTCGGCCTGCACCCGGACGACGTAGTCGCCCGGGGCGGTGACCGGCAGCGGGACGGCGAGCACCGTCCCGGCGGGCAGCTCGAGGCCGCCGAGCCCTGCCAGGGGCAGCGCACCGGCGGGGCCGAGCACGGTGACATCGGCCGCCGCCCCGGTGCCGCCGGGGTTCTGGAGCACCAGCAGCGGCGGCTCCTCGGCGGAGCTCACGTGCACGCCGGGGATCATCGGGGACGGCGCCGCCGGCGGCAGCGGCGAGAGGATCTGGGCGCCGCGGGGAGTGAGGCCGTCGCGCTCCGCAGTGCTCACGTGCATCAGCAGGGGCGCGCCCACGGTCACCACGCGCAGGCCCACGGCCTGCTGACCGGCGGCGACGGTGTCCAGCAGGAGCTGCTGCTCCGCCCCGGGGGCGACGACGATCTGGCTGCGGCCCTGCATCGCGGCGGGGCCGTCGGGGGTCCACACCTGGACCGCCGCGGTCGCGGGACGGGAGGAGACGTTGCGCAGCACCAGCACCGAGGTGGTCCCCGGCAGCGTCCCCATGCCGAGGAAGGACGCATCGACCACCGGGGACAGCATCCGCGTCAGCGAGAGCGAGCGGAAGTCGCCGGTGTCGGTGTGGGTGCTCTGGACGGCGTCGGCGACGGGGAGGCCGCCGTCGGCCGCGGCGAGCACGGCGACGGGGGCGCCGGCGAGCTCGGGGACCGCGAGGGCCAGGGCGCCCAGGCCCAGGGCGGTCGGCTCGGCGGCGGTCTCGGCGCCGTCCTCGTCGGTCACGGCGATGCTCGGGGCCAGCGGGTTGCCGTCCTGGTCCTGCAGCGTGGTGCTGGTGCTGACGCGGCCGAACAGGAGCGAGGAGTCCTCCTCCAGGGCCACCGCGCCGATGCCGATGTCGGGGCTGGGCGGCACCACGGCGAACTCCTCGTCGCCTCCGCCCGCCTCGAGGATCGCGGCCGGGACGGTGAGGGGCCCCTCGGCGTGGAGGGTGAGGGCGCCGGGGGCGGCCACGGACTGCGGCCGCACGATCTCGCCGAGACCGGGCGTGCCGCGGGAGGACAGGGCGACCGCCCCGGCCCCGACCAGGGGCAGCAGGCTGAGGGCCCCGAGCAGGGGCCGGCGCGCGATGCTCATGAGGGGACCTCCGTGCGGACGCCGCGGCGGCGCCAGGGCACCGCGGTCAGGGCGGTGAGGACGACCGTCGCGCCGAGCAGGATCTGTGCCGGGAGGCGGAAGGGCTGCTCCCGCTCGATGCGGACCTCTCCCCCGGTGCCGGCGGGCAGCACGAAGCCCTGGGCCCAGTCGTCCAGGCGGACGGCCTCCAGCTCGGTGCCGCCGACAGTCGCGGTCCACTCGGCGTCGAAGCGCTCGGACAGCACGAGGACCTGCTCCTCGTCCGCGGCGTCGACGGTGCCCTCGGCCGTGATGACCTGGCTGCCGATCGGGACGGTCTCGGAGGCTCCCGCCTGCTGCCCCGTCCGGCCCGCCCAGGCGCGCGGAGCGCTGTCCACGAGCCGCCAGAGGCCGCCGGTGGTCGTCTGGGTGACCTTCTCCAGCCGCGGCGAGCTGTCCAGCGCGCTCGCGAGGGCCTCCTGCTCCCCGAGGGAGCCGGGGACGACGATGTACTCGATGCCCAGCAGACGCATCGCGTCCACGGACGCGGCATCCGGCGGGGAGGAGCTGAGCAGCTGGGCGGCGGACTCGCGCAGGGCGGTGGTGCCGGGATCGGTGCCGACGGAGCCGTCCTCCGCGACGGCGTCGAGGATCCGCGCCTCGGCGAAGCCGGAGTGCTCGATCGCGGAGTCGCCGCCGCCGACCACGAGCTGGGCCCGGACCTGATCAGGGCCTGCGGCGCGCAGGACGAGCACGCGCTGGCGGTCCCCGGAGCGGCCGCTGTCGGCGGCCGCGGCCGGAACCTCGACGGTGGTGTCGCGATGCAGCCCCAGCACGGCGGGCAGCCCCACGGACCAGCCCACCACGAGCGCCGTGCACACCGCGGCCATCACCCATGCCGCGCCGAGGGACAGCACGCGACGGGGCCGGGAGATCGTGGGGCCGCGGCGGGCGAGGGCGTCGAAGGTGCACCCGGCGCCCAGCAGCACGGCGAGCAGGGCGATGCTCACCAGCCCGTGCTGGGAGGCGGACAGCAGCGCGCCGTCCTCCACGGCGATCGGCGTGCGCGCGGCGAGCACCGCGAGGGCCAGGGCCACCGCGGCCACCAGCAGGGCCAGGCGGCCCGCGCGGGCGGCATCGCCCTCGAGGAAGGGTGCGGCGCAGGCGGCGAGGACCACGGGCGCCAGCAGCAGCACCGGCAGCATGGCCGCGGTGGTGCCGCCGAGGACGGGCGCGAGCAGCTGCCACGCCGGGGTCACCACGGGCCACAGGGAGATCACGGTGATCCCGCTCTGCTGCCCGGCGGGGGTGCCCGGGATCCCGGCCAGGAGCGTCGCCGGGTGGTGGACGTACTGCGCGATGTACGGCAGGTGCAGCGCGATCGAGGGCACCAGGACCCAGATCAGGCGGCTGCGGCGGCCGGGCACGGAGGGCGCGAGCAGCGCCAGGGCCAGCGCCGTCACCAGCACCAGCACCGGCTGGGCGGCGCCGATGACCAGCAGCACGAGCCCGCCGGCGGCGGCCGCGGAGACGCTCGCCTGCGAGACGCGGTGCGGGAGGCCGATCGCCCGGCCGACGGCCAGGGCCAGCAGCGGCAGCAGCATGTGCACGAGCAGCGCCTGCCAGGCCCCGGAGGCGAGGGCGGACAGCACCGTGGGCGCGCTCGCCCACACCACCGCGATCGCCAGGCGGGCCCCGATGGCACGGGTCAGGGCCCCGGCGGCCCACCAGGCGGCGAGCGCGGAGACCGGAACGGCCGTGAAGACGATCGCCTCGACCAGGAGGCCTCCCGGCACCGGGACCGAGCCCAGCAGGCGGATCAGCGGATCCGCCGGCCCTCGCGCGCCGAGATCTCCGGGGATCCAGCTCGACCAGGCGGCCTGGGCGGTCTCGCGCCAGTCCTCGGGCAGCGGGAGGAACGACGGCCCGGCCAGGTCGCCGCGCCCGAACAGCGAGCGCAGGGCGATCAGGGAGATGCAGGTCGCGCCGAGCGCCAGCACCAGGGTCCAGACGCCGTGACGGCCGAAGTCGGCGTCGTCGGCGCCATGGGTCGTCCCGGAGATCCCCCAGGTGGTGCGGCGGATCCGACGGGTGCGGTCGTCATCGGCGAACAGCCGCGTCCACACCGTGTCGATCTGCTGGCGCAGGTCCTCGCCGCGTGGGAGGTACAGCGGCGCCAGGCGCCGGCGCGGCACGGGGGATCGCCGCGAGATCACCGCGGACTGCGCGAGCGCCCGCGGGGTGCCGCGCAGCATGGCGATCCATGCCATCACCTCGGCGCCGGCGAGCCGGGGGCGGTGCACGACGATCGCCCCGAGCATCCGGGCGAGCGTCATCAGCGGGGTGAGCAGCAGGAACAGGACCGCGTACGGCAGGGGGCGGTGCTTCAGCAGCGTCAGCAGCTGGCCGCGGCGGTGCTCGCGCAGTCTGGCGGCCTCGTCGCCCGGGGGCGCCGGGGAGACGGCGCGCGCCGCGGCGACGACCGCGACCCTCTCGCCGCCGCGCCAGACCCGGTGGCAGAGGTCGATCTCCGCCCAGGGGGCGGGCAGCGCCGCGTCGAAGCCGCCGACGTCCACGAGCGTGGACTCGCGCACGAGCATCCCCGGCAGCGCGACGGCGAGGACGTCCTCGCGCCAGTCGAGCTGGCCCTGGTCGATCTCGCCGGGCTCGACGCCCGTATGGATGCGGCCGCCGTGGGTGAGGGTGAGGCCGACGTCGACGAGCCCGTCGGCGTCATCGGCCGAGAGGAGGTGCTGGGACAGCGGCACCGCGTCGCGGTGGCGGACCCGCTTCGGCCCGGCCACGGCGGTCGACGGCGAGCGCCCGACGACCTCGAGCAGCTCCTCGAGGGCCCGGCGCCCGGGGGCGGAGTCCTCGGGGACGAACCAGAGCCAGGAGTCGCCGTCCAGGGCGCGGCGCCGGCCGGCGCCGCGGCGGCCCGGAGCCCCGGTGCGCTCGCGCAGCCGCACGGGCACCTGGGCGATCGTGTCGGCCTCCTTGAGCTCGCGGCGCACGGCCTCGTCCACGTCGATGTCCAGCGCGCGGCGGCCGCTGCCGGAGGTCGGGGCCTCCTGCTCGACGGGACGCCGGACGGGCGGCAGGCGGTCGGGGTCGGCGAGCAGGTCCAGCACGTGCCGCACGGCCCCGACATGGCCGACCGCCGCCGAGGTGCGCAGGAGCTCGTCGATGCCGCCGGCGTCGAACGCCTCGTCCACGACCGTCTCGGTGCCGTCGGGGAGGTCCGAGGGCGCGACGACGACGACCCGGTCCGGAGGTCGGGTCTGCGCCTGGAGCGCCGCGAAGGTCTCCCGATGATGCGTCGGCGTGTCCCGCGGGGAGAGCAGGACGACGGCGGTGACGATGCGGTGGGTCACGGCCAGCGCGGCGGCCGCGTCAGACGGCCCGGCGCTTGAGCTTGCGGCGCTCGCGCTCGGAGAGACCGCCCCAGATGCCGAAGCGCTCGTCGTTCTCCAGCGCGTACTCGAGGCACTCGGCGCGCACCTCGCACGAGACGCAGACCTTCTTGGCCTCTCGGGTCGAGCCGCCCTTCTCGGGGAAGAACGCCTCGGGATCGGTCTGGGCGCACAGGGCCCGCTCCTGCCATGACAGCTCTGCCTCGTCGCCCTCGACGTCGGCGAAGCTCAGGAGGTTCAGTTCGACGGGGGCGGTATCCTCCGGCTGATTGCTGTCCATCGGCACCTGTCCTTCCACCTGAGGTCTCCAGGATCCGGCGGCTGACGGACCTGGATGCGGATGCTGCGGAGCATGCACTCGCGTCGCCCTAAAATACACCGGTGTAGTTCCCGCCCGTCAAGCCCGCCGTCGCCGCGGCCTCGGCCGCCGTGCCCGGCATCACCGCACCTGCCGCCCACCTCCCGCCCTCCCGCCGCCCCCAGGAGCACCATGGAGACGCACCCCCGCACCGCACCGCTCCCGCCCGCCGCGCCCCGGCCGGGCCGGGTCGAGGTGCTCCCGCTGCACGGCGTGCCCGAGGTCGCCCCCGGCGACGACCTGGCCGCCCTGCTGCTGCGCGCCCTCGAGCTCCCGGACGGGCCGGGGCTGGCGGACGGGGACGTGCTGTGCGTGTCGACCAAGGTCGTCTCCAAGGCCCTGGGCCTGGTGATCGACCCCGCCGGCAAGCAGGAGGCCATCGCCGCGCAGACGGTCCGCCTGGTGGCGCGCCGCCGGCACGACCGGACGGTCACCTCGGTGGTCCAGACCCCGCACGGCGCGGTGATGGCCGCGGCGGGGATCGACGGGTCCAACGCCCCCGACGGCCTGCTGCTGCTGCCCGAGGACCCGGACGCCGAGGCCGGACGGCTGCGCGACCGCCTGCTGGAGCTGGCCTCCCGGACCGGGCCCGCCCCGCGGATCGGCGTGATCCTCACCGACACGTCCTCGCGGATCTGGCGCCGGGGCGTGGGCGACATCGCCCTGGGCTGCGCGGGCGTCGCCTCGCTCCAGGACCTGCGTGGGACCGCCGATGCAGGCGGCCGCACCCTCTCGCTGACCGTGCGCGACCTCGCCGACGAGCTCGCCGCCGCGGCGGACCTCGTCAAGGGCAAGGCCTCCGCCGTGCCCGCGGCCCTCGTGCGCGGGGTGCCGGGGGCCCTCTCCCCCGCCGTCCCGGCCGGCGATCTGAACCGCCTGCCCCCGGAGGACTGGTTCGCTCGCCCGTCCCTGGAGTCGGTGTGGCAGGCCCTCGGCCTGCCCCCGGAGTCCGAGCCCGTGGCGCGCATGGACCCCGAGGAGCCGGCGATCCGGATAGCCCGGGCGCTCGAGGTCGCCCTGGTGCCCCGCGGCGGGTCCTCCCCCGCGGCGGCCGGCGGGGGGACCGGGGCCCCGGCGGCCGCCTCCGCCGAGCTCGTCGGCCCGCAGCGGATCCGCATCCGCCCCGCCGGCGCCGCGCCGGCCGCGCTGCTGGCCGCGGGCGCGCTCGCGGAGCGGGTGCGCACCGCCCTCGCGGCCGAGCACGACTGGTCCCCGCTGCCGGCGGTCGCGGTGGAGATCGACCTGCCGGGCGAGGATGATGGGGGCGCGACCGACCGCTCCCCCGCGCACGACCACCAGGAGACGCCATGACCCCCGAGCTGCGAGGCCCCGGCCCCTCCCGGGAGACGGGCCCCGACCGTTCCGTCCCGGAGCGCGGCGCCCGCGTCGACCGTCCGGCCGCGCGGCTGCTGGGCGCTCTCGAGGCGCTCGGGCCGCGGCCCGCGCTCGCCTGGCACGGCGAGCCGGGACGGGTGGAGCTGTCCGGGCACGTGCTGGCCAACTGGATCGTCAAGAGCGTCAACCACCTCGATCAGGAGCTCCTCCTGAGCCCCGGGGACCTGGTGGTCATCGACCTCGCCCCGCACTGGAAGCGCCTGGTCCTGGCCGTGGCCGCCTGGTCCCTGGGCGCCCGGGTCGTGCCGGCCGATGCGCTCGGCCCCGGCGAGGCCGCACGGGTCGCGGTGACCGACCGCCCGGAGGCGGGCCCCGCCGCCGATGCCGAGGAGGTGCTCGCCGTGGACGCCGTCTCCCTCGCCATGCGGTTCTCCGGGACGCTGCCGCCGCTGGCCCACGACTGGGTGCAGGAGGTGCGCGCGCATGCGGACGTCCTGGTGGCGGTCCTGCCGGCGTGGAGCGGCCCGGAGATCCACGAGGATCTCGCCGGCGGCGCGGAGCCTGCCGGACAGCGGGAGCTGCCCCGGCCGCTGCTGCTGGAGCAGGACGGCTTCGACGAGCCGGCGGCGGCGGTGGCGGCGCTGATCTCCGGCCGCGGCGTCGCCGGTCCGGCCCCTGCCCTGGGCGGGCTCCCGGGCGCCGACGGGGTGCTGCCCGCGCGCCCCCATCGGGCCCGTACCTGAACGGCCCTGTCCCGGATCAGGACTCGCGCAGGGTGCGCACCGCCTGGACGGGGTCGCCGTCGAAGACGATGCGGCCGCCGCGCAGCACGACGATGCGGCTGCACAGCGACTCGAGCATGTCCAGCTCGTGCGAGACGACGACCATCGTCCGCCCGGCCTCCTGCAGCTCGCGGATCCGCTCCAGGCACTTGGCCTGGAAGGGCTCGTCGCCCACGGAGAGGATCTCGTCGACCAGGAAGATGTCCGGATCGGTGTGCACCGCCACCGAGAAGGCCAGCCGCAGGAACATGCCCGAGCTGTAGTACTTCACATCGGTGTCGATGAACTGCTCGATCTCGCTGAAGGCGAGGATGTCGTCGAACCGCTCGTCGATCTGCTGGCGGGACATGCCGAGGATCGCGCCGTTGAGGTAGACGTTCTCGCGGCCGGAGAGGTCGGGGTGGAATCCGGCGCCCACCTCGATGAGGCCCGCCACCCTGCCGCGCAGCATGACGCGCCCCTCGTCGGGGAAGAGCACGCCCGAGATGGTCTTCAGCAGGGTGGACTTGCCCGAGCCGTTGAAGCCGATCAGGCCGACCGTCTCCCCCGCCCGCACGGTGAGGTCGACGTCGTCCAGGGCCATGAAGGTGTCGGCCAGCTTCTTGCGCTGCAGCGCCGAGAAGACCAGCTGCTTGAGCGAGTGGTCGTGGCGCAGCGAGAAGCGCTTGGAGACATGCTGGACGCGCACCATCTCGCGGGCGGCGGCGGGCGTCACGGGGCCGGCGCCGCCGCCGGGGCCGGGGGCGTCCGGAGGAGGAAGGGTCATCACAGCTCCTGGGCGAAGCGGCGCTTGGACCGCTCGAAGACGACGGTGCCCACGACGAAGGTCGCCGCGGCGATCAGCAGTCCCGCCCACCACAGGCCGAAGGGCTCCCCGGGCTGGGTGAGGGTCGGGTCCGCCGGGACCTTCGCGACGACGTGGGGGCCGTAGCGCCAGAAGGCGACATGGAACAGCTCGACCACGATGGTCAGCGGGTTCAGCTGGTACAGCCACCACAGGACGGTCCCGCCGATGGCCTCCTGCACCATCGCGATGCGGTAGAGGACCGGGGAGAGCCAGGTGGCGACCATGACGATGAGGTCCACGAAGTTCTCCACGTCGCGGAAGGCGGCGTTCAGCGCCGCGCCCAGCAGCCCCAGGCCCATCGTGAACACCAGCAGGATCACCATGCCCAGGGCGAAGGCGGCCACGGACGTCGGCGAGGGCCGCCAGCCGTACAGCAGCGCGCCGACCACCAGCACCACCAGCTGCGGCAGGAAGTGCACCAGGGCCACGATCATGCTCGACCAGGGGAACAGCTGGCTGGGCAGGTAGATCTTCGAGACCAGGGGCGCGTTGCCGGTGATGGAGCGGGTGGCGTTGCCGAAGACCTCCCCGAACAGGTTCACCACCACGATGCCGCTGAACAGGTACACGGCGTAGGCCGGGGTGTCCTTGGACAGCTGCAGGAAGACGCCGAGGGCGATGTAGAAGACGACGAACTGGACGGCGGGCTTGACGTAGCTCCACACCATGCCCAGCACGCTGCCGCGGTAGCGGACCCGCAGCTCCTTCTTCACCAGCAGGCGCAGCAGGAAGCGCTCGGTCACCGGGTTCAGCCAGCCGGCGTCGGTCCCGGGCGCGCGCCAGCCCTCGGCGCGCTCGGCCCGGGACGGACCGCGCACCGCCGGCCTCGTCATGGCCTCGCTCACGCGGTCCTGCCCCCGGCGGCGCTGTCCTTCTCCCGCTGCGGGGCGGGGTTGGCGGCGAAGGTGCGCTCCCAGGCCGCGAAGGAGGTGATCTCCCCGGCGGCATCGCGGTACTGCTTCTGCAGCTCGTTCCAGCGCCGGTACAGCTCCACGTGGGCGCCGATGGCGGTGGTGAGCATGCTGCGCACCGTCTCCGGGCGGCGCTTGTACCAGGAGACCTGTGTGCCCTCGGCGTTGGAGACCAGGGCGCTGTCGTAGTGGGCCAGGCGCCACCAGCGGGCGTCCTGGTGCGGGATGGCGGCCTGCGGGTTCTCCGCGGCGCGCTCCTGCGTGGGGGCGACCAGCTGCTTGACCAGGGTCTTGGCCGTCCACAGCGGCAGCAGCGCGCGGTGCGGCTCGGTGAAGGGCCGTCCCTTGCGCGGCGGCTTGTCGACGTGGATCTCGGGGTACTGGTCGGCGTCCTTGCGGGCGACGGCGTCGTCGAAGTCCTTCGCCATGCCGCGGATCGCCGGGAGCTTGGTGCCGATCTCCTCGTGCAGGACGTGGGGCCCGCGCAGCACGTCGGACTGGGCCAGCAGGCGCCCCGCCTCCGTGAAGTACTGCATGGAGATCAGGTGCTTGACGTCCATGAACTGCGACTCCTTCACGACCCGGCCGCCGCGGGGGTACGGGGAGTGCAGCAGGGCGGTGATGATGCGGTTGCGCTCGTGGAAGTAGGCCTGCCAGCCGACCAGGTCGTCCTTGTCGATCCAGGACACGTGCCACACGCCCGCGCCCGGCAGGGACACCGTCGGGTACCCGGCCTTCTTGGCGCGCAGGCCGTACTCGGCGTCGTCCCACTTGATGAACACGGGCAGGGCCAGGCCGATGGCGCGGACGGTCTCGGTGGGGATCATGCACATCCACCAGCCGTTGTAGTCCACGTCCGCGCGGCGGTGCAGCCACGGCGTGGAGCGCAGCGGCTCGAGGGCGAAGTCGTGGCCCAGGGTGCCGTCGGCCGAGGGCAGCGCCGGCTGGATCCGCCAGGGGTCCACGATCTCGCCGAAGGTGTGCAGCACGGAGCGGTTGTTCAGGTCGAACATGTGCGCGCCGACGATGGTGGGCGTGCGGGCGAAGTCCGCGAAGGTCTTCAGGCGCAGCAGCGACTCCGGCTCGATGACGATGTCGTCGTCGCAGTTGACGACGTAGGTCGAGGAGTTGGCGGTGGCCGCCTCGTACATCCCGCGGGAGAAGCCGCCGGAGCCGCCGATGTTCCCCTGCTCGATGATCTGCAGCTGCGAGCCCATCGCCTCCTGCAGCGGGGCCAGCTCCGCGTGGTCGCGCAGCCGGTCCGAGCCCTGGTCCACGACGTACATGACGTCCAGCACCGCGCGCAGGTCCTCGTTGCTCGCGAGCGCCCGGATGTTGTCCAGGCAGTAGGACACCTTGTTCATCGTGGTCATGGCCATGGAGAAGGTGCCCTCGGTGCGGGCGAGGGAGGCGTCCGCGCTCCAGGCGGCGCCGGCGACGGTGATGTCCTCAGCCCCGGCGTACACGTCGAACCAATACCAGCCGCCGTCCCCGAAGGCCTCCAGCGGCAGAGTGAACACGCTCTCGCTGACGCCCTCGACGGGGCGGAAGTCCTGCCGCTGGATCGACCCGCGGGCGTTGGAGCGGTACACGACGATCTGACCGCGGCCCACCGTCGAGACGGTCAGGGTCACCTCGCGTACGCGGGACCAGCGCCGCCAGTAGCCGGCGGGGAAGGCGTTGAAGTAGGTGCCGAAGGAGCGCATCGCCCCGGCGGGGACCGGGGCGCTGTGCCGGGCGCTGAGATCGCCGACGTCCACCTGCGAGTGGCTCATCGACGTCCGCTGGCCGCCGGCGCCGTCCCCGCGGGGCGCGGCGGCTTCCGAGCCGAGGCCGAAGGACCCGGCGGAGGTGGAGTGCGCGGTGGTCTGCTCGATGTAGAGCGGGACGACGTCCGGCGTCGGCTCGAGCGGGAGGATCAGCCGCTGCAGCAGGCGGTGGCCGGCGGGCGTCGCGGTGGGGGTGGTGCTCACAGGGGTGCTCCTCAGGATCGCAGCAGGTCGGGCAGCTTGTTGTCGGCCATGGACAGGGCCGCGCCGATCGCCATGTGCATGTCCAGGTACTGGTAGGTGCCCAGGCGTCCGCCGAACAGGGTCCGCGGCTCGGCATCGGCCAGCTCGCGGTAGGCCAGCAGCGTCTCGCGGTCCGAGGCCGCGTTGATCGGGTAGTACGGCTCGTCCCCGGACTCCGCGAAGCGGGAGTACTCGCGCTGGATCACGGTGGCGTCGCGCGGGTAGTCGCGCTCGGGGTGGAAGTGGCGCGGCTCGATGATGCGGGTGTAGGGGACCTCGGCGTCGGCGTAGTTCATGACGGAGGTGCCCTGGAAGTCGCCGACCTCGAGATGCTCGGTCTCCAGGTCGATGGTGCGCCAGCCGAGCGTGCCCGCCGAGTAGTCGAAGTAGCGGTCGATGGGCCCGGTGTACACCACCGGGATCCGCCCGCGCACGGCGTCCTTGTTCCACGGCTGATCGGTGTCGAAGAAGTCCGTGGACAGCTGCACGTCGATGGAGGGGTTGTCGGCCATCCGCTCGAGCCAGGCGGTGTACCCCTGGGCGGGCAGGCCCTCGTAGGCGTCGTTGAAGTAGCGGTTGTCGTAGGTGTAGCGCACCGGCAGGCGCGAGATGATCGAGGCGGGCAGGTCCTTGGGGTCCGTCTGCCACTGCTTGCCGGTGTAGTTCTTGATGAACGCCTCGTACAGCGGGCGGCCGATCAGCGAGATGCCCTTCTCGTCGAGGTTCTCCGGATCGGTGCCGGCCAGCTCCCCGGCCTGCTCGGCGATGAGCTCGCGCGCCTGGTCGGGGGTGAGGGCGGCGCGGAAGAACTGGTTGATGGTGCCGAGGTTGATCGGCATCGGGTACACCACGCCCTGGTGGTTCGTGTACACCTTGTGCTGGTAGTTCGTGAACTCCGTGAACCGGCGCACGTAGTCCCACACCCGGGTGTTCGAGGTGTGGAAGAGGTGGGCGCCGTACTTGTGGATCTCGATGCCGGTGGCCTCGTCGCGCTCCGAGTAGGCGTTGCCGCCGAGGTGGTCGCGCCGGTCGATGATCGTCACCTTGGCGCCGTGCTGCTCCACCGCCCGCTCGGCGATGGTCAGTCCGAACAGTCCGGATCCGACGATGAGGAGGTCAGGAGTCGCCACGGGTGTGCCTTTCGGTTCTCGGGCTGCGAACAGGGCCACAGTAGCCCAGCGGGTCCGCGGCCCCGGGGGACCCGCGCCGGGAGGCCGGGCGGGAGGGAAGGAGGGTCACAGAACGCCCTCCACGACGGTGCGATAGCCCACGCGGCGCAGCCATCCCGGCGCGAAGCGGTAGGCGCCGCGGCGGCCGATGTTCGCCAGCATCTGCCCCGGCGTGGTGACCCGGTCCTGCCAGAGGATCCGCTGCAGGCGCAGGTCGCTGGCGAACATGCGCCAGCCGCCGCGACGGGCGAACAGCCGCGCATCCACGCGATAGTCCACGAGCACCTCGGGGAGGTTCGCGGTGCGGGCCCCGGCCAGGAGCATCCGCTCCCACAACCAGTAGTCCTCGAGGTGGTCCAGCACCCGGTAGCCGCCCGCCGCGAGGGCCACCTCCCGGCGCATCACCACCGTGGGGTGATGGAACGGGCTGTGGAAGGGGAGGTAGTCCCGGATCGCCTCGTGCGTGAGCGGGCGGCGGCGCAGCGGCCCCCGCCCCGGCGGGCGCTCGTCGGAGAACTCCTGCATGGCGCTGCCGAGCAGGTCCAGCTCGTCCATCAGCGGGATCTGGCGGGCGAAGCGCTCGGGCCGGCACAGGTCGTCGGCATCGGCGCGGGCCACCAGCTCGGTCCGGGCCATCGTGAGGCCCTCCTGCAGCACGGGGGCGAGGCCGCGGTGCTCGGGGCATCGCCGCACGCGCGCCGGCCCGTAGCGGCCCGCCTCGACGTCGACCAGGACCCGCTCGAGGTCCTCGGGCACGGGGCCGTCCACGACCACGAGCAGCTCGTCGGGCCGCAGGCTCTGGGAGGTCGTCGCCGAGGCGAGGGCGTCGGCGAAGCGGTCGGGGGCGTCCCCGCGCCACAGGGGCACCAGGACGGTGAACGGCGAGCTCATGTGCGTCCGGCCTCCCGCTCGATCCGGGCGATGCTCGCCGCGACCTCCGGGTCCGATCCCGCGAGCACGCTCGCGGAGGGGCGCGGCCCGCCGCGCAGCGCGTCGCGCAGCCCGCGCAGCGCCACGGGTCCCAGACGACGGGGGCGGGCGCGCAGCAGCCGCAGCCAGCCGCGGGCGGTGCTGCCGCCGTACAGGATGCGCTCGACCGGGGTGAACGATCGGGTGCGGGTCAGGGCCCAGAGGCGGTTGCGCACGTCGTAGTAGAAGCGGTCTCCCGGATCCGTCTGCGCGTCGCCGAAGGCCTTGGTGCGGTGCTCGACGACGGAGGCGGCCACGTGCACGCCGCGCCCCCGCCGCAGCAGGCGCCCGGTGTGCTCGAAGTCGTCGGACCAGATGAAGTAGTCGGCGTACGGCAGGCCCAGGCGACGCACGTCCTCGGCGCGCAGGAACGCCGAGACGTAGCTCGCCGTCCGGATCGGGCGGGCCCCGATGGCCGCGGCGTCGGCCCGCTCCCGGGCCGATGCCCGCCAGCGGGTGCGCGGCGTGTTCATCGGGTGGTCGCGGCCGTCGGTCCACACGGCGCGCGAGCTGAGCAGGCTCAGCCGCACGGGAGACGCGGCGGCGGCGTCCAGCAGGGCGGCCAGGGCCGTGGGCCGGGCGACGGTGTCGTCGTCCATGATCCAGATCCAGTCGGCCCGATGGACCTCGAGCGCCCGGGCGATCCCGGCCGCGAACCCGCCGGCCCCGCCCACGTTGCGGTGCAGATGCAGGACGTCCGCGGCCACCGGATGCTCATCGGCGATGCGGCCCGAGGAGTCCGTGGAGGCGTTGTCGACGACCACCACGGCGTCGGGGCGCCGGGTCTGCTGCGCGAGGGCGTCCAGGCACTGGCCCACCAGCTGCTCGCGGTTGTAGGCCACCACGACGGCCACCACCACCGGCTCGGCGGCCGGGGCCGGTCCGCGCTGCTCGATCACGGGGCCTCCTGGGCTGTCGGACCTGGTCTGTCGATCCCGGACCCCTGCGCGCGGGCGCGACGCAGGTGCCGGGCGCCGCCGGCGAGGAGCGGGCGGCGCCCCTGAAGTCTACGGAGGCTCGGGGGTCATCGGTCCCAGGCGGGGCCGAGCCCGCGCGAGGAAGCCGTGAAGGTTCCGTGGAGCGCATGCGGAGCACGTGCGACGGGCCCCGGGCGTGACCGGGGACGTGCCCCCGGGGCGCCCTCCCGCGGTGTGAAGGTTCCCCGGAGATCGCCGTCCCGTGCAGGACGCGGGAGGGCCCCGGCGCCCCCACGGGCTACCCTGGCCAGCGCGCGGCACGCCCCGGCACGCCGCCGCAGGACGCATCCGGACCCCAGCTGGAGGATCATCGTGGACGAACGCGACCGCCGAGACAGGCAGCGCCCCGGTGCGCCGCGACGCCCCTCCGCCAGCCGCGCCCGGGCCGGGGGCAGCGCACGGCCGGTGCCGTCGTCGGCCTCCGGCGACGCCGCCTCCCAGCAGCGGGCCTGGGCCTCCGCCGGGCGCGCGCCGCTCCCCCCGCGGGCCGCCGGGGCGGCCGGCGTCGAGGAGCCCACCCGCGTCGACCACCGAGCCCTGGACGGCGCCACACGGGACGAGGCCCTCCCCGGGCGACCGGGGCCGCCGCGCGAGCGGCACGGCGGCGGAGGCGGCCGCGCCGGACGGCGGGGCGGCGGACGCTCGGGGATCTCGCGCGTGCCGCGACCGATCCGCCTGGGGGCCACGCTGCTGGTGCTGCTGCTGATCATCACCGGCGGCTGGTTCGCCGGGCTCGCACTCTGGGCGGACTCCCGGATCGAGCACGTGGACGCGCTCAGCGACGCCGACGGGACCCCGGGGACGACCTGGCTCATCGCCGGCTCCGACCGCCGCGACGGGGAGGCCGTCTCCGACGACGGCACCACCGGACAGCGCGCCGACACGATGATGCTGCTGCACAAGGCCCGCAACGGGAACACGTACCTCGTCTCCCTCCCCCGGGACACGCTCGTGGACATCCCCGGCCACGGCGGCTACAAGCTCAACGCGGCCTATGCGATGGGCGGGCCCTCGCTGCTGGTGCAGACCGTCGAGCAGTTCACCGGCATGACCATCGACCATTACGTCGAGGTCGGCTTCGACGGCGTGACCGGCGTGGTCGACGCCGTCGGCACCGTCAACCTGTGCATCGACCAGGACGTGGACGACGAGAAGTCCGGTCTGAAGATGACCGAGGGCTGCCATGACGTCGGCGGGGAGCAGGCGCTGGCCTTCGTGCGCGCCCGCTACTTCGACCCCACCGCGGATCTCGGGCGCCAGCAGCGCCAGCAGCAGTTCGTCTCGGCGCTGATGGACCGGGTGACCAGTCCCTCGGTCGCGCTCAACCCCGTCACCCAGGTCCGCCTGGCCGGGGCCGGCTCCGCCTCGCTGCGCACCAGCGAGGGGACGGGCCTGGTCGACGTGGGCCGGATGGGGCTCTCGATGCGCGGCGCCATGAACGGCGGCACGGCCCTGACCATGCCGATCGAGGACCCCGCCTACCCGACCAAGCACTCCGGGGTGGCCATCCTCACCGACGAGAACGACATCTCCGCGTTCTTCGGCTCCATCCTGGACGGCACCGCCCAGCCCGCCCCGGCGAGCTGAGCGGCCGCTGGCCAGGTCGCGGCGAGCGCGCCGCGCCATCCCCTGATCCGAGCTCCGGCCCTGCGGCCGGCACGAGAGCTCCCCCGTACGAGACGAGGACGTCGATGACCGCCTGGACCCCGCCCCGCAGCGCCCTCCGGCTCGCCGCCGCGATGAGCCTCCTCGCCGTCGCGGCGACGGCCTGCAGCGCCCCGGATCCCGGACCGGCGGCGGAGACCACCCGTCCGGCCTCGCAGACCGACACCGCACCGGCCGACGGCGGCATCGGCGGACCCTCCGACGGGGGCGGCGCGTCGGACGGCGGTGCGTCGGACGGCGGCGGCGTCGCGGAGCCGGAGCTGCACCCGCGGGTGCTGCTGGCGACCGAGCCGGGCGGGCCGCGGCTCGAGGCCGACGCCCTCGCGGCCGTGCTCGAGGACCGCCTGGGCGCGCCGGCCGAGTGCGACGGCCCGCTCGACCTCGACGGCGGCGACCCGCAGACCTGCGGGGCGCCCCTCGGCGGGGAGAGCGAGGAGGACGCGGTCTGGGTCGGGCAGGGGGTGCAGGTTCCCGGTCCGGCCGGGGAGGGGCCGCGCAGGGCCGTGCTGTTCACCGTCGACGTGCGCCTGAGCGATGAGGCCTCGCTCGCGCTCGGCGAGGACCGGGTCCTGTCCGCGCTGCCGATGGGCAGCATGTACGGGGCCGCCCCCGTCCCGGCCGATCAGCTCGGCGAGGACGCCCTGCGCACCCTCACCTCGGGCAGCGCCCTGACCGCCCCCGTCACGACGTACACGGCGGTGCGCTGCACGCAGGCGCTGGACTTCTCGCAGCTGGAGCCCGTGGAATGCCTCGGGGTGCGCGCGGACGGCGCCGAGGAGCCGCTGTGGGTGCTGCCGGGCCCCTTCGCCGGCACCGACCAGGGGCTGATCGTCTCCTCCCCCGCCGCCTGAGCCCCGGGGCTCGCCGGGACCGCGGAGATCAGCGGAAGAGCATGTCGATGACGATGTTCACCGAGTTCAGCACGGACTGCCCCTTGGCGCGCGAGTAGTCGGTGTACAGGATGTGCACCGGGTGCTCGCGCACGGTCAGCTCGTGGCGGCCGATCTCCTCGACGATCTCGGAGGCGTGGGCCATGCGGTTCTGCTCGATGGTGATGCGCTCGCAGGCCGAGCGCCCCAGCACCCGCAGCCCGTTGTGCGCGTCGGTGAGGTGCACCCCGCTGGTGAGGTTCGAGTACCACACGGCGCCGCGCAGGACGATGCGCTTGATCAGCCCCGGCTTGGTGCGCCCGTCCAGGAAGCGCGATCCCAGCACCACGTCCACGCCCTCGCTCTCGCGCAGGGAGATCATGGCGGCGGCGTCGTCGACCTGATGCTGACCGTCCGCGTCGAAGGTGACCACCTGGGTCATCGCCGGGTCGCGCAGGGCGTAGTCGATGCCGGTCTTCAGCGCCGCGCCCTGCCCCATGTTGTACGGGTGGCGGACCACGGCCGCCCCGGCGGCCGCGGCGATCGCCGCGGAGCGGTCGCTGCTGCCGTCGTCCACGCACACCACCAGCGGATACCGCTCGCGCAGCTGGGCGACGACCTCGCCGATCACCGGGCCCTCGTTGAACAGAGGGATCACGAACCAGGTGCGGTCCGCACCGGGGGCGTCGCTCATGTGCGCTCCTCGCCTTGCTGCTGGGGTGGTCCTGCGGGTCCCGCCCATCGCAGGCCGGGTGCCACGCGGTGGGAACAGTCACGGGCCACGCGGCCCCGCCTGGGTGAACGACCCCGGCCAGGAGGATACCCTGTCAGACGCATCGGCCCGTGCAGGGCCCGCCTTCGCCGCGAGAGAGAGAAGCACCATCGTGAAGACTGCCGTCGTCGCCCTCGGGAAGATCGGCCTGCCGCTCGCCGTCCAGTTCGCAGATGCCGGCCACGAGGTGATCGGGGTCGACGTCAGCGAGCGCCAGGTCGAGCTGATCAACCGTGCCGAGGAGCCCTTCCCCGGCGAGGCGCACCTGGCCGAGAAGCTCGCCGAGCTGGTCCCCGCCGGTCGCCTCCGCGCGACCACCGACTACGCCGAGGCCATCCCCGGCGCGGACGCCGTCGTCATCGTCGTCCCGCTGTTCGTGGACGACGCCACCTGGGAGCCGGACTTCGCGTGGATGGACGGCGCCACCCGCTCCCTGGCCGAGCACCTCACCCCGGGCACCCTCGTCTCCTACGAGACGACCCTGCCGGTGGGCACGCTGCGCGGACGCTTCGTGCCGATGATCGAGGAGATCTCCGGGCTGAAGGAGTCCGAGGACTTCTTCGCCGTGTTCTCCCCCGAGCGCGTGCTGACCGGCCGCGTCTTCGAGGACCTGCGCAAGTACCCCAAGCTGATCGGCGCGATCAGCGAGGAGGGCACCCGCCGCGCCCGCGAGTTCTACGAGTCGGCGCTGACCTTCGACGAGCGGCCCGACCTGCCCCGCCCCAACGGCGTGTGGGACCTCGGCTCCCCGGAGGCCTCCGAGCTGGCCAAGCTCGCCGAGACCACCTACCGCGACGTGAACATCGGCCTGGCCAACGAGTTCGCGCTGTACGCGCAGGACAACGGGATCGACGTGTACAAGGTCATCGAGGCCTCGAACTCGCAGCCCTACAGCCACATCCACCAGCCCGGCATCGCCGTGGGCGGGCACTGCATCCCCGTCTACCCGCGCCTGTACCTCTCCACCGACCCGCAGGCCGAGACCGTGCGCACCGCGCGCGTGCTCAACGCCTCCGTCCCGGCGCGCCTGGTCGAGCGGGCCGCGGGCCTGCTGGGCGACCTCACCGGCCTGAAGGCCGTCGTGCTCGGTGCGGCGTACCGCGCCGGGGTGAAGGAGACCGCCTTCTCCGGCGTGTTCCCCACCGTCGAGGAGCTCACGAAGCGCGGCGCCGAGGTCACGGTGCACGACCCCTTCTACTCCGACGAGGAGCTGGCGGGCCTGGGATTCGCCGCCCACCACATCGGCGAGGGCGCGGACCTGGTGATCGTGCAGACGAACCACCCGGAGTACCGCGAGCTGTCCAGCGCGGACGTCCCCGGGGTGCGCCTGCTGATCGACGGCCGCAACATCACCACCGCCGAGAAGTGGGCAGGCACCCCCCGCCTCGTGCTCGGCGACGGCAGCGCCTCGACCCACCTCGCCGACCAGGACGCCTGACCCCGTGACCGGCGCCGACCTGATCCTCGCCCTGGGCCCGATCTCGGGAGGTCCGCGCAGCGCCCTGATCATCCAGGTGCTGCTGATCCTCGGGATCCTGGGCATCACGGCCTGGCTGTTCCGCACCCGCGGGGCGAAGCAGCTGGCCGTGCGCCGCCTGCTGATCATCGCCTTCGCCCTGTTCGCGGTGGTCGCCGTCGCCTTCCCCTCGATCACCACCCGGGTCGCCAACCTGGTGGGCGTGGGCCGCGGCAGCGACCTGCTGCTGTACGCGACGGTCGTCGTGCTGCTGGGCTTCCTCGCCCTGCAGGAGGCCCGCACGAAGAACACGGAGAAGCGCACCACCTACCTCGCGCGCCGGATCGCCCTGGACGAGGCCGAGCCCCCCGTCGACTACCGCGCCCGCTCCCTGGGCGGGACCCCGCGGGCCGAGGGGTCGTGAGCGGGGCGCGGGCATGACGACGCTGCTGCTCCTGCTGGGGTGCGCCGCACTGGTCCTGGTGGCCGTGTACGTCCCCGGGTATGCCGTCGCACGCCTCGCCGGCGCGCACCGGCTGCTCTCCCTCGCGATCGCCCCCGCGATCGCCTCGGCGATCGCGGGGACCACCGCGATCCTCGCCGGCGCCGCCGGGCTGAACTGGTCGCTGCTCCCGTACGCCCTGGGCTCCCTCGGGGCCGCGGGCGCGGCCTGGGGCCTGCGCCGGGCCGGGCTGGAGCTGCACGGCACCGCGCTGCAGGAGCGCGTCCCGCTGCTCTCCGTGATCCCCTTCGGCCGATGGTGGACGCTCGGCGCGGCGGCGATCGCCGTGGTGCCCGTGGCCGTCGCCGCCGGCAGCGCGGACCGCGTCCTGGAGCGCTGGGACGCGCTCTACCACCTCTCGGCCCTGCAGCGGATCCGCGAGACCGGGAACGCCTCCAGCCTGGTGATCGGATCGATCTCGAACTCGGCCGGCGTCCCCCGCACGTACCCCGGCGCGTTCCACGCCCTGGCCTCGCTGGTCCCCTCGGCGCCGGTTCCCGTCGTCCTCAACGGCGCCGTCCTCGCGCTCGCGATCGTCCCGTGGATCCTGGGCACCGCCGTGCTCGCCCGGGCCGTCTTCCCGCGGGTGCGCTGGGCGTCGGCCGCGGCCGCGATCATCGCGGCGCTGGCGCCGGCGAGCCCGATCGACCTGTGGGTGCACCTCTCGCCGACGCCGAACCTCGTCGGCTTCTCGATGATGCCGGGAGTCCTCGCCGCAGCGGTCGTGCTGTGGCGCGACGTGCTGCGCGTGGTGCGCATCCGCCTGCGCCGCCGGGACGCGCACCCGGAGCTGCCGGCTCCCGTGCCCGTGCGCCGACTCGCAGCGTCCCTGCTGATGCTCGCCGCGGGCGGTACGGGCCTGGCCCTCATGCATCCGAACGTCGCGGTGATGGCGCTGATCCTCCTCGCGGTGCTGACAGGGGTGACCGGGATGCCGCTGTGGCGGCGCCTCCCGGTCCTCGCCCTCGCCCCCGCGCTGGCCCTGGTCCCCATCGCCGTGCTCGCGTGGACGCCCCTGGCGTCGATGGTCACCGGGTACGGCGGCGGGCTCGTGGTGCCCTGGTGGTCCGCGTTCGGGGAGATCGCCCTGGGTCTGCTGACGGTGTGGCCCATGACGATCGGCGTGGTCATCGCGATCCTGTGGTGGCCGGGCCTGTTCCGCACGGCGGCATCGGGCCCTCGCTGGCTCGCAGCGGCCTGGCTCATCGTGGCGATCCTGTACTACGACGCGGCCGTCGATTCCTCCTGGAACCTCTCGGCCCTGTTCTATCGGGGGCAGGACCGCATCGCGCTGCCCCTGACCACGCTCACGACCCTCCTCGCCGTGCCGGGCCTCCAGGTGCTCCGGCACGTCGTGGCCCGCCCGGGGACCACGGTCCGCCGGCCGCTCGCAGCGGCCCTCGCAGCCCTTGCGATCGTCCTCGCCGGCACCTCCGTGCCGATCCGCTTCGCCGACGCGGCGAAGAACCTGTCCTGGGAGTACCCGGGCCGCGGCCGCTTCCTGCAGCACGACGAGGTGGAGGCGTTCACCGCGCATGCCGAGGAGATCCGCGGCAACGGGGCGATCCTCGCGAGCCCGTTCTCCGGCGCATCCCACATGTACGCCGTCCTCGGGCTGGACGTGTACTTCCCGGTGGCCGGCGTGTCCCTGACGACCGCCGACCGCACCGTGATGGAGGCGGCGGAGAACGCCGCCACGGATCCGGCGGCCTGCCGTCTCCTGGGCACCAAGGGGATCGGCTACATCTACCAGGACCGTCGGCTCTACGCCTTCTCCGAGGAGTTCTCCGCTCTGGACATGATCGGCCCGGAGATCGGCACGGTGGTCTTCGAGACCGACCACTCGCGGCTGATCGAGATCGACTGCGCCACGCAGTGAGGCAGGTCGGTCCGCGATCTCCCGGGCCTCACCGCGCTCCGGTCCGGTCCGGCTCCGATGCTCGCAGGTCCGGTCGGCCGAAGCGACGATCACCCCACCGGCGCAGGACGCGTTCCAGAGGGCGCTCCACCCCGTAGTGGAGGATGCAGGCGGCGCCGATGCTCGCCAGCAGGAGGATGAGGGCGAGCATCGGGCTGTCGTTGCGGCCTCCGACCTCGCGGAATGCGTAGAGCACCGTCGCGTGGACGAGATAGAAGGCGTACGAGATGTCCCCGCCGATGACCATGGGCCGCCACCGCATCGGGGAGGCGCGTCCCGCCAGGTCGATCGATGCGAACATCGCAATCATCAGCCCGTAGATGATCGGCAGCGCGAAACGGACCATGAACTGCACCGGCTGCGTGGCCGTTCCCGCCAGCGGCCCATGGATCAGGAACCAGAATCCGAGGATCACGACCGCGCCGATGGCGATCGGGACCGCCCACGGGACCGAGATGCGCAGCCCTCGGCGCATGACGAGGGCCACCAGCATCCCGATGAAGAACTGCCACAGGAAGACGAACGCTGCGGGCAGGGTGTTCCCCGGCCACGCGGAGAGCACGCCGAGGACCACCACGATCACCGCGACCACAGCGAGCGCCGGGCCGCGCATCGCCGAGAACGCCCGGTTCACGAAGGGATGCAGGAAGTAGAACAGCGCCTCGCAGGACAGCGTCCAGGCCGCCGGGTTCCCTCCCATGGAGATCGCGGTGTCGCGGAAGAACCCCTGCAGGAGCACCACCGACAGCACGATCGGAAGCCAGGTGAACTCCTTCTGCCAGGAGCCGGCGGACGGCCCCAGCACCGCGTAGAAGACGGGGATCGCCACGAGCAGCGCCACGAGATGGGCGGGCCAGATCCGAGCGACCCTGCGGCTCCAGAACTGCGGGATCGTCACGCCCGGCCGCGCGGACCAGGTGAGCACGAAGCCGGACAGCACGAAGAAGAACATCACGCCGGTGTAGCCGACCCCGGCGAGACCGAGCCCGGGGAAGTCGCCCACGTTCCGGTAGTGGTAGGCGAACACGCCGAACGCCGCCCACCAGCGCAGCCCGGTCAGCGAGTCCAGGCGGCGGGTGCCGGCGCCCGGGATGTCTGCCGCCGTGGTGGATGCACGACGGGCGCGGGACTGGTCGAGCGGGACGGCCGCGGCCGGGCTCGGGGGTTCCGCGGATCTCTGCACGGGGATCCTCCGATGGTCAGGTCTCCTCGAGCGCCCGCGCGCCGGGCGGTCCGGTCACCCGGTCCGGGTGCGGTCTCGAGAACGGGGACGGAGCGGACAGAGGCGATCTTTCCGCGGGCACGGTCGACGACCGCGCCCCGAGACTACGTGCTGAGCGATGCGGCGCGCGGTGACCCGCGCGACCCGGAGCGTGTCGGGTTCGGCACGTCCCGCCCGGCTCGGACGGGGCCGGGCGCCGCGGCGCCCGTGCCCCCGCGACCGATCAGCGGTCGATCGTCGCGAGCACCTCCGAGGCGGCCTTCGCCGCACAGCCGGCCAGCGAGGCGTTCTCCTCGGTCCAGGACCGCAGAGCCTCCGGTCCGGGGACGTCCTGGCCGGCGAGGGCGGCACGCATGGCCCCGGCGACCTGCTCCGCGTCGTAGTCGCAGGCCCAGCCCAGGGAGTTGTCGCGGATGCGGTCGTGCGCGGCGCCCTCCCCCGCATGGATGACCGGGGTGCCGCAGGCGGTGGCCGCATAGATCTTCGTGGGCAGCGCGAACTCGTAGCCCTGGCCGGGGGTGATGGAGGACAGTCCCGCCACGGCGCCGCGCAGGTGCGCCGCGACCATCGACGGCGGGATCTTGTCGCGGAACTCGACGCGGCCGATGCCGCGCTCGCGCACCGTCGCCTCGAGGGCGTCGCGCCCGCTGCCCTCGGAGAAGAACAGCAGCCGCGCCTCCGAGTGCTCGCGATGGACCTGCTCGAACGCGTCGAGGAACACCTCGGCGCCCTGCCATTCGGAGACGGTGCCGGCGTAGACGAAGTACGGGCCCTGCTCGGCGCTCGCCGGCCCGTCGGGCGTGAAGGTCTCCGTGTCGATGCCGTTGCCGATCATGCGGAAGCTGGTGCGGCGCCCGGCGAGCTCCTCGAGCCGGTGCTGCACGCCCGGGGAGATGGTCAGCACACGGGCGGCGCGCTTCCACACCGTCGTCTCCATCCAGCGGACCGCGGCGCGCACGGGTCCGGGGACGCCGTCGACGCTGTCGGTCGCATCGGACCAGACGTCCGCCGCGTAGAAGGTGTAGGGGACCCGGCGGATCGCCGAGGCCACCAGGGTGACCATGCCGGTGGTGGGCGGCGGCTCGGCGACGATCGCGTCCACGCGGCGGCGCAGGAGGAGCCGCAGCGCGAGGGGCACGTCGAAGCTCATGTAGGAGGCGTAGCCGCGCACCTGCCCCTGAGCGTCGCGCTTGACGGGGAAGCGGGAGACATGGCGTGCTCGCGAGACCTCGGGGCCCCGCTGGTGCGGGACAGTCGTGAGCACGGTCACCTCGGCTCCGGCCTTCTCGAGGGCGAGCACCAGCGCCTCCTGGCGGAAGGCCGCGGCCACCGGGTCGGGCGTGAAGACGCGGGTCGCCACGACGATGCGCGGACGTCCGTCCCCGTGCCGCCGAGCGGATCTGCTGCGGCCCCTGGGCATCAGGCGCGCTCCCGCAGGGCGTCCACGCTGCGCTCGGAGGCACGGCCGTCGCCGTAGTAGGGCGGGCGCTCCCCCGCCGGCCGCGGGCGGGAGACGGAGGCGGCGATGGTGGCCGGATCGGCGGCGAGCTCGTTCCAGCCGCCCTCGAGGGTCTCGACCCACTCGGTCTCGGTGCGCACGGTCGTGCAGGGCGCCCCCAGCAGGTAGGCCTCCTTCTGCAGGCCGCCGGAGTCGGTGACCACGGCGCGCGAGCGCTGCACGGCGTTGACCAGATCCGGGTAGGCCAGCGGCTCGCCCAGGTGGACGGCCCCGCCGGCCAGCGCGATGCCGGCGTCCTTCGCCTTGGCGACCAGGCGAGGGTGGGCGAACAGCGCCAGCGGCAGCTCGAGCTCCTGCAGCCCGCGCACGATCGCGGCCAGGCGCTCGGGGTCATCGGTGTTGTCGGCGCGGTGGATGGTCGCCACGGCGAAGTCGGATGCGGGATCGATGCCCTCGGGCAGGCGCAGCGGGGTCCCCTCCACGGAGGCGGCCACCCGCAGGCAGACGTCGGTCATGACGTCGCCGGTGACGAGGGTCCGCTCGGCCAGGCCCTCCGAGGCGAGGTGCCCGCGGGCGACCTCGGTCGGGGCCAGCAGCAGATCGGCGGCGTGGTCGGTCATCACGCGGTTGTGCTCCTCGGGCATGCGCCGGTTGAAGGAGCGCAGTCCGGCCTCGAGGTGGGCGACCTTGAGGTGCATCTTCACCGCGGAGAGCGTGCCGGCGAGCGTCGAGTTGGTGTCCCCGTACACGAGGGTCCAGTCCGGGCGGTGCTCCTCGAGGACCTCGTCCATCGCGGAGAGCATCGCGCCGGTCTGCCGCCCGTGCGTACCGGAGCCGACCGCGAGGTTGACGTCCGGGGCGGGGATCCGCAGGTCGGCGAAGAAGACGTCGCTCATGGCCGCGTCATAGTGCTGCCCGGTGTGGACGATCACGTGCTCGACGTCCTCGCGCCGCGAGGCCGCATCGGCGATGGCGGCGAGCTTGACGAACTGCGGGCGCGCGCCCACCACGGACAGGATCTTCATGGGGTCCACCTCGGGAGACGACGTCTGTGACACGCCTACTGTACGGAACGCGACCCGGGGAGTCCGGCGCCCCGCCGCACCGGCCTCGACCGGGCCTGCTCACACTCCGCCCCTATACTGGCCCGCGTGCCAGATGCCTCGCTCCTCGTCATCAGCCTGTCCCCGATCCACCGGGACTCGCGTGTCCTGAGACAGCTCTCGGTCGTGAAGGAGTTCGGCCGGGTCACCACCGTGGGATACGGCCCCGCGCCCGAAGGCTCCGACGAGCATCTGCAGGTCCCGGACCATCTCACGACGCTTCCGCAGACCGTTCCGGGCGTCGCGAAGCTCGCGCTGCGGCGTCTGCGGAGCGCAGAGCTCGCAGCACCGGCGATCGCCTGGACGCTCGAGGCGCTGCGGGGGCGACGCTTCGACGTCGTCGTCGCCAACGAGGCGCGCATCCTCGCCCTCGCCGAGGTCGTCGCGGACGGCGCACCGATCTGGGCCGACATGCACGAATGGGCTCCCGAGGAGCGCACGCACGTGCTGTCATGGAGGCTCCTGGTCGCGCCGCTGATGGATCACCTGTGCCGCGAGTACCTGCCCCGCATGGCGGCGGTGACGACGGTCGGGGACAAGATCGGCGACCTCTACCGCGAGCGCTACGGGGTCGAGGCCCTCACCATGCGCAACTCATCGCAGTGGCGCGATCTCGCCCCGTCCGAGACTCCGGAGGACCGGGTCCGCCTGGTGCATTCCGGCTCTGCCGTCCTCGGCCGGAACCTCGAGGCGATGATCGAGGTCGTCCACCGCCTCCCGGAGCGGTTCACCATGGATTTCTACCTCGTTCCCGCGAACGACGGAGGGAAGTACATGCGGGTCCTGAAGGAGAAGGCCGCCGGATCGGACCGCGTGCGCTTCCTCCCGCCCGTCGGGCCGATGGATCTTCCCGGCACGCTCAACCAGTACGACATGGGCGTCTACTGGCTCCCGCCGTTCACGACGAACGGTCGCCTCGCCCTGCCGAACAAGTTCTTCGACTTCGTGCAGGCGCGTCTCGCGATCGCCGTCGGCCCCAGCGAGGAGATGGCGCACCTGACCCGCGAGCATCAGCTCGGACCGGTCTCCCGCAGCTTCGAGATCGAGGACTGCGTCGAGTCGATCGCGTCGGTCACCCCGGAGCAGATCCAGGGGTGGAAGGCCCATGCCGACCGCGCGTCGCGGGAGCTCTCCTTCGATCACGATGCCGATGTCGCGCGCGGGATCCTCGGACGGCTGCTCGCCGCATCCTGACCTCGTGATCATGGTCGGCCCGGTGCTCGCCGGTCCCCCGCGCGGGATCAGCCCGCGTCAGGGGCCGTGGGCGCAGCAGGTGCCGGAGCGCGCGTCACCGGGAACTTCCGCCATTCACCGGTCCACCAGTCCTGGTCCGGGTCGTCCTCCGGTCCGCCGCAGGCATCGATGCGCCACAGCCGGGCATCGCCGGCGTCGGCGACGAGCGTGAATCCGGCGGAGGTGTCCACGTCGTAGAACCCGGGCATCACCTGGTCCCGGGAGACCCCCTGGTACTGCACGGGATCGTCCTGGTAGTAGTACTCGATGCCGTAGTGGCGGATGATGCGGCACACGGCCGGGTCCGCGCCGATCTCCCGGAAGTGCTGCGAGAGGTAGTTCCCGTCCGCATCGAGCGTGCGGCGGTTGAACTGGGTGAAGACGGAGTCGACGTCGCTCAGGGCCGGGGCGTACCCGATCCCCGTCAGAGGATCGCCGACGACGATCGCGCCGTCCCCGAGGGTCCCCTCGAGCCCCTCCAGCAGCGCGAGCTCCTCGGGGCTGCCGATGATCGCGCCCTGCGCGAAGCGCGGACTGCCCCGGTCGTAGACCGAGAGGTAGGAGACCGTCGCCCCGACGGCCAGCTGGAAGGCGACGAATCCGATCACCAGGACCACCACCGACCGGTCGACGCGATGGCGCACGGACGTGTCCCTCTCGACCCCGAGCTCGCTCAGCGCTCGCGTCCCGTCGGCCGCGGCGAAGGCGATCGCCGCGCCGACGGACGGCTCGAGCCTGCGGCGCGTCCGGGCCAGGACCCTGCTGGGGCTCCACCCGCTGTGCAGGAGCGCCGCCAGGCCCGTGCCGATCAGCGCCGCCTGGAAGATCACCTGGATCGCGAAGAGGCGATACACATCGGCGTACCACAGGCCCACGACCTGGGAGACGAAAGGGATCGGGATGTACGCGCCGAGCACCAGCAGCTCCTGCATGACCCAGGCGCCGATGAGCCACCGGGTGCGCACCGACCGGGACGCCGCGACGATCCCGAGCGCGAGTCCGAGCACGGAGACCAGCGACAGGCACAGCAGGACGAGAGGATTCTGCCCCACCGGCCAGAGGATCAGGGTGGCCGCGATGTGCGGGAACAGGTCCTCGAAGCTCCCCTGGACCGGCCGGCCGAGCGCCGCGCGGACCTGCGGGTGCGAGAGGACTCCGGCGAGGACCGTCCCCGCGACGATCGCCGTGGCGACGGCGACGGCGAGGAAGCGCCGGCGGGACCAGCGACGGCGCACCCGCGCGAAGAAACGGCCGATCAGCGCGAGCGCGGTCGGCGCTCCGACCCAGAGGATAGTGAACACCAGGGTGGGATGGGAGATGACCATGCCCGCCGTGCCGCCCGCGAGCACGAGCGCCGACACCAGGAAGTGCGCCGCGTGTCGCCGCAGAGCCCCGCGGCTCATGTCATCGATGATCGCGAGCGCGAGGGCCGAGACGCCGGGGAGCAGGGCGATCGCCAGGGCGTTGGGCCAGAACCCCTTGCCCACGAGGAGATACGCCGGGAACGCGACGAACGCCGCGGAGACCGTCACCGTCAGCAGGGCCGAGGACCGGTGGCGGGGCAGCAGCTCGCGCCCCAGGCTCACCATGCCGGTCGTGAACACCAGCGGGATCACGAAGTAGCTCATCACGTGCGCGGCGGGGAGGATCGTGGTCTGCGTGGACACGAGGCTGACGACGGCGTGCCACACGGACGGATAGGTCACCGGCAGCACACGCAGGCCGTAGTTCCAGTCGAGGGCGCCGAACATCGACGCATCCCCGGTGCTGAGCACGGCGTTGACGCCGTTGTAGTGGAACATGGGATCGCTCAGCTGGCTCGGGAACCGAGGGCCGAGCGTGGCCGCGACGGCGACCCACTGCACCAGCACGAGGCCCACGACGACGATCACGGTCGTACGGCCGATGACGCGGCCCAGCAGCGGATGCTCCGGCCCGCCGATCATGGACCCCTCCGGATCCCGTCGCGCGAGGAACCTGCCCAGCACGGATCCGGAGATGCACGAGAACGCGGAGACCGCGAGGAAGGAGGGCCATCCCCAGGGGATGCCGGCGAGAGCGAGGAGGATGGTCGAGACGCCCACCAGTCCGCAGGACCATGCGGGGGCGAATGCGACGGCCAGCGACCGCCGCACCCCGACCAGGAGCAGGGACACCAGACCGGGGAGGTACACGATCGCGATCAGCGCGGCGAGGGTCGGTGCCATCGCGATCCAGTCCGGCAGGTACGCCACGAAGTGCCTCCTCACGCTGGGGCTCGTGTCGCCGCCTAGGATGTGTTGCGTTGCCAGAGTCTAGTGGTCACCGGTCACAGGAGCGCCGGTGCGCCGCGCGGGGTCCGCCCTTCGTGACGGCACCGACATCTGAGCCGTTAGCTGCGTCACCGACGCGGCGCCACGCACGGAGGGGACGCATGACGGAGATCTCGAACTACTCGCGAATGCTCCATCTCGGAGATCCGGCCTCGACGGCGACGCTCCTGTCCCGTGCGGCGCAGCAGCGCGGCGCTCGGTGGGACGTGCTGCCCTTCGCCGCCGCGCCCGGCGGCGGAGCTGTGCCGGCCCTCCTGCGCAAAGCCGCCCGCGGTCTCCTCTGGGAGGGATCGCTGCTGCGACGGCGGGCCGCCGTCCCCCGCGTCCATGTGCACAATGCGCTGGCCCGGCGCCATGCCGGCTGGGCCTTCGGCCGGCGCTTCGCCCTGCACCTGCATGGGACCGATATCCGCACCCGGCAGTACGAGCCGGAGCACGGGGAGCTGATACGCAGAACGGTGCGGGACGCCCAGGTGGTGTTCTACTCCACTCCCGATCTGCGCCGGCATGTGCAGGACCTGCGCGAGGATGCGCGCCTGGTCCCGGTCCCCGTTCCTCTGCCCGGGCCGTCGACGGCCCCGCTCCCCCCGGCGCTGCGGGAGATCGGCGAGGGTCGCCCCTACGTGTTCTTCCCGTCGCGGTGGGAGGCGGCGAAGGGCGGCGAGCTGCAGATCGAGCTCGTCAGGTCCCTCCGCGAGGCGATCGCCCCCTCGGAGGCGGTGCTGGTGGGCCTGGACTGGGGCGGCCGTGCCGGGGACGCTTCCCGCGCCGGGGCCACGCTGATCCCGACCATGCCCCACGCCGCCTTCCGATCGGTCATCTCCGGCGCCTCGGCCTGCGTCGGCCAGCTCACCGGCGTCCTGGGCGCGTCGGAGCTCGACGTGCTCGCGGCCGATGTCCCCCTGATCATGCCGCTGCGCACCGACTGGTACGACGGCTCGCATCCCTCGCTCGACAGCCCGCCGGTGCTGGGCGGAACGGCTCTGGACCTCCCGGACGCCCCGGAGCCGATCGTCCGGTGCGTGCTGGGGGCCCTCTCGGGAGACACACGGAGCCCGACCCGGGACTGGGTCAGGAGCCACCATTCGCCGGACGCCGCGCTGGACGAGGTGCTGCGCGGCTACCGCGAGAGCGGCTGGTGATCGGCGAGCTTCTCGGTCAGCTCGGGCCGCAGCACCGAGATCGCCTCCTGGACCCGTGCCTGCCAGGTGTGGGCTGACCGGACCTCCTCGGCACGCCGTGCGAGGGCGGGCAGCCGCTGCGGATCCTCCTGCAGCTCGGACAGCGCGGCGGCGAACGCCTCCGCGGTGTAGGCGATGGGGATCCCGATGCCGAGCTCGGCGCCCATGTCGCCGGCCAGGGTCCCCTCGCTCAGCAGGATCGGCTTCCCGTACCCGAGGTACTCGAAGAACTTCACCGGGGCGGCGAAGCGCCGGTACGGGGTCGGCTCCACGAACAGCACGCACGCGGACGCCTGCGCGTAGTACGGCGCGAGCTCGCGGGACGTCGCATGGACGACCCGGATCCGGTCGCTGAGGTATCCCTGGTAGGCCGCGGCGTTCGCTGTCCAGTCCCTCTCGGGGACGCAGAGGGTCAGCGAGACGCCGGGCGTGGCGGACACGGCCTCGACGCAGGCATGGAGGCCGTAGTCCGCTCCCAGCCCGCCGACATAGAACAGATGCACTCCCGAGGGTGTCGGGGATTCCCGGACGTCCGTGCCCGGCGGCAGCGCCGAGAACCGATCCCGGGGATAGGGCAGCTCCGGCCCCATCGCCAGGGACGGGAGGAAGACGTGCGTCCCCGTGCGGCGGAGGACCTCGAGATCGAACCGATAGGCGAGCTGCATCAGCAGGCTCCGCGGGGTCCGGACCTCGGTGAGCTTCGTCGAGAAGCGCCAGTAGATGTCGCGGTAGAACTCCCCGGCAGGGATCCGCGACCTGTGCGCCCAGGCCAGGATCCGGGCGTCGAGGAGCGGCGCGACGCCGCGGCGGATGCTCGTGGCGAGGACGTTCGGCTGGGTCGAGTTCTCGGAGTAGAGCAGCTCGAACGTCCGCCCGGCCCGCTGGAGCCTCCGCGCGTCCCGGTATCCCGCGGCGCGGTCGCGCGGATCGCCGGTGACCTCGTGCACCCGCAGTCCCGCGGCCCGGAAGCTCTCGAGCATGCGCTTGGGCCGGAGCCTGCTCGCCGAGGTCGGGTTCGGGTCGATCGGGTACGGAGCGTGGAAGATCATCGCCGGTCGGTCCCCGTGCGCCACGGCGTCCTCATAGATCCGGCCCTGCCGGGCGACGAACGCCTCCTGGCTGTAGCGGGCGAGCGCGGCCCCGCGGATCCGCTCTCGGCTCGCCGGGGACACGGCCCAGCCCTCCTCCGCGGCTCTCGCGAGGGCGGATTCGAGCTGGGCCGGGTCGTCGACGTCCACGAGCGCCCCGGCGCTCTCGTCCACCCCGTGCAGCCCGCCCCAGGTCCTCGTCGCGATGACCGCCATCCCGGAGGCCTTCGCCTCGCTGATGACGGTCCCTCCCGCCTCGACGGCGCTCGCGAGCACCAGGCAGTTCGCCTCGGCCATCACCGCGGGCAGGTCCCGTCGGCTCACCGGCCCTCGCAGCTCCACGCGATCGGCGACGCCGGCCTCGCGCGCCACGGTGCGCAGGGCGGCGACCCGCTCGCCGTTCCCCCCGACGATCACCAGCCGGCCGTGCCGCGCCGCACCGCTGCGGGCGAAGGCGGCGATGGTCTCCGCCGCCCGCTTGTTCGGGTCGAGGTGGGACACGTGCAGGAAGGTGTACCCGTCATCGTCGCCGGCCGCCGGGAGGGTCGAGGTGAGGAAGTCCTGCGGGACGGGCAGGTCGACCACCTCGACGTCCTCGCGGCCGTAGTGCGCACCGATCTCCTGCGCGAACGGCCCGCTGACGGTCGCGACCTTCGCGGCCTGGGACACCGCGCGGGCGATCTCGCGTCGGCGGGCCGCCGTCCGCGGGCTCGTGAGCGAGGAGGGGCGATGCTCGGTGAGCACGAACGGGCGGTCCCATTCCAGGCCGAGCTCCTTCGCGACGACGATGCCCGGATGCACGGAGTGGGCATGGATGACGTCCGGGACCTCCGCTCCGAGCGCGCGGAAGGCGGCCAGCGCGCCGCGACGCAGCAGCTCCCGCTCGGCTCCCTGGAGCGCCTGGGGAAGCGCCGGCACGTCGAAGCGGACCGTCCTCACCGCACCGTCCTGCTCGACGACGGGTCGGGGGCCTCGCCACGCAGCGCCCCGCACCAGCCGCGGGCTGAGAACGCTGACGGTGCACCCCGACGCGGCCATCATCTGGGCCTGCTCGCGGAAGAACGAGCCGTTCATCGGCTGCTCATGGGTCGGGTACCAGGAGGGGACGACCAGGACTCTCATGGGGAGCGCTCCTCTCGGAAGCATCGAGGGATCAACCGGCATCCGGCACGGGGGCATCGGAACCGCCGAGCGTGCGGGATCTGCGATCGTACCGACGCGCCGCGAACAGCGACATGACCAGCATGAGCGCCAGCATCGCCGCCATCACCCCGCCGAGCCAGTAGACGGTGGTGAGCAGAGGCAGCGGGGAGAAGTAGAGCAGGGACAGGGGCACCGCGCAGAACACGATCGAGAAGATGAGCATCCAGTGCTGCGTCTCGGTGACCACGAACACGGTGGACACGGGAGAGGACGCGAGCTGGAACATCAACCAGGGCGTGAGCGCGCGGGCGAAGCCGCCCGCCTGGTCCCATTGCTCGCCGAAGACGAAGGTGAACATCCACGGCGCCAGCAGGTAGATGAGGCCGAACGGGACCACCGACAGCAGCAGGCCCCGGATGATCGTGATCCGCACGAGAGGGTACATCTCGCCGGGCTTCACCCGTGCCAGCTTCTGGAAGAACACCTGGGAGACCGCGCTGTTGATGAGGGACACGGGCACCTGGAGAATGCGCCAGGCCAGATTGAACTGGCCCACCGCGCCGAGTGCGACGCTGCCGATGAGAAGGGTGATGCCGTTGGTGCGCACGGAGTCCACGAGAGCCGTGGGCAGGTTCAGCAGGGGCATCCTGCGATATGTGCTGAGCAGCTCGGCTGCGCTCGGCGTCCCCTCGGGGATCGGCGCGAGGAGCTCCTTCGACTTCCGACGGAGGTTGAAGAAGGCGAAGGCCTGCCCGGCGAGCGTCCCGAAGATCAGGCCCGCGACGCTGCGCAGCCCCAGGGCACCGAGCGTCAGCTGCCCGCCCGCCGACCCGATCTGCTGCTGGAGCCTGTTCAGCGCGATGGTCGGATAGTCCGAGCGACGGTTGAACCAGTACTGGAGGACGGAGACCTGCGCCACGAGGAAGACGGTGACGCCGCCCATGGCCAGCCAGGAGGCGAGCTCCTCGTCCCCGTAGTACGCGGTGATGAACTCGTGCCCCACCACGGCGACCACGGAGAACAGGCCTCCGACCACGATGTTGCTGATCGTCGCGACCTTCGCGATGCGCCGCGCGGAGTCGTCGTCCTCCGGGAGCATGATCGTCATGTCCATGCGCAGCGATGCGACCGTGACGGCGATGGCGGTCAGCGACCCGTAGATCGCGAACTGGCCGAAGACCTCGGGGCTGAAGATGCGAGCGGTGAACACCGAGACCGCCATGACGACGGCCTGTGCGCCTGCCGCCCCGCTGAACAGGACGGTGATGTTGCGCAAGGTCGGGTACTTGGTCGTCAGCTTCTCGATCGCCGCACGCATTCGCGACACCATAGGGGCCTGACCTCTCCGACGACGTGACTAGGATGGGCAGCTGCGCCGTGAGCATCTGACGCGGCGGCGCTTCCACGAGGAGGACCCGTGCTGACCGTCGAGCGTCATCTTAGTCGACTGTGGGATCACCGCTCCGCAGACGTGCAGCTGCGCCGGGCTCGCGGCGCCTCGGCACCTGCCTCCTGCGACGTCGCCGAGCTCCGCGCCGCGGGAGGGCTTTTCGGCCTCGTGCGGCGCGATGGGCCCGTGCTGACGCTGGCCACCGACCACCTCCGGTCATGGCCGCTGTACTACCGCATCGGCCAGGATGCGATCCACGTCGCCGACAACGCCTTCGACATCGCCGATGCCGTCCCGGACACCCCGCTGGACGCCGCGTGCATGCAGGAGTTCCTCCATGCCGGATACGTGATCGGCTCCGACACGCTGTTCGCCGGCGTGCACCAGGTCCCCGCCGGCACGACGGTGACCATCGACCTGCGGGACGGCCGGGTCGCCTCACGCCTGGAACGGCCTCTCCGCCTCCAGCCGGTGCCTCCCCCGCTCGAGAGCCTCGACGTCTTCGCCGAACGTTTCTCCGAGGGCGTCGACGACGCGATGGCCCGCCTCATCGAGGCTGCGGACGGCAGGACGATCGCCCTGCCCCTCTCGGCGGGGCTGGACTCCCGTCTCCTGGCGACCCGCCTGGCGCGCAGCGGCTACCCGCACGTGCTGACCTACACCTACGGGCTGCCGGGGGCGGCGGAGGCCGAGGCGTCCCGTCGCATCGCCGCCGCCCTGGGGCTGCCCTGGCAGAAGGTCGAGCTGCATCCGGCCCGGATGCAGGAGGCGTGGCAGTCGCCGGAGACCGCGGACTTCCTCCGGGAGTCGTCCGGCGGAGCGGCACTCCCCCACATCCAGGACTGGTACGCCGTGCGCATGCTCACGCGGTCGGGCGCGCTCGCGCCCGCCAGCATCGTGATCCCTGGTCACACCGTCGTCAGCGCGGCACGCGACGCCGCGCTCCGGGACGTGCCGAACCCGACCGGGGAGCAGATCCTCGCCGCCGTGACCCCGTGGACGTTCGATCTGCGCTCTCGGCCCGAAGCGGTCAGCGGGAACCCGAAGGTGCGCGCAGCTCTCGCCGAGTTCCTCCGCGAGGCGGCCGTGGACGGCTCCCGCCGGAGCACGATGAGCGCCGTCCGCTGGTTCTTCCATCGGGAGCGCCAGGTGAAGTACATCCTGAACTCGGTCCGGGCCTATGAGCACTTCGGGCTCGACTGGGCCCTGCCGCTCCATGATCTGCAGCTCTGGGATCTCTACGAGCAGGCCCCCGACGCGGCGATCGAGTCACGTGATTGGTATCGGTCCCTCATCGAACGGGATCATGCCGAGCAGCTCGGCCTCCCCGCGCCGGCGACGGTCTCCGGGAGCGGGGCGGTCTCTGCTCCGCGAGCGATGCTCCGTCGCGCCATGCGCGTCACCGGGGCCGCCGCCCTGCATACCCGGCTGCGCCGGATCTCGGGGGTGGTCGACCACCCGCTCGGCTTCGATGCGCTGCTCACCGGCACGTCGCGCACCCGGTTGACAGCGGCGACGCTCCGCGGGCAGACCCCCATCGGCATGTACGCCGAGCAGTTCCTCCGGGACGAATGGTCGCGGGGCGCACGGCTCTTCACGACGCGTCCGATCCACCGCTGAGCGGGCGCGTCGACGACCGGCTGCCGTCGACGCGCCCGCAGCGTTCCGCCTTCGCGGAGGGTCAGCCGAGCTCCACCACGCGCCCCTCGCGCGCGGACTCCAGCACGCCCTCCACGGCGCGGACGGTCTGCAGCCCCTCGCGCATGGTGACGATGTTGGAGGCGTCGCCGAGGACGGCGTTGCGGAACGCCTCGTGCTCGGTGCGCAGCGGCTCCTGCTTGGTCAGCGCGTAGCGGATCACGTCGCCCTCGCTGACCCCGCGGAAGGAGGCCATGGACTCCCAGATGTTCGTGGGGTTCTCGCCGTTGGCGTGGAAGGTGAGGTCCGCGGAGACGGTGTCCGCGATCATCGCGCCGTTCTCGCCGGTGACGACCGTGACGCGCTCCTTGAAGGGGGTCAGCCAGTTCACCAGGTGGTTGGTGATGGTCCCGTCCTGCAGCCGGCCGGTGATGGAGACCATGTCCTCGTCGGTGCGCCCGCTGCGGGCCGTCGAGGTGGCGGCCACCTGGGCGAAGTCGCTCTGGGCGACCCAGGCGGTGAGGTCGAGGTCGTGGGTGGCGAGGTCCTTGACCACGCCGACGTCGGCGATGCGCGCGGGGAAGCCGCCCTGGCGGCGGGTGACGATCTGGTAGATCTCCCCCAGCTGGCCGTCGGCCAGGCGGTGGCGCAGCTCCTGCAGGGCGGGGTTGTAGCGCTCGATGTAGCCGACCGCGCCCACCAGGCCCTTCGCCTCGAAGGCGGCGGTGATCTCCTCCGCCTCGCCGATGTCGAAGGCCAGGGGCTTCTCGACCAGGCAGTGGACGCCCGCCTCGGCGAAGGTGAGGGCGACGTCCTTGTGGAACGCCGTCGGCACGGCGATGACGGCGTAGTCGATCCCCGCCTCGATGAGCGCCTCGGCGCTCGGGAGCACGTCGAGCCCCTGCGCGGCGCCGTGCGGGTCGCCGTAGGCGTCGGCGACGGCGACCAGCTCGACGCCGTCGAGGGCATGGAGGTTGCGGGCGTGATGGCGGCCCATCATGCCCAGGCCGATGAGTCCGGCGCGCAGATCAGCCATGCTCAGGCACCTGCCTTCGCCACGGTGTTCACGGCCTCGACGATGCGGTCGCGGTCCTCGTCGCTCACGCTGGGATGCACCGGGAGGGACAGCACCTCGCGGGCGAGCATCTCAGTGACCGGGAGGTCCAGCTCGAGCCCGTAGGAGGGGAGGCGGTGCACCGGGGTCGGGTAGTAGACCCCGCAGCCCACCTGGTGCTCCTCGCGCAACGCGGTCGCGAAGGCGTCGCGCTCGGCGGCGGAGGCCCCCTCGATCCGGATCGTGTACTGGTGGTAGACGTGCGTGGCCTGCTCGCGCACGACCGGGGTGGTCACGCCCTCCAGGTGGGCGTCGAAGTGGGCGGCGAGCTCCTGGCGGCGCGCCGTCCAGGCCGGGAGCTTCGTCAGCTGCACCCGGCCGATGGCGGCATGGATGTCGGTCATGCGGTTGTTGAAGCCGGCGATCTCGTTCGCGTACTGCTTCTCCATGCCCTGGTTGCGCAGCAGACGCATCTGCCGGGCGATCTCCGGGCCGTCGCAGGAGACCATGCCGCCCTCGCCGCTGGTCATGTTCTTGGTCGGGTAGAGCGAGAACATGCCGAAGGTCCCGAACGTCCCCACCTGCGCACCGTCCCAGGTGGCGCCGTGCGCCTGGGCGGCGTCCTCGGCCACCCACAGGCCGTGGCGCTGGGCGATATCGACGATCGCGTCCATCGGCGCCGGGTGGCCGTACAGGTGGACGGGCTGGATGCCGACGGTCCGCTCGGTGACCGCGGCCTCGATCGCGGCGGGGTCGATGCAGAAGGTGTCGGGGTCGACGTCGACGAAGACGGGCACGGCCCCGCACACCGCGACGGCGTTGGCGGTCGCGGCGAAGGTGAAGGAGGGGACGATGACCTCATCGCCGGGCTTCAGCCCCGCGGCCAGCAGGCCGAGGTGCTGCCCGGAGGTCCCGGAGTTCACGGCGACGCATTCGCGCCCGCCGGCGAGCTGGGCGGAGAACTCCTGCTCGAAGGCGGCGACCTCGGGGCCCTGGGCGACCATGCCGGAGGCGAGCACGCGGTCGACCGCGTCGCGCTCCTCCTGGCCGATGAGGGGGCGGGCTGCGGGGATCATGGCTCGGGTCATCGGGCGGCTTCCTCGGGATCGGGGGAATCGGGGCTGGTGGTGGTGGCGTCCTGGGCGAGGGCGAGCCCTCCGGTGGTCTCGTCCGGCACGTACCACTCGCCGGTGGTCGGGCAGACCCAGGAGTCGGTGCCGTCGGAGGCCGGCTCCAGGGGCTCGCCGGCCCGGCCCACCCAGGCGATGCGCCTGGCGGGGACGCCGGCGACCAGGGCGTGCGGGGGGACGTCCTTGGTGACGGTCGCCCCGGCGGCCACCAGCGACCAGGCGCCGATGCGCAGGGGCGCCACGCACACGGCGCGGGCGCCGATCGAGGCGCCCTGCTCGATGGTCACGCCCACGGGCTCCCAGTCGTGCACGGACTTCGGGCTGAGGTCCGGGTTCACCGCGCGCGGGAAATGGTCGTTGGTCAGCACCACGGCGGGGCCGATGAACACGCCCTCGGCCAGGGAGGCCGGCTCGTAGACCAGCGCATAGTTCTGCACCTTGCAGCCGGCGCCCAGACGCACGCCGGAGCCGATGTACGCCCCGCGGCCGATCACGCAGTCCTCGCCGATCCGGGCATCCTCACGGACCTGCGCCAGGTGCCAGATGCTCGAGCCGGCGCCGATGCTCGCGGATTCCGCGACATCCGCTCCGGCGGCCACGCGGTACGGAGGCTTCTCATTCATGGGGCCGACGATACCGCGCCGAGCGGGCCCATCCTGGCAGCGACGGACGCGCGGCGATGCCGCGCAGATCTCACCGCGGGGCTCGCCGCGTCGCTCACCGCGAGGCGCGCAGCGTCTCGCCCTTGCGCAGGGCGATCTGGCGCAGCTCCTCCTGGAAGGCGACCATCCGCGACCGCAGGGCCGCGGCCTGCTCATCGGCCCCGGCGGCGAGGATGCGGGCGGCGAGCAGGCCGGCGTTCCGGCCGCCGCCGATCGTCACGGTCGCCACTGGAATGCCCGGGGGCATCTGCACGATCGAGAGCAGGGAGTCCATCCCGTCGAGGTTCTTGAACGGTACAGGCACGCCGATCACCGGCAGCGGGGTGAGGGAGGCGAGCATGCCCGGCAGGTGGGCGGCCCCGCCGGCGCCGGCGATCACCGCGCGCAGCCCGCGGTCGGCGGCGCTGCGGCCCCAGGCGACCATGTCCTCGGGCATGCGATGCGCGGAGATCACCTCGACGGAGACGGGCACGTCGAACTCGGCGAGCGCCTCCTCCGCGGCCCGCATGACGGGGTAGTCGGAGTCCGAGCCCATCACGATGCCGACGAGCGGCGTCGCAGCGGCGAGGGCGGCCTCGTCGCGAGGGGTGTCCGGGGTGCTCATGCCTGCTCCTGGGGGGCCGGGCCCTGCGGGCCGCCGATGATGATGCGCTCGGCGCGGTGGGCGCGCTCGAGCAGCTCGGCGGCGTCGTCGCCGAGCAGGGTCACGTGGCCGACCTTCCGGCCCGGGCGCACGCCCTTGCCGTAGAGGTGGACCTTGATCTCGGGATCCTCGCCGAGGGCCTCGCGGGCGCCGGCGGCGAGGTCCTCGCGCGGGCCGCCGAGGAGGTTGACCATCACGGCGACCGGCGCGCGCGGGGCGGTCGCCCCCAGCGGGAGATCCGCGACGGCGCGCAGGTGCTGCTCGAACTGCCCGGTCACCGCGCCGTCCATCGACCAGTGGCCGGTGTTGTGGGGGCGCATGGCGAGCTCGTTGACGAGCACGGCGCCCTCGGCCGTCTCGAACAGCTCGACGGCGAGCATCCCCGTGACGTCGAGGTCCGCGGCGATGTCCAGGGCGAGCTGCTGGATGCGCTCCTGGGCGGCGTCGTCGAGATCGGGCGCCGGGGCCACGACCTCGTAGCAGACCCCGTCCTTCTGCACGGACTGGACGACGGGGTAGGCGACGGCCTCGCCCCCGGGGCGCCGGGCGACCTGGGCGGAGAGCTCGCGGCGGTAGGCGACGAGCTCCTCGACGAGCAGCTCGGGGAAGTCGGCGAACCAGTCCTGGACCTGCTGGGCGGAGCGGACGATCCGCACGCCGTGGCCGTCGTAGCCGCCGCGGGGGGTCTTCACCACGACCTGGCCCCCGGCCTCGTCGATCGCTGCGTCGAGGGCGGCGGCATCGGCCGCGCGCCACCAGCGCGGGCAGGGGTGGCCCCCGGCGGTGAGGCGCTCGCGCATGACCAGCTTGTCCTGGGCGTGGACGAGGGCGCCCGGGCCGGGGCGCACCGCGGCGAGAGCATCGGCCCCGATCCCGTCGAGGATCGCGGTGGGCACGTGCTCGTGGTCGAAGGTCACGACGTCGACCTCCGCGGCGAGGGCGCGCACGGCCTCCTCGTCGTCATGGCTGCCCTGGCGCACCGAGGCGCTGACCTGGGCGGCGCTCTCCTGGGCGGAGGTGGCCAGGACGCGCAGCGGCAGCCCCAGCTCGATCGCCGGGCCGATCATCATGCGGGCGAGCTGCCCGGCGCCGACCACGCCGATGCGCACGGGAGAGGGAGCGTCGCGGGAGGGGGATGCAGAAGTCACGCGCGCCATTCTAGGCGGGCCGGTCCGCGCTCTCCTCGCCGTCCGCGCCGCCGCGGGCGCGGGAGGCGCTGCCGGCCCGATCGGCCGGGCGGCGATCCCCCAGACGGCTGGCCCCGTGGGGACGGCGCCGGCCGCGGCGGGAGACGACCCCGCCCTGCGGCAGGGTGCCGAGGTCGTCGCTGTCGCTCTGGCCGCCGATCTCGGGACCGCTCTCCTCGCCCGGGGCGGAGATGAGGAACACCCCGAAGGTGGCGGGGCGCTCGGAGAGCAGCTCGAGGCGGCCGCCGTCGTCCTCGACGAGTGTGCGGGCCAGGGCGAGGCCGACGCCCGTCCCGCGCGAGCTGCGCCCGGAGACGGAGCGCTCGAACACGCGCTTGCCCAGGGCCGGGTCGATGCCCTCCCCCTCGTCGGAGACCTCGACCACCGTGGAGTGGTCGTTGCGGCGCACCTTGACCAGGGTCCGGCCGCCGCCGTGGGCGAGGGAGTTCTCCACGAGCGTGGCCACCACCTGGGTGAGCGGTCCCGAGGAGCCCCAGACGGCCGCGGAGCGCGGCACCTGGATGCGCAGCTCGCGCCCGGCGGCGCGGAAGGCCGGGGACCACTCCTCGCTCTGCTGGGTGAGCAGCGTCCGCAGCTCGACGACGCCGGGGCTGCGCCGCTGGGAGGAGCGGGGGGCGTTGATGAGGTCGTGGACGACCTCGGTGAGGCGGTCGATCTGCTCGAGGGAGATCCGCGCCTCCTCGCGCACCCACTCCTCCGAGCTGGTCGCGAGGATCTCGTCCAGGCGCATCGACAGCGCGGTCAGCGGCGTGCGCAGCTGGTGGGAGGCGTCCGAGGCGAGGCGGCTCTCGGCCTCGAGCCGTTCGGTGAGCTGGGCGCCGGAGTGGGCGAGCTCCTCCGCCACGGTGTCGATCTCGGCGATGCCGCTGGGCTCCCAGCTGCCGCGGGCGCGGCCGCTGCCGAGCTCCTCGGCGCGGCGGGTGAGCCGCGCCAGCGGGGCGCTGAGGCGCTGGGCCTGCCACAGCGCCACGGAGATGCCGATGGAGACCGTGGACAGGCCGGCGACGATGATCATCACCCAGGCGCCGGCGGTCTCCGCGCGGACATCCGACTTCGGGATCGAGACGGAGATCGACTGGCCCTGGGTGCCGAGCGTGGAGACGGTCAGGCTGTCGTCCCCGGGATCCTGGCCGGCGGTGACCGTGTTGTTGTCCAGGGTGACCACGATGTAGAGCGAGTACCGCGGCTCGGCGTCCACGAACTCCTGCAGGAGCGCCTCATCGATCGGCTCGTCCTTGGCGAGGCTGGTCTCGGTCGCGGTGGCGACCTTGCCCACGATGGACGAGACGTCGCTCGCCACCCGCAGCTCCGTGGAGTTCAGCCAGGAGCCCGCCAGCGGGATGCCGAGCATCGTCACCGCCAGGAGGACAGTGATGATGGTCGCCTGGAGGACGCGCTGGCGCACGCCTCAGCTCCCGGCGCCGGTCTCGAACCGGAACCCGACCCCTCGCACGGTGGTGATCCGCAGCGGGTTGGTGGCGTCGTCGCCCAGCTTGCGGCGCAGCCACGAGATGTGCATGTCCAGCGTCTTGGTCGAGCCCCACCACTCGGCGCCCCAGACCTCGCGCATGAGGTCGTCGCGGGTCACCACGCTGCCGGCCTCCCGCACGAGCACGGTGAGCAGGTCGTACTCCTTGGCGGAGAGGCTGAGCTCCTCGCCGTCGGCGTAGGCCCGGCGCGCGGAGACGTCCAGGGACACCCCGTTGACGTCGAAGCTGTCGCTGGACTCCTCGACGCTCTGGGTGCGCCGCAGCAGCGCGCGGATGCGGGCCTGCAGCTCCCCCAGCCGGAACGGCTTGGTGACGTAGTCGTCCGCCCCGGCGTCCAGACCGACGACGGCGTCGACCTCGTCGGCGCGGGCGGTGAGGATGAGGATCGGCGACTCGAGGCCTCCCTTGCGCAGGCGCCGGGCGACCTCGAGACCGTCGAGGTCCGGCAGCCCGAGGTCCAGGATGACCACGTCGATCCCGTCCCCCGCGGCGGCGATCGCCAGGGCGTCCACCCCGCGCGAGGCACGTGTGACGGTGTATCCCTCACGGTCGAGCGCCCGCGAGAGCGGTTCTGCGATTGCCGAGTCGTCCTCGACCAGTAGAAGTCGTGTCACGCCGTCCATCCTAGTTCCTGCTCTCCGCGCGGGCCCTGGGCCACGTGCCGTGCTCGGTGCCGTTCAGCATCGCATGCCGCGGCTCAGAACCCCATGTTCAGGGGCGGCGAGGAGCCGCGACGCAGCTCCACGGTGCGCACGGGCCCGATCCCGTGCAGGTCGATCTCGTCGCGCTCGGTCGCCTCGAAGCCGCCGGGCAGGGCCTCCGCGACCGCCTGCGCGGTGTCGTGGTCCACCAGCACCCGTCCCGGCGCGGCGACGGACTCCAGCCGGGCGGCGAGGTTCACCGTCGGCCCGAAGACGTCCCCGTAGCGCGAGAACATCGACCCCCAGGCGAAGCCGACGCGGGCCGGGGGCAGCACCTCGTCGTCGCCGATCGCCTCGGCGAGGCTCACCGCGATCTGGGCGCCGTCCTCGGGCGTGTCGGCGATGAACATGATCTCGTCGCCGACGGTCTTGACCACGCGCCCGCCGCCGACGGAGATGATGTCGCGGCAGGTGATCTCGAAGCGGCTGACCACGTCGGCCAGCTCGTCCCCCGCGAGCTTGCGCGAGAGCTTGGTGAACTGCACCAGGTCGGCGAAGCCGACGGCCCGGTGCAGCGGGAACAGCTCGTCGGTGCCGCCCATGCCGGAGGTCTGCAGGATCTCGGAGCCGGCGCGCGCCGCATAGGCGGCCAGCTGGCGCCGGAAGGTGTACATCACCTGCGCCTCGAGGGTCTCCAGCAGCTGCGGGAGCCGGTCCAGCATGGCCTGGCGGGCGTGCGCGTCGTCCAGGCCCTCCTCGATCTTCCCCTCCTCCACCAGGGCCTCGGTGATCCACATGGCCAGGCGACCCATGTGGAATCCCAGCCCCCGCGAGATGTTCGTGAAGGCCCGCTCCGAGATCTCCCCGCCCTCCACCATCGCGGCCAGATCGCCGATGGCCTGGGCGTCCTCCTCGGTGAAGACGGCGGTGTCGTCGTCCACCGAGGAGAAGCCCAGCGAGCGCCAGTACACCGAGGTCAGGCGCGGGTCCACCCCCTGCTCGAGGGCGAGGTCGCGGCGGCTGTGGGTGCGCGATCCCTGCAGCAGGGCGCGCTCGATCGCGCCGACGCTGCGACGCACGGCCGCGTAGCGCCGGTTCAGCGCGATGGCATCGGCCTGGTCGGGGCCGCCCTCGGAGGCCGACGCGGCCTCTGCGGGGTCGGGGCCGAGCCGATGGAGGCCCGGGTCGGGGTCGGTGGTCACGAATGCGCTCCTGCGGTGCTCTCCGGGGTCCGTGGGGGCGGACCCGTCCGTTCTCCGTGCTGCTCTGCTGCTCTGGTCCTGGGGTCCGAGGGGTCACCCGGTCCGGTCGGCGAGGCCTGCGTGCAGGACATCGCCGACGTCGACCGGCGTGCGCACGCCGGTCGGGTCCTGGACGACCAGCCGGCCCGACGGGTCGATCTCGACGGCGCGGCCTGTCAGCTCCTGCGCGTGCGGGGCGCCGGGCCCGCGCGCACCGAGGGGCTGGATCCGCACCTCTCGCCCCAGTGTGACACAGCTCATACCGTAGGAGGCGCGGAGCCCTGCGGCCTCGGCATCCCCGGCGGCCTCCTCCAGCTGGGCGGTGCGCCGCACGAGGGCCTCGGCGAGGGCCTCGGCCAGCGTCCGGGCGAGAGCATCGGCCGAGGTCGGGGCGGGGATGCCGGACCGGGCGAGCAGTCCGTCCGCCCCCAGCAGCCAGGCCGCCTCCAGCGGCTCGCCCTGCGCGTCCCGCACCGGGCCCCGCAGATTCGTGCCGATGCCGATCAGCACCGTATCCCTCTCCCGCGCCTCCACGAGGATGCCGCTCAGCTTCCGGTCGCCCGCGGCGAGCACGTCATTGGGCCACTTGAGGCCGAGGCCCGCCGCCGCCCGCAGGCCGGGGGCCGCCTCCTCGAGCGCGTCGAGCGCCGCCAGCCCGGCGGCCAGCGGGATCCAGCTGCGCGCCGGGGCCGGCAGCGTCGTGCGCAGGGCGAGGGTGAGGGCGAGGCCGCCGCCGGGCGGCGCGATCCAGGCGCGGCCCAGGCGGCCGCGTCCCCCGTGCTGGTCCGTCGTGGCGACGGCGAGCGGCAGATCCGCGCCCGCCGCGGCCCGGCGCGCCGCCTCGTCCTGGGTCGAGGCGACCCGGTCCCTCCACAGCAGCGCGGGGCGTGGTCGCGGATCGGTCATGGGCCAGCTCATCTCCTCGGCAGCGTCTGCCTTCTCACGGCAGGCGCGCCCCGCCGTCGGATCGGCAGGGCGCGCGGACATCGGTAACGTAGTATCCCCTCCGAACTCTCAGCCACCCGGGCAACCGGTCCAAGGAGGCCACGTGACCGACACGCCGACGCCGCTCACCACCGCGCAGCGCCTGCAGGACCTGCGCGATCGCGAGCAGCGAGCCGTGACGACCGCCGGCGAGGTGGCCGTTCGCAAGCAGCACGACCGCGGCAAGAAGACCGCCCGCGAACGCATCGCCGACCTGCTGGACGACGGCTCCTTCGTCGAGACGGATCGGTTCGTCCGCCATCAGTCGCACTCCTTCGGCATCGACGCCAAGCGCCCCGAGGGCGATGGCATCGTCACCGGCTACGGGACCATCGACGGCCGCCAGGTCTGCGTGTACTCGCAGGACTTCACGGTCTTCGGCGGCTCGCTGGGCGAGGCCCACGGCCGCAAGATCCAGAAGATCCAGGATCTCGCCCTGTCCACGGGCGTGCCGATCATCGGCATCCTCGACGGCGGCGGCGCCCGCATCCAGGAGGGCGTGGCCTCCCTGGCCATGTTCGCCGGGATCATGCGCCGCAACACCCGCGCCTCCGGCGTGATCCCGCAGATCTCGCTGGTGATGGGCCCGGCCGCGGGCGGCGCCGTCTACTCCCCCGCCCTGACCGACGTGATCGTCATGGTGGAGAAGACCTCCCACATGTTCATCACGGGGCCCGACGTGATCCGCACCGTGACCGGGGAGGACGTCGGCTTCGAGGAGCTGGGCGGCGCGCACACGCACTCCACCCGCTCCGGCGTGGCGCACTACATGGCCCCGGACGAGTCCGAGGCGATCGAGTACGTCAAGGACCTGCTGTCCTACCTGCCGGCCAACACCCTCTCGAACGCGCCGGCCTACCCCATCGCCTACGACGAGGCCCCGGGCCCCGAGGACCGCGCGCTGGACACGCTGATCCCCGACTCCCCCAACCAGCCCTACGACATGCTCACCGCGATCCGCGCCGTGCTGGACGACGGCGAGTTCCTCGAGGTGCAGCCGCTGTTCGCGCAGAACGTGATCGTCGGCTTCGGCCGGGTCGAGGGGCGCAGCGTCGGCATCATCGCCAACCAGCCCAGCCACTTCGCCGGCACGCTGGACATCGACGCCTCCGAGAAGGCGGCCCGCTTCGTGCGGATGTGCGACTCCTTCAACGTGCCGGTGGTCACCTTCGTGGACACCCCGGGCTTCCTCCCGGGCACCGGGCAGGAGTACGACGGCATCATCCGCCGCGGCGCCAAGCTGCTGTACGCGTACTCCGAGGCCACGGTCCCGCTGGTGACCGTCATCACCCGCAAGGCCTACGGCGGCGCGTACATCGTGATGGGCTCCAAGGACCTCGGGGCCGATGTCAACCTCGCCTGGCCCACCGCGCAGATCGCCGTGATGGGCGCCCAGGGCGCGGTGAACATCCTGCACCGGCAGGACCTGCGCACCGTGCAGGCCGAGGGCGGCGACGTCGAGGCCGAGCGCGCACGTCTGCAGGGCGAGTACGAAGAGCAGTTCGCCACCCCGTACCTCGCCGCGGAGCGCGGCTGGATCGACGACGTCATCGAGCCCTCCCAGACCCGCCTGAAGATCGCCCAGGCGCTGCGGGCCCTGCGCACCAAGCGCGAGACCCTGCCGACCAAGAAGCACGGGAACATCCCGCTGTGAGCGCGGCATCGCAGGACGCCGCCCCCGCCCCGCAGGGCGGGCCCGCCGGGGACGGCGCGACCCCGAGCCCGGCGGACGTCCGCCTGATCAAGGGGCACCTGAGCGACAGCGAGCTCGCCGCGGTGGCCGTGGTCGTCTCGGCCATGAGCGTGACCAGCCGCGTCGAGGCGCACGAGCGCCAGCTCGCCCAGCGCTACGCCGGCACCGGCGACGGCTGGACGGACCCCGTCCACCGCATCGCGGGCGCCCATCGGCTGCGGCGGCTGCCCTCCGAGAGCGCCTGGCAGTTCGCGGACCGCTGACCGCCCCGCCACCTGCACCCGGGCCGCCCCGTCCCACTAGAGTGGCCCCCATGGCCGACACCTCCCCCCGCAGCTCCAGCCCGCTCGACGCCCTCGCCGACGCCTACGTCGAGGAGGTCGCCCGGCGCGATCCCTTCGCCGCCACCACGCTGGGGATCAGCGGGCACGACGCGGAGGTCACCGACTTCTCCCCCGCGGCCTTCGCCGAGCGCACCGACGCGGCCCGGGAGCTGCTGGCCCGCATCGCCGAGGTGCCCGACGCCGACGCCACCGATGCGGTCACCCGCGCGGCCCTGCAGGAGCGCCTGGGCCTGGAGATCGAGCTCGCCGAGCGCCGCCTGGACGCCTCGGCCGTGAACAACCTCGCCTCGACCCTGCAGCTGCGCGACGTCTTCGACCTCATGCCGACCGACACCGCCGAGGACTGGGAGGTCATCTCCGAGCGGCTCGCCGGCGTGCCGCGGTCCTTGGCCGGCTGGGCCGAGTCCCTGCGGGAGGCCGCCGAGCACGGGGCCTGCTCGGCCCGCCGGCAGCTGCGCCTCGGCGCCGAGCAGGCCCGCGGGTACGCCGCCGAGGACGGATTCTTCGCGACCTTCGCCGCCTCCGCCGTCGGCGACGACGCCCAGCGCGCCCGGGCCGCCGAGGCCGCCCGCTCCGCCGCGCAGGGATACCGCGACATCGCCGACGTGCTCGAGTCGCTGGTCGATCGGGCGCCCGAGGCCGACGCCGTGGGCCGGGAGACCTACGCCCTGTGCTCGCGCGTGTTCCTCGGCACCGAGGTCGACCTCGAGGAGACCTATGCCTGGGGCATCGAGGAGCTGGGCCGCATCGTCGCCGAGCAGGAGGAGGTCGCCGCGCGCATCAATGCGCGCGGCGGCAACGACGGCGGCCGCTCCGTGCAGGCCGCCCGCGCCGCCCTGGACGCCGACCCGGCCCGGATCCTGCACGGCACCGAGGCCCTGCGCGCCTGGATGCAGGAGCTGTCCGACACGGCCCTGACCGAGCTCGCCGGCACGCATTTCGACATCCCGGAGCCGCTGCGGCGCCTCGAGTGCCGGATCGCCGCCACGGGATCCGGCGGCATCTACTACACCGGCCCCAGCGAGGACCTCACCCGCGCCGGCCGCATGTGGTGGGACGTGCCCGCCGGCACCACCGAGTTCCGCACCTGGTCCGAGACCACGACCGTCTACCACGAGGGCGTCCCCGGCCACCATCTGCAGGTGGGCACGCAGACGATGCAGGCATCGGCCCTGAACCGCTGGCGGGCCCTGCTGTGCTGGGTCTCCGGGCACGGCGAGGGCTGGGCGCTGTACGCCGAGCGGCTGATGGCGCAGCTGGGCTATCTCGACGACGACGGCGACCGGATGGGCATGCTCGACGCCCAGCGCATGCGCGCCGGCCGCGTCGTGCTGGACATCGGCTTCCACCTGGGGCTGCCGATGCCCACGGGCCTCGAGGCGGCCGACGGGGGCGCCTGGACCTACGAGTCCGCCTGGGACTTCATGAGCGCCCACTGGGGTATCGACGAGGCCCAGCAGCGTTTCGAGCTGCACCGCTACCTGGGCTGGCCGGGGCAGGCGCCCTCGTACAAGATCGGCCAGCGCGAGTGGGAGACGCTGCGCGAGGACATCGTCGGCGACGGCGACCCCCGCGACTTCCACCGCCGCGCCCTCGAGCTGGGCAGCCTGCCGCTGTCGGTGCTGCGCACCGCCCTGACCTGAGCCTCCCCACCCGATCCGAGCCGACCGGCGCCGGCTCCGACCGGTGCCGGTCCGCCCCGCCCTCCCGCACCCCTCACCCGATCCGGATGGAGACCATGGACGACGCCCTGACCCCCGAGACCGATTCCCTCCCCCTGCTGCTGCTCGGCTCGGCCTCCCCCGGCCGCCGCGACACCCTCGAGCGGGCGGGCCTCGAGTTCGACGTGCTGCCCGCGGACCTGGACGAGGAGGCGATCCTCGCGCGCGCCGGCGACCTCGAGCCGGTCGAGCAGGTGCTCCTGCTGGCCCGGGAGAAGGCGAGCGCCGTCACCGCCGCGAGCGAGGGCGGGTACGTGGTCCTGGGCTGCGACTCCATGCTGGAGATCGACGGAGAGGTGGTCGGCAAGCCCCACACCGCCGAGGCCGCCATCGAGCGCTGGCGCTCCCTGCGCGGCCGCACCGGCGTGCTGCACTCCGGCCACTGGATCGTGGACGACCGCGACGCGGAGGACGAGGGCACCGGGGCGACGTTCGGCGCGACCGCGAGCTGCGAGATCACCTTCGCGCAGCTGTCCGACGAGGAGATCGAGGCCTACGTCGCCACCGGCGAGCCGCTCGAGGTGGCCGGCGGCTTCACCATCGACGGGCGCGGCGGGCCGTTCGTCGAGTCCGTCACCGGCGACCCGCACGCCGTGGTCGGCCTGTCCCTCCCCCTGCTGCGCCGTCTGCTCGCGGAGATCGGGATCGGCGTCCACGAGCTGTGGCGGGAGGACTGACCCCCGGCGCCGCGCCCCGGCGCGCGTGATCCTCGCCGCGTGCCGCGACGGGCGCGGGCGCGCCCGGCACGGCACGCTCGGGCCCCGTATTAGACTCGGGGTTCTGTCGACATCCGGAAGGACCGCTTGATGGCCGCTCGTCCCACTCCGCACCGCCCGTTCCGCTCGGTGCTCATCGCCAACCGCGGGGAGATCGCGGTGCGCATCGCTCGAGCATGCAAGGACGCAGGGCTGCGGTCCATCGCGGTCTACGCCGATCCCGATCGCAGCGCCCTGCACACCACCATCGCGGACGAGGCCTGGGCGCTCGGCGGTACCACCGCCGCGAACTCGTACCTCGTCGTCGACAAGCTGCTGGACATCGCCCAGCGCTCCGGCGCCGAGGCGATCCATCCCGGCTACGGGTTCCTCTCCGAGCGCGCCGACTTCGCGCAGGCCGTCATCGACGCCGGCCTGGTGTGGATCGGCCCGCCGCCGGAGGCGATCGAGAAGCTGGGCGACAAGGTCTCCGCCCGCCACATCGCGCAGAAGGCCGGCGCCCCGCTGGTCGCCGGCACCAAGGACCCGGTCGCCGGCAGCGACGAGGTCGTCGAGTTCGCCCGCGAGCACGGCCTGCCCATCGCGATCAAGGCGGCCTTCGGCGGCGGCGGCCGCGGCCTCAAGGTCGCCCGCGCCGAGTCCGAGGTGCGCGAGCTGTTCGACTCCGCGGTGCGCGAGGCGACGGCCGCCTTCGGCCGCGGCGAGTGCTTCGTCGAGCGCTACCTGGACTCCCCGCGGCACGTGGAGACCCAGTGCCTGGCCGACTCCCACGGCAACGTCCAGGTCGTCTCCACCCGCGACTGCTCCCTGCAGCGTCGCCATCAGAAGCTCGTCGAGGAGGCGCCCGCGCCCTTCCTCACCGACCAGCAGAACGCGCAGCTGGTCTCCTCGTCCAAGGCGATCCTCAAGGAGGCCGGGTACATCGGCGCCGGCACCTGCGAGTTCCTCGTCGGCGCCGACGGCACCATCTCCTTCCTCGAGGTGAACACGCGCCTGCAGGTCGAGCACCCCGTGACCGAGGAGGTCGCGGGCGTGGACCTGGTGCGCGAGCAGTTCCGCATCGCCGCCGGCGAGGAGATCTCCCCGGTGGATCCGATCGCCCGCGGGCACTCCTTCGAGTTCCGCATCAACGGCGAGGACGCCGGCCGCGGCTTCCTCCCCTCCCCCGGTCCGGTGCAGCGCTTCGAGGCGCCCTTCGGCCCCGGTGTGCGCGTGGACTCCGGCGTCCGCTCCGGCGACGAGGTCTCCGGCGCGTTCGACTCCATGCTCGCCAAGCTCATCGTCACCGGCGCCACCCGCCAGGAGGCGCTCGAGCGCTCGCGGCGGGCGCTGGCGGAGTTCACCGTCGAGGGCCTGCCCACGGTGCTGCCCTTCCACCGTCTCGTGGTCGAGGACCCGGCCTTCGCGCCGGAGGATCCGGCCGCGCCCTTCGCGGTCCATACCCGCTGGATCGAGACCGAGTTCGACGGCGAGATCCCGACCGGCCCGCTCCCCGCCCCGGGGGAGGACCCGGAGGGCCGCGAGGCCGTGGTGGTCGAGGTCGACGGCCGCCGCGTCGAGGTCAGCCTGCCGGCCTCGCTGCGCGCCCCCGCCGCCCCGGTCGCCCAGCGCCGCAAGCGCGCCCACCGCGAAGCCACGGCCAGCGCGAGCGGCAACTCCGTGAGCGCGCCGATGCAGGGCACGATCGTCAAGGTGATGGTCGAGGACGGCCAGCACGTGGCCGACGGCGACCTGCTGCTCGTGCTCGAGGCGATGAAGATGGAGCAGCCCATCACCGCGCACCGCTCGGGCGTGGTCACGAACCTCGACGCCGAGGTCGGCGCGACCGTCTCGGCCGGCGCCGCGCTCTGCGCGATCGAGGACTGACCTCCGCTCCGCCCACCTGCTCGAGCTCCCCCGGGGGCGCGGGGCCGTCGCGACGGCCCTGCGCCCCCTGCGTCGGTCCCGGTCGCCCTGCGCCGGACAGGGTCATGCGACCTCAGTCGAACAGGGACATGGCGACCTGGCGGGAGGCCTCGGCCAGCGAACCGCTGAGCGAGGGGTACACCGTCGAGGAGCTCGCGAGCTGGTCGGCCGTGAGCCGGTGGGTGACGGCCACGGTGATGGGGTGGATGAGCTCGCTCGCCCGCGGCGCCACGACGACCCCGCCGAGGACCGTGAGCGACCCGGGGCGGACGATCAGCTTCACGAAGCCCTCGCGGATCCCCTGCATCTTCGCGCGCGGGTTCGTGCTCAGCGGGTAGGTGCGCACCTCCCCCGCCACGCGCCCCTCGGCGACGTCCTGCTCGCTCACGCCGATCACCGCGATCTCGGGGCTGGTGAACACGGCCGATGCCACCTGCGCGCTGATCAGCGGGTGCACCGCCTCGCCGAGGGCGTGGTGCATGGCGGTGCGTCCCTGGATCGCGGCGACCGAGGCCAGCGGGTACACGCCCGTGCAGTCCCCGGCCGCGTACACCCCGCGCACCGAGGTGCGCGAGACGCGGTCCGTCTCGATGTGGCCGCCGGGGCGCAGGCGCACCCCGCACTCCTCGAGGCCCAGCCCCGCGGTCGAGGGGATCGCGCCGAGGGCCATCAGCACGTGGCTGCCGCGGATCTCCTCGCCGCCCTCGAGGGTGACGACCACCCCGTCGCCCTCGCACCGGGCCCCGGCGGCCCGCGAGCGGGAGCGCACCGTGACCCCGCGACGGCGGAAGGCGTCCTCGAGGACGCCGGCGGCGTCCCGGTCGGTGCCGGGCAGCACCTGGTCGCGGGAGGAGACGAGGGTGACCTCGCTGCCGAGGGCCCGGTAGGCGCTGGCGAACTCCGCCCCGGTCACGCCCGATCCGACGACGATCAGGTGGGAGGGAAGCTCCTCCAGCTCGTACAGCTGCGTCCAGGTGAGGATCCGCTCGCCGTCCGGCGGGGCGGATTCGAGGATGCGGGGCCGGGCGCCGACGGCGAGCAGCACGGCATCGGCCTCGAGACGCTCCTGCTGCCCCTGCGCATCGGTGACCTCCACCTGTCCCGGGGCGGCGAGGCGGCCGGTCCCGGCGAGGATCCGCACCCCGGCCTCCTCGAGGGCGGCGCGGATGTCCAGGGACTGCGCCCGGGCCAGGCGGCGCACCCGCGCGTTGACCGCGCCCAGGTCGACGGTCAGGGCCCCGGTCGCGGGGCTCCCGGCGGTGTCGGCGTCGCGGATCCCCAGCGCCCCGGAGCCGGCGACGAGGTCCAGCACATCGGCCGTGGCGATGAGGGTCTTGGAGGGCACCACGTCGGTGAGGACGGCCGCGCCGCCCAGGCCCGCATCGGCCACCACGCTCACCTGCGCGCCCAGCCGTGCCGCCGTCAGCGCGGCCTCGTAGCCGCCGGGCCCGCCGCCGATGACGACGACCCGGGGACGCTCCGCGGAGGCCGTGATCCGGTCGGGGGACGGGGGGATGGCGGTGCTGGAGTCGCTCACTCCCCCATTGTGTCGCAGCGTGTCCTGACCTGCGCTAGGTTCGGGGCATGAACTCCCCTGACGTCGATCCCCATCAGCTCTCCCGCGACGCGGCGGCCGCCATCGCCGAGGCCAGCGGAGCCGCCTCCCACGACCTCGCCCTCGTGCTCGGCTCCGGCTGGGGCGGGGCGGCGGACCTCCTCGGCGAGACGGTCTGGACCGCGGACGCCACCTCGATCCCCGGCTTCCATCCCCCGGCGGTGCCCGGGCACGTCGGCACGCTGCGGTCGGTCCGCATCGAGGGCACCGGGGCGCGCGCCCTCGTCCTCGGCGCCCGCACCCACTACTACGAGGGCCGCGGCGTGAGCAGCGTCGTCCACGGCGTGCGCACGGCCGCCGCCGCGGGCTGCCGCACCATCGTCCTGACCAACGGCTGCGGCGGGCTGGATGCGTCCTGGAGCCCCGGCCAGCCCGTGCTGATCGGCGACCAGATCAACTTCACCGGCGACACCCCGCTGGTCGGCGCGAACTTCGTGGATCTCACCGATGTGTACACGCCGCGGCTGCGCGAGATCGCCCGCGAGGTCGACCCCTCCCTCCCCGAGGGCGTGTACATGCAGTTCCGCGGCCCGAGCTACGAGACCCCGGCCGAGGTCCGCATGGCCGGGGCGATGGGGGCGAGCCTGGTGGGCATGTCCACGGCGCTCGAGGCGATCGCCGCCCGCGAGGCGGGCATGGACGTGCTGGGCATCTCCCTGGTGACCAACCTCGCCGCGGGCATCAGCCCCGAGCCGCTCTCCCACGAGGAGGTGCTGGAGGCGGGGCGCGCCGCCGCCCCGCGGATCTCCGCGCTGCTGGCCGAGGTCGTGCGCCGCATCGGGGCCGAGAGCCCCGGCGGCGACGCCGGGGCCGCCGGGGCCGGGGACGCGGGCCGATGAGCCCGGCCCTGGACGCCGCCCTGCGGGACCGGGCCCTGGCCTGGCAGGCCGACGACCCCGATCCCGCCACGCGGGAGGCGCTGGTCGCGCTGCTCGAGCGTGCGGAGCGCGGCGAGGAGTCCGCGGTCGCCGAGCTGGCCGATGCCTTCGCCGGCCCGCTCGCGTTCGGCACCGCCGGGCTGCGCGGCGCCATGGGGCCCGGGGAGAACCGCATGAACCTCGCGGTGGTCTCGCGCGCCGCCCGAGGGCTGGCCGACCACCTGCTGGCCTCCCTGCCGCAGGCGCGCGGCGAGCAGGCCCCGCTGGTGATGATCGGCTACGACGCCCGGTACAACTCGCGGGCCTTCGCCGAGCGCTCCGCCGCGATCCTCGTCGCCGCGGGCTGCCGGGTGCGTCTGCTGGACCGCTTCGGCCCCACCCCGCTGATCGCCTTCGCCGTGCGACGCCACGGCGCCGATGCCGGGATCGTCGTGACGGCCTCCCACAACCCGCCGGCCGACAACGGCTACAAGGTGTACCTCGGCGGCCGCCTCGCGGAGGACTCCGGCCGCGGCGTGCAGATCGTGCCGCCCGCGGACGCGCAGATCGCCGCGCGCATCGCCGCCACCGGCCCCGTCCGGGACATCCCCGTCGCCGACGGCGGCTGGGAGGAGCTCGGCGACGCGCTGCGCGAGGACTACCTCGCCGCGATCACCGCGCTGCCGCGCGAGGACTCCCCGCGCCACGTCCGGATCGTGCACACCGCCCTGCACGGGGTAGGCACCGAGCTCGCCGTCGCGGCGCTGCACCGGGTCGGCTTCACGGACGTGCACCCGGTGGCCAAGCAGGCCGACCCCGATCCGGACTTCCCCACCGTCGCCTTCCCCAACCCCGAGGAGAAGGGCGCGATCGATCTCGCGCTCGAGCAGGCGCGCGTGGTCGAGGCCGATGTCGTCATCGCGAACGACCCGGACGCGGACCGCTGCGCGGTCGCCGTCCCGGATCCGCACCGGGACGCCTGGCGCATGCTCACCGGCGACGAGCTGGGCGTCCTGCTGGGCGACCACCTCGCCCGCCACCACGGGTACCGCGGGGTCTTCGCCAGCTCCGTGGTCTCCAGCCGCTGGCTGGGCGAGGTCGTCACGGCCCTCGGCCAGGAACGGGCGACCACGCTGACGGGCTTCAAGTGGATCTCCCGGGCGCCGGGGATCGTCTTCGGCTACGAGGAGGCCATCGGCTACTGCGTGCTGCCGGACGTGGTGCGGGACAAGGACGGGCTGTCCACCGCGCTCGTCGTCGCGGAGATGGCGGCGATGGCGAAGGCCGCCGACACCTCCCTGGTGGAGCGCCTGGACGACCTCGCCCGTGAGCACGGCCTGTACGCGACCGGGCAGCTGTCGATCCGCGTCGAGGACCTCTCGCGCATCGGCGCCATGATGCAGCAGCTGCGGGACCGCCCGCCGCGCGAGCTCGCGGGCTCCTCCGTCACCGCCATGCAGGACCTCGCCCACGGGTCCGCGGAGACCACGGGGCTCCCGCCCACGGAGGGCGTGCTCCTGGCCACCCGGGACGACGGCCGCGTGATCGTGCGCCCCTCCGGCACCGAGCCGAAGCTCAAGTGCTACCTCGAGGTGATCGAGCGGATCGCGGCCGATGCCAGCTCGGCGGACCTCGGCGCCCATCGCGAGCGCGCGGCCGAGCATCTGGAGCGGCTGCGCGCCGACATGGAGGCCGCCCTCGAGCTTCCCGAGTAGTCCGGGGTCCCTGCGGGGCGGAGGCGGACCGCGCGGCGGGTCTCAGCGGCGCCGGCGCCTCACGGCGAGCGCGGTCATCCCCGCCCCGTACAGGACGAGCACGCCGATGGTCCCGGCCGCGGCCACCAGCACCCAGCCCGCCGGGATCCCGGCGATGCGGACCGTCGTGGTCTCGGTGCGGGTGGGCACGATCCACGGATCGGCCGGATCGGCCGCGAAGGTCATGTCGGTGGTGAAGGAGGCGGGCTCCCCGCGGATGGTGAACTCGGTGACCATCGCGCGGCCCGGCCGGCCCTCGCCGTCCTGGCTGAGCTCGCGCAGCGTGCCGTCGGACCAGGTCCAGCCCACGTGGGTCGGGTCGGCGATCCAGGGCCGCTGGACGCTCTGCTGCGCGGCGGAGGCGTCGGTGCGCCGGACCGGCTCCGGGTCGAGCACGAACAGGTGCACCTCCTGCGTGCTCTGCGCCGCCTGCGACAGCCGCATCGGGTAGACCAGCTCGTCGCTGGCGAAGTCGAAGCGCAGCGGCGAGACGTCCCGGGACATGTCGACGTCCTGCGCGTAGCGCACCGCGGTGAAGGTCCATCCGTCCTCGACGTAGACCGGAAGCAGGTCCAGGACCTCCTGCGGCAGCACGTAGCCGCTGCTGCTCAGCCAGGTGCTCACGCCCTCGGCGGAGCCGTCCAGCACGGCGACCTCGAAGTCCCCGACACGCTCCCGGCTGTGGACGGTCACCGGCGCCTCGGGGGCGCCGCCGGCTCCGGCGCCCGGGGCGCCGTCCCCGCCGCCGCGTCCCTCGCCCCACCAGTCCAGCTCGTGCTCGACCCGCGGGAGGGTCGCGACGGCCACCTCGCGCAGCGTGGAGGCGTCCCCCTCGGTGACGGTCGGGACCGCCGGGGTGGGCATGAGCAGGGTCGCGCCGGGCGCCTCCGCATCGAGCTCGAGGCTGAGGATGATCGTCTCGGTGCCCTCGCGCAGGGAGAGGACCGCGGTCTCCCGGGTGACCGCGGCGTCGCTGCGGGAGTCCTCCGGATCGGCCATGGCGCCGCAGGCGCAGGCGCCCGCCGGGGCGACCGCCCCGGCCAGGACCCCCGCCGCCAGCACGAGGAGCGCGAGCCCCAGGTGACGCACGGCGGCGCCGAGGCCGCCGGCGCCGCCCTGCGGCCCGGCCGCCGCCCCGCCGCCGCCGATCATGGGTCAGTACCCGCTCGCCCCGGGGGCGGCCCCGTCGGCGTCCTTGAGGATCGCCCGGGAGCTGGACAGGCCCAGCCGCGAGGCGCCGGCCGCGACCATCGCCTCGGCCGCCTCCCGGGTGCGGATCCCGCCGGAGGCCTTCACGCCCAGCCGGTCGCCGACCGTGGCGCGCATCAGGGCGACGGCGTGCTCGCTGGCGCCGCCCGCGGGATGGAACCCGGTCGAGGTCTTCACGAAATCGGCGCCGGCGCGCTCGGCGCCCTCGCAGACGGCGACGATCTGCTCGTCGCTCAGCGCCGCCGACTCGATGATGACCTTCAGCACGATCGGGGCGGGCGCCGCCGCGCGCACCGCGCGGATCTCCTCCTCGACGGCGTCGAACTCCCCGGACCGGGCGAGGCCGACGTTGATGACCATGTCGATCTCATCGGCCCCCTGAGAGGCGCTGCGGGCGGCCTCCGCGGCCTTGATCTCCGCGGCGTGCTGGCCGGAGGGGAAGCCGCACACCGTGGCGACCTTGACGGAGGTCTCCACCGGGAGCATCGAGGGGGACACGCACACCGAGTACGTGCCCAGCTCCTCGGCCTCGCGGGCCAGGGCGTCGACGTCGGCGCGGGTCGCCTCGGGCTTGAGCAGGGTGTGGTCGATGAGGGCGGCGAGCTCGCCGCGGGAAGCAGTCGTCATGCCCCGATCCTCGCACGGCCCGCCGCCCCCGGGGAGGCATCCGCGGGCCGTGCGCGAGAGGTGATCGAGCTGTGATCCGCGGCCCGGCCCCCGGGCCGCGGCGAACCACGCTCGGCCCTCGGCGCGGTCCCCTAGACTCGATCTCCGTGACCACCTCCGCCGCCCCCTCCCCCGCCCCGCGCCGCATCGTGCTGATCGCCGGCCCCTCGGGAAGCGGCAAAGGGGTGATGACGCGGCGCAGCGGGCTGCCCCTGGTGCCGCTGGACGAGTTCTACCGCGACGAGGACGATCCGTCCCTGCCCCGTCGGTTCGGGATCGTGGACTGGGACGACGTCTCCTCGTGGAACGTCGGTGCGGCGCTCGAGGCCCTGACGGCCCTCGCCCACGACGGCGCGGCCGACATCCCCGACTACTCCATCTCGGCCTCGCGCCGCGTCGGCACCCGCCGCCTGGAGGTCGGCGCCGAGCCGCTCATCGTCGCCGAGGGGATCTTCGCGGCCGAGCTCATCGCGCCGCTGGCCGCGGCCGGCCTGCTGGTCGATGCGCTCGTGCTGGACCGTCCCGCCCCGCTGGTCTTCGGCACCCGGTTGACCCGTGACCTGCTCGAGGCGCGCAAGGGAGCGCTCACCCTGGTGCGCCGCGGCTGGGCCCTCGCCGGGGAGCAGCCCGCCGACGTCGAGCGGTGGAAGCGCGCCGGCATGCGGCCCGTCGGCCTGCGCGAGGGCGTGCGCACGCTGCACGCGCTGCGCGACCTCGCCCTGGCCGAACGGCACCACCGGGGCACCGCCTCGGCCCCGCAGGTGCTGAGGATCGCCGCGGTCTGCTTCCTGCGCGAAGGGCCGACGGGCATCGAGCTGCTCGCGGTGCGCAAGCGCGGCACGGGCTCCTACATGCAGGTCGGCGGGAAGCTCGAACCCGGAGAGCGGGCCGTCGACGCCGCGGTGCGCGAGGTGATCGAGGAGCTCGACGTCGTCCTCGAGCCCGAGGACCTCGAGCTGCTGGGCCTGTTCGAGGAGGAGGCCGCCAACGAGCCGGGCACCCTGGTCGAGGCGAGCGTGTTCCTCGCCCCGCTGGACTCCCTGCCGCGAGACGTCACCGTCCAGGCCGAGCTCGAGGACGTCCTGTGGTGCCCGCTCGGCCAGGCCCCTCCGGGCCGCCGCCTCGCCCCGCTGATGACCCGGCGCATCGTCCCCCGCCTCCAGGAGCTCCTGGGCTGAGCCCGGAGGCCGTGGGGGGTCGGGAGAGGTCGCGCGGGGTCGCGGGACGCCGCCCGGGCTCGCGCGGGCACGAGCGGGGTCGGGCGGATCAGACGATGCGGTCCAGGACGATGCGCCGCGCGGGCACCGCGGTGCCCGGCGCCGCGAGGTCCCAGGCGCCGTCGATGGCCTCCCGGGCGCGCCCGAACCGCTCGGGGGTGTCGGTGTGCAGGACCGCCAGGAGATCCCCGGCACGCACCTCCTCGCCGATGTGGCGGTGGATCTCGACCCCGGCGCCGGCCTGGACGGCCTCGCCCGGGCGGGAGCGGCCCGCGCCGAGGCGCCAGCCGGCCACGCCCACCTTCATGGCGTCCAGTCCGGCGACCACGCCGTCGGCCTCGGCCCGCAGCTCCTCGGTGTGGGCGGCCACCGGCAGCGCGGCGTCGGGATCCCCGCCCTGGGCGGCGATCATCGCCTTCCAGGTGTCCATGGCGCGGCCGTCGGCGAGGGCCGCCTCGACGTCGACGTCGGTCCGCCCGGCGCTCGCGAGCATCTCCCGGGCCAGGGCGACGGTCAGCTCTACCACGTCGGCGGGACCGCCGCCGGCGAGCACCTCGACGCTCTCGCGGACCTCGAGGGCGTTCCCGACGGTCCGGCCCAGCGGTGCGGACATGTCCGTGAGCAGCGCGACGGTCGCGACGCCCGCATCGGTGCCGAGGTCGACCATGGTGCGGGCCAGCTCGCGGGAATCGGCCTCCTCGGTCATGAAGGCCCCGGCGCCGGTCTTCACGTCCAGCACGAGCGCGGCGGTGCCCTCGGCGATCTTCTTGCTCATGATGGAGCTGGCGATCAGCGGGATCGCCTCGACGGTGCCGGTGACGTCCCGCAGCGCGTAGAGCTTCTTGTCCGCGGGGGCCAGGCCCGAGCCGGCGGCGCAGATGACGGCGCCGACCTCCTCGAGCTGCGCCATCATCTCCTCGTTGCTCAGCGCCGCGCGCCAGCCGGGGATCGCCTCGAGCTTGTCGAGGGTGCCGCCGGTGTGTCCGAGGCCGCGGCCCGACAGCTGCGGGACGGCGACGCCGAAGGTCGCCACCAGCGGGGCCAGCGGCAGGGTGATCTTGTCGCCCACGCCGCCGGTGGAGTGCTTGTCGGCGGTGGGGCGGCTGAGCGCGTCGAAGCTCATCCGCTCGCCCGAGGCGATCATCGCCGCGGTCCAGCGGGAGATCTCCTCGCGCTCCATGCCGTTCAGGAAGATCGCCATGGCCAGGGCGGACATCTGCTCCTCGGCGACCACGCCGCGGGTGTAGGCGTCCACGACCCAGTCGATCTGGGCGGGCTCGAGCACCCCGCCGTCGCGCTTGGCGCGGATCACGTCGATGGCGTCGAAGGGCTCGACGGCGCCGGCGCCCGGGGTGGAGGTGGAGGTGGTGGTGCTCATCGGTCCCGTCCTGCATCGATGTCGGCGGCGGCGAAGGACTGCGGCAGCAGCCCCTCGAGGTCCCGCGTCCCCGCGGGGGTGAGGATGGTGAAGCCGGCGGCGGCATGCTCGGCCAGCAGCTGGCGGCATCGGCCGCAGGGCATGATGACCTCGCCGGGGCCGTTGACGCACACGAAGTGGGTGATCCTCCCGCCGCCGCCGGCGACGAGGTCGCTGATCAGCCCGCATTCGGCGCACAGCGTCACGCCGTAGCCGGCGTTCTCGACGTTGCAGCCGGCCACGGTGCGGCCGTCGTCGGCGAGCGCGGCCGCCCCCACCCGGTATCCGGAGTACGGGGCGTAGGCGCGCTCGGCCACGGCGCGCGCGGCGGCGAGCAGGGAGGGGAAGGGCTCGGGGGCGGCCGGTGCCGGGCCGCCCGCCACCGGGCCGGAGAGGGCGTCGTCGGAGGTCACAGGGTCCTCACTGCTTCACGTAGGGGATGCCGTCGGCGGCCGGGACGCGCACGCGGCCCACGACGCCGGCGACCGCGAACAACGTCACGATATACGGCAGCATCAGCAGGAACTGGCTGGGGATCCCGGCGCCGGCGCCCGCGGGCACGGTGCCCAGGCGCAGCTGGAGCGCATCGGCGAAGGCGAACAGCAGCGCTGCGGCGAGCGCGCCGACGGGGTGGTACCGGCCCAGGATCATGGCGGCCAGGGCGATGTAGCCCTTGCCGGCGCTCATCTCCTCGCCGAAGGCGACACCGGTGCCGATGGTGAGGGTCGCCCCGCCCAGGCCCGCGACGGCCGAGCCCAGCAGGACGTTGGACCAGCGGGTGCGGTTGACGTCGATGCCGACGGTGTCCGCGGCGCGGGGGTGCTCGCCGACGGCGCGCACCCGCAGCCCCCAGCGCGTGCGGAACAGGGCGATGGTCAGCACGATCACGATGATCCACATGAGGTAGACCAGCACGGTCTGCTCGAACAGGACCCGGCCGATGAGGGGGAGGTCCGCCAGGACGGGGATGCGCAGGGTGGGCAGGCGCAGCGGGGCGTTGAAGGTCTGGGGGTTCTGCTCCATGACGGTGCCGAAGAAGAAGCTCGTCAGGCCGATCGCGAAGACGTTCAGCACCACGCCGACGATGATCTGCTGGACCTGGTAGCCGATCGCGAAGGTGGCCAGCAGGGCGCCGATGATCATCGCCATGATCGGCGCGGCGAGCAGGCCGATCCAGGCGCTGCCGGCCACCGAGCCGATGAGCACCGCTCCGAAGGCGCCGAAGATCAGCTGGCCCTCGATGGCGATGTTGATGACGCCCGCACGCTCGGACAGCACCCCGGACAGGGCGCCGAAGGCCAGCGGCACGGCGAGCACCATCATGGTCTGCAGCATGGCGCCGAGCGCGACCGTGGAGCCATGGAAGGCCCACGTGAGGAAGGAGAGCACCCACAGCGCTCCGAAGGCGATCAGCAGCGGGGTGCGCAGCCGGGCCAGGGACGCGCGGGCGGCGGCGCCGAGGTACCAGAACGCGGCCGCCACGGCCAGCGCGAGCGCCGCCAGCGTGATCGCGACCGGGGCGGTGGGCACGGCGATGTCCTCGGGGATCAGCCCGCCGGGGTTGAGGTCGTCGGCATCGGCCAGGTGGTAGGCCGTGCTCGTCCCGCCCGGCGAGCCGAGCCCGAACACGATCAGGGCCAGCAGGCCGAGGGCGGTGAGGGCCGCCGGGAGGTGCCACCAGCCGCGGGGCCGCTCCGTCGCGCGGGATCGGGACTGCTGAGGCGCCGGGGCGGCGTCACGGTTCAGGGCCGCGGTGCTCATGCGGTCCCTCCCTTCGAGGTGTCGTCCGGGCTGTCGGCCGGAGGGGGCCCGCTCGCGGGGTCCTCCTCCGAGGAGGGAGGCGCCGCCGTGCCCTCGGGCGTCGGGGCGGTGCCCCCGTCCGCGGCGTCGGCGCCGGCGCCGGCGGAGGCGGAGGCGGCCGGCGCCGCCGCCCGGCGGCGCGGGCGGGGGTCGCGGGGCCGGTCCACGGATCGCAGGCCGATGAGCGCGCGCACCATCGGCGGAGCCGCGATGAACAGCACCACGAGCGCCTGGATCACCTGCACCAGGTCGATGGGGGTGCCCTGGCTGGTCTCCATGAAGCGGCCGCCGGTGGACAGGGCCGCGAACAGCAGGCCCGCCAGCAGGATCCCGACCGGGCCGGAGCGGCCCAGCAGGGCGACGGTGATCGCGTCGAACCCGATGGACCCGGCGATGCTGCCGGTCAGACGCTGCTCGGTGCCGAGCACGTGGACGCCGCCGGCGAGGCCCACCAGGGCGCCGGCCACGAACATCACGCCGATGGCGCTGCGTCCCACGTCGATGCCGGCGACCTCGGCCGCGCGGGGGTTGGAGCCGACGGCGCGGAAGCGGAAGCCGAGGGTGGAGCGGTTCATCAGCCACCACAGGAACACCACGGCGAGCACAGCGAGCAGCAGCCCGGCGTGCAGGCGGTGGTCCTCCCCCGCCAGCAGCGGCAGGCGGGCGTCCGCGGAGATCGACGGGGAGGTCGGCTGGGCCCGGTTGGCGCCGGTGAACGCGGCCGTGGTCAGCGCGTAGGCCAGGGCGTAGGTCGCGATCCAGTTCAGCATGATGGTGGAGATGACCTCGCTGGCGCCGAAGCGGGCCTTGAGGAAGCCGGCGATCGCGCCGTAGAGGCCGCCGCACACGATCGCCGCGATCACGCAGGCGAGCAGGTGGATCACCGGCGGGAGGTCGACGGCGAAGCCGACGTACCCGGCGGCGGTCGCGCCGGCGATCAGCTGGCCGGTGCCGCCGATGTTGAACAGGCCGGAGCGGAAGGACACGGCCATGCCGACCGAGGCGATGATCAGCGGGGTCGCGACGGTGAGGGTCTCCAGCAGGGGCGTGAGGCCCGCGGCCAGGGCGGGCAGCAGGACGTAGAGGCCGGAGCCGCCGCGCTCGCGCACGTCCTCGGCGGTGCGGGAGAAGCCGTTGGGGTCGAAGATCGACCCGCGGAACATGTCCGTGTAGGCGGCGGAGATCTCCCGCCAGCAGGCCACGAAGGTGTCGGAGGGGCGGGCGAAGAAGTAGCCGAGCGCGGCGCGCACCTCGGTGCTGGCCACGAGGATCAGCAGCGAGCCGATCAGGAAGGCGAACACGAAGGCCATCACCACGACCAGCAGGTTGCTGCGGGCGATGCGCCGGGCGAGATCGGCGGAGGACGCGGAGCCCTCCGGGGCGCCGGGCGTGCCCGGGTCCCCGGGCTGCGCGGCGGTGCCGGGGGCGACGGGCCGCGCCTCCCCTGCGGACGTCTCGCTCATGCGATCTCTCCTTCGTCGACGAGCTGGGTGTCGGTGGTGCGCGCACCGGCGGCGACGGCCTCGCGGGCCGCCTCGACCGTGTATCCGGCCATCATCAGGCCCAGCACGTCGCGGTCCTCGTCGGCCGGGACGATGCCGAGGATCGCGCCGCGGTACATCACCGCGATGCGGTCGGAGAGCTGGATGACCTCGTCGAGCTCGGTCGAGACGATGATGACGGGGGTGCCGCGGTCGCGCTCAGCGATCAGCCGGCGGTGCAGGAACTCGATCGAGCCGACGTCGACCCCTCGGGTGGGCTGGGAGGCGATCAGCAGCGACAGCTCGCGGCCCAGGGCGCGGGCCATCACGACCTTCTGCTGGTTGCCGCCGGACAGGGTGGAGACGTGGTCGTCGATCGAGCCGGTGCGCACGTCGTACTCGGCGACGTCGGCGGTGGCGCGGGCCCGGATCGCCGCGGGGTGCAGGGCGAGCCCGGTGCCGAAGGGGGCGCGGCGGTGCTGGTCCAGGATGAGGTTCTCGGCGACCGTGAAGTCGGGGACCAGCGCGTCATGGGTGCGGTCCTCGGGGACGAAGCCGACGCCCTCGTCGAGGATCTGACGGGTGGTGCGGCCCACCAGCTCGGTCCCGTGCAGGCGCACGGAGCCGTGGGCGTTCTTCTGCAGGCCCAGCAGCGCCTCGGTGAGCTCGGTCTGCCCGTTGCCCTGGACCCCGGCGATGCCGAGGATCTCCCCCTCGCGGACCTCGAGGTCGATGCCGTCCAGCGGGGCGGAGCCGTCCTCGTCGGTGACGCCGAGCCCCCGGACCTCGAGGGCGACGTCCCCGGTCCGGGCGGGCTCCTTGACCAGGCTGAGCTCGACGGCCCGCCCCACCATCAGGGACGCGAGCTCGGTCTGGTCCGCCGTGGGCTCGGCGGTGCCGACGACCTTCCCGCGGCGGATCACGGTGATGCGATCGGCGACGGCCTTGACCTCGCGCAGCTTGTGGGTGATGAAGACGATGGAGGTGCCCTCGTCGCGCAGCTGGCGCATGATGCCCATCAGCTCGTCCGTCTCCTGCGGGGTGAGCACGGCGGTGGGCTCGTCCAGGACGAGCACCTCGGCGCGCCGGGAGAGGGCCTTGATGATCTCGACGCGCTGCTGGGCGCCGACGGGCAGGTCCTCGACGACGGCGTCCGGGTCCAGGTCGAAGCCGAAGCGCTCGGAGATCTCCCGCACCGCCCGGCGGGCGGCGCCCAGGTCCAGCAGCCCGCCCGAGGTCGGCTCGTGGCCCAGCACCACGTTCTCGGCCACGGTGAACGGCGGGACCAGCATGAAGTGCTGGTGGACCATGCCGATCCCGGCACGCATGGCGTCGCCCGGGCCGGAGAAGCGCACGGGGCGGTCGTCCAGCAGGATCTGCCCGCCGTCGGGGCGGTACAGCCCATACAGGACGTTCATCAGCGTGGACTTGCCGGCGCCGTTCTCCCCCAGCAGGCTGTGGATCTCTCCGGGGCTGACCACCAGGTCGATCGAATCGTTGGCCACGAAGGTGCCGAAGACCTTGGTGATCCCTTGGAGCTCGAGCTTCACGCCTGCTCACTTCCTCGCGAGACGAGTCGGGGTGGCGGGGCGATCGTCTCGCCGTCCGTCACCGGGGATGCGGTCCCCCGCACCGGCCGGCGGGCGCCCGGCGGGCGCCCGGCGCGAGGCATCGGGGAGGAGGACCGGGGCGGCCCCCGGACGCGAGCGCGCCGGGGGCCGTCCCTGCGGGGCAGGGCCCGGGATCAGAGGTTCTGCGGGGACGCCGGGGACTCCACGACGATCGTCCCGTCGATGATGTCCTGGCGCAGCTGGTCGACCTCGCCCTGGAGCTCGTCGCTGACCATCGACTCGAGCTCGTGGTACGGCGCGATGTCCACGCCGCCGTTCTCGAGGGTGCCGATGTACGGCTCGTTGTCGAACTCGCCGGAATGGGCGGCGACCGTCACGTCGTGCACCGAGGTGGTGATGCCCTTCTGGACGGAGGTGAGGATCAGCGGCTTGGCCTCGGCGTCGTCCAGGGACTCGTAGCCGTCGGTGTCGACCCAGATCACGTAGCGGCCCTCGCCCTCCTTGGCGGAGGCCAGGGTGCCCGAGCCGACCGGGCCCGCGACCGGCATGACGATGTCCGCGCCCTGGGAGTAGAACGTGTCCGAGAGCGCCTTGCCCTTGGCCTGGTCGGAGAAGTCGCCGGTGAAGGACCCCTTCTGCCCGGCCTTGTCCCAGCCGAGGAGCTCGACGTCCGTGCCGTGGACCTCGTTGTACTTGGCCACGCCGTCGGCGAAGCCGTCCATGAAGATGGTGACCGTGGGGATCTGCACGCCGCCGTAGGTGGCGACCTTGCCGGTCTTGCTCGAGCCCGCGGCGACGTAGCCGGCGAGGTAGGCGGCCTGGGCGGTGTCGAACGACAGCGGCTTGACGTTGTCCAGCTCGATCGGGCTGCCGTCGGCGTCCTGCGCGGTGGAGTCGATGATCGCGAACTCGACGTCCTCGTGCTTCTGCGCCTGCGAGCCGGTGGCCGGGGCCAGCATGAACCCGACGGTGAAGATGAGGTTGCAGTCCTGGGCGACGAGGTTGTCGATGTTGGTCGTGAACTGCGAGGGGTCGGTGGACTGCGCGGTGGCGGTGGTGATGCCGAGCTCGTCCTTCGCCGACTGCAGCCCGGTGTAGCCGGACTCGTTGAACGACTTGTCGTCGAAGCCGCCCTCGTCGGAGACCATGCAGGCCTTGAAGTCGGAGACGGCTGCGCCGCCGCCGTCGCTGCCCTCGCCCGCCGGTTCGGGGGCGGAGCCGCAGGACGAGAGGGCGAGGACGCCGGCCCCGGCGAGGGCGGCGACACGGGCGATGTTCTTCACGGAACCTCCAAGGAGCGGGACGACGGCCGATGCCCACCGGCTCCGGGGAGCTCGGCCTGTCGCAGGGATGCATCCGTGACTGTAGTCCGCCCCCTTAGCACAGGAGGCCGCTTCGCGGCGCGGCGGTCCGAACGTTATGAAATCGACGCTCAGGTGACCTGGCGGTAACGGCCCGGGGCCGCGCCGGATCGGGGCTCAGACCAGGGGCAGGTCGCGCTGGATGCAGGTCGCCGCGAGCACGGAGGCGCCGATCCCGATCGCCCGCTCGTCGATCACGAGGTCGCCCATGTGCAGGTCGTAGGTGCGCCCGCCGGGGGTGCGGGTGCCCAGCCGGGCCAGCGCCCCGGGGACCTTCTCGAGGTACCAGGCGAAGTCCTCGCCGCCCAGGGACTGCGCGGTGGGGTCGACGTTCTCCGGCCCGATCACGCTCCCGGTCGCGGCCTTGAGGACCTGCACGCTGAAGCGGTCGTTCTCCACCGGCGGGACGCCGCGGTCGTGGTCCACGTGCGCCTCGACCTCGTAGGGCCGCACCAGGTCCGACAGGAGCGTCTCGAGCAGCTCCTCCGCCCGGTCCCAGGCCTCGTGGTCCAGGCAGCGCAGCGTGCCCTCGAGGGTGCCCGAGGACGGGATGGCGTTGAAGGCGCTGCCGGCGTGCACCGAGCCCCAGGTGAGGTTGACGCCGCTGCGCGGGTCCATGCGCCGCGTCAGCGCGGCCGGCAGCTGGGTGATCACGGCGCCGAGGGCGTAGACGAGGTCCTGGGTCAGGTGGGGGCGGGAGGTGTGGCCGCCCGCGCCGCGCAGCTGCACCCGCACGGGGTCGGTCGCCGAGGTGATCGGCCCGGCCTTCAGGCCCACGTGCCCCACGTCCACCCCGGGATCGCAGTGCAGGGCGAAGATCGACTCGACGCCTTCGAGCACGCCCTCCCCCAGCAGCTCGAGGGCGCCGCACGGGTGCTTCTCCTCCGAGGGCTGGAAGATCAGGCGCACGGTGCGGCGCAGCAGCCCGGCCTCGGCGACCTGCACCAGCGCCATCGCGGCGCCGAGCACCGAGCTCATGTGCACGTCGTGGCCGCATGCGTGGGAGACGCCCTCCACCTGGGAGCGGAAGGACATGGTGCCGAGCTCGGGGATGCCCAGGGCGTCCATGTCCGCGCGCAGGGCGATCGCGGGCAGGCTCGCGTCGCTGCCGGGGATGTCGCTGATCGCGCCGGTGCGCGGCATGCGCACCGGCCTCAGGCCCAGGGACTGGAGCAGCGAGACGACGTAGTCCGTGGTCTCGAACTCCTCGTGGCTGAGCTCGGGGTGGCGGTGCAGGTGGCGCCGGATCGCCCGCAGCTCGTCGCGCCGCGACCCGATCGTGCGCGCGATGATCCCGTCCGCGCCGAGGGCCGCCCTCGACTCCTGCTCCACCTGGGTCACGTGGTCCCGCCTCCTGCGCCGTCCGTCCGCTCCAGCTCCGGAAGACTAGCCCAGGTCCCCCAGGCCCGCCTCGTCCAGTCCGCGCACGAGGGCGCCGAGGTCCTGGGCGCGCTCGTCGGCGATCACCAGCAGCACGTCCTCGGTCTCGACCACGCTGATCCCCTGCACCCCGACCAGGGCGATCAACCGGTCCGATGCGCCGTGGACGGTGGCATGCGATCCGGCGGCCAGCACCCGGGCACCGCCGAGAGCGACCACGTCGTCCTCCGCCTGCGCGGCGGCCGGCCCGTCGGCCCGGGCGGCGCGCAGCTGCCGGGCCAGCGCCGCGAAGTCGCCCACGTCGTCCCAGGCGAAGTCCGCGGGGACCACGGCGACCCGCCCCTGGGCGGCGAGCGGCTCGGCGAGGGCATGGTCGATGGCGATCGCGGTCAGGGAGGGCCAGATCCGCGCGAGCGCATCGGCCGATGCCCCCTGGGCCGCGATCTCCCGCGCCCCGGCCGCCAGCGCCGGGATCTGCACGGCGAGGGCGTCCAGGAGCACGGCCGCCTTCACCACGAACATCCCGGCGTTCCAGAAGAACCGTCCGGTCGCCAGGAACGCCTCCGCGCGCTCCCGGTCGGGCTTCTCGACGAACTGGGCGACCGGCCGGGCGCCGGTCCCCGCGAGATCCGCCGGAGCGCGCTCGCCCCCGTGCTCGCCGGCCCCGCCGGGGGGACCTCCGGCCGCGGACTGCTCGATGTAGCCGAATCCCGTCGCCGGGGAGGTCGGCGTGATCCCGAGGGTGACCAGGTATCCCTTCTCCGCCGCCGCGCGGGCGCGGTCGACCGCGGCGGCGAAGGCCTCGTCGTCGCCCACCAGATGGTCGGCGGCGAAGGAGCCGATGACGGCGCCCGGGTCCTCGCGCTCGGCGACGGCGGCGGCCAGGGCGATGGCCGGCATGGAGTTGCGGGGGCTGGGCTCGGCCAGGACCCGGGCGCGCCCTGCGGCCTGCTCGGCGACCTCCGCCGCGTGGGCCGTCCCGGTGACGATCAGCGGGGGACGGTCCGCCAGCGGCAGCACGCGGTCCAGGGTCTGCTGCAGGAGGCTGCGGCCGCTCCCGGTGAGGTCCAGCAGGAACTTGGGGCGCGACCGGCGCGACAGCGGCCACAGCCGCGTCCCGGCTCCCCCGGCGGGGATCACGGGGACGAAGGGACTTTTTCTGACACCGGCGGCGTCCGCCGCGGCATCGAATGTCTGCCCGGACACATCCGGGGTGGCGGGGCTCGGCTGGGACCGTGGCATGACCGAAGCCTACTGGGCCCTCGGGGCCGATGACGCGCCTGCTCAGGGCGCCCGAGGATGCTGACACGGTGTTAGGCTGAAGCAGCCCCAGCCGAAGGCGATGACGACGTCGCCGCGACACTGCTCGCATCGATGTCCCCGTCGCGCCCCTTCGGCACCGACTGTCGTAACTGGAGGACTCCGTGGCTTCTGCCCAGTCCGGGACGCTCTATCGCGGACGCGAGGGAATGTGGTCCTGGGTCGCCCACCGCATCTCAGGAATGCTCATCTTCCTGTTCCTCCTCGTGCACGTGCTCGACACCGCCCTCGTGCGCGTGTCCCCGGAGGCGTACAACGAGGTCATCGGCCACTACAAGCTGGTCGTGTTCGGACTCGGGGAGATCGGCCTGGTCGGCGCGATCCTCTTCCACGCCCTGAACGGCCTGCGCATCATCCTGGTGGACTTCTGGTCCCAGGGCACGAAGCGCCAGCGCCTCCTGTTCTGGGTCGTCGTCGCGCTGTGGGTCGTCCTCATGGCCGGCTTCGTCCCCCGCCAGCTGATGCACATGTTCGGAGCGTGAGATGACCACCAGCACCATCCCTGACCCGAGCACCCGCTATCGCCGCACCGGCATGCGCGGCATGAACACCGAGATGCTCTCCTGGCTGTTCATGCGCGCCTCCGGCGTGCTGCTCGTGTTCCTCGTGTTCGGGCACCTCTTCGTGAACCTGTGGCTGGGCGAGGGCGTCCAGCGCATCGACTTCGCCTTCGTCGCCGGCAAGTGGACCTCGCCGTTCTGGCAGACCTGGGACCTGCTCATGCTGTGGCTGGGCCTGATCCACGGCGGCAACGGCGTGCGCACCATCATCAACGACTACGCGCACCGCTCGACGCCGCGCCTCGTGCTCAAGGCGCTGCTGTACGCCGCCGTGCTGATCACGATCGTGCTGGGCACCCTGGTGATCTTCACCTTCGATCCCTGCCCCGTCGGGGCGGACCCGGACCTCCTTCCCTCCATCTGCCAGTCCTGAAGCGGAGCCCTCATCCATGCAGACCCATACCTATGACGTGGTGATCGTCGGTGCCGGCGGCGCGGGGATGCGCGCAGCGCTCGAGTCCTCGAAGCGCGCCCGCACCGCGGTCCTCACCAAGCTCTACCCGACGCGCTCCCACACCGGCGCGGCGCAGGGCGGCATGTGCGCCGCCCTCGCCAACGTCGAGGAGGACAACTGGGAGTGGCACACCTACGACACGGTCAAGGGCGGCGACTATCTCGTCGACCAGGACGCCGCGGAGGTCATGGCCAAGGAGGCCATCGACGCGGTGCTCGACCTGGAGAAGATGGGCCTGCCCTTCAACCGCACCCCCGAGGGCAAGATCGACCAGCGCCGCTTCGGCGGCCACACCCGCGAGCACGGCGAGGCGCCCGTGCGCCGCTCCTGCTACGCGGCCGATCGCACCGGCCACATGATCCTGCAGACGCTCTACCAGAACTGCGTGAAGCAGAACGTGGAGTTCTTCAACGAGTTCTACGTGCTGGACGTCCTCATGACCGGCGATCCCCGCGACGAGGCCGAGGTGCGGGCCTCCGGCGTGGTCGCCTACGAGCTCGCCACCGGCGAGGTGCACATCTTCCGCGCCAAGTCCGTGGTCTTCGCCTCCGGCGGCTTCGGCAAGATGTTCAAGACCACCTCCAACGCGCACACCCTCACCGGCGACGGCCCGGCGATGGCGCTGCGCCGCGGCATCCCGCTGGAGGACATGGAGTTCTTCCAGTTCCATCCGACGGGCCTGGCGGGCCTGGGCATCCTGCTGTCCGAGGCGGCCCGCGGCGAGGGCGGCATCCTGCGCAACGCGCAGATGGAGCGCTTCATGGAGCGCTACGCCCCCACCCTGAAGGATCTCGCCCCCCGCGACGTGGTCGCCCGCGCGATGGCGAACGAGGTGCGCGAGGGGCGCGGCTGCGGCCCCAACAAGGACTACGTCCTGCTGGATCTGACGCACCTCGAGCCCGCGCACATCGACGCGAAGCTCCCCGACATCACCGAGTTCGCCCGCACCTACCTGGGCGTGGAGCCGTACACGGAGCCGGTCCCGGTGTTCCCGACGGCCCACTACGGCATGGGCGGCATGCCCACCAACATCAAGGGCGAGGTGCTGCGCAACGAGACCGACGTCGTCCCGGGCCTGTACGCCGCCGGGGAGGTCGCCTGCGTCTCCGTGCACGGCGGCAACCGTCTGGGCACCAACTCCCTGCTGGACATCAACGTCTTCGGCCGGCGCGCCGGGATCTACGCGGCCGAGCATGCGGCGGGCGTGGAGCTGGCCGAGATCGAGCCGGGCCTGGAGGCTCCCACCGTGGAGCTGCTGGAGCGCCTGCGCGACCGCCCGGCGACCACCGATCGCATCGCCGACATCCGCCGCGACCTCCAGGAGACCATGGACGCCAACGTCCAGGTGTTCCGCACAGAGGAGACCTGCCGCACCGCCCTGGCGGACATCCATCAGCTCAAGAAGCGCTACGAGACCGTCGCGGTGCAGGACAAGGGCCGCCGCTACAACCTCGACCTGCTCGAGGCGGTCGAGCTCGGCTTCCTGCTGGACCTCGCCGAGGTCGTCACCGTCGGCGCGCTGAACCGCAAGGAGTCCCGCGGCGGCCACTTCCGCGAGGACTTCGAGAAGCGCGACGATGTGAACTACCTGTGGCACACGATGGCCTACCGCACGCGGGAGGGCGAGGAGGGCTTCGAGGGCACGGACATCCGTCTGGGCACCAAGCCGGTCGTCATCACCCGCTACGAGCCGAAGGAGCGTACGTTCTGATGACCGCCGTCGCCGAGAAGCCCGAGACCCAGGGCGCCGCGGAGATCCCGTCCTTCGAGGTCACCCTGCGCATCGCCCGTTTCGACCCCGAGTCCGGAGCAGGCGCCGCCTGGCAGGACTTCACCCTCACCATGCACGGCACCGACCGCGTGCTGGACGCCCTGCACGAGATCAAGTGGCACCACGACGGGTCCCTGACCTTCCGCCGCTCGTGCGCGCACGGCGTGTGCGGCTCCGATGCCATGCGCATCAACGGCCGCAACCGTCTGGCCTGCAAGACGCTGCTGAAGGACCTGGACATCTCCAAGCCGATCACCGTCGAGCCCATCAAGGGCCTGCCGGTCGAGAAGGACCTCATCGTGGACATGGAGCCGTTCTTCGACTCCTACAAGGAGGTCATGCCGTTCCTGGTCGCCCGCGGCCAGGAGCCCAGCCGCGAGCGCCTGCAGTCCGCCGAGCAGCGCGAGGTCTTCGACGACACCACCAAGTGCATCCTGTGCGCGGCGTGCACGTCCTCGTGCCCCGTCTTCTGGACCGACGGGCAGTACTTCGGCCCCGCCGCGATCGTCAACGCGCACCGCTTCATCTTCGACTCGCGCGATGACGCCGGCGAGCAGCGTCTGGAGATCCTCAACTCGAAGCAGGGCGTGTGGCGCTGCCGCACCACCTTCAACTGCTCCGAGGCGTGCCCCCGCGGCATCCAGGTCACCAAGGCCATCGCCGAGGTCAAGCAGGCCGTGATCCGCGGCCGCGTCTGACCTGGGCCGCCGGCCCGCCCGACAGATCGACCGGAGCGTCCCTGGCAGGGATGCTCCGGTCGATCTGCGTCTCGGGCGGGGGCAGCGCCGGTCGACCGCGTGCCGGCGCCGCACCGACGCCGCCCGCGGCCGGGCGGACCGCGCCGCGGCGGCCCCGGAGCCCTGGGCCCGGGGAGCGCCGCGGCGCGGGACGGTCAGGAGTAGCTGATCACCAGCGGGGCGTGGTCGGACCAGCGGGTGTCGTAGCTCGGGGCGCGGTCGACCTGCGCCGAGGTGGCGCGGGCGGCGAGCTCCGGGGTGGCGATCTCGTAGTCGATCCGCCAGCCGGAGTCGTTGTCGTAGGCCTTCCCGCGCTGGGACCACCAGGTGTAGGGGCCGGGGCCGTCGCCGTGCAGGGTGCGGTGCACGTCCACCCAGCCCAGCTCGCCCATGAGGCGATCGAAGTAGGCCCGCTCCTCGGGGAGGAACCCGGCGGACTTCAGGTTGCCCTTCCAGTTCTTGATGTCCCACTCGCCGTGGGCGATGTTCAGGTCGCCGGTGAGGACCACGTGGCGGCCGTCGGCCCGCAGATCCTCCAGCCGCTCCATCATCACGTCGAGGAAGGCGTACTTGTCGGTCATCGTCTGCGGCTTCTCGACGTTGCCGGAGTGCATGTAGCAGGAGATCACCGTGAGCTCCTTCCCGTCGCCGAAGGGGTCGGCGAGGTCCGCCTCGAGCCAGCGGCCGGTGTGGGCGTCCTCCTCGAGGCCGGGCAGGCCGCGACGGACGGCGTCGAGGTCCACGTCCTCGCGCTCGGTGCGCACCGCGATCGCGACCCCGGCGCGGCCCTTGAGCTGCGAGGCCTCCGCCGCGACGGACCACCCCTCCCCCACCAGGTCGGAGACCAGCTCGTCGGGAGCCCTCACCTCCTGCAGGGTGATGACGTCCGCGGTGGTCGCGGCGATCCACTCGGGCATGCCCTTGCGGGCGGCGGCGCGCAGGCCGTTGACGTTGACTGTGGCGATCGTGAGGCTCATGCGCCCCAGTATTCCAGGGGGCGGGGACACCGCGCGGCCGCGCGCCGGTCCTGCGTCAGAGGATCGCGTCGCGGGGATCCCAGTTCTCCTCGAACCATTCGGCGAGCGCCCCGGTGTCCAGGTAGGTGCCCTCGGCCCGGCTCACGGAGATGTCGGCCGTGTCCACGAGGGCGGCCCCGGGCCCCAGGATGTTCTGCATCGAGGCGCTGTCCTGGAAGGAGGCGGCCACGCCGTCGGGGTCGTGCTCCAGCCGGTGCTCGACGCTCTCCTGGTAGCGCGGGATCGAGTGGTTGTCGCCGAGGTCGTAGGAGATCGTGGGCAGGTCGACCTCGTGACGGTGGGACGGGGTGCCCCACAGGTCGTGCGGGTTGCCGTCCAGGCCGGGCACCACGTCGGGCAGCCCGATCGCCGTCGAGGTGGAGGGGCCCAGGGGCGAGGAGCCCGGCAGCGGGATCGCCACCGGCTCGTGGGCGAAGTTCAGGGTGTTCGTCGTCGGCGGGACGGGGGCCAGCTCGACCGGGCTGCCGACGGTGACCACGTCGGTGATGCGCCATCCCTGCGGTCCTCCGTTGACGCTCGGATCCGCCGCGAGGTTGGAGGCGACGATGCCGCCCTGGGAGTGCCCGGCGAAGACGACCTCGGCGCCGTAGGGGATCCCCGCGGCCTCCATCGCGGCGTGCACCGCCTGCGAGGAGTCGGTCTCGTGCCCCAGCAGCGCGCCCGGGTTCTGGTTCCAGTCCATCGGGTTGCCGTCGAGGTCGATCGGCCCGAGGGTGTTGCTCATCCGACCGTGGGACCCGGGGACGTACACGATGTAGCGCGACTCGCCGTCGGCGCCGAGGATCTCCTGCACCCGGATCGCTGTGGCCTGGTCCGTCTGCGCCCGCGCCACGGTGTCGAGGTTGGCCAGCAGGTCCACGAGGTCGCGGGGCGCGGTGAGGTCCTCCGCATCGGGCCGGGTGATGTGCTCCGGGCCCAGCGGGGCGATGTCGTCGTGCGGGTCGTCGTAGGGTCCCGTCGCCAGCCCCCGGTGGAAGGCGTCGGGGACGCTCCCGCCGCCGATCCGGAGCGCCGCGGACCCGTCGCCCGCCGAGGTCGTCTCCTGCTGCGCGGCCTCGGCGAGCAGCGTGCTGCGCCGGGCACGGCAGAGCCCCGCCGCCGCGGTGACCTGGACCAGGTCGATCAGGGCCTGGTGACGGAAGGCGTCCGCGTCGGGGCCGGTCCAGGCGACCTCCCGCACCGTCGCGCCGAGGCGCTCCCCGAGCGCCTCGAGGCGCTCGGCACCGACGGCGAGGCGCTCGGCGTGCTCGCGCACCTGCTCGACGTCCATCCCCAGGAACGTGCTCATCGGGCCTCCCCTGCTCGCGGCGCACGTGGGATCCCTCCACGTCCGAGAGCCACGATAGGTGCCCGGTGCCGCCGGGACCATGGGCAGAAGTCCCCATCGGCCGGCCGGCCCCGCCCCGGCGGGAGCAGCGCCCGGGGCCGGGAGCAGCGCCCGGGCCAGGGGCAGCGCCCGGGCCGGCGTCACCGCCCGGGGCGGGGCCCCGTGCGGGGATCAGGCGGTGCGGTCGATCCCGGCGGCGCGCTCGGCCGCCTCGACGACGTTGGTCATCAGCAGCGCGACGGTCATGGGGCCGACGCCGCCCGGGTTCGGGGACAGCCACCCAGCGACCTCGGCGACGGCCGGGTCGACGTCGCCGTGCACGGCGTACTTCCCGGTCTCGGGGTTCTTCTCCCCGCGGGTGACGCCGACGTCGAGGACGGCGGCGCCGGGCTTCACGTCATCGGGCGTGACGAGGTGCTTCACCCCTGCGGCGGCGATGATCACATCGGCGCGGCGCAGGTGCTCGGACAGGTCGACGGTGCCGGTGTGGGTGAGGGTGACCGTCGCGTTGATCGCGCGCCGGGTCAGCAGCAGCCCGACGGAGCGGCCGATGGTCACGCCGCGACCGACCACGACGACGTGCTTGCCCTTCAGGTCGAGGTCGTGGCGCAGCAGCAGCTCGATCGCGGCGCGCGGCGTGCACGGCAGCGGCGAGGTGATGGGGGCGTTCACGTTCAGCACCAGGCGGCCCAGGTTGGTGGGGTGGAGGCCGTCGGCGTCCTTGTCCGGGTCGATCCGCTCCAGGATCGCGTCGGTGTCCAGGTGCTTCGGCAGCGGCAGCTGGACGATGTAGCCGTGGCAGCTGTCATCGGCGTTGAGACGGTCGATGACCTCCTCGACGTCCGCCTGGGTGGCGTCCCCCGGCAGCTCGATCTGGATGGAGTTCATGCCGATGGACTCCGAGCGGCGGTGCTTCATGCCCACGTACAGCTTCGAGCCGGGATCCTCGCCCACCAGCACGGTGGCGATGCCGGGGGTGATGCCGCGCTCGCGCAGCGCGGCGACGCGCTCGGCGAGCTCCTGGGTGATGGCCTTCGCGGTGGCCTTGCCGTCGAGGATGGAGGCGGTCATGGCAGTCCTTTCCGGGGTGCCCCGTGCCGTGCGGCGACGCCCGGGGCCTGTCGACGAGATGGCCGATGCGGCCGAGGGGGCGGGACGCGCGCGGGCCCGGCGGAGGGCCGGGCNNNCCCGGCGGAGGGCCGGGCCCGCGCGCGGCGAGCCGGGTGGGGCGGGAGGGCCCCGGTCGGCTCAGTACTGCTGCTCAGTCGTGTTGCTCAGTACTGCTGCAGATCGGCGTACAGCGGCTTCGCGTCGGCGAGGGCGGCGGTGCGCTTGCGCAGGGACTCGAGGTCCGCGCCGCCGGTCAGCGCCAGGGCGATCACGTCGGCGATCTCGGTGAACTCCTCGTCGCCGAAGCCGCGGGTCGCCAGCGCCGGGGTGCCGATGCGCAGGCCGGAGGTCACGCGCGGCGGGCGCGGGTCGTTGGGGACCGCGTTGCGGTTCACGGTGATGCCGACCTCGTGGAGGATGTCCTCGGCCTGCTGGCCGTCGAGCTTCGACTCGACCAGGTCCACGAGCACCAGGTGGACGTCGGTGCCGCCGGAGGCGACCTTGACGCCGGACTCGCGGGCGTCGGCAGCCTGCAGGCGCTCGGCGAGGATGCGGGCGCCGTCCAGGGTGCGCTGCTGGCGGGCCTTGAAGTCCTCGGTGCCGGCGACCTTGAGGGCCACGGCCTTGGCGGCGATCACGTGCATGAGCGGGCCGCCCTGCTGGCCCGGGAACACGGCCGAGTCGATCTTCTTGGCCCACTCCTCCTTCGCCAGGATCAGGCCCGAGCGGGGACCGGCGAGGGTCTTGTGCACCGTGGTGGAGACGACGTCCGCGTGGGGGACGGGGCTGGGGTGCAGGCCCGCCGCGACGAGGCCCGCGAAGTGCGCCATGTCGACCCACAGCAGCGCGCCGACCTCGTCGGCGATGCTGCGGAACGCCGCGAAGTCCAGGTGACGGGGGTAGGCGGACCAGCCGGCGACGATCACCTTCGGCTTGGCCTCGAGGGCGAGGGCGCGCACCGCGTCCATGTCGACGCGACCCGTGGCCGGGTCCACCTCGTAGGCGGCGATGTCGTACAGGCGGCCGGAGAAGTTGATCTTCATGCCGTGCGTGAGGTGGCCGCCGTGGGCGAGGGACAGGCCCATGAGGGTGTCGCCCGGGCGGGCCAGGGCGTGCATCACCGCGGCGTTCGCGGTGGCGCCCGAGTGCGGCTGGACGTTGGCGTGCTCGGCGCCGAACAGCTCCTTGGCGCGGTCGATCGCGATCTGCTCGGCGACGTCGACCTCCTCGCAGCCGCCGTAGTAGCGCTTGCCGGGGTATCCCTCGGCGTACTTGTTCGTGAGCACCGAGCCCTGCGCCTGCAGGACGGCCCGCGGCACGAAGTTCTCCGAGGCGATCATCTCCAGCGTGCGCTGCTGGCGGGCGAGCTCCGCGTCCAGGACGCGGGCGATGTCCGGATCGAGATCGGCGATGGACTGGTCGGTGACGTTCACGGGGCCTCCTGTGAGGGGACGATGCAGCGGGCCGGAGGACGGCCGGACCCATCCTAGGTCGGGGGGTCGGGCGTCGAGGTCGGTGGTCAGATGTCGATCCCGAGCCGGACGGGCTCCGGCTCGAGGCGGATGCCGAAGGCGGACTGCACGCCGTCGCGGACGGTCCGAGCCAGCTCGGCCAGGTCCTCGCTGGTGGCTCCGCCGCGGTTGGTCAGGGCCAGCGAATGCTTGGTCGACAGCGAGGCCCGCGGGCCCACGGCGAAGCCGCGGTCGAAGCCGGCGTGGCTGATCAGCCACGCGGCGCTGGTCTTGACCCGCCCCTGGCCTGCGGCGTAGCGCGGCGCGTCCGCCGGGAGCGCCGCCGCCTGCTCGGCGCCGAGGATCGGGTTGGTGAAGAAGCTGCCGGCGCTCCAGGTGTCGTGGTCCTCGGCGTCCAGGACCATGCCCTTGCCGCCGCGGATGGCGAGGACCTGCTCGCGCACCTGCTGCATCGGCGCGCGCTCCCCCGCGGCGACCCCGAGGCGCTGCGCGAGCTCCCCGTAGCGGATGGGGGCCGAGAGGCTGCCCAGGCGGTGCTGGAAGGTGACCGAGAGCACCACGTAGCGCCCCGTCGCCGAGGGCACGGGCCCCTCGTAAGGGGTGCGCTTGAACAGCGAGTCGCGGTAGGCGAAGCCGCAGTCCGCGGCGTAGAACGTGCGCACGGCGCGATCGTGGCGGTCCCAGGTGCGCACCCGGGTGATGGTCTGGGAGACCTCCTGCCCGTAGGCGCCGACGTTCTGGATGGGCGTGGCGCCGACCGTCCCCGGGATGCCGGAGAGGGCCTCGATGCCGATCATGCCGCGGGCGACGGCGTAGGCGACCGCGTCGTCCCAGCTCGTCCCGGCGAAATGCTCGATGGTGGCCCCGCCGCAGGTCGCCTCCAGCGGGGTGATCTCGGCCGGGTCGGCGGGGATGCCGTCGGGCTCCCCCGCCGCGGGGATCTCGCAGCTCGCATCGAGCAGCGGCGGGCTCCCCGGGTCGCGGACCAGCACGACCGCCCCCTCGAACGGGGCGTCCGAGGCCACGAGGTTGGAGCCGCCGCCGAGGACGAGCAGGCTCTCGCCGCGCTCGTCGGCGCCCGCGACCGCGGCGATCAGCTCGTCCTGCGTGCGCGCCTCGATCAGGGTGCGGATACTGCCGCCGATGCGCAGCGTGGTGAGATCGGCCAGGCGCGCGGTGCTCACGCGGATCGCTCGTCGATCTGCACGCTCACCCGGGCGCGCCCCAGCACGGCGGTGCCGTCGACGCTCGCCTCGAGGCTGAGCTGGACGGTTCCCGCCTCCGTATCGATCTTCCCGACCACGGCGCGCACCGCGAGGGTGACGGATCCGGTCGCGGGCACCTCGAGGGGGGCGGAGAAGCGGGTCGAGCAGGCGGTGATCCGTGCCCCCTCGCCCAGCGCGTCCGCGACGACGTTCACGGCGGTGCCCATGGTGAGCATGCCGTGCGCGATGACACCGGGCAGGCCCGCCTCGCGGGCGGCGGTGTCGTTGTAGTGGATGGGGTTGAAGTCGCCCGAGGCGCCGGCGTAGCGCACGAGGCTGTCCCGGCTGATCTCGCAGGCGCCGGCCGCGAGCTCCTGGCCGGTCTCGAGCTGGTCGAGGGTGAGGGGGGTGGTCGTCGTCATGGCTGCGGTGCGATCCTCTCGCGGGGTCGGCCGAGGGGCCGAGGGGCTCTGCGGGCTGGGGACGGGTGCGCTCACTCGCCGCGCACGACGAGCATGCTGCGCACGACGGCGACGGGGTCCCCGGCCTCGTCCGCCACGTCCACGCGGGTGGTGACCATGGTGTGGCCGCCGGCGGAGCGGACGCGCTCGACGGTGAGCGTGGGCACCAGGCGGTCCCCTGCCACGACGGGGCGGGCCAGCTCGAAGGACTCCTCGCCGTGGACGACGCGGGTGAAGTCGATCCCGGCGGCCGGGTCCTCGATGTACTGGGCTTCGGTGGCCTGGGCGAGGGAGACGAGGAAGGTCGGCGTGGCCACGACGCCCCGATGGCCGGCTGCGGCGGCGGCCTCGGGATCCGTGTGGATCGCGCTGGCGGCGCCGGTCGCGCGGGCGAACTCGGCGATCTTCGCGCCCGAGACGACGTGGACGGGGCCGGCCGGGTACGTGCGGCCGGCGAAGGAGGGATCCGGTGCGGATGCCATGGCAGTCTCCTCGGAGCGGACGCCCCCGCGTGCACGGGTCGCGTCAGAGAACGGGGTTCACAGGGTCAGGAATGCGAGAAGGCCACACGGGAACCTGTCCCGGGTGGCCTTCACAATGCGATACCGCGTTCTCAGCGGGTCTCGCGATGCGCCGTCTGCTTGCCGCAGGTCGGGCAGAACTTGGACAGCTCCAGCCGATCAGGGGTGTTGCGACGGTTCTTCTTGGTGATGTAGTTGCGCGCCTTGCAATCAACACACGCCATGGTGATCTTGGGACGCACGTCAGAGCTCTTGCTCGCCACGGCTGGCCTCTTTCCTCTGGGGCGCGCCTGCCGGCGTGCCTCGTGGGTCCCCATGCTGGGGGGTGTGAACATGCACTCCGGCCGGAACCGGTGTGGTACCGAGGGCGGGGATCGAACCCGCGACCTCACGATTATGAGTCGTGCGCTCTAACCGTCTGAGCTACCCCGGCCTGACGGATCGAGCGGCCCGGTCTCGGAATGAGACCGGGCCGCCGCATCCATCAGAGCCCTGAAAGGGAATCGAACCCTTGACCTTCTCCTTACCATGGAGATGCTCTGCCGACTGAGCTATCAGGGCAAGCCCCGAGAACTTTACCTTCGTCCTGCCTCTCGTGCAAAACTCGGATCCGTTCCGGTGCCTGGGATCACATCTCTGCAATCCTCGGCGTGGCAGGTGAGGGATTCGAACCCCCGTAGGCATAGCCAGCTGATTTACAGTCAGCCCCCTTTGGCCACTCGGGTAACCTGCCAGGTCTGGACCGCCCGTGGCTTCCGTTGTCTCTCGGAGCCCCTCATGCGGACCTCAGCAAGCATACGGGTGATCGGTCCCGAGCGCGAACCGGAAGGGCCTCATCGGCCCATGAGGCTGATCACAGGCCCCCGAGGTGCGCCGGGAGCCTCCCGACTGCTAGGGCGGATCGGGCGCGGATGCCCCCGGCCACGGGGCCCGCTCTCCGAGCCCCGGGCCCCCTCCCGATACCCTGGGGGCGTCGCGCGGGCGCCCGCGCGACGTCCGGATGCGGCGCCGCCGGCGCCCAGCAGCGAAAGGTGAGGTGGACATGGCCGACTCCTCGTTCGACATCGTCAGCAAGCTCGACCGCCAGGAGGTCGACAACGCCGTGAACCAGGCGGTCAAGGAGGTCGGGCAGCGCTACGACTTCCGCGGCACGGATGCGTCCCTCAAGCTCTCCGGCGACGAGATCGTCATGAGCGCGAATGCGGAGGAGCGGGTGATGGCGGTCCTGGACGTGCTCCAGACCAAGCTCCTGCGTCGCGGGATCTCCCTCAAGGCGATCGAGGTCGGCGAGCCGAAGCAGTCCGGCAAGGAGGTCCGCCTGGTGGCGACCCTCAAGGAGGGGATCGCCACCGACGAGGCCAAGAAGATCTCCAAGCTCATCCGCGACGAGGGGCCCACGGGCGTCAAGGCCCAGATCCAGGGCGACGAGCTGCGCGTGAGCTCCAAGAGCCGCGACGACCTCCAGGCCGTGATCGCCCTGCTCAAGGGCAAGGACCTCGACGTCGCGCTGCAGTTCATCAACTACCGCTGACGTCTCCCGACGTCCGCCGACGGTCCCCGGCCGCCGCGGGAGCCGGACGCCGGGGCGCCCGGGACGCCCCGAGGCCCGGGGCGCGCCGGGCAGGGATCCGGCGGGCCCCCTCCCGTCCCGGGCGGCGGACCTGCCGCGACGACGACGAGCCCCACGCCGCAGATGCGGCGTGGGGCTCGTGCGCGAGAGCGGGCCTCGCGGCCCGGCGCTCACTGGCCGTTGGAGGCGGTGTCCTGCTCCTCGGCGTCGACGCGCAGCTCCTCGGCCTTGGCCGAGATGGCCTCGACGAGGCCCGCCACGGGACCGGAGACGAAGGAGTTCCAGTCCGAGGTGTACTGGTCGTAGTCGGGGCCGATCCACTCGACCGAGGTCACCACGGAGGTGACCGAGTCGATGATGTCGAGGATCTCGCTGCCGGTGGTGTCGATGAAGGTCGCGACCTCGAGGCCGGCCTCGGTGTCCATTCCCTTGAAAGCCATGGTGTTCTCCTGGAGTCAGATCTGTGCGAAGAGGTGGGGAGCCCGGACGGGCCTCACTGGGAGGAGGTGTCGGTCTGCTGCTGGGCGTTCTGGATGGCGCGGTCGGAGAAGTCCTGGGCGCCCTGCACGACCTGCTGCACGAGCTGGCCGATCTGATCGGCGAACTCGCCGCGGTAGCGGTCGGCGTCCTCGCCGGTCCAGTCGAGCTCCTGGATGCGCGCGTTGGCCCCGTCGAACTTGCCGCGCACGTCCTCGCCGGCGGTGCTGATCTGCGTGGCCATCTGCTGGACGGCCGCCGGGTTCATACCCTTCTTCATGATTTCCCCTTCGTGGTGATGTCACTTCGGTCCACCTGGTGCGTGGCCCGCCGCGGACCTTCCCGCGCCCCTCGGAACCTTGCCCCCGAGGTGATGCCTCAACACTAGGACGCCGCTCCACGCCGCACCATGGGGAGAAGTCCCCATCACTCCTCCCCACACAGAAGTGCAGGTCAGCGCGCATTTCGGGGGGATCGGCCATCCACAGGGCCGTCTGCGGGCCCAGGATGCGGAACGGCCGCGCCCCCAGGGGGCACGGCCGTCGGCACGCGGAGATGCGCGGGTCAGTCGATCTCGATCGCCACGGAGTCCTGGATCGCGCGCAGCTGCTCGATCTCGGCGTCGGCGGAATCCGCCCCGCAGCTGCCCACCAGCTCGATGACGTCCACGGCGCTCTCCCCGCGCGGGATCACCGCATAGCGCGCGGCCTGGACCACGGTGGGCCGGCCCGGCTGCGTGTAGCCGTACTCGCTGGCCACCCAGGTGCGCCCGCCGACCTCGATCTGCCCGGTGCCGAGCTCCTCGAGCTCGGGCAGCTCCGCCTTGCGCTGGGCGAGCCCCGCCTCGGCCTGCGCGATCCCGAACCCGGGCGCGAAGCGCTGCACGGTGACGACCACGTTGGCGCGGAAGCGGCCCTCCACGCGCGGCTGCGCGACGGCGATCTGGACCCCGGGCACGATCAGCGGCTCCCAGTCGTCCGGGACGTCCAGGCGGATGCGAGGATTCCCCGGGAACGCCGCACTGGGGTACGTGTACTGCTGGGGCATGGAGAATCTCCGTTCGTCCTCGCTGGCGCTGACAATCTACCAGGGCCGACGCAGCCCGCAGCGGGATGTCCCTGCTGCGGGCTGCGTCGGCCCTGACCGGCGGAGCCGGGTGGTGATCAGTTCGCGGAGGTGTCCGACTGCTCGTCGGCGTTGCGGTCCGCGGTGTCGCCGAGCTCGGAGACGGACTGCATGATCTGCTGGAGGGCCGGGACCATCTCCCCGGACCACTGGCCGCGGAACTGATCCGCATCGGGGCCGGTCCAGTCCACGGCCTCCAGCCCGCTGGTGAGCTCGCGCTCGATGGTGCCGATCTCCTCCGCGGCCTCGCGCAGCTGCGAGGCCATCTGGCGGACCTCCTCGACGATCATGCCCTTGTTCGTGTTCATTCCCAGACCCCTTCTGCGTCCGACGGATCGCGGTGCGCCGGGCCGCGCCCCGTCACGGGGCGCCGCTCCTGCTCGACAGTGCCACTGTAGGCAGGAGCGGGGGCGGGGACCATGGGGAGGAGTACCCATGTGGACAACCCCGGCCCCCGGCGGGCGGGCTACTCGGTCTTCTGGGCCACCTGCAGCTTGACCGCGCGGCCGCCGTGCACGAGGAATCCGCGGCCGGGCGGGAAGTCCGCACGGCGGATCCGCCCCAGGGGCGTGCCCAGCAGCATGTCTCCGTCGGTCTCCCCCGGCTGCAGCAGCAGTCCGCGCCGCCCGGCCTTGAAGGGCTGGGCGAGCACGTACGCCTGGGACCAGGAGGCCGATTCGTTCTCGCCCACCACGAACTGGCCCTCGCGGGTGCAGGCGCGGATCAGCTTGTCCAGGTCCGCCTCGACGCCGCTGCCGGTGAAGTCGGCGACCCCGTCGATGAACAGGGCCAGCCGGCCCTCGCCGACCGCCCCGGACTCGACCGTCCCGCGCAGCTGGGCGGCGAGATCCTTGACGGTCTCCGGGTCGGAGGCCTCCACGTCCCAGATCGGCAGGCCGGTCAGGGGGGTGCGCCGGGCCGAGAAGCGGACCCGCCGCATCGGCGAGTCCATCGCCGAGAGCGAGGTGGCGATGGTGAGCATGGCGGTGGTGCGCCCCGAGGACATCGGGCCCGTGACCATGAACGCCCCGCGCGGCTCGAAGGTGACCTCCGCGAGGGTCTCGTCGCCCACGCCGAGGGCGGGACGGCCGCCGACGACCGGTCGCAGCCGCGAGAGCTCGACCCGCTCGGGAAGACGCTCGATGGCCGGCGCCTCCGGCACCCCGGCCCGGCGCATCGCCTTGGCCAGCTCGGCCACCTCCCGGGACTGGATCGCCACGTTGGAGTCCCCGCCGTGCACGGCGATCTGGACCTCGTGCCCGTCGAGGATCGCTCGCCCGGGCGGCGAGGCGGCGTCGAGGATGTCCTTGTCCACGCCGAAGGCGCCGTAGTCGTCGGCCGAGGCCATCCGGTGGATCAGCCGGCGCTGGATGGAGGATCCCAGCGAGGTGGGGATGGCGTTGGGGCGGTCGCCGGTGACGATCACGTGCACGCCGACCTGGCGGCCGTCGGTCGCGATCTGCACGAAGGTCGTGAACCACTTCGAGAGGTTGGAGAAGTCGTAGGCCTCGCGGAAGGAGGCCATGCCGTCCACGAGCAGCAGGATGCGCGGGGTCTCGGGCCTGCCCGCGAGCTCCCGGTACTCGGCGACGCTGCCGGCCCGGACCTCCGAGAAGCTGCGCGAGCGCTCGTCGACGATGCCGCGCACGGTCCGCAGCAGGCGGATCACGCGCTCCTCGTCGTCCCCGGAGATGATCGAGCCCACGTGCGGGAGCTCCTCGAGCATCGACAGGCCGGAGGCCCCGAAGTCCAGGCCGTACACCTGGACGGGCCCGCCGCGCACGGTCGATGCCGCCGAGATCGCGATGGTGCGCAGGGTCGTCGACTTGCCGGAGCCGCCGGTGCCGTAGATCGCCATGTTCCCGTCGCGGTCGGGCAGGTAGGAGACGGTCGGCTGGGCCTGGTCCTCGGGCACGTCCATGACCCCGATGAGGAGGTCCTCGTCGGTGCGGCGCGAGGGCAGGCGCGAGAGGTCGTAGGCCTGCGCCAGCTCGGACAGCCAGGGCTTGCGCGGCGCGGGGATCCCGGCCTCCTGGGCGGCGGCCCGGATGGTGCGGACCATCCGGGAGATGTCGTTGGGGCCGGGGTCGGTGACCGCGGCCGTCGGCGGCGCGGGGATGTCCCACTGCTCGCCGGTGCCGAAGTCCTTCTCGACGATGTCGATGCGGGCGCGCTCGGGCTCGTGCGTGGTCCAGCCTCCGGCGTACCCGGTCTGGAAGGTGGCGATGCGCCCCGGCCCGGTCTTCGCGGCGGCGCGCCCGGGGATGCCGGGGTCGAAGTGGGCGGCCATCACGTCGCCCAGGATGTCCTTGGAGTCGGCCTCGTCGGCCATGCGCAGCGCGATGCGCAGGTTGGTGTTGGCGCGCAGGTTGTCCTTGATGACGCCGGCGGGACGCTGCGTGGCCAGGATCAGGTGCAGGCCCAGCGAGCGGCCGCGGGCGGCGACGTCCACGACGCCGTCGACGAACTCGGGGATCTCCTTGGCCAGGGCCGCGAACTCGTCGACGATGATGATCAGGCTCGGCGGGGCCTCCGGGTCGCCGGTGCGCTCGAGGGAGACGAGGTCCTTGGCCTTCTTCCGGTTCAGCAGGTGCTCGCGGTAGTGCAGCTCGGCCCGCAGCGAGGTGAGCGCGCGGCGCACCAGATGCGGGGACAGGTCGGTGACCAGGCCCACCGCGTGCGGGAGGGTGACCGCGTCGGCGAAGGCGGCGCCGCCCTTGTAGTCCACGAACAGGAAGGTCACCCGGTCGGGGCTGTGCGCGGTGGCCATGCCCATCACCCAGGCCTGCAGGAACTCGGACTTGCCGGCGCCGGTGGTGCCGCCGACCAGAGCGTGGGGGCCCTGGGTGCGCAGGTCCAGGTGGAAGGTGTCCTGCCCGTTGTGGCCGATGAGCCCGCGCAGGTCCGCATCGTGCTTGCGCCGCACCGGCTCGGAGCCGTCGCGCGGGGTCAGGGAGCTGTTCTCCTTCCAGCGCTCGATCACCGCACCGGGCTGCTCGGCCATGGCCATGCCCGAGAGCTTGAGGTACGAGATCGCGCGCGGGAGGTCGGAGTCGTCGTCCACGGGCACGCCCGCGTCGATCACCGGCGACAGGTGCCGGGCGACCCCGGCGGCGACCTCGACCGAGACGGTCTCCACCGACACCGGGTAGAACTGCTCGCCCAGGCGCACGTGGCCGGCGCCGGCGCCCTCGACGGCCTCCTCCACGGCGATGTAGGTGCGGCAGGCGGCCGGCAGGGCCAGGACGTTGGCCGCGCACCAGATGACGTGCACGCCCACGTCGGGCCCCCGCTCGGCCACGCGCACCAGGCGGGCCCGGTCCACCGGGGCGTCGTCCTCGATGATCACCACCAGGGAGGGGGTCTGCGGCTCCGGCGGGACCGGCGGCTCCTGGGTGACGTCCGGGCTCATCGGGGTGCGCAGGGAGGCGGGCGCGCCGCCGCCGCGCTGCTCGATGAGCTCCTCGATCCGCGAGAGCAGCGAGGAGCCGCGGCCGGGGGTGTCGGCCAGATGGTCGCCGGGCAGCGGGGAGTGCGGGCTGGAGGTGTGCGGCAGCCACTTCAGCCAGTGCCATGACTCCCGCGAGGAGCGGGAGGTGATCGCCGCGATCGCGACATCGGCCGGCGAGTGCAGGCCGAACAGCTGGGTGACGATGCCGCGGGCGACGCCGTCGGCCTCCTCGCCGCTGCCGGCCACGCCGATGTTCCCGGCGTAGCGCAGCTCGGCGACGATCGGCACGCCGGCGAGGGTGCGGTACTCCTCGTGGAGATCCTCGAGCTGGTCCCAGTACTTCGGGATGGCGTCGTTCTCCCCCGGCATGTCGATGCCGACCCTGGACTCCGCGATCCCGATGCCCAGGCGCACCGAGGCGAACTGGTGGTGCTCGGGGCGGTGCGTCCACAGCAGCCGGCCCAGCCGGAAGGCCGCGTCGACGGTCGCGGCCGCCGCAGGGTTCTCCGCCAGGCGCACGGACCTCTCCACGTCCTGCGCCTCGGTGATGCGGCGGCGCAGCGAGGCCAGGCCCTCCTCGAAGTTCTTGATCTGCCGCTCGAGCTGGCGCTTGTTCTGCAGGCGCCGGTTGAGATACGCGGCGGTCGCCATCATCGGCATCATGAAGACGAACATCAGCGAGAACGGGCTGCCGGTCATCGCGAACATGAAGCCGCCCATGATCAGCGGCGCGAACATCAGGAAGACCGGGAACGCCTGGGGCTGGGGCTCCTTGGGCGGGGTGGGCGCCTTGAGCGGCCGATAGGGGAAGCGGGGCACCACGCGGGGCGCCCGGTTGAACTCGACCACCGGCGAGCTGGGGGCGGTGCCGCCCATCCGCTGCAGGGACACGATCGCGAAGGTCGTCCCGCCGATCAGCACCGTGTCGGCCGGGCCGATGGCCGCGCGCTGGACCCGCTCCCCGCCGATGACCACGCCGTTGGAGGACTGCAGGTCCACGATCTCGACGGTCTCGGCGACGTTGATGCGGGCATGGCGCTTGGAAAGCATCGGGTCGGCGATCCGGATGTCCACATCGCCCTCGCGGCCCACCACGCTGGAGCCGCTGGGCAGCGGGAACTCGCGACCGGTCTCGGGCCCGGACAGGACGCGCAGCAGCGCCACCGCCGCGCCGCGGGACTCGGCCCGGGTCTCGTACTCGGAGCTGGAGCGGGCGATGGAGACGACGCTGCCGGAGCGCAGCCCCGCCTGGATCAGGTCGACGGTGCGGTCCAGGGACCGCACCCCGCCGGCTCCGGGCCCCGCGCCGGGGTCCTGGACCTGCAGGGTCAGCCCCTCGGGGAACTCGGCGCCCGCCCGGAGGGGGTCCGCGCGGTAGAGCGCCTCGGCGACGTCGGCCACCGTCGCGGTGGCATCGGCCGTGACCTCGAGGTCGGTGAGGCGGTCCTCGGGGCGGCGCAGGGTGAGCTTGATGCGCATGGGGGCAGGTCAGTCCTCGTCCGTGGGGTGGGTCGCGGCGTGCGCGGCGGCCGGCGGTCAGTCCTCGTCGACGTCGGCCGGGGCCCGGTCCAGCAGGGGCAGGTCCTCCGCCGTGACCAGGCGGGAGAAGACGGCGTGCTCGACCAGGCGGGCGCGCCGGTTGCTGGCGAGCTTGCCGGGCCCGCCGCGCAGGCCCCGCACCCCGAGCCGGTCGAGCTTGTCGCAGACGTTGTCGAGCTTGCGGTTGAACTTGGTGCGCTGCCAGCCGAGGCGGTCCGCGGCCTGCGCGGACGTCGGCACGGCGCTCATGCCGGTCCCGTCGCGCGTGAGCATCGGCTCGGCCAGCGCCAGGATCAGCAGCTTCTGGCTCTCGGTGAGGGCGACCGATCCGACGGTCGTCTCCCCCACCGGATCGTTCGCGCTGAGGGTCCGCTCGAACTCGGGCGACTCCGCGTGCACGGACAGCTCGTAGGTGGTGGGGCCGGCGGTGAAGACGACCTTCGTCTCGTCGAAGACGAGCGGGAGGCGGGCTCCGGGCGCGAGCCATGCCTGCATCGACCCGGTGCCGTCGGTGACGGTCGCCGACAGCCGCGAGCCGATGTTCACCAGCCACCACAGCGCGTCGACCTGCACGATCGAGAGGAACTTCCGGTGCAGGAAGGGGTTGTCCTCGTCGACGCTCAGATCGGCCTCGCGGCCGATGGTCAGCTCGTCGCCCTCCCCGACCCGGAACCATTCACCGCAGTACTCGACGGAGATCGTCGATGCCATGCTCCTCGCCTCCTTCTGCGCGCCCCGTGGGCACTCTCGATCCGATGATGTGTGCGGGGTGCGCCGCCCGGCGCCCTCGCCGGGCCCGTCCCGCCCGCCCCGTGCCCCCGGTCATGTCTCCCCGGACAGGCAGACGGTCTCCGGGGCGCTCGCCCCGCCGGAGTCGTTGATGGTCCGCACCGCGAGGCAGGCGCCGGGCTGGTTGGGCGGCAGGGCGATCACCCGGGACTGATGGACCCGCTCGTAGACCGGCGCCGAGTACCGCCCGTACCCGTCGGGGAGCTCCACCCAGGTCAGCTGGATGTAGTCGTCCTCGGTCATGTCCGCGGGCATCGTCCAGGAGACCTTGACCTTGCCCGGCTCGGGGCCCTGGCCCTCCGCGATGATCTGCAGCGTGACCCCGGTCGGCGGGGAGAGCCGCGAGGCGCCGCCGGCGGGGTCCTGGATCTCCGCGGTCGGCGGGGCCTCCTCCGCGCTCGGGAACGCCGTGCGCACCGCGATGGTCGCTCCGATGCCCAGCACCAGCACCAGCACGCCGGCGAGCGCGACGAACGGCCAGGCGGGGACGCGACGGGCGCTGCCGGACCCCTCCGCCGCGCTCCCGGAGGGCGAGGCGGGGCCCGCGTCCGGGGACGGCGGCGGGGCGACGGGACGCAGCATCGTGGCGTCCCCCTCCCCGCCGGTCCCGGCGGCCGGGGCGGAGGAGGCGGAGGCGCCGCCGGCGAGCGGCGGGGCGATCGCGGCGTAGCGGTCCGATCCCGCCGGGGCCATGGCCCCGGCCGCCGGGCCCGAGGGCGGGGAGGTCATCGCTCCGGCGGATCCGGGACCTGCGGACTGCGCCGGGGGGCCCGTCACCGCCGCCTCCGGGTCCACCGTCGCGACCTTGCGGATCCGGGTGTGCGCATCCAGCTCGTCGTCCTCGCCGCCGGGCCCGGCGGCCGGGGCCGGTGCCCCGCGGTCGTCCAGCACGTCCATCTGGGTGATGGGCAGGGACAGCTGCATCTCCACCTGCTGCAGGGCGCGGCCGAAGGCCAGGGCGGAGTCGTAGCGGCCCGCCGGGTCCTTGGCCATGGCGATCGACAGCACGCGGTCCAGCGCCTCGGGGACGTCGGGCCGCAGCAGCGGGGCGAGCGGCTCGGAGGAGATGCGGTGGATGAGATCGGAGGCGGTGTTGCGGCGTCCCGGCAGCTCGAACGGGGTGCGCCCGGCCAGGAGCGAGTACACGGTCGCCGAGAGGGAGAAGACGTCCGAGCGCTGGTCGGCCCGCGGCGGGTCCGCGAAGAACTCCGGCGGCGACCAGGGGATCGACATGCCCTGGCTGTCCTCGAGGTCCTCACCGCTGTCGGCGACGATCGAGATGCCGAAGTCCGTCAGCGCGGGCCGGTTGTACTCGGTCACCAGGATGTTCGCGGGCTTGATGTCGCGGTGCAGGATCCCGGCGCGGTGCGCGGTCTCGACGGCCCCGGCGATCTGCACGCCCACCCGCAGCGCCTCCGCCACGGTGATCCGCTCCTTGCGGAAGCGCACCCCGTAGTTGGGGCGCGGGCAGTACTCCATGACCAGGTAGGGCCGATGGTCGGCGGAGACGTCGGCGGTGTGGATGGTGACGATCGAGGGATGCGTCGACATGGTCGCCATGACGTTCGCCTCGCCGTCGAACTGGCGGCGCACGGAGTCGTCCAGGACGTTCGCCAGCAGCACCTTGATCGCCACCCGGCGCTGGGGGCGGAACTGGCGGTACAGGAACACGTCGGCGAAGCCGCCGGAGCCCAGCAGCTTCTCGTACTGGTACCCGGGAAGCTCGGGATGCGGGGAGGGCGGGCGGGTGCTCATCCGGCCTCCCGCATGCGCAGGCGGACGCCGTCGCCCAGGTCCAGGATGTCCAGGTCCTGGAGCATGACGGCGTGGTGGGGCGAGAGCCGCCGCGGGACCGTGCCCTCGCGCAGGAGGGTGGTGCCGTTGGTGGTGCCGAGATCCAGGGCGACCACGTGCCAGCCCTCCAGGCGCAGCTCGAGATGCGACCGGGAGATGTCCTGCTGCGGGCTCGGCACGGTGATCAGCTGCGGCACCTCGCGCCCGCTGACGCGGGAGGCGCGCGGTTTGCGGCCGATGATCGCGGAGCGGTCCAGCCGGAAGCTCTCCCCCGTGCTCAGCTCGATGCGGCCCAGGGCGGGGCGCGGCACGGAGCGCACCGGGCCGGCCAGCGGTCGCCCGCAGGCGCGGCAGGTCGACAGCTCCGGCGGGTTGGCGTGCCCGGCGTCGCAGAGCAGCCCGGACAGCAGCACGGGCGCCGACGAGGCGGTCGCCCTCTGCCCGCGGGGAGCCTGGCGCGGCGATGCCGGGTGCGCCGGGGCTCCGGGCGCCGGTTGCTGCGGTCGCGGCGGGGGCGCCGGCTCCCCGCGGCGAGGCATCGCGGGCGGGGGCGCAGACGCAGGGGCGGGTGCTGCCGCGGGCGCGGGCGTGGATGCTGCCGCTGCCATGGGCGCTGCCGCAGGCGCTGGCGCGGGTGCTGCCGCTGCCGCGGGCGCTGCCGCAGGCCCGGGAGCGGGAGCGGGATCCTGCGCGATCGGGGCCGGCGCGGGCCGCGGCGGCTGCGGGCGCTCGGCGACGCGGACCTGCGGGGAGGCGGGCTGGCCCTGCGGAGCCGCCGCGGCAGGTCCTGCGGCGCGTCGGGCGGCCGTGCGTGCGATCTCGGGCGCCTCGCGGCCCACTCCGGGCACCCAGTCGATGAAGTCGCCGATCGCCGCCGAGGCGGGGCCCGCGGCGGAGGGCGCCGAGGCGGCGGGCTCCTCCTCCGGCTCGGGCGCCGGGGAGCCCTCCCCCAGCTCCTGGGATGCCGTCGCCCCGGCGGCGGAGGTCGCCTCGTGCGGCTCCTCCGCGCTCTCGTCGCCGATGCGGATCGCGGCGTCCTCGATCCGGCGGTGCACCGTCGGGCCGAACAGCACGTCGTAGGTGCCGGTGGCCTCCAGATCCGGGGAGGCTTGCGCCGGGTGCCCGGCGGCCTCCTGCGCCGGCTCTGCGGCAGGGGCCGGGGGCGGCGTCGCGGCCGGGGCGGGGGCGGGTGCGGGAGTCCGGGCGGGGGGCGTGAGGGGTCCCGCGGGGGCGGGGCGGCGCGGCCTCGGCGTCGGAGCCGGCGCATCGTCGCCCTCCTCGATCGGGGCGACCAGCGTGATGGCTCCGGGCTCCTCGTCCTCGGGCTCCGGAGGCGTCTCCGGGCCGTGCGGGGGCGCGGGCTCCGGCGCGGGATCCGCCGCGTCCGCGGCGCGCTGCGGCTCCGAGGGGGCGCTCGCCGCGGTGCGTCCCCGGTCGAACAGGGAGGTGCTCACCAGGCGCCGTCGGGCGCCGGGTCGGGGCCCGCCGGCCGATGCGGCGGACGGCTCCCCCGCC
>NZ_KK069995.1 GCF_000576425.1 Brachybacterium phenoliresistens | reverse complement strand
CCGGCCGGCACGATGCTGCCGGTCCCGGCCGATGCCCCGGCGGGTGCCTACACCGTCACGGGCACCGATGCCGACGGCAACTCCGCCGAGGCCGCTGTGGACGTCTACGCCCCCGTGCTGGAGGCCGGCTCGCCGGTCGCCGCGGGCGATGACACCCCGGTGACCTCCTCGGGCTGGCTGCCCAGCTCCGAGGTGTCGCTGCAGCTCACGGCCCCCGACGGCTCGCCCGTCGGCGACCCGGTCGCGGTGACCACCGACGAGGCCGGCAACGTCCCCGACGGCACCGTCATCCCGGTCCCCGAGGATGCGACCCCCGGCCCGGACTACTCCGTGGTCGGCACCGACGCCAACGGCGCCACCGCCCAGGCACCCCTCGAGGTGACCGAGGCCGGCACCATCGCCCCGGTGATCGAGGCGACGTCCCCGGTCCCGGCCGGTGGCGAGACGGAGGTGGCCTCGAGCGGCTGGGCTCCGGCCTCCGAGGTGTCCGTCCAGCTGGTCGATCCCTCCGGTGCTCCGGTGGGCGATCCGGTGGCGGTCACGACCGATGACACCGGCGCGATCCCGGCAGGCACCATGCTGCCGGTCCCGGCCGATGCCCCGGCCGGCGCGTACACGGTCACCGGCACCGACGCCGACGGCAACTCCGCCGAGGCCCCTGTGGACGTCTACGCTCCCGTGCTCGAGGCCGGTTCGCCGGTCGCGGCCGGTGGCGAGACCCCGGTGACGTCTTCCGGCTGGCTGCCCAGCTCCGAGGTGTCGCTGCAGCTCACGGCGCCGGACGGCTCGCCCGTCGGCGATCCGGTCGCGGTGACCACCGACGAGGCCGGAAACGTCCCCGACGGGACGCTGCTGCCGGTTCCCGAGGACGCGACGCCCGGTCCGGACTACTCCGTGGTCGGCACCGACGCCAACGGCGCCACCGCCCAGGCACCCCTCGAGGTGCTCGAGGCCGGCACCATCGCCCCGCAGGTCGACGCCTCCTCGCCGGTTCCCGCCGGCGGCGAGTCCACGCTGACCTCCGGCGGCTGGGCCCCCGGCTCCGAGGTCACCGTCCAGCTCACCGATCCCTCCGGAGCGCCCCTGGGCGACCCGGTCGTGGTGACCGCGGACGAGAACGGCGATCTCCCGGCCGGCACCGTGGTGCCGATCCCGGCCGATGCTCCGGCCGGCGCGTACACGGTCACGGCCAGCGACCCCGAGGGCAACTCGGGTGAGGACAGCATCGACGTCTACGCTCCCGTGCTGGAGGCCGGCTCGCCGGTCGCGGCCGGTGGCGAGACCCCGGTGACGTCCTCGGGCTGGCTGCCCAGCTCCGAGGTGTCGCTGCAGCTGACCGACCCCGACGGCAACCCCGTCGGCGATCCGGTCGCCGTGACCACCGACGAGGCGGGCAACGTTCCCGACGGGACGCTGCTGCCGGTTCCCGAGGACGCGACGCCCGGCCCGGACTACTCCGTGGTCGGCACCGACGCCAACGGCGCCACCGCCCAGGCACCTCTCGAGGTGCTCGAGGCCGGAACGGTCGCTCCGCAGGTCGACGCCTCCTCGCCGGTTCCGGCCGGTGGCGAGTCCACGCTGACCTCCGGCGGCTGGGCCCCCGGCTCCGAGGTGACCGTCCAGCTGGCCGACGCCGAGGGCAACCCGGTGGGCGACCCGGTCACGGTCACGACCGACGAGAACGGCGACGTCCCGGCGGGCACGGTCGTGCCGGTCCCGGCGGACGCCCCCGCGGGCCAGTACACCGTCACCGCGTCGGATGCCGACGGCAACTCCGGTGAGGACACCATCGACGTCTACGCTCCCGTGCTGGAGGCCGGTTCGCCGGTCGCGGCCGGTGGCGAGACCCCGGTGACCTCCTCCGGCTGGCTGCCCAGCTCCGAGGTGTCGCTGCAGCTCACCGATCCCTCCGGTGCACCCCTGGGTGACCCGGTGACGGTGACGACCGACGAGGCCGGCAACGTCCCCGACGGGACGCTGCTGCCGGTCCCCGAGGACGCGACCCCCGGTCCGGACTACTCCGTGGTCGGCACCGACGCCAACGGCGCCACCGCCCAGGCACCTCTCGAGGTGCTCGAGGCCGGAACCATCGCCCCGCAGCTCCAGGTCGAGTCCCCGGTCCCGGCCGGTGGCGACTCGGACGTGACCTCCGGCGGCTGGGCCCCCGGCTCCGAGGTCACGCTCCAGCTGACCGATCCCGAGGGGAACCCGGTGGGCGACCCGATCACGGTCACGACCGACGAGAACGGCGACGTCCCGGCCGGCACCGTGGTGCCGATCCCGGCCGACGCCGCGCCCGGCGAGTACACGGTCACGGCCTCGGATCCCGACGGCAACACCGGCGAGGACACCATCGAGGTCTACGCTCCCCAGCTCGAGGCCGGCTCGGCCCCGGCGGGCGGCGAGTCCCCGGTGACCTCGACCGGCTGGCTGCCGGACTCCGAGGTGACGCTGCAGCTCACCGATCCTGACGGCAACCCCCTGGGCGACCCGGTCACCGTGACCGCCGACCCCGAGGGCAACCTGCCCGAGGGCACCGTCGTGCCGATCCCGGCCGATGCCGCACCCGGCACCGACTACGCGATCGTCGGCACCGATGCGAACGGCGCGAACGTCACCGCACCGCTCGAGGTCACCGAGGCGAGCACCGTCGACCCGACCGTCGAGGTCGAGTCCCCGGTCCCGGCCGGCAGCGATGCCGACGTGGACTCCGGCGGCTGGGAGCCCGGCACCGAGGTCACGATCGTGGTGACCGACCCCGAGGGCAACCCCGTGGGCGACCCGATCACCGTGATCGCCGACGAGAACGGCGACATCCCGGCCGACACCGTGGTGCACATCCCCGAGGACGCGATCCCCGGCGACTACACCGTGGTGGTGACCGATCCCGACGGCAACGGCGGCGAGGACACCATCGAGGTCTACGCCCCGCAGCTCGAGGCGCAGTCCCCGGTCGCGGCCGGTGGCGAGTCCCCGGTGACCTCGACCGGCTGGCTGCCGGAGTCCGAGGTGACGCTGCAGCTGACCAGCCCCGAGGGTGATCCGGTGGGCGACCCGGTCGTGGTCACGACCGACGCCGAGGGCCGCATCCCCGACGGCACCGCCGTGGCGGTCCCCGAGGACGCCGCTCCTGCAGCGGACTACGCCATCGTGGGCACCGATGCGAACGGCGCGAACGCCAGCGCCCCGCTCGAGGTCCTCGAGGCCGGGTCCGTGGCACCGGTCGTCGACGCCTCCTCGCCGGTTCCTGCCGGCGGTGAGTCCGAGGTGACCTCCGGCGGCTGGGCCCCCGGCACCGAGGTGACCGTGCAGCTGGTCGACCCCGAGGGCAACCCCGTGGGCGACCCGGTCGTGGTGACCACCGACGAGAACGGCGACGTCCCGGCCGGCACCTCGGTGCCCGTCCCGGCCGATGCCGGACCCGGCGAGTACACCGTGACGGTGACCGACCCCGACGGCAACGGCGGCGAGGACACCATCGAGGTCTACGCTCCCTCGATCGAGGCCGGCTCGCCGGTCGCGGCCGGTGGGCAGACCCCGGTGACCTCCTCCGGCTGGCTGCCGAACTCCGAGGTCTCGCTGCAGCTGACCGATCCCTCGGGCGAGCCCCTGGGTGACGCGGTCGCGGTGACCACCGATGCCGACGGCAACGTCCCGATGGGCACCATGGTGTCCGTGCCGGAGGACGCGGCCCCGGGCACCGACTACTCCGTGGTCGGCACCGATGCGAACGGCGCGCGGGTCAGCGCACCGCTCGAGGTCGTCGAGGCCGGGACCATCGCTCCGGTGGTCCAGGTCGAGTCCCCGGTCCCCGCGGGTGGTGAGTCCGATGTGGTCTCCACCGGATGGGCCCCGGGCAGCGAGGTGACCGTGCAGCTGGTCGACCCCGAGGGCAACCCCGTGGGCGACCCGATCGTGGTGACCACCGACGAGGACGGCTCCATCCCGGCCGGCACCGCGGTGCCGATCCCGGCGGATGCCGCAGCCGGTCAGTACACCGTGACGGTGACCGACGCCGACGGCAACGCCGGCGAGGACACCATCGAGGTGTACGCACCGACCATCGAGGCCGGCTCGCCGGTCAAGGCCGGTGACGACTCCGCGGTGACCTCCGGCGGCTGGCTGCCGAACACCGAGGTCTCGCTCCAGCTGGTCGATCCTGACGGCAACGCCCTGGGCGCTGCGGTCACGGTGACCACCGACGCCGACGGCAACATCCCCGACGGCACCGTGGTGACCGTCCCGGGCGGTGCCGCAGCCGGCACCGGCTACGCGATCGTCGCCACGGACGCCAACGGCGCCCAGGTCAGCGCTCCGCTCGAGGTCACCGCCGGTGACGACGATGGCGATGGCGATGGCGATGGCGATGGCAACGGGAACGGCGGAAACGGCGGGAACGGCGGAAACGGCGGGAACGGCGGCAATGGCGGGAACGGCGGTGACGGCGGGAACGGCAACGGGAACGGCGGCAACGGCGGGAACGGCAACGGCTCCGGCAACGGCAACGGGAACGGATCCGGCAACGGCTCCGGGAACGGCTCGGACAACAAGGGCGGGTGGGGCAAGCTCCCCCGCACCGGTGCTGAGCTCCTTCCGCTCGCAGGCGTCGGCGCGATCTTCATGATCGTCGGCTCCCTGTTCCTCATCGCCCGCAACCGCGGCATGGGAACGGACGAGAGCTGATCGTCCAGTAGCCCCAGGAAAGGTGGCGGCCCGCGAGAGCGGGTCGCCACCTTTCTCTGTGCGGACCCCCGGGACCACGCGCCGCTGCCGGCCCGTCCCACCCCCCGGCCCGGATGCCCGCGAAGGACATCGGGCCAGGTCAACCGTCCCTCGGCCGCGACGCTGACAGCAATGCCCGGCACGTCGGGTGATAACGTGGCACGGGCCGCCGAGAATGCTTCGCAGGCCCTCGCCATCGCATCGCGGCATGGTGGATCCCTATCGGACGAAGAATTCTGGTGACATGACACGATTCGTGACCTGGCCGAGGATCGCGATCGCCGGTGCGGTCGTCCTCGCCCTGTGCATCACCCTCGGTCTCACGCGTCCCTGGGAGCGCCCGCAGCAGGGGCCCGCCGCACCCACCGGGACCGCATCGGCCGCCCCCGCGGACATCACCTGTGAGGACGGCGCGCAGCGCCTGGACCAGGTGCTCTCCAGCGGGGCCACCTGGTCCCTGTGCTCGTCGATCGACCCCGACCTCGGTCTGGTCCTCTCGAACATCCACATCACGCCGCCCGGCGCCGAGCCGATCAGCCTCATCGACACGCTGTCGATCTCCCAGCTCGAGGTGCCCTACGACGACGGCGGCCGCAACACGTACGACATCACCGAGGCCGGCTTCGGCGGCATCAAGATGAAGACCCTCGGCGAGGACGTCTGCCCGGGGGACAGGCTGTCCTTCGACATCCCCAACATCGGCGACGGCACCTACGGCAAGACCGAGCGGCGCGAGGTGCTGTGCTCGAGCGTCGTCGACGGCGGAGTCGCCTACCACTCGAGCGACCGGGTGGCGCCGGCGGCGGCCCGCCGCACCGACCTGCAGCTGTTCACGGTCTCGCGGGTCGGCTGGTACGAGTACCTCACCGAGTACACCTTCGGCGCTGACGGCTCCATCGACGTGCAGCTGGGCGCCACCGGCGACCTCTCGCCGGTGGACTACAGCGACGCGGACCACGGATCCGACATCGGCCAGGACGAGCACGCCACCAGCCACTCCCACAACGCCGTGTGGCGGGTCGACTGGGCGCTCGGCGGCCCGAGCGGCATGCAGGTCGAGCAGTACGACGCCGAGCCCACCGGCGAGATGGGGGAGAACGCCCCCATCATCGCGGGATCCCTGACCCGTCTCGAGCATCCCACCACCGCCGACTGGCAGGAGCGGCGCTGGTGGCGGGTGCTGAACCCGGAGGTCCTGAACGAGGACGGGCGCCCGATCTCCTACGAGATCGATCTGGCCGGCACCGACTCCTTCACGTTCGTCGACGAGCAGACGCAGGACGGGGCGCATGTGCACGATGCCGGCGCCGGCTACGACGTCGCGTTCACCAACGCCGATGACTGCCAGATCTACGCGGTGAAGAACGACGGCCCCTGCGGCGACGGGGTCCCCGACTTCGTCGCCGAGGGCCAGGGCGAGCCGCTGGACGACGTCGTCTCCTGGGTCGCGGTCGGCTTCCACCACGTGCCCCGGGACGAGGACCAGTCGCCCATGGAGATGCACTGGCAGGGGTTCGGCCTGGTGCCCCGCGGTCTCACGGCGCAGCGCTTCGACCTCCCGGAGGGCCACGAAGAGGTCAACGGGGTCCCCGACAGCGAGTGGCACGAGGAGCCGACCTGAGCCAGCGCCATCGCCCCGGAGCAGCAGGACGCCCCGCCACGGGATGGCGGGGCGTCCTGCTGCTCCGAGGGGAGGGCGGTCGGGGCATCGGCCCCCGGGGCATCGGCCCCCGGAACATCGGGAGCCGGGCATCGGCCCCGGGGGTTCACCAGTCGTGCATGGTCCCGTCGGACAGGCGGTTGACCGGCAGGTATGCCGGCGAGTACTCGTAGGAGGCGCCGGCGTCCTCGTGGTACTCGACGCCGAGGCCGGGGGTGTCGCCCGGGTGCAGCAGGCCGTCCTGCCAGGTGTACGAGGTCTCGAAGACGGAGAGCGTCTCGTCGCTGTGGCGCATGTACTCCTGGATGCCGAAGTTGTGGATCGCCAGCCCCAGGTGCAGCGCCGCCGCCTGGCCGACGGGGGAGATGTCGGTCGGGCCGTGGAAGCCGGACTTGATCTGGTAGACCGAGGCGAAGTCCATGATCTTCTTCAGGTGCGTGATGCCGCCGGTGTGCGTCACGGCCGAGCGCACGTAGTCGATCAGCTGCTCGGAGATGATGGTCTGGTAGTCCCAGATGGTGTTGAAGATCTCGCCGATCGCGAGCGGCTGGGTGGTCATCGAGCGCACCCGGCGCAGGCCCTCCTGGTTCTCCGCCGGGGTGCAGTCCTCCAGCCAGAACAGGTCGTAGGGCTCCAGCGCCCGGCCCAGCTGGCCCGCCTGGTTCGGCGTCATGCGGTGATGGCCGTCGTGCAACAGCGGGATCTCCGGGCCGAACTCCGCCCGGACGGCCTCGAACACCGTCGGCAGGTGGCGCATGTAGGCGCGGGTGTCCCAGGTCTCCTCCGTCGGCCGCAGGCCGGGGCGGGCGGGCTCGTAGTCGTAGCGGCCCGCCGCGGTCGCCCCGGCGGCGGCGACGCCGTACACCTGGCCCAGGCCGGGCACCGCCGTCTGCACGCGGATCGCCCGGTAGCCCTCCTCCTGGTGCTCGCGGATCGAGTCGAAGATCTGCGGCAGCTCCGCACCCGAGGCGTGGCCGTAGGCGAGCAGGCCGCGCCGCACCGCGCCGCCCAGCAGCTGGTAGACCGGCTTGCCGGCGGTCTTGCCCTTGATGTCCCAGAGGGCGACGTCGACCGCGGCGATCGCGGCCATGGTGATCGGTCCGCGGCGCCAGTACGCGCCCCGGTACAGGTACTGCCAGGTGTCCTCGATCTGCTCGGGGTCCCGGCCGATGAGGATCGGGGCGACGTGATCGCGCAGGTAGGAGGCGACCGACAGCTCGCGCCCGTTCACCGTCGCATCCCCCAGGCCCGTGACCCCGTCCGAGGTCGTCACCTTGAGGGTGACGAAGTTCCGGGTGGGGTTGGTGATGAGGACGTCGACCTTCTCGATCGTGGCCATGGCGGGGGCGCTCCTTCCGAGCGGGGATGACAGGCAGCATCGGCTGATAGCGGGATTGTGTCCGCCTGGTGCCCCGCGCACCACGGGTTGCCAGCAGTTGCATATCCTTCTGGGGGTGTTCGCCCAGGCGGTGGGCGCGAGCGCAGGGAGGCGGAGCGGATGGCGGAGCATCGGGTGACGATCTACGACGTCGCCGCGCACGCGGGCGTGGCCCCCAGCACCGTCTCGCGCGCCTTCTCCCGCCCCGGCCGGGTCAGCGCCGCGACCCACGCGAAGGTGATGGCCTCCGCGAAGACCCTCGGCTACCGCACCGAGGTCCCGGATCTCCAGGAGCGCGAGGGGCAGCAGCATCGGCTCGCGATCGAGATCCCCGACATCACCAACCCCTTCTTCGCCGAGCTCGTCGCCGGCATGCGCGAGGCCGCCCACGACCTCGACTACCTGCTGCTGCTCGTGGACTCCTCGGAGGACGAGACCCGTGAGCGCCGCGGCCTGGAGCGGGCGCTGGAGATCGTCGACGGGTTCATCCTCGCCGGCTCCCGGCTGTCCGATGCGGCGCTCGCGCAGATGACCAAGCGCCTGCCGGTGCTGGTCCTGAACCGCCGGGTGGCCGGGCTGGACTCCCTGACCCCGGACTACGAGCACGGGATGGCGCAGGTCATCGCGCACCTGGACGAGCAGGGCGTGCGCGAGGTCGTCTACGTCGCCGGTCCCGTGAACTCGTGGTCGGACAGCGAGCGCTGGCGGGCGGCACGCCTCGAGGCGCGGGCGCGGGGCATGAGCATCCGGCGGCGGGGCCCGTTCATCCCCACGGCCAGCGGCGGCGAGGAGGCCTTCGACGAGCTGCGCGGGGAGCTGCCCCACGCCGTGATCTGCTACAACGACCTGATCGCCCTGGGGTTCCTGGTCTCCGCGCTGCGGGCCGGGGTGCAGGTCCCGCAGGAGCTGTCGGTGATCGGCCACGACGACATCCCGCTGGCGCGGCTGGTGGGCGGGGGCCTGACCACCGTGGTCTCGCCCAAGCGCGCGCAGGGCCGTGCCGCGGTGGAGCGCCTGACCCGCCGGATCGAGAACCCCTCCTCGATCCGGCTGCCGGTGGAGGGCGCGCTGCCGGTGCGGCTGGTGCCGCGCGGCTCCTCGGGCCCGCGGCAGGTCTGAGCCGCCGCGGCGGCGCTGCGGGACGGCGCACCGTCCGGGCAGTCCTCGCCGCCGCTCAGCGGCCGGGGCTCTCCCCGGCGGCGAGGGAGCGGGCGTCCTCGATGGCGTCGAGGCAGGCCAGGAAGTGCCCGTGGCTGGCGAAGTGCGGGCTGCGCAGGCGCACCGTCCTGCCCCGATGCGTGATGATCGCGGAGTGCACGCCCTGGGAGGACCGCATCGTGATCCGGCGGATGGCGGCCGGGTCGATCTCCACCAGGCGGCGCGAGGACTCCGAGGCCGGTGCCGTGATGCGCTGCGCGGAGACGACGACCTCCCGTCGGCCGGCGAGCACCAGGCGCAGGAACCCGAGCAGGAGCACCAGGCCCAGCACCATTCCGCCGAGATAGAACCAGCGGGCCACGTCCGCGCCGAAGTGCGCCAGGTACAGCGAGATCCCCCAGCCGTGCACGAGCCCCCATCCGCTCGCGCCGAGGAACACCAGCCCCAGCAGGAGACCGCCCACCGCCGTGCGCGCGCTCACCGCGTACGCGAATCGCTGCTCCTGCATGATGCTCCTGCCTCGTCTCCGGACCTGCGGGGGACACGGGCGCCGGACCGCCCGGGCCTCGTCGATCGCCGCGGGCCTGCCCCGAACCTACCGAGATGTCCGGTTCCCGGCACGGGCCGCCCGGACCCCGGGACGGCCGGCCGCGGCCCGGCAACCTGCGGCAACACGATGCCCGGCCCGTCCGCCGTCCGGATGATGAGGCCCATGAGCAACGACGCCTTCGTCCCCCATCCGGACCGCCTTCTGCCCCGCGACCCGGCGGTCCGCGACATCGCGCGCGAACTGTACGGACGCATGGCGTCGCAGCCGATCGTCTCCCCGCACGGGCACGTCGACCCCGCCATGCTGGTCGAGGACACGCCCTTCCGGGACCCCACGAGCCTGTTCATCACCCCCGACCACTACGTGACCCGCCTGCTGCATGCGCGCGGCGTCTCCCTCGCGGATCTCGGCGTGGGCCGCGGCCCGCTCGAGGAGGCCGATGCCCGGCGGGCCTGGCGCCTGCTGGCCGAGCACTGGCACGCCTACGCCGGCACGCCCTCGCGCCTGTGGATGGAGCACGAGTTCCATGACGTCTTCGGCATCGAGAAGGTGCTGACCCCGGGCACGGCCGACGAGCTGTACGACCACATCGCCGCGCGGCTGGCGCGCCCCGAGTTCCGCCCCCGCGCCCTGTTCGACCAGTTCCGCATCGAGGTCCTCGCCACGACCGACGACCCCGCGGACGATCTGGCGGCGCACCGGGCCCTGGCCGACGACCCGGACTTCGCCGGGCTGGTCGTCCCGACGTTCCGCCCGGACAAGTACCTCGAGCCGGCCCGCGAGGACTTCGCGCAGCTCGCCGACGCGCTCGGCGAGGCCGCCGGCGTGGACACCGGGGACTACGCCGGCTTCACCGCGGCGATGCGGGCGCGCCGCCTGTACTTCCGGGACCACGGGGCCGTGTCCTCGGACCACTCCCATGCCGACGTGGGCACCGCGCGCCTGGACGAGGCCGATGCGGCACGCCTGTTCGCCCGGGCCCGCGGCGGGTCCATCGACCCGGCCGACGCCCTCGCCCTGCGCCGTCACCTGCTGGCCGACCAGGCCCGAATGGCCGCCGACGACGGCCTGGTCATGACCCTGCACCCCGCCGTGCACCGGAACCATCACCGGGGCACCTTCGAGCGGTACGGCGCCGATGTGGGCGCCGACATCCCCACCGCGGTCACCTTCGTCGACGGCCTCGCCCCGCTGCTGAACGATGTGGGCCTCGCCGAGGGGTTCCGGCTGGTCCTGTTCACCATCGACGAGACCGTCTTCTCCCGGGAGATCGCCCCGCTGGCCGGGTTCTACCCGAGCGTCTACGCGGGGGCGCCGTGGTGGTTCATCGACGCCCCGGACGCGATCCTGCGCTACCGCAGGGCCGTCTCGGAGACCATCGGCTACACCCGCACCAGCGGGTTCATCGACGACACCCGCGCCTTCTGCTCGATCCCGGCGCGCCACGACATGTCCCGCCGCCTGGACGCGCACCATCTCGCGAGCCTCGTCGCGGAGCACCGCATGCGGATCGAGGACGCCGCCGCGCTCGCGGAGACCCTGCCCTCCCAGCATCCCCGCGAGGTCTTCACGCTGCCCGGCGGCGCCCGATGAGCCCCGCCGGCACGGTGCCGCGTCCGCGCCTGGTCCACCTCGGCATCGGCGCCTTCGCCCGCGCCCACACCCTGGCCTACACCGCCCGCGCCGGCGGCTGGGACGTCACCGCGTTCACCGGCCGCACCCCGACCATCGCGCAGACCCTCACGGCGCAGGGCGGCCGGTACGGCCTGGTGGTGCGCGGCCCCGAGACCGACGAGGTCGAGGAGATCGCCGTGATCGACGAGGCCTTCCCGGCCGAGGACCTGCGCGCCCTGCGCCGGGTGATCGCCGATCCCGCCACCGCGGTGGTCACCCTGACCATCACCGAGAAGGGGTACGCGGCCGGCTCCGACCCGGCGGCATCGGCCCCGGCCCGCCTGGCGCTTGCTCTGCGCGCCCGCCGCGAGGCCGGCGTCGAGGAGCCGATCGCCCTGGTCTCCTGCGACAACCTCGTCGGCAACGGCGAGGTGCTGCGCCGGGCCGTGCTCGCCGCGCTGGATGCCGGGACCCGGGACTGGTTCGACGCCCACGTGGACGTCGTCTCCACCATGGTCGACCGGATCACCCCGGTCGCCGGGGAGGAGGAGATGGCCCTCGCGAGCACGCGGCTGGGCTTCCACGACCGCGCCACCGTCGTCACCGAGCCCTTCCACGAGTGGGTCCTGGAGGACTCCTTCCGCGGCCGGCGTCCCGCCTGGGAGGCCGCGGGCGCGCAGCTGACCGGCGACGTGGCCCTGCACGAGCGGCGCAAGCTGCGGCTGCTCAACGGCGCCCACACCTTCCTCGCCTACGCGGGCCAGCTCGCCGGGCACGAGCGTGTCGACCAGGCCGTCGCGGACCCGGCGGTGCGCGCGGCGATGGAGGAGGTCTGGGCCGAGGCCCGCGCGACCCTCGACCTGCCGGAGGCCGAGCTCGACGAGTACACCTCGGCCCTGCTCACCCGCTTCCGGAACCCGCGGCTGGCCGATGCGCTGCTGCGCATCGCGGCCGACGGCTCCGAGAAGCTGCGCGTGCGGATCCTGCCGGTGATCGCCGAGCGCGGCGGTCCCGGGCGCTCCCCGGCGGGCGTCGCCGCCGTGCGCGCCTGGACCGACTGGGTCACCGCCCGCTCCCGGGCGGGCCACCGGATCGCCGACCCGCGCGCCGAGGAGATCGCCGCCGCGGCGGCGCTCGCCGAGGACGGAGCCCGGGTGCGGGCCCTGGTCGCCCTGCTGGGCGAGGAGACCGACCCGGAGGCCCTGGCGGCCGCGGTGCTCTCCGCCGGCGCCTGAGCCGCAGCGGGCGTCTGGACTGCAGCAGGCGGCTGGGCCGCAGCGGGCGGCTGAACGGCAGAGGGCGCCGCCGCAGGAGCCCTCCCTCTATCCGGCCACCGCCCCCGGGGCATCTCGTCCCGGGGCGGTGGCCTCCGTCATGTCCGGAGCGTCCGATTCGTCAGGAGAGGGCAAGCCGAGTGCGGCCGATCACCTGCCAGGACCGAAAAATGTCAACGCGACTAAAGCGTTGGTCAAGAACCCTGCACGGTCGGTTCACAGCGGTTGGCACGGCGCTCGCGGGCTCATAGCGTTGTCGAACGACAGCGGGCGCCCCGTCCCTCCGACGCGAGGCACCGCCCAGGACCAGACGCATACGTGACGCAGGACTGCCCGCCTCCCCGCGGACGACAGAGAAGGAACACCGCAGACATGACCAAGCACAACACCCACCGAGCCGCCGGCCGCGCCCGCAACGGTGCCACCCGCTTCGCCTACAAGGGCATCGGTGGCGCAGCCATGCTGGGCACCGTCGTCGTCGGCTCCGCCTTCGCCGCGCAGAGCGCCTCCGCCGCCCCCGCGGCGCCGGCCGCCCCGGCCCCCGCCGAGCTCACCGCGACCGAGGTCTCGACCACCGCGCCCGACCAGGCGCAGGTCTCCACCCTGCTGTCCTCCACCAAGACCCTCTACAAGGGCAAGAGCGGCGAGCGTGTCGAGGCGCTGCAGTCCCTGCTGAACGACGAGGGCGCCAACCTCGAGGTCGACGGCAAGTTCGGCCCGAAGACCGACGCCGCCGTCCGCGCCTACCAGGACGAGAACGACCTGCAGGTCGACGGCCGTGTCGGCCCCGAGACCCGCGGCTCCCTCTCCGGCGGCGTGTCCGTGAGCTCCTCGGACTCCTCCGCCGAGGCCGAGGCCTCCTCCTCGAAGTCCACCAGCGGCGGCTCCATCGTCGACGCGGCCCGCCAGTACATCGGCGTGGACTACGACTGGGCCGGCAGCTCGCCCAGCGGCTTCGACTGCTCCGGCCTGGTGAAGTACGTGTACGGCCAGTTCGGCATCGACCTGCCCCACAGCTCCAGCAAGCAGGCCCACGGCGGCACCCGGATCTCGCAGTCCCAGGCCCAGCCCGGCGACCTCGTCGTGTGGCCCGGCCACATCGGCATCTACGCCGGCAACAACAAGGTCGTCGACGCGGGCTCCTCCAAGGGCTCCGTCTCCGAGCGCACCATCTGGGGCAACCCCTCCTTCGTGACCTACCGCTGATCGGCCGCTGCCCGCGCAGCACCCGCCAGCACCACGCACAGGGCGTCCTTCCTCCGGGAAGGGCGCCCTGTGCGTCGTCCGCGGTTCCCCCGGGGCGGCCGGCCCTCGCGCCGCCACCGGGGCGGGCGGATCAGGGGAGGCGGTTCGCTCGCGCCAGGTTCGCGCGCAGCTCCTCGGCGTCCTGCCGCACCACATAGGCCGGGCGATCGCGCTCGACCCGCCAGGACTCGCTGAGCGGGCTCACGTCCACCGCGTCGAAGCCCAGCTCGTCGTACAGGCGCGTCACCAGCTCCACGGCCTCGGGGCTGTCGCTCGAGACCGCGAGAGCGCGCCGGCCCGGGGTCCCCGCGGGCGCGGTGTCGGTGAGGATCTCCGCGGCGGCGATGTGGTTGAAGGCCTTGACCACGGTGGACTGGGGCAGGTGCTCCTGCAGCAGCTGCGAGGTGGTGGTCTCCCCGGCGTCCAGCGCCGGGATGCGCCCGTCCCGCTCGTAGTAGTAGTTGTTGGTGTCCAGCACGATCTTCCCGGCCAGCGGCTCGACCGGGATCTTCGAGATGGCGTGCAGGGGCACCGTCACCACGACGATGTCCCCGGCCGCGCCGGCCTCCTCCGCCGTGGCGGCGCGGGCCTTCGGCCCCAGCTCCGCCACGAGCTCCGCGAGCGTCTCCGGGCCCCGCGAGTTCGCGATGACCACGTCGTACCCGGCGCCGATGACGGCCTTCGCGACCGCACTGCCGATGTTGCCTGCTCCGATGATTCCCACTGTCGTCATGTCCGCTGCAACGACGCATCGGGGCAGAGGCTTCCCGTGTGACGGCGGATGACGGGCCGGCGCAGGCCAGCAGACGTGTCGCGGAGCGGCCCGTCCCCACGGTAGCGGCCCTGCCCGCCGGACGGCCGATGCTCGCAGCGCCCGAGGAACGGGCCCTGCTGCCGGTTTCGGGCCGCCGGCCCCTGCCGGGGGCATCTCATGGCACGCTCACCCCATGGAGTCGCTGCTGGTGCTGTTGGCGTTGATCGCCATCCCGCTCTCCCCCGTCGGGGCAGCGGTCGTCGTCCTCGTCGTCCTGATGACGGACCGGGCGCGCCGCCAGGCCCTGCGGGATGCACCGGCCCTCTTCGACGAGGTGTTCGACGGTCGGGAGACGGCGGAGATCACCGTGCACCACACCTCCGCCCCGCGGGAGGTCGTCGAGCAGGGAGCGCGCGAGCGCGGCTACCGGCTGGTCTCGGAGTCCTCGCCGTCCAGCAGCGGCGCGGTGCATCGCCTCGTGTTCGAGCGGGTCCCGCCCGTCTGAGCTGCGACATGCCGGGTTGCGATCCCGATGTGCCGCGAGGCGCGGTCGCGCCGGGACGCGTGGCATCGCCGGGACGTGCGGCGACGCCGGCCCGGCAGAGCCTCAGGCCGGTCGCGGGCCCGGGCCCCCGGCCGGTCGCGGGGCGGCCCCGCGGGGCATCGGCGCGCCGGGCAGCGGGCGGCGGCGCGGGATCCAGCAGCACACCTGCGAGCGGTACATCTCGTAGGGGGCGCCGAAGCGCTCGGAGAGGTCGCGCTCCTCGTGCGGGCGCACCAGCAGATGCCAGATCGCCCCGCCGGCGAGGGCGTAGGCGACCACCATCCAGGACCCGGCGACCATGCCGACGGCCACGGCCTGGCCCACCCCGGACACGGCCATCGGGTTGCGCACCCAGCGGTAGGGGCCGGCGATCACGAGCGCGCGCGGCATCGCCGAGGGCAGCGGGGTGCCGCGGCCCAGGGTGGACATGACGTAGGCGGCCCACAGCCCCAGCGCGCTCGCGCCGATCAGCACCAGCGCGCCGGCGGCCGTGATCGACCAGGAGGCGATCGACCAGGCCAGAGCCGCCCCGTCGGTCGAGCCGTCGGGGAGGGTGAGATCCAGGCGCCATCGGCGCTCGAGCAGCACCACCGGCAGGGGGATGATCGCGAGGAACAGCGGCCAGAACACGAGGATCTGGGCGAACGTCGCGGCGAGATGCTCGCGCCGATCCCGTCGCGGCGCGGAACGGAAGGCCAGGGGGCCGATGAGCACCCGCTCCGCGGGGAGGCGCCCGTGGAGCACCACCACGCCGGCGAGGACGCTCGCCACGGTCGCCGCGATCATGAGCACGGCGCCCGCCCCGGCCGAGGTCGTCACCGTCGCGTACACGGCCATGCCCAGCGCGACCAGCGCGGTCCAGCCGAGGACGACGGGCACGGCCCGCCGCACGTCCAGCGCCACCAGCGCCGAGCCGAGCACGAAGAGCAGGACGTCCGCGATGGCGATCGGCAGGGCGGGCAGCTCGCCGAGGGTCGCGGTGCGGACGCCGGGGACGGTCGCGACGCCGAGCCACCACAGGGCACCGGCCACGGACTGCAGGGCGAAGTAGGCGCGGGCCGTCCGGCGCGGGGTCATCGGCCCCACGAGCGGAACCTCGTGCACCGTGCGGCTGGCCCTGCTGGTCATCTCATCGCCCTCCCGATGGTGCCATCGTACGACCGCGGGACCGGTGCGGAGGGCCGGATCGCCGTGGCGGCCCGGCGTGTCCCGGCCGCAGCCCGGATCGGCGGCGGACCGGTCGCCGGCGCCGTCGTCAGAACTCGGGGATCGCGACCGGCGCCCCCGTGCGCGCCGACTCGTACAGCCCGTTAATCACCGCGAGGGCGGTGCGGGCCTCGCGGGTGCCGACCCGCACCGCGCCGCCGGTGCGGATCGCCCGGACCAGGTCCTCGTACTGGAGGCGGTGCGCGTGGGCGAAGTCCGGGGCGGGGGCGGCGGCCTCGGCGGCGCCGCCGGTCCCGCGCGTCCCGCCGGTGCCGTCCGATGCCCCCGCATCGGCCCCGGCATCGTCGGCGTCGCGGCAGGTCAGGGCGATGAGACGGTCGGATTCGATGGTCGCCCCGCCCTGGTCGCCGTGCACCTGCAGGCGCACGCCGGAGCCGGGGAAGGAAGCGGTGGTCGCGTGGATGAGCCCCAGGGCGCCGCCGTCGAAGCGGATCACGCCCGCGGCGGTGTCCTCGACCTCGATGCCCTCGTGGGCCAGCAGAGCCGTGTAGCCGAACACCTCGACCGGCCGGCCCAGGAAGGCGCACAGCAGGTCCACCGTGTGCACGCCCTGGTTCATGAGGGCGCCGCCGCCGTCCAGGGCGAGGGTGCCGCGCCACTGGCCGGAGTCGTAGTACTCCTGGGACCGCCACCACGGCACCGAGGCGACGGCGCTGGTGACGCGGCCCAGGCGGCCGGCGGCGATCGCGGCGGCGACCTGCTCGGTGGCCGCGTCGAAGCGGTGCTGGCTGATCACGGCGGCCTGCACCCCGGCGGCCCGGCGGGCCTCGTCGATGCGGGCGGCCCGCTCGTCGACCACGTCGATCGGCTTCTCGATGAGCACGTGGCGCCCAGCCTCCATCGCCTCGATCGCGAGGACGGCGTGCAGCCCCGAGGGCGTGCACACGGCGACGATGTCGATGGCGTGCTCCGGGGCGAGGGCCTCGGCGAGGGAGCCGACGGCAGGGGCGTCGTGCTCGGCCGCGAGGGCCCCGGCCCGCTCGAGGTCGACGTCCACGACGGCGCCCAGCTCGATCCCGTCGGTGGTGGCGATGACCCGGCAGTGGTGGGCGCCGATCACCCCGGCGCCCACCACGGCGACCCGCAGCGGATGGTCGGGGCGGGGGACGGCAGGGGAGGGGGAGGTCATGCGGGGTGTCTCCTTCGACAGGCGGGGCGCGCGGGACGGGTCATCGGGCGCGAGGGGAGTCGTGGTCCGGTGCGCGGCGGCGGCCTCAGGCGAGGTCGCCGAAGGCCTCGAAGCGCGCGAGGCGCTCGCGGTAGTAGGCGGCGTGCGCGGCGACCGGCTCCACCCGGCGCAGCACCGGCACCTCGGCGCGGGGCACGTCGGGGGCGACCTGCTCGAGCGCCAGCAGCGCCGTGCCGCGCATGGTGGAGCGGGAGATCGCCACGTGGTCCACGGGCATGCCCAGCGCATCGGCCAGCAGATGCAGCCAGCCGGGCACCACGTCGGTCATGCCGCCGGAGAGCACGATCCGCTCGGGCTCGCCGCTGATCTCGCGCAGCTGGTCGGCGATCCGCAGGAAGGACAGCGCCAGGCCCTCGAGCGCCCCGCGCAGCAGGTCCTCCGCGGTGGTGGAGGCGGAGACGTTCGCGATCACGGCCCGCGCGCCGTCGCGCCACTTCGTGCCGCGCTCGCCGGAGAGGAACGGCACCACCAGCGGCGTCCCGGCGCTCGGCGGGGAGGACAGGAGCGCGTCGGTGTCCAGCTGCGAGAGATCCTCGGGCAGGGACGTCTGCGTGCGGATCCAGTCCAGCAGGCGCCCGCAGTCGCTCATCGCGGAGCCGACCAGGGTGCGCCCGGCGTCGACGCGGTACGCCCACAGGCCGCTGGGGAGGGTGCCGATCTCGGTGTCGACGAGCTGGCGGATCGCCCCGGACGTCGCCGTGGAGATGCCCCAGGTGGTGGCGCCCAGCGCGCCGATGCCGAGGTTCGCGGTGAGCCCGTCGCCGACCACCGGCACCCAGCGGGCGCCGTCGAGCTGCGGGAACTCCCGGGCCAGCGGCGTGCCGGCGACGTCCACCGTGTCCTGCGGGTCGCGCGGGGCGCCCAGCAGATCGGCCGAGGCGCCCGCGGCCTCCAGCAGCTCCGGCACGTACTGCCCGGTGCGGCGGTCGATCATCCCCGACCAGGCGGCCGATGCGGTGCCCAGCGCCGCCGTGCCCAGCAGGCGCAGGGCCACGTACTCGCCCAGGGCCATCACGCGGTGGGCGCGCTCGAGGATCTCGCCGTGCTGCTCGCGCAGCCACAGCAGCCGCGGCGCCAGGTAGGAGGAGTGCAGCCGCGCGCCGGTGCGGTCGTGCAGGGCGGCGGTGTCCAGCTGCTCGCGCAGCCGCGCCACCTGGTCGCGGCAGCGGGTGTCGGCGTAGGTGATGCAGGGGGTGATGGCGCGGCCGGCCTCGTCCACGACCACCAGGGAGGAGGCGAAGGTGTCGATGCCGATCCCGGCCACCGGCCCGGGCGCGCCGTCCAGGACGGCGGCGATGCCGGTGCGCAGCTCCTCGACGACCTGGTCCGCGTCGATGGTGGAGGTGCCGTCGTCCGCCGTGGTGAAGGCGTGGGGGACCTTGTGCTTGCGCCGGTCCACCTCGCGGCCGCTCGCGTCGTACAGCGCCGCCCGGGAGCCGCCGGACCCCACGTCCAGCCCGATCACGTACGGCGCGCGGGCCTCGTCGGCGGGGGTGTGGAAGCGAGGGGTCACGGGATCCTCCGGGTCGACGGCGTCGTACGTGCGATCCCCCAGCCTACGGAGCTTCGCCGCCGCCGGGAATGCGCTGGCCGCTTGTTGCCACGGCGCGTCGGGACGCCGGACCCGCCCCGGTGACGCCGGACCCGCCCCGGGGGCGGCCGGGCCGCTCCTGCTCGACGGGTCCGCGGCGCGGCAGAGGTCACGGCCCGGCCGGAGCTCCCGCCCGGCCGGGCCGCGTGCCCTCACTCCAGCACGGACTGCCCCAGCATCTCGCCCTCGGCCGCGCCCGGCGGGATCGCGAAGACCGCCGAGCCGATGGGCGTGGTCCACTGGTTCAGCAGGTCCAGCTCCGCCAGGCGCTCCTGGATGGGCAGGAACTGGGCCCGCGGATCGGCCTGGTAGGACGCGAAGATCAGGCCCGACTCCGAGATCTCGGCCCCGCCCGGATCCGGGGCGACGTCGTAGTTGTAGGCCCGGCGGAAGATCACCTGGCCGCCGTCGGCCGCGTCGACGCCGCGGGCCCGCCGCACGTGGGAGAACTCGGCGATCACGGGGAACCCGTTCTCCGTCCGCGCCGCGAAGTCCGGCGCGTCGTGCTCGCCGCCGCCGGTCAGCGGGGCGCCGTCGGCGAGGCGGCGGCCCATGGCCTCCTCCCGCCCGGTGCGGTCCAGCTCGTCCCAGGTGTCCACGTCCATCCGGATCCGGCGCAGCACCAGGGAGGTGCCGCCGGCGAAGGGACCCTCCGGGATCCACACGGCCCGATCGAAGGCCGGCGTCCCCGGCTGCGGGTTCGCGGTGCCGTCGACCTGCCCGAACAGGTTGCGCATGGTCGTCCCCGGGCGGACGGTGCCGTGGGCGCGCCGGAATCCCTGCTGGCGCCAGCGCACCGTCGCGGCGCCGCGCAGGCCCTTCAGCAGCATTCGGGCGGCATGGGCGAGGGCGAGCGGATCCTCGGCTCCGACCTGCAGCATCAGATCCCCGTCGCCGAGCTCCGGGCGCAGCGCGTCGATCGCGAAGGCGGGCAGCGGCGCCAGCCAGGCCGGCGCCTCCCGCCCCGCCCGCTGCAGCAGGCCCGGGCCGAAGCCGACGGTCACCGTGAGCCGGGCCGGGGCGGCGGCGAGCTCCGGCTCGGTGTCGGCCAGCGGCGCGGTGCCCGCCGTGAGCCGGGCCGCGTCGTCGGTGAGCACCCGCAGCATGCGCAGCACGGCGTCGCGGTCCGTCTCCGGGCGCAGGTCCAGACCCAGGAAGACGGCATGCGCCGGGGCAGGCGTCGCGATGCCCGCCTGGTGGGTGCCGTGGAAGGGGATCGTCTCCTCGCCGATGAGGGCGGTCGGCGCCGCCTCCGCGTCCGCCGCGGAGCCGGCCGCCGTGCGCCCGAGGGCGTCCTCGCGGGTCCGGACGGCGCCGGCGCCGAGGACTCCCGCCCCCGCGCCGATCCCCGCCCCGACCCCGGCGATCGCGCCGGCCCGCAGCAGGCGGCGACGGTCGGCGTCGTGGTCGCCGCGGCTCATCGGCCCATGCCCTCGTGGCCGGCGTGCTCGCCGCCGCCGTCGGAGGCGCCGCCCATGCCCTCCATGTCGCCCATGCCGTCCATGTCGCTGGCGTACTCCTCCTGGGCGCCCGCGAAGTCGCGGATCTGCGCCGTGCACGGCACCTCGGCGCCGTCCTCGAACAGCAGCACGATCTCGACGGCGTCCCCGGCCAGCAGCGGCTCGGCGAGGTCGAGGAGCATGATGTGGTCGCCGCCGGGCTCGAGCACCAGGGTGCCGCCGGCGGGGATCTCGAACCCGCCCTCCTTCTCCTGCATGGACATGCCGCCGGAGCCGTCGGACGCGGTCTCGTGCAGCTGGATGGTGGGCGCGGCCTCGCTGCGGGCGCCGACCAGGCGCATCGGCGCATCGGCCGTGCTGGTCAGGGTCGCGAAGGCGGCGGTCATGCCGGACTCGGCGGCCTTGACCCAGGCGTCGGCCACGGCGATCGGGGCATCGGCCGGGGCGGAGCCCGCCCCGGAGGAGTCGGCGGCGCCCCCGCCGTCCGAGGCGGCGGAGCCCGGGGCAGGGGTCGGATCGGAGTCGTCGGGGCCCGTGCAGGCGGCCAGGCCCAGCAAGCCCAGGGCGAGCAGGACGGGACGGCGGGCAGGAACGGATGCAGTCATCAGAGGGGTCCTTCGCAGGATCGTCGGATGGCGCCGGGACAGGATGTCCGGGCGCCGCTTCAGGAACCGACGAGCTGCGGGGGACCGCGCCGCAGCAGCGGGCGCAGCAGGGCGCGACGGCGCCGCGGCAGATGCGAGACCGGCGCGGACGGGCGGCGTCGCGCCGGGAGATGGAGATCGGGAACGCGCAGCGGCGTCAGCACGCGGGCGAGGATCGCGCCCACCAGCGTGGCCAGCTCGAGGGCGCGCAGCAGCACGCTCTCGCCGCGATGCAGGACGGCGACGGTCGCCGCGGTGGCGGCGAGGTGCCCCAGCAGCATCGGCCCGCTGAGCTGGGCGGCATGGGCGAGATGCTCCGCCCCCAGCGATCCGGCGGGCTGGGAGGCGACGGGGAGGGAGGCGCCGAGGTGCAGGTGCACGCCCGGGGCGTCGGAGAGGGCCGCGGCGCCGCGGCTCGGCGTGCCGACCACGAACAGCAGGTGGAAGAGCCCCTGGCTGGCCGCGACCGCCATGGCCAGGCGCGCCACCGAGAACCGCGAGCCGGCCAGCACCGTGCAGACGGTGATCGACAGCCACCAGGGCAGGGCGATCCCGGCCCAGGCGGGCACATCCCCGCCGCCGAGCACATGGCCCAGCAGCGCGACGGCGGTCGCGAGGGTGGCCGCGAGCGCTCCGCGCACGAGGCGCAGCGGCTCCCGTCCGGTGCTCATGCCCCCAGTGTGGCCCCTTCGCGCGGAGCTGTCAGATCCAGGACGTCCGGCACGGACCTCACGTAGTCCCGGGCCATCTCCCGGGTGCGGCGGATGATGTGCTGCGCGGCGGGGTTGTGCTGGACGCCCTCGTGGACGATCACGCGCAGGCGGCGGCGCGGGCCCATGCCGTCGAGCGGGATCGCGACGACGTCCGGGCGCAGCCCCAGGGTGATCAGCGTGGGCTGCACGCTCACGAAGTCCCCGGAGGCGACGAAGCCCAGCACCACGGAGAAGTCCGGCGGGTTGACCTCGATGTTCGGCGAGAAGCCCGCGGCGCGGCAGGCGGAGCCGATCCGGTCGAACCACACCGAGTCCGGCGGGTCGTCGGTCGCCCACGCGTACTCCGCCAGGGCGGAGATCGGCACGCTGGAGCGGCCCGCCAGCGGGTGGTCGAGCCCCACCAGGGCGCTGTACCCCTCCTCGATGAGGTCGATGACCTGGTAGCGCGGGGTGGGCAGGTCCGTCGAGTCGTCGCAGATGACGACGTCCGGCACGTACCCCGGCGGCCAGCCGCGGGTGCAGTCGCGCAGCGTCAGCTCGAGGGCGAGATCCGGGAAGCGGGAGCGGACGTCCTGCGCGATCACCGGCACCCACTGCGCCGCGACGGAGCTCGCATAGGCGAAGCTGAGGCTGCCGGTGCGCCCCTCCCGCAGGTTCCGGGCGGTGCGGGCCAGGGCGTCCAGCGCCTCCAGCGCCGCGCCCGCCTCCTCGGCGAGCACCCGGCCGGCGGGGGTGACGACGATGCCGCGCCCGGAGCGCTCGATGAGCTCCAGGCCGGTCTCGCGCTTGAGCGCGGACAGGTGCTGGCTCACCGCCGACGGGGTGTACCCCAGCGCCTCGGCGCTCGCGCGGATGCTGCCGGTCTCCACGACGGAGCGCAGCACGCGGAGCTTGAGCGGGTCGATCATCGCCCCATGCTACGTCCGATGGGACCCGAGACTGTTCATGATCGCTGAACGGAGGGGTAGGAACGTTCGCTTGTCCTACCGCATCGCCGGGCCCAGGATCGAGACATGACCTCCTTCGCCATCGGCCTCGCCCTCATCCTCCTCATTGCCGTCGTGACCGTGGCCCTCGGCGCCCTCTCCCACCGCATCGCCGCCCGGATCGACGGCGGGCGGCCCGGCCGGATCGCCGCCGAGCTGCGCCCCGACGCCCTCCAGCCCCGCTCGCGCCTTGTCGGCGAGGACGGTCGGGCCCGCGAGCCCATGCCGCGCCTGTCCGACCTCGAGCGCGACGGCCTCCCGCACCACACCATCACCTTCGTCGGCCTCCGCTGACCCCCTCGGCCGGTGCCACGGCCCGACGCGCGGCCCGCCCCGCGGCCCGCCGCCACGATCGCCGCGCGGCCCGCAGTGGCGACCGCCGCCTGACGAGCCAAATCCGGCCGAATCTGGCTCGTCAACCGGCGGTCGGCGGCAGGAACCGGGGGAGCGGGGAGAAGGATCGGTCCTGGCGTGCGCCCGTCGCCGCATCTCGGCTGATCCTCCTTCGCAGCACGGCCGACGGTGCGGGCGCGTCCCCTCGGGCCGCCGCACGCGCCACGCGGGCCCCGCCGGACGTGGGCGCCTCGGTCGCCGGGGTCCTCGGTCGGATGCTCGAAGGGGACCGGTCGACCGCCGCCTGATGAGCCAGATTCGACGGCGGTCTCAACCGGTCGCCCCCGTACCCTCGAGGGGTGAAGATGAGTCGTGGTCGCGCAGTGGGGAGTGCTTTCTCCGCGAAGGAGATGGCGTTGCTGGACCTTCTGTGCAGCGGGGATCACCCGTCCCGTGAACCGGCCCGCGAGCAGCTCCGCGTCGCGTCATGGGGTGGGTACCAGCTCGACGAGTGCGACTGCTTCCTCATCTCGGTTCCCCAGCTGCCGGAGGCAGCCCGAATCCGGCACGGTGGCGGCCCGTTCTCCACCGTGGATGTATCGCGCGCCGGAGAGGGGCTCGGCCAGCTCGATCTGTGGGTCGTCGACGGTTACCTGCACTCCGTGGACTACATGACCTACGACGATCACGAGATGCTCCCTGACCTCGAGGACGACACTCTCGAGCCGCTCTCCTGAGCCCCTCGGGCTCCCGCCGGACCGGGCACCATCGTCGCCGAGGTCCCCGGTCGGATGCCCGACAAGGAACGGTCGAGTGCCGACTGACGAGCCAAATCCGACCGGATTTGGCTCGTCAGGCGGCACTCGGCGGGCTGGTCGTCAGCCGTCAGCCGCCTGGTGGCGGCCGCTCGCCCGGGTCAGCTCCGGCCGAAGCGGGCCGGGGGCAGCGGGGGCGCGACGGCGGCCGGGCGCTCCTGGAGGAGGGCGAGGGTCTCGGCGACGCCCCGTTCCAGCTGCGGATCGGTGCCCGCGACCCAGGCGTTCGGCGGGAAGGGCACCTCGATGTCCGGCTCGACGCCGTAGTTCTCGATCGACCAGTCCACGCCCTCGAACCAGCTGGCGTACTTCGGCTGGGTGACGCCGGTGCCGTCCACCAGGTCGAAGCGGCCGTCGATGCCGATCACGCCGCCCCAGGTGCGGGTGCCGATCACCGGGCCGATCCGCATGGCCTGCGCGACGGCGTTGACGATGTCGCCGTCGGAGCCGGACTCCTGGTTGGTCACCAGCACCACGGGGCCGCGCGGGGCGAAGGACGGGTAGGTGTCGGGGCGCTCGTGGCGGGGGTAGCCCCAGGACAGCACCCGGCGGGCCAGCCGGTCGGTGACCAGCTGCGAGGTGTGGCCGCCGTTGTTGTAGCGCACGTCCACGACGATTCCCTCGCAGGCGGTCGCCTCGCGCAGGTCCCGGTGCATCTGCGCCCAGCCGCCGGAGACCATGTCGGGGATGTGGAGGTAGCCCAGGCGCCCGCCGGACAGCTCGCGCACCGCCTCGCGGCGGGAGGCGACCCATGCCTGGTAGCGCAGCTGGGTGTCATCGGCCAGCGGCACCACGACCACGCGGCGCTGCGTCCCCTCGCGCTCGAGGACGATCTCGGTGGGCCGGCCGGCGGAGCCGATCAGCAGCTCCTCCACGCCGCGGCGCGGATCCACCGGGCGCCCGTCCACGCGGACGACCGCGTCGCCGACCTGCGCGGCGACGCCCGGGGCCAGCAGGGGGCTGCGGGCCTCGGGGTCCGTCGACTCGCCGGGGAGGATCCGGGCGATCACCCAGCGCTCGCCGTCGCGGCGCAGGTCCGCCCCCAGGTGGGCGGGGGTCTCGGGCAGGTCGGTGTGCAGGGCGCGAGGCATGACGTAGGCGTGGGAGGTGCCGAGCTCGCCGACGGTCTCCCAGAGCATGTCGGCGAAGTCGTCGTCGGTGACCACGCGATCCACGGTCTCGTCGTACCAGCTGGTCATGGCGTGCCAGTCCTGGCCGTCCATGTCCTCGCGCCAGTACTGCTGCGCCATGATCCGGTAGTTGTCCCACAGCATGCCGCGGCGCTCGGCGACCGGATCCACCGTCAGGCGCAGGCGGTCGGTGCCGATGGCGATGCGCGCCGGATCCTCGTCCTCGACCTTGCGGTCGGAGGGGACCGCGGCCCAGGAGCCGCCCTGCCGGATCACGAGCACGTCGCCGCTGCCGGAGACCTCGAGGTCGTCCACGCCCTCGGCGAGCACCGTGAGCTTGCGGTCGGCGAGGTTCCAGTGCTCGAGGACGGGCCGCGGCGGCTCCGCCTCGACCCCGGCCCGGGCGGTGCCCAGCACGCCCTCGGCGGGATGCCGGAGCCAGACGAATCCGCTGGTCACGGCCCGCAGGTGGCTCATGTGCCCGGACTCGACGGGGAAGGGGACCACGCGCTGCTCGGCGTCCTCCGGGTCGATCACCGTGCGCGGCGGGGTGTGGGCGTCGCGGGCCCCGGCGGCGCGGCCGGCGCTCGCGGCGGCGCGCGTGTCCTCCCCGCTGCCGGGGATCGGGTGCTCGAGGTCGTGGGTCCCGCCGGCGGGCGAGGCGGAGGCGGCCTCGGCCGCCGCGCCCTCGGCGGTCGCAGCGCCGCCGTCAGGGCCTCCGCTCCCGGCGTCTGCGCCGGAGCCGGCATCGGCCGCGGTGGTCCAGCCGTCCGCATCGGGGCCGAAGGGGTCCCGGGTGGTGCGCTCCAGCGGCAGCAGGAACGGGCGCTCGGAGGCGATGAAGGACAGGTCGAAGACCATGTCGTCGTACTGCGTCTCGAAGGTGCGGGCCGAGAGGAACGCCAGGTGGCGGCCGTCGGCGCTGAAGGCGGGGGCGAAGTCCGAGGTGCGGCCGCTGGTCAGCGGGCGCACCGCCGTCTCCGCATCGGCCTCCGTGTCCAGCAGCATCAGCCGGCCCAGCTGCCAGCTGTTGGGCTCGGTCCACACCAGGTGGCGGCCGTCCGGCGACCAGGCCAGGTGGCGGATCTCGCCGCCCTCGCTGCGCGAGACCTCGCGCACGGAGGCGAGCACCGGAGGCGTCGGCTCTGCGGTGCCCGGCGCGGGCGCGGTGTCCGCCGCCGGCGCGCCCGACGTCTCCGCGGCCGATGCTCCGGACGCCGATGCTCCGGACGCCGATGTCCCGGACCCCGATGCCCCGGAGTCCGGCGCCCCGGCTGTCGTCGTTCCGGCGGCCGATGCCCCGGCGGGGTCGGCCACGCCGGTGAGCTCGGCGAGCCAGAGACGGTTGTCGTGCGTGGACAGGGCGACCCGGGACCCGTCGGGGGAGGGCACGGCATGCAGGATCCGGCCGATCCCGCCGTCGGCGAGATCGGCGATGCCGAGAGCGATCTCCTCGCCGCCGGCGTCCAGGCGCCGCACGTGCAGGTCATCGGAGCCGACGCCGCCGTCGGTGCGATCGGACTGCGCCGCCGCATCGGAGACCAGCAGGGCGAAGGGCGACCGGCCCAGCGGGCGCACCTCGCGGATGCGCAGGCCGGAGCGCCCGGCCAGCAGCCGCGCCGGGCCCCCGCGGTGGGTCAGCAGGTGCGCGGTGCCGCGCCATTCGACGAGGCTCGCCCGGGCGTCGTGCGTGGGCCGCATCGCCAGCAGCGTGTCCGAGGGGTCGATGCGGCGCGGCCGGCGGTGGGCGGCGACGCCGGCGGTGCGCACCTCGACCTCGCGGGGAGCGGCGTCCAGGGAGTCCATCGCGAAGAGCCGGCCGCGGGAGGTGAACACGATGGTGCGGCCATCGGTCGCGGGCTCGCGCAGGTAGCCCTGCGCGCTGGTGAGGTCGGTGTGCCGGCGCAGGTCGGTGCCGGAGGCGTCGACCGACCACAGGTTCCCGCTCGCGCGGTCGGTGCGCTCCGCGCCGGGGCCGGGGGTGTCGGAGGCGAAGATCAGGCGGTCCCCGTACCAGGCCACGCGGGTCTTCCCGGCGAGGATCTCGTCCAGCAGCGGCTCCCAGCGGCGCGCGGCGTGCTGCTCGCGCGGGGCGTCCAGGGCCAGCGGCTCGCGGGAGATCCACAGCTTGGGGGCGGTGCCGCCCTGGTAATGCTTCCAGGCCGCGGGCTCGCGGCGCCACATCGTCACCACCACGGTGGTGCCGTCCTCGTGGATCGCGGCCTCGCTCGAGCGGCCCAGGGGCAGCAGCTCCGCGGTGCCCTCGAGGTCGATCGCCCACAGCTGGGCGTCGCGCAGGGACAGCGGGGCGCCGTGCGGGGTGGTCACCAGCACCCGGCCGTCGTCCAGCCAGCCGGCGACGCGGGTGTTGCGGTTGCCGGTGACGGTCAGCCGCACGGGGGAGCCGGAGCCGTCGGTGCGCACGACGAACACCTCCGGGCTGCCGGTGCTCAGCGAGACGTAGGCGACGTGCTCGCCGTCGGGGGAGAAGCGCGGGTAGCGGACGGGGGCGCCGTCGTCCGTGAGGCGCCAGCCCTGGCCGCCGGCCAGCGGGGCGAGCCAGATGTCGTCCGCGGCGGTGAACACCACCAGGTCGCCGTGCACGTCGGGGTGGCGCAGGTAGCTGAGGGCCGGGGCGGTTGCAGGGGTCGCGGAAGGCAGCGATGTCATGCGCCTCACCCTAGGACGTGAGGCGGACAGCGCTCACCCGCTTTTCCCAGAAGGCGGCCGATGCTCAGGAGCGCATCAGCTCTCAGGAGCGCAGCAGCCCTCAGGAGCGCAGCAGCTCCTGCATCGCGTGCAGCGCCACCGCGAGCTCGGCGCGGGTCGTGCCGCGCTGGGGGACGAGCAGGTTCTCGCCCGGGCCCGTCGCGTCGGCCAGCGCCGTGCCGTCGGCGGCGACGGTGCTGCGCTCCAGCGCCCCGGCGGCGGTGGCCCAGCGCAGCGGGACGGTCGAGGCGGCCGCGTCGTCGACGTCGGAGAACGGCGTCGAGGCCGCCGGCTGCACGGCGCGGCCGGTGGCGGCCAGGCCCCCCGCGAAGGCGGCCATCAGCGCGGCGGCCAGGTCCGAGCGGGTGAGCGGGGCCCCCGCTCGCACGGCCATGTCCCCGTCGCCCCACAGGATCCCTCGGGCCCCGGCCCACTGCAGGGCGGCGGCGAGGTCCGCGTCCCCGGGCAGGTCGGTGAAGACGGGGGAGTCCGTCGCGGTCTCGGGCGCGCCGGCGTAGCGGTGCAGGGCCAGCGCGAACCCGCCGCGGGACATGGTCTCGTCCGGGCCGAAGGTGCCGTCCTCACGGCCGGGGAGCACCCCGGCCCCGGCCGCCCATTCGACCGCGTCGCGGGCGGGGTGGGCGGCGCCGACGTCGGAGAACATCGGCGGATCGGGCGTGGGCACCGGGGAGGACGCCGCCGGGGCGGCCGAGGGCGCCCGGCCGGTGCTCGGCGCGGCGTCGGGGGCGCGGGAGGTGCCGTTCAGGGCGGCGGCGACCATGCCGCCCAGGGGCACGAGCGCCACCGCGCCGATGCCGGCGGCGGCCACGCGGCGGCTGATGCGGCGTCCGCCGCGCCCCGTGCTGCGGACGGCCGGGGCGGCGGCATCGGCCGCGATGCCGCGGGCGCCCGGGACGGCATCGGCCGCGATGCCGCGGGGGCCCGGGCCGCGGACGCCGGGGATCCGCGGCGGGACGGGCCGGCGCATCACAGCCACCTCAGCTCCTTCATCCGCTGCAGCAGCAGGTCCAGCACGAACAGGTTCCCCCACCCGTTGAGGTGGATGTCGTCGGAGCCCATCAGCTCCGGGGGCGCGATGCCCTGGGCGATGGCGTCGTGCGTGCCGCCCTGCTCCATGAGCCGCAGCGCGGCGACGGGGCCGCGGGAGAGGGCCTCCGGATCGGCCAGGGCGCCGGCGATGTCGAGGAAGCGGTCGCCGTAGCGGGAGGCCTGCTCCGCGTTGACCGCGCGCAGGGCGTCGCCGGTGTCCGAGCCGTGCGGGTCCGAGGGGGTGGGCCACTGGCCGAGGACCAGCGTGTCCTCCGCCGGGGAGTCGGCCGCGTCCCACATGGCCTGGGTGTGGGCGAGGACGCCCTGCACGTCGCGGATGTTGTTCTTGCCGATCCACAGCAGGTGGCGGCTGCCGGCGGATTCCGCCCCGAGGTGCGAGGTGAGGATGCCGGTCGGCGTGGCGGCCGCGGGATCCTCCGGGGTGAAGGACCAGGCCGATGCCGAGCAGGTGACGCGCCCGGCGACACCGGCGATGTCCGCCGGGAACTCGATGCCCGCGCGCGGCGGGATCTCGGGGTCCAGGGCGATGCGCACGGTGCCGGCCCCGCTGCTGGCCGGCGTGGCCGTCGGCGTCTCCAGGCCGCGCTGCAGCAGGGAGTGGATGCTCAGCGTGGCGCCCACGGCGTGGTTGGCCACCGGCGCGGGGGCGAGGGCCAGGGCGAGGCGGTCCGAGAGGCGCGCTGTCAGCGGCGTGCCCTCGTCGGCGCGGCCGAAGGCCATCGAGGAGGAGCCCCAGCAGGTCAGGGCGCGGGTGTCGCGCGGGAGGGAGAAGAAGTCCGATGCCGCCGAGGTCCCGATCGAGGTGCCGCCCTCCGAGGGGACGGGACCCGCGGGGTTGGGCGGCATGCTCTTCCTTCGACGTGGGGAGGGGCGGGGCGGGAGCGCCGGGGTGCGGCGTCTCGACGGTGCCACCGTACGGAATCGGCCCCCGCCGATCGCGGTGCCACGCCGCATCCACCGGGAAGTTCACCGAGATCACACGCCTGCGTCGCTCTCGCGCCGCCCGGCCCTGCGGGCTCAGGCGCCGCGGCTCCGCGAGCTCCGGCGGATCGGGCCCGGGCGGGCGCGGGTCGCTGCCGACCGCGGGCTCAGGCGCCCAGCAGGCGTCGCAGCAGCCGAGCCACCTCCGCGGCGTCCAGGGGGACGGGCTCGGCCTGGGCCAGGGCCCATTCGTCCAGGCCCCGCAGCAGGCCCATCGCCGCGGCCGCCTGGACCGCCGGGTCGGGCCGATCCTCCACGGCGCCGGCCCGGCGGCCCGCCGCGATGACCGCGGCGATCCATCGGCCCACGTCGTCGAGGACCGCGGAGCGGGCGTCGTCGCCCTCCGCGGCGGGCAGGTAGAGGATCCGACCCAGCAGCGCGGCCTCCCGCGAGCCCGCCACGAGGCCGGCGAAGCCCTCCAGCGCGTCCTGGACCTGCTGCCAGAAGTCGCCGTCGGCGAAGCTCTCCGCGGGAGGCGGGGACCACTGCGCCCGGATCTCGTCGACGAGCGCGCGGACCACGACGTCCAGGAGCTCGGCCTTCGAGCCCGCCGCGTGGTAGAAGCTGCTCTTGCTGATCCCCGCGGCCCGGATGATCCGGTTCAGCGACGCGCCCTGATAGCCGGCGGCCGCGAACTCCTCGACGGTCGCCTCGAGGAGCGCCTGGCGATGGGGGCCGGCGAGGTCGCGGGATGTCATGGACCGACTCTACTGGACCAGGTGGTCCACACGGCGTACGGTGGAGTGGACCAGGTGGTCCACTCCGGAGGTTCCCATGATCCACGACGTCCCGCTCGACACCCAGCTCGCCGACCAGGCCGAGGATCGCCTGCGCGTCCTCGTGGTGGGGGCCGGGATCGCGGGGCTCACCATCGCCCAGATGCTGCGACGCGACGGACTGCACCCCGTGCTCATCGACCGCTCGCCGATCCAGGAGCATCCCGGCTACATGCTCGCGCTGATGCCCGCCGTCGACCAGGCCTTCGAGGACCTCGGGGTGCGCGCGCAGTACCGCGCCGCCGGCGTCCCGCTGACGCGCTTCCGGTTCCGCTCCCACCGCGGGGCGGTGCTGCGCACCGACGACGTGGGCGAGCTGATGCGCGTGCACGGCGACTACCAGGGCATCTCCCGCGGAGCGCTGATGGACGTGCTCGCCGCGCCGGGCTGCCCGATGACCACCGGGCTGACCGTCGCCGCGGTGGCCCGCACCGCCACCGGCTCCCGGGTCGAGCTGGTGACCCGGGACGGCGAGGCGGTCGCCCAGGAGACCTTCGACCTGGTCATCGGGGCCGACGGCATCGGCTCGCGGATGCGCGGCCTCCTGGATGCGCCGCAGGCGCAGACCCTCCGCACCGGGTGGTCGGGCTGGGTGGCCTGGGCGCCCCTGCACGGCGACCCGGGCCTGGCCGAGGAGACCTGGGGAGACGGGTTCTTCCTGGGCGCCTACCCCGTCCGGGACCGGCTCGGCGTCTTCCTCGGCGGGCCCGATGCGGATCTCGACCGCGGGCGCGAGGAGTTCTGCCGCACGGTGCGCGCGCGACTGCCCCGGATCGACGCGCGGCTGACCGGCGCCCTCGACGCCATCGCCGCGCAGGAGGACCCCTACCGGTGGCGGCTGGACGATGCCCGCTGCCCCCGCTGGGTGATGCCGGCCGGGATCCTGCTGGGCGACGCCGCCGCCGGATTCTTGCCCACGGCCGGCATCGGCGCGGGCATGGCCCTCGAATCCGCGTGGATGCTGGGGCGGATCCTCGCCCACGCCGACCGGGAGGAGCTGCCCGCGCTGCTGGAGGCGTGGGAGGCCGTCCAGCGCCCCCGCGTCGAGGCCGCGCACCGCAACTCCCGATCCCTGGCCCGCCTGATGTTCCGGCGCAGCCGGCTGGTGGCCCTGGCGCGCGAGGAGATCACCCGGAGGCTGAGCATGCGCGCGGCGCTCGGGCCGATCCTGGGCCTGCTGGAATCGCGCCCGGATCCGGACGAGGTCGCCCGTGCGGCCCTCGCGCGCCGGGACCTGCCTGCGGCCCGCCCTTGACCTCAAGCTCACCTGAGGTCCTAGCCTCAGCGCCATGACCCTCGATCCTGCCGGACCTCCGGAGCAGACCCCCGGCGCCGCCGTGCGCACCGATCCCTCCCGGGCCGCGGAGCCCACCGGCAGCTGGCGCGAGCTGCTGGGCCCCGAGCACCTGGCCGCCTCCCTCGTCCTCGCCGGCGGCGTCGCCGTCTACGCCATGAGCGCCTTCGTGACGGCGGCGCTGCTGCCCTCGGTGATCGCGGACATCGGCGGCGGCGCCTACTTCGCGTGGGTGACCACCTCCTACATGGTCGCCAGCGTGCTGACCTCGACGCTGGTCGCCCGCACGGCCGCGCTGCTGGGCCCCTCCCGCGCCTACCTGCTGGCGTTCCTCCTGTTCGCCGCCGGATCCGTCGGCGCGGCGATGGCGCCGTCGATGACGGCCCTGCTGGGCGGCCGCGTGATCCAGGGGATGGGCGGTGGCCTGCTGGCGGGACTGGGCTACGCGGTGATCCGCGACGCCCTGCCGACGCACCTGTGGACCCGCGCCACCGGGCTCGTCTCGGCGATGTGGGGCGTGAGCACCCTCATCGGCCCCGTCCTCGGCGGGGCCTTCGCGCAGCTGCAGATGTGGCGCGGGGCGTTCTGGCTGCTCGCCCTCGTGGCCCTCGCCCTGGGCCTGACGTCCCTGCGCAGCCTCCCCGGGCGCGGTGATCGCACGCGCGGCGTCGGCCCGCTCCCGGTGCCGTCCCTGATCACGATCGTCCTGGCCGCCGCGGCGTTCAGCATCGCCGCGGTGGCGCCGTCGGGCGGGCCGATGCTGCTGTGGCTGCTGGCCGGGGCGCTGCTGCTGGTCGGCTTCGTCGTGGTGGAGCGGGCGGCGCCCTCCTCCGTGCTGCCGCGCATGACCTACCGGCGCGGCAACCCCCTGAAGTGGCTGTACATCCTGCTGGGGATCCTCAGCGCCACCGCGATGGTCGAGATCTTCCTGCCCCGCTTCGGCCAGGAGCTCGCGGGGATGACGCCGCTGCTGGCCGGGATCTTCGGCGCCACCGTGTCCATCGGCTGGAGCTTCTCGCAGATCTTCAGCGTCGGCGCGGAGCGCGAGCGCAGCCGGCGGATCCTCATGATCCTCGGGCCGGTGCTGGTGACCGGCGGGCTGCTCGTGTTCACCGCGACCCAGCACGCCGCGCCCGCGGGATGGGCGATCGGCCTGTGGGTGGTGGGCCTGGTGCTGGCCGGCACCGGCGTGGGGCTCGCCTTCCCCCACCTCAGCGTCGCCGCGATGCGCAGCAGCGACGACCCGGTCGAGGGGGCCAAGGCCGCGGCCGGCGTGAACACCGCCGAGCTGATCGCCACCACGATCGCCTCCGCGCTCGTGGGGCTGCTGGTCGCCGTCGGCGGCTCGGCGCTGATGGGTGCGGGCATCGCGGCGCTCGGCGCGGTGGGCATCGGCGTCGCCGTGCTCGCCCTGCGACGCCGGCGGTCGTGAGGACGGGATGCCGGGGTCATGGGATGGTCCTCAGGTCCCGGTGCGTGGGGGCGGGAGTCCCGCCCGTGGTCCTCAGGTCCCGAAGAATGCCCGAGAAGCTCGTTTCTCCGTGGAATTCTTCCTCGATCGTGCCGATGCTCACGACCTCTATGGCTTCAGCCCGCGGCTCGTCGTCGACGACGGCGGGTCCATCTCGAGAGTCCCCCTGCCCCCGATCCTCGTCGGGTACATGGACATGTCGATGGACGTCGCGCGTCGAATCCTGGATCGTCGATAGTCCGGCCGATGAACCGCGCAGAGATCACCATCGGAAACCGCAGCACGACCGTGGGAGATAGGCACATATGGTCACAGAGGGAGCAGGAGAGGTCAGGGACGGGGAGCGTGGATCGCCACCGCCCGGGTGGGCGGTCCAGGCGAACCGATCGACGCCCTGGCTACTCATCATGCTCGGCGTATGGATGATCGTGACGAACTTCCTCAGCGCCGGGTCCCGGTTCGAGCCGAGCGCGATCATCCCCTTCCTCCTCAGCGCGGGACTGTATGCGGCGTCTGCCGTCGTACTGCGCCGACATCGAGGAGAGCGGCCGGGCTGACGCGATCCGGCCTCTCCGGCGGCCCGCACCCGTGGAGGGACCGCATCGATGACCGCTGGGGCGGTCATCCCCAGTCGTAGTCGACGACCACCGGCGCATGATCCGACAGCCGCTGCCCGCGGAACTCCCGGTCCACCTCGGCGCGCACGGCGGTGCGTGCGAGGCGGGGCGTGGCGAGGTGGTAGTCCAGGCGCCATCCCGCGTCCTTGGCGAAGGCCTGCCCCAGCCACGACCACCACGAGTAGGGGCCGTCCAGATCGGGGTGCAGGTGCCGCACCACGTCCACGAGCGTGCGCGGGGAGAGCTGCTGCCCGAACCATTCGCGCTCCTCGGGCAGGAAGCCGTCGCTGCCCTGGTTGCGGCGCCATGCCGCGAGGTCCTGGCGCGTATGGGCGATGTTGAGGTCGCCCATCAGCAGGTACTCTCGGCCGGCCGCCGCGGCGGCCCGGCGGGTGCGGGTGAGGTAGCGGGAGAACGCCGCCATGAACGCCATCTTCCGCAGGTACCGGGCGCCGCCGTCGGGTGCCTCGCGCATCCGCTCGGGGCGCTGCATCTCCGCCGGCAGGCCGCCCTTGGGCAGGTAGAGGCAGGCGATGGTCAGCGGAGCCTCGGCGAGGTCGACCTCGAGATAGCGGCCCTGGGCGGCGAAGGGCCCCAGGCCCCGCGCGAGAGGGATCCGATCGGGCGCCGGGACCGCGGCGAGCTCGCCGGCACCCGGCAGGCCCGTCGCCTCGGGCGGGCCGCCCACCAGCGCCGTCCCGCTCCACGTGCGCACCGCGGCGGGCGGCGTGCGGGTCAGCACCGCGACGCCGTTGCGCCCGGGGAGGGTGCCGGTGTCCAGGGCGACGTGCAGGTGCCCGAAGGCGCCCTCGGGGAGCTTGTCCGCCTGCGCCCGCACCTCCTGCAGCGCGACCACGTCCGCGTCGCGCCCCGCGAGCCAGTCGCCGAAGCCCCGGCGGTGCGCGGCGCGGATCCCGTTGACGTTCGCGGTGGCGATGCGGAGCATGCCCTGAGGTTATGCCCTCGCGCCGCCGATCGGGTCCGGGCCCTCTCCCGGGGCGGGACGGCTCAGGCGCGGATCTCGAGATGCAGGAGCGGATAGGGGCGGCCGTCCCCGTCGAGCGCGCTCCGGCCCACCTGCACGAACCCGCGGCGGAGGTAGAAGCCGAGCGCAGCCGGATTCTGCTCGTTGACATCCACCCGGGTCACGCCGTGCCGGGTGACGGCCTCCTCGAGCAGCGCCGTCCCCACGCCGGTGCCGCGGGCCGCGTCCGCGACGAAGAGCATCTCCAGGCACCCCTCGGCGACCCCCGCGAAGCCCACCGGTTCTCCCCGGCTCTCGGCGACGAGCATCGAGACGGCCGGGAAGTACACGGGGATCAGGCTGGCCTCGATGCGCTCGAGATCGGACTCCTCGAGGAAGTCGTGGGTCGCGTGCACGGCGCTGCGCCAGATCTCGACGAGCTGCGGATGCTCCGCCGCGCCGCCCGATGGACGGATGACGACAGAAGGAGCAGGCTTGTTCACCGGTCCATCATCGCATCGCGCTCAGGAGACCGGCTGCCCTGCGACCGGCCCTTCCGTGTTCGGCTTCCAGCCCAGGGCCGGGGCGACGTGCTCGGCCACGTTCTGCAGGATGCGCAGGTTCAGCTCGACGCCCATCTGCGAGGGGATCGTGAGCATGACCGTGTCCGCGGCCTGCACGGCGGCATCGGCCTGCAGCTGGGCGATGAGCTCGTCGGGCTCGCCGGTGTAGGTGCGGCCGAAGGTCGAGCGGAGCCCGTCGATGATGCCGATCTGGTCCGAGCCCTCGCCGGGGCGCATGCCGAACAGCATGCGGTCCTCGCCCGTGACCACGGGGAAGATGCTGCGGGAGACCGAGACGCGCGGCGCACCGGTGTGGCCGGCCTCGCGGTAGGCGGCGCGGAAGCGGTCGATCTGCTCGCGCTGGAGGTCGCCGAAGGACTCGCCGGTGGCCTCGGTGAGCAGGGTCGAGCTCATGAGGTTCAGGCCCTGGCGGCCCACCGACTCCGCGCTCTCGCGCGAGCCGGCGCCCCACCAGATCCGGTCGATGAGGCCGGGGGAGTGCGGCTCCACCCGCAGGCCGGCGCCGGGGGCGACCGGAGCGCCGTAGGGGGACTGCGCCGCCCGGGCCATCGGCCGGCCCCGGACCGCGTCGAGGAAGATCTCGAACTTCTCGCGGGCGATGTCCGCGCCGCGCGGGTCGGTCGAGCCGGTGTACCCGAAGGCCTCCCAGCCGCGCTCGGCGGGCTCGGGGCTGCCCCGGGAGACGCCGAGCGCCACCCGGCCGTCGGCGATGAGGTCCAGTGCGGCGGCCTCCTCGGCGAGGTAGAGGGGGTTCTCGTAGCGCATGTCGATGACGCCGGTGCCGACCTCGATGTGCCGGGTGCGGGCGGCGACGGCCGCGAGCAGGGGCATCGGCGAGGCGGACTGGGTGGCGAAGTGGTGGACGCGGAAGTAGGCGCCGTTGACACCGAGGTCGTCCGCCCCCTGGGCGATGTCGATGGCGTCGTGCAGCATGCGGCGGGCGTCGACGCCGTGCACGCCGCCGCCGTTGCCGTAATGGCCGAAGCTGAGGAATCCGAAGGCTCTCATGATGGGTCCAACCCTAGCCGGTCGTTGAATATTCCACCAGTGACTGCGGCGGAGTCGGCGCGCGGAGCCGAAGTGTGGCCGATGCCCGAGAGGACGCGGCCCCGCGCCCACACGATGTCGTCCCGGCCGGCGCGCTCCCGGCTGGTGCCCGCGGCACGGATCTCGCCGGGCAGATGGTCCGCGACGCCGAAGGCGGTCATGGAGGTGGCCTCCCAATGGGTCGGGACGGCGAACTCCGCCTCGATCGCCTGCCGGTCGAAGGCACGGAACTGGTGCGCTTCCAGGCCGATGGACAGTCCCTGCACGGTCATGTGCGCGACGGCCTGGCCCAGGTCGTAGCGGGCGAACTCCGAGTACTCCCATTCCGGCTCCCCCTCGACCTGGACCTGGGCGAGGTTCACCATCAGCAGCGAGGCCGACGGCGCCCACTGCGAGGAGCTGCGGGCGAGGTGCGGCAGGAGCCGTGCGTGGACATCGTCGCCGCGGATGCCGGCGATGAACATCCACGGCTGGGAACTGCCGGCCGAGGGTGCCCTCCGTGCCGCCTCCAGGAGCGTGTCGACATGCTCGGAGGTCACCGCCGCTTCGAGGTCGAAGCGGACCGGGCTGAATCTGCGCTCCAGGGCGGGATGCAGCTCGGGCACGGCAGGAACCTCGCAGGTCGACATGGGCTCACCATAGATCCCGCAGGAGATCGCGAGAATCGCTCCAGGGGGCGCGGTGCCTGCCCCTTGACGCGTGCCCCGGCCCGCCGGATAGTCGAGGTGCGCGCTGGGCGCGACGCGCCGCCGCGGCCGCGGCAGGCGCCCCGATCGGGAGAGGCCGCCCCATGGGACTTCTGACCTTCAGCATCAACGTCACCCTGGACGGATGCGTCGACCACCGGGAGGGCGTCGCCGATGACGAGTCGCACGCCTTCTACACCCGCCTGATCGAGGCGGCCGGCGCGATGCTCTGGGGTCGCGTGACCTACGAGATGATGGAGAGCTACTGGCCCCTGGTCGCCCGCGGCGAGGTCGAGGCCCCGCAGGCGATGCGCGACTGGGCGCTGACGCTCGAGGACATGCCGAAGTACGTCGTCTCCTCGACGCGGTCCGACTTCCCGTGGACCGGGAGCCACCACCTCCAGGGGGACCTGCGCACGGCGGTGCAGGAGCTCAAGGACCGCACGCCGGAGGGCGTGCTCCTGGGCAGCGGGGCGCTGGCGACGCAGCTGGACCGGATGGACCTCATCGACGAGTACCGGCTCATGGTCCACCCGATGATCGCCGGCCACGGCCCCACCCTGTACGGCGCCGGGCTGCCCTCGACGCGGCGCCTGGAGCTGATCTCGGCGCAGCCGCTGAGCAGCGGGGCGGTCGCCCTGCACTACCGACGGGCGCGGTGACCGGAGCGGCGGGCCCCGCAGGATCACCCGTCGATCGGTGAGAAGCCGTGCCCGGCGTCCGTGCCGCCGGCGATGCGGGCGGCGACCTCCGCCGCGCGGTCCAGGCTCTCCGGGTCGCCGCCGATCGCCGCGCACATCTGCGCCCCCTCGTACAGCTGATGGACCAGCTCGCCGCGCCGCGCATCCCCGGCGAGGGCGACGAACAGGCGGCGCATCCACGCCTTCTCCGCCTGCACGACCTGCGCGGCCTCACCCGGCAGCGCGCTGACCTCCGCCCACGCGCCCAGGAAGGTGCAGCCGCGCCGCGGATCCCGCGTCCACTCCCGGGCCGCGGCGAACACGAGACGCACGGCCTGGTCGGGAGGCACGGCCGGGGCGGCGTCGAGCTCCTCGAGGAGGTGGACCTGCCAGTCGTGCGCCCGCTGCGCCAGGCAGGCCGCGACGAGCGCCTCCTTCGCCCCGAAGCGCTGGTACAGGGTCCGCTTCGTGATCCCGGCGTGCTGGGCGATGAGGTCGACCCCGGTCGCCGTGATCCCGCGCTGGGCGAACAGGGACGAGGCCGCCTCCAGCAGCGCCGCGCCGGCCGGGGTGGTGCGCGGGGCGGGCAGCGGCATCAGGTCCTCGAGAGCAGCGGGCATCGCGCTCCTGCCTTCCCAGTCCTTACGCCGGTATACCGATCGGTGAGTATACGTCAGATGGGACGCAAGGGTGCAGGTCAGCGCACGACGAGCGCCCCATGTCCCGAGCGTCGGGACATGGGGCGCTGCGATGCGGGCCGATGGGGCCCGGGACGGCTCAGGCCTCCTGGCCGGGCGCGCCCTCCGGGCCGGAGCCGCCGACGACGAGGGCCCAGAGCACGCCGTAGCGGTCCTTGACCTGGCCGTAGTGGTCGCCCCAGGGGGCGAGCTCGAAGGGCATGGCCACCTCGGCGCCGGAGGAGGTCATCGCCTCGATGAGGGCCTCGGCCTGCTCGACCGTGTCCAGACCGATGAGGTAGGAGTACACGTCGCTCTCCAGGCCCGGCAGCGCCTGGCCCTCCATGGCCATGCCGTCACCGCCGGCGAGCGTGACCAGCCCGCCGTGCAGCTGGGCGTGGGCCACCGATCCGGGCGGCGGGGTGAAGGGGAACCCGGACATGTCGGGGAAGTCGTCGTACTTCGAGAGCTCGAGCTCGCCGCCGAAGATCTCGGCGTAGTAGGCGAAGGCCTCAGCGGCGTTGCCGGGGAAGCTGATGTAGGGGCTGAACTGCGGAGCGGGCATGGTCGTCTCCCTCGGGATCGGTGCAGGGTCCCGGGCCTGTCCCCGGGGTCGGCACCTCGTCGCACGCGGCGGGTCGCCGCGCGCCCAGTGTGGCACGGGCCACCCCCGGACGGAACCGTCCCCCGAGGATCTCCCGGGGCGGCGGGGCCCGGAGCCGCGCGCCGCTCCGGGCCCGGCCCGCGACGGATCAGGCCTCGTGCAGGCCCGGCTCCCCGGCGGGCACGAGGTAGCTGCGGTCGATGCTCACCTCCGCATCGGGAACGGTCACCGCGGAGACGGTCTTGTAGTCCACGCGCAGCGCGTCGGTCGAGTACTCCGAGAGGACGTAGCCGCGCCGACCGCGGATGTACCGGATGTGCGGGTTCTCGGCGTAGACCGTCTCCTCGCCGCGCACCACGTCGGAGCCGTCCCCGCCGGAGGTGATCGAGCTGGTCACCAGCTCGACGCCGACGGTGGGGGAGTCCGGCTCCCAGAAGTCGGCCTTGAGCTCGTTGGCGAAGTGGACGTGGACGTCGCCGGTGAGGACCACCGGGTTGGCGATGCCGCGCTCGCTCCAGGCGCTGACGAGGGCGTCCCGGGAGGCGCGGTAGCCGTCCCAGCCGTCGGAGCTGAGCGTCGTGGTCGGGCCGTCGGCGTTGTCCCGCTTGGCGAAGAAGACGCTCTGCGCGAGCAGCTGCCAGGTCGCCGAGGACTGCGTCATGCCGTCGATCAGCCACTGCTGCTGGGCCTGCCCCAGGAGCGTGCGGGACGGGTCGGCCTGCTCGGCGCAGTCCGTGAACCACCAGGTCTTCCCGCCGTCGTGGCAGGCCTGCAGGTCCCGGTACTGGCGGGTGTCCAGGACATGGAAGGTCGCCAGGTCGCCCCAGCTCAGGCGGCGGAACAGCTGGATGCTGCCGCCGGAGGGCGCACTGCTGCGGCGCAGCGGCATGTTCTCGTAGTAGGCCTGCTCCGCCGCGATCTTCCGGGCGACCCAGGCGTCGGTGGGCACGCCGTCCTTGGGGTACACGCCGGCCCAGTTGTCCTGGATCTCGTGGTCGTCCCAGGTGACGATCCACGGGGCGGTCGCGTGCAGCAGCTGCAGGTCGGGGTCGGTCTTGTAGGTCGCGTAGCGCAGCCGGTAGTCCTCGAGGGTCGTGCAGGTGGACCCGGGGTGCCGGCGCACGCGCCCGTCGACGCCGCGGCCCTCGTAGATGTAGTCGCCCAGCCCGAACACCAGGTCGGGCCGGTCCTCGGCGGCGCGGCGGTAGGCGGTGAAGTAGCCGCCCTCCCAGTGCGAGCAGGACACGTGGATCATGCGCAGGCTGCGGGTGTCGCCGTCGGCCGGGGTGGTCAGGGTGCGGCCGACGGCCGAGACGTGCTTGCCCGTGCGGAAGCGGTAGTACAGCTCGGTGCCCGCGGGCAGTCCCTCGAGCTCGACGTGGACGCTGTGCGCGGCCTCGGGCAGCGCCTGCTCGGTGCCGCGACGGAGGATCACCGCGAACCGCTCGTCGCGCGAGAGCTCCCAGTGCACGGGGATCACCTGGTCGGGCATGCCGCCGCGGCCGTCGGTCGCGTGCGGGTCCACGGCCAGACGCGTCCACAGCACCACGGAGCTGCTGGTCGGGTCGCCGGAGGCGATGCCGAGGGTGAAGGGGTCCTTCGCCTTCCAGGTGGCATCGGCCGCCGCGGGCAGGACGCCCAGCACGCCCGAGGCGGCGAGGGTGGTGAGGCCCGCGGCCGTGAAGTGCCGTCGGGTCAGGCGACGCTGCGCGGCGAGGTTCGCGCGGCGGTCGGGGGCGATGAAGCGGGTGGGCTCGTGCGGGTCGTGGCCGAGGAGGCCGCCGGAGAGGTCGCTCATGGGTGGGGTCCTGTCTGCGATGCGGGGGAGGGGGCGGGACCCCAGCCTGGACGCGACCGCGCCGTCGCGGGGTGCGCCGCCCGGCGCCGCCCGCGCATCGTCATCGGATGTTCACCCCGAGGTGGGGTGCTCCTCCCGCGCTCGTCATGGGCGTCCGGGCACGAGGAAGGGCCCCGGAACCGTCCGCACGGTTCCGGGGCCCTTCGCGATGGTGGGGGAGGTCAGTCCTCCTCGCCCTCCCCGCGGCTGCCGAGCTCGGCGTCGATCCGCAGGAGGCCGGAGCCGTCCTCGCCGACCAGCCGCAGGCGGCCGATGATCTCGGAGACGGTGGACTCCTCCTCGACCTGCTCGTCGACGAACCAGTTCAGCAGCGGGCGGGAGTCGTAGTCGCCCTCCTTGTCGGCGCTGCGGTACAGCTCGCGGATCGACTCGGAGACCTTCTGCTCGTGCGCGAGCGCGGCCTCGAAGATCTCGAGGACGGTCAGGCCCGGGGCGACGTGCGGGGCGTTGATGGTGCCGATCGCGGCGTGGTTGCCGCGGTCGATCACGTGCTGGATGAACTTGTCGGCGTGCTCGAGCTCCTCCGCCGCCTGGTTGCGCAGCCACGCGGCGATGCCGGTGAGGTCCTGCTCCTCCGCTTCGATGGCGAGCTGGCGGTAGGTCACGGAGGCCGCGTACTCGAGGGTGATCTGGTCCTGGAACTTCTTCTCAAGGTCGTTGCTGAGCTTCATGACCTCGACAGTAGACCCGCTTCCGCGCGCTGTCACCCATGGTGAGGCTTCCCTGGTTCTCGCAGGTCACGCAAGGAAAGCCTTCCCTGGGCGGGGCGCGGGGCGCGGGGCGCGGGGCGCGGTGAGGGGGATTCATTCCCCGGCGGCTCCCGGCTCCCCGCGGGCCCTGGTCTCCTCGCGGGCCCCGGTCTCCTCGGCGGCCTCCGGCTCCCCGGCGGCCTCCGGCTCCCCGGCGCTCCCGGCGGCCTCCGGGTCTCCGGCGGCCTCCGGGTCTCGGGCGGCCTCCGGCCCTCCGGCGGGGATCGACTGGCGCACGCCCGCGTAGTGGGCCGAGAGCCGGCGGTACTGCGGGGAGGCGAAGGCGACCAGCACCGCCCCGAGCATCACCACCGAGCCGCCCAGGAAGATCAGCGCGATGCCGCGGGCGGAGCCCTCGCCCAGCAGCCAGCCGAGGGTCTCCTGCCCGGAGCCCTCGCGCATCCACGGGATCACCCAGAACTCCGCGAGCGGGGCGACGACGAAGGCGGAGACCGGTGTCGCCGCGGATTCGATGCTCTGCGCGAAGCCGAACACGCGGCCCTGCCGGGAGAAGGGGACCACGCGCTGGAGGATCGTCTGCTCGGCGGCCTCCGCGGCGGGCATCATCGTCATGAACACGAGGATGCCCACCGCGAACAGGACCCACGACTCGCGGATCGCGAAGGTCCCGCCGATCACGGCCACCCCCACGTTCACCAGCAGCAGGGTGCGCACGGGATTGCGGCCCAGGCCCGTCCTCGCGATGATCGCGCCGCCGATGAGGAATCCCGTGCTCGTCACCCCCAGGACGATGCCCCAGGCCTGCGGGCTCAGCAGCTCCAGGCCGTAGGGGTCCATCAGCGCCATGTAGATGCCGCCGACCAGGTTGTTGAAGCAGGTGAAGGCGATCAGGGCGGTCAGCCCGGGCACGCTGCGCACCACCGCGACCGACCCGGCCAGGTCCACGCGGCCGCGCAGGGCCGCGAGCATCGAGACCTGCGCGGGCGCCGCGGCCGCGGCCTCCGCGCCGACCGGCGCCCCCGGAGCCGCAGGCGTCCCGCCGGCACCCGGAGCCGCGGGCGTCCCGCCGGCACCCGGAGCCGCGGGCGTCCCGCCGGCCGCCGGGGCCGCGGCGCCGTGGGGCTGCTCGGCGGCGGCGGCGACCCGGTCCTCGGGGATGCGCACCGAGGTCAGGTGGATCAGCGCCCCGCCGGTGGCGAGGATCGCGATGAGCAGCGTCGGCCCCATGCCCAGCAGGCCGATCGCGAGCCCCGAGAACACGGAGGTCACCATGAAGGCGATGCCCTGCACCGCGCCGACCAGGCCGTTGGCTCGGTCGCGCTCGCCGTCGGGCACCAGCAGCGTGACCGTGGTCGACAGCGCGATGTTGCGCATGTTCTCGACCACGCTGCCGCCGAGGATCACCAGGATGAACAGCCAGAAGGCGGGGGAGTCCACGCGCAGCAGCGACTCGCGGGGCAGGGCGACGAAGATCCCGCCCGCCAGCAGGTAGGCGCCGAAGGTGATGACGGAGCTCAGCATCATCACGTTCTTCTTGCGCATGTGGTCGACCACCACGCCGAAGCCCAGCGAGCAAAGCGCGACCAGCGCCATGTACGAGCCGCCGATGATGCCGGTGGCCAGCACCGAGCGCGTCTCGATGTAGATCCAGAAGGTCAGTGCGAACCACAGGAAGCTCGTGGTCACGTTGGCGAGGAGAGTGTTGACAAGGACGTGATGGAAGGACTTCACGGCGGCCTCGGCTGTCGGGTCGGAGGGGTCCGATGCGCCCGCCCCGGGATGACGGTGCGGACGGACAGTGTCCCGCGAGATGCGGACGGATCCCGTCCGCAGGGCGAGGGGTGGAGGCGGCCGATCGCGCGGCCGCCGGACGCTCAGGGCGGCGGCGCGTCCCAGGCGCGGGCGACGAGCTCGCGCAGGACGGTCTCGTCGACGTCCTTCAGGCCGTTGACGTAGACGCAGCCCGCGCCGAGGCGATGCTTCCCCAGCCTCGCGAGCAGCTCCCCTGCGGCGGGGGAGTCCTGCAGGCCGTAGAAGGAGAGGGCGGCCCTGCGCGGGCTGAAGCCGACGCGGAACCAGGTGCCGCCGTGGCCGGAGGCGTACCGGTACTCCTGGCTGCCGTAGCCGATCATGCTGGGTCCCCACATCACGGGCGCCTCGCCGGTGACCTCGCCGAACAGGGCCAGCAGCCGCGCTCCCTCCTCGCGCCGGCGGGCGGTGGGCAGGGCGGCGCAGTACGCGGCCGGGTCCTCCCCGGTGGGGGCGGTCTTCACCTCGTGGGCCATGGCAGGAGCCTACGGCGCCGGGTCCCGCGCGTCACCGTCGATTAATCCCTTGCCCCGGCCGCGGGGACGGTCCTAGCGTGGAGGCACACAGAGAGGAGGTGATCCGAGGAGTGATTTCCCATCGGACGCGTGAGGTGGCTCGCCGCTGAGGCGACCATCGGTTCTGAAGAATCGACGGACGCGCAGCGAATACCACCGAGCTGCCCGGACCCGCAGGCGTCGGCCTCGTCCTCCGACACGCGCATCGCGCAGCCTGCGGGTCTGCCCATGCCCGGGCCCCGGTCCTGCGCGGTCAGGCGGTGCCGAGGGTGCGCCCGGGCACGAAGGTCCCCGCGTGCAGCGCGTGGCGCACCGGCAGCGGCGCCGGGGCCGCGAGGATCTCGCCCATCCGCCCCATGGCATCGGCCGCGAGCGCGGCCACGGGAAGGCGCACGGTCGCCAGGCCGATGATGTCCAGGCCGTCGGCCAGCCCGTCGAAGCTCACCACGCTCACGTCCTCGCCGATGTCGGTCCCGCGCACGGCCGCGGCCCGCAGCAGGTCCAGCGCCACGAAGTCCACCGGGCAGACGATGCAGGTCAGGCCCTGGTCCCAGGCCGCGTCGAGCGCGCGGACCACTCCCTCCTCCACCGGCAGCAGGTCCAGCGGCACGGCATGGACGCTCCGCTCCCGGGCCCGCTCGAGCACCGCGCGCGAGCGCAGGTCGAACACCCGCGAATACAGCAGGGGCGCGGTGAGCACCCCGATCCGGCGGTGGCCGCGCGCGGCGACCTCGTCGAGGACCATCCGCCCGTGGGCGCGCTCGTCGTAGCTGACCGACTCCAGGCGCGGATCCTCGTTGGGGCGGCCCAGGACCATGGTGGGCACGGCCGCGGTGGCGCGGTGCAGATCCTCCGGGCCGGTCACGCCGGTGCCCACGAACACGCCGCCCACCCGCAGGCCGATCAGCCGGCGCAGCCCCTCGACCTCCGCGCTGCCGTACTCGTGGCGGAACGCGGTGACCGAGACCAGGGTGCGCCCCGAGCGGGTCGCGGCGCGGTGCATCTCGGCGTGGAGGTGCCCGTAGGCCGGGTTGGTGGCGTCGCGGATCAGCAGGCCCAGCTGCTGGCGGCTGCCGCCGGCGAGGCCGGAGGCGACGAGGTTGGGGACGTATCCCAGGGAGGCGGCGGCCTCGCGCACGGCGATCTGCGCATCGGGGGAGACGCTCCCGCCGTCCTGGAACACGCGCGAGACCGTCGAGCGGGAGACGCCGGCGGCCCGCGCGACGTCCTCCATGGTGGGCTCGCGTGCGGCGACCATCGGACTCCTCTCCGCCTGCTGGTGCCGGAAGCATAGCCACCTGCGGCGCCCGCGCATGCCGAGGCATCCGAGGGCGGACGGCGGGTGACGTCGAGATGAATGTCCGATGCCGTATCGCGTCCGGGACCCGACGGGCCGGGCGAGCGGCCGATGAACGTCCCGGGGCGAGCTGGCGACGCCCGGGCGAACATCGGGTGGACCGGCCCCCGGAAACGGGGAGGACGGGCGGCGGGCCGCGACGTCGCGGCATGCTGGGAGCGCTCCCACCAGCGGGGTTCCGTGCTGTTCAACCCCCGTTCACTGAGCAGCGAGCGCGCTGGTCAGAGCCGGATCCCGGGCCTAGCGTGGGCTCCGGCCGCGGGCAGGACCCCGCGGCGGACCCATCGGAGGAGGCGAATGGCGTGCCCGTCACGATCACCCAGGACCCCGGGACCGCTCCCGGGGCCGTGAGCGCGAAGCCCGTCCCCGCGGCGGCCGCGACCCGGCCCCCGTCCCGGCCCGTCGTCACCGCCGAGCAGCGACGCCGCTCCCCGCAGCGCCGCCGCCGCGTGCGCCGGGACGCGATGCTGTTCCTCGCGCTGATCGCCCCGAACTTCCTGGCGATCCTCGTCTTCTCGTACTACCCGGCGCTGTACAACATCGGCCTCAGCTTCTTCGACTGGGACTTCGTGGCCCCGCGCCCCGAGTTCGTCGGGCTGGAGAACTACCTCAGCCTGCTCACGGACCCGAGCTTCGGCGAGGTCCTGCGGAACACGCTGGTCTTCTCCGGGGTGAGCGTGGTCGTCTCGATCGCCGGCGGCCTGCTCCTGGGCAGCCTGATGGCCACCAAGGTCCCGCTGACCGGCTTCGCGCAGACCATGGCCTTCGCCCCGCACATGCTGCCCGGCGCCGCCGTCGGCACCCTGTGGCTGTTCATGTTCGACCCCAACTACGGCCTCTCCCGCTGGCTGTTCTCGCAGCTGGGCCTGGCCTCCCCGGACTGGACCACCACCTCGGACTGGTCCCTGTGGGCGATCACCATCGCCTACACCTGGCAGCGCCTGGGCTTCGTCACGGTGATCTGCTACACCGCGATCCTCGACCTCCCGAAGGACCTCTACGAGGCCGCGGCCCTGGACGGCGCGCACGGCTGGAGCCTGTTCCGCCACATGACGCTGCCGCTGCTGAGCCCGATCACGTTCTTCCTCTCGATCACCGGGATCATCTCCGCCGCGCAGGCCTTCGACATCATCTCGATCATGACCAACGGCGGGCCCGGCACCTCCTCCTCGACCCTGAGCTGGATGGTCTACGAGGAGGCGTTCAAGACGTTCGACATCGGCACGGCGTCCTCCGCCGCGACGATCCTGCTGATCATCCTGCTGGTGATCACCTGGATCCAGGTCCGTGCCGGGGAGAGGACCGTGAACTACGCATGAGCACCCTGCCCGCCCCCGCCCCCTCCCCCTCCGCCGCGCCGGCCGCCGCCGAGGCGACCCCCGCCCCCGCCGCCCGCAACCGCGGCCGCGCCCGCGGCCCGCGCCGGCCCCTGTGGCGCACCGCCCTGCTCATGGCGGGCGTCCTCGCCACCATCGCCGTCTTCCTGGTGCCGATCTACTGGCTGTTCTCCTCCGCGCTGAAGCCGCGCCCGGACATCTACACCTGGCCGCTGCAGTGGATCCCCACCCGGCTGACCCTCGACAACTTCGTCGAGGCGTGGACCTCCGCCCCCTTCGGGCGCTTCTTCCTGAACTCGATCATCACCACCGGGGTCGGCACCGTCCTCGAGATCACCCTCGCGGTGATGTGCGCCTACGCCTTCGTCTTCGTCGACTTCCGGTACAAGAAGATCTTCTTCGGCCTCATCGTCGCCTCGCTCATGCTGCCCGGCCACGTGACGCTGATCGTCAACTACATGACCGTCGCCAACCTGGGCTGGCTGAACACCTACCAGGGCATCATCCTGCCGGGGATCGCCAGCGCCTTCGCGATGTTCCTGCTGTACCAGTTCATGCGCACCATCGACAAGGACATCCTGCAGGCCGCGGAGATCGACGGCGCGGGCCACCTGCGCCGCATGCTCACCATCGTGGTGCCGCTGTCCAGCCCGATGATCCTCACCTCCACGCTGATCGTCATGGTCGGCAAGTGGAACGAGTACGTGTGGCCGCTGATCGTCACCAGCACCGCCGACATGCGCACCCTGCCCATCGGCCTGCAGTTCCTGCGCCAGCAGGAGGGCATGTCGAACTGGGGCGCCATCATGGCCGGCGCCGTGTTCGTCTCCCTGCCGATGCTGATCCTGTTCTTCCTCGCCCAGAAGCGCATCATCGGCGGCCTCGCCGCCGGCGCCCTCAAGTGACCCGACCCCTCTGCAGCGGTCCCGCCCCGATCGGGGAGACCGCCGGGCACCCCTGCCCGAGACCTGCCGACCCTCCCACCACAAGGAGCATCACCATGACCCGCAGCCCCCTGGATCTCAGCGCCCTGGATCTCTCCCGACGCCGCGTCCTGGCCGGCCTCGGCCTCGGCGCCACCGCCGCGGGCCTGGCCGCCTGCGGCGCCCCCGCCGGAGGCGCCGGCGACGCCGGCAGCCCCGTGCGCGACGGCTTCTCCCAGGCCGACCTCAAGATCCCCTCCGGCTACGAGGGCCGCACCCCCGTGCTGTTCTGGGCCCCGTGGACCGCGGAGCTCTTCGCGGCGCTGCAGGGCCTGATCACCGAGTTCAACGAGTCCCAGGAGGACATCGTCGTGGTCGCCGAGTCGGTGGGCGGCTACGCGGACCTCAACCAGAAGTTCACCGCCGCGCTGCAGGCCCGCGCCGTCCCGGACATCGTCTGCTTCCCCGAGATGCAGTGGCTCCAGTTCTACTTCTCCGACGCGCTCGCCCCGCTGGACGACTACTTCGACGACTCCTGGAACCTGGACGTCTACCTGCAGAACTACGTCGCCGAGGGCAAGGCCGCCGGGAAGACCTTCGTCGTCCCCTTCGCCCGCTCCAACCCGCTGTTCTACTACAACAAGACCCGCTACCTCGAGGCCGGTCTGCCCGAGGAGGGACCCTCCACCTGGGAGGACCTCGCCTCCTTCGCGCCGGAGCTCGCCAAGATCCAGGTCGACGGCCGGCCGCTGGCGGCGATGGCCTTCGGCTCCGACGACGCCTGGTTCGCGCAGGCCGACATCTGGGGCTTCGGCGGCGCGAACTCCAACGCGGACTTCGAGGTCACCATCAACGAGGCGCCCGGCGTCGAGTGGCTCGAGTTCCAGCGGAAGTTCATCCACGACGACAAGTTCGGCTACCTGGCCCAGTCCGCCGGCACTGACTTCACCTCCGGCATCACCGCCGGCATGCGCGGCTCCACCGCCAGCCTGACGGGCCTGACCGCCGCCTCCGAGGGCGTGTTCGAGGTCGGCGCCGCGTTCATGCTCGCCAAGGAGGGCCAGGAGAAGGCCGTCCCCACCGGCGGCTCCGGCCTGTCCATCGTCCGCGCGGACTCGAAGGACCGCCAGGACGCGGCCGCCGCCTTCTTCCGCTTCCTCGCCGGTCCGGAGCAGTCCGCGACCTGGCACGCCGCCACCGGCTACGTGCCGATCGTCCAGGCGGCCGCCGAGACGAAGACGGTCACCGACCTCGTCGCCGCGAACCCGAACTACGGCGTCGCCCTCGCGCAGCTCGACAACGCCCGCACGGCCGACTACACCAACTGGAACCAGGGCTCGGTCACCCAGATCGGCGCCGCCCAGGCGACCGTCTACGGCGACAACACCCCGGCCCAGGAGGCCCTGGACGCTCTCGCCCCGAAGCTGCAGGAGGCCCTGGACGACAACCGGGAGGACTACGAGTCGGTGCAGTTCGAGGGCTGGAAGTGACCTCGACCCCGCCGAGGCCCCCGCGCTCCGCGATGCCCGACCGGCCCCTGGTGGTCGGGCATCGCGGGGCCGCCGCGGTGGCCCCCGAGAACACCCTCGCCTCCTTCCGCCGCGGCGTGGCCGACGGCGCCCAGCTGCTCGAGTGCGATGTCCATCTGAGCGCCGACGGGCACGACGTGGTCATCCACGACGGCACCCTGGACCGGACCGCGCAGGCGGACTCCCCGCTGCGCACCGGCGCCGTCTCCACCTTCTCCCGCGCCTCCCTGGACACCGTGCTGGTGGGCGAGGGGGAGGGCATCCCCGACCTCTCCGGGGTGCTGGACGCCGCGGTCCGCGAGGACGGGACCCGCATCCCGCTGCTGGTCGAGGTCAAGGCCGCCGCGGCCGCGGCAGTCGTCGCGCAGGTGCTGCGCGAGCGCTTCGGGGCCGATGCCCTGGCCGACGAGCAGACCTCCCCGGCCTGGGTCATCTCCTTCGACGCGGAGGCGCTGCGCACCGTCCGGGAGCTCCTGCCCGAGGTCCCGCTGCTGCTCACCTGCACCCGCACCACCCCGGAGCTGTTCGCCGCGGCCGAGGAGCTGGGCGTCGCCCAGATCGGCATCGGCATCGCCGAGGCCCGCCAGGCCGATGTCGCGCGCTGCCTCGCCCTGGGCGTGCAGCTGAACCTGTGGACGGCGCGCTCCGAGGTCGAGCTGGACCGGGCCCTGGAGCTGGGCTGCGACACCCTCACCGTCGACGATCCGGCCTGGGCCCTCGCCCAGCTGGACGCCCGCCGCTGAGCGCCCTCCCCGCACCGGTCCCCCGCCCTCCCCGAACCGCTCCGCGCCGGCACCGCCGGCCGCTAGCCTGACCGGACGACCCCATCCCAGGAGAATCGATGTCCCAGGTCCTCGCCCCGCCGACCGCCCGCCCCCGTATCGTCGGCCACCGCGGCGCCGCCACCCACGCCCCGGAGAACACCCTGGCCTCCTTCCGCCGGGCGATCGCCGACGGCGCCCAGCTGCTCGAGTGCGACGTGCACCTGAGCGCCGACGGCCATGTGGTGGTGCTCCACGACGAGACCGTCGACCGCACCGCGCAGCCGGACTCGCCGCGGCGCGGCGGCGCCGTCGCCGAGCTCACCCGGGCCGAGCTGGACGACGTCCTCGTCGGCGACGGCGAGCGGATCCCCTCCCTCGAGGAGCTGCTCGAGCTCACCACGGTGCCGGTGTTCATCGAGGTCAAGGCCGCCGCGGCGGCGGAGGCCGTGGCCGCGCAGCTCGCGGCGCTGCCGGAGGGCTCCCCGGCGAAGGCCTCCAGCGTGATCACCTTCCACCCCGAGGCGATCGCGCCGATCCGCCGCCTGTCCCCGTCCACGCCGATCTCCTACCTCGTCACGCGCGTGGACGAGGACGCGCTGCGCACGGCGGCGGAGCTCGGCGCCGTCGGCATCGGGCCCTGGATCGGCGGGCTGTCCCTCGCGGCCGCGAGGGCGGTCCGGGAGGCCGGCCTCGCGCTGAACCCCTGGACCATCAACCGGGCCGATGAGCTCGCCGTGGCCCTGGCCTGCGGCGCGGACACCATCACCACCGACGACCCGGCCTGGGTCGCCGCGCAGCTCGACGCCCGCGGCCTCTGAGGCCGTCCCCGTCCTCCGGCGCGGCCGCGGACGCGGGCGGTCGCGGCCGGGGACGTCACCCGGCCGTCGGGGGAGCAGCCCGACGGGAGGTCACCCGGCCGCGGGGACGGCGGCCTGACGGGAGGTCACCCGGCGGCGGGGACGGCGGCCTGACGGGCGGCGCGGGCCTCGGACATCACGAGGTCCGCGTTGATCTGCGCCCCGGCCATGCCGCCCGCGGCCGATGCCGGGGCGACCTGCGCCATCGGATTGGTGAGGTTGCCCGCCGCCCAGACGCCGGGGACCGCGGTCGCCCCGGTCATCGGATCCGCGGCGAGGTACGTGCCCATGCCGGAGGGGTGCTCCTCCAGCGCCAGGCCCAGGCCCGGAAGGATCGCCTCGCCCATGGCCGGCAGCGGGGCCAGGCGCGTCTGCACGGCCAGAGCCGTGCGGGGCAGCACGCGCCCGTCCTCGAGCTCGACGCCGGTGATCGCATCAACGGCCGTGAGCACGCGCCGCACCCGGCCCGGCTCGACCCGCACGCCCCGGGCCGTCAGCAGCGCGAGGCCCTCCGCGTCCAGCCCCTCGTAGCCGTTCTCCAGCAGCACGACGTCGGCGCTCAGCTGGCGGAACATGAGGGCGGAGTGGACGGCCATGGGGGAGGAGGCGATCACGCCGATGGCCTGGTCGCGCACCTCGTAGCCGTGGCAGTAGGGGCAGTGGACGACGTCCCGGCCGAAGCGCTCGGCGAGCCCGTCGATCGCGGGCAGCTCGTCGCGCACCCCGGAGGCCAGCAGCAGGCGGCGCGCCCGGTGCTCGGCGCCGGAGGCGGCGGTGACGGTGAAGGTGCCGTCCTCCTCGCGGCGGGCGGCGACCGCCGGATCCTCGAGGACGCGGCCGCCGTAGCGGCGCACGTCCTCGCGGCCGCGGGCCAGCAGCTCCGCCGGGGCGATCCCGTCCAGGGCGAGCAGGGCGTGGACGCCGGGGGAGGGGGCGTTGCGCGGGGCGCCGGCGTCGAGCACGAGGACGTCGCGGCGGGAGCGGGCGAGCATCAGCGCGCCGGCCAGGCCCGCGGCGCCGCCGCCGATCACGAGGGCGTCCAGCACGGGGGCAGAGGCGGAGGCGGAGACGGCGGTGGGGGCTGAGGTGTCGGTCATCGGGAGTCCTTCCGAGAGAGGCGGGAGCATCCCGAGTGTGCGCCGCATCCCCGGTACTGGCAAGCATGCTTGCAGCTATGGCAAACTGCCGGCATGACACCGCGCAGCACCGACCACGCCGGCCACGCCCCGCGGCGGCGCACCCCGGCACCGCCCTTCCCGGCGACCGCGACCGCGGCGACGGCCGCAGTGGCCGGCGACGGGGACCCCCTGGCCGCCCTCGGCCCGCATCTGCGCGCCCTGCGCACCCGCCGCGAGGCGACCCTGCGCGAGGTGTCCGAGGCGACCGGGATCTCCGTGAGCACGCTGTCCCGGCTCGAGTCCGGCGGGCGCCGCCCCAGCCTCGAGCTGCTCATGCCGCTGGCGAAGGTCTACGGAGTGAGCCTGGACGAGCTGGTGGACGCCCCCACCACCGGTGATCCGCGCATCCACATGCGCCCCGTGCGCCACGAGGGGATGACGATGATCCCGCTGACGCATCGGCCCGGCGGCATCCAGGCCGTGAAGATGATCTACGAGCCCGGCCCGGATCCCACCCCGGAGGACCTGCGCGTCCACGACGGGTACGAGTGGTTCTACGTGCTCAGCGGCTCGCTGCGGGTGATCCTCGGCGGGCACGACCTGGTGCTCGGCGCCGGGGAGGCGGCGGAGTTCGACTGCCGCACCCCGCACTGGTTCGGCGCCACGGGCGGCGAGAGCGTCGAGGTGCTCAGCCTGTTCGGCCCGCAGGGCGAGAAGGCGCATCTGCGGGCCCGCCCGCGCCGCGCCGGGGCGTGATCGGCGACGTCAAGGAATCTTGACTTTTCTGGTCAAGGACCCTTGACCTTCATGTCAAGGTCGCCTTACATTCGAGGCATGGACACCACGCAGCTCCCCACCGCTCCCGAGACCCGCACCCCTCCTGATGCCCCCCTCGTCCCCGTGCTCCGCGTCGTCAGCGTCCTGGCCGTCCGCCCCGTGCTGATCCTCGCCCTCGGGCTCGGCCTCCTGGCCGCGCACGCCTCGCTGCTGTACGCCAACGCCCTGGTGGTCCTCGTGGACCTGGCCGCGCTCGCCGTCCTCGCCGCGGCGCTGCGGGCCGAGGGTCGCAGCCTGCTGGACCTGCTGCGCCCGTGGCGCTGGGTCGATCTCGCCTGGGGTGCGCTGATGCTGGTCATCCTGCTGATCGGCTTCCTGGCCTCCAGCTTCGTCGCCAACCTCCTCGTGTACGGCGGTGCGCCGCCGATGCCGCGCAGCATGCCCGACATCCCGCTGTGGGTGGGACTGGTCGCCGTGCTCGTGGCGCCCCTGACCATCGCCGTCGCCGAGGAGGCCGTCTACCGCGGCTACGCCCAGCCCCGCCTCGCCCGCCGCACCGGGACCCTGCTGGCCGTCCTCGCCGTCGCCGTGGTCTTCGCCCTCCAGCACGCGGGCTTCGCCCTCACCTCCCCGGCCGATGTCGCCGCGAAGCTCCTGGCGACCCTCTTCGCCGGACTGATCCTCGGCGCCCTCATGCTGTGGACGCGGCGCATCGCCCCGCTGATCCTGGGCCACTGGGGCCTGGACCTCCTGCTGCTGGGCCTGCCGACCCTCGCCATCGCCCTGTCCTGACCCGTCCTGCCCCGAGCCGTCCCGTCCTGTCCCGATCCGGCCTGGCCCGTCCTGTCCTGTCCCGTCCCGTCCCGACCCGCCCTCTCCCGAGCCGCCCGGCGGCATCGTCTCCGAAAGGCACCCTCATGAGCACCGACCCCGCCCCCGACCGTCCGACCCGCCGCCGGCAGACGATGACGCCCGGCGCCCGCTACGGCATGCGCTTCGGCTGGGGGATGGGCCTGTACGCCGTGACCCTCGTGCTCGCGCTGATCCTGCGCAATCACGGCGTCGAGGGATGGCTGCCGATGCTGCTGACCCTCCCCTCGGTCGGCATCATCACCTGGGCGCTGGTGGCCTACTACCGGGAGTCCGACGAGTTCGCGCAGCGCAAGCTGGGGGAGTCCTTCGTCTTCGCCTTCGCCATCGGCGTGCCGATCCTGCTGGTCCTCGGGCTGCTGGAGGCCTTCGGCGGCCCGCACCTGAGCGGCATGATCGCCTTCGTGGTCATGATGGCCGCGTGGATGATCGGCTCCATCGTCTCCGCGATCCGCTACCGCTGAGGGGCCGAGCATGCGCAACGACATCAAGGCGCGCCGCACCGAGCTGCGCTGGTCTCAGGCCGAGCTCGCCGGCCGGCTCGGGGTCTCCCGGCAGACGGTCATCGCCATCGAGAACGGGAAGTACGACCCCTCGCTGCCGCTGGCCTTCAAGCTCGCCACCACCTTCGGCGTCCCCCTCGAGGAGCTGTTCCACCCCGACCCCGAGTGACCGCGGCGCCGCGGCCGCGGTCGACGGAGTGCGCCGGACGTGCAACGATGCGAGAGCCCCCACCGACCCCCGCAAGGAGTCGCCCGATGACCGCCCCGCGCCCCGACCGCCCGAACATCGTCCTCATCCAGGCCGACCAGATGGCCCCGCAGATGCTGGGCTGCTACGGCGACGCGGCGGCGCTCACCCCGCGCATCGATGCCCTCGCCGCCGGCGGCGCCGTCTTCGACCGGGCCTACTGCACCACCCCGCTGTGCGCCCCGTCCCGGGCCTCGATGATGACGGGCCGGATGCCCTCCGCGCTGGGCTGCGTCGACAACGGCGACGACTTCGCCGCCTCCACCCCCACCTTCGCGCACCGCCTGCGCATGGCGGGCTACCACACGGCGCTCGTGGGGCGGATGCACTTCATCGGCCCCGACCAGCATCACGGCTTCGAGCAGCGGCTGACCACGGACGTGTATCCCGCCGATCTCGACATGGTCCCCGACTGGGGTCGCGACCTGCACGACCGCCTGCAGTGGTACCACGATGCCGATGCCGTCCTCACGGCCGGGGTCTCCACGGCGACCGTGCAGCAGGACTTCGACGACGAGGTCGGGTTCCGCGCCCTGCGCCACCTCAACGACCGGGTCCGCGCCAACCGGGCGGCGGGGGAGGAGATCCCCTTCCTCATGGTCGCCTCCTTCATCCACCCCCACGACCCCTACGAGCCCCCGCGCGAGCACTGGGACCGGTTCGACGGGGTGGACATCCCGCCGCCCGCGCACCCCGAGGTGCCCGATCCGGCGCGGGACCCGCACTCCCATCGGCTGCGCGCCATGAGCGGCTTCGACCGCCGCGAGCCGACGGCCGAGCAGACCGCCCGCGCCCGCCGCGCCTACTACGCGGCCGTGAGCTACATCGACGACCACGTCGGGCGGATCCTCGACCGCCTCGAGCTGCTGGGCCTGGCCGAGAGCACCGTCGTGATCGTGACCAGCGACCACGGCGACATGCTCGGCGAGAAGGGCCTGTGGTACAAGATGTCGCCCTACGAGCAGTCCGCGCGGGTGCCCCTGATCCTGTCCGGCCCCGAGCACCTGGTGCCGCGCGGACGCTTCGCGAACCCGGTGTCCCTGCTGGACATCGCCCCGACGCTGTGCGACCTCGCCGGCGCTCCGGGCCCCGCCGCGGACGCCTCGGCCTCCGGGCCGACGGCCGAGGTCGAGGGTCTGTCCCTGCGCGAGAGCGCGGCGCGCGAACGCCGCGACGACGCCGCCCCGGAGGACCGCGACCTGTATCTCGAGTACCTCGCCGAGGGGACGTACCACCCGCAGGTCACGCTGGTGCGCGGCCGATGGAAGCTGGTGGTGTGCCCGGGCGACCCGGACCAGCTCTTCGACCTCGAGGCCGATCCGGACGAGCTGGTGAACCTCGCCCAGGACCCGGCCTGCGCCGAGCAGCTCGCCGCGCTGCGCGAGGCGGTCGATGCCCGGTACGACCTCGTGGCCCTCGAGCGCAGCGTCACCGACAGCCAGGCACGCCGGCGCCTGGTCGCCGGGGCCCTCGGCCGCGGCCGGCGCCGCCCCTGGGACCTCGTGCCCGAGGAGGAGCAGCGCTACGTGCGCGGAGACTTCTGGGGCGCCCTCGAGCACGGGAAGATCCCCGACCCCCAGCGCTGACACCGCCGGGCGCCTCCGCTCGGCGCGCCTCCGCTGGGCGCGCCTCCGCTGGGTGCGCTTCCGCTGGGCGCGGCGTGAGGCGGCCCGGCCGAGACGCACGGGACTAATACGGGGACATGGGCTCTATAGGGGCCTGTGTCCCCGTATTGGTCCCGCGAGCATCTGCGTGGCCCCGCGAGGGGAGCCTGCTGGACACGTCCCCCAGACGAACGCGGCCTGCAGCACCGGACGTCCCATCCCGCTCGGTACTCACTATTGCCAAGTACCGGTACTCAGTGTTACGGTCTAGCGGTAGTCAACGTCACCGAGTAGCGACCGCTGCTCGGGCCGGCCGCAGCGCACGCAGAGGAGGGCCGCCCATGCCCAGCCCCATGACCGAGATGCTCAAGGGCACGCTCGAAGGGATCGTGCTGGCGATCCTCGCCGCAGGCCCCGCCTACGGGTACGAGATCACCGCTCGCCTGCGGGAGCAGGGCTTCGAGGACCTCGCCGAGGGCACCATCTACGCCCTGCTGGTGCGCATCGAGCAGAAGGGCCTGGTGGACGTCGAGAAGGTCCCCTCCCAGAAGGGCCCGCCCCGCAAGGTCTTCACCCTCAACCCCCAGGGCTCCGCCTCGCTCGCGGAGTTCTGGACCACCTGGGACTTCCTCGCCGGCAGCATCGAGCGCCTGCGAGAGCCCGCCCCGGCCCCCATCGGTCCCGAGACCCCCCTCGGCTCCGAGACCGCCATCGGCCCCAAGGCCGCCCTCGGCGGGGCCTCCGAGAACCCGCAGGCCCCTCACCCCCGCGACGACAGGACACGATCATGACCGCCAAGTGGATCGAAGCGATCACCGGCTCCCTCGAGCAGAAGAAGCAGTACCGCCAGGACATGGCGCGCATCGCGGCCCTCCCGCCCGCCTATCGGGAGGCCGCCACGGCCGTCAACCGCTACCTCACCTACTCCAGCGGCTTCACCGACGGGGAGACGCTGGCCCGCATGGTCACCGACCACGCCGACCTGTGGGAGCGCGCCGCGCTGGACGGCACCCCCGTGCGCGACGTCGTGGGGGAGGACCCCGTGGCCTTCGCCGAGGACTTCGCCCGCGCCTACGCCGGCAAGGAGTGGATCGACAAGGAGCGCGCCCGCCTGCGCGCCGCCATCGACGACGCCTCCCGCAGGGACGGCGCGTCATGACCGCGGCGCCCGCCCTCGCGCCTGCGGCCCTCCGCGTGCGCGGGGTGACCAAGTCCTTCGGGGACCTCGCGGTGCTGCGCGGGGTCGACCTCGAGGTCGCCCGCGGCAGCATCCTCGCCCTGCTCGGCTCCAACGGCGCCGGCAAGACGACGCTGGTGCGGATCCTCGCCACCCTGCTCGCGGCCGATGCCGGCACCGCCGAGGTCGACGGCCACGACGTCGCGGCCGAGGCCCCGCAGGTGCGGGAGTCCCTCAGCCTGACCGGCCAGTTCGCCGCGGTCGACGAGGTGCTCACCGGGCGGGAGAACCTGATCCTCGTGGCGCGGCTGCGGCACCTGCCCCGCCCCGCAGCCGTGGCCGATGCGATGCTCGAGCGCTTCGCGCTGACCGCGGCGGGCCGGCGCCGCGCCGGCACCTACTCCGGCGGCATGCGGCGCCGGCTGGACATCGCCATGAGCCTGGTCGGCGACCCGCCGGTGATCGTCCTGGACGAGCCGACCACGGGACTGGACCCGCAGTCCCGCCTGGAGGTGTGGCGGACCATCCGCGAGCTCGCCACCGGCGGGACGACGGTGCTGCTGACCACCCAGCACCTCGACGAGGCCGAGCAGCTCGCCGACCGCATCGCGATCCTCCACGAGGGCCGCATCGTGCACACCGGCACCCTCGCCGAGCTGCGCGCCCTGCTCCCCGCCGCCCCCGTGGAGATGGTGCAGAAGCAGCCCTCCCTCGAGGACGTGTTCCTCGCCCTCATCGGCCATGACGGCCCGCCCGCCACGGCCCCGTCCGGCCCCACCGCGCAGGAGACCGCGTCATGACCGCCGCCGCCCATGCCCTCGCCGACACCCGCATCCTCACCGGCCGCTCGCTGAAGCACATCCTGCGCAGCCCCGACACCATCATCACCACCGCGATCACCCCGATCGCCCTGCTGCTGCTGTTCGTCTTCGTGCTCGGCGGCGCGATCGACACCGGGTCCGGCGGCTCGTACATCGCGTACATGCTCCCCGGGATCCTGCTGATCACCATCGCCTCCGGGATCGCCTACACGGCCTACCGGCTGTTCATGGACAAGCAGGGCGGCGTCTTCGAGCGGCTGCGCTCGATGCCCATCGCCCGCTCCTCGGTGCTGTGGGCGCACGTGCTCACCTCCGTCGTCGCGAACCTCGCCTCCGTCGCGGTGGTCCTCGCCGTGGCGCTGCTGCTGGGCTTCCGCAGCGGCGCGGGGATCGGGGCATGGCTCGCGGTCGCGGGGATCCTCGCCCTGTTCACCCTGGCCCTGACCTGGGTCGCCGTGATCGCCGGGCTCACCGCCGGCAGCGTCGAGGGGGCCAGCGCCTTCAGCTACCCGCTCATCTTCCTGCCGTTCATCAGCTCCGCCTTCGTGCCCACGCAGTCGATGCCCGGACCGGTCGCCTGGTTCGCGGAGCACCAGCCGGTGACCGCGATCGTCGACACGATCCGCGCGCTGCTGTCCCGGCAGAGCGTGGGCGGGGACATCTGGGTGGCCCTGGCCTGGATGGTGGGCGTGCTGGTCCTCGCCTGGATCGGCGCCGCCGCCGTCCAGCGCCGCGCGGCCCGCTGACGCGGCCGCGATCACCGGCCCGCGCGCCGCCCGCGACCCGGATCCGGCGCGCAGGCCGGCGATCGTCAGGCCCGCTCGGCAATGCCGGGCGATGGCCCGGCCGGTGGGGGAGCGGGGTCGCCGCCTCCCCGGCCGCCGCGCAGCAGCGCGATGCCGAGGCCGATGAACCCGACGTGCACGATCACCTCGAGCCAGAGAGGCGCCGCGTAGTCGCTCATGATGATCGTGAAGTCCGAGGCGGCATGGGTGAGCATGAGGGGCCAGATCCAGGAGAAGCGTGCCTGGTAGGCGGCCATCGCGAAGCCGGCGATCCCCGACAGCAGGACGTTGACCAGCACGTCGTCCACGGTGCGCGAGGTCGTCGCCAGGGCGGAGAGATGCTGCAGCCCGAACAGGGCCGCCGTGCCCAGCACCGCGCCGGTGCGGCCGAAGCCCCGGCGCAGCGTCCCCAGCACCGCGACCCGGCTGGTGAGCTCCTCGTTGATCCCCACCAGCAGCAGGGTCAGGCTCCACAGGCCCACGCCCGGCGGCGGCACCGCGAGCCCGCCCGGGATCAGCGCCCAGATCCCCGCCTCGGCCACGAAGGGGATCAGCCACAGCGCCGCCCAGGGCGAGCGCCACAGCCGGCCGATGCCCGAGGACGACCACATGCGCAGCGCCGTGACCAGGACGATCGCGAAGACGACGCAGGCGAGGTTCGCGAACAGCCCCAGGTACCAGCCGCTGATCCCCAGCAGCGGCCCCAGCGCCAGGGCGCCGAGGATCACGCCGAACCGGGCCGCATGGATCGCTGCGGCGATGGCCAGCGCAGCCGCGGGCGAGAGCGGCGCGGCGGGGTCTCGGGGCACGGCGGGGTGCGGGGATCGGCTCACGCCTCGACCGTAGATCCCGGCCGGCGGCGCCGGAATCGGGAAAACCCGAGAGGCGACCCCCTGCTACCGTCGCAGCCATGGCCACGATCTTCGAGCATCTGCGCAGCGACGACGGCGAGCACGTCGGCTACATCGAGATCACCGAGGACGACGCGTTCATCCCCTACGACCTGCTGCGACGCCGCCGCGGCGAGCCGATGGACCTCGACGAGGCGGAGGCGGTGCTGGACGCCATCGGCCTGCGGCTGCTCGCCGAGGACTGGCTGCTGCTGGTGCCCGGCGAGGGCGAGGTGCCCGTGCGCATCCAGGAGGTCACCCGGGACGCGGTGACGGTGGCCCGCACCCTCGACGGCGGCTCGATCCACGTCGCGAAGACCGTCGACCTCACCACGACCACCCGCCTGGACCTGCCGACGGACCGCCTGCAGCCGCGCCTCTGACGGGGGCCGCTGCAGGCTCGAGGCTCAGCGCCCGCGGTTTCGGGGGTGCTGGCGGGCCTGCCGCTCGTTGCCATGCCGGTAGTTCCCGGTCAGGCGCGCCATCAGCTCCTGCGGATCCTCGGTCTCGACGTCCTCGAGGAAGTCGGCGGCACGGCGCCCGCGCAGGGTGGTGGCGGGGCGGCCGTGATGGGTGATCACCACGGCGTCCCCGCGCTCGACGTACTCGAACCCCTCCGGCGATCGCATGGGGCGAGGCTAGCCCGGCCCTCCCGCCGCCGCACCCGGATTTCCGGGCGGGACCGGACCCTCGCTCGCGTCCGCCGGCTCGACCGGCTGAGCGGGCTCGACGGGGTCGGCCGGGTCGGTGCGGTCGGTGCGACGGGTGGAGTCGCCGGGGGCGGTGAGCTGGGTCGCCGCATTCACGTGCCCGAGCTTCTCGGGGCTCATCACCCAGTGGATCTGCGCGATCCCCTCCTCGGAGGCCGTCACCGTGACCAGGGTCGTCACCCGCCCTCCCTCGCTCAGGGTGGCGGCGGCCTGGCCGTTCACCGTGATCCATCCGATCGTCTTGCCGGTCCAGAAGTGATGGGAGAACGCCGCCACGAACCGGGCGACGCGGGCGCGCCCGTGGACGGGGATCCTCGCGGCGAGCTTCACCCCGTTGCCGTCGGTGCGGCTGGCGACGTCCCGGGCCAGGAGGCCCTCCAGCTCCTGGACGTCGCCGCGGCGGGCCGCGGCGAGGAAGGCGTCGAGCAGCCGCCGCTGCTGCGCCGGCGCGACCGATGCCGGCCGCCCCGACGTCAGGTGCGCGCGGGCCCGGCGCACGAGCTGGCGGGCGTTGACCGCGCTCGAGGAGATGATCTCGGCGATGCGCGCGTAGGGGTAGTCGAACGCCTCCCGCAGGATGTACGCCGCCCTTTCGGTCGGCGTGAGCCGCTCCAGGGTGAGCAGCAGGGCGAGGTCGAGCGCCTCGCCGCGCTCGGCCCCGAGCGCGGGGTCGTCCTGCGTGGACACCGGTTCGGGGAGCCAGGGGCCGATGTACGTCTCCCGGCGGACCCGGGCGGACTGCAGCTGGGTGATCGCGAGCCGGGTGGTGATCGTCGCGAGGAAGGCCGGCGGGTCCTGGACCTGCGTGCGATCCGCGCCCTGCCAGCGGATCCACGTCTCCTGGAGGATGTCCTCGGCATCGGCCGCCGTGCCCAGCATCCGGTAGGCGATGCCGAACAGCCGCCGCCGCTGCGCGGCGAAGACCGCCGCCGCCGTCCCGAGATCGCCGTCCTCGCCCATCGTCGCCGCACCGCCCCTTCCGTGCTGCTGCGAACGTACCAGCATCCTCATCCCCGTCCTTCCTGTCCTCGCGCCCTCCGGCCTCGCCCTCAGGGGGTGACCGGACCGGGCCCCGATCCGTGACAGGACGTGGCCGTTCTCACCGCGCTGTCACGGCAGCGGTCGCCGTCCGGTCCTTCCTCGTGGACGCCACCACCGGCATCCCCTCACGAAAGGCAGGGACATGGCACGGATCATCGTCATCGGAGGCACCGGCCTCATCGGATCGAAGGTCGTCGAGAAGCTGGCCGCGCACGGCCACGAGGCGGTCGCCGCATCGCCGCGCACCGGGGTCGACGCGTTCACCGGCGCGGGGCTGCGCGACGCGCTCGCCGGAGCGGACACCGTCGTGGACGTCTCGAACTCCCCCTCCTTCGCCCCGGCGGACGTGATGGAGTTCTTCACGACCTCGACCCGCCACCTCCTCGAGGCCGAGGCCGATGCGGGAGTGGCGCACCACGTCGCGCTCACCATCGTCGGCACGGACCGGCCGCAGGACATCGCGTACTTTGCGGCGAAGTCCGCGCAGGAGGCGCTGATCCGCGCCTCGGGCATCGGCTTCTCGCTCGTGCACGCCACGCAGTTCTTCGAGTTCGTCGGCGCGATCGCCGACATCGCGACCGAGGGGGACACGGTCACGCTCCCCGGCGCCCTCGTCCAGCCCATCGCCGCGGTGGACGTCGCCACCGCGGTCGCCCGCGCGGCCGCCGGCGCCCCCACGGGAGACCGAGAGATCGCAGGACCGGAGGCCTTCGGGATGGACGAGTTCGCGCGGCGCGCCCTCGCCTTCCGCGGGGACCGCCGCACGGTCGTCCGCGACGACAGCGCCCCGTACTACGGAGCGCAGATCGCCGAGCGCACCCTCGTCCCGGTGGCGGGGGCCGAGATCTTCCCGACCACCCTCGAGGAGTGGCTTCCGCGCAACCCCGCCCGCGCCTGAGGGGGACGGGGCGGGGCGCGGCCGAGCCACCGCGCCCCGCCCTGCCCTGCCCCGCCCGCCCCGACCAGCCCCAGCTCGCCCCGGCCTGCCGCGCCCCGCCCCGCCGGGCGGGAGCATCGGGGCCCGCTACCCTGCCAGGGTGAGCACTCCGCGCCCTCGCCGTCACGACCCGGACCGCCGGGACCGGATCATCGACGCCTGCCTGGACGTGATCGCCGAGCACGGCGTCGCCGGCACCTCGCACCGTCGCGTGGCCGCCGCGGCCGATGTCCCGCTGGGGTCGATGACCTACCACTTCGACGGCATGGACGCGCTGCTGCGGGAGGCGTTCACCCGCTTCGCCGACCAGGTCGCCACCCTCGCCGAGCGGCGCATGGCCGCCGCCGGCTCCCTCGAGGAGGCGCTGGACGCCTTCGCCGCGAACATCGAGGAGGACGTCTTCGGCACCCAGCGCGACCTCGTCATCACCCACGAGCTCTACACGCTGGCCGCACGGCGCCCCGAGTACCGCGACATCACCACCGCCTGGATGGCCCGCACCCGCGCCACCCTCGAGCCCTTCGTCGACAGCACCACCGCGGTGCTGCTGGACGCGATGAACGAGGGCCTCAGCATCCATCGGGCGCTGCATCAGCACAGCCCCCGCCCCGGTCTGGCCCGCGAGGCGATCGCCCGCCTGGTGCGGCCCGCCCTCTGACCTGCAGCCCCGACACCCCGCCCCGTTCCGGCCGGCGCGCCCGATCCACGCGGGTTGCCCGATGCGCCTGATGCGCACGGCGGCACCGGCTCGGCCGCGGCCGACCCGTCCTCTGCACTGCCCAAGGCCGGTCGACACCGGCTACCGTGCGCGGGCTCGCCGGCCCCTCGCCCGCAGGGCCAGGACGAGCGCCGTCGCGGCGAGGTAGACGGATCCCGTGAGCACCCAGTCGGCTGGGCCGAACGAGCCGGAGAGCTCGGCGGGCAGCAGCGCGGAGGCAAGGGCGATGGCGATGTGGAACCCGCCGTGCACACCGGCGGCCACCCACATCGAGCCCGTGACCAGCACGAGCGCGCCCGCGAACGCGCCGAAGCCGAGCGGGATCGTCAGGTACAGGACGAAGTCCAGCGCGCTCTGCTGCCCGCCGGAGGACACGAGGTGGATGATCGTGAAGGCGAGCGTCGTCCACAGCAGCGTCACCATCGGCCGGGCGCGGGTGACCGAGAACAGCCACCCGCGGTACAGCACCTCCTCCGGGATGCCCTGCAGCAGGTAGGCCTGTGCCACGGTGACCAGCACCAGGAGCCACGCGGCCGTGCGGGGCGCCGCGCCGCCGTCGGCGCCGGCCGCGCCGGGGTCGGGGTCGGAGCCGGGCGAGCCGCCCAGGAGCAGCGCGCCGATGCCGAGCACCACGGCCATCACGACCACGCTCGCGAGCGTCCCCGCGGCGAGGCCCCGCACCGCCGCAGCCCATCGCGCACCGCGCCGCGCCCGGGACGCAGGGGCGCCGGCCGCCGCGGGCTCGTCGGGGTCCAGCGGCCGCAGCACAGCGTGCAGCGGGCGGCGCTCGACAGTCCGCATCCACAGCCCGACCAGCAGCACGACGCCGAGGCAGACCAGGGCGCACATCGCGACGGCCAGCAGACCCTGCGGCATGCTGTTCGGCGCGAAGCGCAGGGCGAGCGGGGTCAGCGCCGCCGCGGCGGCGAGGTTGGCGCCCAGCAGGATCGCGAGCGCCGCGACCGCCCGCACGAGCAGACCCCACCAGGCGATCGGGATCCGGGGCGCGGTGCAGCCGGGGCGGGACCCCTGGTCAGGGCCATCCCCGGCCCGTTCGGCGCGCGGCGGGCCGGAGTCGTCGGCGGACGGGGAGCGGGGCGGGGTCGGCGAGGCGGAGCCGGCGGCGGTATCCATGTCCTCGACGCTAGGGTCCGGTCCCGGCGGCCCCCAGCACCCGGGGTCATGACCGCCATGACGCAGGGCATCGGTGGGGCCGCGGGAGTCATGACCCCGGTCACGCGCGGCGGCCGCCGACCGCGGATACGGTGGGCGCATGCCAGTCCCGGCCCCGATCCCGACGCGCGTGCCCGCCGGACCGTCCCGGCCCGAAGCGGCCGTGACCCGGCGGCGCGTGCATCACCCGGCCCTGCTGGACGTGGTCCTCGGGATGGCCGTCGTGCTGTTCCTGAGCCGGTTCCTCCTCGACCTCTCCGGGAGGACGCCTCCGGGGGTGGCGGCGCTCGGGTGCGTGACGGCTGCGGCGATCATCGGCACGTGGATGCTCTGGCGGCGTCGACGCGAAGCGGGCACGGCCTCGTCCCGCCGGGTGGCGATCGCCTTCGCCGTGGTCGCGGCCGCGGCATACCTGCTGTCCAACAGCCTCTCGAGCATCGGCGTGCAGTGGGTCGCCACGCTCGTGCTCACCCTCGAGCTCGGGGTGCTGGCCAGCCTCGCCTACGCCGCGCTGATCGCGACGACGACCGTGGCGATCCACGCCCTCCTCGGCACGGGCCTCGCCCAGGGCATGCTCGAGGGTATCGGGGTGACGCTGCTGCTCGTGGTCGGCATCGAGTTCGCGGTGCTGCTGCGCAGCGCCGAACGGCTGGATGCCGACCGTCTGGCGGCGCTCGATGCCGCCGAGCGGGCCAATGCCGATCTGGCCGCGGCGAACGCCCAGCTGCGGGAGGCCAACGCCGATCTCGAGGACGCCAACATGCAGCTGCGCCGCGAACGGGGGCATGCGCAGGATCTCGCCCTCGCGGAGGAGCGGGCCCGCATCGCGACCGCGCTGCACGACGGCCTGGGCCATCGGCTCACCGCCATCGGGCTGAGCCTGGACTACAGCGCCCGGATGCGCGAGCGCGAGCCCGAGCGGGCGGCTGCCGAGGTCCGCCTCGCCCGGGCGACCGCCTCCGACGCCCTCGAGGAGATGCGGCGCGTCGTGCGTGCCATGCACCCCGTCACGACCGACGCGGACGACGTCGCGGGGTCCCTCGCCGCCCTCGCCCAGTCCTTCGCCTCCACCGGGCTCGAGGTCGCGTTCCGGCGCGAGGGGACCGGGGGCATCGGCCGGGAGCAGGGCCTGCTCCTGCTGCGCGTCGCGCAGGAGGGGCTCACGAACGTCGTACGGCACGCGGGCGCCTCGCGCGCCGAGCTGCGGCTCGAGCACGAGGGTCCTGCCGTGCGGCTCCTCGTGCTCGACGACGGGAGGGGCGCGGACGTCCCCGGCGGCCCGGACGCCCCGCCCGGCATCACCCGGGGGTTCGGCCTGCGCTCGATGGGGGAGCGGGCCCAGCTCCACGGAGGTCAGGTCGGGATCGCCGTCGGCGCGGGCCTGGAGCGGGCCGATGGCGGCGCCGGCGTCGCGCTGCGCCTCGACCTGCCCGCCGCCGCGGACCGCGAGCGCGCGGCATGAGCAGCGCGGAGGGCCCGGCCCCGTGGCGCGTCGTGGTCGTCGACGACCATGAGCTGCTGCGGCGCGGACTGCGTCTCGTGCTCGAGACGATCGACGACCTCGCCGTCGTGGGCGAGGCCGCCGACGGGCACGAGGCGCTCGCCGTCATCGCGGCCCGGGCGCCGGACGTCGTGATCACCGATGCGCGCATGCCGGGTCTCGACGGACTGGGGCTGGTGCGGGCCTGCACGACGGCGCATCCCGGGCTGCCGCTGCTCGTCCTGACGACCTTCGAGGACGCCGCGCTCGTGCGGGCCCTCGTCGACGCCGGCGCCGCCGGGTACCTGCTCAAGGACATCGCCCCGGACCGGCTGGCCGAGTCGGTGCGCGCCGTCGCCGTGGGCGGTCTCGTGCTCGACCCCCGCATCGCCCGGCACGCCCGCTCCCCGGGACCGGAGGACGATGCCGCTGCCGCGCCGCTCGCGATCCTCACCCGCAGCGAGCGCGCGGTCGCCGGCGGCGTCGCGCAGGGTCGCACCAACGGCGAGATCGCGGCGTCCCTGCACCTGGCCGAGGGCACGGTGAAGAACCACGTGTCCGCGCTGCTGCGCAAGCTCGAGGCCCGGGACCGGACGGCGCTCGCGCTGCAGCTGGCGAAGGCGCTCGGCCGCGAGCTGCCCTGACGCCGGGACCGGCACCGTCCCGGTGCCATCCGCCGGGCTGGGGCGGACGGCCGCGCCGGCTCGCGCCGCAGGTGAGCCCCGATACCTGCACGGGTAGCCACATGTTGGGCGGGTGCGTCCCGCGGGGCGGACCCGTCGCTACCGTGGGCGGGCAACCCCCGCCACGGAAAGGGCCCCCTATGTCGGATTCCCATCTCACGTCCACCTTCGAGCAGGTGCTCCGGCGGAACCCCGGCGAGCCCGAGTTCCACCAGGCCGTGCGCGAGGTCTTCGACTCCCTCGAGGTCCTCGAGGAGGCCGGCAGCGAGTACGCCGACCTCAGCATCCTGTCCCGCCTGTGCGAGCCCGAGCGGCAGATCATCTTCCGCGTCCCGTGGGTGGACGACACCGGCACGGTCCGCGTCAACCGCGGCTTCCGCGTCGAGTACAACTCGGCGCTCGGCCCGTACAAGGGCGGCCTGCGCTTCCACCCGAGCGTGAACCTCGGCATCGTGAAGTTCCTCGGCTTCGAGCAGATCTTCAAGAACTCCCTGACCGGCCTGCCCATCGGCGGCGGCAAGGGCGGCTCCGACTTCAACCCGCGCGGTCGCAGCGACGGCGAGGTCATGCGCTTCTGCCAGTCGTTCATGACCGAGCTGCACCGCCACATCGGCGAGTACACCGACGTCCCCGCCGGCGACATCGGCGTGGGCGGCCGCGAGATCGGCTTCCTCTTCGGCCAGTACAAGCGCCTGACCAACCGCTACGAGGCGGGCGTCCTCACCGGCAAGGGCCTCAGCTGGGGCGGCTCCCTGGTGCGCACCGAGGCCACCGGCTACGGCGCGACCATCTTCGCCGACGAGATGCTGAGGGCCCGCGGCTCCTCCCTCGAGGGCCGCCGCGTCGCCGTCTCCGGCTCCGGCAACGTCGCGATCTACGCGATCGAGAAGACCCACCAGCTGGGCGGCACCGCGATCACCGCCTCCGACTCGAGCGGCTACGTCGTGGACGAGGCCGGCATCGACCTGGAGCTGCTCAAGCAGATCAAGGAGGTCGAGCGCGGCCGCATCGCCGAGTACGCCGAGCGCCGCGGCGACTCCGCGCGCTTCGTGGCCGGCGGCAGCGTCTGGGACGTGCCGGTGGACATCGCCCTGCCCTCGGCCACCCAGAACGAGCTCGACGCCGAGGCCGCGCGCACCCTCGTGCGCAACGGCGTCCAGGCGGTCTCCGAGGGCGCCAACATGCCCGCGACCCCCGAGGCGATCGGCATCTTCCGCGAGGCCGGCGTCGCCTTCGGCCCGGGCAAGGCGGCCAACGCCGGCGGCGTGGCGACCTCCGCGCTGGAGATGCAGCAGAACGCCGCCCGCGACGCGTGGAGCTTCGAGCACACCGAGGAGCGCCTCACGCAGATCATGCGCGACATCCACGCCACCTGCCTGGAGACCGCCGAGCTCGTCGGCCGGCCGGGCGACTACGTCGTCGGCGCCAACGTCGCCGGCTTCAAGAAGGTGGCCGATGCGATGGCCGCCTTCGGCGTGATCTGATCCGCTGCCGGCCCGAGGGCCGATGACGCGAAGGGCCGATGACCGTGCTGGTCATCGGCCCTTCCGTCGTTCCGCGACGGCGGCTCACGCCACCCCCAGCATCGCGGCGAGCGTGCCGCGCAGCTGCGGCAGCACCCGCGCATGCAGCGCGCTGTGCTCGGCGCGCCCGGCCACGTGCACGAGCATGGCGGTGCGCTCGTAGGCGGTCCAGGCCCGCATCCGCGAGCGCAGGGCCGAGGTCTCCTCCACGAGGCCGCCCAGCTCGGTGCAGCGGGCGCGGTACTCCTGGACGAAGCCGGCCACCTGCTCCTCGGTCATCGGCACGTACCAGGGGCCGGCGTGGACGGGCCCGCCGATGATCGCGAGGTCGCGGGCCGGGTCGTCGGCCATCGCCCATTCGAAGTCGATGTAGGCGCAGCGCCCGTCCTCCCAGACGATGTTGGTCGCGCACAGGTCCCCGTGGCAGAGCGTCCACCGCGGGGCGGCGTCGATCTCCTCCGCGGCGGCGGCGCATTCCTGACCGGCGGCCGCGATCAGCGGGGCCAGGCCGTGCGGATCGCCGGGCGCGAGCTGCGCGGGCCACTGCGCGAACAGCGCCCCGGTCTCCTCGGCCCAGGACGGCGCCCGCCACGGCTCATCGGTGCGGTGCAGCTCCGCCAGGCGCCGGGCGTGGGCGCGCAGGTGCGCCGGCGTCCACGCCTCGGGGGCGAGGATGCGTCCGGGCATGTGGGTGGTGACCAGGCACGGGCGGCCGATGGGGCTGCGGGCGGCGTCCTCGTGCAGCGCCAGCGGCTGGGGGCCGAGGCCCTCGGGGGTGCGCTCGAGGGCGAGGACCTCGCCCGCCATCGCCGGGGCGTGGAGGGCCTCGTCCTGCCAGGGGATGCGGACGGTGAGCACGGGCCCGGCCTCGGGGCGGATCTCCCAGGCCTCGAAGGACTCGCCCCGTCCCATCCGGGTGACGTGGACGACGGCGGCGGGGTCAGGGGCTGGTGCGGCGGGGACGAGGGCGCCGCAGCGCCAGGCCTCCGCGAGGCGGTGCCCGAGCGCGGCATGCTCGGCGTCGGTCGCCGCTGCGGTGCTGATCACCGGCTCATCCTACGGCCGGCGGGGCGGATGTTGCAGTGGTCACATCTGCCGCGTCGAGGACCGTCGGCGCGGTCGGTGGCGGCCGGCAAATGGTCTGTGACCTGCGATGACGTGCAGCGAACGCTTAATGCAGATGATTCTCAGTACATGCTAGGTTCTTCCTATGCATCTGATGAGAACCGTTGTCACCAAACGATCGGCCCTGATCCTCACGGGCGTCCTCGCGCTCGCCGCCTGCGGAGGGCCCTCGACCGACGCGGGGACCACCACGGGAGCCTCCGACGCGGGCGGCGCCACGGCGACCGCCGAGCGCGCGGATCCCGTCGAGGTCGGCGCCCTCACCCCCCGCATCACGCTCGCCCACGACGGCGGCGTGACCACCATCGACTCCGCCGACGGCGCGGTCCTCGGCAGCGCCGAGCTCGAGGGCTACCTGCGCCTGGGCCCGGCCGGCGACGGCCGCCACGTCATGGTCGCCGGCAGCGGAGGCTTCAGCGCCTTCGACACCGGCCTGTACGAGCAGGCCCACGGCGACCACTCGCACTTCTACACCGTGGAGCCGGCGCTGACCGGGCTCCAGGTCGAGGCCTCCGAGCCCGGCCACGTCGTCCCCCACGGCGACCGCACCGCCCTGTTCGCCGACGGCACCGGCGAGATCACGATCTTCGACCCGGCGGGCCTGGCCGAGGGCACCCTCGGCGACGTCGTCACCGTCGAGTCCGACGCCCCGCACCACGGCGTCGCCGTGCCGCTGTCCGACGGCGGCGTGCTGCGCACCGAGGGCACCGCCGACGCCCGCACCACCGTCCTCGTCGAGGACGCCGACGGCCACGAGATCGCCCGCACCGACGACTGCCCCGGCGTCCACGGCGAGGCCACCGCCCAGCCCACCGCCTCCGGCGACGTCGTCACCCTGGGCTGCGAGAACGGGCCGGTCGTCTACCGCGACGGCGCCTTCCACAAGGTCCCGGTCACCACCGACTACCAGCGCTCGGGCAACCAGAAGGGCTCCGAGGCCTCGCCGATCGTCCTGGCCGACAACAAGGTCGAGGCCGAGCCCGCCGGCGGCACCGAGCACCCCACCTCGATCGCCCTGATCGACACCCGCACCGACACCATGAAGACCGTCGAGCTCGGCTCGACCTACTGGTTCCGGTCCATCGACCGCGGCGAGAACGGCGAGGCCCTGGTCCTCACCGCCGACGGCGAGCTCAACATCATCGACCCCGAGTCCGGCGAGATGCTGCACGAGGTCCCCGTGATCGGCGAGTGGTCCGAGCCGGAGGAGTGGCAGACCGCCGGCCCGATGATGGCCGTCGCCGACGGCACCGCCTTCGTCGTGGACCCGCAGGCCAAGAAGCTGCACATGGTCGACATCGCCAGCGGCGAGATCTACCGCGAGCTGGACCTGCCCGTCATCCCCCACGAGATCCAGGTGACCACCGGAACCCCCTCCGGCGAGGTCCACGTCGCCGGGGCCGGCTCCGAGGACTCCCATGAGGGCCACGACCACGCCGAGGGCGAGCACGAGGACCACGCCTCCGACGCCGGCGGCGCCGAGGACTCCCACGAGGGTCACGACCACGCCGAGGGCGAGGGCCACTGATCCGGTCCGCCTGACGCGCTGCGTCCCACCCCGCACCGCCGCCCCGGTCCTGAGCCGGGCAGCACTCCCTGCCCGCCGCCCCGGTCCCCATCGGGGCGGCGCGTGCAGGGAAGGGCCTGTGAGGGCCGCCGACATGGTCCGCCCAGTCGGCGGCCCTCACAGGCCCTCTTCTGCATGCCCGGGCCCTTCTGCATGCCCAGGCCGCGCCCGTCAGGCGGTGCGGACCTCCCACTCCTCGACGTCCCCGGGCACCACCGTCAGCAGCGGATGCGTCGGGATCGCGCCGCCGCCCGCGTCCTCGCCGGGCGGCAGCTGCGGCAGCCATTCCGGGGCCCGCGCCGCGACCTTCCTCCGCAGGTGCTCGAGCTCGTAGGCGAGCTGGCCTGCGGTGACGGGGATAGGATCGAGATCCGAGGCGGGGATGGGCCGCAGGATCCGGCTCGCATCGAAGCGGTAGCCGCGCGCCGTCGCCTCCTCCTGCAGGCCGCGCAGGTACGCCCCGATCGCCGACTCCGGATCCGGGTGCGCCCGCAGCCGCGTCAGCTGCGGGTGCCGGGTGTAGCCGCGGGTGCCGCCGGCCAGCACCTTCTGCGCGAGCAGCCCCTCGCGCCAGCACGCGACCAGGGCAGCGCGGTCGAGGATCGAGGGGTGCAGGCTCCACAGTCGCATGCGCCGATCATGCCCGATGGCGCCGCCGCGGGCGTCGTCGATGTCGCCTCCATCGCTCGCGTCCTTCCGGATCACGCCTCCATCGCTCGCGTCCTTCCGGATCACGCCTCCATCGCTCCCGCTCTCGAGGCCGAGTCCTCTCGCCGTCGCCCCCCGTCGGCGGCGCTGTGACCTGCATCGCGGCCTGGGCGCTTCGGCATCGGATGCCGCCGGAGGTTCATGACGAGTTCATCGGACCTGTCTAGGCTGTGGGAAAGCCCTATCCGCCGTCGGTCCGTCCCCTGGGCCGACCCCTTCCCGAAAGGCTGCGATGTCCCCTCGCACCCGCCTGTACTCCGTGCTGACCAGCGGCACCCTCCTCGGCGTCTCCTGCATGGGTGCGGCGATGCCCGCCCTGGCCGATCCCGGACGGAACCTCCTGGACGAGTCCGCGATCGCCCCGCACGCCGGCGCCTACGGCTACTACGTCGACGTGTGGGACACCAACACCGACGCGGACCTGGACCCCACCCGCAACGCCGCCGTCGGGGTGCTCTCGCCGATGCTCGAGGTGTGGCAGCCGGGCACGGAGTGGGACAACGGCACCAAGATCGCCCCGGGGATCGCCGACTCCAACATCGCCCAGGCCATCGAGATCTCCCAGGACGCCAGCGACCCCGAGCAGCAGCGGGCGTACGTGATCGACCGCCGCCACCAGAACTACACGGCCACCGAGGGCCTGGGCCCGTACACCGAGGCCTACCGCGAGAGCGTCAACGCTGGCACCACCATCCCCGACGAGATCCCGGCCGATGCCACCACGGTCAAGTACTCCGACGGCAGCAACGAGAACGGCGTCTGGGCGGATCGCGACGGAGAGCTGGGGGCGACGGTCCAGCTCGTCGACGACATCCGCAACCATTCGGCGACCTCGAACAACGCCAAGAAGTACTACCAGTACCCGCGCCCCTACCGCTGGTCCGACGAGGTCGACGTGCCCGAGTACGCGGATCCGCTGCGCAAGCCCGTCGAGGAGGCCGCCAATGACGGCGGGTTCCCCTCGGGGCACACCAACGCCGGCGGCATGGCCACGCTCGGCCTGGCGTACTCCTTCCCGCAGGAGTACGACGACATGCTGCTGACCGCGAGCGAGATCGGGACCAGCCGGATCCAGCTGGGCATGCATTCGCCGCTGGACGTGATGGGCGGGCGCACCCTGTCCACCGCGATCACGGCCGGCGCGCTGAACGACCCCGCGCTCGCGGACGTGAAGCAGGAGGCCTCGGAGCAGGGCACCGCATGGCTCTCCCAGCAGCAGGAGGCCGGGGTCCTCGACGAGGACGACGACTACGACGCGGACCTCGCGCAGTACACGGAGTACATGACCTTCGGCTTCGAGCAGACGGGGGACCCGGACCAGGCGATGCGCGTGCCCAAGGGCGCCGAGGTCCTCCTCGAGACCCGCTTCCCCTACCTCGACGCCGAGCAGCGCCGCTGGGTCCTGCACTCCACCGGCCTCGCCTCCGGCTACCCGGTGCTGGACGATGCGGAGGGCTGGGGCCGCCTGAACCTGTTCGCCGCCCAGGGCGGCTACGGCGCCTTCGATACCGACGTGGCCGTGAGCATGGACGCCACGACCGGAGGGTTCTCCGCCGAGGACGACTGGCGCAACGACATCGCGGGCGCCGGGGCGCTGACCCTCTCCGGCTCCGGCGAGCTGACCCTGTCCGGGGACAACGCCTACACCGGCGGCACCCGGATCGAGGGCGGCACGCTCCGGGCCGCGACGGACAGCGCCCTCGGCACGGGCGACGTCGTGCTCACGAGCGGAACCCTGGCCGTGCCGGAGAAGCTCGAGATCGGCGGCGGCTTCGTGCAGGAGGACGGCGGCGTCCTCGCCCTGCAGGCCGGCGACTCCGGCCGGCCGGTCCTCGAGGTGCAGGGCACCGCGGTGCTGGGCGGGACCCTGCAGGTCACGCTGCCCGAGGGCACGCAGCTGGGCGAGGGGCTGACCCTGCTCGAGGCAGGATCGATCTCCGGCGGATTCTCCACGGTGCAGGTCGAGGGCCTGCCGGCGGGCGTCGAGGCCGAGGTCCAGGTCGAGGGCGGCGAGCTCCGGCTCGTCCCCGCCGAGCAGGACGCGCCCGCCCCCTCCGAGCCCACCGCCCCGGCCGAGCCGACCGCTCCGGCGGAGCCGGGTGCGCCCGCGGAGCCGACGGTCCCCGCCGAGCCCAGCGCCCCCGCGGCACAGCCGGAGCCCAGCTCAGCTCCCACCGCAGGAGCTCCCGGGGATCCGGCAGACTCGCAGGTCACGGGCGCGGGCGGCCCCGGCTCGGACGGCAGCGGCGCGCTGGCGCGGACCGGAGTGGAGGCCACCACGATCGCCGTGGTCGCCGCCGGCTTCCTGGCGCTGGGTCTGGCCGCGCTGCAGGTAGCACGCCGCCGCGGCTGAGCCCGCCGTGGGCCCCGCACCCGGCTGGCCCCGCGGCAGATCCGCCGATCATCCTGTCGGCCCCGAGGCAGGTCGAACGATCCTCCTGCCGAACCTTCAACTGATCGGTCGATAGCCCCGGGGCCCGTTTGTGCCGGGCGGGGGCGTGCACGAACGGCTGTCCCACGTCCTCGAGCCAGGCAATCGCCTGGCTCGAGGCTCTCAGGCAGCCGTTCGTGCTCGCCCCGCCGACGTCGGCGCCCGGAGATCCCGAGTCCCAGCCCCGCCGGCGTCGGCGCCCGGAGATCCCGGGGCTCGGCCCCGCCGGGGTCCGCTCCTCGGGGCTGCCCGGGGAGTCCTCAGAGCGCCGGTGTCGCGTATCCGCCGTTGGAGTAGAGCAGCTGCCCGCGGATCCAGGCGCCCTGCGCGGAGACGAGGAACCGCACCAGGTCGGCGACGGTCTCGGTGCCGCCGAGACGGCCGCCAGGGGTCTGCGCCGCGCCGGCCTCCCGGATCGCGTCGTCCATCCAGCCGGTGTCGATGGGGCCGGGGTTGATGACGTTGGTGCGGACGCCGCGGCCGGCGAGCTCGTGCGTGCCGGCCAGGACGAGGCGGTCCAGGGCGCCCTTCGTCGCGCCGTAGGGCAGGTTGTGCACGGTGTGGTCGCTGGTCAGTGCGATGGCGCTGCCGCCGGGGGTGTCCGTGCCCTCCTCCACCTGCTCGGCGAAGGCCTTCAGCAGCAGCCAGGTCGCGCGCACGTTCACGGCGTAGTGCGCATCGAAGCTCTCGACGGTGGTGTCCAGGATCGAGGAGTCCACCGATTCGCAGTGTGCCATCACCAGCGCGCCGAGCGGGCCGAGGGCCTCGCGGGCCCGGGCGGTCAGCCGGGCGGGGACGGCGGGGTCGGCGAGGTCCCCGGGCAGCAGCTCGACGCGGCGGCCCAGGCCGCGCAGCTCCTCGGCGAGCTGCTCGACGTCGGAGGTCTCCCCGTTGACCCGCTCGTCGTAGGCGGGGGAGTAGGACAGGGCGAGGTCGAAGCCGTCCTCGGCGAGGCCGCGGGCGATCGCGGCGCCGATCCCGCGACGTCGGCCCACGCCGGTGAGCAGGGCGGCGCGGGGCAGGGTGGTGTCAGGGTGCATGGCCTCGACCGTAGGCGGCGCCCTCCCGGCGGGCAACGGAATTCTCCGGCGCCCTCGCCCGGCGGCCCGTCCGGGCGAGGGCGCTACCCTGCCGGGGGCGGCGGCGCATCGGGCGCGGACCGCCGCAGAGAAGGAGTCCGTGATGCCGAGCGCCCCCGCCCCCCTCTGGTCCGGCCCGCTGGACGTCGACGGCCTCGCCCAGGGATCGGTCCGGGCCGCGGCCGATGCCGTCGTGCGCCTCGCCGCCGCCCGCGGCGCCCGCATCGCGGTGACGACATCGCCGCGCGCGGTGGGCCTGGCCTTCGCCGCGGTCGACCATCTGCGCATCGACGGGGAGCCCACGCACCCATGGGCGCCGCTGTCGGGGTTCTTCGCGGCGGCCGACGGATGGGTGCGCCTGCACGGCAACTACCCCCATCACGCCGCGGCGATCCGGGGCGTCTTCGACCTGCCCGGTGCCGAGGGCGACGCCCAGCAGGAGCGGCAGCGGATCGCGGAGCGGATCGGCGCCCTCCCGGCGCACGAGGTCGAGGACCGCGTCGTCACCGCCGGCGGGATCGCCGCGGCGGTGCGCACCCCGCAGCAGTGGCGCGCGCACCCGCAGGCCCGCGCCATGGCGGGCACGCCCTGGGTGGGCGTCGAGCCCGGAGGCCCCGCCCGGCCCCTGCCGTCGCTGCCCGTCCCCGCCGGCGACCGCCCGCTCGCGGGACTGCGCGTGCTGGATCTGACCCGCGTGATCGCCGGCCCCACCGCCTCCCAGCTGCTGGGCTGCCTCGGGGCCGATGTGCTGCGCCTGGACCCGCCGCATCGGCCCGAGCTGCTGGATGCGCACCTGTCCACCGGCATGGGCAAGCGCTCGGGGCTGCTGGACCTGCGCCGCGATGCCGCCGTCCTCCACGAGGAGCTGCTGCCGGCGGCCGATGTGCTGCTGCTGGGCTATCGGCCCGGCGCCCTGGACCGCTTCGGGCTCGAGCCTGCGGCGCTCGCCGCCGCGCATCCGGGGCTCGTGGTCGGGTCGCTGTCGGCATGGGGGAGCGTCGGCCCGTGGGGCAGGCGCGCCGGATTCGACTCGATCGTGCAGGCCGCGACGGGCATCGCCGTCGCCTCGGCCGCAGATCCGGCGCGGCCCGGCGCCCTGCCCGTCCAGGCGCTCGACCATGCCACCGGGTTCCGGCTGGCCGCCGCGGTGATGGACCTGCTCGCCCAGCGCCGTGGCGGCCTGGTCCGCGCCAGCCTGCTGGGCGCCGCGCACGAGCTGCTGGGCGCCCCTGCAGCCGATGACCGGCCCGGCTCGCCGTCCGGCCCTGCGGCCGATGACCGGGCCGGCTCGCCGTCCGGCACCGCGGCCGATGGCCCGCTCGGCACCCCGGCCGCGGCCGGGTCGCCGTCCGGCTCGACCGCCGCACCGGTCTTCGCGCCCGGCCCCGAGCCGGTCGAGGACGATCTGATCGAGCAGGACACCCCGCACGGCCGAGTCCGCGCGGTCCCGCCGCCGCTGCGGGTCGACGGCGCCCGCGTGCACGGGCCCATCGGCCGCAGCGGAGGGGCGGATATTCGCTGGTCGCAGGGCTGAGCGGCGGGCACACTGGCCCGATGGACACCACTACGCCCGTGCTCGCGCACCACGAGGACACCCGCCCGATGGGCCCGATGGTCGCCTCAGAGCGCGCCACCTGCGAGCGCTGGCTCGAGACGTACCGCGAGAGCGTGCTGCTGAAGGTCGCCGGTCTCACCGCCGAGCAGCTGTGCAGCCGCCCCATCCCGCCGTCGACCCTGAGCCTGATGGGCATCGTCCGTCACCTCACCGAGGTCGAGGCGTACTGGCTGCGCGAGGTCCTGCTCGCGCAGGACGTGCCGGAGTACTACTGCACGCCGGAGAGCCGCGACGGCGACTTCGACGACGCCTCCCCGCAGACGGCCGCGGCCGAGCTCGCCGCCTACCGTGCCGAGATCGCCGTGACGCGGGAGGCCGTCGCGAGCTGGAGCGACCTCGACGGCCCGGTGCGCGGCCTGCGCCGCGGCGAACCGGTGAACCTGCGCTGGATCCTCACCCACCTCATCGAGGAGTACGCCCGCCACCTCGGGCACATGGACCTGCTGCGCGAGGCGATCGACGGGCGCACCGGGTACTGACATCCGGTCCCGCCCGGCAGCTCCGCGCCGTCGCACCGGCCGATGCCGTTGCGCCGGCCGGTGCCGCTGCGCGAGGGGCGGCGGGAACGTCCTGAGCTGGACCGCGCAGCAGCCGGAGGGCTGAGGGAGCGCCGTCAGCCGGGCTCGCCGCGTCGCGCGGCGGCCTCGCGGGCCCGTTCGCCGAGGACGCCCGGCAGCTCCGCGACCGGCACCCAGCGGGGATCGGAGACCTCGTCCTCCTGCGGCCGGATCTCCAGCGGGCCCGCGGCGACTGCCGCGAACCGCAGGTCGTAGTGGAAGTGCGCGGGCTCGTGCCGCTCGGGCCGCGCCGCGATGTCGTGCACGTCCACGTGGAGGATCCGGAACCGGCCGGGCAGCAGCCGCACGGACCGGGGCGGGACGCCGACCTCCTCGTGCAGCTCGCGCAGGGCGGCCGCCTGGAGGCTCTGGTCCTCGGCGTCGATGTGGCCCCCGGGGAAGAGGTACCGCTGGTGCACCCGGTGGTGGATCTGCAGGACGTTCCTCCAGTCGGCGTCGAAGAGGACGACGCTGCCGGTGAGGTGCCCGGCGAGGGTCCCGCGGCTGGTCGGGTCGCCGTCCAGGGCGAGGCCGCGCAGCAGGGGGAGCAGATGGCGCTCGCCGTCCCACGCCGCGGAGTATTCCGCGATGGCCTGCTCGATGCGGGGGAGGGGGATGGTCATGCGCGGGCGTCCTCTGCTCGGGGCGTCGGCGTCGTCGCGACGCCGGCGCCCATCATCCCTCGCGCACGGCGAGGATCGCCGCATGAGGGCGCGCGCCGGGATCGGTGCGCTGCTCGGAATGCTCGAGGGTGAAGCCGGCCCGCTGCAGCAGGTCGGCCATCGTCTCGGCAGGCCAGCGGTATGCCGTCGCGACCGCATGGGGGAACGGCTCGGGGCCCGGGGTTTCCGGGTCGTGCGCCGCTCCATCCGCGGCGCGCTCGGGTCGGGCCGCTCCGCCATTGACGCGCTCGGCCTTGGCCGCTCGGTCCGCGGCGCGTTCGGGCTGCGCCCGCGGGCTGTCATCGGCCGCGAAGAACCCGATCAGCGCCCGGCCGCCCGGCACCAGGCAGGCGTGCATCCGTGCCAGGGCCGCCGGCACATCGGCCGGGTCCAGATGGATCAGCGAGTACCAGGCGAGGATCCCGCCCCAGGGCTCGGCGGGGTCGAGGTCCTCGACGCCCCCGTCGCGGAAGCGCACCGCAGGGTGCGCCCGCCGGGCGATCTCCAGGAACCCCGCCGCCGGGTCCATGCCCACCACGTCGTGGCCGCGCCCGGCCAGGTGCGCCGTCCACTGGCCGGGGCCGCAGCCCAGGTCCAGCAGGGGCCCGGCCGTCTGCGCCGCCCAGCGCTCCACGAGCGCCCGATCCTGCGGGGCGGTGGCCTCCATGGTGCCGACGGCCTGCACGTACTCGGCGGCGCGGGCCCCGTAGGCCGCGGCCGCCCGCGCTGTTCCCCGCCATGGCGCTCCCGGACCTGTCGTTCCCTGCCCCGCCCTTCCCTGCCCTGCGCTTCCCTGCCCTGCCGTCATGCGATCTCCTCCGCGCGGCGCACGATCCGCTGCGCGGTGCGGATCGCATCGGCCGCATAGCCGGTGCCGAACAGGTCCACGTGCGCGAGCAGCGCGAAGAACAGGTGCGCGGGCAGGTCCTCGCGCCAGCCCTCGGGCATCGGATGCGCCTGCTCGTAGCCGGCGAGGATCTCCTCGAGGTGCGGCGCCCCGAACAGGGTCAGCAGCGCCAGGTCCTCGAGCCGATGCCCGCCATGGGCGGCCGGGTCGATGAGGGTCCCGCCCGCCGCCGTCCACAGGACGTTGCCCGACCACAGGTCCCCGTGCACCCGCGCCGGCTCCTCGCGGCCCTGGCCGGCGATGCCGTCGAAGACCCCGGCCGCGATCACCGCGATCGCCCCTTCGACGGCGCCGGCGCCCTCATCGCCCAGCAGCGGGGCGGTCCGCTGGGCCAGCGGGCGCAGCCGGTCCTCCGCCCAGAAGACGGAGAACTCCGCGCGCGGCGCGGTCGGCACCGGGAACGGCGCCTCCAGCGGCCCGAACCAGGCCCGCGGCGCGGGCGCCCAGCCGAAGGCCGGCGCCCCGGCATCGTGCAGCCGCGCGAGCTGGCCGCCCAGACGGCGGGCCGCGGCGGCATCGGCCGGAACGGGCTCGAGGCGCTCGAGGTCCAGGCCGTGATCATCGGCCGCGAGCACGCGGACCACCGGGACGGCGTCCGGCTCCGCCAGCCAGGCCAGCCCCGCGGCCTCCGCGGCGAAGAATCCGGGCGGGGCGCCGGGGCGGGACTTGCGGTGGGTGCGCATGCCCCCACCGTCTCATCCCGCCCCGGCCGCTCCGCTCAGCGCACGCCGGCGGGGAAGGCGGCGGGCTCGCCGGGCTGGTAGCCGTCGGTGAGGTCGATGCCGTAGTCCCCGGCGAACACGGGCGCGGTGTCGACGGTGACGTCGCCGTCCGCCTCGGCCAGGCGGAACACGCGGGCGCCGCGCAGGCGGTGGTTCTCCGCACCGCCCAGGCCGTAGGTGCCGAAGCCCGTGCCCGGGCCGTAGCCCAGCGTGATGCCGTAGTAGTCGCCCTGGTAGGTGTTCGTGTGGTCGTGGCCGACGAACAGCCCGCGGATGTCCCCGCGGTGCAGCATCGCGCTGAACAGGCCGGAGTTGAACGGCCCCGGGCACTCGTCCTCATTGCGCTCGCCGATGATCCCGTGCTTCGCGACCGCCCGCTCGTGGTCGGCGTCGGTGCGCGAGTCGACGCTCGCGAACCACATGAAGCGGTGCTCCCACAGGGCGATGTGCTGGAACACCAGGCCGGGGACCAGGCCCTTGTTCTTCTTCTCGAGCTCCCGGGAGGTGCGGGCGTACCACTCGACCTGGTCGAAGCGCAGCCAGTCCCAGTGCGGGTAGCCCTCGAAGTCCTGGCCGGCGATCTCTGCCGGCGCGTAGCGGCCCGAGTCCAGCAGCCACAGGGCGAAGGCGTCGCGCTTCCCATCGGCCGAGCGCACGGGCAGGACCTGGTTGGCGGTGCCGGTGACGTCCGCCCCGAGGGTGGTGATCGAGTGCTCGTACTGGGACAGGAAGGCGACGTAGTCCGCCTCGGCCATGCCGGTCTTCTCGGTGGAGTCCTCGTCGTGGTTGCCGAAGGTGACCGCGAAGGGGATGCCGCGCTGCTCCATCGGCAGCACCACGTTGTTCAGGGCCTGCTTGACCTCGAGCTCGGTGGAGGGGCCGCCGTTGATGACGTCGCCGTTGATGATGACGACGTCCGGGGAGGCGTCGTCCAGGACGGCCTCCTGCAGGGCGGTGGTGCGGACGTCGGTGGTGTGGCTGTCCTGCGTGTCGTTGAACTGCACGACGGTGAACGAGCCGTCGTCGCGGAAGGCGAGCGGGTTCTTCACGATGCCGTCCTTCGTGGTGGGGGTGGGGCCGGCCTGGGCGGGCGCGGGGCCGAGGCCGACCGCGGCGAGCCCTGCGGCGGCGGCTCCGGAGGCGGCGAGGACGCCGCGGCGGCTGGGGGCAGGGGTGTCGGAGGAGGGGAACATGGGGAGCTCCTGTCGTCGGGGGCGCCGGGAGGCGCGGGTCGGCGATGACCCTAGGCGGCGGTCGCGACCGCCAGGAGCACGCTATGCCAACACCGGTCGACGAGCAGGTCAACACGCCGTGAATGGATTTGCAACGCGCTCGTGGCCGACGCCGGCCGGGGCGCCCGGGTCACCGGTCCCGGGCGGTGTTGACGGTGTCGCCGTCCCACGTCAGGTCGGCATCGGCGTCCACCTCGAAGGCCTCGACGCGGTCGTCGGCGAGCACCGCGTCCACGAGCGCCCGCGAGCCCGCGACGATCGTCGAGTCCCAGTCGATCTCCGAGGCGAGCACCCATTCGTGCCCGGCGGGCCACAGAAGCTGCGGTGTGACCGGCGCCGGGTCGCCCTCCCATCCGCCGAGTCCGGAGGTCTCGCCCCAGCCGGGGTCGGACAGCTCGGTGGCCCCGGTTTCCAGCAGGACCATCTCCCGTCCGGGCCAGAGGAAGTACGGGCCCCGATCCACCAGCGCGCGGACCGCCGCGCTGACCGGGCGCTGTCGCGGGGGCCGCGGCGGCGCCTCCCACCCCTCGCCGGATTCCTCTTCGGAGGTCAGCAGGATGTATCCGTTGCTGCTGTCGTTCAGCTCCCCGTGGCCGACCCAGAACGCGGCGACGAGATCCTCCGGCGTCGCGGTCGCCGCGGCCAGATGCCCGGTCAGGGCCGCCAGGAGGTCCGGGGCGAGCCGCCCCTCCTCCGACTGGCCGGCCTGCCAGCCGTCCGCGAACTCCAGGGACCGCTCCTGATCGGTGATCGCCTGCCACTGCACCAGCGGGTGCATCACGCGGTCGTTGCGCCGGGCGACCTCGGCCCAGGGCCAGCTCGCGGTCTCCCGCTCCGGGTGGATCCCCCACCGGTCCTGGACCGAGAGGTCCACCCGGCGGGCGGCGACGGGATGCAGGATCCGGGCGTAGGCCTCGAACCCGGTCCCGGCGACGCCGCCCACCCGCGCCCACGCGCCGGCGCGGCGCAGCAGCCAGTCGCCGCACGCGACGTCGTGCAGGGGCCTCACGCGCGCGCGGTCGGGAACATCGCGGCGCGGGCGTCGTCGGAGGAGACGACCTCCTTGCCGAAGGGGAAGCAGGTCACGGGGATCAGCTTGAGGTTCGCCCACGCCAGCGGGAGGCCGATGATCGTGACCGCCTGGGCGAGCGCGGTGACCACATGGCCCAGCGCCAGCCACCAGCCCGCGACCACGAACCAGATGACGTTGCCGATCGTGCCCACGGCGGTGGGCCGGCCCACGTCGATGACCTCGCGGCCGAAGGGCCACAGCACGAAGCCGGCGATGCGGAAGGAGGCCACTCCGAAGGGGATCGTGACGATGAAGATGCAGGCCAGGATGCCGGCGATGACGTAGGCCAGGAACAGCGACCAGCCCGCGGTCACCAGCCAGATGATGTTCAGGATCAGGGTGATGAGGGAGCGCATGCCTCGATGCTAGGACGGTGCGCGCGCCGGCTCCATGCAGGTTTCCCCCGGATCCGGCCCGGGGAGGGCACCCGCACGCGTCCGTCCGAGATTCCTCCGCCCGGCTGTCGATCCGGCGGGGCGGGGTTCGTCATAGTGGTGACCGGGCGCTTCGGCCCGGTCGCCACCGAGAAGCTGGACGAGGAGCTGAGGACGATGAAGTACGTGCTGCTGATGATGGGGGCCGTGGACGGCCCGAGCTGCGGGGAGGACGACGCGCCCGGCGTGGAGGACTTCATGGCCTTCGATGCCGAGCTGGAGAAGGCGGGGGTGCTCGCCGGCGGGTTCGCGCTCGAGGACCCGGAGACCGGCACCAGCGTCACCCGCGCCGGCCGGGACGCCGAGCCGGTGGTGACCGCGGGCCCGTACGCGGAGAGCCGGGAGTTCGTGGGCGGGACGATCGTGATCGACGTGCCGGACATCGACGAGGCCATCCGCTGGGCGGGCCGCTGCCCGGGGGCGATCGGCGGCCGCGTCGAGGTGCGGCCGATCGCGGAGTTCTGATCCGCCATGTCCGCCTCCGACGCCGGGGCCGCTCCCGCGGGCGCGGCCCCGGCCGACGAGCTCCTCGCCCGCCTGCACCGCGAGGAGCACACCCGCCTGATCGCGATCCTGGTGCGGCGCTTCGGGGACCTGGACCTCGCCGAGGACGCGGCCCAGGAGGCGATGGAGGCGGCGCTGCGCACCTGGCCGCGCGACGGCGTGCCGGATCGGCCGCTGGCCTGGCTGGTCCAGGCCGCGAAGAACCGCGCCCTGGACCGGGTGCGCGGCGATGCGGCCGCGGCGCGGCGCCTGGCCCGGCTGCGCATCGAGGAGGGGGAGCGCACCGCGCCTCCGGCCGATGCCGCCGCGCTCGAGGGCGGCGACCTGCCCGACGACCGCCTGGCCATGCTCATGGGCACCTGCCATCCGGCGATCGCCCCGGCGGACCGGATCGCGCTCATGCTGCGCTTCGTCGGCGGGCTGAGCAGCGCGGAGGTCGCCGAGGCCCTGCTGCTGCCCCTGCCCACGCTGCAGGCGCGCATCACCCGCGCCAAGAAGCGGATCCGCGTCAGCGGGATCCCGCTGCGCGTCCCCGAGGACGAGGGCGAGCGCCGCGCCCGCCTGCCGCTCGTGCTCACGGCGATCTCCCTGGTGTTCACCGAGGGCTACGCCGCGACCTCCGGCGCGTCGCCGCTGCGGGCCGAGCTCACCGCGGAGGCGATCCGCCTGGGCCGTATCCTGCACCGGCTGGACCCGGCATCGGCCGAGGCCACCGGCCTGCTGGCGCTCATGCTGCTGACCCAGTCCCGGGCCCCGGCGCGCCTGGAGGACGGTGTGCCCGTCCCGCTCGAGCAGCAGGACCGCGGCCGATGGGACGCGGATCTGCGCGCCGAGGGCATCGCCCTGGCCGAGCAGGCGGCCGCCGCGCCCGGCGCGGGCCGATGGGCGATCCAGGCCGCGATCGCCGCCGTCCACGCCGAGGCCCCCGTCTTCGAGGCCACCGACTGGCCGCAGATCGTCGCGCTGTACGACCTGCTGCTGCGCCACGATCCGGGGCCGGTGGTGCGGATGAACCGCGCCATCGCCGTGGGGCGCCGTGACGGCCTCGAGCACGGCCTCGCGCTGCTGGACGGCCTCGCCGGGGAGGCGGAGCTCGCCGCGCACCAGCCGTACCATCTGGCGCGGGCGATCACCCTCGAGGAGCTGGGCCGTCCGGCCGAGGCCCGCGCCGCCTACGCCCGGGCGCTCGAGCTCACCGGCACGGAGGGGGAGAGGCGGTTCGTCGCGCGGCGCCTGCGCGGCGTCGAGGGCGCCTGAGCGATGAGACGCTGGTCACATCGGCCGCGGAGTGGGATCATCGGGAGGTATGAGACCACGGCTGCGATGGAGCGACCTGCCCGAGTCCATCCGCCTGCGCGTCCAGCACCGGCTGGGCGCGGAGGTGTCCTGGACCATCCCCTGCACGGGGGGATTCTCCCCGTCCACCGCGGAGATCGTCGCCGCGGACACCGGCAGACGCCTGTTCGTGAAGGCGGTCCGCGCCGAGGACAATCCCGACTCCCCGCGCATGAACCGCGCCGAGGCCCACGCCCTCGCGCACATCCCCAGCAGCGCCCCGGTGCCCGCCTTCGTCGACGCCTTCACGGACGGCGACTGGTTCGTGCTGGTCACCGAGGTCGGGCCGGGGCAGACCCCCGCCCAGCCCTGGACGGGCGATGACCTCGACCATGTGCTCGACGCCCTGGATCACCTGCAGTCGGTCTGCACCCCGAACCCGGTGCCGGACCTCCCGCGGGCGGCCGATGCGCTCGCCGAGGACTTCCTGGGCTTCTCCCGCATCGCCGAGGACCGGCCGCCGGGGCTGGACCCATGGATCCTCGAGCACCTGCGCGACCTCGAGCTGGCCGAGGAGCGGGGCCTGGCGGCCATCGACGGGGAGACCCTGTGCCACCTCGACGTGCGGGCCGACAACCTCCTCATCGCCCCCGGCGGCGGGGTGAGCGTCGTGGACTGGGCCCATGCCTGCCGCGGGCCGCGCTGGCTGGACGCCCTGCTGTTCCTCGGCACGGTCGAGGACCGGCACGGGGAGCTGGCGGTCTCCGCCCGGATCGACGAGCTGATGACCCATCACGGGCTGCCGCGGCGCACCGGCACCGATGTGCTGTGCGCGTTCCTGGGCTTCTTCGTCGACGCCGCCCGGCGCCCCGACCCGGAGTCCGTCCCGGGCCTGGGGGCGCACCGCGCCCGCTACGCCGAGTGGCTGGTGCCGCTGATCCGCCTGCGCCGGCGCACGGAGATGCGCGCCTGACCCCCAGCCCCGCCTCAGCCCCGCCCGTCGAGTGCCGGTCTACGAGCCAATTTGCTGCGGATTTGGCTCGTAGATCGGCACTCGCCGGGATCGCGCCTCAGCGGTGCTGGTCTGCTGAGCTCGTCGGCACGGGCCTGCTCGGCATCGGCGGATCGCCGGCTTCACCGAACGTGATCACGGTGATCAGGGGGAATTCGTCGCCACCGAAAGCGGGTCACGGTGTGCTGCTTCCCGCGTGAGAGCGCGTCATCGCGTTCAGAATGTCCGGGAGCGACTCGGGGTGGGCGAGCGGGAGGTCAGCGAGTTCGTGGGGCGCGAACCATCGAATCTCATCGTGCTCGTCGGTCGCAGCGTTGCGAGGCTCCGTGGTCCAACGGGTGACGAGGAACGTGTGCATCTCTACGCCGGCTGCGGTGACCGTCATCGGAATCCGCCGTGGATCTGCGATCCGCGTCCCGAGTTCCTCGAAACACTCCCTGCTGACAGCTTGTCGTGGTGTCTCGCCTGGCTCGACGTGTCCGCCCACGAGCCCCCAGCAGTTGGGGTATGCACGACGAGCGCCACCGCGGAGGACGAGAAGCGCACGGCCCTCGCGCATCAGGAGAGCAGTCGCGATCTGTGTCGTCTCCGTCGTCATGGCCGACACCCTAGCCATGGGCTCGGACATGTCCGAGCCGGCGCTGTGCGACATGGCTTGCTCGGTATCCGAACCTGCGAGGTCGTCGCCGCTGGCGAGGAGCACATCGCGATGGTCGGACGCGCGCCCGAGCTCAGCGGAAGCGTGCGACGGCGATCGGGGCGGCGGAGGCGAGCTCCGCGAGCTCGGGGTGCTCGGGATCGCGCAGCACCTCGCGCAGCGGCGCCGCCGGCAGCACCGTGCCGCCGACCAGGGCGTGCACGGTCGGGCACAGGCGCTCGACGAGCTCGAGGTCGTGGGAGGCCAGCAGCACGCCGACGCCCAGACGCTCGATGAGCTCGCGCAGGTGCGCGGTCATGGCGCTGCGGCTGTGCGGGTCCAGGGCGGTCAGCGGCTCGTCCAGCAGCAGGATCTCGGGCCGGGTCGCCAGCGCCGTGGCCAGCGCGACCCGCTGGCGCTCCCCGCCGGACAGCGTGGCCATCGGCCGGGTGCCGGCGCTCATGTCCAGGCCGACGGCGTCGAGCATCGTCTCGATGCTGGTGCCGTGGCTGCGACCGCCCTTGCGCGCCACCTTCAGGGCCTCGCGCAGGCGGATCTGCGCCGTCACCCGCGGATCCGAGATGGTCATGGAGTACTGGGAGACCGCCCGCACCCGCGCCGAGAACTCGCTCTTGGAGCGCAGCCGCAGCCGCGAGACCGGCCGCCCGTCGAAGGTCACCGTGCCGCGCAGCACCTTCTGCGCCCCGGAGAGCACGCCCACCAGCGTCGTCTTGCCGCCGCCGGAGGGGCCGACGAGGCCCACGGGAGCGGAGCCGCTGGTCACCTCGATGTCGACGTCGGAGAGCACATCGGGCCCTCCGTAGGAGAGGGAGACTCCGCTGGCCTTCAGGATCGACACGCTGGCTCCTCGGGGACGATGGGCGGTCCGGGCGGCGGCCCGGGATGCGGGACCACGGTACCGGCGAAGCCTGGGGGATCGCGGCTCAGATCATCCCGAGGCGCTCGAAGGCGGCGACGATGCCGTGGCCCGACGGTCCCGGGACCACGAAGGTCGCGGCCTCGAGCACGGCGGGGGCCGCGCCCTCGATGCCGACCGCGGTGCCGGTCGCCCGCAGCATGCCCACGTCGTTCATGCCGTCGCCGATGCCGACGGTCGCCTCGATCCCGAAGCCCAGGTGCGCCGCGACCTGCCGCACCCCGTCGGCCTTGTCGATCGCGGCCAGGTGCAGCTCCCCGGAGTGCAGGCCATCGGCCGAGATCGAGTTGGGCAGCGCCCCGATCGCCTCGCCCAGCTGCGCGGCCACCTGCTCCACGGGCACCGGCGACTCCCACACGGACACCTTCGCGAACGAGCGCTCCGGCAGGTCGTCGGGGGTGCGGACGGCGTCGAGGATGTCCTGCGGGCCGCGGCCGATGCTCCCGGACGCGGGCGCCTCGGCGGCGCGGACGTGCTCGCGGATGCTCTCGGCGAGGCCGGGCGTGCAGTACATCGCCTCGGGGGCCTCGAGGGCGAAGACCGCCCGGGCCTCCAGCAGCAGCTCCGTGGTGCGGCGGGCGAGGTCCTCGGGGAAGCGGTCATCGCGCAGCACCTCCTCGCCCACCCGCACGTGGGCGCCGGCGGAGGTGACCACGCCGTCGAACAGCGCCGCGACCTCGGGGGCGACGATGGAGGCGGGCCGGCCCGTGCACAGCAGCACCACGTGCCCGTTCTCCCGCGCCCGGCGCACCGCCTCCCCGTGGGCGCCCGGGGCGATCCCGTGGTCGGCGAAGGTGCCGTCGAAGTCGATGAACACGCAGCGGCGGCCGGTCTCGGGGCGAACAGTCACAGGGGCCTCTTTCCTGGGGCGGACGACCGGCCCAGCCTATCGGCCGCGTCGCGTCGCGGCCCGCCGCCGGGTGGGACGATGGGCCGATGAGCGCGCCTTCGTCCCGTCCCCGGCCCGAGTCCGTGTCCCTGCGCCCGCTGCGCCGCGAGGACGCCGCCCGCCTCGCCGAGCTCGAGCTGCGCAACCGGGAGGAGCTGCTGGTCGGGGCCCCGCTGCGGGAGGACGCCTGGTTCACCGAGGAGGCCCAGCGGGCGATGCTCGACGAGGCCCTCGCCGCGGCGGAGGAGGGGCGCGGCGTCCCGCTGGGGATCGTCCTCGGCGGGGAGCAGCTGGTGGGACGCCTCAGCATCAACGGCATCGTCCGCGGGGCCTTCGAATCGGCGTCGCTGGGCTACTGGGTGGATCGCGAGGCGACAGGGCAGGGCGTGGCGACCCGGGCGGTGCGCGCCGCGATCGGCGTCGCCTTCGGGGCGTTGCGCCTGCACCGCCTGCAGGCGGAGGTGCAGGTCGGCAACGACGCCTCCGCGCGCGTGCTCGAGAACTGCGGCTTCGTCGAGTACGGCCTCGCCCCGCAGTACCTGCGCCTGGGCGGAGACTGGCGCGACTGCCGGCTGTTCCAGCTCGTCCACGCCGACTGGACCCCGCCGGGCCCGTGACCGGCGACCCCTGGTCCCGCGCGGCCGATGGGCATAGCGTGGCGGCCATGGACATCGCGGTGCTGGGATCGACGGGGACCATCGGCCGGTCCCTCAGCGGGAAGCTCGAGGAGTCCGGGCACACGGTGCGGCGCCTGAGCCGATCCGCGGGGGTGGATGCGCGCAGCGGCAGGGGACTGGATGCGGCGCTCGAGGGCGCCGAGGTGGTGGTCGATGCCGTGAACGTGCAGGCGATCCGCGGGGACCGGGCCGTCTCCTTCTTCACCCGGGCCGCGCAGAACATCGCCCGCTCGGCGGAGCGCGCCGGGGCGCGGCGGGTGGTGTGCGTGTCGATCGCCGGGGCCGCTCGGCCGGAGGTCCGCGGGGCCTTCGGCTACTACCGGGGCAAGGCCGCGCAGGAGCGCGCCTATCAGGACGCCCGGATCCCGGCGACGATCATCCGGTCCACCCAGTGGTTCGAGCTGGCCGAGCAGATGGCCGCGCAGGCGAGCATCGGCCCGCTGGCCGTGCTGCCGACGATGCGCATGGCGCCGCTCTCGGCGCATCGCGCGGCCCGGCACATCGTCCCCGAGGTCGTGCGCGAGGACGTCGCCGGCGACCGGATCCTGGCGATCCGCGGCCCCGAGGAGATGACCACGGCGCAGCTGGTGCGCCGCATCCTCGCCGCGCGCGGGGAGATCGGCGGGCGCCGCCTGCGCGTCGTCACGGAGCTGCCCTACCTGGGGCGCGGCCTCGCCGGCGGCGGGCTGATCCCCCGCGACGGGATCGTCGACGACCTCACCCTGGGTGCCTGGCTCGACGGCGGCGGGGCGGCGGGATGACGGTGCGGGATCCTCTCGGCGAACGCCTGCGGGAGGCTCCTGGGGGAGCGGGCAGCGGTGCGGGAGCTGTTCCCCGGCGTCAGGGCCTGAGGCGACGGCTCGCGATCTCGCTGATCTGCGGTCTTGCCGTCATGACGCTCGGGATCGGGGAGGTCCTGCTGCGGGGTGGGATCTACGGCCCCGACGAGGTTCCGGCGGAGATCGCATCCCTCCTCGCGGGCGGGGGAGCCGGCATGGCCATCCTCGCGGCAGGTCTCCGGAGCGTTCCGCGCCGCCCGCGCACGGTGGGCGTCGCCGCGATGGCCGTGTCGGCGTGGATGGTCGTCCCGGCGCTGTTCCTGGTCATGGCGACGTCGGCGCCGTTCGGGGAGGCGGTCTCCTTCTTCTTCCTGGCGCTGCTGGTCTCGATGATCGGATCGAGCCGCCTGGTCGCGTGCGTCCTCGCGGCGGTGATCCTCGCCGCGGTGCTGGCGGGAGGATCGGAGTCACCCCTCGGACGCCGAGGTGGCGAGATCTGAGAGATATTCGGGCGGTCCGGGAATCGACGTCCAGCTGCGGGTTCAGCTCGACCACGTCCGGCAGTCCCAGCTTCCCGGTGCCGGCCGCGGGGCGGTGGCCTGAGGGTGCGCGATCCTCTCAGCGATCGTGGACTGGAGGATCCTGGAGCCGGTGCACCCCGCCCCCGAAGAAGACCAGCGGGAGCTGCTCGTCGTCCCGCGCCAGGTCGCGGACGTGGAGGAGGGTGAGGACGTGGTCCCCCGCGTCGATCTCGGCGACGGGTTCGACCGTGAGCACCGCGAGACATCCGAGGACGTCCGGGACACCGCCGCTGCGGTCCATCGGGATGTCCCGGAACCGCTCCGACGCCGGTCGACGCATCGCGGTGAGCAGGTCCACGTCCTCGTCGCCGAGAAGGCTGATCCCCCAGCGACCCGCCTGTCGGAGCGCGGGCCATGTCGTCGAGCTCCTCGCGAACGAGAGCGATACCAGGGGCGGGTCGAGCGAGACGGAGACCAGGGAGTTCGCCGCCAGGCCGACGAGGCTGCCGTCGAGCTCGGCGGCGACCACGGCAACACCGGTCGGGAATCCACCCATGGCGTGTCGCAGGCGCTGCGGGGAGATCGGGTCCTGGCCGTCAGGGCAGGTTCGGTCTGTACGGGTCATGGGAGCATCGTCGAGTCCTGCCAGGGGTGAGAAGGTCAAGGCGCCTCGCAGGGAGATCTCGAGCACCCTGCCTCCTGAGCCTTGACATTGACAGTAGTGTCAATGTTCGAGCCTGACGGGGCGCGTCTATGTCGGGACGCAGCGGAGTCGGCGGCCGCCGGCGGAGACCAAGGAGAGATCGAATGACACGTCTGGGCATCATCGGTAGCGGCTCGATCGGCGCAGGACTCGCGAGTCTCGCGAGTGCGGCGGGGCATGACGTGAGGATCGCGAACTCTCGCGGCCCCGAATCCCTCGCCGGGCTCGTCGCGGAGCTCGGCCCCGGAGTTCAGGCCGCGACCGTGGAGGAGGCGGCTGCCTTCGGCGACCTGACGATCCTCGCCGTCCCGCTCTCCGCCTATGGCTCGCTGCCGATCCAGGAGCTCAGCGGCCGCACGGTGCTCTCGACCGGGAACTACTATCCCAGTCGCGACGGACGGATCCCCGAGCTCGACTCGCTCGACCTCACCACGGCGGAATACGAGTCCACCGTGCTCCCTGGAGCAGTGATCGTGAAGGCGTTCAACAACATCGTCGCCCACCACATCCCCTCCCTCGCCCGTCCCGCCGAGGCGCAGGACCGGTCGGGGATGGCCGTCTTCGGGGACTCCACCGAGGCGAAGCAGCTCGTCGCGCAGGTCATCGGTGATCTCGGATTCGACGCGGTGGACTGCGGCCCGCTCGCGGAGTCCTGGCGGACCGAGCCGGAGTCGGGGGCGTACACCCTGGTCTACGCCGCGGATTCCGAGGGGTTCTCCTCGGACTACACCGCGGACCCCGGAGCCCCCGTGCCCGCGGACCGCCTCCGCGAGCTGGTCGCGGCCTCGACCCGCGCGAAGGTCGCCGAGCGGGAATTCTGAGCACGCCCGCTGCGGTGCTGGTCGGGCGGCCGGAACGCCGCGGCCGCCGCCGCGGCGGATGATGGAGGGCACCGCCGCAGAAGGGAGGACGGATGAGGATCGGGGAGCTGGCGACGCGGACCGGGGTCCCGGCCCGCATGCTCCGCTACTACGAGGAGCAGGGGCTGATCACGCCGCGCAGGCTCGCCAACGGATACCGCGAGTACGACGAGCGCCTCGTGCTGCGGGTGCGCAAGATCCGCGGTCTGCTCGACTCGGGGATCCCGACGCGGATCATCGGGGACATGCTGCCGTGCCTCGACGGCACCCAGGCCACGATCGTCGCGGACCCGGATCCCGAGCTGAGGGCACTCCTGGTCGAGCAGCGGGAGAAGATGACCGAGCGCATCTCCTTCCTCGAGCAGAACCGGGACGCCCTCACCCGCTACATCGAGGCGATGGATGCGGCGCAAGGGCATCGGTGACCGCGGCAGGCGGTAGGGCGGGCCCCCTCGCGCGACCCGACCGCGGTGGGGCGCTTCCCTCGCGCGACCCGACCGCGGTGGGGCGCTTCCCTCGCGCGGCCCGACCGCGGTGGGGCGCTTCCCTCGCGCGGCCCGACCGCGGTGGGGCGCTTCCCTCGCGCGGCCCGACCGCGGTGGGGCGCTTCCCTCGCGCGGCTCGGCGCCGGGACCGGCATCGGGCCGCGCGAGAGGCGCGCTCAGCGGTAGACGGCGCGGTTGAACTGCACCAGGAAGTCGCCGGTGATGGTGTCCCCGCCCTCGGCCCGCTCGGCGATCAGCTCCATGGCGAGGTCGCGGCGCCGCGGGATCCGGTCCTTCTGCGCCGCGGACAGCGCCTCCGACATCTCCGCGGTCGTCAGATCGGTGCAGTAGGCCGGCGCCGCGGGCTGGAAGCGCCAGGAGTCCTCGATCGCTCCGGCGTCGTAGGCGTCGAAGCCGGTCTCCTCGACGAGCCGGATCACCACGGCCCGGTCGGCCTCGCGGTCGGCGGCGACCGGGATCGCGATCCGCTCCGGAGCGCCCTGCGGGGCGGCGCGGTCCGCGAAGGACTGGGCGGTGATGGCGTTCCAGGCCTTGGCGACGGGACGACCGAGCTGCTCGGCGACCCATGCGCTCTCCACCTGGCCGTCGTCGATCGCCGGGATGCCGCCGTCGCGCCGCGGGTAGTAGTTGGACGTGTCGATGACCACCGCGTCGCGCGGGGCGCGGGCGATCAGCGGGGCGATGTCGGCCATGCGATGGAACGGGATCGACGTGATGAGCACGTCGACGTCCACCACCGCCTCCGTCGCCTCCACGGCCCTCGCGCCCGAGGTCAGCAGGCCCGGATCGATCGTCTCCGGCCCGCGGGAGTTGGCGACCTTCACCGCGTGCCCGGCCGTGCTCAGCCGACGTACCAGGGTGGCGCCGATCGCTCCGGCTCCGAGAATTCCGATCCTCATGGGGTGCATCTCCGTCTCCTCGTTCCTCGTCTTCTCGTGTCCCGTCTCCGCGGAGACAAGTGCTGTCGGGGTCACCGTGCGCCGCCTCCGTCCCCGATCCGGGGGTCCAGGCCGTACTGGGCGGGCACGCCGAGGTTCTCCCGGAGCGTGGTGCCGGGGTACTCGCTCGGGTAGATGCCCCTCTCCTGGAGCAGCGGGACGACCTCGTCGACGAAGGCGTCGACGCCGTCCTCGTAGATGTCCGGGGAGATCCAGAAGCCGTCGGCGGCCCCCGCCTCGAACCATTCCTGCATGTGGTCCGCGTGCCGCTCACCCGGGCCGACGACCGTGGGGTGGTAGTCGATCACCCCGTGCGCGAGCACGTCCCGCGGCGACCAGCCCTCGCGGGCGACGGCGAGGGCGATGCCCGATCGGGGATCCGCGGGGGAAGAGTGGGCGGCGGCGAGGACCTCCGGCGTGAGCGGGTCGTCGATCTGCTCCGGGCGCAGCCGCAGGCCCAGCATGGCGTTCAGATGCGGCAGCCGCGCCTCGATGATGCCCCCGCTCAGAGCGATCCGGCGGTCCAGGCCCTCGCGCACGGTCGGGGCGACCGTCGTCATGAGGCCGACGATGTACTTGATCTCGTCGGGGTCGCGCCCGGCGTCGCGGGCGGCCTCGCGGATCATGCGGCGCTGGGCGCGGGCCTCCTCGATGGTCCAGACCTCGGTGATGAACCCGCTGGCATAGCGCCCCGCGATCGTGAGGAGGTGGGGGCTGGGCCCGCCGGAGGTGAAGATCACCGGCTGTCCCTGCTCGGACGGAGGGATCGCCAGCGGGCCGCGGGATGCGACGTGCTCGCCGCCGAGGTTGATGGGCCGCAGCTTCTCCGGGTCCAGGAAGCGACCGGCGTCCTTGTCCCTGATCCAGGCGTCCTTCTCCCAGCTGCCCCAGAGCGCCTGGGTGATCTGGATGGCCTCGTGCGCGCGCTGGTAGCGCTCCTGTCGATCGGCGACGGGCCGGCCGTAGTTGGCCGCGACGGCGGGGTCGCTGGTGGTGACCGCGTTCCAGCCGGCGCGGCCGTGGCTGATCACGTCGAGCGCCTTGAACTGCCGCGCCTGGTTGAAGGGCTCCCGGAAGGTGGTCGAGCCGGTCGCCACGAAGCCGATGCGCTCGGTCGCGCGGGCGATCGCGGTCAGCGACACGATCGGGTCCATGACGTTGCTGAGGGTGTCCCCCTCGATGTCCCCGCGCACAGCAGGGAAATCCGGGGTGAACAGGAACGCGAACTTCCCGCGCTCGGCGGCCCGAGCATGGCGGATGGTGGCCTCGATGTCGGCGTAGGCGTCCGCCGGGACGTGGGGGGCACGCCAGGATCCGTGCAGGGCACCGTAGCCGTCGGTGATGGCGAGGCCGAGCACGATCTGGTGGGCGGTCATGGGCGTTCTCCTTCGCGCAGGGTCGATGAACGCCCATCCTGCAACCCTGACACCGATGAGAAGGTCAAGCGTGGTGTCGAAGCCGCTCCACGCGGTGCCCGCTCGGTCCGGAGGGTCGATCAGGCCCCGGCGCCCAGAGCGACCCGGGCGGCCGTGTCGATGAGCCGGGCGGCGGTGCGGGCGGTGCGGGAATCGACGTCCAGCTGCGGGTTCAGCTCGACCACGTCCAGCAGGCCCAGCTTCCCGGTGCCGGCGGCGGCGCGCACGGCCGCCTCGATCAGCGGCACGGGCACCCCGTAGGCCGCGGGGGCGGAGACCCCGGGGGCGGCCGCGGCGGGCAGCACGTCCAGGTCGATGGTCAGGTACAGCACCTCGAGGTCCGCGGCGAACTCCTCGACGACGGCGCGGATCCCCGCGGCGCCCGCCTCGATGCACTCCACGTCCGTCCACCAGCGCACGCCCAGGCGTCGGGCGCGCTCGAACAGGACTCCCGTGTTGGAGGGCTCGGCGATCCCGAGCACCAGGTAGGCGAGCTCGCGGCCGGCCGCGGCCTCCGCCGCCGCCATCTGCGCGAAGGGCGTGCCGGAGGTGGGGCGCGGCTCCTCGCGCAGGTCGAAGTGCGCATCGAGGTTCAGCACCCCCCAGCGCTTCCCGGACAGGGACTGCGAGGCGACCAGCCCCTGGTAGGAGGCCCAGGCGGTCTCGTGCCCGCCGCCGAGGACCACGCCCAGCGCGCTGCCGGGACGGTCGAGGGCCTCGGCGATCAGCGCCCCGGCCTCGGCCTGCCCGCGCTCGAGGTCCGTGCCCACGGTGACGGCGTCGCCGAGGTCGTGGATGCCGACCTCGCCGCGGGCGAGCGGGCCGTGCAGCGCCATCGGCGCCAGGGCGCGGCGCAGCGCGGCGGGGGCATCGGCCGCCCCGACCCGGCCGCGGTTGCGGCGCACGCCCTCATCGGAGCGGAAGCCCAGCAGGGCCAGGTGCGCGGCGGAGGCATCGGCCTCCCCGGCGGGGCGCACCACCTGGTGCCAGCGAGCATGCTCGGGGCCGTCGCCGTCGTGGCGGCCGGTCCAGGCGGCAGGGGCGGGAGCGGTCATGGGGCACCTCCGAGGAGCGGGCGGGTCTGCATCGGACCCTACGGCTCCACTCTCCCCGATCGGGGCGCGAGGCAGGCCCGCTGTCCGGTGCTCCGGACAGCGGGTGAGCTCAGCCCTCCCGGGCGATCAGCAGCCCGCCCGCGGAGATCGCGATGCAGCAGGTCATGACCAGGACCATGGGCAGGGCGCTGACGCCCCCGCCGAGGCTGACCAGCGGCGAGACCAGTGCGCCGAGGCCGAACTGCAGCGCGCCCAGCAGCGCCGAGGCGGTCCCGGCGGCCTGCGGCACGGCGCCCAGCGCGAGCGCGGTGGCGTTGCCGAAGATCAGCCCCATCGCGCCGACGGTCGTGAAGATCGGCAGCATCAGCCAGATCGCGGGGGCTCCGGCCGCGGCGAGGACCAGGGCGGCGAGGACGGAGACGCCCGCGGCCGCCACGCCGGTCCGCAGCATGCGCTCGGGCGCGACCGTCGCCGCCCGCTGCGCGGAGACGGCGCTGACGACCATGAGCGCCAGGGCGTTCACGCCGAAGGCGATGCCGTAGCCGCCCGCGCCGAAGCCCATCAGCTCCTGGTAGAGGAACGGCGAGGCGGAGATGTACGCCATCATCACCGCGAAGGCGAAGCCGAAGGTCACGGTGCGGCCCACGAACGTGCGCGAGGAGAGCGGCCCGGGGGCGGCCCGGCGGGAGCGGCGCTCGGCGGCGAGCTCGGCGCGGCGCGCCGGGGAGAGGGTCTCGCGGGTCAGCGCGAGGACGGAGACGACCATGACGATCGCGAGGACCAGGATGATGCCGAGCAGGCCGCGCCAGCCCAGCGGGCCGGTGAGCGCGCCGCCGGCGACGGGCGCGATCACCGGGGCGACGCCGCCGACGATCATCATCAGGCTGAAGGCCCGCGCCGCGGCGGGGCCGTGCGCGAGGTCGGAGATCATCGCGCGGCCGATGACCATCCCGGCGGCCCCGGCGAGGCCCTGCAGCATGCGGGCGGCGATGAGCACGCCGATGCTCGGTGCGAGGGCGGCGGCGGCCGATGCCAGCACGAACAGGACCGCGCCGACCAGCAGCGGGCCGCGGCGACCCAGGCGGTCCGAGAGCGGCCCGAAGGCGAGCTGACCGAGGGTCAGGCCGGCGAGGAAGGCGGTCAGCGTCAGCTGCACCTGCGTGGAGCCGGTGCCGAGGTCCGCGGCCATGGCGGGGAAGGCGGGCAGGTAGAGGTCGGTCGCCAGCGGGGCGACGGCGCTCAGCAGGCCCAGCACGAGCAGCAGGGGCACGGTGACGGGGGAGCGGAGGTCCGCGTCGGGCGCAGCGGTCGTGGGGGAGGCGGGGATGCTCATGATGGTTATGCAAACATAACGAAAGCGGCGTGTCGATAGGATCCGTGCGTGACCTCCCCGACGTCGACGCCGCCCTCGGACGCGCAGGATCCCGACGATCCCCTGCTCGCCCAGCTCGGCGACGCCGTCGTGACCCTCGCCCGGGCGCTGCAGCACGGCGTCCACGAACGGGACGACGTGGTCCCTCTGACCGGCACCGAGGTGATGGTGCTGCGCTGGGTGGACCGCCATCCCGGCGCCACGCCCAGCAGCACGGCCGAGGGCGTGGGCCTGCGCCGCTCGAACCTCTCCGCTGCGGTGCGGGGACTCGTCGCCAAGGGGATGCTCACCCGCGAGGCCGATCCCGCCGACTCCCGCAGCGTCCACCTCGCCCCGACCGACCGCGCCCGCGAGTCCAGCCGCGCGATCCGCGCCCACTGGGGCCGCGAGCTCGCCGCCCGCCTCCCGGACCTCACCGCCGCGGACCGCGAGGTCCTCGCCCGGGCCGTCCGGCTCCTCGACCGCGACGAGGGGTCCGCGCCATGAGCGGGCGGGCGAAGGTCCCCGCGGCCGATGCCACGCTGCGCCTGCTCACCTTCCTCGCCGCGCAGCGCGCCCCGGTCGCCGCGGCCCGCATCGCCGAGGCCCTCGAGCTGCCCCGCTCGAGCGTGTACGACCTGCTGGCGACCCTGGTCGCCCACGGCTACGCCCTGCACCTGCCCGAGGAGCGCCGCTACGCGCTGGGCCCGGCGGCCTACGAGCTCGCCGCCGGCTACGCCCGCCACGACCCCCTGGCGCGGATCGGCCGCCGGGCGATCGCCCGGATGGTCGACGCCGTCGGAGAGTCCGGGCATCTCGCCGTGCTGCACGGGCGCGATGCGCTGTACCTCGTCGAGGAGCGCGCCCGCATGCGCCCCAGCCTCGTGACCGATGCGGGCGTGCGCCTGCCCGCGCACCTCACCGCGAGCGGTCGGGCGATGCTCGCCGTGCTCACCCCGGTCCAGCTGCGCAGCCTCTACCCCTCGCGCACCCCGTTCGAGCGCCGCACCGAGGCGCCCTCGGTGACCTCCCGCGCGGACCTCGTGGCCGAGCTCGCCCGGGTGCGCCGCGAGGGCGTGGCCTGGGAGGACGGCGAGGTCACCGAGGGCTTCGCCTCCGTCGCCGCGGCGGTCGTGGACCGCGCCGGGTGGCCCGTCGCCGGGGTGGCGCTGACCTGGTCCGAGGTCGGCTCGACCCCCGAGCTCGCCGAGCGCTGCGCCCGCGCCGTGCGCGAGGTCGCCGCCGAGATCACCCGCGCCCTCCGCTGAGCGGCCCCGGGGAGGCGGGCGGATCCGACCGCAGACGGGCGGATCCGCGGGGCGCGCTGCGGTAGCGTCGAGCGGGTGGACTTCGTGGAGATGAGCGACGGCGCACGCCTGGCGACGCGGACCGTGCCCGGCCCGGCGGGCGCCCCCGCCGTGATCCTCGTGCACGGCGGCCCCGGCCTGTGGGACTACCTGGCACCGCTCGGCGAGCTGCTCTCCGGCCGATGCACGGTGCACCGCTACGACCAGCGCGGATGCGGGGACTCCACCGCTGCGCCCGAGACGCCGGCGGATCTCACCCTCGAACGCTCCGTCGCCGACCTCGAGGAGCTGCGCATCGCCTTCGGGCATGAGCACGTGGTGCTGGTGGGCCATTCCTTCGGGGCGACCCTCGCCCTCGCCTACGCCGGCGCGCACCCGAGTCGGGTGATCGGCCTGGGGTACCTCGACGGGGTCGGCATCGGCGACTGGCGCAGCGCCTACCGGCCCGAGCGGGCCCGGCGCCTGGAGCCCTGGGCGCAGCGGCTCGCCGCCCTCGACGCCCGGGAGCGCACCCGCGAGGAGGAGACGGAGTGGCGCCGCATCCAGTGGGCGGCCGACTACGCCGACCCGGCCGCCGGCTACGACCTGGCGCTGCCGATGGCCTCCAGCCCGCACGCCATCAACCTCGCGGCCAACCGCTCCCTCATGGCCTTCGACGACATGGACCAGATCACCTGGGCCACCGCCGCGCGCTGCCCCATCACCTTCATCCACGGCACCGCCGACCCGCGGCCCGTCGGCCCCGTGATGGCGCTCGCCGCCCACGCCCGAGCTCCCCGCAAGCGCGCCGTCACCGGCGCCGGGCACCTGCCGTGGGTCGAGCAGCCCGAGCAGATGCGCGAGATCCTCGCCGAGATCGTGGTCTCCGCCCGCACGCGCGACTGAGCGCATCGTCCGGTCTGCGCATCGTCCGGTATCCCGGACGCCGATGCGCGGGGGCCCGTTCCCCGCGGCGGACGGGCGTGGTGTCCTGGCATCACGTCGCGGTCATGGCCGAGCGCGACGGACCACCCCAGCAGAGCAGGAGCCCTCGATGACCCTCCCCGGAGCCCGCCCCGTCCGCGCCGCGCGCGGCACCGACCTCAGCGCCAAGTCCTGGCAGACCGAGGCGCCGCTGCGCATGCTCATGAACAACCTCGACCCCGAGGTCGCCGAGCGCCCCGACGACCTCGTCGTCTACGGCGGCACCGGCCGCGCCGCCCGCTCCTGGGAGGCCTTCGACGCGATCGTCGAGACCCTGCAGGACCTCGAGGACGACGAGACGCTGCTGGTGCAGTCCGGCAAGCCCGTCGGCGTGCTGCGCACGAACGAGTGGGCGCCGCGCGTGCTCATCGCCAACTCCAACCTCGTCGGCGACTGGGCGACCTGGCCCGAGTTCCGCAAGCTCGAGGCCGAGGGTCTGACCATGTATGGGCAGATGACCGCCGGCTCCTGGATCTACATCGCCACCCAGGGCATCCTCCAGGGCACCTTCGAGACCTTCGCGGCCGTGGCCCGCAAGCGCTTCGGCGGCACCCTGAAGGGCACCATCACCCTCACCGGCGGCTGCGGCGGCATGGGCGGCGCCCAGCCCCTGGCCGTCACCCTCAACGACGGCGTCTGCCTCATCGCGGACGTGGACCGCACCCGCCTCGAGCGCCGCGTCGCCAAGCGCTACCTCACCGAGATCGCCGAGGACCTCGAGGACGCGATCACCCGCGCCAACGCCGCCAAGGAGGAGGGCCGCGCCGTCTCCATCGGCATCGTCGGCAACGCCGCCGAGGTCTTCCCGGCGCTGCTGGAGCGCCACCGCGCCGGCGACATCCGCATCGACGTCGTCACCGACCAGACCAGCGCCCACGACCCGCTGTCCTACCTCCCGCTCGAGCACACCATGGAGGACTGGCACGCCGAGGCGGAGGCCGACGCCGAGGGCTTCACCAAGAAGTCCCGCGAGTCCATGGCCGCGCAGGTCCGCGCCATGGTCGAGTTCCAGGACGAGGGCGCCGAGGTCTTCGACTACGGCAACTCGATCCGCGACGAGGCCCGCCACGCCGGCTACGAGCGCGCCTTCGCGTTCCCCGGCTTCGTGCCCGCCTACATCCGCCCCCTGTTCTGCGAGGGCCTCGGCCCGTTCCGCTGGGTCGCGCTGTCGGGCGACCCGGAGGACATCGCCGTCACCGACGCCGCGCTGAAGGAGCTCTTCCCCGAGAACGAGCACCTGCACCGCTGGCTGGACGCCGCCGGCGAGCACGTCGAGTTCGAGGGCCTGCCCGCCCGCATCTGCTGGCTCGGCTACGGCGAGCGCCACCAGGCCGGCCTGCTGTTCAACCGCCTCGTCGCCGAGGGCAAGGTCAAGGCCCCCATCGTCATCGGCCGCGACCACCTCGACTCCGGCTCCGTGGCCTCGCCCTACCGCGAGACCGAGGCGATGCTCGACGGCTCCGACGCGATCGCCGACTGGCCGCTGCTGAACGCCCTCACCGCGACCTCCTCCGGCGCGACCTGGGTGTCCATCCACCACGGCGGCGGCGTCGGCATCGGTCGCTCGATCCACGCCGGCCAGGTGGGTCTCGCCGACGGCACCGAGCTCGCGGCCCGCAAGCTCGAGCGCCTGCTCACCAACGACCCGGGCATGGGCGTGATCCGTCACGTCGACGCCGGCTACTCCCGGGCCGATGAGGTCGCGCGCGAGCGCGGCGTCCGGATCCCCGTCGCGCCCACCCTGCGCGACGGTCAGGGCGCATGACGAGCGCCCCGCACGCGGCGGCCGCGGGAGCCCATCCGGCTCCTGCGGCCGCCGCCGCATCCCCCGCGAGCACGCTGATCACCGACATCGGCGAGCTGTGGACGCTGGACCCGGCCCTGGACGACGCCCCCGAGCGGCAGGTGCTGCACGACGCCGCCCTGGTCCTCGAGGGCGGGCGCGTGGCCTGGTACGGCCCGGCCGCCGACGCTCCCGCCGCCGATGAGCGGGTGGACGCCGCCGGCCGCGCCGTGCTGCCCGGCTGGGTCGACTCCCACTCCCACCTCATCTTCGACGGCGACCGCTCCGCCGAGTTCGAGGCCCGCATGGCCGGCCGCGCCTACGCCGCCGGCGGCATCCAGGTCACCACCGACGCCACCCGGGCGGCCCTGGACGCCTCCGGCGGCGACCGCCTCGAGCAGCTGGTCCGCGCCCGCATCGCCGAGGCCGTCGCCGGCGGCACCACCTGCCTGGAGACGAAGACCGGATACGGCCTCACCCTCGAGGACGAGGCCCGCTCCGCCGCGCTCGCCGCCCGCCTCGTCGCCGACGGCACCCTGGACGAGGCCACCTACCTCGGAGCCCACCTGGTGCCGCGCGAGTTCGACGGCGCGCACGGCCGCCCCGGCGCCGGCGCATACGTGGACCTCGCCGCCGGGCCGATGCTCGAGGCCGTCCGCGAGCAGGCCGGCGACCTCCTGCGCTGGGCCGATGTCTTCTGCGAGGACGGCGCCTTCGACGTCGCGCAGTCCCGCCGGGTGCTCCGCGCCGCCCGCGCGGCGGGCCTGGGCCTGCGCGTGCACGGCCACCAGCTGGCCCGCAGCGGGGGAGTGGCCCTCGCCGTCGAGCTGGGCGCCGCGAGCGTGGACCACCTCAACCACATGTCCGCCGAGGACGTCGACGCGCTCGCCGCGACCGCCGCCCTCCCGGTGCGCGAGGACGCCGACGGCCGGCTCGCCATGGACGCCGGCCCCACGGTCGCGACAGTCCTGCCGGCCTGCGACCTGTCCACCCGCGCCCCGCTCGCCCCCGCCCGGGCCCTGCTGGACGCGGGCGCCGTCGTGGCCCTGGCCAGCAACTGCAACCCCGGCACCAGCTACACCAGCTCCATGAGCTTCTGCGTGGCCACCGCCGTGCTGCAGATGCGCCTCAGCCTCGCCGAGGCGATCCGCGCCGCCACCCGCGGCGGGGCGCTCGCCCTGCGCCGCGCGGACGTCGGCCACCTGGCCGTCGGCGCCCGCGCCGACGTGCACCTGCTGGCCGCCCCGGCGGCGATCCACCTGGCCTACCGGCCGGGCATGCCCATGACGGCGGCGGTGTGGCGGCGCGGGCAGCGCCTCCACCCGGCCGCCTGACCGCCGCCCCGACCCCGGGGCGACCCGCCGTCCCACTCCGGCCGGAGGAGCCGCCCGTTCCTCCGGCCGGAGGAGACCTCACCCCTCCGTGCGGCGTCCCGCCGCCCTACCCCTGGAGCGCATCGATGACGACCCGCGCCGACTCCGTCCCCACCACCGCGCCGCACCCGCCGGCCCGCTGGCGCTTCTTCGTGTACAGCGCCATCGGCCTGGCGATGTTCTTCGTCTCCGTCGAGATCGGCGGGAAGAGCACCATCGGCGTGGACCACGTCCTCACCCTGGTGCGCACCCTCCTGGGGCCGGCCGTGCCCTTCGTGGTGCTCGCCCTGGTGGCCTTCGGCACCGCACGGCCCTTCGTCACCGGCACCTGGCGCCGCAGCCCGCTGCGCACCGCCTTCGCGATCCTCAACGTGCTGGGCCTGCTCGTCGCCGCCTGCGCCGCCTTCGGCTATTACCCGGGCCCGCTCGCGAACCCGGACATCGGCCCCTTCCTGTGGGAGAAGCTCGCCATCCCCGTCGGCCTGATCGTGCCCGTCGGCGCGATCTTCCTGGCGCTGCTCATCGGCTACGGGCTGATGGAGTTCATCGGCGTGCTGGTGCGGCCGATCATGCGGCCCGTGTGGCGGGTTCCCGGACGGGCCGCCGTCGACGCCGTCGCGAGCTTCGTGGGCTCCTACTCGCTGGCGCTGCTGATCACCGACCGCGTCTACCGCGAGGGCCGGTACACCGGCCGGGAGGCCGCGATCATCGCGACCGGCTTCTCCACGGTCTCGGCCACCTTCATGGTCATCGTCGCCTCGACGCTGGACCTCATGGACCGCTGGGCGCTCTACTTCGTCGTGACCCTCGTGGTGACGTTCCTGGTCACCGCCATCACCGTGCGGATCCCGCCGCTGCGCGGCATCCCCGAGGAGACCTTCGAGGGCGTGGCCCACCAGCCCGAGCCCACCGGCGGCGGCCGCCTGCTGCCGACCGCCTGGGCCGAGGCGATGCGCGCCCTCGCGGCGGCCCCGGGCCTGGCCCGCGGCACCTGGTCCACGCTCAAGGACGGGGTGCTGATGGCCTCCGCGATCGTCCCCTCGATCCTCTCGGTCGGGCTCATCGGCCTGCTGCTGGCGACCTACACCCCGCTGTTCGACCTGTTCGGCTACGTGTTCGCGCCCGTCGCCCTGCTGGTGGGCCTGCCGGAGCCCCTGCTCGCCGGCAAGGCGTTCTCGATGGGCATCGCCGAGATGTTCCTGCCGGCGACCGTCGTCGCCGGCCACCCCTCGGAGGTGCTGCGCTTCACCGTCGGCGTCACCGCGATCTCGCAGATCGTGTTCTTCTCCGCCCTGGTGCCCTCGATCCTCGCGACCTCGATCCCGATCAGCGTGCCGCGCCTGATCGTGCTCTGGTTCGAGCGGGTCGTCCTCACCGTGCTGATCGCCGCACCGATCGCGCACCTCGTCCTGTGAGCTGCCTCAGCGGACGGTCACGGTGATCTCCACCGGGTCGACCGGCGGCTCGAGGGTGCCCTGGCTCTGATCGCAGTCCTCGGCGATCTCGCTGCGGGTGCAGTACAGGACCCGCACCGTCGTCGTGCCCGGCGCGAGCCCCGTCACCTCCACCGCGTAGGGCATCGTCGCGCCGGGGGCGTCCTCGCCCTGCTCCGTCCCATGGACCTCCTCGTCCATCACGACCTCGGCGGAGGCCACCGCCGAGTCCGTCTCCGAGACGACCCCCCAGGCGTCCCCGACGCCCTGGCTGCCCTCGCCCAGGGAGATCTGGGCGCTCTCGCCGACGGCGAGGTCGACCTCGGTGGTGCCCTGCTCCAGCAGGACGCCGTGCTCGGGCGCGCCGCAGGCGGCCAGCACCGCCGCGAGGGCGAGCCCCGCGAGGACGGCGGTCGGACGGCGGCGGGACGCGCATCGGGTCATCGGAGGTGCTCCTGTCGCAGGCGGTGGGGCCGGTCCAGTCTCGCAGGCCCGGCCCGGTCACCCCCATGGGGAGACCTCCCCATGGCCTGCCCGCGCGGCGACGGCGAGGCGGGGCCCGGCGCGAACGCCGCCACCGCTGGCCGGACCACCGTCGGCCATACCTCGGACCCGGGCTTCTGGGACGGGATGGGCATCGGCGACGGCATCGGCCGGCTCTGACCGGTATACCGGACACCGATCGGGCCGGGGCCCTGGGAGCGCCCCGGCCGGATCCGTAGCCTCGAGGACATGACCACCACCGTCACCCTCTCCAGCTCCGGCCTCTCCCCGGCCGATGTCCTCGCCGTCGCCCGCGGCGGCGCACCGCTGCGCCTGGATCCCGCGGCCCGCGAGGAGATCGCCCGCGTGCGCGCCCACATCGATGCGCTCGCCGGCGGCAGCACCCCGGTCTACGGCGTCTCCACCGGCTTCGGCGCCCTCGCCGACACCTCCATCCCGCCGAGCATGCGCCACGCCCTGCAGCGCTCCCTGATCCGCTCGCACGCCGCCGGCGCGGGCCCCGAGGTCGAGCCCGAGGTGGTGCGCGCCCTCATGCTGCTGCGCGCGAAGACCCTCGCCTCCGGCCGCACGGGCGTGCGCCCCCTGGTCGTCGAGACGATGATCGCGCTGCTGAACGCGGGCATCACCCCGATCGTCCACGAGTTCGGCTCGCTGGGCTGCTCCGGCGACCTCGCGCCGCTGTCCCACTGCGCGATCGTGCTGATGGGCGAGGGCCGGGCCCGCGACCGCGACGGCGTCGAGCGCCCCGTGCCGGAGCTGCTGGCCGAGGCGGGCATCGAGCCCGTGCTGCTGGAGGAGAAGGAGGGCCTGGCCCTCATCAACGGCACCGACGGCATGCTCGGCATGCTGCTCATCGCGCTCGCCGACCTCGAGCAGCTGGTCCGCGTCGCCGACCTCACCACCGCCCTGACGGTGCAGGGCCTGCGCGGCCGCGACAGCGTGTTCCGCCCCGAGCTGCACATGCCGCTGCGCCCGCACCCCGGCCAGGCGGACTCCGCCGCGAACATCTTCGCCCTGCTCGAGGGCTCCGCCATCGTGGCCGATGTCGCCGCGGAGGGCTCCCGCGTCCAGGACGCCTACTCGCTGCGCTGCGCCCCGCAGGTCGCCGGCGGCGTGCGCGACACCATCGCCCACGCCCGCACCGTCGCCGAGCGCGAGCTCGCCGCGGCCATCGACAACCCCGTCGTCCTCGAGGACGGCACCGTCACCTCCAACGGCAACTTCCACGGCGCGCCGGTCGCCTACGTGCTGGACTTCCTCGCGGTCGTCGCCGCGGACCTCGCCTCCATCGCCGAGCGCCGCACCGACCGCATGCTCGACAAGTCCCGCTCCCACGGCCTGCCGCCGTTCCTGGCCGACGACCCGGGCGTCGACTCCGGCTTCATGATCGCCCAATACACCCAGGCCGGCCTCGTCTCGGAGATGAAGCGCCTGGCCGCTCCCGCGAGCGTCGACTCGATCCCCTCGAGCGCCATGCAGGAGGACCACGTGTCCATGGGCTGGCACGCCGCCCGCAAGCTGCGCACCGCCGTGGACTGCCTGCGCCGCGTCCTGGCGATCGAGCTGATCACCTCCACCCGGGCGATCGACCTGCGGGCGCCGCTGGCCCCGTCGGCCGCGAGCGCCGCCGCGATCGCCGTGCTGCGCGAGCGGGTCGAGGGCCCCGGCCCGGACCGCTTCCTGGCCCCGGACATCGCCGCCGCCGAGGAGCTGCTGCGCGACGGCACGATCCTCGCCGCCGCCGAGGAGGTCGCCGGGCCGCTCGCCTGACCCGTCGGCGTCCCCTGACCCGTCGGCGTCCCTCGATCCGTCCGCGTCGGCGGGTGCCCGCGTCGTCTGAGACGCCCGCGACCGGTCCTGCGCCGGGCTCGTAGGCTCGGTGGATGATCCCTCTGAGCACGACGGCCCGGCGCATGACCTCCAGTGCCATCCGCGAGATCCTCAAGGTCACGCAGCAGCCCGAGGTGATCTCCTTCGCCGGCGGGCTGCCCGCCCCGGAGCTGTTCCCCCTCGAGGAGGTCCGTGCCGCGAGCGACCGGATCCTCGCCGCCCGCGGGCGGGAGGCGCTGCAGTACTCCACCACCGAGGGCGACCCGGGGCTGCGGGAGTGGATCGGCGCCCGCGCGGGCATCGGCGCGGACCACGTGCAGATCACCAGCGGCAGCCAGCAGGGCCTGGACCTGCTGGCCCGCGTGCTGCTGGATCCCGGCGACGTGGTGCTCGTCGAGCAGCCCACCTACCTCGGGGCCCTGCAGGCGATGGCGCCGTACGGGGCGCGCTTCGTCGAGGTCCTCACCGACGAGGACGGCATCGTCCCCGAGGCCCTGGCCGAGCAGCTCGCGCACACGGAGGCCCGGGCGCTGTACACCACGCCGTCCTTCCAGAACCCCACGGGCCGCACCCTGCCCCGGGAGCGCCGCCGCGCCCTGCTCGAGGTGACGCGGCGCCACGGCGTCACCGTGATCGAGGACGGCCCCTACAACGACCTGCGCTTCCGCGGCGAGACCCTGCCCACCCTGTTCGACCTGGCCCTGGCGCAGGCCGATGATCCCGAGGAGGTGCACGTCGTCCACCTCGGCAGCTTCTCGAAGGTCCTCGCCCCCGGGCTGCGGGACGCCTGGGTGCAGGCCCCGCGGCACGTCATCGAGCGTCTCGTGCTCGCCAAGCAGGCGGCCGATCTCCACTCCCCGACCCTGAACCAGATGATCGTCCTCGCCCTCGTGGAGGATGTGCTGCCGCGCCAGGTGGAGCGGCTGCGGGAGGTCTACGGCCATCGGGCCGGGGTCATGGGCCGGGCCCTGCAGGAGCATCTGCCCGCGGGGGCGCGCGTGAGCGATCCTGACGGCGGCATGTTCTGCTGGGTCGAGCTGCCCGGCGACGTGGACACCGGCGCCCTGCTGCCGGCGGCCGTCGCGCGGAAGGTCGCCTACGTCCCCGGCCAGCCGTTCTTCGCCCACGGCGACGGGCGCCGCACCCTGCGTCTGAGCTTCACCAGCGCGACCGATGCGCAGATCCGCAGCGGCGTCGCCGCCCTCGGGGAGGTCCTCGCCGCCGCCGTCGGCTGAGGCGTCGGTGCGCCGGCGCATGCTGGGGGCATGGACACCACACGCATGCACGCCGGGATCGTCCCGCCCCATCTGCTCGAGCAGATCGCCCGCGTCGCCTCCGACGGGCCGGCCGATGCGGCGCAGCGCACCCTCGCCATCGGCCGCCGGGTCGTCGGCTCCCGCGAGGTGCGCGCGGCCCGCACCAGCCGCCCCGGGTACTCCGGGACGGCGACCGGACTCATCCCTCCCCACCTGCAGGAACGCGTCCCCGAGACGCGGCCGCCGCGGACCGCCGCGGCGGTGGAGGCGGCCGTCCTGCGCCGCCGGGTCCACGACGCGCAGCACGGCACCGCCCTGCCCGGGGTGCTGGTCCGCGCCGAGGGCGCCCCGGCGACCGGGGACGAGTCCGCGGACGAGGCCTACACCGGCCTCGGCGCCACCTGGACGCTGTTCCGGGAGGTCTTCGGGCGGGACTCGCTGGACGATGCGGGCATGGAGCTGGTGGCCACCGTCCACTACGGCCAGGACTTCGAGAACGCCTTCTGGGACGGCGAGCAGATGATCTTCGGCGACGGGGACGGCGTGTACTTCCAGTCCTTCACCAACGCCGTCGACGTGATCGGCCACGAGCTCACCCACGGGGTGGTCCAGTTCACCGCCGGGTTCGTGTACGTCGGCCAGTCCGGGGCGCTGCACGAGTCCGTCGCCGATGCCTTCGGGTCGATGACGAAGCAGCGCATGCTGGGCCAGAGCGCCGCGGAGGCGGACTGGCTGATCGGTGAGGGCGTCTTCACCGACGCCGTCCGGGGCCGGGCCCTGCGGTCGATGAAGGAGCCCGGCACCGCCTACGACGACCCGGTCCTGGGCCGCGACCCCCAGCCCGGATCGATGGCCGACTACCAGGATCTCCCGCACGACGAGCAGCACGACAACGGCGGCGTCCACATCAACTCCGGCATCCCCAACCGGGCGTTCGTGCTGGCCGCGACCGGGATCGGCGGAGCATCCTGGGAGGGCGCCGGGCCGATCTGGTACCGCGCCCTCACCCGGGGCGGCCTGCCCAAGGACGCCGGCTTCGCGGCGTTCGCCCGGGCCACCCTCGCGGCCGCCGAGCAGCTCCACGGCCCCGGGTCGGCGCAGCGGGCCGCCGTTCAGGAGGCGTGGCGCAGCGTCGGAGTGACCACTGAGCAGGCGTGAGAAGCTGGGGCGATGACGACCTCCGAGGACTATTTCGAGATCCAGGATGCATGGGAGGCCGAGAGGATTCGCGATCTGGTGGCGCGACGGGACTGGGCGACGCTCCTCCCGGAGACGACCGTGCCGGTCTGGATCCACGCCCCCGGGGCGGATCCGGCCCGGGCCGGGGCGGCTCTGGACCGCATCCGCCGCGCGAGCGAGGCCGTGGGCACCGCCCCCGAGCCCGAGCGCGGACTGCTCGTGCGGATCCTCAGCGCCCGGGCGCGCCGTGAGCACCGCGAGCGCATCGCGGCGTGGACGGCCCCGTACACCGAGGCCTGCGAGCAGGCGCGGAGCGTCGTGCGGCCCGTGGCGGAGGCCGACGACCTCGTCACGGCCGCCGTGATCCTCGACCTCGACCCGGCCTGCGAGGCCCGGATCCATGAGCTGCTGTGGCGGATGGCCGACCACGACGACGCCCGCCGGGACCAGGACGGCGGGGAGGGCGACGTGGCGCATTCGCAGTGGCTCGACCTCGCCCTCTCCTACGAGGAGAGCGATCCCGACGCCTTCGACGCGCACGCCGGGCGATGAGCCCCGCACCTGAGGCAGAATGCAGGATGGCCACCTCCGCACGCATCGCCTATCTCCGGGACTCCTCGGCCGGTCTGGACCTCGCCCGTCAGCGCGAGCTGATCGGTCCGGCCGATCGCACCTGGACGGAGCTGCAGCCGCCGGGCACCTCGCACGACCGTCCCGTGCTGCGCGAGGCCCTCGATGCCCTGCGAAGCGGGGACACGCTGGCCGTCGCCTCCGCGGATCGCCTCGCCCGGTCCCTGCGCGACCTGCAGGACCTCGTCGAGCAGATCATCGGCGCCGGGGCGCGCCTCGAGCTGTGCGCGGCCGGCATCACCCTGGGCCCGGAGGACGCGCGCCTGGTCGCCGCCGTCGTCGCGGCCGATGCGGCGATGGCGGCGGAACGGCAGGCCGAGGCCGTCGTGCACGTGCCCGCCTACGCCCGGGTGAGCATCGAGCGCCCCCGCGAGCTGTCCGACGGCGAGCTGCACGACGTCCGCCTGCAGCTCGACGCCGGGATGCCCTCGCGTCAGGTCGCACGGGAGCACGGCGTCCCCTGGGAGATGCTGCGGCGGCTGCTCGAGCAGCCCGAGCTGCCGCTGGACTGACGGCGGACCGACGCCGCTTCAGCGCCGCTTCAGCGCGGCGCGGGCAGACTGGGGCCATGCGGATCCTGCTCGTGGACGATGAGGTGCGGCTGGCCGACGGCGTGCGCCGCGGCCTGGAGGCCGAGGGGATGGTCGTCGACGTCGCCCATGACGGGCTGCGCGGCCTGGCGCTGGCCGAGGACCACGACTACGACGTGATCGTCCTGGACGTCATGATGCCGGGGATGAACGGCTACCGGGTGTGCCGTGAGCTGCGGGCGCACGGCGATGCGACCCCCGTCCTGTTCCTCACCGCGAAGGACGGCGAATGGGACGAGGTCGAGGGGCTGGACACCGGCGGCGACGACTGGATGACCAAGCCGTTCTCCTCCGCGGTGCTCGTGGCGCGGCTGCGGGCGCTGGCGCGCCGCGGCGGCCGGGAACGCCCGGCCCTCCTCGAGGCCGGGGACCTGCGGCTGGACCCGGCCGCGCGCCGCGTCGTGCGCGGCGACACGGAGATCACGCTCACCGCTCGGGAGATGTCCGTGCTCGACTTCCTGCTGCGCCGGCGCGGCGAGGTCGTCACCAAGCGCGAGGTGATCGCGAACGTGTGGGGCGAGGACTTCGAGGGCGACCCCAACATCGTCGAGGTCTACATCGGGCACCTGCGCCGGAAGATCGACCGGCCCTTCGGGCGCGCGGCCCTCGAGACGGTGCGCGGCACCGGCTATCGCCTGTCCGCCACGGGCGGCTGAGATGCCCCGCGCCGTGTTCTCCCGATCGATCCGCGCCCGCATCACCGCCGGAGCGCTGCTCGTCCTGGCCCTCGCCCTGGGCCTCGGCTCCGTGGCCGCCGTGCAGATCCTCTCCCGCACCCTGACCGCCGGGATCGCGACCTCCCTCGGACAGGACCTCGACTTCTACGCCGACCTGGCCGAGTCCGATCCGGCCGCGATCCGCGACGTCGACGACGACGTCCTCGTCCAGCTCGAGGGCTCCGGATCGAACCTCGAGGACGGGACGGCCCTCCCGGCCGTCCCCGAGGACAGCACCGCCCGGATCGTGGTGGACGGCGAGGCCTACCTCGCCGCCTCGGAGAGCACCGATTCCGGCATGCTCACCGTCGCCCGTCCGCTCGAGGGGGCCGATGAGGCGACCCGCGCGGCAGGCGTCCTGCTCGTGGTCGCCGTGCCGATCGTGCTCCTGCTCATCGGCGTCGTCCTCTGGGTCGTGACGGGCCGGGCCCTCGCCCCGGTCGAACGCCTGCGACGGCAGGTCGAGACGGTCGACGCCGCGGATCCCGCCCAGCGGGTCGATGCGGGCCAGGACGAGCTCGGGGACCTCGCCGCGACCATGAACGACCTCCTGGACCGCATCCAGCAGGCGCAGGTCCTGCAGAGGCGCTTCGTCAGCGACGCGTCCCACGAGCTGCGTTCGCCGCTGGCGACCCTGCGCCAGCATGCCGAGCTCGCCCGCGACCACCCGCAGGCGACCTCCCTCGCCGCGCTCGGCGATGTGGTCCTGGGCGAGGGCGCGAGGATGCAGGAGCTGGTCGAGTCGCTGCTGCTGATGGCGCGCCTGGACGAGGGACAGGGCCGCGTCACGGCCGAGGTCGACCTCGACGACCTGGCCCTGGAGGAGGCCGCGCGGCTCCGCGGTCTGGGCGTGGCCGTCGATGCGCGCGGGATCGGCCCGGCGCGGGTGCAGGGGGACCCGGCGATGCTGGCGCGGGCCCTGCGCAACCTCACCGACAACGCCGCCCGCCACGCCGAGGGGACCGTGACCCTGCGCGTGGCCGAGCATGCCGGCCGCGTGCGCGTCCAGGTCGAGGACGACGGCGCGGGGATCCCGGTCGACCAGCGCGAGCTGGTCTTCGAGCGCTTCGCCCGTCTCGACGAGGGCCGTGCCCGGGACGCCGGGGGCAGCGGGCTGGGCCTGGCCATCGTCCGGCAGATCGCCCGGGCTCACGGCGGCACCGTCACCGCCGGGCAGGGGAGCGCAGGGGGCGCGCTGTTCACCCTCGACCTCCCGGCGGCGGACCGCGGCGCGTGAGGCGTCGCGGCTGATCGGACCGGCGCGTCCGCGGCCGGGTCGGCGGGCGGCGGGCGGCGGCTGCCAGCCCGTGCGCCCACAGGCAGATCGGGCGAGGTCGCGGACACGGAAGGCCGCCCCAGGTCCTCGAGTCAGGCGATTGCCTGGTTCGCGGCCCTCCGGCGGCCGTTCATGTCCGCCGCGACCGGCCGACGCACCGCCCCGCACCCGGAACCCTTCGGCTCGCGTGCCTGAAGAAGCTTTCAGCTCGCTTCAGGGCCGCTTCAGCGCCTGCTCAGCATGGTGGATGCATGACCGAGAACATGAACCCCAGCTCCCCCCAGACCCCCGATTCCCCCGAGACTACCGGGGCCGCCGCGTCCGCCGCCGGCACCCGCCCCCGCCGCGCCCGCGCCCTCATGATGGGATCGGCCGCCGCAGCCGTGCTCATCCTGGGCGGCGGCACCGCCTACGCTCTGGGCGGCCCGGGCATGGACGGCGACGACCTCGGCGGCGTCACCGCCGAGAGCGGGTCCGACGACCAGGACCGCGACGCGGACGACCGGGACGATGCGAACGACGCGGACGACCGGGACGATGCGGACAACACGGACGACCGGAACGATACGGACGACCAGGACGCGGACGATGCGGACGACCGGGACGCGGACGATGCGGATGACCGGGACGACGCGGACTCCCGGCTCGCCGACCTTCCCGCGAGCGATGCCGCCTCGATGCGCACCGCCGCTGACCAGGCCATCGCCGGGACCGGCGCCGAGGGCGTCACGACGATCGAGGTCGTCAGCGGCGGCTACGAGATCGAGGTGCGCCTGAGCGACGGCACCGAGAGCGACGTGCACATCGCCGCCGACGGCACCGTCACGGTCCGCGCCGAGGACGACACCGAAGCGGACGACGACGCCGAGCCGCTGCTCGACCTCGCCCAGCTGCCGGCGATCGAGACCGCCGCCCTGGACGCGGCCTCCGCCGAGGGCGTCGCGGACGGCGTCGTCACCGAGATCTCCAGCTCCGACGATCCCGGGACCGCGATCGAGGCCGAGGTCCTGGCCGGGGACGGCACCGGGGCGGACGTCGAGCTCGACGCGGCGCTCACCGTCCTCTCCACGGACATCGACGAGGACTGACACCATCACGAGGACGCGGGGCGCTCGTCGTCGGACGGGCGCCCCGCGCCGCTGCGGTGGCGCCGCACGACGACCCGCTCCCGGTGGCCTTCGCACGACGCAGAACTCGTCGTCACACGACGCAGAACTCGTTGCCCTCCGGGTCCGCCATCACCACGTGGTCGAGGTCCTCGCCGATCCGATGCTCGGAGAGCACCTGCGCGCCCGCGTCGAGGAGACGGGCGACCTCCCCGGTGATCCGTGCGTGGCGGACCTCCGCCGGGACCGCCCGGCCGCCGCTGACCTGGAGGTCCAGGTGCAGGCGGTTCTTGACGGACTTCGGCTCCGGCACCCGCAGGAAGGAGATGCGCGGCGCCGTCCCGGCCGGGTCGACCAGGGCGGCGCCGTCGCCGCGCTCGGCGAGGGGCACCTCGCAGGCGTCGAACCAGTCCTCCCAGGAGGCGAAGCCCGCCGGGGGAGGGGCGTCCTCGTAGCCGAGGGCCGTGCGCCAGAACGCCGCGCAGCGCACGGCGTCCGTGCAGTCGATGGTCATGGTCCATGGTGTCGTCATGGGGCCATCGAAGCATCGGCCTCCGACTACCGGATCGGGGTGCCGGCCGGGTCCAGCACCCACCACACCTCGTTCACGCCCTGGCCGGCGACGTCCCCGGGGGCCTCGTCGCCGATGAAGGTGTACAGCGGCCAGCCGTCCAGGGTCAGCTGGGTGGAGCCGTCGACCCCGGTGATCGTGCCGACCTCCCCGGTGACGCCCTCGACCTCGGGCGCATCGCCGTCGACGGTGACGGCCGGCCAGTTGGTGGCGCAGTCCCCCTCGCAGGCGCTGGCCCCGGAGCCCTGGGTGTCCTTGTCGAACATGTAGACCGTCATGCCCTCGCCGTCGACGACGATCTGGCCGAGATCGGACTCGGCGACGCCGAGCGCGGCGCCCTCCGCGGCGGGGGCCTGCGTGGTCTCCTCCGCGGGGGCCCCGCCGCCGTAGCCGCCTCCGCCGCCGTCGGACCCGCCCTCGCCCGAGGACGTGCATCCGCTGATGCCGAGCACGATCACCGCCGCCGCGCCGAGCGCCGCGTGCCTGATTCCGATGGACATGGCTGCCTCCTGGGTCCGGACCGGGAACCCGGTCACCCAGGACACGAGACCCGCCCGCCCGCGGTTCACCCCGAGCGCATGAGCACGGCCCCGGTGTCCGCCGCGCGGATCTCGAGGGCCTGGATCTCCTCCGCCGGCAGCGCCGTCCCGGCGCTGAGCAGGGCGGTCGATCCGGGCTGCGCATGCCAGGTGGACAGCGAGGTCTCCTGGCCATCGGCCCCGATGGCCACCAGCTCATACTCGCCGCCGCCGGGCCGGCCGTACGCATCGGCCTCGTAGCTGCAGGTCACGTCCAGCTTCGTCCCCCAGGGGACGGTGGTCATGCCGATGCTCGCCCGCAGCGGCGCGGCATCCACCGGCTCCATCGCCACGGTCGTCTCGGGGCCCTGCCCCGTCTCCTCAGCGGGCCGCAGCAGGTCCAGGGCCGATCCCGCGAACAGCAGCGCGACGGCCGCTGCGGCGGCGGCCAGGGCGGTCAGCACCCGCCGCCCGCGCCGGCGCCGGGCGCGGTGCGCGCCGAGGTCCAGCAGGGCCTCCCGCCCGGCATCGGCCGGTGCCAGGAGCTCCTCGGCGCGCTCGGCGGGGACGCGGGCCAGCAGTCCGGGGACGGGGGCCAGCTCCGCGACCGCGTCCCGGCAGGCGGCGCAGTGCTCGAGGTGCTCCTCGAACTCCGCCCGATCGGCGGCGCCGAGGGCCCCCAGGACGTAGGCGGCGTCCCATTCGGCCAGGCGCTGGTGCTCGCTCATCGCGTCACTCCTCTCTCCTGCAGGGCCAGGCGCAGGGCGCGCAGCGCGTAGTGCATGCGGGACTTCACGGTGCCTTCGGGGATGGTGAGCTCCTGGGCGATGCGGGCGGTGGACATGCCGCCGAAGTAGGCGCGCACGACGACGGCGCGGTGGGGCTCCGAGAGGGTCGCGAGGGCCTCCTCGACGAGCATCTGGTCGAAGACGGCGTCGGTCGCATCGCGCATCTCGACCTCGGGGGCCTCCGCCACCGGCTGCTCGCGGCGATGATGGGCGCTGCGGGCCTCGTCGATGACGAGGTGGCGGGCCACGGTGAACATCCAGGACCGGACGGTCTCGGGGTCGTCGGCCAGGATCCTCGGCGTGCGCCAGGCGCGCAGCAGCGTCTCCTGGACCACGTCCTCCGCCGCCGCGGCGTCGCCGGTCAGGCGCGTCGCGTAGCGCCGGATCGGCGCGGCGTGGGCGTCGTACAGCGCGCCCAGCCGTGTCGCGTCCTCCTCGCCCATGCTCACCTCCGTCGGTGACACGGGGCAGGGGCGCCGCAGGTTCATCTGAACCGCGGCGGCCCGTCCCTCGTGGTCCGAGTATGAACCCGATCCTGGACGGCGTCATGGGCCTGCCGATGCACCCGCTGGTGGTGCACGCCGTGGTGGTCCTGGTCCCCCTCAGCGCCCTCGCCCTCGTCCTGGGCACCCTCGTCCCGGCGGCGCGGCGCCGCCTCGGGGCGGTGACCCCCCTGCTGGCCCTGCTGGTGATGCTGCTGGTGCCGGTGACGATCGCCTCCGGCGAGGTGCTCCTGGGCATGGTCGGCCCGACGCCGCGGGTGCTGGAGCATGCCCGCCTCGCCCGGATGCTGCCGCCGTGGACGATCGCGATGGCCGTGGTCGCCGCCGCCCAGTGGGCCTGGTACCGGTGGCGCGAGGAGCCGGGCCGCCTGGTCCCGCGGCTGCTCGGCGCGACGGCGGTCGTCGCCGCCGTCGGCGCGACGACGCTGGTGGTGATGATCGGCGAGGCAGGCGCCCGCTCGGTCTGGGGCGGCTGAGCGGGGACCGGCCGCTACAGTGCTCGGATGCAGCACATCGTGGAGCCGTGGGTGCGGGAGGTGCTCGGCCCGCGCACCCGGATCGCGGCGATCACCCCGCTGACCGGAGGCCTGTCCCAGGCCATGTACCGCCTGGACCTCACGGGGGCCGATGCTCCCGCGGTGGTCCTGCGGCGCTGGCCCGAGGACGGCCCGTGGCCGCGGGAGTGCGCCCGCCGGGAGGCGGCGGCCCTGGAGCTCCTCGCCGGAGGCGGCATCGGCGCACCGGGACTGATCGCCGCCGACCCGGAGGGGGAGCGCACCGGCAGGCCGAGCACGCTGATGACCTGCCTGCCGGGGCGGGGCGTGCTCGACCCCGAGGACGTCCCGGGCTGGCTGGAGGCGCTCGCCGCCCGTCTCGCCGCGATCCACGACCTGCCGCCGGGCCCCGACCTCGAGCCCTGCCCCCGCCACGCGGACATGGCCGATCCCCGCCGCCGCGCCTGGATGGCCGGGCTCCCGGAGGGCGCGGCCGCCCTCGACCTCGCGGTCTCGGCGGACGACCCCCGGCGCCCGGTGCTCGCCCACGGCGACTACCAGCACTTCAACGTGCTGTGGACGGGCAGCGCGCTGACCGGGGTGGTGGACTGGACGGGCTGCGGCGTGGCCGATGCCGGCCGCGACGTGGGCCACTGCATGCTCAACCTGACCGTCCTCCACGACGCCGCGCGGGCATGGTCCTTCCTCGGCCGGTACCAGGCGCTCACGGGCACCCGCGTCGATCCGGCCTGGCTGATGGGCGAGCTGCTGGACTTCTCCCCGGCGTGGGAGGAGTTCATCCCGATCCAGGTCGGCGGGCGCGCCCCGGTGGATCCCGCCGGGATGCGGGCCCGCGTCGAGGAGCTGATCGTGCAGGTGCTGCGCGCCGCCGGGTGAGGCGCCGCGCCCGGGCCACCCTGTCCCGCAGTCACCCCCGTCCCGCAGTCACCACGCCCCAGGCCACGTACCCGGGTCACCCGGCGTCCCCGATCACCGCGTCCCGGATCACCGGCCGTCCCAGATCACCCGCCCGTCGGCGTCGAGGCGGGCGCCCTCGCTGGGCTCGTGCGGGTTCAGCGCGCCGGAGTGCAGCAGGTCGAGGACCTCGATGCCGTGCTCGAGCAGCATCACGTCGGCGATGAGGCGCCGGTGGCAGCGCCACCACACGGCCTCCGAGCAGAGGATCGCGGTGCGCGCGGCCGCGGCATCGGCCGCGAGTTCCTGGGCCCCGGCCCGGAAGTCGGCGCTGCGGGTCCAGGCGGCGTAGGCGCGGAACGCCGCGACCCGCCACCACGTGTCGGGGGTCTCGGCGTCCTCGGCCGCCGTGAGCCGGCGGCGCCCGCCCAGGCGCTCGTCCCAGCGGTAGCCGATGCCGGCCGCGGCGCAGAGGTCGGGGATCGCGCCGCGGGCCGCGGCCTCGTGGGTCCGGCTGCCGGGGAAGCGGCGCACGTCCACGAGATGCTCGACGCCGGCGCCGGTCAGCAGCTCCGTCAGCTGCTCGCGGTCCAGCTGCCCGTGCCCGACGGTGATCAGCGGCGGCGTCATGGCAGCAGATCGGCCGCCCGCGCCAGGCGCACCTGCGGCGGGAACAGGCCCAGGGTGTGCAGGGCGGCCGCGCCGTCCTCCGGCGTGGAGGCGGCGCAGGCGTCGGTGACCACGGTGACGCGGCAGCCGGCATCGGCCGCCGCGAGGACGGTGGTGATCACGCAGCAGTCCGTGGAGACCCCGGTGACCAGCAGCTCCGCTCCCGCGCCGACGATCCCGGCGAGCTGCGGACCCCACTTGCCGAAGGTCGGCTCGTCGATCGTGGGCCGGTCGGACAGCTGCTCTGCGCCGTCGACCAGGGCGTACAGCGGGTCGTCGGCCGGGACGTCCGCGAAGGGCCAGGCCGCGAAGTAGTCGCCCCACGAGGTCGAGCGGTCGGCGGTCGGCAGCCAGCGGGTGACCAGCGTGCGCTGCGGGCCGATGGCCGCGGCCAGGCGCTGGATCTGCGTCATCGCGGCGGGGAACGTCGGGGCCGCCCAGTCGGAGGAGGGGTCCGCGAAGATGCGCTGGGGGTCGATGACCAGGAGCCAGGGGGCTGCGGGCGGGGAGCTGCTCATGCAGGCGACTCTACGGAACCGCCCCGGGCCCCGCTTGACTTCAAGCGCACGTGAAGTCCTAGCGTCGTCGTCATCGACACGAGAGGACGACAGATGCCCGTCTACACCCTGCCCGACCTGCCCTACGACTACTCCGCCCTCGCCCCGCACATCTCGGCGCGGGTCATGGAGCTGCACCACTCCAAGCATCACCAGGCGTACGTGACCGGCGCCAACACGGCCCTCGAGCAGCTCGCCGAGGCCCGCGAGAAGAACGACTTCGCGCACATCAACCAGCTCGAGAAGGACCTCGCCTTCCACCTCGGCGGGCACCGGAACCACAGCGTGTTCTGGGAGAACCTCTCGCCCGACGGCGGCGGCGAGCCCGAGGGCGCCCTGCGTGCGACGCTCGAGGAGCACTTCGGCTCCCTCGACAAGCTCCGGGCCCACTTCTCCGCCACGGCGCTCGGCGTCCAGGGGTCGGGATGGTCGGTGCTGGGATGGGACGGGCTCGGGCAGCGGCCCGTGATCTTCCAGCTCTACGACCAGCAGGGCAACATCCCCGCCGGGATCACCCCGCTGCTGCAGCTGGACGTGTGGGAGCACGCCTACTACCTCGACTACGCGAACGTCCGGGCGGACTACGTCACGGCCTTCTGGAACGTCGTGAACTGGGCCGATGTCGCACGCCGACTGGAGGCCGCCCGCTCGTGACCGCCACGCAGCATCCCTCCGCCCGCCCGGCGCCGGCCCTGTACGACAGCTTCGCGCAGTACGGCAGCGGCGTGACCCTCGTGAGCACGCGGGACGGCGAGGAGGACCTGTTCTTCATCGCCGCCTCCGTGCTGACCGCCTCCGTGGATCCCTTCACGATCGCCGTGTCGATGGGCCGCACCCGGGCGGGCGCCGCCGCGATCGCGGCCGGCGCGCCCTGGGCCGTGTCGATCCTCGCCGCCGATCACCTGGGCCTGGTCCGCACCCTCACCGGCCGCACCGCGCGCGAGGAGCGCCGGGCCGCGCTCGCGGCCGCGGGGGCGCAGCGCACGTAGGAGGGGCCGATGGTCCTGCCCGACGCGCTGGTCGCCCTCGCGTGCACGACGCATGCGGTGACGCCGGTGGCCGACCAGCTGCTGGTCGTCGGCGAGGTGCGTCGCGGCAGCGCCCACCGCGACGCCCCGCCGCTGCTGCGCTGGAACCGCGGCTTCGTCACGGGGGCGCCGATCCCGGCCGAGTGACCCCGGCGGCGAGGGCCGCGGAACGGGGCGATCTGCGAGGGGATCCCGTGCGGGTCCCGGGTCAGGCGTCCCGTTCCTGCTGGCGGATCCTCCCGCGCCGGGCCACCAGGGTGATGAGGAACGAGGCGACCAGCGCGAACAGCACGCCCAGGTTCGCGTAGGCCCAGGTGCCGTCCCAGTAGGCGCCGGCCGGGTCGTCGACGAAGGTGCCCATCCGCAGCGGCTCCAGCAGGTACCCCTGCCAGTTGTTCCACGGGGCGTCCTCGGCGTAGGAGTTCACCACCAGGCCCCAGCCGACGAGGGACGTCGCCGCGAAGGTGACGATCGAGATCCAGTCCACCGACCCGTACCGCCCGGACGGGTCGAACAGGGCGGCCTCGTCGTAGTCGCGGCGACGGGTGAGGACATCGGCGATGAGGATCCCGGCCCAGGAGGCGATCGGCACGCCGAGGGTGATGAGGAAGCTCTGGAACGGCCCGATGAAGCTCGTGGCGAAGAAGACCACCCAGATCGTCCCCGCAGTGAGGATCGCCCCGTCCAGGAAGGCGGCGGCCGGGCGGGGGATCCGGATCCCCAGGCTCAGCAGGGTCAGGCCGGAGGAGTAGATGCCGTTGACCGCGCCGGAGACCAGGGTCAGCACGGCGACGATCCAGAAGGGGATCAGCGCCCACAGCGGCAGCAGCGTGACCAGGGTGCCCACCGGGTCGTCGCCGATCCGCGCCATGACATCGGCATCGGACCCGGCCAGCAGCAGGCCGAAGACCACCAGGATCACCGGCGCGGCCGAGCCGCCGATGGTGTTCCAGGCGACGATCGCGCCGTCGGAGGTGCTGCGCCGCTGGTAGCGCGACCAGTCCGCGGCGATATTGATCCACCCCAGGCCGAATCCCGTCATCACCATCACCAGCGCCCCGACCATCTGCTGCACGCTCCCCGAGGGGGCCGAGGCGACCGCCGCCAGGTCGATGTGCGGGATCGTGAGGACCATGAACACGATCGTCATGGCGCCGGTGGCCCAGGTCAGCACCGACTGGATGCGCATGATGGTGTGGTAGCCCAGCACCGAGGCGGTCACGATGATCGCCGCGATCACCAGCGTGGCGATGACCAGCACCGCGGTGCCGGAGGCGAGGCCCAGCGCCTGGAACACGGTCGCCGTGGCGAGCACCGCGGAGATCGCCAGCATCGTCTCCCAGCCGATCGAGGTCAGCCACGAGACGATGCCGGGGACCTTCTGGCCGTGCACGCCGAAGGCCGCGCGGGAGAGGACCATCGTCGGGGCGCTGCCGCGCTTGCCGGCGATCGCGATCAGCCCGCACAGCGCGAAGCTGATGACGATGCCGATCAGGGACACGACCACCGCCTGGGCGAAGGAGATGCCGAAGCCCAGCCCCCACGAGCCGTAGCTCATGCCGAACACCGAGACGTTCGCGGCGAACCACGGCCAGAACAGGTCCCGCGGCCGGGCGGTGCGCTGCGACTCCTCGACGATCTCGATGCCGGTGGTCTCCACGAGGGGTGCGCTCATGCGCCCTATCCTGGCACCGGTGCGCACGGCGGCGGCGGAAGGCCCGCCGCACGGTCCCGGACGCGCGGAGGAAGCCCCCATGCCCGTCCCCTCGTCCGTCCGGGAGCGCGCCCGCCGCCTGGTCTCGCTCGCGCCGGGCCGGGTCGACCACATCCCGGCCCTCCGGATCGCGGTGGGGCTGGCCGTGCCGCTGGCGCTGCTGCTGGCCACCGACCGGATCGAGTGGGCGATGTTCGCGGCGTTCGGCGCCTTCACCGGCATCTACTCCCGCTACGAGCCCACCGCCCTGCGCTTCCGCCGGCAGAGCCTGATGGGCCTGGTGCTCACGCTGTGCGTGGGGATCGGCGCGAGCCTCGCCGCGCTCGGGCCGATGCTGGGGGATCGCGCCCTGCCGTGGACGGCGATGGTCGTCGGCGCGCTCGTCGCCGCCGGCGCGGCGACCCTCGTCGCGAAGCGCGGCATCAAGCCCGGCGGCGCGCTGTTCCCCCTGTTCGCGGTCGCGGCAATCTCCTCCGCGCCCTCCGTAGCGCCGGTGTGGCTGGCCCTGCTGATCGCCGCCGGCACTGCCTCCTGGTGCGTCCTGCTGGGGCTAGCGGGTCACTACATGGGTGAACGCCACCCCGGAGCGGGCGTGGACCCGCGCCGCGAGATCTTCACCCGCCGGCAGCTGGCCGAGGTCGGCGGGGTGCATCTGGCCGCGGCGCTGGCCGCCGGGGTCATCGGCATCGTCTCCGGGCTGCCGTTCCCGTACTGGGCGCAGATCGCGGCGGTCTCCCCGCTCTCGGCCCCCGGGCACGGCGCCCAGGTCGAGCGGGGCGTGCACCGCCTGCTGGGCACGATCCTCGGCATCGGGGTGACGGCGTTCCTGCTGTCCTTCCCCGCGCAGGCCTGGCAGCTGGTGGTGTGGGTGGTGGTGATGCAGTTCCTCGCGGAGCTGTACGTACTGCGCAACTACGCCTTCGCCCTGTGCTTCATCACACCGCTGGCCCTGCTCATGGTGCAGCTGGCGCACCCGCAGGCGGTGGGGCCGATGCTCCACGCGCGCGTGCTGGAGACCGCCATCGGCGTCGGCGTCGGCATCGTCGTCGTGCTCATCGGAGCGGCGCTGCGCCGGAAGGAGGGTCCCGGTCCGGATCCCCGCAGTTCCGGCGCGGGCCCCTCCCGCTGATCAGGATGGTCGGACGGATCCCCGACGGTCGGACGGATCTCCCGCGGCGCCGGCCCTGGCGCGCCCCGGCGATCGGATCCATCCCGCATCGGTGCGTTCGAGCACGTCTCGGCCTTCCGCGATCATCGTCCGCAGGTAGGCGGTCTCTCGGCGGACGCTCTTCGGCGAGGTCTCCTGCCAGGTCCTGCGGGTCATGCCGCGGCGGGTCTCCCCGTTGAACGGCTCGTATGCGGCGGTGTAGATCCGCTCGAGGGAGGGCACCTGCTCGGCAAGATGCACGAGGGCACGACGGTGATACCACTTGACCACGGCGATCACCGAGTGCACGGGTCCCAAGCGGTCGATGACGGCGCGGGCGTTGACGGCGTTCTCGAGCGTCGTCGCCGATGCCGTCTCGCAGAGGATCCGGTCCTCGGGGACGCCCCGGGCCACCATGAGATCCCTGTGCATCTCGGATTCGCAGAGACGCCCGTCGTGACGCGAGGAGCCGCCTGTCGCGAGGATCCGAGGTGCCAGGTCTCGGGTGAACAGATCCACGGCGACCTCAGCAGGTGTCCAATGAGGGGTGCCGAAGATGATGATGAGGTCAGCGGGGCGGATCAATCCGCTGTCGGTCTCGATGAGGTCTGGATCGGCATCGACGCCGGCGTTCATGTCGGTCCTGTCGTGTTCCCGAAGTCTTCGCATCGGCGCCCCGGGACGCGTGCGATGCGCTGATCATCCCCGAGCCTGCCACAGGGGCCGGATCAGATCGGCCCGTTCGTACCGAGGACGGGTCCTGGACGGCGAGTATGTCCGACATTCGAGCAGATCCAGGTACAGGGCGCGAACGGACGACCGTGAACCAGGCCGGATCGGCTTCTCGTCGACGAAGGGTGCCCGTCGCGCGCGAACCGGGCACGGTGATGTCCGAAGGCACCGCTGCTGTGGCCGTGACCTCGTGGAGCGATGCGTCGACAAGCGCAAGCAATGGCGCAGCATCTCGGGGAGCTACATCTGCTGCGTCACGGTGACGACATTGCCGCTGTGCTCATCGACGAACACGTACAGATGTGCGGTGTCGTGATGGAGAGCGGACACATCGAGCTGTCCGACGAAAACCGCAGCCCGTTGCTCTACCAGCGGCCATTGTGGTGACTGCAGCCATCGCGGCGGTCGTCGCAAGTACCGGTAGCGCTCCTTGATCATGGCTTTCAGCTGAGCTCGTCGTGAGTCCTCGGGGGCGTCTGCAGCAGCGGCGAGCAGCTCCTTCATTTCGTCCCCCGTGACGTCGAGCCAACGAGGCTGGACGTCAAGCAAGAGTTCGTAGTCGGACGCGGCTTTCCGTCCTCGTGTCGTAGGAGCCACAGCGGCGCCATGATCACGCAGATATTCCTCCAGCACGCTCGTGACGGCGTACCGGCCATCTGGAGTGTCGATGTCGGCAAGCAGGAGGTACTGCATCAGGTCACGGTGTGGAACGTACGCCGGCGCATTCGGCCAGTGGCGCAGACCGTCGAGCCGGTCGCCGCAGAGCTCCTCCAGAAAAACGGCATCGCTGATCTCGCCCGACAGGAACCCCTGGATGATGCTGATCACTTCAGGACTCTCCGACGTCATGCGGGTCAGAGTACCCACACCATGCGCAGGCGAGACGAGGGCTGCCCGCTGCAGGCGTCAATCGGCCTGGCAGCGTGCCCTGGCCGGTCCCCGGTCGGCGCCCAGCGGGCGGGGGAGGCCGGCCGCGGCGAGCAGGCGCGCCGTGCACAGGGCGAGGACGGGCATGAGGATCATGGAGGTCAGCACGTCGCTGGGGTGATGCACGCCCAGGGCCATCCGGGACCAGGCGACCGCCAGCACGAGCAGGGCGCCGGCCGCGACGGCGATGCGGCGCCTGCCGCCCGGCGGCAGCGCCAGCACGAGCGTCGTCGCGAGCGCCGCGGCGAAGGCGGTGTGCCCGCTGGGGAAGCTCGCCGAGGCCGGGTGGTCGATCAGCACGTGGTCGAGCACCCCCAGGTCGGGGCGCTCGCGCCGCACCAGCTCCTTGACCAGGCGGGAGGCCGCCCACGGCACGCCCGCGACCAGGCCCGTCCACAGGGCGGCGCGGGAGCCGCGCAGCAGCAGGGCGGCGAGGACCGCGAGGATCCACACGATCGCCGAGCCCATCGGCCCGAACAGCACGTCGATGCCGCGGGCGAGGGCGTCGGTGGCGGGGGAGTGGAGCGTGTTCACGGCGCGTACCCCGAGCATGTCGAGGTCGTCGACCGCCGGGGCGGCGAGGACCCACCATCCCAGAGCGCACGCCGCGAGCACGCTCGCGAGCGCCAGGGCGGCCCAGGGCAGAGGACGGGGAGGCGCAGGGATCATCGCCCCAGCATCCGCCATCATCGCGGCCCCGCGCACCCCAAGTGGTTATGCGATCGTTACTGTCCGTGTGAGCTTCTCGATAACGCAAGCCCTGACTGTCTTAATCGGGCGAGGTGAGGCTAACCTTCGTGACGACAGCCATGCCGACCGAAGGACATCACATGACCGCGATCTCCCGCCGCCGCCTGGGCGCGTTCTCCGCCGCCGGGGCCATCGGCCTGCTCGCCGCCGCCTGCTCCTCCTCCGAGGTCGAGGACCCGGCCCAGGGCGGGGCCAGCGACGCCGGCGGCGACGCCGCCTCGGTGACCATCGAGGACAACGACGGCGAGAAGACCATCTCCCTGCCCGTGCAGTCCGTCGTCGCCACCGACAACCGCACCTTCGAGACCCTCCATGACTGGGGCATCCCGCTGACCGCCGCCGCCGTCTCCCTCATGCCCTCCACCATCGGCTACACCGAGGACGACTCCATCGTCGACCTCGGCACGCACAACGAGCCCGACCTCGAGGCGATCGTGGCCGCGCAGCCCGACGTCGTCGTCAACGGCCAGCGCTTCACCCAGTTCCAGGAGGACATCGAGAAGCTCGTCCCCGGCGCGACCGTCCTCTCCCTGGACCCGCGCGACGGCGAGGACTTCTTCGCCGAGCTCACCCGCCAGGTGGGCGTGCTCGGCGAGGTCTTCTCCAAGCAGTCGGAGGCGCAGGAGCTCGGCGCCGCGCTCGACGCCCAGATCGAGCGGGTCAAGGCCGCCTACGACCCGGCGCAGACCGTGATGGCCGTGATCACCTCCGGCGGCGAGATCGGCTACTCGGCCCCCGGCAACGGCCGCACCTTCGGGCCGATGTTCCCCACGCTCGGCCTCACCCCCGCGCTCGAGGTCCCCGAGTCCAGCGACGACCACCAGGGCGACGACGTCTCCGTCGAGGCGATCGCCCAGTCGAACCCGACCTGGCTGCTGGTGATGGACCGCGATGCCGCCGTCTCGGCCGATGACCCGTCCTACCAGCCCGCCGCGGCGGTGCTCGAGGCCTCCGAGGCGCTCGCCTCGGTGACCGCCGTCGCCGAGGGCAACATCGTCTACATGCCCGCGGACACGTACACCAACGAGGGCATCCAGACCTACACCGAGTTCTTCTCGACCTTCGCCGACGCCCTGGAGGGCACGGCCTGATGAGCGCGACGATCGCGGCCCCTCGAGCGCCGGGCAGGGGCCGCCTGCTGGACCCGGCCCTGCTCCTCGGGGTCGCGGTCGTCGGCCTGCTGCTGGGAGCCTCCCTGTTCACCGGCGTCTACGACATCTTCGGCCAGGACGACGGCGCGCAGATGTTCGCGATCACCCGCATTCCCCGCACCATCGGCCTCGTCCTCGCCGGGGCCGCCATGGCCATGTCGGGGCTGGTCATGCAGCTGCTCACGCAGAACCGCTTCGTCGAGCCGACCACCACCGGCACCACCGAATGGGCCGGCCTGGGCCTGCTCGTGGTGATGATCCTGGCCCCGCAGGCCAGCATCCTCACGAAGATGACCGGGGCGGTGGTCGCCGCCTTCGTCGGCACCATGGTGTTCTTCCTGTTCCTGCGGCGGGTCTCGCTGCGCAGCTCGCTCATCGTGCCGATCATCGGCATCATGCTCGGCGCCGTCGTCGGCTCCCTGTCGACCTTCCTCGCCGTGAAGACGAACATGCTGCAGAGCCTCGGCGTCTGGTTCGCGGGCTCCTTCACCTCGGTGCTGCGCGGGCAGTACGAGCTGCTGTGGATCGTCGCGCTGGTGGGCGTCGCCGTGTTCGTCGTCGCCGACCGCTTCACCGTGGCCGGACTGGGCGAGGAGATCGCCACGACCGTCGGCCTCCACTACGGCCGGATCGTGCTGCTGGGCACCGCGCTGATCGCCGTCGCCACCGGCGTGGTCACGGTCGTGGTGGGGAACCTGCCCTTCCTCGGGCTCATCGTCCCCAACATCGTCTCCCTCATCCGCGGCGACGACCTGCGCAGCAACCTGCCCTGGGTGTGCCTGCTGGGGGTCGGGATCGTGACCGTGTGCGACCTGGTGGGCCGCACCATCATCATGCCCTTCGAGGTGCCCGTCTCCCTGATCCTCGGGGTGGTCGGCGCCGTCGTCTTCGTCGCCCTCCTGCTGAGGAGGCGCCGGCATGGCTGAGCTCACCGCCGCCCCGGCCCCATCCGGGCACCCGGCCCCGGCCGGAACCGCGCCCGCGTCCGGAACCGCGCCCGCGCCGGGGACTGCGCCGCCGTCCGGAACCGCGCCCGCTGCCGGGGCCCGCTCCGATGCCCCGTCCCGTCGACGGGCCGGCTCCGGCGCCCTGCCCACGCCCCGGGCGCGCCGCCGATTCGCGCTCGTGCTCGGCTCGCTGATCGTGCTGTCCCTCGCCTTCGGCCTGGGCTACCTCGCCCTGGACAACCCGATGCCCTTCGGGTCCGAGGGCTTCTGGATCATCGCGAAGCTGCGCGTGACCACGCTCGTGGTGATGGTGCTCGTCGCCTTCTGCCAGGCTCTGGGCACGGTCGCCTTCCAGACCGTCACGAACAACCGCATCATCACGCCGTCGATCATGGGCTTCGAGTCGCTGTACCGGGCGATCCAGACCACGGCGGTGTACGTCCTCGGCGTCGCCGGGCTCACCGCCCTCCAGGGCACCACCCAGTTCGTCCTGCAGATCGCGGCGATGATGGCGCTGTCCGCTCTGCTGTACGGCTGGCTCCTCTCCGGCCGCTCCGCGAACATGCAGGTCATGCTGCTGGTCGGCATCGTCATCGGCGGAGGGCTCGGCGCCGTCTCCACCTTCATGCAGCGCCTGCTCACGCCCAGCGAGTTCGACGTGCTCGCCGCGCGCCTGTTCGGCTCGGTGTCCAACGCCGATGTCGACCAGCTGCCGATCGCGATCCCGCTGGTCGTCCTCGCCGGCACCGTCCTGCTGCTGCGCTCGCGGCGGCTGAACGTCGTGGCGCTCGGGAAGGAGCAGGCCACCAACCTGGGCATCGACCATCGCCGCGAGACGATCCTCGTGCTGCTGCTGGTCTCCCTGCTGATGGCCGTCTCCACCGCGATGATCGGGCCGATGACGTTCTTCGGCTTCCTGGTGGCGACCCTCGCCTACCAGGCGGCCGGCACCCACGACCACCGCCTCGTCCTGCCCGTCGCCTTCCTCACCGCCTTCGTCGTGCTCTCGGGCGCCTACTTCGTCATGAAGCACGTCTTCTACGCGCAGGGGTACGTCTCGATCATCATCGAGCTGATCGGCGGCTCGATCTTCCTCGCGGTCATCCTCCGAAAGGGTCGCCTGTGATCACGCTCCGCACCGTCAGCAAGCAGTACAGCAGCGAGGTCCGCATCGGCCCCGTGGACCTGGAGATCCCGGCCGGCGGCGTCACCGCCCTGGTAGGGCCCAACGGCGCCGGCAAGTCGACGCTGCTGACGATGATCGGCCGCCTGCTGGGCCTGGACGAGGGCACCATCGAGGTCGCCGGGATGGACGTGTCCACCACCCGCTCGAAGGACCTCGCGAAGGTGCTGTCGATCCTGCGGCAGGAGAACCACGTCGTCACCCGGCTGACGGTGCGGCAGCTGGTGGGCTTCGGCCGCTTCCCCCACTCGCAGGGGCGGCTGACCGCGGCCGACGAGGAGCGGATCAGCGAGGCCATCGACTTCCTCCACCTCGGGGAGCTCGAGGGCCGCTACCTCGACGAGCTCTCCGGCGGGCAGCGCCAGCGCGCCTACGTGGCCATGGTCCTCGCCCAGGACACCGAGTACGTGCTGCTGGACGAGCCGCTGAACAACCTGGACATGAAGCACTCGGTGCACATGATGCGCCACCTGCGCCGCGCCGCGGAGGAGCTGGGCCGCACCATCGTCATCGTCCTGCACGACATCAACTTCGCCGGCCGCTACGCCGACCGCATCTGCGCCGTCCAGGGCGGCCGCGTCCTCGAGCACGGGCCGAGCGCGCAGATCATGACCTCCGAGGTCCTCACCCGCGTCTTCGACACCCCGGTCCAGGTGATCGACGGCCCCGACGGGCCCCTCGCGGTCTACTACTGACAGTGATGATGGAGGTAGTGGTTCCCAGGTGGGTCTGACTCACCTACTGACCGACGCTCCAGCTGTCTTGTTTGGGATTTGTCGGCCCACTTCGGGGATCGCTGCGCACGCGACCGGACGGGAGTCTGTGACCTCATAGGAGCTTGGTTCAGAAGCCCCGCCACTGTCTTGTCCGCCCGCCCGGCCGGCGCGTGCTGCCCACCGGGATCAGCGAGAGGGACAGCAATGACCATGATGACCGATCAGCTTCGCGAAGTCATCGCCGGCGTCGACACCCACGGCGAAACCCACCACGCTGCGGTGATCGATCCTCTTGGCCGGCACCTGGCCGATGAAGAGTTCCCGGCCAGCGGTGCCGGCTACCGAGACCTGCTGTCCTGGCTCGGCTCCCATGGGACCGTGGCCGCGGTCGGCGTCGAGGGCACCGGTGCCTACGGGGCCGAGCTGGCCCGGGTGCTGGCCCGCGGCGGGCTGAGGGTGGTCGAGGTCGACCGACCGGACCGAAAGACCCGCCGTCTCAAGGGCAAGTCCGACCCGATCGACGCCTATGCCGCCGCCACCGCCGTGGCTTCCGGTCGCGCCACCGGGGTCCCGAAGGCCCGTGACGGGATCGTCGAGGCCATCCGCGCCCTGCGTGTGCCGCGACGCTCGGCGGTCAAGGCCCGGACCCAGGCCATCAACCAGGCCCGGCAGCTGTTGATCACCGCCCCCGAGGCGCTCCGAGCCCAGCTGCGCGGTCTATCGGCCATCGAGCTGGCCACGGCCTGCGTCCGCCTACGCCCCGGAGGTGACTGCAGTGCCCCGCTCGGGGCGACCAAGGCTGCACTGCGCCGGCTGGGTCGTCGGATCCTGATCTTGAGCGAGGAGATCACTGAGCTTGATGCCGAGCTGAAGACCCTGACCGCCCAGGCGGCCCCCACGCTCCTGGGTCGTATGGGCGTCGGCCCGGACGTCGCCGGCCAGCTCCTGGCCACGGCCGGGGACAACCCCGACCGGCTGCGCTCCGAGGCCGCGTTTGCCCACCTGTGCGGTGTCGCCCCGATCCCCGCCTCCTCCGGACGTCGGGACCGTCACCGGCTCAATCGCGGCGGAGACCGGGCGGCCAACCACGCGCTGCACACCATCGTGCTGTCTCGCATGCGTTGGGATGATCGAACTCGGGTCTACGTCCAGCGGCGCACCGAGCAAGGCCTCTCGAAGAAGGACATCATGCGCTGCCTGAAACGACACATCGCACGCGAGATCTACCGAGCCCTCACCGACGACCTCTACGCCAGGCAACACCCGACCCTAACCACCCTCACCGACCTCGCCCCGGCCGCTTGACATCCATAGGAGCATCCCCGGCCGACCTGCCGGCACGGCCCCGGCGCTGCGCCAGATGTCATTCTGCGTCGCTTGAACGGGTGTTCAAGCGACGGAGAATGACATCTCGCGGGGCGGCTCAGGCGCCGGGCAGGGGGCGCTGGGCCGGGTCCATGCCGCCGCGGCCGTCGGGGCGGTCCAGGGCGTCGATCGCCGCGACCTCCTCCGAGGTGAGCGCCAGGTCCTTCGCGCCGAGGTTCTCCTCGATGCGGGAGGGCGTCACCGACTTGGGGATCACGACGTGCCCGTGCGCGAGCTGCCAGGCGATCGCGACCTGCGCGGGCGTCGCCGAACGGGCGGCCGCGATGTCGGCGAGCACCGGGTTCTCCAGCAGGTCGCTCTTGCCCTGGCCCAGCGGCCCCCAGGCCTCGGTGAGGATGCCGTGGCGCTCGTGCACGGCGCGCAGCTCGCGCTGCTGGAAGTAGGGGTGCAGCTCGATCTGGTGGATGACGGGGACCACGCCGGTGGCCTCGATGATCTCCTCCAGCTGCGGCACGGGGTGGTTGGAGACGCCGATGGAGCGGACCTTCCCGCGACGCTGCAGCTCGATCAGCGCCTTCCACGCGTCGACGTACAGGCCCTGCGCGGGCACTGCCCAGTGCGTGAGGTACAGGTCCACGTACTCCAGGCCCAGCCGCTCGAGGGAGGCATCGGCCGCGGCGAGGGCGTCGTCGTAGGCGTGGGCGTCGTCCCACAGCTTGGTGGTCACGAACAGCTCGTCGCGGGGGATGCCGGACTCGCGGATCGCCTGCCCGACGCCCTCCTCGTTGCCGTAGGCGGCGGCGGTGTCGATGTGGCGGTAGCCGGCCCGCAGGGCCTGCCCGGTGACGTCGGCCGCGACGGCCGGATCGACCTTGAACACGCCGTAGCCGAGCTGGGGGATGGCGTGGTCGTCGTGGAAGCGGAGCGTGGGAACAGTGGCCATGTCCTCCACCCTACGTGCGCCCGGCGGACGGTCCCAGAGGGCTCGGACGCGCGCCCTCTACGATGGATCCATGCCCACCCAGCGCCCGCCGCGGATGGTGCCGCTGGACCGTCCCGTCCCCACGCGGCCGCCGGTCTACGATCACCCTCCGGGACACGTCGAGCGCGGCCGCCGCGGCGAGATCTACCAGGTCCTCGACGCGCTGTTCGTCGTCGCCGGCCTCGTCATCAGCATCTGGCTGGCGCTGCTGTACCTGTTCCAGGGCTTCTCGCTGACGCCGGTGCGCCTGCTGTACCTGCTGGTGTTCTGGGTGCTGTTCACCTACATCACCCTGCCGCGGCTGCACCAGCTGCTGACGTGGATCTACCTGCCGGACTACTTCTTCGGCCGCACCCGCAGCACCGAGGGGGTGCTCTCGGACCCCATCAACATCGCCTTCGACGGCGAGGAGAAGGACCTGCACGTGGCGATGCGCCGTGCCGGCTGGGTCCTCGCCGAGGAGCGCACCCTGGGCTCGGCCTGGTCGATGGTGGTCGCGACCCTGCTGCGCCGCTCCTACCCCGCGGCGCCGGTGTCCGATCTGTACCTGCTGGGGCGGCGCCACGACTTCACGTACCAGCAGGAGGTCGGCGGCAGCACCTCCAAGCGCCATCATGTGCGCTTCTGGCGGCTGCCGGAGAGCTTCGTGCTGCCCGGCGGGTACCGCGCGGACTGGCTGGCCGCCGGCACCTACGACCGGGCCGTCGGCTTCTCGATGTTCACCCTGCAGTTCACGCATCGCATCGATGAGGACATCGACATCGAGCGGGACTACATCGTCGACACCGTCCGCTACGCCGATCCGGCCGTCGAGGTCGAGGTCATCGAGGACTTCTCCACCGCCTACCACCATCGCAACGGGCAGGGCGACCGCCTGCGCACCGACGGCGACCTGCCGGTCGTCGACGTCACCGGCGCCGCGCAGCGCTCGCCGGGGGCGACCGCGGTGATGCTGCCGCGGCATCGGCCCACCGGCATCAGCGTGCTCAAGCCGCGCGCGGCCGCCGCCACCCAGGCGGCCCTGCACGCCGCCGCCCAGGGCGACGCCCACGAGCTCGCCGACCAGTGGCACGACGTCCTCACCGACTTCCGGGACGCCGTCGCGGGCGCCGCCGACCACCATCTGCCGCCGCCGACGGTCATCCTGACCGGCCTGATCATCCTGGTCCAGACCATCGCCGTGGTGATCCAGTGGGTCGCCCTCGGGCTCGGCGCGGACCTCACGGGCCGGATCGCCGAGGCCGGGCTGCTCCTGCCCGGTCGCGAGCAGATCCTCGCCGGCACCGCCTTCAGCGTGCTGGCGATCGTGTTCCTCGCCGGGGTGCTGCGCCGCAGCCGCTGGGCCCGCCTGGGGCTGATCGCGCTGTTCACGGCCGATGCCTCCAGCCAGCTGCTGGTGGCGACCTCGACCTCCGGGAGCATCGCGCACTCCACGCTGGTGGCCGTCGGGCTGTCCGCCCTGGGCGTCATGTCGATGACGTCCGAGGCCACGAGGCTATGGGTGGGCACGCGCCGGGTCCACGTCACGCGGGCCCAGCGCACCGACTGAGGGGCCGGGTGACGGGGGTCACCGTGGTATAGAGTGCGGGCACTGCGGGGCCCCTCGGCCCTGCGACGCATTCCCTTCCCCAGGAGTACCGCATGACCCAGGCACCCGCGCCGGCTGCCGGCTCGTCCGCACCGCAGACCGAGCTGAAGAAGGCCATCACCCCCAAGCTCCTCCTCCTGTTCATCGTCGGCGACATCCTCGGCACCGGCGTCTACTCGCTGACCGGCAAGGTCGCCGGCGAGGTGGGCGGCGCCGGCTGGCTGCCGATCATCATCGCCTTCGCGGTCGCCCTGGTGACCGCGCTGTCCTACCTCGAGATGGTCACCAAGTACCCGCAGGCCGCGGGCGCCGCCCTGTACGTGCACAAGGCGTTCGGCATCCACTTCCTCACGTTCATGGTCACCTTCGCGGTGCTGTCCTCGGGCATCACCTCGGCGGCGACCAGCTCGGTGTTCCTCGCCGAGAACGTGCTGAAGGTCTTCCACCTGGACGAGTCGATGGGCGAGTCCGGCTCCAAGCTCCTGGCCACCATGATCGCCGTGGTGTTCATCTGCATCATCGCCTGCGTGAACATGTACGGGGTCAGCGAGTCGGTGAAGCTCAACGTCGGCCTCACCCTCATCGAGCTGAGCGGCCTCGCGATCGTGCTGATCGTCGGGTTCATCGCCATCGGCGAGGGGAAGGCGGACTTCTCGCGCGTCATCCTGTTCGAGACGCAGGGCGACAAGAGCCTGTTCATCGCGGTGATCGGCGCGACGGCCCTCGCCTTCTTCTCCATGGTCGGCTTCGAGGACTCGGTGAACATGGCCGAGGAGGTCGTCGACCCGCTCAAGAACTTCCCGAAGATGCTGCTGACGGGCCTGTCGATCACGGGCGTGGTCTACGTGCTGGTCTCCGTCACCGCCGTCGCCGTCGTGCCGATCGGCGAGCTGACCAGCGCCACCACCCCGCTGCTGAGCGTGGTGGAGAAGGCGGACCTCGACATCCCCATCGAGACGATCTTCCCGATCATCTCCATCTTCGCGGTCGCCAACACCGTGCTCATCAACATGATGATGGCCTCCCGCCTGCTGTACGGCATGGCGAAGCAGGGCGTCGTCCCCGCGTTCATGAAGGCCGTGCTGCCGCACCGCCGCTCCCCGTGGACGGCGATCATCTTCTCGACGGCGCTCGGCGTGCTGCTGATCCTCACCGTCCGCTTCGTGCTCGGCGAGGAGACCATCGGCGCCCTCGGCGGCACCACCGCCATGCTGCTGCTGGCCGTGTTCTGCCTGGTCAACATCTCCGTGCTGGTGCTGCGCAAGGACCACGTGGACGCCGACCACTTCGTGACCCCGACGGTGCTGCCGTACATCGGCGCGACCACCGCGTTCATCCTCATCACGCCCATCGCCCAGACGGGGCGGAACTATGCGATCGGCGGGGCGCTGCTGGGCATCGGGCTGCTGCTGTACCTGGTCACCTATCTGTACAACGGCGCGGTCAAGGCCCGCCGGACCCGCTTCCACCACCCCGACGACATCGGCCGCGACTGAGCCGTCCCGTCCCAGCCAGCAGGGAGCCAGAAGCATGAAGAAGATCCTCGTCGCCTACGTCCCCAGCGCCACCAGCGAGGCCGCCCTCGGCTTCGCGATCGCCGAGGCCGAGCAGCATTCCGCCTCGCTGCTCGTGCTCGCCTCGGAGAAGGCCGTCAACCCGAGCAAGGCCAAGGCCGTCACCGACGAGCGCTCCCTCGAGCAGCGGCTCGAGGAGTCCGGGGTGCCCTACGAGCTGCGCACCGTCCCGCGCCGCGACGACCCGGCCGATGACATCCTCGAGGCGATCGAGTCCGAGGGCATCGACCTGGTCGTCCTGGGCATCCGCAAGCGCACCCCGATCGGGAAGATCCTGCTGGGCTCCACCTCCCAGCGCGTCGCGATCGAGTCGCCGGCGCCGGTCGTGCTGGTCAAGCCGAAGGGGTTCGTGCCGCCGGCGCGGTTCTGAGGTCTGCGGGCGGAATGGGCGGTGCGCGGCGAGACCTCCCGCGCTGTTCACCTGCCGGCTTCCTGGCCGTGCGGGTCGCGCCACCTGAGGGGGCGAGTGTGGTCGGGCCCCTGCCGCGCGGGCCGTGCTGCCGTGCGTGCGACCGACCTTCCCGAAGGGATCCCGCATGCCCCCGATCCAGCTGCCCCTCCTCATGCAGGGCCACACGCGCGGCAAGCGCTCCGCCGTGACCTGTGCCCTGAAGTGCAACAACGCCTGCGTGGGCGAGACCTGCAACACCTCGTCGAACGGCTACTTCCGCGACATCGCCTCCCGCGCGCTGTCCCGCCGCGCCCTGCTGGGCGGTGGGACGAGCGCCCTGGCCATCGCGCTGACAGGTACGCAGGGTGCTCTGGCCGCCGGTGCGCCCGCGACCGGCGGCTCCGCCTTCGGCCCGATTCCTGCGCTCGCCCCGAACGGCACCAAGCTCGACTTCGAGGCGATCGCCCCGGTGCAGTTCGAGGTCGACGAGTTCACGGTCCCCGAGGGCTTCGACTGGCATCCCGTGATCCGCTGGGGCGACCCGCTGTTCGACGAAGCCCCCGACTTCGACTGGAACGCCCAGAGCGCCGAGGCGCAGAAGCTGCAGTTCGGCTACAACAACGACTACACGGAGATCCAGGAGATCCCGGAGTCCGGCGGCAAGCGCGCCGTGATGTTCGTGAACCACGAGTACACGAACGAGAACATCATGCTGCCGGCGGACACCGACGCCGAGGACGCGATCGAGATCGGGATGGCGGCCCACGGCCTCACCGTCGTCGAGCTCGAGCGCGAGGACGCCGCCTCGCCGTACCGCTACGTGAAGGGCGCAGAGCTGAACCGCCGCATCCTCCTGGACGCGGAGTTCGAGCTCACCGGTCCTGCGGCCGGTTCCGACCTCGTCACCACGGTCGATGACCCCGAGGGGCGCATCATCCTCGGGACTCTGGGCAACTGCGCGGGCGGCCTGACGCCGTGGGGCACGCTGCTCAGCGGCGAGGAGAACTTCAACGGCTACTTCCGCGCTCCCGGCGACTCCCCGGAGCAGCAGCGCTACGGGCTGGCCGATGAGGCGACCGCCCGCGGCTGGGAGACCGTGCACGAGCGCTTCGACGCCCGCACCCCTGGATTCGAGAACGAGATCAACCGCTTCGGCTACATCGTCGAGGTGGACCCCTGGGATCCGACGTCGACCCCGAAGAAGCACTCGTCCCTGGGGCGTTTCAAGCATGAGGGCGCCAACGTGATCATCGCCGAGGACGGCCGCGCGGTCGCGTACTCGGGCGATGATGAGCGGTTCGACTATCTGTACAAGTTCGTCTCGCGCGACACGTACATCGAGGGCGATCGGGAGCACAACAAGACGCTGCTGGAGAACGGCGACCTGTTCGTCGCGAAGTTCACCGGCAACTCGCCGGCCGCGGAGATCGACGGCTCCGGTGCGCTGCCGTCCGACGGCGCCTTCGACGGCGCAGGGGAGTGGCTGCCGCTGGTGCTGGACGGCGAGAGCGCCGTCGAGGGGTTCACCCTCGAGGAGGTCCTGGTGCACACCCGCCTCGCGGCCGATGCGGTGGGCCCGACGAAGATGGACCGCTGCGAGGACGTCGAGCCGTCCCTGCACAGCCGCCGCGTGTACGTGGCCTGCACGAACAACTCCAACCGCGGCGTCGAGGATCACGCCGCGCCGGACGAGGCCAACCCCCGCACGGAGAACCGGGACGGGCACATCGTCGAGATCGACGAGCAGGGCGACCAGACCTCCACGACCTTCGCGTGGAACCTGCTGCTGGTGGCGGGCGACCCGGCGCAGGGCGACCAGACCTACTTCTCCGGCTTCCCGGTCGAGCAGGTCTCGCCGATCTCCTGCCCGGACAACCTGGCCTTCGACTCCGTCGGCAACCTGTGGATCTCGACCGACGGCGCGCCGTCGGGCATCGGCTACAACGACGGCCTGTTCCGCGTGACCCTCGAGGGCGACGCCCGCGGCCGGGTGGAGCAGTTCCTGTCGGTGCCGATCGATGCCGAGACCTGCGGCCCGATCATCCGCGACCAGGACCGCACCGCCTTCGTCTCCGTCCAGCACCCGGGCGAGGACGGCGAGTTCGGCGCCCAGCGCTCCT
>NZ_KK069994.1 GCF_000576425.1 Brachybacterium phenoliresistens | reverse complement strand
TCGGCTCCGTGCGGCGCGCGGGCTCGGCGCGGCGCACCGGCGGCTCGGCGCGGCGCGGGGCTCCGGGCCTGCGGGGCGGCCTGCGGGAGCTCACGCCGCCGTCTCCGGGGTGCCGCGCAGCGCCGCGAGCACTCCCGGGGTGTCCTCGACGATGTCGCCGGCGCCGAGCAGGAGCACGACGTCCCCGTCCCGGGCCTCGGCGGCCACGAGGGCGCCGATCCCGGCACGGTCCGCGACCTCGACCAGGTGCCCGCGCGTGCCGTGCCCGGTGATGGTGCCGGCCGTGACGGTGGGGTCGGGGTCCTCGCGCGCGCCGTAGACGGGCAGCACCCGCGAACTCCGCGGCGAAGTCCCGGGTGCGGGAGTACAGGTGGGGCTGGAAGACGACCAGGACCCGGCCGCCGCGGCCGGCGGCGTCCACGATCCCGCGGGCCGCCTGGACGGTGGCCTCGACCTCGCGCGGATGATGGGCGTAGTCGTCGTACACGGCCACGCCGGCCTCCGTGCCGCGCAGGTCGAAGCGGCGCGCGGCCCCGCGGAAGGCGGCGAGACCGGCGGCGAGGTCGTCGAGGGCGGCCTGCGGATCCGCGAGGGCGGCGGCGGCGATCGCCCCGAGGGCGTTGAGGACGTTGTGGTGACCGGCGACCGCGAGGTCGAGCGCCAGCTCCCCGCCGGGGGCCGCGACGCGGGCGCGGGCTCCCGCGGTGGTGCTCTGCTCGGAGACCAGGCGCCAGTCGGCCTGCTCGGCGGCGCCGTAGGTCGCCACCGCGCCCCCGGCCGCGCGCACCCGCGCACCGAGCGCCGCGGCGCCGGGGTCATCGGCGCACACCACCAGGGTGCCGCCCGGGGCGATGCGCGCGGCGACCGCGTCGAAGGCCGCGGTGAGGTTCGCCGGCGTGCCGTGGAAGTCGAGGTGATCGGGCTCGAGGTTGGTGACCACGAGCACGCGGGGACGGAAGGCGAGGAAGGAGCCGTCGGACTCGTCGGCCTCGACCACGGCCGGCGCCGGCCGGTCCGTCCGTCCGGCGGCCGGGTCCGCGCCGAAGCCGGCGTTGCGGCCGAGGTCGGGGACCGCGGCGCCGAGGGCCCAGGCGGGGTCGTGCCCGGCCCCGCGCAGGGCGAGGGTGGCCATGGCCGTCGTGCTGGTCTTGCCGTGGGTCCCGGCGACGGCGATCAGGGGGCGCCGGCCGAGCAGGCCCTCGAGGGCGGCGGCACGATGGATGACGGGGATCTGCCGCTCGCGGGCGGCGATCACCTCGGGATTGTCGGGACGCACCGCGGTGGAGACGACGACCAGGTCGGTGTCCGGGGCGAGGGTCTCGGCGCGGAAGCCGATCACGATGCGCGCGCCGGCCTCCTGCAGGGGGCCGATGAACTGGCCGTCCTGGGAGTCGGAGCCGCTGACCCGCAGCCCGGCCTCGAGGGCCAGGCGCGCCACCGCGGACATCCCGGCCCCGCCGATGCGCACCACGTGGATGCTGCGGACGTCCTGCTCCGCGGCCGCGGGCCAGTCATCGCGGGTGATCACGTCACCGGGACGGAGGATGGTGCGCACCTGCGGCGCGGGGGCATCGGCGGGGGCGGGCGCGGGTTCGGTCATGGCAGAAACGGTATCGCTCGGGCGCAGCGGGGACGCTCAGGCTCCCCGTGCGGCGCCGATCACGATCGCGGCCATCTGCTCGGCGGCGTCGGCGATCCCGAATCCGCGCGAGCGCTCGGACATCTCGGCGAGGCGGTCGGCATCGCGCAGCAGCGGCAGCACCGTCCCGGTGACGACGCCCGGGGTCATCTCGGCGTCCGGGACCATCAGCGCGCCGCCGGCGGAGACGACGTCCTGGCCGTTCAGGGCCTGCTCGCCGTTGCCGATCGGCAGCGGGACGAACACCGCGGGCAGACCCACGGCGGTCACCTCGCACACGGTCCCGGCGCCGGAGCGCGTGATGGCGAGGTCCGCGGCGGCGTAGGCGTCCTCCATGGCCTTGACGTACTCGAGGACCCGGTAGCCCTCCTCCTCGGCGAGATCGGCCTTGCCCTTCCCGGTCACGTGCAGCACCTGCACGCCGGCGTCCAGCAGGGCGGTGCGGGAGGCGTGCACGGTCTCGTTGATCCGCTGCGCTCCCAGCGAGCCGCCGGTCACCAGCAGCACGGGACGCGAGGGATCGAGCCCGAAGGAGCGCACGGCATCCGCGCGGCGCTCCTCCCGGTCCAGGTGCGCGATGCCGGGCCGCATCGGCATGCCGATGCGGCGGGCTCCGGGCAGAGGGGTGGCGTCGAAGGCGGTGAGGACCGCCGCGGCGCGGCGGGCGCCGAGCCGGTTCGCCAGGCCCGGGCGACGGTTGGCCTCGTGGACGATCAGCGGGATCCCTGCGGCGGCGGCCGCGAGGTAGGCCGGCGGGCAGACGTAGCCGCCGAAGCCGGCCACCGCCTCGATGCGCCGTTCCCGCAGCAGGCGGCGCACCGCGCCGATGGTGCCGCCGAAGCGCATCGGGAAGCGCAGCGCGTCCAGGTCCGGCCGGCGGGGGAAGGGCACCTTGGGGATGGTGATCAGCTCGAAGCCGGCCTCGGGCACGAGATCGGCCTCGAGCCCGTCGGCGGTGCCGAGGACGAGGATCTCCGCCTCGGGCTCGCTGCGGCGGATGCGGTCCGCGACGGCGAGCAGCGGGGAGACGTGCCCCGCGCTCCCTCCTCCGGCGAGCAGGATGCGGGGTGCGGTCATCGGCGTCCTCCCGAACGGCGCGAGGTGCGGCGCGAGGATCTCGGCGCCGCGGCGGATCCCGCTGAGCGGGATGTGGACTTCGTCGGGCGCGGCGTCGCGGAGCGGCCCGCGCGGGTGCGGTGCGCGGCAGCGCCCGCCGGGCTCCCGGAACGGCCTCGCCCGGGCAGCCGGGCGAGCAGGCGGGACAGCGCGGAGGGGCGGCGGGGCCGCGCGGAGCGCTCGGACTGCGAGGCGGGCATGACCGTCAGCGAGGTGCGCACGGAGCCGATCCGGGCCGAGATCGCCTCCTTCGCCCCGGGCTCGTGCCGGGCGAAGGACAGCAGGATCCCCAGCGCCATCATCGAGGCCACCAGGGCGGAGCCGCCGGAGGAGATGAACGGCAGCGGCACGCCGAGCACGGGCAGCAGCCCGGTGACCACCATCATGTTCACCAGGGCCTGTCCGAGGAGCCAGGCGCTGATGCCGCCGATGGTGATCTGGACGAAGGCGTCGTCGATGCGGGTGATCATGCGGAACAGCACCAGGGCCAGGAGGGCGAACACGGCGACCACGCTGAGCGTGCCGATCAGGCCCAGCTCCTCGCCGATGATCGCGAAGATGAAGTCGTCCTGCGCGGCGGGCAGGCGGCCCCACTTCTGCGCGGACTGGCCGAGGCCCTTGCCCCACCAGCCGCCCTCGGCCAGGGCCTGCAGGCCGATGTTCGACTGGTCGCAGGTGGCTCCCTCGCAGGTGCCGTGGAGCCAGCTCGAGATGCGACGCATGCGGTTGGCGCTGGTGACCGTCAGGGCGATCACGCCGATCGTGCCGACGCCGGCGACGAGGGCGAACCAGCGCCGCGGCACGCCCGCGACCCACATGGAGCCGGCCACCAGCATGGCCATCACCAGCATGGTGCCGAGGTCGTGGCCCAGGACCACGAGGCCGAGGGACAGCATGACCACGGGCACCAGCGGGACGATCAGGTGGAAGGGCCGGCTCAGCAGGGGGCGCTTCACGGCCAGCAGCGCGCCGAGCCAGACGGCGAGGGCGAGCTTCAGCATCTCGGAGGGCTGCAGGGTCTGCCCGCCGACGACGATCCAGTTGCGGTTTCCGTAGACCTCCCAGCCGAGCGGGCTGAACACCAGCAGCTGGAGCAGCACCCCCAGCATCAGGGCCGGCCAGGCCAGGCGCTTGTACCAGCTCGGCGGCAGGATCGCGGCGACCAGCAGCCCGGCCAGGCCGATCAGGGCGAAGCGTCCCTGCCGGAAGAGCCCGGCGTAGCCCGACTCCCCCTTGGCGATGTTGATGACGGCCGAGCTCGAGAGCACCATGACCAGCCCCAGGCACACCAGGATCGTCCCGATGGCGATGAGCGCATAGAAGTCCAGCGCCGGCGACCTCGTCCAGGCGGCGACGCCGGCGCGGACGCGGGCGCCGATGTCCCCGAGGGGGCGCTCCTCGTCCGGTCGCACGACCGCGGTGGAGCGCTTGCGGGTCTCCTGGGTCGTCACCGTGCCTCCTTGGCCGCAGCGGTCCGGGCGGACTCAGCCGTCCGCATGGGCGATCTCCCGCGCGGCGGCGGCGAACAGGTCGCCGCGCTCCGCGTAGTTCGCGAACTGGTCCATCGAGGCGGCGGCCGGCGCCAGCAGCACCACGTCCCCGTCCCCCGCGAGCGAGCGGGCGGCGCGGACGACGCGGCGCATGTACTCCGCGCGGCCCTCCGCGTCGCCAGTGTGCCCCGGATCGGGGCGCTCGAGCGGGAGGGCGGGGGCGTGTCGGGCCAGGGCGTCGCGGAAGGGCGCATCGTCCTCGCCGATCAGCACCACGCCGGTCAGACGCCCGGAGACGGCCTCCACCAGGGAGTCGACGTCGGCCCCCTTGGTCAGCCCGCCGGCGATCCAGACGATCCGCTCCGCGGAGACGAGGGAGGCGCGTGCGGCATCGGGGTTGGTGGCCTTGGAGTCGTCCACGTAGACCGTCCCGCCGCCGGTGGCCACGACCTCCGCGCGATGGGCGCCGGCGCGGTAGCTCCGCAGGCCGTCGCGGACGGCCTCCTGGGGGACGCCGTGGGCCCGGGCGAGCGCGGCGGCCGCGAGGGCGTCCAGCACGATGTGCGGCGGCGCGCCCTGCGGCCCCAGATGGGCGAGGTCCGCGAGAGTGCCGAGCTCCGCGGCGCGGGTGCGGCGGTCCTCGATGAAGGCGCGGTCCACGAGCATGCCCTCGACCACGCCGAGCTCCGAGAGGCCGGGGCTGCCCAGGCCGATGCCGACGGCGCGCGCGCCCTCCTGGACATCGGCCTCCTCGACGAGATCTCGGGTCGTCTCGTCCGCGGTCGCGTAGACGCAGGCGGTGCGCACGCCCTCGTAGATGCGGCCCTTCGCGGCCGCGTACGCGGCGAACGACCCGTGCCAGTCCAGGTGGTCCTCGCTGAGGTTCAGCACCACGGCGGATTCGCACTGCAGGTGCTGCGTCCAGTGCAGCTGGAAGCTGGACAGCTCGACGGCGAGGACGTCGAAGCCCTCGGGATCCAGGGCGGCCTCGATCACCGGCAGGCCCACGTTCCCGCAGGCGACCGCGCGCAGGCCGGCGGCCTGCAGGATCGACTCGAGCATGGTGACCGTGGTGGTCTTGCCGTTGGTGCCGGTCACGCCCAGCCAGGCGGGGCCGTCGGCGGGCTGCATGCGGCGGGCCAGCTCGACCTCGCTCCAGATCGGCACGCCGTCGGCCGCGGCCTGCGCCAGCAGGGGCTGGTCGGGGCGCCATCCGGGAGAGGTGACCACGAGGTCCACGGGGTCGCCCGCGGGCAGCGCCCGGGTGTGCTCGGGTCCGAGCAGGGCGCGCAGGCCGAACACCTCGAGGATGCGGGCCTGCTCGCGGGCGCGCTCGGTGTCCGCGGCGTCCACGACGGTGACGCGGGCGCCGCGCTGGAGGGTCTGGTCGGCCACGGCGTAGCCGGAGACGCCGAAGCCGGTGACGAGGATGTGCAGTCCGGACACGTCCATCCCCGGCCAGGGGCGGTCCTCCGCCCTGCGGGGGTCGTTCCCGGCGCGACGGGACGCGGCCATCTCGGGCTCGGGAGAGGCGGTCATGAGCTCAGCCTGGGGAGGGCCTCGAGGTAGAACAGGCCCAGCCCGACCGCGGCGAGCAGGCCCGCGACGATCCAGAAGCGCACGACGATGGTGACCTCGTTCCACCCCAGCAGCTCGAAGTGGTGCTGCAGCGGCGCCATGCGGAACACCCGCTTGCCGGTCGTCTTGAAGCTGACCACCTGGATGATCACGGAGAGGGAGATGGCCACGAACAGCCCGCCGATGATCGCGCCGACGATCTCCGTGCGCGAGACGATGGTCAGGCCCGCGAGGGCGCCGCCGAGGGCGAGGGAGCCGGTGTCGCCCATGAAGATCTTCGCGGGCGAGGTGTTCCACCACAGGAAGCCGACGCAGGCCCCGATGATCGCGGAGCAGACCACGGCGGTGTCCAGCGGGTCGCGGGCCGTGTAGCAGTGGGGGGCGCCGGCGGCCAGGTCCAGTCCCTCCGCGCAGCCCTGGCGCCACTGCCAGAAGGAGATCAGCAGGTAGGCGGCGGCGAACAGGATGGTCGCGCCGCTGGCCAGGCCGTCCAGGCCGTCGGTGAGGTTCACGCCGTTGGACCAGGCGGCCACGAGGAAGTTCGCCCAGATCGCGAACAGGATGAAGCCGACCACGGTGCCGCCGAAGGCGAGGTCGAGCCAGGGGATGTCGCGCACGAAGGAGATCTGCGTGGAGGCGGGCGTGTTCCCGTGGCTGTCGGGGAACAGCAGCGCCAGGACCGCGAAGACGGTCGCCACCAGGAACTGGCCGATGAGCTTGGCCCGGGGGCGCAGGCCCAGGCTGCGCTGCTTGGAGATCTTCAGGTAGTCGTCGAGGAAGCCGACGAAGCCCAGGCCGACCATGAGGAACAGCACCAGCAGCACCGAGACCGACGGCCAGGTCTGGGTGACCGCGTGGGAGATGAGGTACCCCAGCACCGTCGCGAGGATGATCGCGACGCCGCCCATGGTGGGGGTGCCGCGCTTCGTCGAGTGCGAGGTCGGGCCGTCGTCGCGGACGAACTGCCCGTAGCTGCGGCGCACCAGCAGCTTGATGTACTGCGGGGTGCCGAGGATGGAGAGCACGAAGCTTCCGATTCCCGCGATGATGATCGCGATCATGCCGGGGTGTCTCCTTGGTCGGGGCGTTCGCCGGTGGCTCGGGTCGCGCCGTCGGAGGCGACCTGGTGCAGATGGTCCAGCAGGCGCGGGCCGAGGGTCCGCAGGCCCGCGTCACGGGAGGACTTCAGCAGGACCACGTCGCCGTCGCGCACCTCTCGTTCTAGCACAGCCATGGCCTCGTCGAGCGTCGCGACATACTCCGACTCCCCGCCGAAGCTGCCCTCGAGGCAGGCCCCCTGGTGGATGGGTGCGGCGCCCGCGCCGACCACGATCAGGCGGGAGACGTTCAGCCGCACGGCCAGGCGCCCGATCTCGTCGTGCAGACGGATGGAGTCCGCGCCGAGCTCGCGCATCTCGCCGAGCACCGCGATGGTCCGATGGCCGCGGCCGAGATGCGCGAGGGTCTTCAGCGCGAGCCGCATGGAGTCGGGGTTGGCGTTGTACGCGTCGTTGACCACGAGCACTCCCCCGGCGCTGCCCGTCTCCATGCGCTGGCCGGAGAGCGGCTCGGCGGTGCTGAGCACCGCGGCGGCCCCGGCGAGATCGGCCCCGGCCATGAGCGCGGCCGCGGCGGCGGCCAGCGCGTTGAGGATCTGGTGCTCGCCGAGCATGCGCATGCTCACCGGTGCCGTCCCGGCGGGGACGATCGTGCCGTCGGCCCGCTCCAGGTCGCGCTGCAGCTCGAGGGTGAAGGCGGGGCGGGCCAGCTCGTCCAGGCGGATGTCGCGGGCGCGCAGATCGCCCAGGTCCAGTCCCCAGGTGATGACGGGGGCGCTGGTCCGCGAGGCCATCTCGGCCACGCGGGTGTCCTCCGCGGCGAGCACGGCGCGGCCGTGCGGGGGGAGCGCCTCGACGATCTCGCCCTTGGCCCGGGCGATCGCCTCGACCGACCCGAACTCGCCCAGGTGGGCGGTGCCCACGTTGAGCACGAGGGACACGTCCGGCGGGGCGATGCGCGTGAGGTGGGCGATGTGCCCGACCCCGCGCGCCCCCATCTCGAGCACCAGGAAGCGGGTCCGGGAGTCCAGGGAGAGCACGGTCAGCGGCAGGCCCAGCTCGTTGTTCGGGCTCCCGGCGGGGGCGACGGTGGGGCCCAGCGGCTCCAGGAGGCGGCCGATGAGGTCCTTGGTGCCCGTCTTCCCGGCGCTGCCGGTCACGGCGATCACGCGCAGCTCGGGGGCGAGCTCGCGGGCGCGCGCGAGCTGGACGCGGGCGAGCTCGCTCAGCGCCGCCTCGACGTCGTCGACGCGGACGGCGGGGACCGGGACGTCCTCGCTCACCAGGGCCAGCGCGGCGCCTGCCGCGTGCGCGGCCTCCGCGAAGCGGTGCCCGTCCACGTGCTCACCCGCGAAGGCGGCGAACAGGTCGCCGGCCTCGACGGCCCGGGAGTCGATGCGGGCGCGCCCGGTCACGGTCTCGGTACCGGCGGCCCCTCCGATCAGGGTCCCCCCGGTGATGCGGGCGATCTCCGCCGCGTCGGCAGTCAGCATCCCAGCGTCTCCGTCCCGGTCCTCGTGCTCCCGGTCAGGGATGCGCGCAGGACCTCACGATCATCGAACGGATGGACGATACCGCCGATGTCCTGACCGGTCTCCGCCCCCTTGCCCGCGACGAGGATGGTGTCCCCCACATCGGCGATGCCGACGGCCAGGGCGATGCCCTCGGCGCGCCCGGCCACCTCGTGGACCTGGGCCGATGCCGCATCGGGCACGCCGGCGAGCAGCGCGCGACGGATCTCCGCGGGATCCTCGCTGCGCGGGTTGTCGTCCGTGACGACGACCACGTCGGCGAGCCGCGCGGCGACCTCCCCCATCAGGGGGCGCTTGCTGCGGTCGCGGTCCCCGCCCGCACCGATCACGGCGATCACGCGCCCGGAGCCGGCGACGGATCGCAGCGAGACGAGCGCCTGCTCGAGGGCATCCGGCGTATGCGAGAAGTCGACGATCCCGCGCACCGGCGACTCGGCCACGAGCTCCATGCGCCCGGGGACGGTGCCCTCGGCGGCGAGCGCGCGGTGCACGGCCTCGCCGTGCACGCCGATGGTTTCGAGCATCAGCACCACGGCGACGGTGTTGGCGACGTAGTGGCGGCCCGGCAGCGGGGAGCGCAGGGGGACGTCCGGCGACGCGCCGTCCCGCTCGAGCAGGAAGCGGCTGCCGAATCCGTCGGCGCGCAGATCGCGCACCCGGGCATCGGCGGGAACGTCCTCGCGGGTCGTGTAGGTGGTCACCGGGATGCTCGCCTGCGCGGCGAGGCGGCGGCCCCATGCGTCGTCCACGCAGACGATCCCCCGACGGGCGTGCGCGGGGGTGAACAGCTGCGCCTTGGCCTGGAAGTAGGACTCCATGTCGCCGTGGAAGTCCAGGTGGTCCTGGCTGAGGTTGGTGAAGCAGGCGACGTCGAACACCACCCCGTCGGCGCGGTGCAGGACCAGGGCGTGGCTGGAGACCTCCATCGCGCAGGAGCCGACCCCCTGCTCGACCATGCGCGCCAGGATGCCGTGGACCTCGGGGGCCTCGGGGGTGGTCCGGACGGTGGCGACGGCGTGCTCGGTGCCGTCGTCCCCGACGAAGCTCGTGCCGCTGGTGCCGATCACCCCGCTGCTGCGGCCCAGGGCCAGCAGGGTGCGGTGCGCCATGGTGGTCACGGAGGTCTTGCCGTTGGTCCCGGTGACCGCGAGGGTGGCCAGGCGCTCGGCGGGCTCCCCGTACACGGCGGCGGCCGCCTGCGCGGTCGCCGCCCGCGGGTCCTGGATCACCAGCGCCGGGAGACCCGCGTCCGCGCAGCGCTGCGCGCCCTGCGCATCGGTCAGGGCGCAGGCCGCGCCGCGGGAGGCCGCCTGGTCGGCGAAGTCGGCGCCGTGGGCGCGGGCTCCCGGAAGGGCCGCCCAGAGGTCCCCGGGACGCACCGACCGGGAGTCCAGCGTGATCCCGGTGATCGGCGCGCGGGGCGCGGGCCCCTGGAGGCGGGCGCCGATGCGCCCGGCGAGATCGGCCACCGGGAGCGGAGCCGTCTCGCGCGGGCGCGGGGGCTCTGGCGAGGCGTGAGCTGTCATCGACGGGTCACCATTCGTTCTTCAGGGTGCGCGGGGCCACGCCGGTCGGCGCGATGCCCTGGTTCTGCAGGGCATACTCCATCAGCTGGCTGAACGCCGGCGCCGCGGCGCGCGCTCCGGAGATGAAGGTCGGCAGCCCGTAGACGAACACGCCGATGACGAGCTCGGGGTCGTCGGCCGGGGCGAAGCCGATGAAGGACGCGGTGTAGGTGCCGTCGCCCACCTGCGCCGTCCCGGTCTTCCCGGCCACGGCGTAGTTCTTCACGGCGGCGGCGCTCGTCTCGTCGTCCGCCGCGTTGTCCATGAGCTCGACCATCGTGTTCGCGGTCTCGGAGGAGACGACGCGGGTCTGCTCGGGCTGGCCGAGGCTGCGGATGCTGCCGTCGTCCTCGCGCACACCGGAGACCAGGGTCGGCTCGACGCGCACGCCGTCGTTGGCGAAGGTGCCGACCGCGGCGACCATCTGCAGCGCCGTGACGGAGTAGGCCTGGCCGAACGAGGTCGTGTACCGGTCGCGGCCCTTCCAGTCCTCGGCCGGATGGAGGATGCCGGCGGACTCGCCCGGCAGGTCCACGCCGGTCTTCTCGCCCAGCCCGAACTTGCGCAGGTAGTCGTAGCGGGTCTGCGGGTCCAGGGTCTCGGAGATCTGGACCGTGCCCACGTTCGAGCTGTTCTTCAGGACCCCCGCGAGGGTCAGGTGCTGCTCCTCGTGGTAGTGGGAGTCCTTGATGCGGTGGCCGTCGAAGTACTTCTCGTAGGGCACCACGTACTCCGACTCGGGCGTGACCGTGCCCTCCTCGAGGGCGGCCGCCATGGTGAACAGCTTGCCGGTGGAGCCCGGGGCGAAGACGTCGGAGATCGAGTGGTTGCCCAGGTAGTCGTCGGCCCCGGGGGCGTTCGGGTCGTAGGTCGGGTAGTCCGCCAGGGCATAGACCTCCCCGGTGCGCGCGTTGTAGACGACCGCGCTCCCGCTGGTGCCGCCCTTCTCCTGGACCGCCGCGGCGACGATCTGCTGCGCCTTCCACTGCAGGTCGCGGTCGATGGTCAGCACGACGTCCTGGCCGTCCACGGCCGGGGTGGTCTTGGTCTGGCCGGTGGGGATGATCTGCCCGCCCGCGCCGCGCTCGTAGGTGATCGAGCCGTCGGAGCCGCTGAGGTAGTCGTCGTAGGAGTACTCGACGCCGGCGAGGGGGTCCCCCTCGGAGCCGACGAAGCCCAGGATGTTCCCGCCGACGGGGCCCGCCGGATAGATCCGGTCGGAGACCCGGTCCGAGCCGATGCCGGGGATCTTCAGCGAGATCACCGCGTCCCGCACGGCGGGCTCCACGTTCTTGTCGAGGTAGAGGAACCCGCGATCGCCCGTGAGGGTCTTCTCGGTGTCGGCGACCGACCAGCCCAGCAGCGGGGCGAGCTGCTGTGCGGCGGCCTTGACGCCCTTCACCTCGGCGTCCTTGTCCTTCGCGAGGTACTCCACCACCTGCTTCTGGTTCACCCACAGGTCGTAGCGCTCCACGCTGCTGGCGAGGACCTCGCCGTCGCGGTCGGTGATCTCGCCGCGCAGCGCGCCGATGGTCCGCTCCGTGGTGCGCGCCTTGACGGCCTCCTGGGCGCGGGCGCTGGCGTCCAGCCCCTGCACCCAGATGAGGCGCCCCGAGAGCGCCATCACGGCCACCAGCATCATCGCCACGAGGAAGCGGTGGCGCACGGCCGGGGTCCCGACCTTCGCCGTCGGGACCAGACCGGCCCCGCGACGGCCGCGCGGGCGCCGCCCGCGCGGGCCCGCACCGTCCCCGCGGCGCGGGGCGGACCCGGCTCCCGACCCGCGGCCTCGGCCGCTCGAGCTCTTCCTGCGGCGCTCCGGCGTCGTTCCGCGCTGTGCCATCTCAGGCTCCCTCGTTGCCCATTCCGTGGTAGTCCGGGGTCTGGTCGTAGATCCGTGCCGGCGGGACGATCGCCGGGGTCAGCTCCGTGCTCGTCTCGGAGGCGGCAGCTCCCTCCTCGCTGCTGCCCTCCTCGCCCTGGCCGATGACGGTGCCGGTGGCCAGGTCGATGTAGCTGGGCTCGGTGACCGGCACCATGCCCAGCTCCTTGGCCCTCTTCTCGAGCTCCTGCGGCGTGCCCAGCCGCTCGTTCTGCTCGGCGAGGGCCTGCTGCTGCTCCGTCAGGCGCTGCGACTGGTTCTGCAGGCGCGTGATCTGGTAGCTCTGATCGGACATCTGGATGTTCAGGATCAGCACCGCCGCCAGCGCCGTGACGACGATCAGGGTGCACAGGACCGCGAACGGCACCGAGCTGCGCCCCGGATCGGGGCGGGCCACGACCGCGAGGCGCGGGCGCGCCGCGGGGGCGAGGGTGTCGGGGGCGGTGGCGCGGAGGGCGGTGGTGCGTGCCATGTGCGGGCTTCCTGACGGATGGTGCGTGGTCGGTGGCGGCGGAGGGGGCGTCAGATGTCCGGTCGGGACCGGACGACGGCCCGCAGCCGCACCGAGGCGGAGCGGGCATTGCGGGCGATCTCCTCGTCATCGGCGCGCAGCGCGCCGCGGACGAGGTTCTCGAAGCGGGGGCGGTGCTCCTCCAGCTCGACCGGCAGGCCGGGCGGGGCCGTGGAACGGGTTGCCCGGGTCAGGGCCGTCTTCACCAGACGGTCCTCCCCCGAGTGGTACGACTCGACGACCAGCCGGCCGCCGACGGCGAGGGAGGTCAGGGCTCCCTCGAGCGCGCGGGTGAGGATCTCGAGCTCCTCGTTCACGGCGATGCGCAGCGCCTGGAACGTCCGCTTGGCCGGGTGCCCGCCGCCGGCGCGCGTGGCCGCCGGGATGGCCGACTCCAGCAGCGTCACCAGCTCGCCGCTGCGCGTCAGGGGCGCCTGCTCGCGCTGCGCGACGATCCGCTGGGCGATGCGCCGGGCGAACCGCTCGTCGCCGTAGTCCTTCAGGAGCCGGGCGATCTCCTGCTCGGGAAGCTCGCGCAGGAGATCGGCGGCGGTGGGGCCGTCGGAGTCGGTGTCCATCCGCATGTCCAGCGGGGCGTCCTGCGCATAGGAGAAGCCGCGCTCGCGGGTGTCGATCTGGAAGCTGCTGAGCCCGAGGTCCATCATCACGCCGTCCGCGGCGGCGATGCCGAGGTCCGCGAGGACCTCCGGGATCTCGTCGTAGGTGGCGTGGACCAGGGTGATGCGGTCCCCATGGCCGGCGCGGGTGAGGCGCTCCCGGGCGAGCTCGAGGGCCTGGGCATCGCGGTCGATGCCCACCAGGCGCGCCAGCGGCGCGGCGTCCAGCACGGCCAGGGCGTGGCCGGCCATGCCCAGGGTGCCGTCGACGTAGACGGCGCCGTCGTGGGAGAGAGCCGGGGTGAGCAGGTCGACGCAGGTCCGCAGGAGGACGGGAAGGTGGCGGTCGTCCGCGGGCGTGGTCGTCGTGTCCACAGGCTCTCCTCCCGTTGCGTGTCCCGGTGTGCGTGGCCGAGTCGTCCAGATCGTGCGTGCAGGTATGGGTCCCGGAGTTCTGCGGGGCCGTCCGGCGGGATCCCTCCTCGCTCCCGACCCGCCACCGGGGAAGTTGCGTCGGGGCGGGAGCGACGAGGGATCTCACGAGACGGAGTGCCGTCAGAACAGGCCCGGGACCACCTCCTCGGCGGTCTGGGCGAAGCCCTCCTCCTTCTGCTCGAGGTAGGTCTCCCAGGCCGGGAGGGACCAGACCTCGAGACGGTCCAATGCGCCGATCACCGCGGTCTCCCGGTCCAGTCCTGCGTAGGCCCTCAGGTGGCCCGGGATGGTGATGCGGCCCTGCTTGTCCGGGATGACGTCCTCCGCTCCGGACAGCAGCACGCGCAGGTAGTCGCGCGTGCGCTGATCGGTCGTCGGCGCCCGACGGGCCTCGTCCAGCTTCTGGCGGAACTCGGCGATCGGATACACCGCGATGCAGTGCTCCTGACCGCGGGTCATGACCAGACCCGAGGCGAGGTCGTCCCGGAACTTCGCAGGGAAGATCAGTCGGCCCTTCTCGTCGAGCTTGGGCGTGAACGTTCCGAGGAACATCGCGCACCCCCTCGATCCGGGTCGGGAACCACCGTCCTCCCTACGCGCCCCACTTTACCCCACTCCTCCCCACATCCACACCCAGGTTGGCCGCATTCTCCCCGCAATGCGCACATCCACGCAGGTCAACGGCGTGGTGCGGGGTGGAGGAGATTCGCCCGGATCGGGCGCTCCGGCGCGTCGCAGCGGAACGGGCCAGCCGCGCTCCCTCCCTCCGGATTTCTCGGCGCCATCCTGGAAGTGCAGGTCAGAGCGTCGTCCGGGTTCTCGGGGCGCGGGGCGGAAGGGCGGTGGGGGCGCGGTGGAGCGGGGTGGAGGGATCGCGGGGAGGGAAGTGGGGAATCCGGGAGAACCCTGGACGCGCCGAGCCGTTCTTCCCGGTCTCCGGCGTCCCGTCCGCCTCCGCGCCCGCCCGGAGGAGGGCCGCGACCGGAGGTCCCGGAGCGGCGAGGACTGCGGGGCGGGTCCACGAGGGACTGCGGGGCGGGGCCACGAGGGGGCGCGGTGGAGGGGGCGCCCGAAGGATCCGGGCGGCTGCGTCAGGAGGGTGCGCCGGGGTCAGGAAGATGCGCCGGGGTCAGGAGGGCGCGCCGTGGTCGGGAGGGTGCGTCGGGCGGCCCAGCGGGGCGGCCCGGCCGGGCGGCCCAGCGGGGCGGCCCGGACCGATCGCGCTGCGGAGGACGGCACGACGCGGCCCCCGCCGGATCAGGATCCGGCGGGGGCTGCGTCGTGCGTCAGCGCGTGCGGGTCAACCCCGAGGGTCGTCCCCGCCGCGCTTCTCCCAGCGCTCCTCCATGCGACGCATGAAGTCACCGCGATGCCTGTCCGGACCCTGCCCGGTCGCCGGAGCGGCCCCGGGGGCGGAGCCGGGCTCCGCCGGGGGTGCCGTGACGGCGTAGAGGGTGCCGGCGAGCATGAGCAGGAAGCCCAGCACGCCGAGCCAGATGGCCGGCAGGAGCACCGCGAGGACCAGGGCACCGAGCCCCAGCACGGCGCCGACGAGGCCGAGGACCAGACGACGGCGGCTTCGCCGAGGGCGGGTCGAGGCCTGGAAGGTGCGCGCCAGTCGCGGATCGTCCGCGAAAAGCTGACGCTCCATCTCGTCGAGCATCTTCTGCTCGTGTTCCGACAGCGGCATCGCTCCCGCCCCCTTCTGACTGACGACACAGCGTGTTCCGGCTGTGCAACCCGGCGCCGCCTTCGCCGCTCCCGGCGGGCCCGTCCAACAACGATGTCGGCGACGGATATGCCCCTCCAGGATACGGCGCCTTCCTGAGGATTGGGAACTCCGTGCGCAACTCCGTGCGGACAGCGGGCCGATCAGCCCGGACGCTCCCCGCCGGGCCGACCGAGCGGTAGACCTGGCAGCGACCTGGACGGAGCGGGCTCCTCGGCCGCCGTCCCCTTCAGGGCGGACCCGCGCGTCAGGCTCACCCCGCCGAAGCGGTCCAGCGCCCGATCCATCGCCTGCTCGAGGTCCTGCCACCCGGTGGTGCGGCCCGCGAGCTCGAGGGACGAGCCGCCCTCCGCCGGCCGCAGATGCTCCGCCCGCACGCCGGCCAGCCGCAGCCGGGGCAGCGACGCGGCCTCGCGCGTCCACAGGGCGATGACGTGCTCGCGCAGCCGCTCCCCCACCGAGGTCGGCTGGTCCATCGTCGCGGCCCGCGTGATGGTGGTGCCGTCCGGCGACCGCAGCTTCACGCTCACCGTCCGCGCCACGAGCCCCTCGCGGCGCAGGGACCGGGCGACCTCGTCCGCCATCGCGGTCAGACGTCGGCGGATGTCCTCGGGGTCGGTGAGGTCCTCCTCGAAGGTGCGCTCCGTGCCCAGGCTGCGGTCGCGCACCTGACGGCCCAGCCCCGTCCGGTCCTCCCCTGCGGCGATCCGCGAGACCATCGGCGCCTGCGGACCGAGCGCACGGCGCAGGGTCGTCGCCGGGATGTCGCGCAGCTCGCCGACCGTGCGCACGCCCAGCTGCTCCAGGGAGCGGACCGCCTTGGGGCCCACCCCCGAGATCACGGACACCGGCAGCGGGGCGAGGAAGGCCGCCGTCTCCTCCGGGGCGACGATGAGCAGGCCGTCCGGCTTGGCGTGCGCGGAGGCGATCTTGGCCACCGCCCGGGACACGGACCCGCCGACGCTGCTGGGCAGATCGAGCTCCGCGCGGATCCGTTCGCGCAGCAGGGCGCCGATCTGCGCGGGCGTGCCGAACAGGCGCCGGGCGCCGCGCACGTCCAGGAACGCCTCGTCGACGCTGATCTGCTCGACCTGCGGGGTCACCGAGGCGAGGATCGCCATCACCTCCCGGGAGATCCGCCGGTACAGGTCGATCCGCGGCGGCACGACCACCAGGTCCGGGGCGAGGCGGCGGGCGGTGACCATGGGCATGGCCGAGCGGATCCCGCGGGAGCGGGCGGGATAGCTGGCCGCCGCGACGACGCCGCGGTTGCCCGCGCCGCCCACGACGACGGGGCGGCCCCGCAGTCCCGGGTCGTCACGGATCTCGACGGAGGCGAAGAAGGCGTCCATGTCGAGATGGAGGATCGTGCTGTCCTCGACGTCCACGCAGCCCTCCCCTCGATCCGGAGCGTCCATCGTAGTCGGGCCGCACCCGGGAGGCCCCCGCCCCCAGGCGGCGGCACGGGGCGAGGGCGCGGGGCGGCTTGGGCGGCAGCACGATCCGCGCGGATGCCGGGAGGCCGCGCCCACCCCGGGCCCTCACGAGCCCAGGGTCGAGAGGTCCTCCGGCAGGCTGGCCTCGAGGACCTCCTCCCGGACCATCCTGACGCGGCGCGCGGTGAGGTCGCGGTGGCGGGCCAGGAGGACCGGGTCGGGCGTCGCGTCCTCCCGGCGGGAGAGGCGGTCGCGCTCCGCGACGAGCTCGGCCATCTCCTCGGCCCAGGCACGATGCTCGCCGCCGATCCTCGCCAGCGCGGTCCAGGCGTTCAGGGGCAGACGGCGCCGGCGATCCCGGTTGGCGCGCGCGACCACCACCCCGGCCGCACGCAGTGCGGCGCGGTGGACGAGCTCGTACGCGGCGCGGGGGTCGGTCAGCGCGAGGGCCTCGCCCTCGCGCAGCATCGACTCCGCCCGATCGAGGATGTCGAGCTCGGCGTCCAGGAGCTGCAGCGCGCGGGAGGGCCGCCCGGTGGGAGCCCCCTGCCCGTGCCGTGCCGGCGCGGCCTGCCGCGGCGTCGTCGCTCGGTTCGTCATCGGTGCCATCACGTCCTCCCGTCTCCTGCGCTGCTCCGGTCCGTGACCGCCGGGGCCGCGCCCCGTCGGTCCGTCGCCGCGGCCCGGACCCGATGTCCCGGCTCCCGACCGCCTCGATGCCCCTGACGCTACGCAGGGGGACGGACAGACGACGTCCGCTGGGGACCGGGCCGCCGTGGGGAGGAGAAGCCGGCGGACCCTAGAGTGGCTGCATGAGCAAGCGCGACCCGCGGCGCCGCCGCGGCCCGGACCCCTCCTCGAGCCCGTTCCCGGACCTCGGCCCCGTCGGCCGACCGATCCCCATCTCCACGGGCACGGCCCTGCTGGAGACGGAGACGGACGGCTCGGTCGTCCTGTACGTCAACGGGGTCCCCTCCTCGGGGTTGCATCCGGATCCCCAGCATCTCGAGTTCGAGTACATGCGCTGGATGCAGCTGGTCGTGCGGCGCTGGGCGGCGGATCGCCCGGACCGGGAGTCGATGGAGGTCGCCCACCTCGGCGGCGGCGGGTGCTCGCTGCCGCGGGCGCTCGCGGACCAATGGCCGCGATCGCGCCACGTGGTCGTCGAGAAGGACGCGCTCCTGGCCGAGCACGTGCGCACCTGGTTCTCCCTGCCGCGCTCGCCCCGGGTGCGGATCCGGGTGGACGACGCCACCACGGCGCTCACTTCCTGGCGCGATGCCCGCTTCGACCTGGTGATCCGTGACGTGTTCAGCGGAAACGTCACGCCGCTCGTGCTCACCTCACGGGCCGTGGCCGAGCATGCGCGTCGGGTGCTGCGCCCCGGGGGGCTCTATCTCGCCAACAGCGCGGCCCCGCCCGGGACGCGCATCCTCGCCGACGAGGTCGCGACGCTCTCGACGGTCTTCCCCCACGTCGGGATCATCGCCGAGCCGGCCCACCTCAGCGGCAAGCGGCGCGGGAACTGCGTGCTGGTCGCCTCCGGGGAGCCGCTGCCCGCGGACGTGGATCGGGCGCTGCGCTCGGACGCCGTGTCCGTGCGCCTGTCCCCACCCGCGGAGGTCCGCAGCCTCGCCGATCGCGGGCAGGTGGTGGAGGTCCCCCTGCCCGAAGCAGCTCCCGACGGCAGCGCTGCCGACGGGAGCTGACCGGCTCCGCAGCGGACCCGCGAGGGCGGATTTGCGCGGGCGCGGACATGCGTGAGGGCGGGCAGGAGACCCCCGGTCTCCTGCCCGCCCTCCTGTCCGGTCGCGCCGGACGAATGCTCAGAGGGGGCGGACCTGCTCGGCCTGCGGGCCCTTGTCGCCCTGCGCCACCTCGAACTCCACCCGCTGGCCCTCTTCGAGGGAGCGGTATCCATCCATGTCGATCTTGCTGTGGTGCACGAAGACGTCGGCTCCGCCCCCATCGATCTCGATGAAGCCGTAGCCCTTCTCAGCGTTGAACCACTTGACCGCGCCCTGCGCCATATCTTTCACTTTCCTTCTGGTCCGTCGACGATCGCGGTGCGATCCCGAAGTCGCGTGAGCATGTCCCGCTTCAGGAGAAGCGAGCTGAACGCATCAGGCGCGAGACCCGTGCTGCACCCGCGGGCGACATCACCGGAACTGTCCTGCTGGTCGTACTGCACTGCAACGAGACCATTGTCCCACGATCGTGGCTCATTTCACGTCGAGAGAGCGGCTGAGCCATAACGAAGGCGTAACAAACCCGCAGGCAGCGTCGCGGAGGTCAGGACGGGGAGCGGCCGGGGTCCGGATCGTCGTCCTGGCGCGCGAGGAACCGCTCGAAGTGATCGCCGATCTCGTCGGCGGTGGGCAGATCCATGGTGGTGGCGATCCCGTGCACGGAGCCGTCCCCGGCGACCGCGTCGTACTGCTCCTCGAGCGCGGAGACCACCGCGCCGATCTCCTCGTTCCCCTCGAGCGTGCCGGCCAGCGCGGAGGAGGCCGCATCGGTCAGGTCCCCCAGCTCCACGAGCGGGAGCTCGAGACCGGCCGCCTCGCTCACGCGGCGCAGCAGGGCGAGGGCCCCCGCCGGGAAGTCGGTGCGGGTGAGGTAGTGGGGGATCTGGGCCGCGTATCCCATCGCCCGATGGCCGGCCCGCTCCAGCTCCTTCTCGAGCAGAGCGCCGAAGCTCGCCGGGACCAGCACCTCCGTCTCCTCCTGACCCTCGGCATCGGCCGAGGAGAGGGACCCGTCGTTGGCATGCGCGATGAGGGCGATCGGCCGCGTGTGCGGGACGGCCATCGGGTAGGCCTCCATGCTCACGACCTGATCGACCTCGAAGAACTCCACGAGGTCGATGATGGCCTGCGCCAGGCGCTGCCACTGCAGGTCCGGCTCCGGGCCGTCCAGGAACAGGAAGGGACGATCCGACTCGTCGTACATCAGGTACAGCGCCATCTCGGGGATGTCCACGGAGGCGTAGGACCGGCCGTCGAACACGGCCTGCGGGCGCGAGCCGCGATAGTCCACGAGCTCATCGGCCTCGAAGGTCACCAGACGGACATGCCGCAGGGAATCGCGCAGGTACGTCGCGGCGATGCGGCAGGCGTTCCCGGCATCGACCATGCCCGGCAGGGCATGCACCAGCGTCAGCCTGCCGCGCGGCACCGCCGCCACGACATCGGCCGAGGCGTAGGAGTACAGATCCCGCGGGTCGCGCATGTCCACCTCCTCCGCCGGTCGGGGCGTGCGTCGCACGCACCCAGGAGCATCCACCATAATGGATCACCGTGTTCGCGCGCGGGGCGTCCCGGCCCTCGCGCGCGCGGACGCACGACCGCGGCCTGCAGCTCTCAGGGGGACCTCAGCATTGGATGCCACCACCGCACAGATCGCCGCCGAGCAGGCGTACACGGACCAGCTCTACGCCCGCGTCGACGAGCTGATCGAGCAGGTCGAACGGAACCTCGAGCAGACCCAGGGATCCCAGAGCGCCTCGACCCATCAGAACCGCTCCGAGCGCGACGCCTTCATGGCCCTGTACGAGGACCGCCTGTCCCTGCTGCGCTCGGTGAGCCACAACGTCGTCTTCGGCCGGCTGGACACCGACGAGGGCCTGCGCCACTACATCGGCCGCATCAGCCTGTTCACCGCGGAGCGGGACCAGCTCCTGGTGGACTGGCGCGCCCCCGCGGCGGCCGCCTTCTACCAGGCGACCAGCATCGATCGCCTGGACGTGCGGCTGCGCCGCCACCTCATCACCCGCGGCCGGACCGTGGTCGGCCTCGAGGACGACGTCCTGGACCACGAGGTGCTGACCATGGGCGAGGACGTCGTGCTGCAGGGCGAGGGAGCCCTGCTGGCTGCCGTCTCCTCGCAGCGCACCGGTCGCATGGGCGACATCGTCGCCACCATCCAGGGCGAGCAGGATCGCATCATCCGCTCTGCCAACCGGGGCGTGCTGGTCGTCCAGGGCGGCCCCGGCACGGGCAAGACCGCCGTCGCCCTGCACCGTGCGGCCTACCTGCTGTACACGCACCGTCGCCGGCTCGAGCACACGGGCGTGCTGATCATGGCGCCCACGCACGGCTTCCTGCGCTACATCGAACGCGTGCTGCCGAGCCTGGGCGAGTCGGGCGTGGTGATGCTGACCCCGGGCGAGCTGTTCCCCGGCGTGAGCACGACCCTCCACGACACCGCGGAGGTCGCGCAGGTCAAGGGGCATCCGGACATGGCGGCGCTGCTCGCGCGCGCCGTGAAGAACCGCCAGCGGGTCCCGGACGAGGACGTGCCGATCACGATCGACGGCACCCGGTTCTCGCTCACGACCCGGGACATCGCCGAGGCCCGCCGCGAGGCCCGCGCCTCGCACAAGCCGCACAACGCCGCCCGCGCGGTCTTCGTGCGCGCCGCCCTGGACCGCCTGGCCACCGCCTACGAGAAGGCGCTGCGGGCGAGCGGGCAGACAGTGCTGCCCGAGGACCGCCCGCAGATCCTCGCCGACCTGCGCGCCGAGCGGGACGTGCGCGTCGCGCTGAACCTCGCCTGGATGCCCTACACCCCCGAGTCCTTCCTGCGGATCCTGCTGGCCCACCCCGAGCGGCTGCGCGCGGCCGCGCCGCGCAGCCTGCGCCCCGCGATGCTGCAGCACCTGGTGCGCCCCAAGGACTCCCCCTGGACCATCGAGGACGTCCCGCTGCTGGACGAGGTCGCCGAGCTCCTGGGCGAGGACGACTCGGTCTCGCGCGCGGAGGCGGAACGACGCCGCGAGAAGCGCAGCCAGGACGTCAGCTACGCGCGCGAGGTCCTGGAGAACGTGGACACCTCCGGGATGGTCCGTGCGGAGGACCTCGCCGACCAGGTCGCCCGGGTGCGCGACGGCCGCACGCTGGCCGAACGGGCGCGGTCCGAGCGGGACTGGACCTACGGGCACATCGTGGTGGACGAGGCCCAGGAGCATTCGCCGATGATGTGGCGCGCCCTCATGCGCCGCAACCCGACCAAGTCCTTCACGGTCGTCGGGGACGTCGCCCAGACCTCCTCGGCGGCCGGGACCTCCTCCTGGGAGGCGGTGCTGGCCCCCTATGTCGAGGACCGCCTCCAGGTGGAGCACCTCACGGTCAACTACCGCACCCCGCGACGGGTCATGGATGCCGCCCAGCGCATGGCCGAGCGCCACGACCTCCCCGTCACGGCGGTCTCCTCCGTGCGCGAGGGCGAGCTGGATCCCGTGCTGCGCCCTGCGCGGGCGGGGCAGCTCGCCGACGAGGTGGTCCGCGCGGTGCGCGACCAGCTCTCGGCCGATACCGGGCGCATCGCCGTGATCGTCGAGGCCGATCAGGTGAGCGAGCTGGTGGCGGCGCTGCGCGCGCAGGAGGGGCTGCCGCGCGTGGGCTCGGGAAGCGCGGGCGTGGACGACGAGGTGGCGGTGATGTCGCCGCAGGACGCCAAGGGCCTGGAGTTCGACGGCGTCGTCGTGGTCGAGCCGGCGCGGCTCGTCTCGGACGGCGTGCACGGGGCCGGTGATCTGTATGTGGCGATGACCCGCCCGACGCGGCGGCTGGACGTCGTGCATGCGGCACCGCTGCCGGCCGGCCTGGAGGGCTGAGGGCCCCGCCCCCCGGGCGTCCCGGGCCGGGACGAAGGATCGGCGGCCGCGGCTTCCCCTCCGCGACCGCCGATCCGGTCGGCGCCTCGTGAGGCGCCAGCAGACATCTTATGCATGAACCGGACGGGCTCGCGCACGATTCCCGGATCCGGACCCCTCAGACGCCGGATGCACCCCCGGCCGCCTCGGCGCGCAGCCGCGCGATCGCGGCCTCGAAGTCGTCCAGCGATTCGAAGGACTGGTACACGCTCGCGAAGCGCAGGTAGGCCACCAGGTCGAGATCCTGCAGCGGCTGGAGGATCGCGAGGCCCACCTCGTGCGCCTCGATCTCCGCCTGGCCGCGCTGGCGGATCGCGTCCTCGACGCGCTGGGCCAGCACCGCGAGCTGGTCATCGCTGACCGGCCGGCCCTGGCAGGCCTTGCGCACCCCGGAGATCACCTTGGACCTGCTGAAGGGCTCGCTCACCCCGGATCGCTTCACGACCGAGAGGGAGGCGGTCTCCACGGTGGAGAACCGGCGGGAACAGGCGGTGCACTGACGGCGGCGACGGATGGTCGCGCCGTCGTCAGAGGTCCGGGAGTCGACGACGCGCGAGTCAGGATTGCGGCAGAACGGGCAGTGCACCCGTCCAGCCTACCGGCAGCGCGCCGCGCCGCCCTCACTTCTGCGCGGTGACCCCCTGCGGCAGGACGATCTCCTGGCCTGCGGTCAGACGCGGGGTCTCCATCCCATTGAGGCGACGGACCTCCTCGACGAAGGCCTGGGGCTCGACCCCCTCGGGCGCATAGGACTCGGCATAGGCCCACAGGGTGTCCCCGGACTCGACCGTCACCACGGGGCCGTGCTCGGTCGCACCGGCGAAGGCCCAGGGGCCGCCGGCGAAGAGGAGCAGCGCGAGGGCGACGAGCACGCCGAGGACGAAGGCGGCCCCGGTGACGAGCACCCGCCCCCGGCGGGTCAGCTCGAGTCGAACACGCGGTCGAGGGGTAGCGTCGACGGCGGCGGCATCCCGGGTGGGAAGGGAAAGGATCGTGGCCATGTCCGAACTCCTGTTCGATCGAATACGTGTACGACTGTAGGCCCCCGCGGCGCGACACGCAAGAACATGTCGAACACATGTTTGGTGACAGCGCCTCCAGCGCCTACTGTTGTTCGTGGGATCACTCCACCAGGAGGGTCCGACATCCGAAGCCGCGGTCGAACGCCAGGAGGCCCCGCCATGTCGCCGAGCAGCACCAGCACCCCGGAGGCGGAGGACGCCTCCGCGACGGCGGGCCTCACCCATCGCCAGCGCCGGATCCTCGAGGAGATCGCCGCCGCGATCGCCGATCACGGCTACCCGCCCACCATGCGGGAGATCGGCGACGCCGTCGGCCTGACCTCGTCCTCCTCCGTCGCGCACCAGCTCGGGGTCCTCGAGCGCAAGGGCTTCCTGCGCCGGGACCCCAAGCGCCCCCGCGCCATGGAGATCGTGCTCCCGGACGAGAGCGGCGAGCCCGAGCTCTCCCCCGGCGAGCCGATGCCGAGCACCGTGGGCGTCCCCGTCCCCCTGGTGGGCCGCATCGCCGCGGGCGTGCCGATCACCGCCCAGGAGCAGGTCGAGGACGTCTTCACCCTCCCTCAGCAGCTCGTCGGGGACGGGGACCTCTTCCTGCTCCAGGTCGTCGGGGAGTCGATGATCGACGCCGCGATCTGCGACGGGGACTGGGTCGTGGTGCGCAGCCAGCCCGTCGCCCAGAAGGGCGAGATCGTCGCGGCCATGATCGACGGCGAGGCGACCGTGAAGACCTTCGCCCAGCGCGACGGCCACGTCTGGCTGATGCCGCACAACCCGTCGTTCGCGCCGATCCTCGGCGACTCCGCCGAGATCCTCGGCAAGGTCGTGGCGGTGCTGCGAGCGGTCTGAGACGCGTCTGCGCGCCGCACCCGCCGGGGGGCCGACCCTCCGGGGCCGGCCGCGAAGATCAGCCGACCGCGGGGTCAGCCGGCTGCGGGGTCAGTCGGACACGGGGTCAGCCGGACGCGGCGAGGCGACCGAGGGCCTGGAGCGCGACCTGCGGGTCCCGGGTCTGCCACAGCGGCGGCATCGCCTGCACCAGGAACGAGCCATAGCGCTTGGTCATCAGGCGCGGATCCAGCACCGCGACCATCCCCCGGTCCTCCGCCGTCCGGATCAGCCGGCCGGCGCCCTGGGCCATGAGCAGGGCGGCGTGCTGCGCCGAGATCGACATGAAGGCGTTCCCGCCGCGCTCGGAGATCCGCTCCTGCCGCGCCGCCACCAGGGGCTCGTCCGGCCGCGGGAACGGGATCCGGTCGATGGTGACCAGGCGGCAGGCACGACCGGGCACGTCCACGCCCTGCCACAAGGTGATGGTGCCGAACAGGCTCGTCGCATCGTCGGCGGCGAAGGCGCGCACGAGGTTGGACATGGAGTCCTCGCCCTGCACCCCCACGGGAAGGTCCGTGCGGGCCCGCACGTGCTCGGCGGCGAGCTCCGCCCCGCGGCGCGAGGAGAACAGGCACAGCGCACCGCCGCGGGAGGCCTCGATGAGCTCGGTCAGGTGATCGAGCATGTCCAGGGACGGGCCCTCCCGACCGGGCTGCGGCAGGTGCGAGGCGATGTAGAGGATGCCCTGGCGCGGGTAGTCGAAGGGGCTGCCCACATCGAGGCCGGCCCAATGGCTCGCGTTCCGGGCGCCGCCGCGCCGATCCGGGTCCTGGCGGTCCGCAGCACGCAGGCCCACCGCGCCGGCAGGCTGCTCGAAACGCCCGCCGAGGGCCAGGGTGGCCGAGGTCAGCACCGCGGTGCGCTCCTCGAGGATCGCTCCGCGCAGCGCCGTGGCCACGGACATGGGGGCGATGGTGAGGCTGGTGCGCCCCGTCGCATCGGACCGGGAGATGGCCACGACATCGTCCTCGTCCGGGGTCACGGCACGTTCGCAGACGTCGATGATCTCCTGCAGGATCGACCGGACGGCCTTGCGGGCGCCCGCGGTCCCCGCGAGCGACTCGTCCCCGGCCTCCTTGGCATCCGCATGCGCCCCGCGCGCCTCGGTGCGCAGCGTGGTCAGCGCATCGGACATGCGCGCGGGAAGGTCGCCGATGACGCGGCCGTCGGGCATCTCCTCCAGGGCCGCGCGCAGCTCCTCCCCGGCGTCGTCGAGGGCGGTGGCGGCCACCCCCAGCGACCTCAGCTCGCGGACGGCGCCGCGCACCATGCCCGGGGAGAGGTGCTCGGTGATGGCGCTGGTGACGCGGGAGGCGAGATCGTGGGCCTCGTCGAGCACGACCACATCGTGCTCGGGGATGATCCCGTGGCGGTCGAACGCGTCCACGGCCAGCAGGGCATGGTTGGTCACGATCACATCGACCTCGCGGGCGACCTCGCGGCTGCGCTCGGCGAAGCACGACTGCACCAGCGGGCAGGTCTGCCCCAGGCACTGGTTGCCGGTGACCGAGACCTGCCGCCAGGCGCGGTCGGAGACGGGCGCCTCGAGGGAGTCGCGGTCCCCCGTGTCGGTCTCCTCCGCCCAGCTGCGCAGGCGCTTGACCTGATCGCCCAGCCGCTCGCCGCGCTCTCCCCCGCGGGCGGCGGACTCCGCGAACAGTGCCCCGGGCTCGAGATCGCTGGGGTACCCGCCCTCCATCTTGTGCTTGCACAGATAGTTGCTGCGGCCCTTGAGCAGCGCGAAGGTGGGCCGCCGCGGCAGATGATCGGCCAGCGCCTCGACGATCCGCGGCAGGTCCTTGCGGATGATCTGGCTCTGCAGGGCGATGGTGGCGGTGGAGACGACCACGGGCCGCTCCCCGGTGACCGCGTGATGCAGCGCGGGCACGAGGTAGGCCAGCGACTTCCCGGTGCCGGTCCCGGCCTGGACCAGGAGGTGCCGCCGCTCGCGCATCGCCACGTCGACGGCCTCTGCCATCCGCGCCTGACCTGGGCGTTCGCTGCCGCCGATGGCGTCGATCGCCCGGGCCATGAGGGTCTTCACGTCGATGGCGACATCGGTCTCGTCCGGGGCGGTGGGCATTGCTCAAGCCTAGCTCCGTCCGGGCCCGCGCCCGGGGATGAGAGAGCCGTGCGGAGCGTCGCCGTGGACACATCCGGGAGCGCTGCGGCGGCACGACGACCGCGCGGCGGGCCCGGGATCCCGGGCCCGCCGCGCGGGGATGGTCGCGGGCTCTCAGGCCACGTGCACGGCCTGCGCCTGCAGCTCCGCGGCGAGCGCCGCATCGACCCGGGCATGCAGGCGGGTCCCCTCGCTGCGGTGCTCCTCGTCCAGGACCTCCCCGCTGGAGTGGGCCCGGGAGATGAGATCGCCGCGGGTGTACGGCACGAGCAGGTCCACCTCGACCTCCGGGCGAGGGAGGCGGTCGGCGATGAGCTGGCGCAGCTCCTCGATCCCCTCCCCGCTGCGGGCGGAGACGACGATGCAGTCCTCGACCTGGCTGCGCAGCCGCGCGATGGTCTCGGGCTCGGCGATGTCGGCCTTGTTCAGGACGATCACCTCCGGCACGTCGAATCCGTCGATGTCGGCCAGCACGTCCCGCACCGCCCGGATCTGCCCCTCGGGATCGGGGTGCGAGGCGTCGACCACGTGCAGCAGGAGATCGGCGTCCCCGACCTCCTCGAGCGTCGAGCGGAACGCCTCGACCAGCTCCGTCGGGAGGTGTCGCACGAAGCCGACCGTGTCGGCGAAGGTGAACTCGCGGCCGTCCGGGGTCTGGGACCGGCGCACCGTGGGGTCCAGGGTCGCGAACAGCGCGTTCTCGACGAGGACCCCGGCTCCGGTGAGCCGGTTCAGCAGGGAGGACTTCCCCGCGTTGGTGTACCCGGCGATGGCGACGGCGGGCACCTCGCGGCGCTTGCGGTCGGCCCGCTTGGCCTCGCGGCCGGGAGCCATCTCCTTGATCTCCCGGCGCAGCTTGGACATCCGGGTGCGGATGCGGCGACGGTCCAGCTCGATCTTCGTCTCGCCGGGTCCGCGCGAGCCCATGCCCGCGCCGCCGGCGGCCACGCGGCCACCGGCCTGGCGGGACATCGAGTCGCCCCAGCCGCGCAGTCGCGGCAGGAGGTACTCGAGCTGGGCCAGCTCGACCTGCGCCTTGCCCTCGCGGGACTTGGCGTGCTGGGCGAAGATGTCCAGGATCAGCGCCGTGCGGTCGACGACCTTGACCTTGACGATGTCCTCGAGGGCGCGGCGCTGGCTGGGGGCCAGCTCGCCGTCGGCGATCACCGTGTCGGCGCCGGTCTCGGCGACGACCTCGGCCAGCTCCTGCGCCTTGCCCTTGCCGAGGAAGGTCGCCGGGTCCGGGTGGGCCCGACGCTGCATGACGCCGTCGAGGACCTCGGAGCCGGCGGTCTCGGCGAGCGCCGCGAGCTCCCGCAGGGAGTTCTCGGCGTCCTCCACGTTGCCGGTGGTGAACAGGCCGGCCAGGACCACGCGCTCCAGGCGCAGCTGGCGGTACTCGACCTCGGTGACGTCCTCGATGTCGGTGCGCAGCCCGGCGACGCGGCGCAGGGCCTGGCGGTCGGCGAGGTCGAACTGGTCGCCGTCGGACGTCGAGCTGTAGGTCACCGAGGAGACGGAGGCGTCCCCGCGGGCGAGGATCCGCTCGGTCAGAGGGTCGCGGGAGCGCTCCGTGGATCGGCTCCCACCGCCCGTCTGCTCAGCGGGGGCGTCGGCGGTGACGTCCTCGGTGCGATCGGGATCAGGATGGAAGGCGATGGGCACTGATCGGTCCTGCTCTCTGTCGGGGGTGCTGGTGATCCAGTTTCCCACCCTCGGCGCCCGGGGTCGAGGGATTTATCGCCCCGGCCACGCCGCAGGCGGGCGGCGCGGTCCCCGTATCCTGCGGGGGTGAGCGAGCACTACTTCTCCCCCACCAGCGGCACCGACGACTCCCGCCACCCGCTGCGGGTGCGCCTGGCCGGCGCCGAGCGGGACCTCGTCTCGGCGCGGGGCGTGTTCAGCGGCGCCGGCCTGGACAAGGCCACCGCCGTGCTGCTGGACCGTCTGGACGTGCTGCCGGCGGTCCCGGAGGGCGCCCGGATCGTCGACGTGGGCTGCGGATGGGGCCCGATCGCGCTGAGCGCCGCGCTGCTGCACCCGGCCTCCGAGGTGTGGGCGGTGGACGTCTCCGAGCGCGCCCGCGAGCTCACGGCCGAGAACGCGCGGAGGCTGGGCCTGTCGACGGTGCGCGTGGTCTCCCCCGAGGAGGTCCCCGCGCAGCTGACGGCCGAGGTGATCTGGTCCAACCCGCCGATCCGCATCGGCAAGGAGGCGCTGCACGAGCTCCTGATGGACTGGTCGGCCCGGCTCACCCCCGAGGGATGGATGGCGCTCGTGGTCGGCAGGAACCTGGGTGCGGACCCGCTGGCGGCCTGGCTCGCCGGGCAGCTGCCCTCGCGCCCGGTGCGCAAGGCGGCCAGCGCCAAGGGCTTCCGGATCCTCGAGGTCGGCCCCGAACACGGCTGAGCCGTCCCGGCGGACCCGGGAGCACCCGGCTCGGGAGCACCCGGCGGTCGGTCCGGGCCGGCGGCTCAAGCCAGCAGAGTCACCTCGGCGATGAGCTCCGCCGGGCCGCTGAGGGTGGTCTGCCCGTCCTCGGTCCAGCCGACGGTGAGCGTCCCGCCGGGCACGTCCATCCGCCAGGGGGCGCCGCCCTCCTCCCCGACGGATCGGGCCGCCACGACCGCCGCGGCGACCGTGCCGGTCCCGCAGCTCAGCGTCTCGCCGACGCCGCGCTCGTGCACCCGCAGCGCGGCGTGCCGCGGGCCGCGGAGGCTGACCAGCTCGATGTTCACCCCGGACTCGGGGAAGGGCGCGAGCTCGGGACGGCGCTCGAGGTCGATGCCGTCGAGGTCGATCTCCGCGGGGAGGATCGCGACGGCATGGGGGTTGCCCATGTCGACGTCGGTGGTGGGCAGGCGGCGGCCGGCCAGCTCGAGGGTGCGGGGCGTGTCCCCGATCCGGGCCGGGCCCATGCCCACGCGGACCTGCCAGGCGCCCGGCCCCTCCGCCCCGGGACGCTCGAGGATCTCGACGGTGCGCACGCCGGAGCGCGTCCAGATCGGGAAGATGCCCTCCGGGGCGCGCCCGGCCCGGTCCAGGTACGCCGCGAACACCCGCACCCCGTTGCCGCACATCTCGGCGATCGAGCCGTCGGCGTTGCGGTAGTCCATGAACCACTCGGGAGCATCGGCCGGGGCGTCGACCCCGGCGGAGCAGGTGCGGACCACGCGGATCACCCCGTCGCCGCCCAGCCCGCCGCGGCGATCCGCCAGGCCCCTCACGTGCTGCGCATCCAGCGAGAGCTCGCCGTCGGGGTCGTCGACCAGGACGAAGTCGTTGAAGGTGCCATGCCCCTTGGTCACGCGCAGGCCCGCCTGCGAGCGGAGGGAGGCGGGGAGGGCGTGCGCGCGCGGAGTGGTCATGCTCCGACCCTAGTCCGACTCGGCGGCGGGCGCCGTGACCTGCGCCTCCCACCCCTCGGCGAGGCGGGACAGGGCGGCGGCGGTGGTCTCCTCGAGATCGTCGGAGGCCTCGATCCAGTGAACGCGGGCATCGCGGCGGAACCAGGTGTCCTGCTTGCGCACCAGGCGCCGGGTGCCCGCCGCCGTCGCCTCGATCGCCTGCGCGCAGGACATGGTGCCGTCGAGGACGGCGAGCGCCTGCTCGTAGCCGATGGCGCGGCGGGCGGTGACCGACCGGTCCAGGCCCTGCGCCCGCAGCGCCGCCGTCTCCGCGAGCAGTCCCGCCGCGACCATCCGGTCCACCCGGCGGGCGATCCGCGCGTGCAGCTGATCGCGCGGGCGGCTGAGGCCGATCTGCACGGTGGCCGGGTCGTGGAGCACCGGCCGCGGGAGGAAGGCGCGGAAGGGGCGACCGGTCAGGCGGCCCACCTCGAGAGCGCGGACGATGCGCCGTGCGTCCTGCACGCCGATGCCGGCGGCCGCCTCGGGGTCGCGCTCGGCGAGCTCGCGGTGCAGGGCCGGGGCGCCGATCCGGCGGGCCCGGTCCTCGAGCTCGGCGCGCACGGCCGGATCGGTGGGAGGGAACTCGATGTCGTCCAGCAGCGCGCGGACGTACAGGCCCGAGCCGCCGACGACGATCGGGGTCCGCCCGCGGCGCCGGATCCCGGCGACCGCGGCGCGGGCATCGCGCTGGTAGGCGCTGACGCTGGCCTCCTCGGTCACGTCCAGCACGTCCAGGAGGTGGTGGGGCACGCCGCGACGCTCGGCCGCGGTGATCTTCGCGGTGCCGATGTCCATGCCGCGGTACAGCTGGAGGGCATCGGCGTTGACGACCTCGCCGTCCAGCTCCTCGGCCAGCCGCACGGCGAGGTCGGACTTCCCGGTCGCGGTCGCGCCGACGACGGCGACGAGGGGCGCGGGGTGCATGGTCCGCACTGTACTGGTCTCCCCTGCACGCGGGCATGTCGTCGGGGCATCGGAGCGTGACCGGCGCCCCGTCCGTCCGGGCCGGGAACGGGGTAGGGTGTGGGCCGATCCGTCCGATCCGGTTCGCTGAGCCCCTTCGTCCCCCTGAGGTCCGATGTGACTGCCGTACATGGCGCCCCGCACCCCTCCGCCGGAGCCGGCGAGCTCCCCGCGATCACGCTCGAGCGCGTCGAGCAGAGCCTGACGCGTCTGGGGTACTCCTTCGTCCGGGACGAGGAGCACCCCGAGGTGCTCCGGGCGCGGTTCGACGACTACCGCTTCCACATCCTGCTGGCCGGGGCGCATCGCAGCGTGCTGCAGACCCGTGGGCGCTGGAACCACTCCGTGGACATCTCCCGCAAGGTCGAGATGATCAAGCTCTGCAACGAGTGGAACATGAACCGGGTGTGGCCCAAGGCCTACGTGCGCCGCGAATCGGAGTCGGTGCTGGCCCTGTACGGCGAGGTCAACACCGACTACCTGTGCGGCGCGGCCGATGCCCAGATCGATCGGGCGATCGAGTGCGGGCTCTCCACGGTGATCTCCTTCTTCCGCGAGATCGAGGCGCGCCTGGGCTCGGACCTCGGCCCCGCCTCGGACTGAGGCACCAGCCGCCCACGGCGGGACCGGCCACGACGAAGGGCGCGCACCTCCCGGGGTGCGCGCCCTTCCTCGTGGCCGGTCGGCTCCGCCTCAGCGCGACCGCAGGGTGGGCAGGCCGAGGGTCACCGGGCCGGCGGGGGCGCTGCCGGTGCCGCAGGAGGATCCGGTGCCGCAGCCGCCGTCCAGGCCCGCGGAACCCGCCTCCCAGGCATCGCCGCTGCGGGTGCGGCGCAGGGAGTAGGCCGTCTCCGGCAGCGCGTGCCACGCCGTCCCGGGCAGGGACAGGGCGCTGTCGGCCAGCAGGTAGTGCGGTGCCCCGCGGGTGACGGTCGCGGTGACGAGATCGCCCGGACGCGGGCGCTGCGCGGCGGGCAGATCGGCCGGCAGGGACAGGTGCACCAGGCGGTTGTCCCGGGCCCGTCCGGAGATGCGGCGGGTCAGGTCGTCCCGGTCCCCCTCGCCCTCGGCGACGAGGACCTCGACGACGGAGCCCTCCCGCGCCTGGTTCTCCTCGTGGGCGATCCGATCCTGCAGGGCGATCAGCCGCTCGTAGCGCTCCTGGACGACCTCCTTGGGGATCTGGTCCTCCATGGTCGCGGCCGGCGTGCCGGGCCGGATCGAGTACTGGAAGGTGAAGGCGCTCGCGAACCGGGAAGCCTCGACCACCTCGAGGGTGCGCTGGAAGTCGTCCTCCGTCTCGCCGGGGAAGCCGACGATGATGTCGGTGGTGATCGCGGCGTCGGGGATCTGCGCCCGCACGCGGTCGAGGATGCTGAGGAACTTCGTGGAGCGGTAGGAGCGCTTCATCGCCTTCAGCACCGCATCGGAGCCGGACTGCAGGGGCATGTGCAGCTGCGGCATCACCGCGGGCGTCTGGGCCATCGCGTCGATCACGTCGTCCGTGAACATCGCCGGGTGCGGGGAGGTGAAGCGGATCCGCTCGAGGCCCTCGATCTCCCCGCAGGCGCGCAGCAGCTTGGCGAAGGCGCCCCGGTCGCCGAACTCCACGCCGTAGGAGTTCACGTTCTGGCCCAGCAGGGTGACCTCGAGGGCACCGGCCTCGACCACCTGGCGGACCTCGGCGAGGATGTCGCCGGGCCGGCGGTCCTTCTCCTTCCCGCGCAGCGCGGGCACGATGCAGAAGGTGCAGGTGTTGTTGCAGCCGACGCTGATGGACACCCAGGCCGCGTACGAGCTCTCGCGCTTGGTGGGCAGGGTGGAGGGGAAGACCTCGAGGGACTCGAGGATCTCGACCTGCGCCTCGGCGTTGTGCCGGGCCCGCTCCAGCAGCACCGGGAGGGAGCCGATGTTGTGGGTGCCGAAGACGACGTCGACCCAGGGGGCCTTCTCCACGATGCCGGCGCGGTCCTTCTGCGCGAGGCAGCCGCCCACGGCGATCTGCATGTCCGGGTTGGCCCTCTTGGCCGGACGCAGCGCGCCGAGGTTGCCGTAGAGCTTGTTGTCCGCGTTCTCGCGCACGGCGCAGGTGTTGAACACGACGATGTCCACCTCGCCGCGCTGGGCATCGGCCTCCGGGGGCGCGGCGACGTAGCCGGCGCCCTCGAGCAGTCCGGTCAGGCGCTCGGAGTCGTGCACGTTCATCTGGCAGCCGAAGGTGCGCACCTGGTAGGTGCCGCGGGGACCGGCCACATCGGGGGCGGGGATCGGGGCGGTGATCGTCGACATGATGGCTCCAGGGTACGGCGGCGGGCCCCCTCCCGGCATGCCGCCGCGGGCACGCCCGGGAGGGATCACAGCCGCCGCCGGGGACGGTTCCGGCAGATGGCCGCGAAGGTCACCGTGCCGTAACAGCGCGGCAGGTCGGCGCGCATCGCGGCCCGTCATGGCATAGGTTTGGGGGATGACCCAGATCACACAACCGGCGCCCGAGGGGTCGGCGGCGACGGCACCTGCCCTGCTGTCGCTGCACGGCGTGCAGAAGCACTTCGGGGATCTCCACGTGCTGCGGGACATCGAGCTCGAGGTCACGGCCGGGGAGGTCGTGGTCGTGCTGGGGCCCTCCGGCTCCGGCAAGTCGACGCTGTGCCGCACCATCAACCGCCTGGAGACGATCGACGAGGGCGAGATCCGCATCGACGGCGAGCTGCTGCCGACCTCCGGCCCCGGCCTCGCCCGGCTGCGATCCGAGGTGGGGATGGTCTTCCAGTCCTTCAACCTCTTCGCCCACAAGTCCGTGCTGGACAACGTGACCGTCGCCCCGATCAAGGTGAAGAAGGTGCCGCGGGCCCAGGCCGAGCGCGAGGGCAGGGAGCTGCTGGAGCGGGTGGGCGTCGCCGATCAGGCGGACAAGCTTCCCGCGCAGCTCTCCGGCGGGCAGCAGCAGCGCGTCGCGATCGCCCGCTCCCTGGCGATGAAGCCCAAGGTGATGCTCTTCGACGAGCCCACCTCCGCCCTGGACCCCGAGATGATCAACGAGGTCATCACCGTGATGACGGACCTCGCGAAGTCCGGCATGACCATGGTCGTGGTCACCCACGAGATGGGCTTCGCCCGCCGCACCGCCGACCGCGTGGTCTTCATGGATGCCGGGCGCATCGTCGAGATCCAGCCTCCCGAGCAGTTCTTCACCGCCCCGCGCAGCGAGCGGGCCCAGGATTTCCTCTCCAAGATCCTCGACCACTGAACATCACCGCGGGCACGCCCGCCCTTCGAAGGAGAACACCATGGACCTGACACGACGCATCCTGCTCGGCGGCGGCGCCGCAGCCGCCGCCTCCCTCGCCCTGGCCGCCTGCGGCGGCGGCTCCGAGGACCCGCCCGTCGAGGAGGTCGACCCGTCGGCGTTCCCCGAGGGCTCGACCATGGCCCGCCTCGCCGAGGCGGGCGCCATCACCATCGGCACGAAGTTCGACCAGCCCCTGTTCGGCCAGGCCGGCCCCGACGGCGACCCGGTCGGCTTCGACGTCGAGATCGGCAAGATCATCGCCGGCAAGCTCGGCATCGCCCCGGAGAACATCGAGTGGCTCGAGACGGTCTCGGCCAACCGCGAGCCCTTCATCGAGGGCGGCCAGGTCGACCTCGTCGTCGCGACCTACACCATCAACGACACCCGCAAGGAGGTCGTCGACTTCGCGGGGCCGTACTACATCGCCGGCCAGGCGCTCATGGTCGCGGCGGACAACGACACCATCACCGGCGAGGACTCGATCGCCGGGACGAAGGTCTGCTCCGTGGAGGGCTCCACGCCCGCGGAGTACATCGCCACCAACCACCCCGACGCGGAGCTGGTCACCTTCGACACGTACTCCAAGTGCGTGGTGGAGCTGAACAACGGCCAGATCGACGCGGTCACCACCGACAACGTCATCCTCGCCGGCTTCGTCGCCGCCGACAAGGAGAACCTCAAGATGGCGGGGGACGGCGCGACCTTCACCGAGGAGCCGTACGGGATCGGGCTGAAGAAGGGCGACGACGACTTCCGCAGCTTCATCAACGACGTGCTCGAGGAGTCGTACGCGGACGGCACCTGGGCGGCTGCCTGGGAGAGCACCGCCGGCACCGTGCTGCCCACGCCGGAGCCCCCGGCCGTGGACCGCTACTGATCCGACTCCCCCTCCTCCCCTTCCCACCTGCGGCAGGGGCCCGGCGCACGCCCGGCCCGGCCCCTGCCCGATCAGGAGCTCGTGAATGGACCATCTGTTCGAGCAGCGCTCGGCGATCTGGGACGCGTTCCTCACGACGCTGTCCCTCGCCGGGATCTCCGGCCTCCTCGCCCTCGTGCTGGGCACCGTGCTCGCCGGGATGCGCGTGAGCCCGTTCCTGCCCCTGCGCATCATCGCGACGGGGTACACGGAGTTCCTGCGCAACACCCCGCTGACGATCGTGTTCTTCTTCTACGTCTTCGTCACCCCGTCGATGGGGTTCTCCTTCAGCTACAAGGTCGCCGCCGTGATCGCCCTGACCTGCTACACGGCGGCGTTCGTCGCCGAGGCCGTGCGCTCGGGCATCAACTCCGTCGCCCCCGGGCAGGCGGAGGCGGCGCGCTCGCTGGGCATGTCCTTCGGGCAGAACCTGGGCCTGGTGGTCCTCCCCCAGGCCTTCCGCACCGCCATCCCGCCGCTGATCAGCGTGTTCATCGCCCTGGTGAAGAACACCTCGGTCGCCGGCGCCTTCAGCGTGCTCGAGCTGTTCGCGCTGTCCAAGCGCCTGACCAACGCGTACTCGGCCGATGTCATCACGATCCTCATCGGGATCGCCCTGTGCTACCTGGTCATCTGCATCCCGCTGGGGCGCGTGGCGGCCGCTCTGGAACGGAAGGCGGTGTTCGGCCGATGAGCACCGGACCGATCCTGTACGACGTCGCCGGGCCCGAGGAGAAGCGCCGGGAGCGGCTGATCTCCTGGGTGCTGGGCGTGGTGGTCCTCCTCGGCGCGGGCGCGCTGATCTGGCGGCTGGCGGCCAACGGCGTCTTCGACGACCGCTGGCGGATACTCATCGAGGCGCCCCCGAACTTCGCGGGCTACGAGGTCCAGCACATCTGGATGGCGATCTTCCGGGGCCTGGGCAGCACGCTGCTGGCCGCGGTCATCTCCCTGCCGCTGGCACTGCTGCTGGCCGTGGCACTGGTGTCCCTGCGCACCTCGCCCTTCGCGGTGGTGCGGGGCGCCGTCGCCGTGGCGGTCGAGGTGTTCCGCGCCCTGCCCGTGGTGCTGGTGATGTTGTTCGGCGTCCTCGTGCTGCCGGGGGCGAGCCCGCTCATGGCCGTCGTGTTCGGCCTGGTCCTCTACAACGGGGCCGTGTTCGCGGAGATCCTCCGCGCCGGCATCGCCGCGCTGCCGAAGGGGCAGACGGAAGCGGCGCAGTCGCTGGGGATGGGATCGTTCCTCACCTACCGCGACATCCAGCTCCCGCAGGCGGTGCGCATGATGCTGCCCTCGCTCATCGCGCAGGGCGTGGTGCTGGTGAAGGACTCGTCGCTGGGCTACATCGTCGGCTATGCGGAGCTGCTGCGACAGGTCTCCCGGGTCACGGACGCCCTCACCAACGCCGCCTACCTGCTGCCGCTGCTGGCCGTGGGCGCGGCGGTGTACATCGCGCTGAACATCGCGCTCTCGCGCCTGGCGGTGTGGGTGCAGCGTCGCAGCGCGCGCACCCGCCGCACCGTGGCCGCCACGCCGCTGGCCCCGATCGTCGAGGACTGATCCCGGCGGCGCGGGCTGGTCCCGGGGGCGCGGGCTGGTCCCCGCAGCGCGACCCGCGCACCGGTGCGCCGGGCGCGGGTCACAGCTCGCGGGCGCGCATCTCGCTGGAGATCACCCGGACGGCCAGCGACCCGTCGTAGCCCCGCCGGCGCAGGTAGGCGTCCAGGCGTCGGGCGATCTGGCCGCGCCGCTGCGGATCGGAGGCGGGGCCGTGTGCTTCTCGCCGCAGCCGCTCGCGGACGAGCTCCCGGCAGCGTTCCTCCTCGGCCAGGGACGGGTCCTCCTCGAGAGGTCCGCTGCCGGTGAGGGCGGCGAAGGCCTCGTCCTGGTCGGCCGTGGAGACGCCGCGCTGCTGGAGCTCCTCGCGCAGGGCCCGGTCGCTGAGCCCCTTGCGCGCACGCCGCTGCGCGATCCACTCCCGGGCGAACTCCGCGTCGTCGATCAGCCCGGCGCGACGGGTGCGCGCCATCACCTCGTGCGCGAGATCCGCAGGGACCTCGCGCTCGTCGAGCCGGGCGCGCAGCTCCCCCTCGCTGCGCCGGCGCCCGGCCAGCAGGCGCATGAGGTAGCGGCATTCCGAGACGATGCGCTTCTCGCGCTCGCGCGCGGCCGGGTCGACCTCGCGGCGCGGTGCGTCGAGGATCGCCTGGGTGCGCCGCGCGAGCTCCGCACGCACCGCCGAGTCCCCGTCCATGGCGCCGCCCCCGGCGGCGATGCTCTGCCGGTCCTGGGTCACGGGTGCGTCCTGTTCGGTCGGGGGTGATGAGGGCGCGCGGGCCGGACCCTGCGGGAGGCAGGATCCGGCCCGCGCCGGGGTCCGGCAGGCCGGGCGGGCGATCGCGCCGCCCGGCCGCGGAACCTCAGATGGTCGCCGGGACGTCCTCGTCGATGAGCTCGTCCTCGACGAGGTCGTCGGCCTCGGCCGCCGCGGCGTCCTCCGCCGCGTACTGCCCCACGCCGAGGGTGCGCAGGATCTTGTGCTCGACCTCGACGGCCAGATCCGGGTTGTCCTTGAGGAACTGGCGGGCGTTCTCCTTGCCCTGGCCCAGCTGGTCCCCCTCATAGGTGAACCAGGCCCCGGACTTGCGCACGATCCCGTGCTCGACGCCCAGGTCGATCAGGCCGCCCTCGCGGGAGATGCCCTCGCCGTAGAGGATGTCGAACTCCGCCTGCTTGAAGGGCGGCGCCATCTTGTTCTTCACGACCTTGACGCGGGTGCGGTTGCCGACGGAGTCGGTGCCCGTCTTCAGCGTCTCGATACGACGGATGTCCATGCGCACCGAGGCGTAGAACTTCAGCGCCTTGCCGCCCGTGGTGGTCTCCGGGCTGCCGAAGAACACGCCGATCTTCTCGCGCAGCTGGTTGATGAAGATCGCCGTGGTGCCCGTCGAGGAGAGGGCTCCGGCGAGCTTGCGCAGCGCCTGCGACATGAGGCGGGCCTGCAGGCCGACGTGGGAGTCGCCCATCTCGCCCTCGATCTCCGCCTTGGGCACGAGCGCCGCCACGGAGTCGATGACGATGACGTCCAGCGCCCCCGAGCGCACCAGCATGTCGGTGATCTCGAGCGCCTGCTCCCCCGTGTCCGGCTGGGAGACGAGCAGGGCGTCGGTGTCGACGCCGAGCTTCTTGGCGTAGTCGGGATCCAGGGCGTGCTCGGCGTCGATGAAGGCCGCGATGCCCCCGTTGCGCTGGGCGCTCGCCACGGCGTGCAGGGCGACGGTCGTCTTGCCGCTGGACTCCGGGCCGTAGATCTCGACGATGCGCCCGCGGGGCAGGCCGCCGATGCCGAGCGCCGCGTCCAGGGCGACGGAGCCGGTGGGGATCACCTCGATCGGAGGACGGGTGTCGTCCCCCAGGCGCATGATCGACCCCTTGCCGAACTGGCGGTCGATCTGGGCGAGCGCGGCGTCGAGGGTCGACGCGCGCTCCTTCGGTGCGGACTTAGCCATGATCGGATTCCTTCCACGGGGCCGGCTCGCCGGCGGTTTCGAACGTATGCGGCCACAGTAGGTCGGCGTTCCGACAGTCGAGCCGCAGCCTGCCCCCGCTGTGGAGAACCCCGTGCTGGGGAGGAGCAGCGGAGGCTGCATCGGTCCGGGCCCGCCGGTCGTCTGCGACCCACAGTACCCGAACACCTGTTCGAGATGCGACCTCTGCCCTCCGACACGCCGGGCGTGTCGGATCCTGCGGAGGCCGTCAGCGGCGGCGGGCCTCCTGCGGGACCTCCCAGCGGTCGCGCTCCGGGACGTCCATCGCGTCGCACAGCGCGGTCCAGACCGCGCGCACCGGGACGCCCTGCTCGAGGGCGCTCTCGGCGGTCAGACCGCCGACCTCCTCGAGCACGACGTCCCGGCGGTAGGTCACCGCGAGCACGCGGCCGAACACGTGGTCGGCCAGCTCGTCGAACTCGCTGCGCCGCACCTCAGCGGGCGCCCACGAGGCTGGGGGCGTGCCCGGCGAGGTCGTCCGGGACGGTGTCCGGGACGGCCACGCCCTCGGCGATCGCGATGCGCTCGGAGACCTCGCGCAGCACGAAGGACAGCGGAAGGCCCAGCGCGCCGGTCACGGAGGTCAGCAGCTCGCTGGAGGCCTCCTTCTGGCCGCGCTCGATCTCGCTGAGGTAGCCCAGGGAGACCCGGGCGTCCGAGGAGACCTGGCGCAGCGTACGGCCCTGGGCACGACGGGCGTCGCGCAGGACGTCTCCGAGCTCCTGTCGGAAGAGGACCACGGGGCGGCCTCCTTTCCTGGCGTCGTGCGGCGCGCTCGGCGCCGCGTGGTCGTCGGCTCGTGCGATCTTCGTCGTCGGCAGGGACCGCAGGGGTCGACGGCCCGGAGCAGCGATCCCCCGGCCGGAAGCCGGGCGGGTGGACCGAGGACTGGTCATGGTGGTCATCGTGCTCATCACACCAGCTCCAACGCGAAGCGCCTCACGAGTGTTCCCGATCCTAGTGCTCCGCCGTGGGAGAACACTGTGCCCGTTCACACAGAGCCTCCCGCGGGCGGTGCCGTGCCTGGTCGCAGCCCCGGCATCGCGTGCCGGGACCGTCCGGTCCCCCGGGGCCCCGGAGGTGACCCGGGCGACCTTCCGGCGCGGCCGGAGGGCGCGGCGCCGGCGGTCTCAGGCCGTGGCGGGGACCTTGGGCAGGGCGCGGGCGAGAGCGTCCAGGGCGGCGGCGACGGCCTGCGCGCGGACCTCCGTCCGGTCGCCGTCCAGCTGCAGCACGAGCGCCCGGGTCCCGCCCCCGCGGCGCGCCACGGCGATGTGGACCGTGCCGGCCGGCACGCCGCGGCCGTCGGGGCCCGGCCCGGCCACCCCGGTGGTGGAGACCGCCACATCGGCCGCATAGGCGTCCAGCGCGCCCTCGGCCATCTGGCGCGCCGTGGCCTCGTTGACGGCCCCGTCGCGCTCGAGCATGGCGGCGTCGACCCCGAGCACCCGGGACTTGGCGGTGTACGAGTAGCAGGCGGCGCCGCCGGCCAGGCAGCGGCTCGCGCCGGGGACGTCCACCAGACGCGAGACGAGCGCGCCTCCGGTGAGCGACTCGGCGGTGGCGATCATGAGCCCTGCGGCGGAGGCCCGGGCGATGACCAGGTCAGGTCCTGCCGGGAGGTCCTGATCGCTCATGCTCCCGCGCCCCGGGCCAGCGCCTCCCGGCGCAGGCGCAGGCCGTCCTTGAGGTTCACGGCTCCCGACCAGACGGTGAGGACCACGGCCAGCAGCACGAGGGCCAGACCGATCCACCGCGCCGGGCCCCACCACAGCTCGAAGGGCAGCAGGCAGAAGGTGATGGCGATGGTCTGCACCATCGTCTTGGCCTTGCCGGCCATGTTCGCCGGCAGCGCCCCGTACTTCAGGATCGTGAAGCGCATGATCGTGATCCCGAACTCGCGCACCAGGATCAGCACGGTCATCCACCAGGGCACGTAGTCCCACACCGACAGCATGACCAGCGCGGCGCCGGTCATGGCCTTGTCGGCGATGGGGTCGACGATCTTCCCGAAGTCGGTGATCAGGCCTCGGCTGCGGGCCAGATGCCCGTCCAGGAAATCGGTGATCATCGCGACCACGAACACGGCGGTGATCAGAAGTCGACCGCCGACCGTGTCGGGGTACAGGATCGCGAGCACGACGAGCACCGGCACCATCGCGCAGCGGACCATCGTGAGGATGTTCGCGATGTTCCACAGGGGCACCGGGGGCGCCTGGTCGTTCGTGGTCATCTGTGCTCCTTCGTCCCGGGGCGGCCGGGTCCCGGACCGGGCGCTCAGCGCCCGGTCAGCTGCCAGGCGTCGTCGCCGTCGTCGGAGTCCCCGTCGACGTCGTCGTAGTAGTCGGGGGCGACGTCGCCGGTGTCGTGCGCCAGCGGATCCTCCCCGTAGCGGTCGGAATCGGCGGCGGCGTCGGGCGCCTCCGGCGCTGCGGCGGGGGCCGGCGCGGCAGGCGCCGCGGACGGCTCGTCGCCGCCGGTGATGCGCGCGATGGCACCGGCGAGGTCGTCGGGATGCACGAGCACGTCGCGCGCCTTCGACCCCTCGGAGGGGCCGACGATCTCCCGCGACTCGAGCAGGTCCATCAGACGACCGGCCTTGGCGAAGCCCACGCGCAGCTTGCGCTGGAGCATGGAGGTCGATCCGAACTGGGTGGTGACCACGAGCTCGGCCGCCTGCAGCAGCACGTCGAGGTCGTCCCCGATGTCGTCGTCGATCTGCTTCTTGGCCGCGGTGACGGTGACGTCCTCGCGGTAGGTCGGCTTCATCTGCGTCTTGACGTGGTCGACGACCTTGTGGATCTCCGACTCGTTGACCCAGGCGACCTGGACGCGCATCGGCTTGGACTTGCCCATGGGATGGAACAGGGCGTCGCCCTGGCCGATGAGCTTCTCCGCGCCGGGGGTGTCCAGGATGACGCGGGAGTCCTGCAGCGACGAGGTCGCGAAGGCGAGGCGGCTGGGGACGTTGGCCTTGATGATGCCGGTGACGACGTCCACCGAGGGCCGCTGCGTGGCCAGGATCAGGTGGATGCCGGCGGCGCGCGCGAGCTGGGTGATGCGCTGGATGGAGGCCTCGACGTCCCGGGGGGCGACCATCATGAGGTCGGCGAGCTCGTCGACGACGACCAGCAGGTACGGATAGGGCGCCAGGCGCCGTTCGCTGCCCGCCGGGACGGTGACCTCCCCGGCGCGGACGGCCTTGTTGAAGTCGTCGATGTGCTTGAACCCGAACGTGGCCAGGTCGTCGTAGCGCGCGTCCATCTCCTTGACGACCCATTCGAGGGCCTCCGCGGCCTTCTTGGGGTTGGTGATGATCGGCGTGATGAGGTGCGGGATGCCCTCGTAGATGGTCAGCTCGACGCGCTTGGGGTCCACCAGCACCATCCGCACGTCCTCGGGGGTCGCGCGCATGAGGATCGAGGTGATCATCGCGTTGACGAGGCTCGACTTGCCGGATCCGGTGGCGCCGGCGACCAGCAGGTGGGGCATCTTGGCGAGGTTCGCGACGACGTAGCCGCCCTCGACGTCCTTGCCCACGCCCATCACCATGGGGTGCTCGTTGCGGGTGGCGACCGGGGCGCGCAGCACGTCGCCCAGGGCCACCGTCTCGCGATCGGCGTTGGGGATCTCGATGCCGATGGCCTTCTTGCCCGGGATGGGCGAGAGGATGCGGACATCGGAGCTGGCCACGGCGTAGGAGATGTTCTTGTCCAGGGCCGTGACCTTCTCGACCTTGGTGCCGGGGGCGAGCTCGACCTCGTACCGGGTGACCGTCGGCCCGCGGGAGAACCCGACGACCTCGGCGTTGACGTTGAACTGCTCGAAGACCTCGGCCAGCGCCGCGACCACGCGCTCGTTGGCCTCGGAGCGGGTCTTGTGCGGCGGCCCCTCGAGCAGGTACGAGGACTCCGGGAGGGTGTAGACGATGTCGCCGGACAGCTCGAGCTGCTCGCCGGCGCGCGGCAGGTCGCCCATCGGCGGCGGGACCAGCTCGGCCTTCTCCTCGACCTCCGGCTCCGCGGCGCGGACCGGGCGGGTCGGAGCGGGCGCGGCAGCGGCCGCCGCAGGCGAGGCGGCACGCTCGGCCGCAGGCAGCGGCGCGGTCGCCGGCGGGAAGGACTTGGCGCGCTGGTTCTCGTCGGCGACCACGTCGAAGACCTCGGTCGCGGGATCGTCCTCCGCGGCCGGCGCGGCGGGACGGGTGCGCGGGGCGGGGCGCTTGCGCCCGGCGCCGGCGCGGGCCCCGGCGGCGGCCTTCTCGTCCAGGATCCCCTGGTCGAAGGCGGCATCGCCGGCGTAGCCGAACTCGTCGTGGTCCCGGGCGGCGTCGGCGGCCTCCTGGGCCTCCTTCTCGCGCCGCGACCGGCGGCGCGAGCGCGGCGCCTTCTGCACGGTGGTCTCGGCCTCGTGGACGGCCGGGTCGGGGCGACGCGGGCGCAGGCCGAAGCTCTCCCGCTCGGCGTCCTCGTCCTCGCTCCGGCCCACCAGCAGGTCGTACACCCCGCGCAGGCGCTGAGGGATCGACTCCACCGGGGTCGCGGTCAGCACCAGCGCGCCGAACACGATGACCACGGAGTACACGACGATGACGGCGACGGGCGGGACCAGCGCCGCCAGCGGCGCCGCCCCCAGGTAGCCGAGCACTCCCCCGCCGCGGGCGAGGGCGTCGATGCCGTCGGCCGGGGCGGGCATCTTCGCGCTCACCGAGGCGATCGCGGAGATCGCGGTGACCAGGATGGCGATGCCCAGGAACACGCGCGTGTTGGCCCGCACCAGGTCCGGTCGGCGGAACATGCGCAGCGCCCAGCCGGCCAGCAGCAGCGGCAGGGCGACCGAGGCGATGCCGAAGGTGCCGGCGGCCACCACGTGCACGACGTCGAAGAAGGCGCCGGGCACCTGCCACCACTCCCGGACGGCGATCAGGCCGGCCAGCAGCAGGAGGAACAGGGCGTACCCGTCGCGGCGCTGCTCGTGCTCGACCTCCCAGCGGGCCACGCCGATCGCGCGGACGAACCCGCCGATGCCGCGGGCGATGCCGAGGTACCCGGAGCGCACTGCGCGCACCGGGAGCGGGAGCGTCGACGGATCGTGGACCCCGCCGCCGGAACCGCGAGCGGAACGGGCGGAGGAGGTCCGGGACGAGCCCTTCGACGCACGTGCGGGGGAAGACGTACGTGTCGCCATGGTCCCCAATCTACCGCGCGGCGCCGCGCGGGGCCCGGAGCGAATCGCTCCGGGGGCCCGCGGACCCGCCGCGCCGGCCGGGGCCCGCCGGCCCCGCATCCCGGCCCGGCCGCCGCGCGCCGGGGCGATGCGGAGGCGCGCCGGGGCGGGGCGGAGGTGTCAGGACTCGATGACCACGGGGATGATCATCGGCCGCCGGCGCAGGCGCTGGGAGACGTAGCGGCCCACCACCCGGCGCATGACCTGCTGCAGCTGATAGGTGTCGCGGCGGTTGGACTGGTCGGCGACCGCCTGCTCGAGGGCCTTGACGATGTCGGGCTTGATGCGCTCGAAGACCTGGTCGTCCTCGGCGACGCCGCGGGCGTGGATCTCCGGACCGGCGATGAGCGCGCCGGTCTCGGAGTTCACGACGGCGAACAGGGAGATGAATCCCTCGTCGCCGAGGATGCGGCGATCCTTGAGATCGGCCTCGGAGATCTCGCCGACGCTCGAGCCGTCCACGTAGACGTAGCCGTTGGGGATCTCGCCGACGACGGTGGCCTTCCCGTCGCGGAGGTCCACCACGTGGCCGTCGCGCGCGAGGATCACGTTCTCGTGGGGCACGCCGGTGGCCTCGGCGATGCGGCCGTTGGCGATGAGGTGGCGGACCTCGCCGTGCACCGGCATCACGTTCTTCGGGCGCACGATGTTGTAGCAGTACAGCAGCTCCCCCGCGCTGGCGTGGCCGGAGGTGTGGACCTTGGCGTTGCCCTTGTGGACGACCTCGGCGCCGAGGGCGAGCAGGCCGTTGATCACCCGGAAGACGGAGTTCTCGTTGCCGGGGATCAGGGAGGAGGCCAGGATGACGATGTCGCCCTCCCCCACCTCGACGCGATGGTCGCGGTTGGCGATGCGGCCCAGCGCCGCCATCGGCTCGCCCTGGGATCCGGTGCACATGAGCACGACCCGGTCATCGGGCAGGTCGTCGATCTTGCGGACGTCCACGAGGATGTTCGGCGGGACCCGCAGGTATCCCATCTCCGCGGCGATGCCCATGTTGCGCACCATCGACCGGCCCACGAAGGCGACCCGGCGCCCGTGGCGCTCGGCGGCGTCGAGCACCTGCTGGACGCGATGGACATGGCTCGAGAACGAGGCGACGACGATCTTCTGCTGGGCGCGCGCGAAGATCGCGTCCATCACGGGCCCGATCTCGCGCTCGGCGACGGTGAAGCCGGGGACCTCGGCGTTGGTGGAGTCGACCATGAACAGGTCCACGCCCTTCTCGCCGAGCCTCGCGAAGGCGCGCAGATCGGTGATGCGGCCGTCCAGCGGCAGCTGGTCCATCTTGAAGTCGCCCGTGTGCAGGATGGTGCCGGCGGGGGTGGACACGTGCACGGCCAGCGCGTCGGGGATCGAGTGGTTGACCGCGACGAACTCGAGGTCGAAGGGACCCAGCTGCTCGCTCTGCCCCTCGGCGACGGCGAGGGTGTACGGCGTGATGCGGTGCTCCTTGAGCTTCGCCTCGATGAAGGCGAGCGTGAGCTGGCTGCCGACCAGCGGGATGTCCGGCTTCAGGCGCAGCAGGTAGGGGACGGCGCCGATGTGGTCCTCGTGTCCGTGGGTGAGGACGATCGCGGAGATGTCGTCGAGGCGGTCGGTGATGTGGTCGAAGTCCGGCAGGATCAGGTCGACTCCGGGCTGGGTCTCCTCGGGGAAGAGCACTCCGCAGTCGATCACGAGCAGCCGCCCGGCGTACTCGATCACCGCCATGTTGCGGCCCACGTCCCCCAGCCCGCCCAGGGGGATCACCCGCATGGTGTCCTGGCGCAGCTTCGGGGGCTGGTTCCGTCGCTCGGTGAAAGCGGTGCTCACAGGGTGTTCTCCTCAGGGCTGGCGGGTCAGCGGCGGGATGCCGTCCGCCGCGCCGAGCGTGGCGGCGAGGTCGGCGACCTCTTCGGGGTTCGGGGCGACCAGCGGCAGGCGCACGGCGGCGTGCGGGAGCACGCCCTGCAGCATCAGCGCGGTCTTGGCGGCGGTGACGCCGGGGATGCGGTCCATGAGGGCCTCGACCAGCGGGGCCAGGCGCGCGCTGATCGCACGGGCGTGCGCGAGGTCGCCCGCGTCCACGGCCTGCACCAGGTCCGCCTCGAGGCGCGGGGCGGCATGTCCCACCACGGAGACGACGCCCGCGGCGCCGAGGGCGAGCCAGGCGAGGTTCAGCGCGTCCTCGCCGGAGTAGTAGGCCAGGCCCGAGCGCGCCATCACGACGGTGGCCTGGTGCAGGTCCCCCTTGGCGTCCTTGACCGCGACGATCCGCTCGTGCTCGGCGAGGGTCAGCAGGGTGTCCGTCGACAGCCCCACGCCGGCGCGGCCGGGGATGTCGTACAGCATCACCGGCAGGTCGGTGGCATCGGCCACCGCGCGGGTGTGGGCGACGATGCCCTCCTGGGAGGGCTTGGAGTAGTACGGGGTGACGACCATGACGCCGTCGATCTCGAGCTCGGCGCTGGCCCGGGCCAGCTCGACGCTGTGGCGGGTGTCGTTCGAGCCGACGCCCGCGACCAGGGTCGCCCGATCGCCGACCGCCTCGCGCACGGCGCGCACGAGCTCCAGCTTCTCGGCGTCGGAGACGGTCGGGGACTCCCCCGTCGTGCCCCCGAGCACCAGCAGGTCGTTGCCGTGCTCGACGAGATGCGCGGCGGTGCGCTGCGCGGCGTCGAGGTCGAGGCCGGAGGCATCGGGAGTCAGGGGCGTGACCATGGCGGTCCCGACCGCACCGAAGGGGCGCGCGGGAATGGCGTCGTCACTGCTCATGTGTCCTCCTTGGCAGGCTCTGCCGGTGTGTCGCTGATTGCCCCCAAGGGTAGTGCAGGTGCGGGCCCCGGCTCCGCAGGATCACCGGCGCGGAGCTGTCGGCGATCCCACGCGGAGGACGGGTCAGGCGCGGCGGCGGCGGATCCGCAGCGCGGAGCCCTCGACGGCGACCCTCACGTCGTCCAGGTCGCGGACCACGGCGTCGGCCAGCGGCGCGAGCGCCGCGGCCGGGGACGTGGTCGTCACCGCCAGCGAGGACGATCCGGCGGCGCGGGCGGAGCGCAGACCGCCCAGGGAGTCCTCGACCACGAGGGCCCGGCCCGGATCGACGCCCAGGCGGCTCGCCCCGAGCAGGTACGGCTCCGGGTCCGGCTTCCCGCGCGAGACCTGGTCCGCCGTGACCATCTGCGCCGGGACGGGCAGGCCGGTCACGGCCCATCGGGCCTCGAACAGGGGGCGGGCGCAGGAGGTGACGATCGTCCAGGTGCTGCGGCCGAGCTCTGCCGCCGCGGCGTCGAGCTCCTCGAGCACGCGGCGGGTCCCCGGCAGCACCCGGATCTCGGAGACGTCGGCCATCTCGAGGTCCAGCACCCGGCGGTAGGCGGCCTCCCGCTCGGCGGGCCCCAGGTCGGGGAACACCTCGGCCAGGACCTGCATGCCGGGGACGCCGTGGAGGGAGTGGTCGAAGGTGCGCGCACTGCCCAGCTCCGCGAACAGCGCGTTCCACGACCGCTCGACGGCCGGGCCGGAGTCGATCAGCGTCCCGTCCATGTCCAGCAGGAGCACGTCGGCGGCGAGGTCGAGCTCGGCATCGGCGGCGGTCGCGGGAACCGGCGCGGGAACGGTGGACGGCGCCGGGCCGGCGGAGGTCTGAGCCATGCCCCTACGCTCTCACACCGGCGTCCTCGGGCGGATCCGCCGGAGGCCCCGAGCCGGCGGGCGCGGGCCTCAGCGGCCGCGGTCGAGGGCGATGGCGCGGCGCACCGCGGCGCGGGCCTGCTTGCGGTCCCGCAGGCCCTCGTAGGCGAGCGCGAGGCGGAACCAGGCCCGCCAGTCCTCCTCGCCGTTCTGCAGGGCGCTGCGCGCCTTCTCGAACTCCTCGCGCCCATCGGCCGCGCCGTCCGCACCGCAGTCGGGTGCGGCCTCGGCGTGGTCGGGTCCCGGCTCTGCGGGCGTCGGCGACGACTCCCGGTACCGCCGGTTCAGCCGCGCGGCGGCCATGCCGAACAGCAGCTCGCGCCAGATCACCCACAGCGTCAGGACCAGCAGGATCATCACGCCTGCGGCGAGGCCCCAGCCGATGAGCCCGCCGGCGCGGGAGAATCCCCAGGCCAGCCACAGCAGTCCCCAGCAGTAGGCGGCGGAGATCGCCACCAGGACGCCGACGAAGATCCGATGGAGCATCCGTGCCTCAGCCCAGGTCCATGTAGCCGTCCAGACCGACGGTCAGGCCGGGATGACGGGAGACCTCGCGGATGCCCAGCAGCACGCCGGGCATGAAGCTGACGCGGTCGAAGGAGTCGTGGCGCAGGGTGAACTGCTCCCCCGTCCCGCCGAACAGGACCTCCTCGTGGGCGACCAGGCCGCGCAGGCGCACCGCGTGCACATGGATGCCGTCCACGACCGCCCCGCGGGCCCCGTCCGGATCCTGCTCGGTGGCATCGGGCACGGGCCCCAGGCCCGCCGCGGCGCGGCCGCGGGCGATCGCCCCGGCGGTGTGGCGCGCCGTGCCGGAGGGGGCGTCCACCTTGGCGGGGTGGTGCAGCTCGACGATCTCGGCGCTCTCGTAGTACCGGGCCGCGATCTCCGCGAAGCGCATGGCCAGCACCGCGCCGATGGCGAAGTTCGGGGCGATCAGCACGCCGAGCCCCGGGGCGCCCGCGAGGGCGGAGCGGACCTCGCCCAGGGACTGCTCGTCCCAGCCGGTGGTCCCCACCACGGCGTGCATGCCGTGCTCGATCGCCCACAGGACGTTGCCCTTGGCCGCCGACGGGACGGTGAGGTCGACGACGACCTGCGCCCCGGCCTCGGCGACGGCCTCGAGGTCGTCGCCGCGGCCGATGCTCGCGACGAGCTCGAGATCGGCGGCGTCCTCGACGGCGCGGCAGGCCTCGCGGCCCATGCGGCCGGCGGCTCCGAGCACGGCGACGGGGAGGGGGGTGCTGGTCATCGGCGGTCCTTCCGGTGACGGCCGCGGCGGCGGCCGGGAGGGGGCGAGGAGTGCGGTTCGGGGGTGGGAGCCGGCGCCGCCGGTCTCCCGCACGAGGCTCTCAGGCGGCGGGGCCGATGTCCACGCGGGTGGTGAAGGATCCGGCGAGCCGCTCCGCGAGCTCCCGGACATCGTGCTCGGTCACGGCGGCGATGCGGGAGATCGTCTCATCGACGCTCGCGTAGCGGCCGTGGATCAGCTCGGTGCTGCCCAGGCGGCCCATGCGGCTGGTGGTGTCCTCCAGGCCCAGGGCGAGGGAGCCGGTGATCTGGCCGAGGGCGCGGCGCATCTCCTCCGGGGTGGGGCCGGTGCGCCCGAGCTCGGCGAGCTCCTCGCGCAGCAGGGCCACGACCTCCTCGGTGCGGGACGGACGGCAGGCCGCGTACAGGCCGAACAGGCCCGCCTCCCGGTAGCCGCCGCTGAACGAGTACACGCTGTAGGCCAGCCCGCGCTCCTCGCGGATGTGCTGGAACAGCCGCGAGGACATGCCGCCCCCGAGGATCGACATGAGCACGTTCATCGTGTGGCGCGCGGGATCGGTGGCGCTCAGCCCCGGCCCGCCGAGGTACACGTGCACCTGCTCGGTGTCGCGGACCAGGCGGTGCGGGGCGAGGTCCAGCACCTGCGCGGTCCCGTCGCGCTCCGGCAGGTCCGCGGGCGCGGGGCGCGGGGCGGGCGCGGCGGAATCCGGCAGCTCCCACCCGCCGGCGGCGAGGCGCTCCAGCACCAGGTCCCGCAGCCCGTCGTGGTCGACGTCGCCGACGGCGGTCACCACCAGGGTGTCGGGGCGGTAGTGCTGGCGGTAGTGGTCGCGGACGTCTCCGCCGCCGAGGGCGCTGACGGTCTCCGCCGTCCCGCCGACGGGCCGGCCCAGCGCGGTGCCGGGGCCGATGACCTGCTCGAGGAAGGTCTCGTAGCCGATGTCCCCCGGATCGTCGGCGGCCATGGCGAGCTCCTCGAGGATGACCTCGCGCTCCGTCTCGAGGGCCTCGTCGGCCAGACGGCTGGAGGTGATCATGTCGGTGAGCACGTCCACGGCCATCGGCACGTCGGAGCTGCGCACCCGGCCGTAGTAGAAGGTGTGCTCCTTCGCGGTGACGGCGTTGGACTCCCCGCCGACCTCGTCGAAGGCGGCGGCGATGTCCATGGCGCTGCGCCGGTCCGTGCCCTTGAACAGCAGATGCTCGAGCACATGCGTGGAGCCGGCGTGCTGCGGGGACTCGTCGCGCGAGCCCACGGGGAGCCAGAAGCCGACGCTCGCGCTGCGCACCGAGCGATCCGTCTGCGTCAGCAGACGCACGCCGCCGGGCAGGAGGCTCCGTCGGATCCCCGCCTCCGCATCGAGCACGAGATCGGAGCCGGGCGTGTCCAGAGGCAGGTCGAGAGGCATCATCCGATGATCCCACGCGGACGGCGCTCGAGGCGCCCGCATCAGGCCCAGTGTGATCGACGCGGCGGACGGGCCGCCCGATCGCCTCTCCCCCTCGGGCTCGGCCCTCCGGCCTCCCGCTCCCGGACCTCCCGGCGCTCAGGGTGCCGCGCCCTCTGACGACGGATGCCGTCGCGCGAACCGGGGTTCACGCGACGGCATCGGTCATCTCGCGGGACGGCTCTCGTCATCTCGCGTCGGGCCTCCGCGGCATCCGCGGGGGCCGGCCGGGTCACTCGGCGGCAGCGGTCTCCGGCTGCGCCTCGGCCTCGGGCTTGTCGTCCTCGACGACGGCGAGGCTGATCTTGCCGCGGGCGTCGATCTCGCGGATCTCGACCTCGACCTTGGTGCCGACGGACACGACGTCCTCCACGTTCTCCACGCGGCGGCCGTCGTTCATCTTGCGCAGCTGGGTGACGTGCAGCAGCCCGTCCTTGCCCGGGGTGAGCGAGACGAAGGCGCCGAAGTCGACCACGCGCACGACGGTGCCGAGGTAGCGCTCGCCGATCTCGGGGACCTGCGGGTTCGCGATGGCGTTGACCGCGCTGCGGGCCGCCTCCGCGGACGGGCCGTCGGTGGCGCCGATGTAGACGGTGCCGTCGTCCTCGATGGAGATGTCCGCGCCGGTGTCGTCCTGGATCTGGTTGATCATCTGGCCCTTGGGGCCGATGACCGCGCCGATCTTGTCGACGGGGATGGTGACCGCCAGGACGCGCGGGGCGTTCGGGCTCATCTCGTCGGGGACGTCGATCGCCTCGCCGAGCACGTCCAGGATCGCCAGGCGCGCCTCGCGGGCCTGCGACAGGGCGCCGGCGAGCACGGAGGCGGGGATGCCGTCGAGCTTCGTGTCCAGCTGGATCGCGGTGACGAACTCGCTGGTGCCGGCGACCTTGAAGTCCATGTCGCCGAAGGCGTCCTCCGCACCGAGGATGTCGGTGAGGGCCGCGTAGCGGGTCTCCCCGTCCACGGTGTCGGAGATCAGGCCCATGGCGATGCCGGCGACGGGGGCCCGCAGGGGCACACCGGCGTTCAGCAGCGACAGGGTCGAGGCGCAGACGGAGCCCATGGAGGTCGAGCCGTTGGAGCCGAGCGCCTCGGACACCTGGCGGATCGCGTAGGGGAACTCCTCGCGGCCCGGCAGCACCGGGGTGATGGCGCGCTCGGCGAGCATGCCGTGGCCGATCTCGCGGCGCTTCGGGGAGCCGACCCGACCGGTCTCGCCGGTCGAGAAGGGCGGGAAGTTGTAGTGGTGGACGTAGCGCTTGTGCGTCACCGGGGACAGCGAGTCGATCTGCTGCTCCATCTTGAGCATGTTCAGCGTGGTGACGCCCAGGATCTGGGTCTCGCCGCGCTCGAACAGCGCCGAGCCGTGCACGCGCGGGATGACCTCGACCTCGGCGGAGAGCTGGCGGATGTCGCGCAGCCCGCGGCCGTCGATGCGGACGCCCTCGGTGAGCACGCGGTTGCGCACGACCTTCTTGGTCAGGGCCCGGAACGCGCCGGTGATCTCCTTCTCGCGCCCCTCGAGCTTCTCGGAGAGCTCGGCGGTGACGGCGGCGAGGAGCTCCTCGGTGGCGGTCTCGCGCTCCTGCTTCCCGGCGATCGCCATGACGCCGGCCAGGCGCTCGGTGGCGGCCTCGGCGACGATCTCGTAGGCGTCGTCCTGGTAGTCCAGGAACAGCGGGAACTCGCGCACCGGCTTCGCGGCGGTCGCGGCGAGCTCCTTCTGCGCCTCGCAGAGCGCACGGATGAAGATCTTCGAGGCCTCGAGGCCCTCGGCGACGACGTCCTCGGTGGGGGCGATGGCGCCCTGCTCCTTGATGAGCGACCAGGAGTTGTCGGTGGCCTCGGCCTCGACCATCATGATCGCCACGTCGGAGCCGCCCTCGGCGTCCTCGACGATGCGACCGGCGACCACCATCGAGAAGACGGCCTCGTCCAGCTGGGCGAAGGTCGGGAACGCGACCCACTGGCCGCCCGAGGCGGTCGGGATCAGCGCGATGCGCACGCCGCCGATCGGGCCGGAGAACGGCAGGCCCGAGATCTGGGTGGAGGCGGAGGCGCCGTTGATGCCGACGACGTCGTAGGCGTCCTCGGGGGCGCAGGCCATGACGGTCAGGACGACCTGGACCTCGTTGCGCAGGCCCTTGACGAAGGCCGGGCGCAGCGGGCGGTCGGTGAGACGGCAGGCGAGGATCGCGTCGGTGCCGGGACGGCCCTCGCGACGGAAGAACGAGCCGGGGATGCGGCCCGCGGCGTACATGCGCTCCTCGACGTCGACGGTGAGCGGGAAGAAGTCGAACTGGTCCTTGGGACGGTTCGAGACGGCGGTCGCCGACAGCACCATCGTGTCGTCGTCGAGGTAGACGGCGACGGCGCCGGCGGCCTGCTGGGCGAGACGGCCGGTCTCGAAGCGGACCTCGCGGCGGCCGAAGGAACCGTTGTCGATGACAGCGGTGGTTGCGGTGATCTCAGGGCCTTCCATGGCCATGGGCTGCTCCTCTGGAGGGGGTGGGTGCCCCTGCCGGTGCGGCCATCGTCAGAGGCGCGCGGACGGTCCGCTGTCGCGGGTTCCGCAGGTCTCTGCCGAGGACCGAACCTGGTCCGGGGGCGGGGTGTCTGGATTCAGGGGGTGGGAACCGAGCCGCCGCCCGCCCCGGAGGGCGAGCGGCGGCTGGAGGTCATCGGCGGATGCCGAGTCGCTGGATCAGCGAACGGTACCGCTCGATCTCGACGTTCTGCAGGTACTGCAGAAGCCGCTTGCGCTGGCCGACCAGCAGCATCAGACCCCGACGGCTGTGGTGGTCGTGCTTGTGGGTCTTGAGGTGCTCGGTCAGGTAGGTGATGCGGTGCGTCAGGAGCGCGATCTGGACCTCGGGCGAGCCCGTGTCGCCCTCGCTCGTGCCGTACTCCTTGATGATCTCCTGCTTGGTGGCAGTGTCGAAAGCCATGCTCTCTCCCTCGGTCGTTGCGCGGCGCGCCGGGGCCTGTTCTCCCGGGCTCTCTGAGCGGGGCACCCCTCGCTGCGCTGCGGACCGAACGACGGCCGAGCAGGGCGACGAGGTGGATGCGCGCCCCTCCGCGGCCGAATTCACGGCGCCAGAATCGTATCAGGGACGCGGGCCGTCCAGGCCGGGGAGCGACGCGAGGGTGCGGCGGGTCACGTCCTTGTCCCGCTCCATCTGTTCGACGAGCGCCTCCACGGTCTCGAAGGTGACCGTCGGGCGCTGCCGTGCGACGAACTCGAGGACGACCAGGTCCCCGTAGAGATCGAGGTCGTGGTCGCCGTGGACGTACGCCTCGACCATGCGCGGGGCGATGCCGTCCTCGCTGGGGAAGGTGGGGTTGGTGCCGATGGAGATGGTCGCCGCGGCGCGCGACAGGGGCGGCGTGCCCCGGTGCTCGGGCGCCTGCTCGATCACGGAGAGCAGCCCGGTGTAGACCCCGTCGGCGGGGACCAGCCCCCGCGGCACCGGCCCGAGGTTCGCGGTCGGGAAGCCCAGCTCGCGGCCGCGCTTGAAGCCGTGGTGGACCACGTCGGCGACCGTGTGGAAGCGACCCAGCATCGAGGCGGCGGTGCCGACGTCCCCGTCCAGCAGCGCGGTGCGGATCTCGGAGGAGGAGACCCGGTCGCGGCGGACCTGCGCGCCGCCGATCTCCGCGATGCCGTCCGGTCCGACCTGCTCGGGCGACGTCCCGGTGAGCTCCTCGTGGCCCTGGTCCTCGACCAGCACCACGTCGAAGCCGTAGCGCTCGGCCAGCTCGCGCATGGTGGTCAGGTCGCCCTCGTTGGCCCGGCCGAAGCGGGAGTCGGCCCCCATGACCACGCAGCGCATGCCGAGCCCCTCGACCAGGAAGATCCGCACGAAGTCGTCGGCGGAGTGCTGGGCGAACTCCCCCGTGAAGGCGAGGTCCAGGACTCCGGCGATCCCCGTCCCCAGCAGGAGGCGGTCGCGGTCCTCGTGGGCCGTGATCAGCGGGGTGCGGGCCGGATCCCCCATCACGTGGCGGGGATGGGGCCAGAAGGTGAGGGCCACGGGGCGCAGGCCGCGCTGCTCGGCGGCGGCGCGCAGCCGCGCCAGCACGGCCCGATGGCCCAGGTGGACCCCGTCGAAGTTGCCGATGGTGACGGCGGTCGCGCCGAGGTCGGCGGGCACCTCCTCGAGGGAGTGCCAGAGGGGGGCGCGTGTCACGGGATGGTTCCTGTCCTTGCGGCGGGTGGGGCCCGGCGACGTCGGGAGGGGTCGCGGCCGCGATCCCGCGCGGTCGCGGGGCGTCGGCGTCGCGCCCGGCACGGGCCGGCCGCAGACCACTGTAGCGCCGCGCCGCGCCCGCGCCGCCCACGGCGCCGCAGGCGTGGCGGCGGACACGTGCCGCGCCTGTGGCCATGGCCACGTGGCGGGCGGGGGACCGTCCGGTATCGTGGTCGGGAAAGGCGGTTGAGGGGAAGTACCCCCGATGCCCCCGCACGCGCGCCCGCGTGCGGACGGAGGGAATGCCGCCAGGAAGCGAACGTATCCATGTCGAACGTGACCGACGCCGCGGCGCTCGGCGGCCCGACAGGGCCCGTCGCGCGATCCGGACGACGCCGCCTCGTGCTCATCGTGGTGGCGATCCTGGCCGTCATCGCCGTCGTCCTGACCGGCGGCGCCTTCGCCTACGCCAAGCAGTACGCCGGCAAGGCGCTGCCCGGGACCACGGTGCTGGGACAGGACGTCTCGGGCCAGACCGCGGAGCAGATCGCCGCGGCCATCGCCGAGCGCGCCGAGGGCGTCACGGTGACCGTGACCGCCGACGGCACCGACCACGAGGCCACCCTGGCCGATCTCGGCGTCAGCGTCGACGCCCCGGCGACCGCGCAGAGCGCCGTCGACCACGACGGCACCATCCCCGAGGTCCTCTCCTCGACCTGGTCGGGCGAGCGGTCCGTCGAGCCGGTGGTCTCCGTGGACCGGGCCGCCGTCGCCGCCTACGCGACCTCCCTCGTCCCCGCCGACCGCACCGTCCCGGTGGACGCGCAGGTCGTCTACGACGAGGACGAGGAGGCGTGGAAGGTCGTCGAGGGCACGCCCGGCCAGGGCGTCGAGCCCTCCGAGCTGGTCTCCGCCGTGACCGAGAACGCCCCGGCCCTGCAGGACTTCTCCGTCGAGCAGACCATCGAGGAGATCGCCCCCGCGGTCACCACCGAGGAGGCCCAGGCCGTCGTCGACGAGATCGACGCGATCCTGGAGCAGCCGATGTCGATCGCCGGTCCCGACGGCGAGACCCACGAGGTCTCCCCCGAGCGCCGCAGCGAGTGGATCTCGGTGGTCCCCACCGAGGCCGCCGACGGCCTCCAGATCGCCGTGGACGAGGACGCCGTGCGCGACTGGGTGTCCTCCCGCGCCGAGAAGGACAGCGTCGAGGCGAAGGACGGCATCGAGCAGGTCGACGCCTCCGGCAAGGTCGTCAAGGTCGTCGCCGAGAAGGAGGACGGCCTGAAGGTCACCAACACCGACGCCGTCTCCGACGAGCTGATCGCCTCGCTGCAGGGCAGGACCCCGCTCGAGGCCGCCTTCGAGACCTCGACCACCCCCGCCGAGGTCACGCAGGTGAAGGCGCCGACGGCTCCGACGGATGAGGCCACCGCCCCCGCCGAGGGCTCCACGGCGACGCCCGGTGCGGAGCCGACCGAGAAGGCCACGCCGTCCGGCGAGAAGTGGATCGACGCGGATCTGAGCAACAAGACGGTCACCGCCTACGTCGGGGACACCCCGGTGTGGGGCCCGCGCTCGATGGTCGACGGGAAGAAGGACTACGAGACGGTCACCGGCTCGTACGAGATCTACCTCCGCTACGAGAACCAGGACATGACCAATGCGTCCCGGTACGGCGAGGACGACCCGCGCTACTACTACACCGAGGACGTCCCGTGGGTGCAGTACTTCCACAACGGGTACGCCTTCCACGGCGCGCCGTGGCGCTCGTCCTTCGGCTACTCCGGCTCGCACGGCTGCATCAACATGCCGGTCTCCGATGCGAAGTGGCTGTACGACTGGGCGTCCGAGGGCACCCGCGTGGAGGTCCACTACTGATCGCCCCGCCGGCGCACGCCGGTCGCCGAAGGGCCCCGATGATCCGCGGATCATCGGGGCCCTTCGCGTTCGCGCGGTGCGCCGGACGGGAGACCGGGCCGTCTCGGCTCAGGTGCGGGCCTCGGGAGGCACCACCAGGACGGGGCGCAGCAGCCCGTCCCCGGGCTCCTCGCGGACGACCGCGGCGAGGTGCCCGGCCGGGTCGAGGGCGGCCCGGGGGCTCTCCCCCGCCGGCCCTGCGGCGGCATCCGCCGCAGCGGGGGCGGCATCCGCCGCAGCGGGGGCGGCGTCCGGCGCGGCGGGGCGCAGGGCGCGGACCTGCTTCCCATGGCCCAGGTCCCGAGCCGCGGCCTCGTCGACAGGCACTGTGGGCATCACCCGGGAGGCCGCCGCGCCGAGGCCCAGCAGCGGCAGGTCGACGTCGTCGCCCTCGCCGCGCGCCGGGACGTGCACGGACTCGCCGACGCGGAAGGGGCCGACCTCCTCGCGGCGCAGCGCCGTGAGGTGCCCGCCGACGCCGAGGGCCGTCCCGAGGTCGCGGGCGAGCGCGCGCACGTACGTCCCCGAGCTGCAGGTGACGACCGCGTCGAGGTCGAGGAAGCCGCCCTCGCGCCGGGACGCGGTCACCGCGAAGCGGGAGATCGTCACCGGCCGTGCGGCGAGCTGGACGTCCTCCCCCGCCCGGGCACGGGCATAGGCCCGCTTCCCGTCGACCTTGATGGCGCTCACCGTCGAGGGCACCTGGAGGATGTCCCCGCGCAGCGGTGCGAGCGCCGCCTCGACCTGTGCGAGGGAGATCCCGGAGGCGTCACGCGCCGGACCGATCGGCTCGCCCTCGCGGTCGTCGGTGGTGGTGGCGGCGCCCAGGCGGATCGTCGCCGTGTAGGTCTTGGGCAGCCCCACCAGATGGGTGAGCAGCCGTGTCCCCTGACCGATCCCCAGGATCAGCAGGCCGGTGGCCATCGGGTCCAGGGTGCCGGCGTGCCCGACCTTCTTCGTCCCCAGCAGCCAGCGGACGCGGGCGACCACGTCGTGGCTGGTGCGGTCGGGGGCCTTGTCGACCAGGAGGACGCCGTGGGGCGCACTCACGCGCGCGGCTCCTCGGCATCGCCCTCGCGATCCTCGGAGTCGTGCTCGTCCTCGTCCAGGTCGTCGTCCTCGAGGTCGTCGTCCTCGAGGTCGGGGTCGTCCTCGCGCGGCTGGCGGTAGGGATCCGCCTCCCCCGCGTACTGGGCGCCCTCCTTGAGGCCGGAGAGCTCCGCGTCGCGATGACGGGCCTCGACCAGGAGGTCGTCGATGGTCCGGGCGTTCTCGGGGATCGCATCGGCGATGAACTCGAGCGAGGGGGTCAGGCGCACGGTCGTCTGGCGGCCGACCTCGCTGCGCAGCATGCCGGTCGCGCTGCGCAGGGCGGCGGCCGTGCCCTCGCGCTCCTCCTCGGTGCCGTACACGGTGTAGAAGACGGAGGCGTGCTGGAGGTCGCCGGTCACGCGCACGTCGGTGATCGTCACGAAGCCCAGGCGCGGGTCCTTGACCCGGGTGTCCAGGGCGGTCGCCACGATCACCTTGATGCGATCGGCGAGCTTTCGGGCGCGGGGGTTCTCATGCATGGGAGGTCCTTTCCTCGGGGGCGCCGAGCGCACGCAGCGCCTCGGCACGGGGGTGATCGCTGCGTACGGCCAGCAGCACATCACGGTCGATGGCCTGGTCCACGCGGTGGCGGAAGGCGCCGTCGGCGCTGACCACGTCCAGGCCGGCCTCGGCGAGCACGGCGCGCGCCTCGGCGTACGGCGCGGTGCGACGGTTCACGGCCAGCGCCATGCCGGCGCCGGCACGCATGAGCCGGCGCCACACCGGGGCGGCGTCGGCGAGCACCTCGAGCGGGGAGCGGCGCACCGCGCCCCGGTGATGCGCGCCGTGCTGGATGCCGTAGGGGAGATCGGCGACCACGGCGTCCATGCGCCCGTCGGGCAGCACGTGGCCGAGGTCGAGGGTGTCGCAGCCGAGCACGGTGATGCTCTGGCCGCCGGCGCGCAGGGACTGCTTGTCCGGCGCCAGCTGCGCGTCGAACCGGCTGCCGATGGTCCGGCCGCGCACGGTGAGCCGGCGGGCATCGGAGGAGTGCCGGTAGCGGTGACCGCGCGCCCAGGTGAGCAGGAACGTGCGGTACGCGTCGGTGTCCTTGCGGTCCAGCTCCGCGCCGATCGGGCTCAGGCCCAGGCGCAGGGCACGGTTCAGGGTGGTGCCGCGACCGCACATGGGGTCCAGCAGCGTCAGGCTGCCCTCCAGCAGGCGATCGCGATGCTCGCTGAGCGCCGCGGCCGTGTTGATCAGCAGGGCGGTGAACTGCTCGTTGGTCTTGCCCGGATACTTCAGGGTGGTCTCGAGATCGCTGGGATGGCGCAGCACCGGCGCCAGCGGAACCGGTCGCAGGAGCGGCGTCGGGTCCTGGTCCGCGGGCTCGCCCGCGGCCTCCGGCGGCTCGGCAGGCTCGTACAGCGCCATGACGCCGGACAGGGTCGAGACGACGGGGACGAGCTCCCGGACGGGCGCATCGGCCGTGATCTCCAGGTGGTCGAGCCCGGCGAGGGTGCGCTCGCGCACCCGGATGCCCGCGAAACGGGTCCGCAGGACCCAGTGCGCCTCCTGGACGCACAGAGGCCCTGCGGACTCGGTGTAGACGCGGTTGGCCGAGGGGGCGCGCAGGGCGAGCAGTCTCGTGCTCACGCGGCTCTCCCTCTCTGCCCCGCCGGTGCCTGCGACCCGTGACGGGCGGCCCCGGAGGACCGCCCGTCACGACCGGTCACTTCGCGCCGGCCTGGCGCGGCTTCTCGCGCATCTCGTAGGTGGTGATGACGTCCTCGAGCTGCAGGTCGTTGAAGGAGCCGAGGTTGATACCGCACTCGAATCCCTCGCGGACCTCGGTGACGTCGTCCTTGAAGCGACGCAGTCCCGCGATCTCGAGGTTCTCCGTGATCACCACGCCGTTGCGGGTGATCCTGGCCTTCGCCCCACGACGGATCTCCCCGCTGCGGACGATGGAGCCGGCGATGTTGCCGAACTTGGAGGACCGGAAGATGTCGCGGATCTCCGCGGAGCCCGTCTCGACCTCCTCGTACTCCGGCTTGAGCATGCCCTGCAGAGCCTGCTCGACCTCCTCGATGGCACGGTAGATCACGCTGTAGTACTTGATCTCCACGCCCTCGCGGTCGGCGTACTCCGCGTTCTGGCCCTCCGCGCGCACGTTGAAGCCGATGATCACGGCGTCCGAGGCGACGGCGAGGTTGATGTTGTTCATCGTGATCGCGCCGACGCCGCGGTCGATGATGCGCAGCTGCACATCCTCGCCGACGTCGATGCCCAGCAGCGACTCCTCGAGCGCCTCGACGGAGCCCGCCGCATCGCCCTTGAGGATGAGGTTGAGGGTCTCGACCTTGCCCTCGGCCATGGCCTTGTTGATGTCCTCGAGGCTGATGCGCTTGCGGGACTTCGACAGGGCGGCCGCACGCTTGGCGGCCTCGCGCTTCTCGGCGATCTGGCGGGCGGTGCGGTCGTCCGGGGCGACCAGGAGGGAATCGCCGGCCCCGGGGACCGAGGTCAGACCCAGCACCTGGACGGGACGGGACGGGCCCGCCTCGTCGATCGCATCGCCGTTCTCGTCGAGCATGGCGCGCACGCGGCCGTAGCCGGAGCCGCAGACGATCGAGTCCCCGACCTTCAGCGTGCCCTGCTGGACCAGCACCGTGGCGACCGGGCCGCGACCGCGGTCCAGGTTCGCCTCGATGGAGACGCCGCGGGCGTCCTTGTCCGGGTTCGCCCGCAGGTCGAGCGCGGCGTCCGCGGTGAGCAGGACGGCCTCGAGCAGCGCGTCGATGTTCAGGTTCGCCAGGGCGGAGACCTCGACGAACATGGTGTCGCCGCCGTACTCCTCGGCGATCAGGTTGTACTCGGTCAGCTGCTGGCGGATCTTGTCCGGGTTCGCGCCGTCCTTGTCGATCTTGTTGATCGCGACCACGATCGGGACGTTCGCCGCCTGGGCGTGGTTGAGCGCCTCGATGGTCTGCGGCATGACGCCGTCATCGGCCGCGACCACGAGGATCGCGATGTCGGTGACCTGGGCGCCACGGGCACGCATGGCCGTGAAGGCCTCATGGCCCGGCGTGTCGATGATGGTGATCGCGCGGTCGGCGCCCTCGTGCTCCACCGACACCTGGTAGGCGCCGATGTGCTGGGTGATGCCCCCGGCCTCGCCGGCGGCCACCTTCGAGCTGCGGATCGTGTCGAGCAGGCGGGTCTTGCCGTGGTCGACGTGGCCCATGACGGTGACGACCGGCGGCCGCGGGAGGCGGTCCTCGTCGTCCTCGTCCTCGAGCTCGGCATCGAGGTCGATGTCGAACTGCTCGAGCAGCTCGCGCTCCTCGTCCTCCGGGGAGACGATCTCGATCTTGTAGCCGAGCTCGGTGCCGAGCAGCTGGAAGGTGTCCTCGTCCAGGGACTGGGTGGCCGTGGCCATCTCGCCCATCGCGAAGAGCACCGTGATCAGCGACGCGGGGTTGACGTCGATGCGATCGGCGAAGTCGGTCAGCGAGGCGCCGCGGCGCAGGCGCACCACGGTCGAGCCGTCACCGCGAGGGACCTGCACGCCGCCCGGGGCGGGCGCCTGCATCTGCTCGAACTCCTGGCGCTTCGCGCGCTTCGACTTGCGCGAGCGCGCCGGCTTGCCGCCGCGCCCGAAGGCGCCCTGGGTGCTGCCGCGGCCGCCGCGGCCGCCGCGCGGACCGCCGCCACCGCCGCCGGGGAAGCCCCCGCCGCCGCCGGGACCGCCGCCGGGACGACCGCCGCCGCCGGCACCGGGACGACCGCGGCCGCCCGGTGCGGGACGTGCTCCGCCGCCCTGACGGGAGTCGGCGAGACCGCCGGAGGAGTGCTGGCGCATGATGCCGGGGGTCGGCATGCCCGGACGGGGCGCACCGCCGCCGGGACGCGGGGCGCCGCCGGGACGGGGAGCGCCCTCGCCGCGGGCCGGACGGCCTGCGGACTGGTCGTTCCCGCCGCGCTGCGGACGCGGACCGCCCGGACGGGGCATGCCCTGCGAGGACGCGAAGGGGTTGTTGCCCGGACGGGCCGGACCGCCGCCGGGGCGCGGGGCACCGCCGCCGCGCGGACGGGGGCCGCCCGGACGGGGCATGCCCTGCGAGGTGGCGAAGGGGTTGTTGCCCGGACGGTTGGAGCCGCCGGGACGCGGAGCGGAGCCCGGCTTGGGGGCGCCGCCGGGGCGGGGCGCGGACTGCTCCTCCGCCGCCGGAGCGGGCTTCGGCTGCGCTCCGGGACGCGGTGCCGCGCCGGGACGGGCGGCGGGGGCGCCGGGACGGCGCTCGGACGGCGCCGGGGCGGCGGGGCGCTCCTCGGCCTGCGGGCGATCCGCGGCCGGGGTGCGGGGAGCGGACTGCTCCGCCGGCGATCCGGCGGCCGGGGCCGCGGGCTTCTCGGCGGCAGGGCGCGGCGCCGGCTTGGAGCCGGGCTTGGGCGCGGACGGGCCGCCGGGGCGCGGGGCGCCGGCGGGCTTGGGGGTTGCGGGGCCGCCGGAGCTGCCGGCGGAGTCGCCGGGGAACTGCTCGCGCAGACGGCGGGCGACGGGTGCCTCGATGGTCGACGAGGCGGAGCGGACGAACTCGCCCATGTCCTGCAGCTTCTGCAGAACGACCTTGCTCGGCTGTCCGAGCTCCTTGGCGAGCTCGTGGACGCGGACCTTAGCCACATTTCTCCTGTCTCGGTCCGGCCGACAAGAGGGCGCGGACCATTAATTCCTGAGGGTGCTCATGCTCGAGTACTCATCGGATGTCCATGGTTCTTCTACCTTTTCCACGATGTGGTGGGGGCGAGCTCCTCGAGGTCTCCCACGAGAAGCCCGGTGTCGACCGCGCCCCGGAAGGACCGGGCCAGGCCGCCCCGCGTGATGGCGAGGTCGAGGCACTGCGCGTCGGCGTGGATCCAGGCCCCGCGTCCGGGTGCCGACCGCGAGGGGTCGTACCGGATGCGCGGCGCGGCTCCGGGGAGGGTCTCCTCCCGGACCAGGCGCAGCAGCTGCGCGCGGGGGGCGGCCTTGCGGCAGCCGACGCACGTGCGCTCGGGACCGGTGCGCTCCGCGTCATGTCCCACGTGCGCACCTCCGTTCCCAGCGCCTCCGCGCCCCCTGCCCGGCCCGCGAGGCGAGCCGGCCGATGAGGCGTGAACAGCCTCCCCAGTGTAGCGGACGGCGTCCGGGACCGGCGGGCCGGGGAGGCGTGGGCCACATCGCACCGCCCGACCTCCCCGCGGCCGGCGGCTCAGGAGGACGGATCCTCCGGGGCGGGCGCCGGCGCGACGGCGACATGGGCGCTGTCCTCCCCCGCCCCCTCGGGACGGATGTCGATCTTCCAGCCCGTGAGCTTGGCCGCGAGGCGCGCGTTCTGCCCCTCCTTGCCGATCGCGAGGGAGAACTGGTTCTCCGGGACCGTCGCGCGGACGGCGCGGCCGACCTCGTCGATGACCACGACGCTGGTCACCCGCGAGGGCGAGAGGGCATGGGCGACATAGCTCGCCGGGTCCTCGTCGAAGTCGACGATGTCGATCTTCTCGCCGCCGAGCTCGTTCATGACCGCGCGCACGCGCGCGCCCATCGGCCCGATGCAGGCGCCCTTGGCGTTCAGCCCGGGGATCGTCGCCCGCACGGCGATCTTCGTGCGGTGGCCGGCCTCTCGCGCCAGGCCGGCGATCTCGACCGAGCCGTCGGCGACCTCGGGGACCTCGAGCGCGAACAGGCGCCGCACCAGGTTCGGGTGCGAGCGCGAGAGCGTGATCTGAGGGCCCTTCATGCCGCGGCGGGCCTCCACGACGTAGGCGCGGATCCGGCGGCCGTGGGAGTAGTCCTCCCCCGGCACGCGCTCGTGCGGGGGCAGCACCGCCTCGACGCCGCCGAGGTCCACCAGGACCATGCGCGGGTCGCGGCCCTGCTGGATCACGCCGGAGACGATGTCCTCGGTGCGGTCGGCGTACTCGCCCAGCACCGCCTCGTCCTCGAGCTCGCGGATGCGCTGGAAGATGACCTGCCGCGCGGTGGACGCGGCCACCCGGCCGAAGTTCTCGGGGGTGTCGTCCCACTCCTCGACGATGTTGCCCTCGCCGTCGAGCTCGCGGGCGAGCACCGAGACCGCGCCGGTCTTCTCGTCGATGACGACCTCGGAGTCCTTCACCGGGTGGTCCGTGTGCAGGTAGGCGGCGTGCAGCGCCCGGCGGATCGCGTCCAGCAGCACGGGCAGGCTGATGTCCCGCTCGCGCTCCAGCGCGCGCAGTGCGCCCATATCGATGTCCATGTCAGCGCTCCTTCGTAGGGGTGTCGGTGCTCGTCGCGCCGTGCGCGTCGCCCGGAGGGGCGGAGAACTCGATCTCGACGCGGGCGCTCTCGACGTCCGCGATCGGCAGGTCCAGGACCTCCGGGGTGCCGGCGGGGAGGCGCTGCGGCCGGCCGCGGGAGTCCAGGGGGCGCTGCGGGCGCAGGCGCAGGACATCGCCGTCGACGTCCTCCAGGCGGGCCAGCAGCTCGGTGCCGTCGGTGCGCACCAGGCGCACGAGGCGGGTCCGGGCGCGGCGGAAGTGCCGGGGCTCGCTCAGCACGCGCTCCGCGCCGGGGGTGGTGACCTCCAGCACGGACGGGCCGGGGCCGATGAGGGACTCGTCCTCGTCCAGCAGCGCGGAGATCTCCCGGGAGGCGTCCGCGACGGTGTCGAGGTCGGCGCTGCCGATCCGATCCTCGGGCAGGTCCACGACGACGCGGATCTCGGTGGTGCCGCCGCGCGTGCGCAGGCTCAGCTCCTCGAGCACGAGCTCGTGCCGGGCGAGGATCGAGGAGATCGGTCCGTCCAGCGCGGCGGGCATGTGCTCATCGGTCATGCGGAGCTCTCCTCGTCTTGATTTGTCATGCGCCCCTGCGGCGGCTCCCGGCGCGCCGGGAGCGCAGCGGATGCGTGGTCCAGCCTATCGCGAGCGGCCGCGCTCGCGCCCCGAGGCGGGCCGGTCAGGACCGGATGCGAGAATCAGCACCGTGACCCGTGCCGCCCGCCGCTCCCGTCCGCACCCGAGCTCCCCCGTCACGGCCCGCCGGTCCCTGCTGCTCGCGGCGGGGGTCGGGAGCCTGGGCCTCGCCACGGGCTGCGCCCGGCTCCCGGTGCGCCTGGGGCAGCCGGACGCCTACACGCCGCCGCCCCCGGGGATCGACGACCTGTACCGGGTCGATCTGCTCGACGCCCTCGCGCAGGCGATCGCGCTGGCCGGCTCCGCGAGCGACGTGCGCGCGGCCCAGGCCGAGCTGCCCGACCTCCTCGTGGGCGCCCTGCAGGAGCAGCGCGGGGCGCTGCTGACCGGCGCCGAGGCCGAGGACGAGACCTCTGCGGCGGCGTCCGGGGGCGCGGAGTCCCCCACCGTCGCGGCCCCCACCGCCATGGCCTCCGACGGCGGCGGGGCGACGGTCGACGCGGTCGCCCTGGTCGCCTCCCTGGTCGCCCTGCGGGATCTGTGCGTGCAGGCGGCTCGGCAGGTCTCGGGCTCGCTGTCGCGGCCCGTCACCGCGATCGGGGCATGGACGGCCTGGGCGACGGCCCGGCTGGTGGCGCTGCTGCCGCAGGCGGCATCGGCCCTGACCCCTCTGCCCGCACCTGAGGACGTGGTCCCGACCCGCGAGGTGCCCGAGACCGATCCCCCCTCGGTCGGCGCCCAGGTCGACTTCCACGGCACCCTCGAGACCGCGCAGACGGACGAGTGGTACGTCGGCTACGTGTACGAGGTGCTGGCCGCACGCAGCGGGGGAAGCACCCGCGAGGCGCACCTGGCCGCCCGCGACCTGCACCGCTCGCGGGCCGAGCAGCTCGCCGCGATCGCCGTCGAGGCCGGGGCCCCGGTGCCGGTGCGCCAGGCCGTCTACCCGCTGCCGAGCTCCTTCGGGTCCGCCGCAGGCATCGACGCCTGGCCGTCCCAGGCGTCGCACGATCTCCTGACCACGTACCTCGCCCTGGTGGGCGCCGCCCCCTTCGCGCAGCGACCGCTGCCGATCGTGGTCGCGCTGACCGAGGCGGCGGCGCTCGCCCCGCACGTCGGCCGGCTCGAGGCGCTGCCCTCCTTCGACGAGGACTAGGCGCGGACCTCCGCGAGGGTCTCCTCGACGACCTCGGACAGCGCCACGTTCCGCGAGGTGCCGCCGGCGCGGTCGCGCAGCTCGACCGTGCCCTCGGCCAGCCCCCGCCCCACGACCACGGAGGTGGGGATGCCCAGCAGCTCGGCGTCCTTGAACTTCACGCCCGGGGACACCTTGGGGCGGTCGTCGTAGAGGACCGTGAGCCCGGCGGCCTCGAGGGCGAGGGCGATCCTCTCGGCCTCCTCGAAGACGGCGGCGTCCTTCCCGGTGGCGAGGACGTGGACATCGGCCGGGGCCACGGCGCGCGGCCAGGCGAGGCCCTTCTCGTCGTGGTGGGTCTCGGCCAGGGCCGCCACCGCGCGGGTGACGCCGATCCCGTAGGAGCCCATGGTGACCGTGGCCTGCTTGCCGTTCTCGTCGAGGACCTTCAGATCCAGCGCCTCGGCGTACTTGCGGCCCAGCTGGAAGATGTGCCCCATCTCCATGCCGCGGGTCTTGCGCAGCGGGCCGGAGCCGTCGGGGGCCGGGTCGCCGTCGCGCACCTCGGCGGCCTCGATGGTGCCGTCGGCGGTGAAGTCGCGGCCGTACACCAGGTCGTAGACGTGCTTGTCCGCCTCGCCGGCGCCCGCGACCCAGCGGCTGCCGGGAACGACCCGCGGATCCACCAGGTACCGGATCTTCGAGGGCGCGTCGAGGCCGAGGCCCTCCGGGCCGATGAATCCCTTGGCCAGGACCGGGTAGCGGGCGAAGTCCTCGTCGGTGAAGGGCGCGGCGATCGCCGGGGCCAGCGAGGACTCCAGTCGCTTGGGGTCGACCTCGCGGTCGCCGGGCAGGGCGATGACCAGCGGCTCGGTGGAGCCGTCGGGCATGGTGAGCATGTAGACGAGGTGCTTGAGCATCTCGTAGCGGGTCCACTCCCCCGAGGGCGCGACCGGGCCCTGCCCCGGGAACGCCTGGTTCGAGAAGTCCGTGAGGGCGGCGATCGTGCTGGCGCCCGGCGTGTGCTCGACATGGGCGGCCGGCAGCGCGGCGATCTCCTCCGCCGACAGCGAGGCCGGAGGCAGCGTGGTGACGGCCTCGACGTTGGCGGCGTACCCGCCGTCGGAGACCACGAAGGTGTCCTCGCCGACGGGGGTGGGGTGCAGGAACTCCTCGGAGCGGGAGCCGCCCATGGCGCCCGCATCGGCCTGGCAGATCACCGTCTCCAGCCCCAGGCGCGCGAAGATCCGCTGGTAGGCGGCGCGCTGGGCGGCGTAGGACGCCTCCAGCCCCTGGTCGGAGATGTCGAAGGAGTAGGCGTCCTTCATGACGAACTCGCGCACCCGCAGCAGACCGGCGCGGGGACGGGCCTCGTCGCGGTACTTCGTCTGGATCTGGTACAGCGTGGTCGGCAGGTCCTTGTAGGAGTTGAACAGGTCCTTGACCGTGAGCGCGAACATCTCCTCGTGGGTGGGCGCGAGCAGGTAGTCCTCGCCGCGCCGGTCCTGGAGGCGGAACAGCAGCGGGCCGTACTCCTCCCAGCGGCCGGTCGCCTCGTAGGGCGCGCGCGGCTGCAGCGCCGAGAACAGCACCTCCTGGCCGCCGGCGGCGTCCATCTCCTCGCGCACGATCTGCTCGACCTTGCGCAGCACCTTCAGACCCAGCGGCAGCCACGTGTAGACGCCGGCGGCGCTGCGGCGGATATAGCCGGCGCGCACGAGCAGCTTGTGGCTGGCGACCTCGGCGTCGGACGGATCCTCACGCAGGGTGCGGATGAACGACGAGGACATGCGGATCATGGGCGGGCCTTTCACGATGACGGGTGACGTCATCGTAGTAGAGCGGCGACCCCCTCACGGACAGGGCCGGGCACCCGGATCGCCGCGGAACCGGCCGCCCCCGACCGGCCAGGAGTGACGTGCATCGGATCCGGGGATCCGGGACCCCGGCCCGGCGCCCGCCGTGCCGTACCGTGACGGTGTACCTCGCTGCGCCCACGTGAGCGCGCGAGCACCGAACTTCGACCGCAGTCCCCCCTTTCGAGAGAGAGTCCTCCATGCCCCTCGGCCATCGTCACCTCACCGCACCCCCGCGCCTGCCCAAGGGAGGGATGCGCATCACCGCCCTGGGCGGCCTCGGCGAGGTCGGCCGGAACATGACCGTGTTCGAGCACGCCGGCCGGCTGCTCATCGTGGACTGCGGCGTGCTCTTCCCCGAGGAGCACCAGCCGGGCATCGACGTGATCCTGCCCGACTTCACCTCGCTGCGCGACCGCCTCGACGACATCGACGCCATCGTCCTCACCCACGGGCACGAGGACCACATCGGCGGCGTTCCGTACCTGCTCAAGGAGCGGGCCGACATCCCGATCATCGGCTCCGAGCTCACGCTGGCGTTCATCACCGCGAAGCTCAAGGAGTTCCGCATCACCCCCAAGACCATCCAGGTCGCCGCCGGGGAGCGCCGCACGGCCGGAGGCTTCGACCTCGAGTTCGTCGCGGTCAACCACTCCATCCCCGACGGCCTCGCGGTGGCGATCCGCACCCGCGCGGGCCTGGTGCTGCACACCGGCGACTTCAAGATGGACCAGTTCCCCCTGGACGACCGGATCACCGACCTGCGCGCCTTCGCCCGCCTCGGCGAGGAGGGCGTCGACCTCTTCCTCACCGACTCCACCAACGCCGAGGTCCCGGGGTTCACCATGTCCGAGCGGGACCTCACCCCCGCGATCGACAAGGTCTTCGCCTCCTCCCCGCGCCGGATCATCGTCTCGAGCTTCGCCAGCCACGTGCACCGCATCCAGCAGGTGCTCGACGCCGCCCACGCCAACGGCCGCAAGGTCGCCTTCGTCGGCCGCTCGATGGTGCGCAACATGGGGATCGCCCGCGACCTGGGCTACCTGAACATCCCCAAGGGCCTGGTCGTCGACTTCCGCAAGATCCAGTCGATGCCCGACCACAAGATCACCCTGATCTGCACCGGGTCGCAGGGCGAGCCGATGGCCGCGCTGGCCCGCATGGCCAACGGCGACCACCAGATCCAGGTCGGCGAGGGCGACACCGTGCTGCTGGCCAGCTCGCTGATCCCCGGCAACGAGAACGCCATCTACGGGATCATCAACAAGCTCATCGACCTCGGCGCGAACATCGTCCACAAGGGCAACGCCAAGGTCCACGTCTCCGGCCATGCCAGCGCCGGCGAGCTCGTCTACTGCTACAACATCGTGCGCCCCAAGAACGTCATGCCGGTGCACGGCGAGTCCAAGCACCTCCACGCCAACGCCGAGCTCGCGCGACGCACCGGCGTGCCGGCGGAGAACGTCGTGGTGGTCTCCGACGGCGTCACCGTCGACCTCGTCAAGGGCCGCGCCCGCGTCTCGGGGAAGGTCCCGGCCGGGCTGGTCTACGTCGACGGGCAGACGATCGGCACCGCCACCGAGGACACCCTCGCCGAGCGCCGGCTGCTCGGCGACGGCGGCGTCGTCACCGTGGTGGCCCTGCTGGACCCCAAGACCAACCAGCCCGCCGAGCCGCTGGAGTTCCTCACCAAGGGCTTCGTGCACGACGACCACACCTTCGACGGCGCCTCGGTCGCCGTGTCGAAGGCGCTCAAGCACGCCACCCCGGACCAGGTCGACGACATCGGCGCCCTGGAGAAGATCATCGTCGAGGCGGTCAGCTCCTACCTGCGCCGCACCTACCGCCGCGAGCCCGCGGTGATGGCGGTCGTCGTCGACGCCTGATCCCGCGGAGATCCCGGCACGCCGGCCGGACGGGGCGGGGGCATCCACCAGGCGGTGGGCGCCCCCGCCTCGTCGTTCCCGGGCGGTCGACGCCTCGCCGTAGGCTGGGCGCATGACCGACGGCGCGCTGCGACTCCCCGGCGCCGCCGAGCGCGACTTCGGGGCCTACAACGCCGCCCAGCGCGGCCGACCGGTGCGTCCCCTCGCGACGCAGGCGACGCAGCTGGCCGGTCCCGGTGCAGGGCGCACCGCCCTCGAGCTGGGCTGCGGCCTCGGCATCGAGACGCGCCACCTGGCCGAGCACGGCTGGCACGTGCACAGCCTCGACGCGGACCCGAGCGTCGGTCCCGCCCTCCGCGAGCTCGCCGGGCGCTGGCCGATCCGCCATCGCACCGCGTCCCTCGAGGAACCGCCGTCGCTGGAGCCCTGCCAACTGCTGCTGTCCTGCGCGACGCTGCCCTTCGTCCGCCGGCAGCGCTTCGCGGCGCTGTGGGCCGCGATCCGCGGGGCCCTGCTGCCCGGAGCCGTGCTGGCGGTGGACCTGTTCGGCGTGCGCGACGACTGGGCCGGTGGGGACGGGACGTTCCACTCCCGGGAGGAGGCCCTCGCGCTGCTGGACGGGCTCGAGGTGGTCGCGATGGTCGAGGACGAGCGCGACGGCCGCGCGTTCTCGGGCCCCAAGCACTGGCACACCTTCCGCATCCTCGCCCGGCAGCCGGCAGCGGGCTGAGCCCGAGGTCCGTGCCGGAGGTCGCCCGACGGGAACCGGGAGAGCGGCGGCCATCGTGTGCCCGACGGGCACCGGGCGCTCAGAACAGGATCGTGGCGAGCTCGCCGGCCTGGGTGAAGCCGGCGGCGGCATAGGCGCGGCGCGCCGGATCGTTGAAGTCGTTGACGTACAGCGAGACCTGCGGGGCGTGGTCCCGGCGGACCAGCTCGACCATCTCCCGCATGGCCCGCCGCGCGATGCCCTGGCCGCGCAGCGGCGGCGGCACCCACACCCCGTGGATCTGGGCGACGGGGCCGAAGATCGCCCCGACGTCGGCCTTGAAGCAGATCTCGCCGTCGCGCTCGACGATGTAGGTGCGCCCTGCGCCGACGAGCGCGCGCACGCGCGCCCAGTAGGCCCGGCCGCCGTCGAAGGCGGTGGGATCCGTGCCGACCTCCTCGCGGAACATCGCCACGGCGTGGTGGTACACCTCCTCGGCGTCCTCGGGCCGGGCGGGGCGCACGGCGAGCCCGCCGTCGCCCGGCAGCGCTCCCGGGGCCTCGGTCGCCACCAGCAGCGGCTGGCTCCACCGGTACTCGCGCACCATCGGCCCCCAGCGCGGGGCCAGGGTGCGCCAGACCCGTTCGACGGCGCGCCGCTCCCCCACCACCGAGCTCGCCCGGCGCCTCCCGGTCGCGACGGAGGCGGCGAGGTCGTCCAGGACCGCGTCGTCCTGCGCCATCGGCGAGAGGTTCACGCCGTTCCACAGCAGCCCGGTCGGGGCGTCCTCGGGACCGGTCCGGCTGAACTCGTGCGCCAGGCTCGCCGTGCCGCGCAGCTCCATCAGCCGCGCCCCGGGCAGGGCGTTCACCAGGGGATCCCGCAGGGCGTGGCGCAGCGCCGCGGCCTCGCCGTCGTGCCGCACGGGTCGCACCCGTGCCTCGGACCGTCGGAACATGCGGGCCTCAGCCACCGTGCTCCGTGCCCGCACGGCGGTGCACGGCGCCGTGGGGCACGAGGCGGGGCGCGGCCACGGCGGGCGCACGGCCCGGCCGGGGCGCAGGGCCGGTTGCGGTCATCGCCCCATTATGTGGCACCGATCGGCTCATCGGGGACGGACCGGGGAGCGCCGTGCTCCCGGGCACGGCGGCGCATGCCGCGGTCCGCGCCGGCGGGCTGCGGTCACGGGAAGAGGGTGATGGGCTTGACGATGTCCGCATACAGCAGCAGCACCGTCATCACCAGGAACACCGAGGCGACCGCATAGGTCAGCGGCAGCAGCCGCGACATGTCCACCGGCCCCGGGTCGGGGCGCCCGCGCAGACGGGCCCACGCGCGCCGCACCCCTTCGACGAGGGCGCCGAGGACATGGCCGCCGTCCAGCGGCATCAGGGGGATCAGGTTGAAGACGAACAGGGCCATGTTCAACGAGGCGAGCATCGACAGCAGGGTCGCGATCTTCTCCCGCAGCTCGAAGCCGGGCTGCTCGGCGGCGGCGACCTCCCCCGCGAGGCGGGACACGCCCACCACGCCGATGGGACCGTTCGGGTCGCGCTCCTGGGTGCCGAAGGCGGCCTGCCCCACCTCCCACAGGCGCACCGGGAGGCTGATCACGATCCGGGCGGTGCCGGTGAACGCCTCCCAGGCCATGCCGGGGACCCGGGCGGGCGACTGCCGCACCAGGTCCGGGGTGCCGGCGACGCCGAGGAATCCCACCTGCTCGGTGACGAGCTCGCCGTCCGCGTCGAGCACGGCGCGGCCGTCGGCGTCCAGCACCGGCCGGGCGTCGACGATCGGGGTGGCCTGCAGGGTCAGCTGCTCGCCGTCCCGGGAGACGACGACGTCGACGGTGCGGTCGCCGGCGGCCCGCACCGAGGCCGTCACGTCGCCCCAGCCGTCGATGTCCCGACCATCGATGCTCAGCAGCACGTCCCCGGGCTCGATGCCCGCGGCGGCCGCGGGCGCCGGCGGCATGCCCTCGCAGCTGGTGCCCTCCGGCGCATCGGCCGGCAGCACGCACTGCGAGACGGTGCTCACCGTCGGGGTGACGCCCGGCAGACCGATGCCGCACACCAGCACGCCCAGGATCAGCACCGACAGCACCAGGTTCATGGCGGGCCCGCCGAGCATGACGACGAGCTTCTTGGGCACCGCGAGCGCGCTGAAGGTGCGCTGCGCGTCCTCCGGGCCGTACTGGGATGCCTCCCAGTCCTTCGCCTCCGCGGACATCTGCTGGAAGAACCCGGTGGAATGCTCGCGGATGGTCCCCGGGGCGTCGTCGCGGCGCGGCGGGTACATGCCGATCATCCGGATGTATCCGCCCAGCGGCAGCGCCTTGATCCCGTACTCCGTCTCGCCGCGCCGGCGCGCGAGCACGGTGGGGCCGAAGCCGATCATGTACTGGGTCACGCGCACGCCGAAGGCCTTCGCAGGGACCAGGTGCCCGAGCTCGTGCAGGGCGATGGACACCGCCAGCCCCACGGCGATCGCCAGCACGCCCAGGACGAACAGCAGGACGCTCATGCGCGGGGTGCCCGGCGGGGCGGCCGCGGCGCCCGGGGTCCGCGGGTCACGGCACGGACGCCATCACATCCGCGACATGGTCGAGGTACACGTCGACCACGGCCTCCTGGTAGCCGACCGGGCCCTTGCGGCGGCGGAAGGCCGCCCGGCGGACGTCGTCCACGCTCATCGGCAGCCCGTCGGTGAAGTAGGCGATCAGCTGGTCGCAGAGGGCGTCGACATCGGCCATGTCGTAGGAGGGCTCGCCCGCGGAGGCCGGGGCGAAGCGCTGCCCGGCCGGGCGCTCGAGACGCTCCTTGAGGGCCTCGGCGCGCTCGGTCAGCTGGGCGATCCACGCGGCCTCGCCCTCGCGGGCGATCGCCTCGTCGCGGGCCTGCAGCGCGAACGCGTCGGAGAGGCGGTCCAGCGCCTCGTCCACGGTGCGCATGTCGTAGCCGCCGCGCTCGGTGCCGAAGCTCGCCGTGGCGACATCGGAGCCGTCGAACGAGGGGTCCTTGCTCTCGTAGGCGCTGCGGGCCCGCGAGAGGAAATCGTCGACCTCCGCCGTCGCATAGCCCACGCTGAAGCGCGAGACGCGCTCGAAGGATGTGCTCACCTGTGGTCCTTCCTCGATGCCGGAACGGGTACCACTGTAACCATCCGGGGACTGTCCTCCTGGGAGGCCGCCCCGCTCCGCGGACGGGGCGGGCGCGGCCGGGCCGGCGGCCGCGGTCACGAGTCCTGGGTCGCGATCGCCTCGACCCGGGCGACCCGCGCCTCGCGGTCCGCGCGATGGGCGTCGGACTCGAGCACCTCCGCGGCCAGCTGGCCGCAGGCGCCGTCGATGTCCGAGCCGCGGGTGTCGCGGATCGTGGCGCGGATCCCGGCCGCGCGCAGGGTCTCCACGAAGCGCTTCTCGACGAAGGGATCCGATGCGGTCCACTTCGAGCCCTTCACGGGGTTCAGCGGGATCGGGTTCACGTGCACCCAGCCGGTGCCGCCCTTGGCGATGAGACGGTCCGCGAGCAGCTGCGCCCGATGGGCCTGGTCGTTGATGTCGCGGATCAGCGCGTACTCGATGCTCACCCGGCGGCCCGTGGCCTGGAAGTACTCGTGGGCGGCCGAGAGGATCTCGTCCACGTCGAAGCGCGTGTTGATGGGCACCAGCTCGTCGCGCAGGGCGTCGTCCGGGGCGTGGAGGGAGACCGCGAGCGTCACCGGGATCTCCTCCTTGATGAGCTTGCGGACCGCCGGGGCCAGGCCGACGGTGGAGACGGTGATGCTGCGCGCGCTCATCCCGAAGCCCTCCGGCGAGGGGGCGTTCAGGCGCTTGCAGACCGTCGCCACGGGGCGGTAGTTCGCCAGCGGCTCGCCCATGCCCATGAAGACGATGTTGCTCACGCGGGTGACGGGGTTCTCGCCCTCCTGGGCGGGGACCTCCCCGGCCGCGAGCTTGGCGTTGGCGATGCGGACCTGCTCGAGGATCTCCGCGGCGGAGAGGTTGCGGGTCAGGCCCATCTGCCCGGTCGCGCAGAACGGGCAGTTCATGCCGCAGCCGGCCTCCGAGGAGATGCACAGCGTGACCCGGCCCGTGTAGCGCATGAGCACCGACTCCACGAGGGATCCGTCGAACAGGCGCCAGAGCATCTTCTGCGTGGCGCCGTGGTCGGCGGCCTGCATCGAGACCAGCTCGAGCAGCGGCGGGAAGAAGCGCTCGACGAGCGTGGCGCGCAGATCCTTGGGGATGTCCGTGAGGTCGTCCGGATCGGTCGTCGCGTGGTCGAAGTAGTGCTTGGACAGCTGGTTGGCCCGGAAGGCGGGCAGACCCATCTCCACCACGGCGGCGCGCCGCTCCGCGAGGGTGAGGTCGGCCAGGTGCGAGGGGGCCTTGCCGCGGCGGGTGGGCCGCAGCTGCAGCTGGCCGGGGGCCAGGGCGACCTTCTCCCCCGGCACGGCCTCCCGGGAGAGGTCGGGCAGGTCGACGGGGCGGCGGGAGGGGTCGGAACCGGTGGCGCTCATGGGAGCAGGATCTCCAGGAGGATGTAGGTGCAGGGGGCGGCGAGAAGGATGGAGTCGACGCGGTCCAGGACCCCGCCGTGCCCGGGCAGCAGGTGCCCCATGTCCTTGAGGCCCAGGTCGCGCTTGATGAGGGACTCGGCGAGATCCCCGCAGGTCGAGACGACCACGATGACGGCGCCGAGGATCAGCCCCGCCCACCAGGGCGCCCCCAGCCCGAGGACCATGACGCCGACGGCGCTCGCGACGCCGATGACGAGGGAGCCGGCGAAGCCCTCCCAGCTCTTCTTCGGGCTGATCCCCGGGGCCATCGGATGCGCCCCGAACAGGACGCCGGCGACGTAGCCCCCCACGTCGTTGGCGACGGGGACGACGATCGCCAGCAGCACGGCGAAGGCGCCGGCGGGACGGTCGTGCAGGAGCAGCAGGAAGCAGCCGAGGAAGGGGATCCACGCGATCGTGAGCACGCCCGCGCACACGTCGCGCAGCGCCGGCAGGCCGAGGGACTCCGAGACCCGCCAGACGATGAGCACGCAGATCGCGACGGCGGTCGCCACGATCAGACCGTCCACCCCGAACACGACGGTCGAGACGACCATGCCGATGCCGCCGACGAGGACGGGCATCGCCGGGACCTGCAGACCGCCCTGGCCCAGGGCGCGGGTCAGCTCGAGCACCCCCAGCACGATGCCGACGGCCACCACTGCGGGAAGGGCCGCAGGCAGCAGGAACAGCGTGCCCAGGACGACCGCGCCGAGACCGAGACCGACCCCGATCGCCGCCGGGAGGTTGCGCCCCGGACCCCGACGGGCGCCGTGGCTCTCCGCCCCGTCCCCGCCGGCCGAGCGCGCCTCGGCGGCCTTCTGCACGCGCGAGCGGGCATCGGCCTCCTGGGCGCGGGCGAGGACCGCGCTGTGCCGGATCCCGCCCGTGCGCGCACCGTGACGGTCGGGGCGCCCGGGGACGCCGACGACCGCCTCGGCGGGTGCCGAGGCGGTCTGCGGGCCGCCGGGCTGCGGCGGGGTCGGGGAGGTCACGGGAGCGGCCGGCTCTGCTCGGTCTCAGACCGTGGCCAGCTCCGTCTCCTTCGCGGAGAGGGCGACGTCGACCAGCTCGATGTACTTCTTGGTGAGGACCTCGAGCTCCTTCTCGGCACGGGTGCCCTCGTCCTCGCCGATCTCCTTGTCCTTGACCAGCTTCTCGATGGCCTTCTTCGCGTTGCCGCGCGTGCCGCGCACGGCGACCTTGCCGTCCTCGGCCTTGTTCTTGGCGAGCTTGACGTACTCCTTGCGCCGCTCCTCGGTGAGGGCGGGCAGGACCACGCGGAGGTTGTCGCCGTTGTTGGTCGGGTTGACGCCGAGATCGGACTCGCGCAGCGCGGACTCGACGGCGGGCATCGCCGTCTTGTCGTACGGGGTCACGATCACGGTGCGGGCCTCGGGGAACTGCAGCGAGGCGAGCTGGTTCAGGGGGGTCGGGGCGCCGTAGTACTCGACCTCGATGCCCTGGAACATCGCCGCGTTGGCCCGCCCGGTGCGGATCGCGGAGAAGTCCTCCTTGGTCACCTCGACGGACTTGGTCATCTTGGCTTCGGCGTCCTTCAGGATGCCGGCGACGTCGTCGCTCACGATGTGCTCCTCTTGGTTCTAGCGGATCTCACGGGACATTCTCCCCCACCGCGGCGCACAGGTCAGGGACCTCGGCGGGGCGGGGCGGTCGGGCGCCGGTCGCCGCAGCGGCCGGCGCCGGGGCTCAGCTGCCGGTGACGACGGTGCCGATCCGGTCGCCCTTCATGGCGCGGGTGATGTTGCCGGACTCGTCCAGGCCGAACACCATCATCTGCTGCGCGTTGTCCATGCACAGGCTGAAGGCGGTCGCGTCGACGACCTTGAGCCCCTTCTTCAGGGCCTCGTCGTAGGTGATGTGCTCGAGCTTCTCGGCGTCGGGGTTCGAGCGGGGATCGGCGGTGTACACGCCGTCCACCCCGTTCTTGGCCATCAGCACCTCGTCGCAGCCGATCTCCAGGGCGCGCTGCACGGCCACCGTGTCGGTGGAGAAGTACGGCATGCCGGCGCCGGCGCCGAAGATGACCACGCGGCCCTTCTCGAGGTGGCGCACGGCCCGCAGCGGCAGGTAGGGCTCGGCGACCTGGCCCATGGTGATGGCGGTCTGCACGCGGGTGGAGACGCCCTTCTGCTCGAGGAAGTCCTGCAGGGCCAGGCAGTTCATGACGGTGCCGAGCATGCCCATGTAGTCGGCGCGGCGGCGGTCCATGCCGCGCTGGGAGAGCTCGGCGCCGCGGAAGAAGTTCCCGCCGCCCACGACGATGGCGCACTCGATCCCCTGGGCGACGCCCTCGGCGATCTCCGCGGCGACGCGGGAGACGACATCGGGATCCACGCCCACGGCCCCGCCGCCGAACGCCTCTCCGGAGAGCTTGAGCAGCACGCGCCGGCCGTCGCCCTTCTTGGGGAGGACGGGGATCGGGGAGGTGTACGTCTGGGTCATTCGGGGGTCCTTCCGCTGAGGGTCACCGGTGATGCTACCGGCGCGCCCCCGCACCGAGAGTGCGGGGGCGCGGGTTGGAGAGGGCGATCACGCCGGGCCGGGAGAGGTTCTCCGGGCCGATGGCGCGACCGCCCTGCTCGGGTGCTGCGATGCGTCGGTCAGTTGCCGACGCGGAAGCGGACGAATCCGGTGACGGTGCCGCCGGCGGCCTCGAGGACCTTGCCGACGGTCTGCTTGGCGTCCTTGGCGAAGGCCTGCTCGAGCAGGACGTTCTCCTTGAAGAAGCCGTTGAGGCGACCCTCGACGATCTTCGGGAGAGCCTTCTCGGGCTTGCCCTCGTTCTTCGCGGTCTCCTCGGCGATGCGACGCTCGTTCTCGACCTGGTCGGCCGGGACCTCGTCACGGGTGAGGTACAGCGGCGAGTACGCGGCGATGTGCATCGCCACGTCGCGCGCCACCTCGGCGCCGGCGGCGTCGGTGGCCACGAGGACGCCCACCTGCGGGGGGAGGTCCTTGTTGGTGCGGTGCATGTAGGCGGTGACGACCTCGCCCTGCACCCGGCCGATGCGGCGGACCAGGATCTTCTCGCCCATGGTGGCGCCCGCGTTGGTGAGCGCCTCGCCGAAGGGGGTGTCGGCGAGCTGCTCCGGCTCGGTCGCGCCGGACTCGACGGCGGCGGCCACGGCCTCGTCGCCCAGGGCGACGAACTTGTCGTTCTTGGCGACGAAGTCGGTCTCGGAGTTCAGCTCGACGAGGGTGCCCTGCTGGCCGCCCTCGACGTCGCGCACGTCGAAGGCCACGAGACCCTCGGAGGCGCTGCGGCCCTCGCGCTTGGCGATGCCCTTGAGGCCCTTGACGCGGATCAGCTCGACGGCCTTCGCCTTGTCGCCGTCGGCCTCGTCGAGCGCCTTCTTGACGTCGAGCATGCCGGCGCCGGTGGCCTCGCGGATCTCCTTGATGTCAGCAGCGGTGTAGTTCGCCATATGTCTCTCCCTAGGGATGGTGGGGAATGTCGATGGGTGACGGGGCTGGTCACAGTTCCGGGGAGGCGGATCCGCCTCCCCGGAACGATGATCACTCGGCCTTGGCGGCCTCGGCGTCCTGGGGCGCCTCGGCGGGGGCCTCGGTGGACTCCGCGCCCTCGACGGCCTCGGCGCCCTCGGCCTGGAGGGGGGTCTCCTCGGCCGGGGCGTCGGACTGCTGGACCTCGGACTGCTTGAGCAGCTCCTGCTCCCACTCGGCCAGCGGCTCGGCCTCGACGGCCGAGACGTTCTTCTCGCCCTGGGTGTTCTTCTGGTGACGCTCCTGCAGGCCCGCGGCGACGGCGTCGGCCACCACGCGGGTCAGGAGGGTGACGGAGCGGATCGCGTCGTCGTTGCCCGGGATCGGGTAGGTGACCTCGTCGGGATCGCAGTTGGTGTCCAGGATCGCGACGACGGGGATGTTGAGCTTCTGCGCCTCGTCGACGGCGAGGTGCTCCTTGTTGGTGTCCACGATCCACACGGCCGAGGGGGTGCGGGCCATGTCGCGGATGCCGCCGAGGGTCTTCTCCAGCTTGTCCTTCTCGCGGCGCATCATCAGCAGCTCCTTCTTGGTGCGGCCGGAGGAGGCCACATCGTCGAAGTCGATCTGCTCGAGCTCCTTGAGGCGGTTCACGCGCGCGGAGACCGTCTGCAGGTTGGTGAGCATGCCGCCCAGCCAGCGCTGGTTCACGAAGGGCATGCCCACGCGGGTCGCCTGCTCGCGGATGGACTCCTGCGCCTGCTTCTTGGTGCCGACGAAGAGGATCGTGCCGCCGTGCGAGACCGTCTGCTTGACGAACTCGTACGCCTTGTCGATGTAGGTGAGCGTCTGCATCAGGTCGACGATGTAGATGCCGTTGCGCTCGGTGAAGATGAAGCGCTTCATCTTCGGGTTCCAGCGGCGGGTCTGGTGTCCGAAGTGGACGCCGCTCTCGAGGAGCTGGCGCATAGTGACGACTGCCATGATGTCCTGTCTTCCGACCCGGGGCTCACGCGGCGCACCCGAAGGGCGTCCACGGTCGTGGCGCCGGGCCTTGTTCTCGGTTGTCCCCCGCACCGGGATGATGCGGAGCCTGGTGCCCAGGTCCCGGACCGCCCCGCGAGGGGACCGATGGTCCGGGCGTCCCTGATGGGCACGCGAAGTCATCCGGACGGACCGGATGCCACGGCGAGTCTATCCGATGGCCCGGGCCGGGCACGCCCTCCCGGGGGCGCGATCGGTCACGTCCTCCCGCACCGGCTCCTGTTGCCCGCCCGCTCCCGCGCCGGGGCCGCTCCTCCTCCCCAGGCGCCGGGCGTCCCCAGTCCCCGTCCGGGCCTGGCCCGTGCCGGCGCCCCGGAGGATCCTGCGGTCATGACCAGGATCATGCCGGCCGGGCGGGTGCCCGGCGCACGCGGGCCCCTGCACCTCCTCGCCCTCCTCGCCCTGCTGCTGGCGGTGCTCGTGCTCCCCGCGGCCCCGGCGCACGGCGAGGGATCGGGCCGATGGCTGTGGCCCGTCGCCCCGCCGCACCCGGTGGTGCGCCCCTTCGAGGCGCCCGCGCATCGCTATGCGGCGGGGCACCGCGGGATCGACATCTCCGGCGCGGACGGGACCGTGCGCGCCGTGGAGGACGGGACGGTGCGCTTCGCCGGCATGGTCGCGGGGCGCCCGGTGCTCTCGATCCTCCACGGCGACGGTCTCGTCTCGACCTACGAGCCGGTGGTGGCGAGCGTGGCCGAGGGCGATCCGGTCACGGCCGGGAGCGTGGTCGGCGCTCTGTGGGCGGAGGGCACGCACTGTCCCACCGGTCCGTGCCTGCACCTCGGCGCCCGGCGCGGCGAGGACTACCTGGACCCGCTGATGCTGCTCGGCGAGCGCGGACCGAGCGTGCTGCAGCCGCTGGAGGGGGCGGGCTCCGGGGCCGATGCCCTCGGCGGTTCCCGGGCCGGTCCCGGAGGCGTCCCCCGCAGCGGGGCTCGGGGCGCGCAGGCGGCGCCTCCCGCAGAGGCCCGGTCTCCCCGCTGCGCGCCGCGTGCGCCGTGCCCGATCCTGCATTGAGGTCGGGCCTCGCGACGCGCTGGCCGATGCTCCGGCGCCCCGGTGCGCTGCCCCGTGCGCCGGCGCCGCGGCGCGAGGCTGGGCGGTCGGCGCGCAAGGCTGCGCTGCGCGGCGCGGCGCAGCCTCAGGCGAGGCCTCAGGCGCGGGGGTGGGCCTGGTCGATCGTGCGGCGCAGCCTCTCGGCGCTGACGTGGGTATAGATCTGCGTCGTCGCGAGGGAGGAATGGCCCAAGAAGTCCTGCACGCTGCGCAGATCCGCGCCGCCCTCGACGAGGTGGGTCGCCGCGGTGTGGCGCAGGGTGTGCGGGGTGACGTGGCGCGAGATCCCGGCGCTGCGCGCGAGCCGGTCCACGAGCGTGCGCACCGCCCGATCGCCGATGCGCCGCCCCCGCACCCCGAGGAACAGCGCGTCCGCCTCCCACGGCGCGGCGCCCGCGCCGAGGACGGGCCGACCGTCCTGCTCCCAGGCCTGGATCGCGGCGAGCGCCGGGATGCCGACGGGGACGATGCGCTCCTTGTCCCCCTTGCCGATCACCCGGACGGTCCGCCGGCGCCGATCCAGGTCCCCAGTGTCCAGGCCGACCAGCTCGGAGACCCGCAGCCCCGAGGAGTACAGCAGCTCGAGGATCGCCGTGTCCCGCAGGTCGACCGCACGCTGCCGTGCCGCCGCGTCGGGATCCGTGCCGCCGTCCCGCGCCGGAGGCGCGCCGTCGGGCGACGAGGTCGACGAGGGCGGCGGATCGGCCTGGGCCGGTCCTGCGGCGGAGACGAGGTCGAGGGCCTGGGACCCGGTCAGGACGGTCGGGAGGTGGCGACCGCGGCGCGGCGCCTTGAGCCGGTGGCCGACGTCGTGGGGCACCCGTCCGGTGGCGGCGAGCCAGGTCGAGAAGGTGCGCGCCGCCGCGGCGGACCGGGCGAGCGTCGCCGAGCTCGCCCCCGACTCCGCCCGCGTCCCGAGCCAGGACCGCAGTGCGGCGACGTCGAGCTCGGCCAGCTCGATCCGCTCGACCCTGCGCAGGTGCTCGAGGATGCCGCGGGCCTCGCGCACGTACCCGCGCACGGTGTGCTCGGAGCGGCCGCGTTCGAGGCGCAGATGCGCCGCGTAGGCGTCCACCACGGCCTCGTCCTGCTCCTCCGCATCCATCCCCCCAGTGTGACAGGCCCGCCGCCCCGCGCACGGCGGCGCGCCCCCGGGCCGCCGGCTGCTCGAGGCGCCAGCGGCCCGCGCGGCGTCGACGGCGCTCGCGGGTCAGCGGCGCTCGCGGGGTCAGCGGCGCGCGCGGGTCAGCGGCGCGCCCGGCGCACCAGGTCCCCGTCCATCCGCACCGCGCCGAACAGCTCGAGCCGGCCCACGGCGGCCAGCACCTCCTCGGGGGTGCGCCCGACGGAATCGGCGAGCGCGGCGAGGGTCGCCGCGGAGCGCGGGGGCACGGCGTCGAGCACGCGCCGGTCGGCGGGGCTGAACAGGTCCAGCTCGTCCTGCACGGCGTGCGAGGAGTCCCCGGCGGGTGCCGCGCCCGGCAGCAGTTCCATGACCTCGGCGGCCTCGGTGACCAGGACGGCGCCGCGCTCGCGGATCAGTCGGTGGCACCCCGCGGAGGCCGCCGAGGTGACCGGCCCCGGAACGGCCGCGACCTCTCGGGAGAGGTCATCGGCCCGGCGCGCCGTGGACAGGGCGCCCGAGCGCCAGGATGCCTCCACCACGACGGTCACCTGGGCGAGCGCTGCGATCAGGCGGTTCCGGGCGAGGAACCGCCAGCGGGTCGGGGCGGTGCCCATCGGCGCCTCGCTGACCAGGACGCTGCGTTCGCGGATCGTCTCCAGCAGCCGCGTGTTCCCGCGCGGGTAGAGGGAGTCCAGGCCGCCGGCGAGGACGGCGATGGTCGGGGCGCCGTCCGCGGCCAGGGCGCCGCGGTGCGCGGCGGCGTCGATCCCGTAGGCACCGCCGCTGATCACCGCGATGTCCCGCGAGGCCAGCGCGGCCGCCATGGTGCCGGCCGCATCCTCCCCGTAGGGGGTGGAGGCGCGCGACCCGACGAGCGCGACGGAGCCGCGGCGCGCGGAGAGGTCCACGTCGCCCTCGCCCAGCGCCCACAGGCAGGGCGGGACGGCGCTGCGGAGGTCGGCCAGGACGTGCGGCCACTGCGGGGCCTCGGGCACGAGCACGCGGATGCCGCGGCGGCCGGCCAGCTCGAGGTGCTGCGCCGGATCGACCACCCGCAGCCGCGCCCTCCAGCGGGCGAGGGCCTGCTCGATGCGTCGCCGGGGGTTCCTGCTGCCGCCGTCGGCCGCGGGATCCGCCGGCGGATCGCCGAGGATGGCATGCGTCTCGGCGGCGCTCGCCTCCCGCGCCAGCGCGAGGGCGTCGACGGGCCCCAGCTCGTCGCGGGCCGTCATCGCGATGATGTCGGAGGGTTCGGCGATGAGCGACCAGGTGACCCGGGCCAGGAGGTCGTCGGGGTTCATGTGCGGTCCTTCCCGCGCAGGGAGAGCGCAGTTCCGATGTGGTCGCCGTCCGGGATCTCCGCCCCGTCGAGATCGGCGAGGGTCCATGCCACGCGCAGCACGCGGTCGTGGCCGCGCAGGGTCAGACGCCCCTGGTCCACGGCCTCCTCGAGCATCCGCCGGCCGCCCCGTTCGGGGGCGAGGTCCCCGCGCAGGGCGCTGCCGGGGATCTGGGAGTTCGTCGTCCAGGGCAGGGCGGCGAAGCGCCGGCGCTGGCGCTCGCGGGCCGCGCGGACGCGCCGCGCGATCGCCGCGCTGGGCTCGCCTGCCGCGTCGACGCGGCGCAGGTCCACGGGTCCTACCTCGACCCGCATGTCGATGCGGTCCAGCACCGGCCCCGACAGGCGTGCCAGGTAGCGCCGCCGTTGCAGGGGTGTGCACGTGCACCGGTCCCCGCGCCCCCACGCATGACCGCAGGGGCAGGGGTTCGCGGCCATGACCAGCTGGAACCGGGCGGGATAGCGGGTGATGCCGCGGGCACGGTGCAGGGTGACGTCGCCCGTCTCCAGCGGCTCGCGCAGCGCCTCCAGCACCCGGGAGGGGAACTCGGGCGCCTCGTCGAGGAACAGCACCCCGGCGTGGGCGCGGGAGATCGCGCCGGGCCGGGCCAGCCCCGGTCCGCCGCCGACCACGGAGGCGGTGGTCGCCGTGTGGTGCGGAGCCTCGAAGGGCGGATCCGTGATCAGCCCGGCGCGGGCGTCGAAGCCGCCGCTGAGGGAGTGGATCGCGCTGACGTCGAGCGCGTCCCGGTTCCCCAGCGGAGGGAGGATCCCGGGGATCCGCGCCGCGATCATCGTCTTGCCGGCGCCCGGCGGCCCGGCCAGCAGCAGGTGGTGGCCTCCCGCGGCGGCGACCTCGGCGGCGCGCCGCGCCTGCAGCTGCCCGAGGACGTCGCAGAAGTCGAGCCGCTCCCTCCGCTCCGGGTCCGGGGCCCGGGCCGCGGCGGGCAGCGACTGCTGCGGGGCGGGCGGGTGCACCTCGGCGCGCGAGCCGTGATGGCGGAGCACCTCGCACAGATCCTCCGCCGGGACCACGCCGATGCCCTCGACCAGGCGCGCCTCATCGGCATCGGCCGCGGGCACGACCGCCCGGCCCACCCCGGCCCGGCGGGCCGCCAGCAGCGCCGGCAGGGTCCCGGGGACGGGACGGATCCGCCCGTCCAGACCCAGCTCGCCGAGATGGACGACCCCGGCGATGTCCTCCGCCTCGAGGTCCCCCTGGGCGGCGAGGACGGCGATCGCGATCGCCAGGTCGAAGCCCGAGCCGTGCTTCGGGAGCCAGGCCGGCTGCATGTTGACCGCGATGCGGCGCTGGGCGATGCCGGCCCCGATCTGGGCGGCCGCGGCGCGCACGCGCTCCCGGGCCTGGAGCATGGAGGAGTCGGGGAGGCCGACGAGGTGGAAGGCCGGCAGCCCGGCGGCGACATCGGCCTCGACCTCCACGACGGTGCCCTCGAGGCCGGTGAGGGCGACGGCGAGCGTCCGTGCGACGGGCATCAGGCCACCGCCCGCAGGTGCTCCAGAGAGCAGACGTCCTGCGCGGCGAACACGGCGAGGACGTCGATGCGCAGATCGCGGTGCGGCGGGGAGCTGTGCAGGAGGTACTCCCCCGCCAGGCGCCGCAGCCGGCGCACCTTCTCCGGGGTGACTGCGGCCTGCGGCACCCCGGTCAGGAGGGTGCGGCGCGTCTTCACCTCCGCGAAGACGAGAGTGGTGCCCTCCAGCGCGATGATGTCCAGCTCCCCGCGACCCACCCGGACATTGCGGTCGATCACCTGCCACCCGGCCCGGGCGAGGTGGTCAGCGGCGAGATCCTCGCCGAGGCGGCCGAGCTCGAGGGTGCTCAGGCGGGCGATGCGGACGCCCGGCGGGACGGGGATGAGATGCGGCGGGGCCGCGGCGGCGCTGTTCATGCGCCTCAGCGTCGTGCGCGGGGCGCCGCCGCGCATCCGTCCGCGGCCGACTGTGGATGGGCGCCCGGTGGGGAGGACCAGCCGGACCCGCCGCCGCCGGGATCAGGGCAGCGAGATGTCCGGCTTCGCGATCTCCTCGATGTTGACGTCCTTGAACGTCACCACCCGCACCGAGCGCACGAAGCGGCTCGAGCGGTAGATGTCCCACACCCACACGTCGGCGAGGGTCAGCTCGTAGAAGACCTCCCCGCCCGCGGAGCGGACCTGCAGGTCCACCTGGTTGGCGAGGTAGAAGCGCCGCTCGGTCTCGACGACATAGGTGAACAGGCTCACCACGTCGCGGTACTCGCGGAAGAGCTGCAGTTCGAGGTCGGACTCGTAGTTCTCGAGATCCTGCGTGTTCACCGGTGTCCCTCCTGCTCCGCGGGGATGCTGCGGCGCGGGTCGATCTCCCACAGCACGCCGGCGCTCGGCGTGCCCGTCAGGTTCCACGACGCGCGATGCTCGGCATGGATTCCGTGCTCCGTGATCGCGTCGCGGTGCACAGCCGCACCGTATCCCTTGTTGGAGTCCCACGCATACTGCGGGGCGCTCGCATGCAGCTGCGTCATCCGCGCGTCGCGGGCGACCTTCGCCAGCACGCTCGCGGCGGCCACGCTGCGGCAGTCCCGGTCGGCCTTGACCCGCACGGTCACCGGCACCGGCGGCAGTCCGCGGCCGCGCAGGGCGCCGCTGAGGACGTCGACGGAGCCGTCGATGATCACGGCGTCGGGCAGGACGCCGTCGCCCTCGGGGGTGCGCAGGTCCTCGAGGGCCCGCAGGGCGGCCTCGGTGAGGGCGGCGGAGATGCCGATCCGGTCGATCTCCTGCGCCGGCACCCAGCCGATCCCCGTCGCCGCGGCGGCGACGGCGATCGGCGCGACCAGCGCCTCGCGCCGGCGCGCGGTGAGGGCCTTGGAGTCGCGCACGCCCTCGGGCAGGGCGGTGACGACCTGTCCCTCGAGCACGCGGACGGCGCAGGCGCCCACGGTGACCGGGCCGGCCAGGGCGCCGCGGCCCACCTCGTCGAGGCCGACCACGAGCACGTCGGGGCCGATCGCGCGGGCGACCTCGAGCTCGACGTCGAAGCTGGGCTCCGTCGCGGTGCGAGGAGCGGCGGGGCGGCGGGCGGCGGGGCCCGCGGCGGTGCGGGGGCTCACGGTGCGGCGGGGACCTCGGCGAAGGCGTCGCTGCCGTCGCCCAGCCCGGCCCAGTTCCGGACCGGCCAGAAGACGGACACGGCCTTGCCGGTCACATCCTCGACGGGGACGAAGGCCTCCTCGCCGTGAGTGAAGTGCCAGGCCGAATCGGCGGAGGCGTGACGGTTGTCGCCCATCACCCACACCGAGCCGGAGGGCACGGTGACGTCGAAGGGCCGCTGGCAGGCTCCGCCGTCGGGGTTGATGTAGGGCTCGTCGACCTCGACGCCGTTGACCTGGACCGCCGCGCCGGAGGCGCTGCAGACGACGTGGTCGCCGGGCAGGCCGATGAGACGCTTGACCAGATGGTCCTGCGAGGGGTCCGGGGCCAGCCCCACCACGCTCAGGACCATCATGATCCGGGTGCGCACGGTGGGGTTCTCGGTGGCGTCGCCCTCGAGCCAGTTCGCGGGATCCTCGAAGACGATGACGTCGCCGCGCTCGAGGTCGAACACGCCGGGGGTGAGCTTGGAGACGATGATCTTGTCGTCCACCTGCAGGGTCGGGTTCATCGACTCCGAGGGGATGTAGAACGGCTGGATGAGGAAGGTCTTCACGAGCACCGCGATGATCAGCGCCCCGACCATCGTCACGAGGTACTCCATCCAGCCGCCGCCGCGGGATCCGCGGTGGCCGCGACGCCCCTCGGCGTGACCGCCCTCGTCGGCGGGGCCGTCGTCCTCGTGCTGCGCCTCGGGATCGACCCCGGCCGCGGAGCTGTCGCCGGCAGGATCCCGCCGCGCGCCGGAGGGACCGGTGCCGGGGTCGCCGGCCGGGCCGGTCGGGGGCGTGGAGGTGCTCATCGCCCCGATCCTATCCGTCACAGCGCGCCGCTCCTGGGAGGCGGCCAGACGATGCGACGCGCCTCACCGACCACCCGATCCACGGGCACCATCCCCCCGCCGGGCGCGCCCAGGAGGCTGCGGGAGTCGGTGGAGTCGGCACGGTTGTCCCCCAGCAGGAACATCCGCCCCTCGGGCACCTCCAGGTCGAAGGCGACGAGCGAGGGCGCGGTGCCGGGCGCGAGATAGGGCTCGGCGATCGGCTCGCCGTCCACGAGGATCGCGCCGGCGTCGTCGCAGCAGGTCACGCGATCCCCGCCGACGGCGATCACGCGCTTGACCCAGTAGTGGCCCGTGCCGTCCTGCCCGCCGAAGTAGCCCCGGCCGTCGAAGACGACGACCTGGCCCCGCTCCGCGGAGCGCCGGCTCTGGCGGTCCACCAGGATCACGTCGCCGGCGCGCAGGGTCGGCTCCATCGACGCCGAGGGCACCTCGAAGGGCTCGACCACGAGGTGACGGATCGTGAACGCCGCCACCAGCAGCAGCACGACGAGAACGGCGGCAGCCACCAGTGGGGGCTGCCGCCGTCGGGGTCGATCCTCGAGCTCGCTCATGCGCGGCTCGGCACGGACCGGGATCCTCGCGCGATCAGTTGAAGCGCTTCTCCTTGATGCGGGCCTTCTTGCCGGTGAGGCCGCGCAGGTAGTACAGCTTCGCGCGGCGGACGTCGCCGCGGGTGACGACCTCGATCTTCTCGATGGTCGGAGCGTGCACCGGGAACACGCGCTCCACGCCCACGCCGAAGGAGACCTTGCGGACGCGGAACGTCTCGCGGATGCCGTCGCCCTGGCGGGCGATGACGTAGCCCTGGAAGACCTGGACACGAGAGCGGTTGCCCTCGACGACCTTCACGTGGACCTTGACGTTGTCGCCGGAGCGGAACTCCGGGATATCGTCGCGCATCTGAGCCTTGTCGAGCTCGTCGAGCTTCTGCATGTGTTCACTCCCGCTGACCGCCTCAGGTCGGACAGCTCGCTGGGGACGGGCCGTGGGCCCCTCCGGGGAACTGATGATCCGGCGGGAGCCTGCGCTCCCGTGCCGGTGTGCTGGGCCTCTGGCAGCGACTCCCATCGCCACGGACCTGCCCGGTCGCTTCTGCGCGCCTCCCCTGAGGCAGGGGCGCGCGCGACACGCACGAGGAGTCATTCTGCCAGGTGCCGGGGTGCCCGGCAAGCGCCCGGACCGGCCGATGCGCTGGTCAGGCGGCCGATCCGCTGTCGCCTGCGTCACGCCCGGCGTCCAGGAGGTCGGGGCGGCGCTCCCGCGTCCGGGCGAGCGACTGCTCCTCCCGCCAGCGCGCGATGCGCCCGTGGTCCCCGGACAGCAGGATCTCGGGCACGCGGCGCTCGACCCCGTCGGGGTCGATCCACAGCGCCGGCTTGGTGTAGATCGGGTACTCGAGCAGCCCGTGGGAGTGGGACTCCTCGACCACGGACTCCGGGTTGCCGAGCACGCCGGGGACCAGGCGCACCACGGCCTCGGTGATCGCGAGCACGGCGACCTCGCCGCCGTTGAGCACGTAGTCCCCCAGGGAGATCAGGCGCACGCTCGCGCCGCGCGCGGCGAGGTGCTCGTACACGCGCTCGTCGATCCCCTCGTAGCGGCCGCAGGCGAAGACCAGCCACGGGCTCGTCGACAGCTCCCGGGCGGTCGCCTGGACCAGCGGCGCCCCGGCGGGGTTGGGGAAGAGGATCTCCGGACGGGCCTGCTCGCCGAGGGCGGCGCGGCCCTCGGCGAGCACGTGGGCGAAGGCCTCCGCCCACGGCTCGGGCTTCATGACCATGCCCGCTCCCCCGCCCACCGGGGTGTCGTCCACGGTGCGGTGCCGGTCATGGGTGAAGGTCCGCAGGTCGTGGACGTGCAGATCCACCAGGCCGTCGCGCCGCGCCTTGCCGATCAGCGACAGCTCGAGGGGCGCGAGGTACTCGGGGAAGATCGTGACGACGTCGATGCGCATCAGGCGCGCTCGCTCTCGGCGTTCTCCGGATCGAACAGGCCGCCGGGCGGGTCGGCGATCACCACGCCCGCCTCGAGGTCGACCTCGGGCACGAGCTGCTCGACCAGCGGCAGCATGACCCGGCGGCCATCGGCCGTGCGGACGATCAGCAGATCCTGCGCCGGGTAGTGCTCGAGGCCCGCGACCACGCCGAGCTCGGTCCCGTCGACGTGCCGGACGGGCAGGCCCTGCAGGTCGGAGGGGTACCAGGCGTCGGGGTCCTCATCGGCCTCCTCGTCCAGGTCGATCTCCAGGGAGAGCTCGGCGCCCCGCAGCGACTCCGCGGCGCTGCGGTCCGCGACCTCCGCGAAGCGCGCGTACCAGCGGCCCGACTGGGTGCGGGTGGAGGCGATGGTGAGGGTGCGCGGCCTGCCGCCGTCCTCGATCTCGAAGGCGGTGCCGTCGGCCAGGCGCACCTCCGGCTGATCGGTGCGCACGATCAGAGCGACCTCCCCGCGCAGCCCGTGCGCCTTGCCGATGGTCGCCACGACCACATCGCGATGGTTCATACCAGTCCCTCTCCGTCCTCGTCGTCCTGCTCGTCCTGCTGCTGCTCGCCCACGCCGGCGTCGTACCCGACGGCCCCGCAGGCCCCGCCCAGCTGCTCGAGGGGCTCCTGCAGCCCCGGCGAGCGGAGGTCGCCCTCGACCGCATCGGAGAAGGGCGCCCGCACCGCGGTGAGGGCCTCGCGCACGCCGTCGTCGTCGACCGCGGCGATCTCCTGGTCCAGTCGGGCGAGGGTCGCCTCGACCTCGTCCATCCCGTCCTCGGGGACGGTCTGCGGGGTCCGGCCCACGAGCTTGAACATGTTCGAGGTGAGCACGTTGGCGTTGCCGAAGACGGTGAAGGTGCTCGGGGTGTCGAAGATGTCCGCGCAGGTGAGGGCGGCGGGCTTGGTGCCGTCCTCCCCGGGGGCGTGGAACCATGCCGCGGCGTCCGAGACGGGCGCGCACCCCTGGGCGAGCTCGTCCATCGCGGTGCGCAGCGCCTCGAGGTCGCCGTCGGCCCCCTGCGCCGCCTCGGTCCGGAACCATGCGGCGACCGCGCCCGCGCTGCCCTGGAGCTCTGCCGGCGCCCCCGAGAACGCCGCATCGACGTCGTCCCCGGTGAGGGCATAGAACATGGGGTCCGACGCCCCGTTCTCGGAGGCGGTGCCGGCACGGTCCAGCACGTCGCGGGACAGCGGCCGGGTGTAGTCGGGATCGCCCCAGAATCTCGTGCAGGCCTCGACGGCGGCCGGGTCGGCGCTCGGCTCGGCCGTGGTCGCGGGAGAGGACGCCTCCGGGGTGGTGCCGCCGCCCGGACCCGCGGTCGGCACCGTGCAGGCGCCGAGCACGCCGATGCCCAGCAGCAGCACTCCCGCGGCATGCCGGAGGCGGCGCCGGAAGCCGGCGCCGCCTCGGGTCATGCGGTGTGCTGTGCGCGCGTCAGCGGCGGTCGACATCGACGATGTCCACGCGGACCGAGTCCTCGGACAGGGCCGCGGTCACCGTGCGCAGGGCGCGGGCGGTGCGACCGGACCGGCCGATCACGCGGCCCAGGTCCTCCGGGTTGACGCGGACCTCGAGAAGAGGACCACGGCGCGTGGACTTCTCCTGGACGCGCACGTCGTCGGGGTTGTCGACGATCCCGCGGACCAGATGGTCCAGTGCCTCGGCGCGAGCGCTCATGCTCAGGCCTCGTCGGCAGCGGCCTGGGCGTCCTCGGTGGTCTCGCCCTCGGCGGGAGCCTCCTCGGAGCCCGGCGCGACCTCGTCGGAGGCCTTCGCCTTCTTGGCACCCTCACGGGACTCGACGGCGGCCTTGTCGGCCTCGGCGATGAGGTCCTCGGCGGAGGCCTTGGCGGACTTCGAGCGGAGGGTGCCCTCGGCGCCCTCCTCGCCCTTGAACTTCTGCCAGTCACCGGTGATCTTGAGGATCGCCGCGACCTGCTCGGTGGGCTGCGCGCCCACGCCGAGCCAGTACTGCGCACGCTCGGAGGCGACCTCGATGAACGAGGGCTCCTCGGTGGGGTGGTACTTGCCGATCTCCTCGATCACGGCGCCGTCGCGCTTCTTGCGCGAGTCGGCCACGACGATGCGGTAGTACGGTGCACGGATCTTGCCCATGCGCTTGAGACGAATCTTGACGGCCACGAGTGTGGACTCTCCTTCGAAGGATGTTCGGGTGAGATCTGCCGCGGCCTGTGGGGTCATGCGGGCGCCGGCGTCACTCGGGGTGTCGCGCCATGGCGGGTAGAGGGCCGGCCAGGACGCATACAGCGCCCAAGTATGCCAGCACGGGCCGGACGCTTCCACCCGCCCGCCTGTGCCGCTGGGCACAGGCGGGCCCGTCGGCCCCTCGGCGGCGGCCCCTCGGCCCTCAGCCCATCAGCGTCGAGACCGCGTCGATCAGCTGGTTCACGCCCAGCACCAGGAAGATCAGCGCGACGATCCCGAGCACGATGTTGCCGCCCGCACGGCTGCGCCAGGCCGGGGGGACATGGCGCGAGTTGAGCAGGAACAGCAGCGTGAGCGCGAGGAACGGCATGAAGAACGACCCGAGCACGCCGTAGGCGACGATGATCTGCACCGGCTTGCCCAGCAGCAGCAGGAGCATCGGCGGGAAGGTCAGCCACAGGATGTAGAAGCGATAGGAGCGGCTGCCGATCCGCCGGGCGGGGTCATCGGCCGGGAGTCCTCGCACGCTCCCCCAGAAGTCGGCGAACATGATCGAGACGCCGTTCCACACCCCGATCACGGAGGAGAACGAGGAGGCCCAGAACCCGATGAGGAAGACCCAGCTCATGACCGCGCCGTAGCGGTCCGCGAGCACGCCCGCGAGGTCCACGAGCCCCTGGTCGCCCTGCCCCACGGCGATCCCGGCGCTGTACAGCAGTTCCGCGCCGACGATGAGCATGGCGATCACAAACACGCCGGAGAGCACGTAGGCCATCGCGTTGTCCAGACGCATGACCTTCATCCAGCGCGGGGTCGACCAGCCCTTCTCCACCAGCCAGTAGCCGTAGGCCGCGAGCGTGATGGTGCCGCCGACGCCGCCGGCGATGCTCAGGGTGTAGACCAGGCCGCCCTCGGGGATCCGGGGGATCAGGCCGGAGGCGATCTGGCCGAGGTTCGGCACGGTCACCGCGGCGGCGCCGACCACGGTCACGAACATGACGCCGACCAGGACGGCGATGATCTTCTCCAGGCGCCGGTAGTGGCCCAGCCACACCAGGGCGGCACCGATCAGGCCCGAGGCGACGGCGTACGCGATCAGCGGGATCCGCGTGATCGCCTCGATGTCCCCGATCACGGGCAGCTGCGGGATCAGCGCGACCAGCGGCAGCGCGGAGGCGGACATGGCCGTCGCACCGTACACGAAGCCCCAGATCACGATGTACAGGCCGAAGTAGATCGAGGCCCAGGCGCCCAGGCGCCGCCAGCCCTCGAAGATCGACAGACCGGTGGCCAGCGTCCAGCGTCCGGCGCCCTCGACGAGGAAGATCTTGATGATCACGCCGGCGACGGCCGCCCACAGCAGGGTGTAGCCGAAGCGGGACCCGGCCACGAGCGTGGCCACGAGGTCCCCGGCGCCGATGCCGGTGGCGGCGACCAGCAGCCCGGGGCCGATGATCTTCCAGCGCGGCGGCGGCCCGTCCTGCACGCCGGGATCCGCGGGGGCCGGACCGTCCGCCGAGGAGGGGCGGGCCGAGGAATGCGGGGAGGAGGAGCGGGGCTGGGGGGTGCGGGGCTGGGGGGTGCGGGCGTCCTCGCCCGATCCGGGAGCATCCATGCTCGCGATCGTACGTGCCCTCCTGCGGTCTCAGGCGCCGCGACGGATGATCTCCCCGCGGAGCACCACGGCCGACAGGTCCCGCAGCATCCGATGATCGCGACGCGGGTCCGCCGCGGTGACCAGCAGATCCGCCGGGGCGCCGTCCTCGAGACCGGGCACGCCGAGGAACTCCCGCGGGGCCCAGGCGGCCGCGGTGAGGATCTGCGTCCCGTCGAGGCCCGCGCGGGCGAGCTCGTCGAGCTCGTCGTGGATGATCCCGTGCCCCAGCACCCCGCCGGCGTCGGTTCCCACCAGCAGCGGCACCCCGGCCTCGAGGGCGCTGCGGGTCCTCTCGAAGCGCCCGTCGCGCAGGCGGCGCATATGGGCGGCGTAGGCGGGGAACTTCCGCTCGCCCTGGTCGGCGTACTCGGTGAAGTGGTCGACGTTGACGAGGGTCGTCACCACCGGCACCCCGGCCGCGGCGGCGCGGGCGATCGTCTCGTCGGTGAGACCGGTGGCGTGCTCGAGGCAGTCGAAGCCGGCGTCCAGGACCAGCGGGAGGGTCTCCTCGTCGAAGGTGTGGGTGGTGATCCGCGCCCCGGCGGCGTGGGCGGCATCGGCCGCGGCGGCGAAGTCCTCGGCCGACCAGGTCGGGGCGAGGTCCCCGGCCGAGCGGTCGATCCAGTCCCCCACCAGCTTGACCCAGCCGTCCGAGCGCTCCGCCTCGGTGCGGACGGCGTCGGCGAGCTGGTCCGGTTCGATCTCGTGGGCGTAGCCGATGAGGTAGCGCCGGGTGCGGGCGAGGTGGCGCCCGCAGCGGATCAGCCGCGGCAGGCGGTGCCCGGCCGCGCCGGGGGAAGGGTTCTGGAGGGCCCGGGTGTCGATGATCGATCCGGCATCGCGCATCAGCAGGACGCCGGTGTCGCGGTCGGTGATGGCCTGCGCCCGTGCCTCGGCGAGGCTGGTGCCTCCCCCGCCGTCGCCGATGCCGATGTGGCAGTGCAGGTCCGCCAGCCCCGGCACGACGAATCCGTCGATCTCGAGCACCTCGGTGCGAGCGGGCAGCTCCGGCCGCCGGTGGTGGATGCGGCCGCCCGCCACCCAGGCCTCGGCCAGCTCCTCCTCGGGGCTCAGCAGGATCGGCCCGCGCAGATGCAGCACGGGATGGCCGGGGGTCAGGGCAGCGTCGTCCGTCGTCGTCTCCACACCCCGAGGGTAGCCCGCACCGCGCTCGCCCTCGACGAGATCGACCAGAGCATCCCGGGGCGGGACGCTCTGGTCGACGTCGTGCGACGGGGCCTGCCCCGGCGGGGTCAGAGGCCCTTGCCGAAGAGCTTCTGCATCTCGGGCGGGAGCTGCGAGGGGTCGAGGTCGGCGAGGTCCCCGGCCCCGGCCGGTCCGCCGCCGAAGGCGGAGCCGCCCTCGGCCCGGCGCTCCTCGGCCTTCCGCGCGAGCTCGGCCTCCTCGCGGGCGGCCTTGGCGGGGTTGCGGGACTTGGACTTCTTGACCTTCTTCGGCGCCTGCTGCTTGCCCCGGGACTTCTTGCCCATCCCCATGCCGGGTCCGCCCGGCATGCCGGGCGCGCCGCCGCCGGCCATGCTGCGGCCCATGGTGCGCATCATCTGCTGGGCCTGCTTGAAGCGCTCGAGCAGCTGGTTGACGGCCTGGACGGTGGTGCCGGAGCCCTTGGCGATGCGGGAGCGGCGGGACCCGTTGATGAGCTTGGGGTCGTGGCGCTCGGCCGGCGTCATCGAGCGGATGATCGCCTCGATGCGGGTGAGCTCCTTCTCGTCGAAGTTCTCGAGCTGGTCGCGGAACTGGCCCATGTTCGGCAGCATGCCGAGCATCTTCTTGATGCTGCCCATGTTCTTGAGCTGCTGCATCTGGGCGAGGAAGTCGTCGAGGGTGAAGTCCTCGCCGCTGGCGAGCTTCTTCGCGGCCTTCTCGGCCTCGGCCTGGTCGAAGGTCTTCTCGGCCTGCTCGATCAGGGTGAGGACGTCGCCCATGTCGAGGATCCGGTTGGCCATGCGGTCCGGGTGGAAGCGCTCGAAGTCGCCCAGCTGCTCGCCGGTGGAGGCGAACAGGATGGGGCGCTGGGTGACGCCCGTGATCGACAGGGCCGCGCCGCCGCGGGCGTCGCCGTCGAGCTTGGACAGGACCACGCCGGTGAAGCCGACGCCGTCGCGGAAGGCCTCCGCCACGCGGGCGGCGTCCTGGCCGATCATGGCGTCGACGACGAACAGGGTCTCGTGCGGGTTCACGGCATCGCGGATGTCCCGCGCCTGCTGCATCATCTCCTCGTCGATGCCCAGGCGGCCGGCGGTGTCGACGATGACGACGTCGTGCTGCTGGAACTGGGCGGTGGAGACGCCGTTCATGGCGACCAGCACCGGGTTGCCGACCCCGTTGCCCGGCTCGGGGGCGAACACGGGCACGCCCGCCCGCTCCCCGACGACCTGCAGCTGGGTGACGGCGTTGGGGCGCTGGAGATCCGCGGCGACCAGCAGCGGGGTGTGCCCCTGCTCCTTCATCCACCGCGCGAGCTTGCCCGCGAGGGTCGTCTTGCCGGCGCCCTGGAGGCCCGCGAGCATGATGACGGTGGGCGGGTTCTTGGACCAGGTGAGCTCTCCGGTCGCTCCGCCGAGGACGTCGACCAGCTCGTCATGGACGATCTTGACGACCTGCTGGGCGGGGTTGAGGGCCTTGGAGACCTCCTCGCCGAGCGCCCGTTCGCGCACCTTGGACGTGAAGTCCCGGACCACCGGCACGGCGACGTCGGCGTCGAGCAGGGCGCGCCGGATCTCGCGGATGGTCTTGTCGACGTCCGCCTCGGACAGGCGGCCGTGGCCGCGCAGCCCCTTGAGGGAGGCGGTGATGCGATCGGAGAGGTTGTTGAACACGAAGAGATTCCCCTTGGTCGTGCGGACCGCACCAGTGTAGTGGCCGCGGCCCCGCCCGGTCCCCTTCCGGGGCCCGGGCGGAGACCTGCCGCACTCGCGGCGGCCCGATCCGCCCCGCTCAGGTGGCGGCGGCGTCCATCAGCGCGGCGATGATCCGGCCCACCGCCGGCGCCTCGAGGGCGCGTCCCTTCTCGTCGGTCAGGTAGAGCACGTCCACGGCCCGCTTGCCCAGGGTCATCACGTGCGCGCTGCGCAGCTGCAGCTGGTGCACGGTGATGGCCTCGGCGACGTCCGCCAGCAGGCTGGGCCGGTTGCGGGCGTTGACCTGGATGACCGTCGCCTCGCTCGAGGCGCCGGGCAGGAGGGTGACCACCGGGGTGTCGTCCGCGGTGCGCGGCGGCGGCGCCGGGGCCAGCTCGAGCACCCGTGCGGCGGGCTCGTCGCGGCGCCCCAGCTCGCGGTCCAGGGCGGCGCGCAGCGCCGTGGGATGCGGCAGGTCGCCCTGCGTCCCCGAGACCCACCAGGTGTTCACGGCGACGCCGTCCATGGTCAGGACCACGGCGCTGCGCACATCGATGCGCTGGCGGGCCAGGACCCGCGCCATGGCGGCGAACACGCCCGCGCCGTCCGGGGCGCCCAGGCAGATCTGGCTGATGGCCTCGTCCCCCGTCGGCGCCGGGTACAGCACGTGGGCGCTGCCGCTGCGCCTCACGGCGGTGAGCACCGCGTCCTGCACCGAGCGCTGCGGGGTCAGCAGCAGGCGCGGCACCGGGGCGCTGCCCGAGAGCGAGTCGCGGGCCAGGTCGGTGAGGTGGTCCACCAGCGAGGAGCGCCAGCTCGACCAGGCCGAGGGGCCGGCGGCGATGGCATCGGCCTCGGTGAGCGCCCGCAGCAGCTCGAGCGTGCCCGCATCGTGCCCCACGGCCCGGAGCAGGTCCTGCAGGGTCGCGGGATCGGCGAGGTCGCGTCCCGTGGCCAGGCCCACCAGGGTCAGGTGCTCGCGCACCAGGGTGCCGATGACGCGGACGTCGTCCTCGTCGAAGCCCAGATGCCGGGCGGCGACCTCGGCCAGGGGCGCCCCCTCGGCCGAGTGGTCGCGGGCATCGGCCCGCTTGCCGAGATCGTGCAGGAGCGCGACCACCAGCAGCAGGTCGGGGCGGGAGACCGTGGCCAGGAACCGGCGGGCCTCCTTGACCGTCTCGATCTGGTGGCGGTCCACGGTGAAGCGGTGCACCGCCGAGCGCTGCGGACGGTTGCGCACCTCCGTCCAGCCCGGGACCCAGCGGGCGAACACGCCCTGCACGTCGAGCGCCTCGTAGACGTCGGCGATGTGCTCGCCGGCCAGGGCGTCCACGAACACGTCGCGCTGGGCGGCGGTGAACGGACGCACCGGGACTGCGGCCATGCGCGCGAGCGTGGCATCGGCCAGCGGCAGCCCGGTCGCCGCCGCGTGCGCGACCGCCGAGAGATCGCGCAGCGGATCCTCGACCTGCGGGTCCACCGAGACCTCCCCGGACTGCACGAGCACCCCGTGCTCGAGGCGGGTCAGGGCGGGGCGGCGGTCCGCCCCGGAGCCGCGGGTGGCCGAGCCGCCGGGGGCGACGGCGGCCTGCGCCGCCCGGATCGTCCGATGCAGCTCCCAGGTCACCGACCGCGCCGCATCGGCCAGCACCGCGAGATGGTCATCGGCGGTGGCGTGCCCGGTCAGCGCGGCGACGGCGTCCTGATCCGCCCGGCCCAGCCGGGTGCCGGACTTCCCGGTGACCGCCTGCAGCGCATCGCGGGCGTCGCCGAGGACGCGGGAGGCATGGTCGACGACGGCATGGTCGTGATCGGCCAGCCAGCTCTCGGCGAAGGCGCGGATCACGGTGACGTCGCGCAGGCCGCCGCGGTCGGACTTGAGGTTGGGCTCGGTGGAGTGGGCCAGCGGGCCGTATCGGTGGGAGCGGTCCTCGGCGAGGTCCACGAGCTCGCCGATGCGCCGCCGGGCGCCGCGGCGCCACTGCGCCCGCACCCGGGCGGAGGCATCGGCCACGAGGCTCTCCTGCCCCACGACCAGCCGCAGGTCCAGCAGGGAGATGGCCGCGCGCAGATCCTCGCCGGCGACCTCCTCGCACTGCGCGGGACTGCGCACCGCGTGGTCCAGCGAGGTCCCCGAGTCCCAGATGGGGTACCACAGGGCGCTCGCGAGCCGGGCGGACTCCTCGGCGTCGACCTGCTCGGGGTCGATCAGCAGGACCAGGTCCAGGTCGCTGACCGGGCCGAGGTCCCGCCGCCCCAGCGAGCCGATGGCCGCCAGGGCGGCGCCGGACGCGGGGGCGCCGGCCCCCGCCCACAGGGAGACCAGCCACTCGTCGACGAGAGCGGCATGGTCGTTCCTGCGGGAGGGACCGGCGGCCGGATCCGCGAAGCCGGCGTGGAGGACGTGCGTGAGCCGGCGTGCGGACAGCGCCTCAGACGGCATCCGCACCTCGTTCGCCGGTGCGCACGCGGACGACGGTGTGGACGTCGGTGACCCAGACCTTGCCGTCGCCGATCCGACCGGAGCGGGAGGCGGCGACGATCAGGTCGATGATGTCCTCCTGGGCCGGGTCGTCGGCGATGACCTCGATCTTCGCCTTGGGGATGGTGTCGATGTCGTACTCGGCGCCGCGGTAGACCTCGGTGTGACCGCCCTGGCGGCCGTAGCCGGCGACCTCGGTGACGGTGAGCCCGCTGACCCCGTACTCGCGCAGCGAGTCCGTGACGGCCTGGACGGCGTGCGGCTGGACGACGGCGGTGATGAGCTTCATCGGACCTCTCCTGCGGTGGCGGGCTGGGCGCCCTCGGCTGCGGCGGGGGCCGACGGCGCGGGACGGGGGACGCTCGGTCGACGCGAGGCCGGGGCTCCGACGAGATCGTAGCCCGACTCCGCATGGTGGGTGATGTCGATGCCGGCGCGCTCGTCGGCCTCGGGGACCCTCCAGCCCATGACGGCCTTGAGGACCAGGGCGATGACGGCGGTGAGCACGCCGGAGAAGACCATCGCGGCGACCGCGACCAGGATCTGCACCAGCAGCAGGCTGAAGCCGCCGCCGAAGATGAGGCCGCCGTCGGTGGCCAGCACGCCGATGAGGATGGTGCCGACGAGCCCGCCCACGAGGTGGACGCCCACGACGTCCAGGGAGTCGTCGATCCCGAAGCGGTACTTCAGGCCCACGGCCAGGGCGCAGGCGACGCCGGCCAGGAGGCCGATGACGATCGAGGTGACGGGGTTCAGCGCGGCGGCGGCCGGGGTGATGGCCACGAGGCCCGCGACCACGCCGGAGGCGGCGCCGAGGCTGGTGACGTGCTTGTCGCGGATCTTCTCGACCAGGGCCCAGCCGAGCATGGCCGCGGCGGTGGCGACGGTGGTGTTGACCCAGGCCAGGCCCGCGGTCGCGTCGGCGGTGCCGGCCGAGCCCGCGTTGAAGCCGAACCAGCCGAACCACAGCAGGGCGGCGCCGAGCATCACCAGGGGAAGGTTGTGCGGTCGCATCGGCTCCTTGCCGAAGCCCTTGCGGGCGCCGACGACCAGGGCCAGGACCAGGCCGGCGATGCCGGCGTTGATGTGGACCACGGTGCCGCCGGCGAAGTCGACCGGCTCGGCGATGGCCGCGAAGGGGCCGTCCCCGCCCAGCAGGCCGCCGCCCCAGACCATGTGGGCCAGGGGTGCGTAGACCACCAGCACCCACACGGCGCAGAAGACCATCCAGGTCCCGAGCTTCACGCGGTCGGCGATGGCGCCGGAGATGATCGCGGCGGAGATGATCGCGAAGGTCATCTGGAAGCCTGCGGCGACGAGGAAGGGCACGCCGCTGCCGGCGAGGATCGACTGCTCGTCCGTCCCGGCGAGGCCGAAGAACTGCACCGGGTTGCCGAAGAGCCCGCCGATCCCGTCGCCGAAGGCGATCGAGTAGCCGCCCAGCGTCCAGGCGATGGCGACCACGGCGATCGCGGTGAAGGACATCAGCATCATGTTGAGGACGGTGCGGGCGCGCACCATGCCTCCGTAGAACAGCGAGAGTCCTGGGGTCATGAGCAGCACGAGGGCCGCGCTGATCAGGATCCAGGCCGTTGCCCCCGTATCCAGGGTGAAGGGGTCGTCCATGTCGGCTCCTTGGGAGTTCGGCCGGTCCTCGGGTTCGGGCCGCGGGACCGGTCGACCCGGTGGGTCGTGGTCTCATCGTGCGGGGGTCCCCTCCCGCGGCCAATGCCGGGAGGCTCCCGTGATCTTTCCGTGACATACCCGTTCGTACCGCGGGACGCCTCTCGCATCCCCTCCTCCGAAAAGCATCGTGAGCTGGGTGGCGACCGCCACGATCGACGCGCTGCTGCGGCTCCCGACCGCGCCGCGGCCGGAATCCGGGGCCGCAAGAGGGAGATGGATCACATGAGCGGACAGTCCTTCGAGGAGCACGCGGCCAGGACCCTGGTGCGCGGGATCGGACGCCGGGGCCTGCTGCGTGCGAGCGCCGCACTCGGCGCCGGGGCAGGCCTCCTGGGCGCCTGCGCACCGCAGACGGCCACCGCCCCGGGCGAGGCGCCGTCCCCGGCCGCGGACGCCGGCGCCGGGTCCGGGGCGACGGCCGGCGCGGTCCTGCAGCCGGGCGCCGGCGACATCCCCGGGGACCACTACCTCCCCTCGGAGCCGGATGCGGTGCTGTGGGGCTACGTCCCGACCGCCCACACGCCGCCGAGCCTGACCATGGCCTCCGGCCAGACGGTGACCATCGACTCCGTCTCCCACGAAGGGATCCTCGAGGACCAGGGCCGCGACCCGCGGGCCTTCTTCGGCGGCCACGGCGTCCCGGAGGCGTCGGTGCTGGAGGACGCCGTAGCGATCGCCGCCGAGTACGACCGCACCCCGCGGGACTTCGCCCTCGACGGACCGCACGTGGTCACCGGCCCCGTGTTCGTGGAGGGGGCGCAGCCCGGCGACGTGCTCAAGATCGAGACGCTGGAGGCGGTCCCCCGCGTGCCCTACGGCGTGGTCTCCAGCCGCCACGGCAAGGGCGCCCTCGCGCTCACCCCTGCGGGCGAGGCGCCGGCGGGCATCACCCGCGAGCAGGTCATGCCGCCGGCGGGGACCGACGGGCGTGCCGATGCGGATCCGACGCAGTGGGGCGGCGTGTCCACCTTCACCGCCATCGAGGACGGGCACGGCGTGATGCCCTTCGCCGGCGGCCGGGTGCGGTTCCCGGTGAGCCCCTTCTTCGGGATGATGGGCGTGGCCTTCTCCGATGCGCACGAGCCGACCGATCCCTCGGCGAACTCGATCCCGCCGACCCTCGGCGGCGGCAACATCGACATCAGGCTCCTGGGCCCCGGCTCGACCTTCTACCTCCCGGTGCACGCCGAGGGGGCGCTCTTCCACGTCGGGGACCCGCACCATGCGATGGGCGACGGCGAGGTGGCGCTGACCGCCATGGAGGGGTCCCTGCGCGGCACCTTCCGGCTGACCGTGTGCAAGGCCGGCTCCGGGGACGCCCCCGCGATCGCCCACCGGTACCCCTTCGCCGAGACCGCCGACGCGTGGATCCCCATCGGCCTGTCGGACCCGGACGGCAGCGTCGGCGGCCAGGGCGGGGACCTGGACGTCGCCCTGCGCCAGGCCGTGGTCAACGCCCTGGACTTCCTCGAGCAGGACCGCGGGATGGACCGGGCCACGGCCTACGCGTACCTCTCCGCCGCCGCGGACTTCACCATCTCGCAGGTCGTGGACCGCACCGTCGGCGTCCACGGCGTGATCGCCAAGTCCCACTTCTCCTGACATGCCGAGCGCCGGGCCCGATGCGATGGCATCGGACCCGGCGCTCGTGTGCTCGGGCCGGGGCTCGCGAGCGGGCGGCTCAGTCCCCGATCAGGGCGTCGACGAAGCCGTAGGGGTCGAAGGGCGCGAGGTCGTCCATGCCCTCGCCGAGCCCGACCATCTTCACCGGCACGCCCAGCTCCCGCTGGACGTTGACGACGATGCCGCCCTTGGCGGTGCCGTCGAGCTTGGTCAGGACGATGCCGGTGACGTCCACGGCTTCCGAGAACACGCGCGCCTGCTGCATGCCGTTCTGCCCGGTGGTCGCGTCCAGGACCAGCAGCACCTCGGCGACCTGCGCCCCGTGGAGGTTCTTCTCGGCGACCCGGCGCACCTTGCCGAGCTCGTCCATCAGGCCCTTCTTGTTCTGCAGGCGGCCCGCGGTGTCGATGATGACGACGTCGCAGTCCTGCTGGACGCCCTCCTGCACCGCCTCGAAGGCGACAGCGGCCGGATCGGCGCCGTCGCGGTCCGAGCGGATGGTCTCGACGCCGACCCGGGAGCCCCAGGTGGCCAGCTGGTCCGCGGCGGCGGCGCGAAAGGTGTCCGCCGCGCCGAGGACGACGCTGCGGCGCTCGGCGACCAGCACGCGGGCCAGCTTGCCGACCGTGGTGGTCTTGCCGGTGCCGTTGACGCCGACCATGAGGATCACCGACGGGATCGAGGAGCCGTCCGGGGCCTCGCGGCGGGTGGCGGCCAGGCGCCGGTCCAGGCCCGGGTCGATGAGCTTGACCAGCTCCTCGCGCAGCACCTCGCGGACCGCGGCGGGGTCGTTCTCCCCGAGCACCTGGAGGCGCTCGCGCAGCCCCTCGAGGAGCTCGTCGGTCGCATCGGGCCCGAGGTCCGCCAGCAGCAGCGTCTCCTCGATCTCGTCCCAGGTGCCCTGGTCGACCGTGTCGCGGGTGAGCAGTCCCAGGATCCCGCGGCCGATGGCGCCGGAGCGGGCCAGCCGCTCGCGCAGGCGGACCATGCGATCCGCGGCGGGCTCGGGGGTCTCCAGCGGCGGTGCGGCGCCGGCGGCGACCGCGCGGGCGTCCTCCTCGGCAGTCTCCGGGGCGGCGGTCGGCGCCTCGCCCGCGGCGACGGCGTCCTGTGCGGGCGCGGCCTCCGCGGGCGCATCGGGCGCGGTCTGCGGGGCCGGAGCGGTCTCGACGTCCGCGGGCTCGCCGGGGGCGGGCTCGCCGGCCGCGGTCTCGCCGGGGGCGGTCTCGCCGGTCGGGGCCGCGGCATCGGCCGCCTCCTGCCCGGTCTGCGGTGCGGCGGCGGGAGCCGCGCCGGCCGGAGCCTGGGCCGCCGGCGCGCCGGCGGAGTGCTCGGCCGCCGGTCGCGTCTCGACGGTGCCGGTCGGGGTCTCGACCTCCTGGTCGAACGGGGCGTCGGCCTGCTCGGGCTCGGCGGCCGGCGGCGTCGCCTCGGGGCGTCCGGCGGTGAGGGTGTCCCCCCAGGTCGGGGCGGCCGGCCGGTCCTTCACGGCGGTCGCCGCTCCGCGCTGGGCGGTGCCGTCGCGCGTCTCGGCGCCGGGCTCGTGCGTCGCGCCGGGCCGATCGCCTCCGGACCGGCCGCGCGTGCGCAGCCAGGCCCAGGTTCCGGCACCGAGCACCGCGATGCCGCCGACAGCTCCGCCGACGGCGGCAAGGATCTCCACGGGATCCACAGGTCACCTCCAGGGTCGTGGGGGCGCTCCGGGCGCCGGGACTCGGATCAGTCTAGGGGGAAGCTCCGGGGGCCCGAGAGGCGCGACCGTCCGCGGGACCCGCACAGCGCCGGTCCCGATGCCGCTGCCGCGAGCCCCGATGCCTGCTCGCGCGGCGGAGCTCAGCTCTCGCGGTGCGTCCGGGAGCTGTGGCGCGTCTCCTCCTGCGCCTTGCGCAGACGCGGCAGGGCGGTGGCCCCCACGATGCCGCCGGCGACGAGCAGGGTGACGAAGGCATAGACGATGGTGATCCCCATGCCCCCATTGTGGCGCGTCCGCGCGCCGCGACGCCTCCGCGGCACGCCGGATGTGCGCGACCCCGCCGCGCGGATCCGGGGATCGGCGCGACGGGGTCGCGAGGTCGGGGACCCGAGGGTCGGTCCCGGGCCGGGATCAGGCGAGACCGGGGAACCAGATCTCGATCTCGCGGGCCGCGGACTCGGGCGAGTCGGAGCCGTGGACGAGGTTCTGGATCACCGGCAGGTCCCACTCCCGGCCCAGGTCCCCGCGGATCGTCCCCGGCGCGGCGGAGGTCGGGTTGGTCGAGCCGGCCAGCGAGCGGAAGCCCTCGATGACGCCCTCGCCCTCGGCGACGACGGCGACCAGCGGGGCCGATCCCATGTACTCCACGAGCGGGGCGTAGAAGGGCTTGCCCTCGTGCTCGGCGTAGTGCGCGGCGAGCTCCTCCGCGGTCGCGGTGCGCTGGGCCAGCGCCGTGATCTCGTAGCCCTTGGCCTCGATGCGTCGCAGGATCTCGCCGCGCAGGCTGCGCTGGACGGCATCGGGCTTGAGCAGGATGAGGGTGCGCTGTGTGGTCATGCGCCCAACCCTACCGATCACCGGGCGCGCCCCGGGCACGGATCCGGTCCGGCCGGGGCGCGGCTCACTCCGCCGCGGGAGGGTGCGGCTCACTCCGCCGCCGGAGGGTGCGCCGCGTGGTAGCGCCGGTCGACCTCGTCCTTCTCGGCGTCGAGCTGGTGGCCCTTGAAGACCCCGAAGACGTACAGACCGCCGAAGACGACGCCGATCACCCACATGGCGGGCACCAGCAGGCCCAGCGCCAGCACGGGCAGCTGCAGGGCCATCCCCGCGTAGTACGGCCAGGACCCGCGCTTGAGCGCGCCCGAGACCAGGACGAGCGCCGCCGCGGTCGCGAGACCCCACACCCAGGTCGTGACCCGGTGGTCGGGGCTGAGCTGGTGGGCGACCAGCACGGCGAAGAAGACCACGAAGGCCTCGACGGTGAGCGTGGTCGCCGAGAGCATCCGCTGGGCCCCGTGGGCGCGCGGGGAGGGCGTCAGGTCGCGCAGCATCACGCCTCCTCGCCGTGCCCGAGCAGGTCCCGGGCCTCGGCGGCGAGGGTCACCGAGCCGGCCACGACGACGCCGGAGAACTGGTCGCCGTGCTGCTCGGCGAGGTCGACGGCGCGCTGGATCGCGTCCGGCAGCGCGGCGACCTCGACCACGCGGTCCTCGTCCTCGAAGACCTCGCGGGCGATGTCGGCGAGGCGATCCGCGGGGATCGCCCGCGGGGAGGAGGACTGGGTGATCACGACCTCGTCCAGCAGCGGCTCGAGCGTCTCCAGGATGGCCTCGGCCTCCTTGTCCTCGAGGATCCCGACCAGGCCCACGGTGCGAGTCAGACGGAAGTTCTCCCGCACGGTCGCCACGAGGGTCGCGGCACCGGAGGGGTTGTGGGCCGCGTCCACGAGGATCGTCGGCGCCTGGCGCACGACCTCGGCGCGTCCCGGGGAGCTGACCTCGGCGAGCGCCGCGGAGAGCACCTCGGCGCCCAGCGGCGTCTCCCCGCCGCCCAGCAGCGCCTCGCAGGCCGCGACGGCCAGCAGCGCGTTGTGCGCCTGGTGCTCCCCCAGCAGGGAGAGGAAGACCTCGTCGTAGCGGGCGGCCACGCCCTGCAGGGAGAGCATCTGCCCGCCCACGCCCGGGGTGCGCGAGAGCACGGCGATCTGCTGGCCCTCGATGGCGGCCTCGGCCCCGATCTCCTCGAGCCGGTCGCGCAGCACATCGGCCGCGTCCTCCTCGAGCTGCTCGGCGAGGACGGCGAAGGCGCCGGGGGTGAGGATGCCGGCCTTCTCGCCGGCGATCTCGGCGATCGTCTCGCCGAGGTACTCCTGATGGTCCAGGCCGATGGCGGTCACGACGGCGACGTCCGGGGCGACCACGCCGGTGGCGTCCCAGGTGCCGCCGAGCCCGGTCTCGACCACGGCGACGTCCACCGGCGCCGAGGCGAAGGCCTGGTAGCCCATGGCGGTGAGGTACTCGAAGAACGTCAGCCGCACTCCCCCGGCCTCGAGCTGCTCGCGGTCCACGACCTGGGCGAAGGGCTCGACGTCGTAGTAGGCCTGGAGGAAGCCCTCCTCGTCGATGCTCTCGCCGTCGATGGCGATGCGCTCCGTCGGCGAATGCAGGTGCGGGCTGGTCATGCGCCCGGTGCGCAGCCCGGTCTCGCGCAGGATCCGCTCGATGATGCGGGCGGTGGTGGTCTTGCCGTTGGTGCCGGCGATGCGGATGCTGCGATAGGAGTTCTGCGGGTCGCCCATGAGTTCCATCACCCGGCGGATCCGCGAGAGATCCGGTTCGATCCGGTTCTCCGGGGCACGCTCGAGCAGCGCGGCGTAGACCTGACGCAGCTCCTGCGACATGGCAGGTCGGGACGGACGAGGCACAAGAGCTCCTGGGGGCGCGGGGCGGGTGACGGGCGCCGATCAGTCTACGAGCCGGGACGGGGCGCGGCCGCGCCCGTCCTCCCCATGTCACGTCGGTCCACATCGGCCGGCGGTCGCCGACGGTCCTGCCTAGCGTGGGCGGCGCGGGCGAGGGCCGCCCGCGAGGGTCGAGCGGAGGCGCCATGAGCAGCGGGACGCCGGGCGGGGACGGTGCGCGATGAGCGCCTTCTGCGGCATGGACACCGGGCGCGGTCGTGAGCAGTCCGGCCGGCTCCTCGCCGGGGCCGATCGGCTGCATCTGCTCGCGCTCCTCCTGCGGACCGCGACCACGGCCGCCGCCTGGGAGGGGGCCGATGCCGAGGCGTTCCGGGACAGGGTGAGCACGGCGGCGGTGGGACCGCTGCTGCGCGCCGAGCTCGCCCTGCGCGCGACCGGCGCCCGTCTGCGGGCCGAGGCGGCCGCCCAGGACGCGGCCTCCGCCGTGGACCGCTCTCCGGCCCCCGGCGCGGGGGCCAGCCCAGACATAGCTGCAGGACCTGCCATGGGTGCCGTCCCTGCGATGGGTGCCGCCCCTGCCCTGGGGGCGGTCCCTGCCCTGGGGGCCATGGCTGCGGGCTCTGCCGCGTCGGCCCGGTCGGGTCCGAGCGGCCGTGTCCTCGGGGTCGCGGCCGTGGGACGCGGGCGCGCCGGCTCTCCCGGGGCATCGGCGTGGCCCTCGAGCGCTGCGGAGATCTCCGCGGGCATCGGCGAGGGCCTCGACCTCGCCGGGGAGCGCGTGCTGTCCGAGCTGGACGCACGCGGGGTGCGCACCGAGGGCCTCGAGCAGCTGGGACGGGACGCCGACCGCTTCGGTGCGGTCCTCGAGGACTGGACGGCCGGCGGCAGGACGCCGACTCTCGCCCAGCTCGTCTCCGGCGCGATCCTGGTCACCGGGTCCGGCGGGGTCGGGATCCTCGAGGCCGCCACCGGCGAGGACTCCCCGTTCCTGGACGATCGCCCCGGAGGGATCGTGCACGCGGTGCGCAGCGACGAGACGCGCACCCCCGCCCCGGCGAGCCTGCCGGACCTCATCCGGGACAACGCCGCACTACGGCGGCGGGCCGGTGACGCGGGGCCGCTGCCCTTCGGGAGGATCGGCATCCAGGAGGTGCTCGGGGCCGATGGCGCACGCGCCTACATCGTGCAGGTCCCTCCGACCGAGGGCGCGCCGATCACCTCGGCGCCCGATTCCTGGGGCGGGCAGGGCGCCTCGCGGGACTGGGCTTCCAACCTGCGCCTGGTGGCCGGCCAGCATCCCGCGGCCATGCACGACGTGCGGGCGGCCCTGTCCGCCCCCGGGCCCGGCGGCGACCCGCTCGTGCCGCCGGGATCCCGCGTGCTGCTGGTGGGACACTCCCAGGGCGGGATCGTCGCGACCCACCTCGCGGCGGACCCGACGTTCAACAGCACCAGCGGCGCCCCGGGCACGTACGCGGTCACGCACACCCTCTCGATCGGCTCGCCCGTGCAGACGGTGCTGCCCGCGGATCCCGCGACCCAGGTCGTCAACGTCACCCACGGGCCGCTGTCGCTCGGCGCGCACGGCGCGAGCGGCGACCCGATCGCGCACCTGGACCTGCAGGGGCTGCGGGTCGACGGCAGCCGGCTCACATCGCCCCAGGTCCACGAGGTGCTGCTGGACAGCGGGGAGAGCGCCTGGGACGCCGAGGACTGGCTGCGGCGCAACCACGACTCCCTCGGCCCGCAGGGCGAACCGGCCCTCGGCTACGCCGGGACCCTCGCCCGCGGCACCGCGCAGGATCCCGTGCTGCGCGGCCTGGAGCGCGAGCTGACCGGGGTCTACCTCGGCGAGGGGGCGACCGTGACCGCCTCCCACGTCGTCGAGGTGGGACGCACCGACCTCAGCGGGACGTGACCTCGTCCCCGCTCCGCGCCGTCAGCCGCGAGGCGACGAACGGGAAGACCAGCACCGTGACGGCGCCGCCGGTGACCATGATCGAGGCCATCGTGCTGGAGATCAGCTCCGCGGACACGGCCAGCTGGGTGACGGCGACGATGATCGGCAGCCCCGTGGCCGCGTAGAGCCCCAGCCCTGCCTGCTCCCGCACCGTGGTCAGCCCCGAGCCGGTGGGCGTGAGCATCTCCCGCAGCATCACCGGCAGGCCGCGGACCGCGGCGATCACCACGACGAACCCCAGCAGCAGCGGCCACCGCGCGAAGACCGCCCCGAGGTCGATGCCCATCCCGCTGGTCACGAAGAACACCGGGATCAGCAGGCTGAACCCGACCACCTCCACCTTGTGCATGATCTCCTCGGCGTGCTCGGGAGCGACCGCCCGCATGCCGGTGTGGATCAGCAGGCCCGCCGCGAAGGCGCCGAGCGCGACGTCCAGGTCGAGCACCGCCGTGAGGAGCATGAGCGTGATCAGCACCCAGATCGTCACGCGCAGCGTGGTCTGCATCGTGGAGTTCGAGGCGGCGGCGAACGCCTTCGTCAGCAGCGGGACGCGCCGGAAGAACCGGGCGGGGATGGCGACGGTCAGCACCGCGGCCACGGCGAACAGCAGCAGGACCAGCGCCGCCTGCCAGGTGCCGCGCGTGGACAGCAGCAGGGACATCGCCACGATCGGCAGCAGCTCCCCGTAGGCGCCGTGGACCATGGTCGCCCGGCCCAGCGGCGTCGACATCGCCCCGGAGTCCTTGAGGATCGGCAGCAGCGTCCCCAGCGCCGTCGAGGTCGAGGCGATGCCGAACACGACCGCGACCCGGCCCTCCCCCTGCAGCAGGAGCAGCCCGGCGCCGACCCCGAGGACGGCGCACAGGATCCAGGTCAGGGCGGCGTGGCGCCCCTGCCTGCCGCGCATGTCCGCCGGGTTCACCTCGAAGCCCGCGAGCAGGAACAGGAAGCCCATGCCGAGCTCGCGCAGGAAGGCGACGGAGTCCGTCTGCTCGGCCAGGCCCAGCATGTGCGGGCCGATCACCACGCCGAACGCCAGCAGCCACACCACGTCGGGGATGGTGCGCCGGGTGGCGAGGGCGAGCATCGGCGCGAGGACGGCCGACAGCGCGATCCACCACATCGACAGCAGGTCGTCCACCAGCATGTGCTCCGCTCCCATGGGGCGACCCTATCCGGCCGGGACGAGCCCGGACACGACGCCGATCGAGGACGGGCGCGACATCGAGTGCCGGTCTTCGAGCCACACCGAGGTCGGTTTCGGCTCGTAGACCGGCACTCGACCGGGATGCGGCGCCGAGTGCCGAACTACGAGCCACAACGGGTCGGTTTCGACTGGCAGACCGGCACTCGCCCGGGATGCGGCGCCGAGTGCCGGTCTACGAGCCAAAACGGGGTCGGAAATGGCTCGTAGACCGGCACTCGATCCGGGGCGCGGGCCCGGGACGACGCCTCCGGGCTCGACGCCGGGACGACGCCTCCGGGCTCGACGCCGGGACGACGCCTCCGGGACGCTGCCCTGGGACGACGCCCCGGAACGACGCCCCCGGGGCGGGGCCCGGGCGGGTCAGGCGCGGGCGACGGAGAGGCGGACGGCGCCGCCGGCGACCTTCTCCTCGGCGGTGTGCGCGCCGGCGGCGGGCTCCGCGGGGACGTCGAGCGAGGAGGCGAGGACCTCCCCGGCGACCAGATCGCGGTGCGCGGCGACGGCCGCGACCACGGCCTCGTCCCCGGCGACGGTCAGGGCGATCCGATCGGAGACCTCCAGGCCCGCCTCGCGACGCGCCTGCTGGATCGCGCGGACGACGTCACGGGCGGTGCCCTCGGACTCGAGCTCCGGGGTCAGCCGCGTGTCCAGCACGAGGAAGTCCCCGCCGCGCAGCACGCCGATGGCCCGGCCCTCGGCGGCCGCCCCGGAGCCGGCGACCAGCTCGAGGGTGTACTCGCCCTCGACCAGCGCGAGGCCGCCGGCGGTGACGGTGCCGTCCTCCGCCTGGGACCAATCCCCGGACTTCGCGCCCTTGATGGCCAGCTGCACCTGCTTGCCCAGGCGCGGGCCGGCGGCGCGGGCGTTCACGCTCAGGCGCTGCTCGACGCCCATGCCGCGGGCCTCCTCGCCGGCCACGTCCAAAAGGCGCACGGACTTCACGTTGAGCTCGTCGGCGATGATCTCGGCGAAGGGCGCGAGCTGCTCGGGATCGGCGCGCACCACGGTCAGCTCCGCCAGCGGCAGGCGGGCCCGCAGGCCCTCCTTCTTGCGCAGGGAGTTGCCCACGCTCGCCACCCGTCGCACCTCGTCCATCCGCGCGACGAGCTCCTCGTCGCGCGGGAAGAGATCGGCGTCGGGCCAGTCGGTGAGGTGGACGGAGCGGCCGCCGGTCATCTGCTGCCAGATGTCCTCGGTGACCATCGGCAGCAGGGGGGCCGCCACCCGGGTGAGGGCCTCCAGGCAGGTCCACAGCACGTCGATCGCCTGGGCGTCGCCGGCCCAGAAGCGGTCGCGGGAGCGGCGCACGTACCAGTTGGTGAGCATGTCCAGGTGGTCCTGGATCGCCTCGGCGGCATCGGCGATGGACAGCGCGGTCATGCGCTCCTGCACCGTGCGCACCAGATCTCCGGTGCGGGCCAGGAGGTAGCGGTCCATGACGTCGTCGGCCTCGTGGCGGGGCGCGGCCTCGTAGCCGGCGGGCCGGCCGGCGGCGTCCTTCTCCCCCGCGGCGTTGGCGTACAGCGCCAGGAAGTACCACACGCTCCACAGCGGCAGCACCGTCTGGCGGACGGCGTCGCGGATGCGCGGCTCGTCCACCACGAGGTTCCCGCCGCGCAGGATCGGCGAGGACATGAGGAACCAGCGCATGGCATCGGCCCCGTAGGCGTCGAACATCTCGCGCACGTCGGGGTAGTTGCGCAGGGACTTGGACATCTTCTGCCCGTCCTCGCCCAGCACGATGCCGTGGCAGATCACGCTCGAGAACGCGGGCCGGTCGAACAGCGCCGTGGACAGCACGTGCATGACGTAGAACCAGCCGCGGGTCTGCCCGATGTACTCGACGATGAAGTCCGCCGGGTTGTGGGTCTCGAACCAGTCGGCGTTCTCGAAGGGGTAGTGGACCTGCGCGAAGGGCATCGACCCGGAGTCGAACCACACGTCGAACACGTCGGTGACGCGGCGCATGGTGGACTTCCCGGTCGGGTCGTCGGGGTTGGGCCGGGTGAGGTGGTCGATGTAGGGCCGGTGCAGGTTGACCTCGCCCAGCTCGTCGGTGGGCACCCGCCCGAAGTCCCGCTCCAGCTCCTCGAGGGAGCCGTACACGTCGGTGCGCGGGTGGTTCGGGTCATCGGACTTCCACACCGGGATGGGCGTGCCGAAGTAGCGGTTGCGGGAGATCGCCCAGTCGCGGGCGCCCTCCAGCCAGGTCCCGAACTGCCCGTGCTTGACGTTGCCGGGCACCCACTCGATCTGCTCGTTCAGCGCGAGCATGCGCTCGCGCTGGTCGGCGACCTTCACGAACCAGGAGCTGACGGCCTTGTAGATCAGCGGGTTCCGGCAGCGCCAGCAGTGCGGGTACGAGTGGACGTAGCTGGTCTCCTTGAACAGCCGGTGCATCCGCTGGAGGTTGCGGATGATCGGCCGGTTGGCCTCGAAGACCTGCAGGCCGGCGATCTCGTCCAGGGCGGTGCCGCGGAAGTGGTCCAGGAACTGCGCGCCGTCGTCGACGGAGACGATCACGGGGATGCCGTAGGCGGCGTTGACCTTCTGGTCCTCCTCGCCGTAGGCGGTGGCCTGGTGGACGATCCCGGTGCCGTCGGAGGTGGAGACGTAGTCCGCCACGGTGATGATCCAGGCGTTCTGGGTGCCCCACTTCTCGCGGTCGGCGGAGTACACGTCCCACAGCACGTCGTAGGTGATGTGCTCGAGCTCGGCGCCGGCGTACCGGCGCTCGCCGACGGCGGCCTGCACGGCCTCGAGGTCCTCGTAGCCCAGCTCCTTAACGAAGGCGCCCAGCAGGTCCTCGGCCAGGAGGAAGGTCCCGGCGCCCTCGGCGGTGCCGTCGGCCGCGCCCCGGGGCCCGGCGGGGACGGTCACGTACGTGATCTCCGGGCCCACGGCCAGGGAGAAGTTGGTGGGCAGCGTCCACGGGGTGGTGGTCCAGGCCAGGGCCTTCACCCCGGCCAGGCCCAGCTGCTCCGCCCGGTCGCCGGTCAGGGGGAAGGTGATCACGACCGAGGGGTCCTGGCGGTCCTGGTAGACGTCGTCGTCCATGCGCAGCTCGTGCGTGGACAGGACGGTCTCGTCCTTCCAGCAGTACGGCATGACGGAGTAGCCCTCGTAGGCGCGGCCCTTGTCGTGCAGGGTCTTGAAGGCCCACAGCACCGACTCCATGAAGGTGGGGTCGAGGGTCTTGTAGTCGTTCTCGAAGTCGACCCAGCGCGCCTGGCGGGTGACGTACTCCTCCCACTCCTTGGTGTACTTCAGCACCGAGGCGCGGGCGGCGGCGTTGAACTGCTCCACGCCCATGGCCTCGATCTCGGACTTCTCGGTCATGCCCAGCTCGCGCATGGCCTCGAGCTCGGCGGGCAGGCCGTGGGTGTCCCAGCCGAAGCGGCGCTCGACCCGGTCCCCGCACATCGTGCGGAAGCGCGGCACCACGTCCTTGACGAAGCCGGTCAGCAGATGGCCGTAGTGGGGCAGGCCGTTGGCGAAGGGCGGGCCGTCGTAGAACACGAACTCCGGGGCGTCGGCGCGCTGCGCGATGGAGGCCCGGAAGGTGTCGTCGGTGCGCCAGAACTCCTGGATGCGGTTCTCGAGCGCAGGCAGGTTCGGCGAGGGGACGAGGGGGGATCCGTTCTTCGGATACACCATGGGGACCTCCGGGGCGGCGTGGACTGTGCTGTCCCGAGGACGCCCTGCGGCGCGGTACCACCTCGGTTGACGCCTCGCGCACGGCCGGGCCGCGGGCCAGGTGCCCCCTTGTTCCTCAGCTGTGACGGGCTGGTCCCGGCGGGTTCTACTGGGCGCCTCCGCGTGGGGCCGATGGGCCGGCGCTCGGGGACGCTGTTCTTCCCGCGGCTCTCCGGTGATGGCCGGGTCGATGCCGATGCCCCCGATCCTAGCCCGCCCGCGGCCGATGGCCCACCCGGCAGGCGCACGTCACACCGCAGGCGGCGCCAGCGGGAGGCGGACGGTGAAGACGGTGCTCCCGGGGCGGGAGTCCAGGGCGATGTCGCCGCCGTGGGAGACCACGATCGCCCTGACGATCGGCAGCCCGAGCCCGGTGGTGCCGTCGCGGCCCGAGCGGGCGCGGTCGGCGCGGGTGAAGCGGTCGAAGACGTCGCCCTGGACGGAGGGGTCGATGCCGGGGCCGTCGTCGGCGACCTCGAGCACGGCCTCGCGGCCGTGGAGGCGCAGCCGGACCTGCACGGTGGTTCCGGCGGGGGTGTGCTTGCGGGCGTTGGAGAGCAGGTTCGCGAGGACCTGCGCGAGCTGGCGGGGATCGCCGAGGACCTCGACGGGCTCGTCGGGCAGGTCCAGGCGCCAGGTGTGCTCCCGCGCCGTGACGCGGGCGTCCATGGCGGCCTCCATGAGCAGCTCGGCCAGGTCCAGGCGCTGCTGCTCGCGGGGGGCGCCGTCGTCCAGGCGGGCCAGCAGCAGCAGGTCCTCGACCAGCGCGGTCATGCGGGCGGACTGGGCCTCCATCCGTTCCAGCGACTCGGCGCCGCGGTCGCCGAGCGGCTCGGTCATGCGCAGCAGCTCGGTGTAGCCGCGGATCGCGGTGAGCGGCGTGCGCAGCTCGTGGGAGGCGTCGGCGATGAACCGACGCATCCGCTCCTCGGACCGGTGCCGGGCGTCCAGGGCGCCGTCCACGTTCTCGAGCAGGGCGTTCAGCGCCCGGCCGACCTCCCCCACCTCGGTGCCGGCCCGCGCGAGCTCGGGATCGACCCGCTCGGTGAGCGCCACCGATCCCTGCTCGAGCGGCATGTCCGCGACCCGGGCGGCGACGGAGGCGACCTGCTCCAGGGGGCGCAGGGTGCGCCGCACGATCGCCGATCCTGCCAGCCCGGTGACCAGCAGGGCGGCGAGGGAGACCAGGGCGAGGGTCAGGTCGAGCCGGGCGATGGTGAGGTCGGCGCTGTCGGTGCGGATCCCGACCGCGAGCTCCGCCGCGCCCCCGCCTCCCGGTCCCCTCCCCGCGACGGGGTCCTCCTCGGTGATCCGATAGCGGCCGATGCTCAGGCTCACGTCCCGCGTGCCGTCCTCCTCCTCGAGGGCCGCGCTGATCCTGGCGAGGTCCTGGGCGGTCAGGGGCTCGAGGTCGCCGTCGTCGTCGCGCCAGGCCCCGCGCACGGCGGTGCCGTCCTCGAGGACGGCGCCGAGCAGGTACTCGCCCTGGCCCGGCGCGTCGAGGAACGCGAGCAGGTCGCCGGAGGGCTGGGGCCCGGGGCCGCGCGCGAGGGTCCGGGCGAGCTCGGCGTCCAGCTGGGCGTCGAGCTGCGAGCGCAGGGACACGTGGGTGGTGACGGCGACGATGAGCAGCACGGCGGCCAGCGCCGCCAGCAGCACGGCCACCAGGGCGGTGCGCAGGCTCGCGCGGCGGCGCAGGGCCCGCTGCGGCGCATCCTCGCTGTCTCCCGGCCCGGCCGGGGCATCGACCGCGGTCATGCCGGCTTGAGCACGTAGCCGGCGCCGCGCACGGTGTGGATCATCGGCTCCCGCCCGGCGTCGATCCGCTTGCGCAGATAGGAGATGTACAGCTCGACGATGTTGGCCTGGCCGCCGAAGTCGTAGTTCCAGACCGCGTCGAGGATCTGCGCCTTGGACAGGACCCGCTGCGGGTTCTCCATCAGGTACTGCAGCAGCTGGTACTGGGTGGCGGTCAGGGCGACGGGGTCCCCGCCGCGGGTCACCTCGTGGGTGTCGAGGTTCATCACGAGGTCGCCGACGATCAGCTCGTGCGCGGCCTGGGAGGTGATCCCGGAGCGCTGGACCAGGCGGTGCAGGCGCAGCAGCACCTCCTCCATCGCGAAGGGCTTGGTGACGTAGTCGTCGGCCCCTGCGGCGAGCCCGCCGATCCGGTCCTGCGGGGCGTCCATGGCGGTGAGCAGGAGCGAGGGGACCTCCGGCAGGAAGGCCCGGATGCGGCGCAGCACCTCCACGCCGTCGATGCCGGGCAGCATGCGGTCCAGCACGAGCACGTCGGGGCGGATCTCCCGGGCCGCCCTCACGGCCTCGAGGCCGTCGGCGCAGATCGTCGCGTCCCAGCCGATCATCTGCAGCGGGAAGCGCAGGAGATCGGCGATGGTCGGCTCGTCCTCGACGACGAGCACGCGCACCGGCGTGCCGTCGGCGCGGGAGAGCCGCGGGAGGGCGGCGAGGGCGGCGGCGGGGTTCTGCGTCATCACGGGTCCTGGGGTCCGGGGCCCGGCGCGGAGGCCGCGCCCGGCGGGGTCGGGAGATGCTCCGAGACTAGACCGCCCGGGCGGCCCGCGCCGGGTCCCGGGGCCGCTGCACAGGCACGGCACAGGCGCGCGCACAGCGCAGCCACAGATCCCCGGCGGGCACGTCACATTCGGACACCTCGCACGCCGCCGTCGCAGGGGCGCGGCGTACCATCTGTGCTGTCGTCGGAGGCCGGCGGCACCACTGCACTGACCATGAAGGGTTCACAATGTCGCTGTTCGGAGAGCCGTTCACCGCGAAGGCGCTCAAGTCCGGGGTCACCGTCGAGGTCGAGGAGGGCCAGTCCCTCCTGCAGGCGCTGCTGGACGCGGGCGTCTCGATGGACTACTCCTGCGAGGGCGGCGTATGCGGCACCTGCATCGTCCCCCTGGTCGCCGGCGAGGTCGAGCACCTCGACGAGTTCCTCGAGGACGAGGAGAAGGACACGCACATGATCACCTGCGTCTCCCGCGGCGTCGGCGAGATCGAGATCGACGTCTGATCCTTCCCGGCGGCGAGCGCCTCAGCTGCCGGGCGCCTCAGCTGCTGGTCGCCTCAGCTGCGGAGCGCCTCCGCCGCCCGCTGCGCGGCCAGACGCAGCGCCCCCTCCACGGGCGGTCCCGCCTCCAGCACCTCCAGCTGCCGGTCGGCGAGCTCCGCGCGCACCCGACGGGACACCTCCGGGTTCTCGCTGAGCACCGACCCCGCCAGCACGATCTCCGCCGCTCCGTCGCGGACGGCGTCGACCTTCGCGACGAGCTCGGCGGCGGCCCGCGCGAGGATCTCCCGGGCGATCCCGTCCCGCGGATGCCGCTGCGCGATGGGCGCCAGCCTCCCCCAGTGCGCGGGCGCGAGCGGACGCACCGCGGCGATCAGCCCCTGGCGCACGTCGTCCCCGGACCCGTCACGCGGGGCGCCCGGGCGCGGCACCGGCAGGCCCAGCTCGGCGAGGACGTCGGCGGTCAGGGCCGTGGCCGGCCCGCGCCCGTCGAGGTCGCACGCCGCGGCCTGCAGCACCTCCCGGCCGATCCAGACCGCGGACCCGGTGTCGCCCAGCAGCCAGCCCATGCCGTCGCAGCGCCGGACGGGGGCGAAGCCCGAGAAGCGCACCGCGGCCGATCCGGTGCCGCCCAGCAGCAGCAGCCCCTCGCCGTGCGCGCTGCCCGCGGCGAAGGCCGGCAGCATGTCGTCCACGATGCTCACGTCCCGCGCCGGGAGGCCCAGGGGCGCGAGCGCCGCGCGCACGACCTCCTCGACCTGCGCGTGATGGGCCGCGGCGGCCCCCGCGATCCCGAGCACGGCCACCGTGCGGACCGGGGCCTGGAGGCGGGCGCCGGCCTGCGCCGCCAGCAGGGCCGTGCGGACCGCGTCGACGAGCCCCGCCGGGCCGTCCGGTCCCGAGGAGTTGGGGTTGTAGCCGGGCCCCTCGGCCGAGGCCAGCAGCGTGCCGAGCTCTCCGTGCGGGCCGAGCGCGCGGATCCGCACCCGGGCGCGGGTCGCCCCGACATCGGCTCCCAGCACCTGGAGGCCGGGCACGGCCGATGAGGAGGGCGCGGGGTCGGGGTCAGCCATGGTGGTCATGCTAGCTTCGGGATCCCGTGGGGGCCGTCCGCGCCGCCGCGACCGGCCCCGTCGCCCCGCAGGAGGATCCCCGATGACCTCGTCCGATGCCGACCCCCGCCCCGTGACCCCGCAGGACGCCTGGGAGGCGCTGCTGACCCTGGACTCCCCCACCGAGCAGCGTCATCCCGGCACCGCCGACCTCGACACCCTGGGAGCCGAGGGCCTGGTGCGCACGATCCTGGGCGCCGATGCGGCCGTGGTCACCGCCGTCCAGGCCCTGGCGCAGCCGCTGGCAGGGCTCGTGGAGGCATGCGTGGGCACGATCGCCGCGGGCGGCACCGTGCACTCCGTCGGGGCGGGCACCTCGGGCCGGCTCGCCGTGCTGGACGCGGCGGAGCTGGGGCCGACGTTCAACGCGGGCTCGGACCTGTTCCGGGCGCATCTGGCCGGCGGGGACGCCGCGATGCTCGTCGCGGTCGAGGGCGCGGAGGACTCGGCCGAGGCCGGGGCGCAGGTGGTGGCCGAGCAGGTGCGCGACGGTGACCTGGTGATCGGGGTGGCCGCCTCGGGCCGCACCCCGTACGTGCGCGGGGCCCTCGAGGCGGCCCGCTCCCGGGGGCTGGTGACGGCGCTGATCTCCGCGAACCCTGCGGCGCCGCTCGCGTCCCTGGCCGATCATGCGCTGCTGGCGGACGTCGGCCCGGAGGTGGTGACCGGATCGACCCGGATGAAGGCCGGCACCGCGCAGAAGCTCCTGCTCAACGCGCTGTCGACGGCGACGATGGTGCGCCTGGGCAAGACCTATTCCAACCTCATGATCGACGTGCGTCCCAGCAACGAGAAGCTCGTGGCCCGGACCGTGCGGATGCTGGTGCAGGCCAGCGGTGCGCAGCCGGAGCGGGCGCACCGTGTCCTCGAGGAGGCCGGAGGGAGCGTCCGCATCGCCCTGGTGGCCCTGCTGGCGGACGCCGAGGTGCCGGCGGCGCGATCGGCCGCCGAGCGCTTCCTGCCCGATCCGGCGCGGTCCGGCGATCCTGCGGGGATCCGCGCCGCGGTCGAGGCCCTGCGGCGTCACGGCTGAGCGGCGTCACGGCTGAGCGACGTCACGGCTGAGCGGCGTCACGGCTGAGCGTCCGGCCGCGCCGGAGCCGGTCAGGAATGGGGACCGGCGACGCCCCAGCCGGTGGCCACGAGCGCGAGCACCGCGCCGACGGCGCCGAGCGCCACGGCGATCGACATCGTCGGACCGGTCATGAGGATCCACAGCACGATCAGCGCCGCGAGCGCCATGAGGGTGAGGAAGACGGCGGGGCGCCCGGCGCCGCTGCGGGACGCGTCGGGGCGAGGGGCGGATCGGCGAGCTGTGCTGCGGTGGGTCCTCGGCGGCATGACCGTCATCTCGGCGCTTCCTTCCCTGATGCGCGCCCGTGCGGTGCGGGCCTGCGCTCTCGATGGCTCCACCCTCTCGCAGCGCGGGGCGCAGGGGATCATCCTCGGAGACCGGATCGCCTCCGACGAAAGGAGGGGGCGGCGCCGCCGGGGTCATCCCTGGGGGTGAGGTCGCAGCGCGTCCGGGGTCGCGGCGAGGCGGGCGAAGGCGCCGCCCGCGGCGAGCAGCTCCTCGTAGGTGCCGCGCTCGAGGATCCGGCCGTGGCCGAGCACGACGATCTGGTCGGCGTGGCGCACGGTCGAGAGCCGGTGGGCGATCGAGAGGGTGGTGCGGCCGCAGCTGAGCGCCTCCAGGGCGCTGCCCATGGCGCGCTCGGTGGCGGTGTCCAGGGCGCTGGTGGCCTCGTCCAGCAGCAGCACGGGCGGGTCGCGCAGGATGGTGCGGGCCAGGGCCAGGCGCTGCTTCTCCCCTCCGCTGAAGCGGTAGCCGCGCTCCCCCACCACGGTGGCGTAGCCCTCGGGGAGGGAGGCGATGTGCTCGTGGATCTGCGCGATGCGGCAGGCCTGCTCGAGGTCGGCGTCGCTCGCGTCGGGGGCGGCGAAGCGCAGGTTCTCGGCGATGCTCGCGTGCAGCAGGTACGTCTCCTGGGTGACCACGCCGATCGCGGCGGCGAGGGACTCGCGGGTGATCTCCCGCAGATCGTGGCCGTCCAGGGTGATGCGCCCGGAGCTGGGCTCGTACAGCCGGGCCAGGAGGTAGCCGGCGGTCGTCTTGCCGGATCCGGTCGCGCCGACCAGGGCCGTGTGCGATCCCGGGGCGACGTGCAGGTCGATGTCCTGCAGGGCCGGGGCATCCGCGCCGGGGTAGGTGAAGCTCACGCCCTCCAGCCGCAGCTCGCCGCGCACCGCCCGCATCTCCAGGGCCCGGGCGCCGGGGGCGTCGGAGATCGTGATCGGCGCATCGAGGTACTCGAAGACCCGCGTGAACAGCGCGAGGGAGGCGTTGACCTGGGCGGCGACCCGCAGCAGCCCGTTCATCTGCGGGAACAGCCCGGACTGCAGGGCCACGAAGGCGACCAGGGTGCCGATGGACACCCCGGCGTCCCCGCCGAACAGGAGCATGCCCCCGAGCAGGTAGGTCAGGGCGGGGATCACCGCCAGCAGCACTCCGTACAGCCCCTGGTGCCAGCGGCCCGCCATCTCGGAGGAGATCTCGAGGTCGGCGAGCTCGCGCGAGTCCTCGGAGAAGCGCTCGGTGAGCGCGGCGGTGCGCCCCATGGTCGTGGCCAGCAGCACGCCGGAGACGCTGAGCGACTCCTGGATCCCCGCGGAGAGGTCCGCCGCCTTCGCCTGGCGGCGCACCACCACGGCGCGGCGGCGCCGGCCCACCCGGCGGTTCATCCACACCGCGATCGGCAGCGTCACCAGGGAGAACAGGGCCAGGCGCCAGTCCAGGGCGAGCATGGCGACGAAGGCCATGAGGATCCCCGCCCCGGCGGAGACGATCTGCGTCATCACCGTGGTGACCACGGCCTGCATCGAGCCGATGTCGGAGAAGATCCGCGACTGCACCTCGCCGGTGCGGGTCCGGGTGAAGAAGCCCAGTCCCATCCGCTGCAGGTGACCGTAGACCGCGACCCGCAGGTCGTGCATGACGGACTGGCCGACCCGAGCGGACAGCATCGACTGCACCACGCCCAGCGCCGCCCCGACGACGGTCACCGCGACGAGCCCGGCCACGCACCAGGCCAGCACGTCCGGTCGCTGCTGCGGCAGCGCGACGTCGACGATCTCGCGGATGAGGAACGGGGAGACGACCCCGGCCCCCGCCCCCAGCACGATCAGCAGGGCGACGACCAGGAGGGCCGGCCGGTACGGGGCGAACAGCCCGAGCACCCGGCGCACATCGGCCTTCTGGCCCGGGGCCAGGCGCATGTCCTCGCCCAGGCGGCGACCCAACCCGCCGCCGGGAGCGCCCGGCCCGCCGAAGGTCACAGGCCGACGTCCCGGGCGACCTTGTGCGCGGCCGCCTGCGCGATGGGGCGGATCGTCACCAGGTCGAGGTTGACGTGCTGCGGGGCGTTGAGGGAGTAGGCGATCACATCGGCGCAGTCCTCGGCGGTGAGCGGGTTCTCGACGCCGGCGTAGACCTGCTCGGCGGCCTCCGCGTCTCCGAGGCGCACCAGCGAGAACTCCTCGGTGCGGACCATGCCGGGGGCGATCTCGATGACGCGGATCGGCTCACCGGCGAGCTCGAGGCGCAGGGCGCCGGCGACCATGTGCTGACCGGCCTTGGCGGCGTTGTAGCCGCCGCCGTTCTCGTAGGCGACCTGCGCGGCCGTCGAGGAGAGCACCAGGATGCTGCCGCGGCCGCTCGCCCGCAGGGCCGGCAGCAGGGCCTGGGTCACCCGCACCGTTCCCAGCACGTTGGTGTCGTACATGCGCTGCCAGGCGTCGAGGTCCGCGGCGCCGACGGGCTCGAGGCCGAAGGCGCCGCCGGCGATGTTCACCACGGCGTTCAGCTGCCCGCCGAACAGCTCCTGGACCCGCTCGGCCAGCGCCTGCACGGAGGACGGGTCGGTCACGTCCACGGCCTGGACCTCGACGCCGCTCTCCTCGGCGAGCCGGGCGAGGCGCTCCTCGCGGCGGGCGACGGCGAGCACCCGCCAGCCGTCGGCGGCCAGGCGCTGCGCGGTCGCGCGGCCGATGCCGGAGGAGGCTCCGGTGCCCACGGCGGTGAGGGCGGGGGCGGGGGTCCGGGGGGTCTGAGCAGGCGCATCGGTCATGCTGCGAGGATACGGCGAGCACCCGCCTGCGCGGGAGCCCGGTCGGTGCGGGACCACCCCGGACGGTGCGGCACCACCCCGGTCGGTGCGGCACCACCCCGGACGGTGCGGGACCATCGCGGACGGTGCGAGACCATGGGGCCATGTCCTCGACGCCCCTCGCCCATTCCGCCGTCCTCTTCGACCTCGACGGGACCCTCGTCGACTCGGTGGAGGTGATCGTCGAGTCCTACCGCCATGCGCTGGCCGCCTTCGACGTCACGGGCATCGACGAGGCGCGGATCCGCAGCTGGATCGGCATGTCCCTGGACGAGACGTTCCAGCAGCTGTCCCCTCGGCATGCGGCGGCGATGGCCCGGACCTATCGCGAGTACAACCTGGCCCATCACGACGGGCGGGTCTCCGCCTATCCCGGGGCCGCGGAGCTGGTCCGCTCGCTGCAGGAGCAGGGGCGCCGGGTGGGGGTGGTGACCTCCAAGGGCCGGGAGCTGGCGCTGCGCGGCCTCGAGCTGACCGGCATCCCCGTGCCCGAGGTGCTGGTGGGCAAGGAGGACACCCCACGCCACAAGCCGGACCCGCAGCCGCTGCACCGTGCCCTCGAGCTGATGGGGGTGGAGGCGGCCGATGCCGTCTACATCGGCGACGCGGCCACCGACCTCAGGGCCGCCCGCGCCGGGGGCCTCGCCGCCGTGGGCGTGACCTGGGGCGCCGGGCGCCGCGAGGACCTCGCGGCCGAGCGGCCCGCCGCCGTGGTCGAGGACGTCTCCGAGCTCGCCGCCCTGCTGGTCCCCCTCGCGGCCTGAGCACGGACCGCCTCCCCGCGGCGGAGGGCACGACCTACCAGGAGGATTCCTCGTCGATGAGGTGGGACTCCGGCTCGATCTGCAGGGTGGAGTGGTCCAGCCCGTGCTCGCGGCGCAGCAGCGCCTGCGCCGCGTCGAGCACGGCGTGCGCATCGGCCTGCGCGCCGATGCGCAGATGCGCGGTGATCACGTCCATCCCGGAGGTGAGCGTCCACAGGTGCAGGTCGTGGACGCCGAGCACGCCGGGGATCGCGCAGAGATCGGCCTCGACGACGCTCGGGTCCAGGTGGCGCGGCGTCTCCTGGCCGAGCACCGCGAGGACCTCCCGTCCCAGCATCACCGCCCGCACGGCCACGAAGGCGCCGATCGCCAGCGCCAGCGCGGTGTCCCACACCGGGGATCCGGTGACCCGCACCAGCACCGCGGCCAGGATCACGCCGAGGGAGCCGACGGTGTCGGCCATGACCTCGAGGTAGGCGCCCTTGAGGTTGAGGCTCTCCCCCGCCCCGGAGCGCAGCAGCGCCATCACCGTCAGGTTGACCACCAGGCCCAGCACGCCGACCACGAGCATGGCCCCGGTGCCGACGCCCTCCGGGGAGCCGATGCGGCGCACCGCCTCGAGCACCACGAAGGCGGCCACGGCGAGCATCACGAGCACGGCGAACAAGGAGGCGAAGACCTCCGTGCGGTAGCGGCCGTAGCTGCGGCGGCCGCTGCGGTCGGGCCGGGCGGCCACGACCGTCGCGGCGAGGGCCGCGCCGAGGGTGAGGACGTCCGCGGCCATGTGCCCGGCGTCCGACAGCAGCGCCAGCGATCCGCTGGCCAGCGCCGTGACCAGCTCCACGACGAAGAAGACGCCGATCGCCGCGACGGCGATGCTCAGCCGCCCCCTCCAGCGCCCGGCGGCCGAGCCCGAGAGCTCGGCCGCGCCCGGGCCGTGGGAGTGCCCGCCCCGCCCCCGGCCGGGATGGTGCTGCTGCGCCGCGTCCTCGCCGGCGGCGCACCGCGCGCGGTCCTCGGCCGCCTCGCCCCCGGGGAGGTCCTGCCCGGTCATCGGACCGCCTCCGCGCCCGGCCGCGGCGCGTCGCCGGCCGCCGCGGGAGCATGCGCCCGCTCCGCGTGGCGGCCCTCGTCGTGGGGCGTCGCCCCGTGCTGGGGCACCGCGTGCTCGATGTGGGCGAGGGCGACGTCCAGCAGGGTGCGCACGTGGGGGTCGGCGAGCGCGTAGTGCACCCGGCGCCCCTCGCGTCGCGCGGAGACCACCCGATGCGCGCGCAGCAGCTTGAGCGCGTGGGAGGCCGCGGAGTCGGACTGCGCGGACAGCTCGGCGAGCTCGTGGACGCTGTGCTCCCCGGCGCGCAGGGCCAGCAGCAGGCGCAGCCGGCCCGGGTCGCCGAGCAGCGAGAAGACGTCGGCCGCGTCCCGGACGGCGGGATCGGCCGGCAGCACGGGCGCCGGGCCGCCGCCCCCGTCATATGACGATATGTTCATATGTTCAGGCTAGGGGTGGTGACCGCGGCCGTCAACGGCGCGGCCCGGCGGCGGGCCGCGGCGGGGGCCGGGAGGCCCCGGGGGCTCAGATGCCGCGGACCTCGACCTCGTCGCTCGCGCGGGTCGCCTCCTCGGCGACGCGGCCGCGCGAGAGCCGGGTCATGATCGCCGCGATGGCGCCGTCTCCGGTGACGTTGGTGGCCGTGCCGAAGGAGTCGATGGCGATGTAGGAGGCGATCATCAGCCCCACCGCGGCCTCGCTGAAGCCGAGCATCGAGGAGAGCACGCCGGCGGCCGCCATGATCGCCCCGCCGGGGACGCCGGGCGCCGCGATCATCACCACGCCCAGCATCAGCACGAAGCCGACCAGGATCGGGACCTGGATCTCCATGCCGGTGACGATCATGATGGCGACCGCGAAGGTCGTGATCTTCAGGGTGGAGCCGGCCAGGTGGATCGTGGCGCACAGCGGGACGACGAAGTCGCCGATGGGTGCGGGCACGCCGTTGCGGCGCGTGCACTCCGCGGTCACCGGGATGGTGGCCGCCGAGGAGCTGGTGCCCAGCGCCGTCATGTACGCCGGCGCCATCGTCCACAGCATGCGCAGGGGGTTGCGGCGCATCGCCGCCCCCGCGACGGCGTACTGCGCCAGCAGCACGAGGACCGTCATCACGAGCACGACGACGACCACCACGAGGAAGGTGCGGATCACCGTCCAGATCTGGCCGTTCATCGTCATGCCCAGGAACATCCCGAAGATGTACACCGGCAGCAGCGGGATGATGACGGCCTCGATCACCCGCACCACGATGGTGCGGAACTGGTCGAAGGACTCGTGCAGCGCGCCCCAGGGCACGAAGCTGAGGCCGATCCCCACGCAGAAGGCGAGCACGAGCGCGGTCATCACGGGGAACACCGGCGGGATCTCGAGGGCGAAGTACGGTGCGATGGCCGTGTCCTCGGGGTTCCCGAGAGAGGCGACGTCGGCCCCGCCCAGCAGGCCCGGCAGCAGCGTGAGGGAGACGAGCAGGGCGAACAGTCCGCACAGCATCGTCGAGAGATAGGCGATGCCCGTGGTCGCCGCGAGCATCCTCCCGGCGCCGCGTCCCAGCTCGCCGATCGCCGGGGCGACCAGCCCGAGGATGATCAGGGGGATGAGGAAGCCCAGGAAGGCGGAGAACAGCCCGTTGAAGGTCGTGAAGACGCGGGCGACCGCCTCGGGCAGCACCAGGCCCAGCAGGATGCCCAGCACGATGGCCACGAGGATCCGCGGCAGCAGCCCGAACCGGGGGCGCCGATCCTCGCCGACGGCGGCAGGCGGCGCGGTCGCAGGGGTCGAGGGGCGAGGGGAGGCAGGAGAGGTCACGACGACTCCGAGGGGACGGGGGCGGGGGCGTCCTCCCGGAAGGCGAGGACGAAGAACACGGCGACCACGACGGCGAGCGCCGCAGGGATCAGCCAGACAGACTGCCATGCGTGGGTGCCGTCGGCGCGGAGGAACGCGTCCACGATCGGCCCGGAGACCAGGGAGCCGATGAGCAGGCCGACCCCGTAGGTGGCCAGGGAGATGAGGCCCTGCGCGGCCGAGCGCACCCGGGCCGGGGCGAAGCGGTCGGTGTAGATCTGCCCGGCGACGAAGAAGAAGTCGTAGCAGACGCCGTGCAGGACGAGGCCCAGCAGCACGAGGGCGAACAGCGAGTCCGCGTCCCCGAGGGCGAACAGGACGTAGCGCAGCGCCCAGGCGGCCATCCCGATCAGGAGGGTCCGCTTCACGCCCAGCTTCCGCAGCATCAGCGGCATGGCGAGCAGGAACGCGACCTCGGAGAACTGCCCGAGGGTCTGCCACCCGGCCGCGCCGCTCACCCCGATCTCGTTGAGGTAGAGGTTCGTGAAGTTGTAGTAGAACGCCAGCGGGATGCAGATGAGCACGGAGGCGATGAAGAACACCAGGTAGGAGCGGCTCCTCAGGAGGGCCAGGGCGTCCAGCCCGAGGACGTCGCGCACGGTGGGGCGCTCCCCGCGCCCGTGGGGCGGGGTGTCCGGCAGGGTGAAGGCGTACACGCCGAGCGCCGCCGAGCCGAGCGCGGCCATGACGAAGGTCAGCTCGAGCCGCTCCCCGCCCTCCCAGCCGAGCCAGCCGATCAGCAGCCCCGCCACGATCCAGCCGACGGTCCCGAACAGCCGCACCCCGGGGAACTGCTTCTCGGGGCTCTCCATGCGCCGGAAGGAGATGGAGTTGACCAGCGCGAGGGTGGGCATGAAGGCGATCATCGCCAGCAGCGCGCAGACGAAGAACGCCCCGAAGGAGTCCTGGCGGCCCGCGAGGAAGAGCATCACGGCGCTGACGACGTGCAGCACGCCGAGGATCCTCTGGGCGGAGAAGAAGCGGTCCGCGATGAGGCCGACGATGAAGGGGGCGAGGATCGCGCCGAGGCTCTGGGTGAGGAAGGCCAGGGCGATCTGGCTGCCGGTCGCCTCGAGCTCCACGGCGAGGTAGGTGCCGAGGGTGACGAACCAGGCACCCCAGACGAAGAACTCGAGGAACAGCATCGTGGACAGGCGCAGTCTCATCGTCATGTCGAGCATGAGGGCATCCTAGGCCGCGAGGTGACGTGCCTCACGTGCGGCGCGCGGTCCCGGCGATGGGAGAGAATGGGGCCGCGCCGCGCGACCCGCGGCGCGCCGCACGAGGAGGAACATGGCACGCACCTACGCGACCGTCGGCCCGATGATGTCCTACGCGTACGACCGCGTCGTGGATGCCCGGATCCCCGGCACGCGGACGGAGCGCGGCCCCCTGTTCATGGCGCTGCTGCGCCACATGGTCGAGTTCGTGGCGATGTCCCCCACCAGCCGCCGCGCCTTCCTGGGCAGCATCGCCCGCACCGGCGAGGCCAGCGGCAGCATCCTCGCCGAGCCGGACCTGGACCCCTCGGCCCCGGACCTCGTCGCCCGACTGCTGCCGCCGCGCGAGGGCGCCGACGACGGCGCGATCATCGCCGTGGTCCTGGACGGGGACGGCCGCGGCGCGGCGCGGCGCATCGAGCAGCTCCTGCCCCGGCTCGGCGACTCGCCGCGCAGCCGCCTGGTGCTCGTCTCCCGCTCCTCGGATCTGCCCCGGTACGCGGGACCGGGCGCCGAGCGGGTGGTCGAGTCCAGCTGGGAGCGGATCGCCCGGAAGCTGCCCAAGGCCGATCCGGACCACGCCGAGCTGTGGCGGACCATCGGCGAGATGGGGCGCACCGCCGGGCAGCCGGTGGTGCAGCTGCCGCTGAACCCGCGCAAGCTCCTGCGCAGCCCCGAGCTGGCCGCCGAGATGCAGGCGCACCTGGAGGTCTTCCACCACGCCTGCCGGGTGCTGCTGGGCGTCTCGCCCCGCTTCTCGACGCAGGCCTCCCTACGCGAGCCCCGCCTGCAGGCCGGCGACTCCCGCGGCCGCATCGGGCTGCAGTTCGGCGAGGTCGAGGGCGGGGTGCCCACGCATCTCGTCCGCGCCGGCTCCGTGATCGCCCCGCTGCCGCTGGGCGCCCTCGACGGCGAGGACGAGCGGTCCGCGGCCGAGGAGCTGCTGGCCCGCATGGCCCGCCGGCCGTCCTGGCGCACGCAGACGCACCCGCCGGCGCCCGACCCGGAGATCATCGGCCGCACGGCCTCGGCGGAGCTGGACGGCGCGCGGCGCCTGCTGTGGTCGCTGCTGAACCCTGCGCTGCTGCGCGAGCTCGGCTTCGAACCGGCCCCCGCCCGCAGCCAGCCGGTGGTCACCGGGCGCTCCCTCGCGCTGCGGCTGGTGCTCATCACCGACCCCGACGGCCCCGTCTACCGGATCGGCGTGGGCGGCCGGAACCGCTGGCGGTCGCTGACGCCGCGCGTGACCCGCGAGGCCACGGAGGACCTCCCCCGCGAGTCCTACTCGATCGCCCCGCAGAAGAACCAGTCCACCTCCGAGTACGTCTGGGAGGTCCACAAGGCGCTGTTCTCCCTGACGATCGCCGCCCGCGGGCGGCGCGAGCGCGGGGCGCCGGCCGCCCTCGGCGGGACGCCGGAGATCGAGCGGACGCTGGCGACCCTGGCGGCCGGCTCCGCCGCGGCGCGCTGAGAGGAGCAGGACGATGAGCGATCAGGAGCCGAGGATGCACGGCGAGTACAAGGTCCGCGGCGGCAAGCTCGTGGCCGTCGACGTCGGGACCGGCGACGGCGCGATCGTCGCCGCCCACGTCTACGGGGATTTCTTCCTCGAGCCCGACGACGCCCTCGAGGACATCGCCGGAGCCCTGCAGGGCGCCCCGGCCGATGCCGGGGTGGACGAGCTCGCCGCCCGGATCGAGGAGCGCCTGGCCGCCCGGCCCGAGCCGGTGCGGATGATCGGCTTCGACGCCCGCGCCGTCGCGATCGCCGCCCGCCGCGCCCTGGGCCGTGCCAGCAGCTGGGAGGACCTCGTCTTCGACGTGATCCCGGCGGTCACCATGGCGCCGGTGATGCACGTGGCCCTCGACGAGGTGCTGCCGCTCGAGGTCGCCGCGGGTCGCCGGCCGCCGCTGCTGCGGATCTGGGACTGGGACTCGCCCCTGGTGGTGATCGGCTCCTACCAGTCGCTGCGCAACGAGGTCGACCCGGAGGGCGCGGCCCGCCACGGGATCGGCGTGGTGCGCCGCATCACCGGCGGCGGGGCCATGTTCATGGAGCCCGGCAACTGCATCACCTACTCCCTGGTGGTCCCGACCGCGCTGGTGGAGGGCCTCAGCTTCGAGCAGGCCTACGCCTACCTCGACGACTGGGTGATGGGCGCCCTGGCGGAGATCGGCGTGAGGGCCCGCTACGTGCCGCTGAACGACATCGCCTCCGAGCAGGGCAAGATCGGCGGCGCCGCCCAGCGCCGGTTCGCCGGCGGCGTGCTGCTGCACCACGTGACCATGTCCTACGACATCGACGCGGAGAAGATGGGCGAGGTGCTGCGCACCGGCAAGGAGAAGCTCTCGGACAAGGGCACCCGCAGCGCCGTCAAGCGGGTCGACCCGATGCGCTCGCAGACGGGCCTGCCGCGGGACGCGATCATCGCCGGGTTCCTGGACCATTTCCGCTCCCGCTACGCCACCCGCGAGTCCGCGTACACGGCCGCCGAGCTCGAGAGGGCCGAAGAGCTCGTGCGCACGAAGTTCTCGACCCCGGAATGGACTGCCCGCGTGCCCTGAGCCGCCGGCCGCCCCGGGGCGCCGCCGGTCCGCGCGCCGGGTCCCGGAACAGGACGATCAGGACGCATCGGACCTCCCGGGCGGCCAGGTCGCACGGATTCGTCGCATCTCTTGTGCGCCCCCTCCCCGGCCGGTACTGTCGCACGAGTGCCTGCTTACGGAACCCTCGCCGCCGCGACCTTCCGGCAGTACTCCACCTACCGCGTCGCGACCGCCGCGGGAGTGTTCACGAACTCCGTCTTCGGGCTGATCCGCGTCTCGATCCTGCTGGCCGCGCTGGACGCGTCCGGGCAGGAGATCGGCGGGTACACCGCCCTGCAGGCCGCCACCTACGTGTGGCTGGGCCAGGCGCTGCTGGCCCCCATCGAGGCGTTCGGGACCCGCACCATCGGCGAGCGCGTGCGCACCGGAGAGATCGCCGTGGACCTGCTGCGCCCCGCTCCCCTGCTGGCGGTGCACCTGGCCCAGAAGGTCGGGCGCGCCGGCTTCCTGCTGCTCGGGCGGGGGCTGCCGCCGCTGCTGGTGGGCGTGCTCGTGACCGGGCTGGCCCTGCCGGAGTCGCCATGGTCCTACCCGCTGGGGATCCTCTCGGTGGCGCTGGCGATCCTGGTGTCCTTCCTGGCCGATGCGATCGTGAACCTCTCCGCCTTCTGGCTGGTCGAGATGCGCGGCTTCCAGACCCTCTACATGGTCGTGATGAACCTGCTGTCGGGCTTCCTCATCCCCATCACCTGGTTCCCGTCCTGGCTCGAGTCCCTGGCCCGCATCACCCCGTTCCCCTCGATGGTGCAGACGCCGATCGACGCGCTCTCGGGGCGCATCACCCCGGCCGAGGCCCTGGTCGGGATCGGCCTGCAGATCCTGTGGGCCGGGATCCTCGCCCTCGTCGCGCAGGCCATGGTCCGGGCCGGCACCCGTTCGCTGGAGGTGCAGGGTGGCTGATCCGCGTCCGGCTCCCCCCGTCCCCGCGGCCGCCGACGACCTCCGGCCGAGCACCCTGGCGATGGTCCGCACCCTGTACGGCTCGCGGATCCGCGCCCAGCTCTCCTACCGCGCGAGCTTCGCGGCCGATGCCGGCAGCCAGGCGCTCCTGTCGATCATCGAGTTCCTCGAGCTGTGGGTGATCCTCGGGCACGTGGACACTTTCGGCGGGCTCACACTGGTGCAGGTGATGGTGGTCTTCGGGCTGGCCTCCGCCGCGTTCGCCATCGCGGACCTGGCCTTCGGGGAGATCGACGGCCTCTCGACCTACATCCGCTCCGGGAAGCTGGAGACGCTGCTGGTGCGCCCGGTGCCGCTGCTGCTGCAGATCTCGAGCCTGGACCTGTCCCTGCGCCGCCTGGGCCGCTTCGTGGTCGGCATCGCCATGTACATCACGGCGCTGGTCCTCGCGGGGTTCGACCCGACCCCCGCGACGATGGTGCTCGCGATCCTCGCGCCGGTGATCGGCGGCGGGATCTTCTCCGCCCTGTTCGTGATGGCCGGGGCGCTGCAGTTCTGGCTGATCGACGGCCGGGAGTTCGCCAACGCCTTCACCTACGGCGGCAACTACGTCGCCCAGAACCCCGCCGCGGTGTTCGCGCTGCCGATGCGGGCGCTGTTCACCTTCGTCATCCCCGCCTCCCTGGTCGCCTACGCCCCGACCCTGGTCCTGCTGGACCTGCCGGGGCCGATGCTCGTGCCGACGTGGGCCGGCTGGCTGGGGCTGCCGGTCGCGCTGCTGGCCTGGATGCTCGCGCTGCTGCTGTGGCGCGCGGGCGTGCGCCGCTACACGGGGGCCGGCGGATGAGCGCCCTCCCCGGTCCCCCGCGCCGCCCCCGACCCCCGCACCCGCTCCCCCTCCCGAGAGGACATCGGCCATGACCTGGGCGATCGACCTGCAGAACATCACCCGCGAGTTCACGGTGCGCCGGCCGCGCCGGGTGGTGCGCGCCGTGGACGACCTGACCCTGCAGGTCGCCGACGGCGAGGCGGTCGGCTTCGTGGGCGCCAACGGCGCGGGGAAGTCGACCACCATCAAGATGCTCACCGGGATCCTCATGCCGACCCGCGGCACGGTACGGGTGCTGGGCCGGCGCCCCGTGCCCGAGCGCCGCCACCTGGCCCGGGAGATCGGGGTCGTGTTCGGCCAGCGCTCCCAGCTGTGGTGGGACCTGCCGCTACGGGACTCCTTCGCGATCCTCGGGTCGATGCACCGCCTGGCCCCCTCGGCGCAGGCGGCACGGCTCGCGCGCCTGGTCGAGGGCCTGGACCTCGCACCCTTCCTGGACCAGCCGGTGCGGCAGCTGTCGCTGGGCCAGCGGATGCGCGGCGAGGTCGCCGCGGCGCTGCTGCACTCCCCGCGCCTGGTCGTGCTGGACGAGCCGACCATCGGCCTGGACATGATCTCCAAGGAGGGGCTGCGCCGCTTCCTCGTCGAGGACCGTGCCGAGCGCGGCACCACGCTGCTGCTGACCACCCACGACATGGCCGATGTCGAGCGGCTGTGCGAGCGGATCGTCGTGGTCAGCGACGGCCGCACCGCCTATGACGGCACCCTCGCGGGGCTGCGGGACAGCCTGCGCACCCCCCGCGAGCTCGTGGTCGACCTCGCTGCGCCCCTCGGCGTGCTCGAGCTGCCCGAGGGCGCACAGACGGTCGCGGTCGAGGCCGGCGGGATCCGCCACCGGATCCGCTTCCACGCCGCCGAGCATTCTGCCGCCGCGCTGCTGGCCCGGATCACCGCCCAGGCCGAGGTCGCGGACCTGTCCATGGCAGAACCGGCCATCGAGGACCTGGTCCGCGAGATCTTCGCCCGCCGCCCGTGAGGCGGGGGCGCGGGTATGCCCACCATCACGGGGACGGATTGGGCACCGTCGTGCCGCGCCTGGAACAATGGCGGCCATGACCGATACCTCTGCGCGCCCCGATGCAGGCTCCACCATCCCCGACCGCCCCACCCTCGAGGGCCTCGAGGCCCGGTGGGATCGCGTATGGAGCGATGCCCAGGTATACGCCTTCGACGCGGACACCACCCGCGAGGAGGTCTTCAGCGTGGACACCCCGCCGCCGACGGCCTCGGGGTCCCTGCACATCGGCCATGTGTTCGGATACTCGCAGGCCGACATGATCGTGCGCTACCAGCGCATGCGCGGCAAGAACGTGTTCTACCCGCTGGGCTGGGACGACAACGGCCTGCCCACCGAGCGCCGGGTGCAGAACTACTTCGGCGTGCGCTGCGATCCCTCGCTGCCCTACGACCCGGACTTCACGCCCCCGCAGGAGGGCGGCGACAACAAGTCCGCCAAGGCCGCGAACCAGCTGCCGATCTCGCGCCGCAACTTCATCGAGCTGTGCGAGCGCCTCACCGAGATCGACGAGAAGTCCTTCGAGGAGGTCTTCCGCACCCTGGGCCTGTCCGTCGACTGGAACCACAGCTACCAGACCATCAACGCGCGCTCGCGCGCGACCAGCCAGCGCGCGTTCCTGGAGAACCTCGCCGCCGGCCAGGCCTACCAGGCCGAGGCCCCCACCATGTGGGACGTCACCTATCGCACGGCGGTCGCGCAGGCCGAGCAGGAGGACCGCGAGCGGGACGGCGCGTACCACCGTCTGGGCTTCACGCGCGCCGACGGCTCCGGCGAGAAGGTCTACATCGAGACCACCCGCCCCGAGCTGCTGCCCGCCTGCGTGGCCCTCGTCGCCCACCCCGACGACCCGCGCTACCAGGGCCTGTTCGGCACCACCGTGATCTCGCCCCTGTTCGGCGTCGAGGTCCCCGTGCACCCGCACCCCCTGGCCCAGGCCGACAAGGGCGCGGGCATCGCCATGATCTGCACCTTCGGCGACGCCAACGACGTCACCTGGTGGCGCGAGCTGGAGCTGCCCACCCGCAGCGTGATCGGCCGCGACGGCCGCTTCGTGGCCGACGCCCCCTGGATCACCTCCCCCGAGGGCCAGGAGCGCTACGCGAAGCTCGCGGGCCTGACCGTGTTCAGCGCGCAGAAGACGGTCGTGGAGATGGCCGCCGAGACCGGTGACCTCGTCGGCGAGCCGAAGCGGATCACCCACCCGGTGAAGTTCTACGAGAACGGCGACAAGCCGCTGGAGTTCGTCACCTCCCGCCAGTGGTACCTCACCAACGGCGGCCGCGACCAGTCCGAGGACGGCCTGCGACGCGAGCTCATCGAGCGCGGCCGCCAGGTCACCTGGCACCCCGCCTACATGGAGTCGCGCTACCGCAACTGGGTCGAGGGCCTCACCGGCGACTGGCTGATCTCCCGCCAGCGCTTCTTCGGCGTGCCCTTCCCCGTCTGGTACGCCGTCGGCGAGGACGGCGAGGTCGCCTACGACCAGGTCCTCACCCCCGAGATCGCCGACCTGCCCATCGACCCGACCATCGACGTCCCCGCCGGCTACACCGAGGAGCAGCGCGGCCGGGCCGGCGGCTTCGTCGCCGACCCCGACATCCTGGACACCTGGGCCACCAGCTCCCTGACCCCGCAGCTGGCGGGCGGCTGGAACGAGGACCCGGAGCTGTTCTCCAAGGTCTACCCGATGGACCTGCGCCCCCAGGGCCACGACATCATCCGCACCTGGCTGTTCGCGACGATCGTCCGCTCCCACCTGCAGCAGGACTCGCTGCCGTGGAAGCATGCCTCGATCAACGGCTGGATCCTGGACCCGGACCGCAAGAAGATGTCCAAGTCCAAGGGCAACGTGGTCACCCCCATCGGCCTGCTGCACCAGCACGGCTCCGACGGCGTGCGCTACTGGGCCGGCCGCGCCCGCCAGGGCGTGGACACCGCCTTCGACGAGGGGCAGATGAAGATCGGCCGCCGCCTGGCGATCAAGATCCTCAACGCCTCCAAGTTCGCGCTCGGATTCGGCCAGGCCCCCGCCGATCCCGCGGGCCGTCTCGCCGCGGACCCGGCGGCCGTCACCGAGGCCCTGGACCGGGCGCTGCTCGCATCCCTGGCCCGGGTCGTCGACGCGGCGACCGCCGCGATGGACGAGATGGACTACGCCCGCGCCCTCGAGGTGACCGAGCCGTTCTTCTGGACCTTCTGCGACGACTACATCGAGCTGATCAAGGACCGTGCCCACGGCAGCGCCGGCGAGTCCGGGGCCGCGTCGGCACGGGCGGCGCTCGCCATCGCCCTGGACGTGCTGCTGCGCCTGTTCGCCCCCGTGATCGTCTTCGCGACCGAGGAGGTCTGGTCGTGGTGGCGCGAGGGCAGCGTGCACACCCAGCCCTGGCCCGAGGCCGCGCCGCTGCGCGAGGCCGCCGCCGGGGAGGACGCCTCCGTGCTGGAGACGCTCTCCGACCTGGTCATCGTGGTGCGCCGGATCAAGTCCGACGCCAAGGTCTCGCAGAAGACCCCGATCCTCTCCCTGACCCTGACGGTCCCGGCCGCTCGCGCCGCGCAGGCCGAGGCCGGGCGCGCCGACCTGATGGCGCTGGGCCGCGTCGAGGCTCTCGAGATCATCGGCGGCGAGGTCGAGGACGCGGCCGCGAGCGCGGTCGAGCTGGGCGAGCCGCCCGTCAAGCAGCCGCGCGGCTGAGGCCGCGAGCTGCGGGCCGACAGGACCCCGGGCGCGCACTCTCGCGCGCCCGGGGTTTTGTCTGCCTCGCGGCGGCTCCGGGGCCGGCGGGCTCGCGGACCCGGTCCTCCACGTCAGTCGAAGGGGTTGACGGCGCTGAAGGCGTCGCCGGCCACGTCCTTCGCCCCCTCGAAGGCGCCGGACGCATCGGAGATCGCATCGTCGATGTCGTAGTCCCCCGGGGTGAAGGTGTTGACGATGTTGTTGGGGCTCACCGCGAAGGACACGTCGGCGTTGATCCCGAGCTCGGCGGCGATGTCGCCGCCGAGGCTGAAGCCCACCTGGTCCGTGGAGAGGACGGCGCCCGCCCCGCCGCCGATGCCCACTCCGGCGTCCCCGCCGAACGAGGCGGAGCTGGTGAACCAGCCGCCCGGTGACGTGGAGGAGAAGTTGACGTTCCCCTTGGCTCCGGCGAAGGCCCCCGCATCGAAGCCGGCGCTCCACCCGTTGATGGTGCCGTCTTCGTTGCGCGTGGCGTGGGAGTACACGTTCGCGTGGGCCTCGGCCCCGGCGTAGCCGCTCAGGCCCACCATGTTGCTCGACCCGAACGGCCCTGTCGCGGTGGCGCTGATGTCCCCGTAGACGCCGGCGCCCGCCGAGGCGCCCGCGCTGAAGCCGTCCCCGTAGGTGACGCCCGCCTCGGCATACGCCTCCGCTCCGACGCGCCCCTGGGAGGACAGCGCGCCCCCGAAGGGCAGGTTCAGCTGCTCGGTGTAGCCGATCTCCGCACCGGCGCGGGCTCCGGCCGTATGCGTGGTGTTCCCGTAGGCGTCGACGGTCGTGGTGACGCCGGCGCTCGCGCGGGTGTTCGCGTAGCCGTCGATGTAGCCGCGCTCGTTCTCGATCTCGCGCCCGTCCCAGTGCGAGCCTCCCGCCTCATGGGAGCCGACGGCCCGCGGGTCCTTCGCCACGTTCCCCGTGCCGTAGCCGGAGTCGCCGTAGAAGAAAGGCATCCCCGGCGTCCCGGGGCTGCCGCCCGCCCCCAACGGCCCCGGCATCGGGAACGGCAGCGGGAAGGGGAACGGCATCGGCAGGCCGAAAGGGCCGTCCCCGTCGCCCGCGGAGGTCGCGTCCTGGTCGTCGGCCTGGGCGATGAGCTCGTCCGCCCAGGCGCGCAGGTCCTCGGCCCGCGCGGAGAGGCGGGGCGACACCTCGGACTGCCAGCGGTCGCGGAAGGCGTCCGCGTCCGGGCCGATCCACTCCACGGACGCGACCATCGCCGAGGTGGCGCCGATCAGGTCGCGCAGCTGCCCGGACCCGCGCTGGCAGGCCTCCGCCTGCGCGCGCAGCTGATCCGTGTCCGCACCGCAGAAGCCCGCCATGGTGCCACCGTCCTGTCCCGTCCTCGACCTGCCCGACCTGTCCTGCATCCGACGGTAGGGCGCTCGGGCCGATGCGGCCATGGGGACAAGTCCCCATAGGATGGCGGGCATGGACACGACCTTCCGATCTGCCGGGTCCCGTATCAACCAGATCGTGGGGCCGATGGTCATGCTCATCGGCGTCGCCGCGGCCGTCGCCGCCGTGGTGCTGACGTTCGCCCTCGGGCACGCGGGATTCCTCGGCCTGCTCGTCCCGGCCGTGCTCGCCCTCGGCGGCGGGGCCCTCGTGCTCCGCGGGGCGCTCCGCTCCCGTCTGCGCATCGATGCGCAGGGCTTCCGCTGGGCGGGCTTCTTCGGACCCGAGCGGTCCGTGCCGTGGGAGAGGCTGCTGCGGATCGCCCCGCCCTCCCCCGGCGACCCCCGGCTGGTCGCGCTCGCCCAGCTGCACGACGGGACGACCGTGCCCGTGCGCGCCGTCTGGGAGCCGGCGACGCTGGCGTCCTCCCTGAGCAGCGGCGGTCCCGATCACACCGCCGTGCAGAACGCCCTGATCGCCGCGCATCGGCAGTGGCTCGCGGGGCGCCGCTGAACCGCGTCCTCCAGGACAGGCGCCGCTGACCCGCGTCCTCCGAGGCAGGCGCCGCGGAGAGACCTGCTCAGCGCACCACCTCGCGCAGGCTCCCGTCCACCCGCCGCGTCCAGCCGCGGGCATCGAGGTGCTCGAGCAGTGGCACAGCGACCCGGCGGGTGGTGCCGAGGGACTGACGCGCCGCACTGAGGGTGAAGGGCTGGTCCAGGGCGGCGAGCTCGCGCATGGCGAGCGCCGGGGCGGAGGGCAGCAGGACCACCCCGCCGTCCAGGCGCAGCAGCCTCCCCTGGCGCACGGCCGCGGCGATCTGCGGGTCGTGCAGGCCCGCGGCGGAGAGCTCCTCCGCCTCAGGTGCCCGGAAGGGCTCGCGCCCCAGCCGCAGCTCGAGAGCGGCGACGGCCGGCTCCGCCGGTCCCAGTCCCTCCTCGCCGCGGCGGATCCTGCCGCCCTCTGTGCGCAGCTGCGGGTCGCGGCGCCGGGCCTCGTCGAGGACGGCCGGCAGCAGGGCGGCGTCCGGCAGCCCCAGCAGGTCCTCGGCGGCCTTCGGGCTCATCCCCTCCCACAGCGGGTCCTGCCGGTGGCCCGCCATCACGGACTCGAGCACCCGGGCCGCCCAGGCGTCGAGGGCGGCCGCGTCCACGAGCCACCCCCGGTGGCCCCGCAGCGGCTCCGGCAGCGCCGCGGGAACCGTGAGACCGAGCCGGCGCAGGTGCGCCTCCTGCACCGCGCGGCGCCGGAGCACCTCCGCGAGCAGGTCCCCCTCCGCCGGGGCGGCCGCAAGGGCCCGGGCCCGGCGGGCGCCGTCCCCGCGGCGGGACAGCGCGGGCGGATCGGCGTCGAGGACCTGCGCGCCGGCGAGGACGGCGCGGCCACCGGCGCGCAGCACGATCCGGTCGGCCACGCGCAGCGGCAGCGGCCGGTCCAGCTGCAGGCGCGCATGGTCGGCGTCGAAGACCCGGAGGCGGGCGGGGACGGCGGCGGTGCCGACATGCGCGGTCACTTCCCGCGGCGCCTCGTCGAAGGACGCTCCGGAGCATCGGCGCACGTCGACGTGACGTGGGAGGTGCCAGCTGCCAGGTGCGGCGAGGGCGTCCCCCCGGCGCACCGCGTCGGCGGGGATGCCGCGCAGGTTCACCGCGACGCGGCTGACCGGGCCCATCCGCTCCTGCGACGCGCCGTGGCCCTGGACGCCGCGGACCTGCACCTCGCGGGGGCCATCGGCCGTGTGCAGGGTGAGGCGGTCCCCGCGGCCGATGCTCCCGGCGCCCAGCGTCCCGGTCGCCACCGTCCCGGCCCCGGATATGCTGAAGGCACGGTCGATCCACAGCCGCAGCGGGACCGGCTCCCGGTCGGTCTCGGCGGGGTCGATGTCGTCGAGGTCGATGTCGGAGGCCTCGGCCTCGGCCAGCACGCGGTCCAGCACCTGGGCGAGCTCCTCCAGGCCGGTGCCGTGCACGGCGCTGGTGACCACCGCCGGGGCCTCGCCGAGCCCCGTGCCCGCGAGCTCGCGCCGCGCCTGCGCGATCACCGCCTCGGTGCCGCCCAGGGCGAGGTCGGCGCGGGTGATCAGGAGCAGCCCGCGGTCGATGCCGAGCGCCGCGACCGCGTCCCGATGGTCGGAGGACTGCGGCTGCCAGCCGGCATCGGCCGCGACGACGAAGCAGACCACCGGCGCCGGTCCGAGGCCGGCGAGCATGTTCCCGAGGAACCGCTCATGGCCGGGGACGTCGACGAAGGAGACCTCGCGGCCGCTGGGCAGGGTCGTCCAGGCGAAGCCGAGGTCGATGGTCAGGCCGCGGCGACGCTCCTCCTCCCAGCGGTCCGGTTCGATGCCGGTCAGGGCCCGCACCAGCGCGGACTTGCCGTGGTCGACGTGCCCCGCGGTCGCGACGACATGCGATCTCACCGGCGGACCGCCGTCAGGGCGTCGAGGAGCAGCGGATCGGACTCCTCGGGCACGCAGCGCAGGTCCAGCAGGCAGGCGCCGTCGCGGACGGTGCCCACGATGGCGGGGTCCCCCTCGCGCAGGGGCGCGGCCCACGCCTCCGGCAGGCGCAGCGCCCATCCGGGCAGGGGCACCTCGGCGCCCCCTCCCCCGCCGACGCGCCCGTCGTGCGGGACGACGCCCGCCTCGATGCCCTCGGCGCGCAGCGCCTGCGCGAGGGCCTCGGTGCGCCCGCGCAGCTGCTCGGGATCGAGCCGCAGGGCGGCGAGGACCGGCGGGACGGGGCCGGTGAGGGTGGCCTCGAGCGCGGCGAGGGCGAGCTTGTCGGCCCGCACCGCGCGGGCCATGGGGTGGCGGGCCAGTCGGGCGATGATCGGTGCCCGCCCCAGGATGATCCCGGCCTGGGGGCCGCCGAGGAGCTTGTCGCCGCTGGTGATGACGACGTCGGCGCCGGCCTCGAGGGCGCCGGTCGCATCGGGCTCCTCCGGCAGCGAGGGTTCGGGGACCAGCAGCCCGCTGCCGAGGTCCGCGACCAGCGGCAGGGCGTGCTCGTGGGCGAGATCGGCGAGCTCGGCGATGCCGACGGCGGCGGTGAACCCGCGGATGCGGTAGTTGCTGGGGTGGACGCTGAGCAGCGCCCCCGTCGCGGGGCCGATGGCGGCGGCGTAGTCCTCGCGGTGGGTGCGATTGGTGGCGCCGACCTCGCGGATGCTCGCCCCGGCGGAGGCGATGAGCTCGGCCAGGCGGAACCCGGCGCCGATCTCGATCATCTCCCCGCGCGAGAGGATCACCTCGCGGCCGCCGGCCAGCGCCGTCGCCGCCAGCAGCAGGGCGGCGGCGCCGTTGTTGACCACGAGCGCTTCCAGGTCCTCTCCGGAGGGGAGCCGGGCCGGGCAGGCGGCGAGCAGCGCGGCGCGGGCCCCGGCGCCGCGCCGCGAGCGCGCGCCCGTGGCCAGATCGAACTCGACATCGGCGTAGCCGGAGGCCCGCTCGAGCGCGGTCCGGGCCGCCGCGGACAGCGGCGCCCGTCCGAGGTTGGTGTGGACGATCACCCCGGTGGCGTTCAGGACGGGGCGCAGGGACCCCGGCCGGCGGCTCGCGAGGGCCTCCACCAGCTGGGGCTCGACCTGCTCGGGGGCGATCTCGCCGCGGCGGGCGCGGTCCTGGACGGCGCGGGCGAGGTCCCTCACCACGCGCGTTCCCACGGCCGCGGCGGCCGCGCGCACGGACGGCAGCTCGAGCAGGCGGTCGGTGCGCGGGATCCGGCGGCGGGGGTCCTGCACGCTCACGTCCTCCTCGTCGGGTGCGGCGGCCTCATCGGATGTGGCGGAGGCGGACGGGAATCGAACCCGCCAAGCCGAGATGCTCGGCTTCACCGGTTTTGAAGACCGGGGGGCCCACCAGGACCCGGACGCCTCCATGCACCGCTGAGGCTACCGCGCCCCGCGCTGACCTGGCGACCCGGGCCAGGTCGCTGGCCTAGACTCGCGGCCATGGCCCCGGAATCCACGTCGCCCTCCTCCCCCTCGGCTCCCGTCCCGCCCTCGGACCCGATGCCCGGCGGCGCGCCGCCGGTGCGGCTGACGGGCATGGCCCACGGCGGCGGCTGCGCCTGCAAGATCCCGCCGGGCGAGCTCGAGGAGGCGGTCGCGGCGCTGTCCGGCCAGCGCTTCGACTCCGTGGTCGTCGGCCTGGAGGACGGGGACGACGCCGCGGCGGTGCGGGTGCGCGAGGACCTCGCCGTGCTGTCCACCGCCGACTTCTTCACCCCCGTGGTCGACGACCCCTTCGACTGGGGCCGCATCGCCGCGGCCAACGCCCTGTCCGACGTGTACGCGATGGGCGGGACCCCGGTGGTCGCGATCAACCTGGTCGGCTGGCCACGCGACGTGCTCCCGTACGCGCTGCTGCAGGAGGTGCTGCGCGGCGGGCTCGCCGTCGCGCAGGAGGCCGGCGTCCCCGTCATCGGCGGGCACTCGGTGGACGATCCCGAGCCGAAGTACGGCATGGCCGTCACCGGCACCGCCCATCCGGACCGTCTGCTGCGCAACGACGCCGCGCGGCCGGGCCTGCCGCTGACCCTCACCAAGCCGATCGGCGTGGGCCTGCTGAACAACCGGCACAAGGCCACCGGCGAGGTCTTCCCCGCCGCGATCGCGACGATGACGGCGCTGAACCGCGATGCCGCGCAGGCGGCCCTCGCCGCCGGCGCCCGTGCCGCCACGGACGTCACCGGGTTCGGCCTGCTGGGGCACCTGCACAAGATGGCCCGCGCCTCCGGCGTCGGGGCGGTGATCGACCGCGCGGCCGTGCCTCTGGTCGACGGGGCGGCCGATGCCCTCGCGGCGGGCTACGTCTCCGGCGGCACCCGCCGGAACCTCGACTGGGTGCGGCCGCACCTGACGCCGGGGCCGGGCATCGACGACGACGATCTGCTGGTCCTGGCCGACGCCCAGACCTCCGGCGGCCTGCTCGTGGTCGGGGAGGTCCCCGGCTATCCGGTGATCGGCGAGATCGTCGCGGGCTCCGGGATCAGCATCCGCTGACTGCGCCGCCCGGCCCGGTCCTGGCCTCAGCCGAGGTTCGCGGCCGGGAAGCCTCTCGAGACGAAGCCTCTCGAGACTATGCGCGGTCCACGTGGGGCGGAGCAGCGGATCGGGTGCGCTGGGACGCGTACAGCTGGTGCACCCCGACACCAATCAGGGCGGGCAATCCCACCAGCAGACCGAGTGCCATCTCCCCCAAGGCGGCTCGGCCATCGATCATCAATCCTACGGTTGCAGCGATTGCCCCGAGGAGCATAAACGTCGCTAGGCCAATCCTGCGACCCGAAACCCCCATAGCCACGGCAGAAGATATTGCAACTCCAACCCCCATGAGCATGAATGCCATCACTTGCACCAGCTCGTTTTATGGAGGCTGACAATCATGCGCCGGTTAACGGGGTCGATCTTCCAGAGCTGACAGTACCCGTATCGCGACGTTGCCCTGATTGCGGCGTTGTGAAGCCCACACACTGCCGCCGCAACGGCTCCCACAACCGGAACGAACGCAATTCCAATGCAAATGGCCGCACCAACATCCTCGGCGTCGGCAGTCCGCGCCTTGTTTAGATAGACATACAGCGGGTACATCGAATTCCCCGAGGGCATCACCGCCTTAAAGCCGCCAGCCGAGACGGTGGGATCTGCTACGATCGGGAACGCAGCCCCGTCTGGGACCGAGACTTCCATGACCAGCAACCCGTCCGAGTACTTATAGGACACAGGGATCGGATGGGCGTCAGCATCCACCGCCCACGGCGCGCCGATCACAGCCTCGATTTCCAGGATACCGTCGTTCTCTGTGCCGATAACGAGCGATCCATCACTTTGAGGAATGACATCTAGTGTAGGATCTACTCTAAGATCGTACTCAAAACTCGTTGGAGAATCGGCCGAATGCATCACCTCTATAATTCTCCCGCCACCGTCGAGAGACTGAATTACCGTATCGGCATTTTCGCCGGAACCGAGGAGTATGTGATTCCCATCCGAGCTCTCTACCCGACTTGCCGACCCCCCGCGACGATCCAGTGTCACGACGCTTGCGTCGGAAGCCTTAATAGTTACCTTCTGCTCTTGTGAATCCACTTTAACATTGTCGGCGTTCGCGGATACGTTCTCGCCGATCCCTGGAACAATGCTAATGGCTTCAATGGCCTTGGTAGACTGTTTTCCGAGACCCGCAGTAGGTATTCCCGCCCTTGACGAGTTGGGGTCCTCAGGGCTACTGGGGTCCGCCGCGGCATTCGGTGCGGCCATGCCGGACGAGACAAGAACTATTGACGCCAACGCAGCAGTGAATGCCGTTAGTACTCGGGGGCGAGGAAGTGCGTGAGACATGAGAGTTGCGCCTTTCATGGAGGAGGGACCGGAGGGATGGCGTGACCCACGTTACAGCCCCCGGGCTCGAGAGTCTAGTCCTGGACTGCCCCCAGGTGTGATGCACATGGCGAGATCGACGCTGTCATGAGGGGTTCCACGCGCTCGACGAATTATGCGCTTTCCGTGCGAGTTGTTGGTGGGCACTTCGATTCCCTAGACCACCCCGAGTAATGCCGTCCGTGGCGGACCGCGATAATTCGCCTTTAACCTGGAGTTATTTCCCAAGAGACACCTGCTACGCCCGCCAGGGAGAATCCTGCGCACTGCAGTACCTTGTGCGTTCCGGCCCGTTCTCGACGAGGCGAAGCCTCGTTCCTTCCAGCCGCTGACCGCGATGGTGGGCGTGGCTGACTATCCCTGCAGGAACGATCTGATCGATGGAGTTCTGACGATTCCGGCCCAACGCTCCGGAAGCCCCGCCCGGCACCGACGCCCGGCGGTCAGCTCTCGGGGCCGGTGGTGATGGAGTCGTCGGTGATGCCCTCCGCGCGGCGCTTCTCGAGGCGCTCGCGCTGCGGGATCATGACGCGGCGCGGATCCTTGACCGATTCGATGCCGGCCTCGAGCACGCCGAAGCGGGTCAGGGCCGAGGCCGTCGCGACGGCGGCGCCGCCGGCCGCGGCGATCCACCGGTTGCGGCCGCCCAGGAGGGTCGCGACGCCGCCGGCGACCGCCAGGCGCTCGGCCCAGCGCAGCTTGCGGCCCGCGGCGCCCGTCTCCAGCGGCTCCGCCTCCAGCGGGTGCATCGATTCCTTGGTCCTGTGCATGGCGACGACGTCTCCGGCGACCCCGAGGACCGCGAGCACGCGCGCCGGGCCCGCCTGCGCGACAGGGGTCGTGATCATCGCGATCCCGCTCGCGGCGAGGGCCGCAGAGGAGACGAACACGAAGGGCAGGCCTCGGCGGGCGCCCTGCCAGGTGGGCACGGCGGTGTCGCCCAGCAGCACGGCGGTGTACGCGGCCAGCGGCGCCCCGAGCACGGTGGAGACCGCTGCCGCGGGGCCCTCGGCGCGGCGCAGCACCGGGCGCAGGGGGCCCAGCGGCAGCCGCTCCCCCAGCAGACGATCGATCTCCGCGGCGGCCGCGACCCCGGCCCCGGAGGCGAACCCGGACAGGATCCAGGTGCCCAGGCTCATCGGCGAGGTCGGCTTGATCACCCGCAGCATGTGCAGGAAGCGCTCGGGACGCCCGAGGTCCTCGATGAGCGCGGGAGTGCCCACGGCGACGGCCGCCAGCGCCGTCAGGCGGGCGTTGCGGCGCAGCGCCGGGCGATCGGTGAGCGCCGCCCCGGCGCCCAGCAGGGCCGATGCCCCGGCGACGCCGCCGACGAACAGGTACAGCCCGATGGGCGCGCCCCACGGCGGGGCCTTGACGACGGGCCGGCCGTAGTAGGAGGAGAACTCGACGTCCTCGACCATCGGCATCTCGCGGCCGCCGTCGCCGGTTCCGAGGGCGCCGAGGCCGCGGCGGCGCGCCGGAGACCGGTCGCCGTCGCGCCGGCGGCGGCGCCGGCCCCGCGGGGGCTCGGGCGGCCGGTAGCCGTCGAAGGCGGAGTGGGTCATCGGCGTCCTCCGAGGAAGGCGAGGGCGGTGGCGGCGATCATCCCGGCGGCGGCGATGCCCGCGGTGCGGAACATGGCCGGCAGCTGGGCGGTGGGGACCTGCGGGTCCGGCGGGAGGCCGTAGACCTCCGGCTCGTCCAGCAGCAGGAACACCGACCCGGTGCCGCCCACGCCGTCGTTCCCGTTGGCGCCGTACAGGCGGGCCTCGGTCATGCCGCGATCGTGCAGCTGGCGCACCCGCGATGCGGCCTCGTCGACCATGTCCGCGCGGTCTCCGAACCGGATGGACGTGGTGGGGCAGGTCTGCGCGCAGGCCGGGGTCTGCCCGTCCACGAGACGGTCGTAGCAGAGCGTGCACTTGTTGGCGGTGCCGTGGTGGGGGACGTCCTGCTCGACGCGGCCGCGGTCTCCCTTCGCGGAGATGGTGCCGTCGTCGCGCCGCTCGATCACGCCGAAGGGGCAGCCGCCCACGCAGGTCCCGCACCCGTTGCAGATGTCCGACTGCACCACCACGGTCCCGAACTCGGTGCGCATCAGCGCGCCGGTGGGGCAGACGTCCAGGCAGCCGGCGCGGGTGCAGTGCTTGCACACGTCCGAGGACATGAGCCAGCGGAACTCCGGGGTGTCCGGCGGGGTGCGGTCCGCCGCGCCCGGCTCGCCGTCGGCCCCGGGGCGGGAGCCGCAGCCGGACCCGCAGCCCCCTGCGCCGGCGGGGGCATCGGCCCCGGACCTCGGTCCGATGCCGGGCATGCCCAGGCCCACCAGACGGCGACCGGATTCGCGGGCCTGCTCGATGCGCTCCTGGTCCTGCTCGATGAAGGCCACGTGCCGCCAGGTGTTCGCGCCGAGGGAGCCGGTGTTGTCGTACGACGAGCCGAGGATCTCGAGGTCGCCGTCCTGGGGATTGCGGTTCCACTCCTTGCAGGCGACCTCGCAGGCCTTGCAGCCGATGCAGATCGACGTGTCGGTGAAGAAGCCCTTGCGCTCGTGGCTGTGGCCCCAGCCGGCGCCGGCTCCGGTGTCCTCGTGCTCGGAGGGCAGTCCCATCAGCGGTCCTCCTCCTCGGTGGGGTCTTCGGTGGGCGGCGCCGGGGCCTCCCCCGGCACGTGCACCCGTCGCTGCGCGGGCGGCGGGATGGTCACCTTCTCATCTCCGGTGTCCGCATCGATCCCGGCGCGCCGCTGGTGCTCGGCGACGAGCTCGGCGAGCGCCGGGCCGCGCGGGCGGCGACCGGGACGGATCGCGCACGCGGTGACCTTGGAGTTCTGGATCTGCGTGTTCGCGTCGAGGTTCAGGCCGATCAGGTCGTTGACGCTGTCCCCCTCGACCACGGCCTCGCTGCCGCGGGCCCAGTGGTAGGGCAGGCCGATCTGGTGGACCGTCCGCCCGGCGATCGGCAGCGGCCGCATGCGCCGGGTGACCAGCACCCTCGCCTCGATCGCCGAGCGCGGCGAGACGATGGTCGCCCAGCCGTAGGGCTCCAGGCCCACGATCTCGGCGAGCTCCGGCGAGACCTCGCAGAACAGCTCGGGCTGCAGCTCGGAGAGGTAGGGCAGGAAGCGGCTCATGCCTCCGGCGGTGTGGTGCTCGGTCACGCGGTAGGTGGTGAACACGTACGGGTACACCTCCGCGGCCCCACCCAGGCCGTCCACCCCCGGGGCGTTCATCGCGAGGTCGCTGCGGAAGGAGACGCGGGTGGGGTTGGCCTGCTGGTCGTAGAGCGGGTTCGGGATCGAGGACTCGACGGGCTCGTAGTGCGTGGGCAGCGGGCCGTCGACCAGGCCGGAGGGCGCGAACAGCCAGCCGCGACCGTCGGACTGCATGATGAACGCGTCGCTGCCCGAGAGGCCCGCGGCGCCGCCCGCCTCGGGATCGCCCTCGTCGTGCGGCTCCTTCGTCACCGGGAAGTCGGGCACGTCGCGGCCGGTCCAGCGCCCCTGCTCCGCATCCCACCAGACGTACTTCTTGCGCTCGGACCAGGGCCTGCCGTCGGCATCGGCCGATGCCCGGTTGTAGAGGATCCGCCGGTTGGCGGGCCATGCCCACGCCCATTCGGCCGCGGTCTCGTCCTGCTCCTGCCCCGGCCGGCGCCGGGCGGCCTGGTTGACGCCGTCGGCGTACACGCCGGCGTAGATCCAGCATCCGCCGGCGGTCGAGCCGTCCGGGCGCATCTGCGCGAAGGAGCTCAGCGGCCGGCCGGCGTCGGGCCCGCTCACGTGGAAGCCGTTGATCTCGCGCAGCACCGACTCGGGGTCGGGCTCGCCGTGCTCGTCGATCGGGTAGTCCCAGGTGAGATCCAGCAGCGGCCGATCCCGCGGATCGGTGGACCCGGCCAGGCGCTCGCGGATCCGGTTCCCCAGCTCGACGAGGAACTGCAGCTCGCTGACCGCGTCCCCGGGCGGCGGCACCGCCTGGTGGCGCCATTGGACCAGGCGCTGCGTCTGCGTGAAGGAGCCGGCCTTCTCCGTGTGGTTGGCCGCGGGCAGGAAGAAGACCTCGGTGCCGATGTCCTCGGTGCGCAGCTCCCCGCTCTCGATCTCCGGCCCCTCCTTCCACCAGGTGGCCGACTCGATCATCGAGAAGTCGCGGACGACCATCCACTTCAGGTGGCTCATCGCGAGGCGCTGCAGGCGACCGTCGGCGGAGCCGACCGCCGGGTTCTGGCCCAGCAGGAAGAACCCGTCGACCTTCCCCTCGAGCATCGCCATCATCGTCTGATAGGTGCCGTGGGCGCCGGTCAGGCGCGGCAGGTAGTCGAAGGCCCAGTCGTTCTCCGGCGTGGCGGCATCGCCCCACCAGGCCTTCAGCAGGTTGACGGCGTAGGTCTCGGCATCGGCCCAGAAGCCCTTCTGGGTCTTCGTGCCGATGCTCTCCACGTAGTCCTCGAAGCGGTCGTGGGTGCCGGCCATCGGCATCGGCAGGTAGCCGGGCAGCAGGTTGAACAGGGTCGGGATGTCCGTGGATCCCTGGATGGTGGCGTGGCCGCGCAGCGCCATCACGCCCCCGCCGGGCCGGCCCATGTTGCCCATCAGCAGCTGCAGGATCGCGGCGGCGCGGATGAACTGCGCCCCTCCGGTGTGCTGGGTCCAGCCCACCGCGTAGGCGAAGCAGGTGGTGCGCTCGCGGCCGGAGTTCTCCACGATCGAGCGCGCCAGGTACGCGAAGTCCTCCCGGGAGATCCCGCAGGCCTCCTCGACCATCTCGGGGGTGTAGCGGGCGTAGTGGCGCCGCAGGATCTGCAGCACGCAGCGCGGATCCTGCAGGGTCTCGTCGCGCTGGACGGGCTCGCGCTCCAGCGGCGGTCCGCCGGCGCCGGCGGTCTCCCCGCGGGAGGCGTCGTCATGGGCGTGCGAGGGGTCCGCAGGCTGGGCCGTGCGATACGCCCAGGAGGCCGGGTCGTAGCGGCCGGTCTCCGGGTCGAAGCCGGAGAACAGCCCGTCCAGATCCTCCGGGTCCTGATACCGCTCATCGATGATCGTCGAGGCGTTCGTGAACGCCTGGACGTACTCCCGGAACCACAGCTCCTCGGTCAGCACATGGTTGATCAGCGCGCCCAGCAGCACCACGTCGCTGCCGGCGCGGATGGGCACGTGCTTGTCCGCATTGGCGGTGGTGCGGGTGAAGCGCGGGTCCACATGGATGATCCGTGCACCGCGCGCCTTCGCCTCCATCACCCACTGGAAGCCCACGGGGTGCGCCTCGGCCATGTTCGAGCCCTGGACGATGATGCAATCGGCATTGGCCATGTCCTGGAGGGACTGGGTGGCGCCGCCGCGTCCGAACGAGGCTCCCAGACTGGGAACCGTGGCGGAGTGTCATATGCGGGCCTGGTTCTCCATCTGGATCGCGCCCGCGGCGGTGAACAGCTTCTTGGCGAGGTAGTTCTCCTCGTTGTCGATGGTCGCCCCGCCGAGGCTGGCGATGCCCATCGTCCGCCGCAGCGGGTGGCCCTTCTCGTCGAGATCCTCCCAGTGGGCGCGGCGCGCCTCCAGGAAGCGGTCGGCGATCATGTCCAGCGCGGTGTCGAGGTCGAGGTCCTGCCAGTCCGTCGCGTGGGGCGCGCGGTAGCGCACCGTCGTCACGCGGTTCGGGAAGTTCACGAGCTGCTCGCTGGCGGCGCCCTTCGGGCAGAGCCGGCCGCGGGAGATCGGCGAGTCCGGGTCCCCCTCGATCTGGACGACCTTGTCGTCCTTGACGAAGATGCGCTGGCCGCAGCCCACCGCGCAGTACGGGCAGATGCTGCGGACGACCCGATCCGCGGTGGCGGTGCGCGGGGTGGTCGCGCGGGTCCTCGCCGAGGTCACCGCGGAGCCGCGTCCCAGCGGATCCGCGCCGCGCAGCTGGCGCAGCACGGGCCACTCGAGGGGACTGAAGCGGGACATGCCCTGATCCTACGCGCCGGGACCGGCCGCGCGCAGGCGCTCAGGCCCCGTCGTCGCGGCGCAGCTGCTCATGATGGCGGATCACCTCGGTGACGATGAAGCGCAGGAAGGCCTCGGCGAAGACCGGGTCCAGGCCCGATTCCTTCGCGAGCGCCTTCAGCCGCGCCACCTGGTCCTGCTCGCGGGCGGGATCCGCCGGCGGCAGCCCGTGCTCCGCCTTCAGCCGGCCCACCCGCTGGGTGTGCCGGAAGCGCTCGGCGAGGAGGTTCACCAGGGCCGCATCGATGTTGTCGATGCTCTGGCGCTCCTCGGCGAGGATCTGCCGCGCGCGCTCCACGTCGTCCATCGTCCCGGCCTCAGGCGCTCTGCTCGCGGCGCCCCGCGGACGGGGACTCGCGGGTGACCATCAGCGGGGCCCGGCCCTCGCGCACCACGCCCTCGGTGATGACGACCTTGGCGATGTCCTCTCGCGAGGGGACCTCGAACATGACCGGCTGCAGGGTGTCCTCGAGGATGGCCCGCAGCCCGCGCGCGCCGGTGCCGCGATCGATCGCGCGGTCGGCGATCGCCTCGAGGGCGCTGCGCTCGAAGTCGAGCTCGACGCCGTCCAGCGCGAACATCTTCTGGTACTGCTTGACCAGCGCGTTGCGCGGCTCGGTGAGGATCTGGATGAGCGCGGGGCGGTCGAGGTTCACGACGTTGGTCAGCACGGGCAGGCGGCCGATGAACTCCGGGATCAGCCCGAACTTGAGCAGGTCCTCGGGGACCAGCTCGGAGTAGATCTCGGCCTGCTCGAGGGGGGTGTGCAGCTCCGCGCCGAAGCCGATGCCGCGCTTGCCGATCCGCGAGCCGATGATGTCCTCGATGCCGGCGAAGGCGCCGGCCACGATGAACAGGACGTTCGTCGTGTCGATCTGGATGAACTCCTGGTGCGGATGCTTGCGCCCGCCCTGCGGAGGGACCGCGGCGACCGTCCCCTCGAGGATCTTCAGCAGCGCCTGCTGCACGCCCTCGCCGGAGACGTCGCGGGTGATCGACGGGTTCTCCGCCTTGCGGCCGATCTTGTCGACCTCGTCGATGTAGATGATGCCGCGCTCGGCCTTCTTGACGTCGTAGTCCGCGGCCTGCAGCAGCTTGAGCAGGATGTTCTCGACGTCCTCGCCGACATACCCGGCCTCGGTCAGGGCGGTGGCATCGGCCATGGCGAAGGGCACGTCCAGCAGGCGGGCCAGGGTCTGGGCGAGGTAGGTCTTGCCGCAGCCGGTGGGCCCCACGATCATCACGTTGGACTTGGAGACCTCGACGTCCTCCACGGAGGCGACGGCCTCCGCGACCTCGGCGGAGCGGGACGCCGAGGAGCCGCGGGAGGCGGGGGCGGCGGCGACGGGGCCGCGCTCGGCCTCCTCGCGCGCCCGCACGCGCTTGTAATGGTTGTAGACGGCCACCGAGAGCGCCCGCTTGGCGGCGTCCTGGCCGATCACGTACTGCTCGAGGTGCTCGTAGATCTCCTGCGGGCGGGGCAGCTCGACCTGCTCGTCCTCCGTGGACTGGGCCGCCTGGTTCTCCTCCGCGATGATCTCGTTGCACAGCTCGATGCATTCCTCGCAGATGAACACACCGGGGCCGGAGATCAGCCGTTCGACCTGCTTCTGCGACTTGCCGCAGAAGGAGCACTTGAACACGTCGGAACCGTCGTTCGTGCGCGCCATGACCATCCTTCGTCGTCGTGCGGGTGCGGGCCGGGCGACCGGCGGCCGCACCGTTCACGGTACCCCGAGCCGGTCCGCCGATGGGGGACCCTCGCCGTGGTCCGGACCGGAACCGGGCCTGCGCCGGACCGATGAGCATCGGCCGCGGCGCAGGCCCGTCCCGGCAGGAGCGCAGGGCGGCGGCGGCCCAGGATCCCGGACCGCCGCCGACCGGCGGATCAGCCGTTCAGCTGGGGACGGACGCCCTTGCGGGAATCGAGCACCTGGTCGACCAGCCCGTAGTCGAGCGCGGCGCTCGCGGTGAGGATCTTGTCGCGCTCGATGTCGCGGCTGATCTCCTCCTTGCTGCGGCTGGTGTGGAAGGCGAGCGTGCTCTCGAGCCAGTCGCGCATGCGCATGATCTCGTTGGCCTGGATCTCGATGTCCGAGGCCTGGCCGCCGCCCTGGCCGCCCATGGCGGGCTGGTGGATAAGGATGCGGGCGTTGGGCAGCGCCAGGCGCTTGCCCGGGGTGCCGGCCGCGAGCAGCACGGCGGCGGCGGAGGCCGCCTGGCCCAGGCACACCGTGGTGATGTCCGGCTTGATGTACTGCATCGTGTCGTAGATGGCGGTCAGCGCCGTGAAGGAGCCGCCGGGGCTGTTGATGTACAGCGTGATGTCGCGGTCGGGGTCCTGGGACTCGAGCACGAGCAGCTGGGCCATCACATCGTCGGCCGAGGCGTCGTCCACCTGGACGCCCAGGAAGATGATGCGGTCCTCGAACAGCTTGGTGTAGGGGTCCTGGCGCTTGAAGCCGTAGGCGGTGCGCTCCTCGTACTGCGGGAGCACGTAGCGGGCCGACGGGGCGATGGCGCGGTCGGCCATGCCGTATCCGGCGGCGAAGCGGGGGTCGAAGGTCATGGAAGGTCTCCTCAGGTCTGCTTCGTGCTCAGTTGCCGGATGCGTCGTCGCCGGACCCGGCGCTGCCGGACGGCCCGTCCTCGGTGCCGCCGCCGCCGGTGACGTCGTGGGCGGTGTCGACGATCTTGTCGATGAAGCCGTACTCGAGGGCCTCCTGCGCGGTGAACCAGTTGTCGCGGTCCGAGTCCGCGGTGATCTGCTCGACGCTCTTGCCCGTCTGCTCCGCGATCAGGCTCGCCAGCTGGCGCTTCATGGAGAGGATCAGGTCCGCCTGGATCTTGATCTCGCTCGCGGTGCCGCCCAGGCCGCCCAGCGGCTGGTGCATGAGCACCCGCGCGTTGGCGGTGGCGTAGCGCTTGCCCTTGGTGCCCGAGGACAGCAGGAACTGGCCCATCGAGGCGGCCATGCCCATCGCCACGGTCACGACGTCCGGCTGGATGTACTGCATCGTGTCGTAGATGGCCATGCCCGCGGTGATGGAGCCGCCGGGGCTGTTGATGTAGAGGTAGATGTCCTTCTCGGGGTCCTCGGCCGCGAGCAGCAGCATCTTCGCGCAGATGGCGTTGGCGTTGTCGTCGCGGACCTCCGACCCGAGCCAGATGATGCGCTCCTTGAGCAGGCGCTGGTAGACGTTGTCGTCGAGGCCCATCGGCGTGTCGCCGGAGGCGCTGCGAGGCTGCGAGGTCATGGATCACTCCTCAGTGAAGGTGTCTCGATGCCTCGACTCTAGGGGGTCGGCGCACCGCACCGGTGCCCTGTTCGCCGCAGGCGCACACCGCGGCACCCCCATCGGCGGGCCTACGGCGTGACCCAGGTCACTCGAAAGGGTCGAGGTGACGTGAAGCCTCTCCGCCGTTGGGTAAGGGATTGCCCGACGCGGTCAAGACAGGGTCAAGATCCCTGCCGTCTCTGTTCAGGACCATTGGCCGTCCCCACCCCTCCCCCTAGCGTTGTCGAGCGTAAGCCGGTGCCGCACAGGACCAGATGGCCGCGCCGCAGACCCCCTGGACACAGATCGTGAAGAGGTACCGCCGTTCGTCTCGGCGGACGGTATGGAAGGAATCCGAACATGGCCAAGCACAACTCCCACCGCGCTCCCGGTCGGCCCGTGAACGGGGCCGCGCGCCTCGCCTACAAGGGCATCGGCGGCGCGGCGATGCTGGGCACCGTGGTCGTCGGCTCCGCCTTCGCCGCGCAGGGCGCCTCCGCCGCCCCGGCGGCCCCCGCCGCTCCCGCGGACGTCACCGCCGTGACCCCGGCCGCCCCCGTGACCCCGGTCGCGACGGCCTCCCTCTCCTCCGGCAGCACCCTGTACCAGGGCTCGCGCGGCGATCGCGTCGAGGACCTGCAGCAGCTGCTCAACGACCACGGCGCCGGCCTCGCGGTCGACGGCAAGTTCGGCCCCCGCACCCACGCCGCCGTCGTCGACTACCAGCGCGACAACGGCCTGCAGGTCGACGGCCGCGTCGGCCCCCAGACCCGCGCCTCCCTCAACGGCGGCTCCTCGGACTCCGGCTCCACCTCGAGCTCCAGCTCCTCCTCGAGCACCTCCGGCTCCTCGATCGTGAACATCGCCCGCCAGTACATCGGCGTGAACTACAGCTACGCCGGCAGCTCCCCCAGCGGCTTCGACTGCTCGGGCCTGACCAGCTACGTCTACTCCAAGGTCGGCATCGACCTGCCGCGCACCTCCAGCGCCCAGGCCGCGGGCGGCACCCGCATCTCGAAGTCCGAGGCGCGCCCCGGCGACCTCGTGGTGTGGTCCGGGCACGTGGGCATCTACGCCGGCGACAACAAGGTCGTCGACGCGGGCTCCTCCAAGGGCTCCGTCTCCGAGCGCACCATCTGGGGCAGCCCCTCCTTCGTGACCTACCGCTGATCGGTCGCCGCCCCGGCGCAGCACCGCCAGCACGACGCACAGGGCGTCCCTCCTCCAGGAGGGGCGCCCTTCGTGCGTCCCGCCCTCGGAGCCCCGTCCCCCCGCACACCGCCGGGGCGGCCGCCCATGGTGCGGCCCGCCGCGCCCCGGCCGCCCGCGCCCCGGCCGCCCGCGCTCCCGCACCCGTGCTCCCGCACCTGCGGTCTCGCGCTCCCGCGCTCCCGACCCGGCCGACCATGCAGAACGGCGCGGCGACCCGGGGGTCGCCGCGCCGTCGCGCGGAGGGTTCTCGGGGCGAGGCCCGGGAACGGCTCGAGGGATCAGGCCTCGGGGGTCTCCTCGGCCGGGGCGTCCTCGGACGCCGCAGCCGTCTTCTTGGCCGGAGCCTTCTTGGCGGGGGCCTTCTTCGCCGGAGCCTTCTTGGCGGGCGACTTCTTGGCCGGAGCCTTCTTGGCGGCCGGCTTCTCCTCGGCGACCTCGGCGGTCTCCGCCTCGGCCTCGGGGGCCTCATCGGCCGCGGGAGCCTCGGACGCGGCGTCCTCGTCCTCGGACTCCTCGGACGCGGTCGTCAGGCCGAGGTCGAGGACCTCGCCGTCGGTGTTCTTGACGGTGACGTCGGCGAGCGCGACCTCGAGGGCCTTGGAGCGCTGCACCTCGCCGAAGATCTGCTCGATCTGGCCGGACTGCGCGAGCATCTGGATGAACTGGTTGGGCTCGACGCCGTACTGCGCGGAGAGCTGGCTCAGGTAGCTCATGAGGTCGTCCTGGCCGACCTGGACCTCGCGGGTCTCGTTCAGGGCGTCGAGCACGAACTGCGCGCGGATCGCCTTGGTGGTGTCCTCGCGGATCTCCTCGCCGTGGGGATCGCCGGGCTCCTTGCCCTCGTTCTCCAGGTGGGAGTTGACCTCGTCCTCGATGAGGGACTCGGGCACCGGCACGTCGAGCTCCTCGAGGAGCTTCTCGAGCAGGGCGTTGCGGGCGAGGGAGACGCGGTTGCCCGCGGCGTCCTTCTCGGCCTGGGCGCGCAGATCGGCCTTGAGCTCGTCGATGGTGTCGAACTCGGAGGCGAGCTCGGCGAACTCGTCGTCGGCCTCGGGCAGCTCGCGGACCTTCACGGACTGGGGCGTGACGGTGACGTCGGCCTCCTCGCCCTGGTGCTCGCCGCCGGCGAGCTTCGAGACGAAGGTGGTGGTCTCGCCGGCGGAGAGGCCGATGAGCGCCTCGTCCAGGCCCTCGAGCATGTTGCCCTCGCCGATGCGGTAGGAGACGCCCTCGACGGACTCGATCTCCTCCTCGCCGATGACGGCCTTCATGTCCAGGGACACGAAGTCGCCGTCCTCGGCCGGACGGTCCACGCCCACGAGGGTGCCGAAGCGCTCGCGGAGCTGGTCGAGACGGACCTGCACGGCGTCGTCGTCGACCGCGGGCTCCTCGATCTCGACGGTGTAGTCGGTGAAATCGGGGAGGCTGATCTTGGGGCGCACGTCCTGCTCGACGACGAAGACGAGGTTGCCGTCCTCGGAGCCGTCCAGGCCGGGAACCTCGGTGACCTCGACCTCGGGGCGGCCGGCGGGCTTGATCTCGGCCTCGGCGGCGGCCTGCTGGTAGAAGGTCGGCAGCGAGTCGTTGACCGCCTCCTGCAGGATCGCCGGGCGGCCGAAGCGCTGCTCGACGACAGCGGCGGGGATCTTGCCCTTGCGGAAGCCCGGGATCTGCACCTGGCCTGCGATCTTCTTGGTGGCAGCCTCGATGGCCGGCTTCAGCTCGTCGAAGGGGACCTCGACGTTGAGCTTGACGCGGGTCGGGCTGAGCTTCTCGACAGCGGTCTTCACTGGCAAGTCTCCTGAGTGACGTTGATTGTCGGATGGTCAGTTGTCGCGAGGGGGGAGACGGGCACGCGGTCCCGGTCGCGAGTCGGGGTGACAGGATTTGAACCTGCGACTTCCCGCTCCCAAAGCGGGTGCTCTACCAAACTGAGCTACACCCCGTAGGGCAACCCACCAGAGCTTACCCGCACCGGCTCGGGGGCACGCAGGACAGTCCGCCCCGTGTGACAGGCACCATGTCCATCGGCGCCGCGCGGAGGTGCCTTCCCGCCGATGATCTGGTTGAATGGTCGCTGGCGTCCTCGCCGCGAGAAGTCCCGCCCGTGGGGCATCGACCGGTCCGAAGCGCCCGCGCGGATGTAGCTCAATGGTAGAGCCTCAGTCTTCCAAACTGATTACGCGGGTTCGATTCCCGTCATCCGCTCTGCGAACGCCCTGGTCACAGGGCGTTTTTCGCATCCAGCCCCGACTTCCAGGATGTCTTCCGTGACCTCGCAGAGCACCGCCGCCCCGCGCACCCCGTATTCCGTCGATCCGCAGATCCTCGAGGTGGTCCGCGAGGCCGCCGCGCAGGTCCGGGAGGTGAGCGGGCAGCGGATCGGCGACATGGTCGAGCGCGCCCTGCTGCGCACCCTCACCGACACCATCACCCTCGGCGAGGACGGCAGCGCCTTCGTGATCACCGGTGACATCCCGGCGATGTGGCTGCGCGACTCGACCACCCAGCTCACCCCGTACCTGCGCCTGCTGGAGGGCTGCGCGCCGCTGGCCGACCTGGTCGCCGCGGTGGTGCGCCGCCAGTTCGCGTGCCTGTCCCACGACACCTACGCGAACGCCTTCAACGACGGGCCCACCGGCGGGCACCACGAGCCGCGGGACCTGTGCACCGACCCGCACGTGTGGGAGCAGAAGTACGAGATCGACTCCCTCGCCTACCCGGTGGTCCTGGCCCATGGGATCTGGCGCGCCACGGGCCGCACCGACGTGCTCGAGGGCCCCGTGCACGAGGTGCTGGCCCGGATCGTCGCGCAGCTGCGCCGGGAGCAGCGGCACGAGGACTCCTCCTACCGCTTCGTGCGCCCCTCCCCGCTGCCCACCGAGTCCCTCACCCGCGAGGGCCGGGGCACGCCGACGGCCTTCACCGGCATGACCTGGAGCGGCTTCCGGCCCTCGGACGACGCCTGCACCTTCCACTACAACATCCCCGGCAACCTCCTGGCCGCGCAGGCGCTGCGCGGGATCGCGGAGATCGCCGAGGAGGCCCTGGCCGATGCCGCCCTGGCGGCCGATGCCCGCGCCCTCTCGCAGGAGCTGGTCGACGGCGTCGCGCAGCACGGCGTGGTCGGGGGCCCGGCCGGGGAGCGGATCTACGCCTACGAGGTCGACGGCCTGGGCGGCACGCTGCTGATGGACGACGCCAACACGCCCTCGCTGCTGGCGCTGCCCCTGTTCGCGCCCGACGTGATGGATGCACCGGTGTGGGAGGCCACGCGCCGCTTCATCCTCAGCCCGGCGAACCCGTTCTACGTCGAGGGCACCGTCGCCTCGGGCGTCGGCAGCCCGCACACCCTGCCCGGCTACGTCTGGCCGATCGCCCTGGCGATCGAGGCGCTCACCGGGGCGCCCGAGGAGCGGCCGCGCACGCTCGAGCTGATCGCCGCGACCGATGCCGGCACCGGCAACATCCACGAGTCCTTCCACGCCTCGGACCCCACGAAGTTCTCCCGCCCCTGGTTCTCGTGGGCGGACTCGATGTTCTGCGAGCTCGCGCTGCAGGTCGTCGAGGACGCGCAGGCCGCCCGCCGCTGATCCGCGCCCCGGTCGCCCGTATCGAGGGTGACCGGCCACCCTGTCCGAATCCCGCTGGTGCCGGAGGCCGCAGCGGGGTTCACTGGTGCCATGCACCCGATGACCGATGACGAACGCTACGCCGCGATCCGCAGCCGCGACACGCGGTTCGACGGCATGTTCTTCACCTGCGTCCGGTCGACGGGGATCTTCTGCCGCCCCTCCTGTCCTGCGCGCACCCCGCAGCGCACCGGGGTGGAGTTCGCGCCCTCCGCCGCGGCCGCGGTCGCGGCCGGCTATCGCGCCTGCAAGCGGTGCGGGCCGATGGCCCCGCCCGGCAGCCCCGACGACGACCCCGCCGGGAGCCTCGCCGAGCGCGCCCTGCGCCTCATCGACGAGGGGGCGCTGGACGACGGGGGCAGCGTCCCCGCCCTCGCCGCGCGCCTGGCGGTCTCGGAGCGGACCCTGCACCGCGCCCTGGTGCGCCGCACCGGCGCCGGAGCCCTGGCCCACGCCCGGATCCGACGGGCGCGCCGCGCCCACGACCTGGTCGCCGGCTCGCAGCTCCCGCTCGCGCAGATCGCCCATGCCGCGGGGTTCGGCAGCGAACGGCAGTTCCACGAGACGTTCACGCAGATCTTCGGGCACGCCCCGTCGGTGGTGCGCGAGCGCGCCGTCCCCCGGCGCCGCGGCGCCGGTCGCCCCGGGGCCGCCCCCGAGGGGGCCGGGCCGGCAGCCGCCGGCCCCGAGGACGCCGGCCATGGCGCCGACGGGAGCGCCGCCGTGCTCACCGCGCGCCTGGCGGTGCGGCGCCCCTTCGACGGCGCCGGACTCGCGGCGTGGTTCGCGGTGCGCGCCGTGCCGGGGGTCGAGGAGGTCGTCGGCACCGTCTGGACCCGCGCGGTCCGCCTGGCCCACGGCCCGGGCGTGCTCCAGGTCGACCTCGGCGCCGAGGACGGGCCGCTGACGCTGGTGCTGCGCCTGGCGGACCTGCGCGACTACTCCGCGGCCATCGGCCTGGTGCGCCGCCTGCTGGACCTGGACGCGGATCCGCACGGGATCGATGCCGGTCTCGTGGCCGCCCAGCCCGTGCTCGCCGACCTGGTGGCCCGCCGCCCGGGCCTGCGGATCCCGGGCACCCCGAGCCTGTCCGAGGCGCTGCTGTGGGCGATCGTCGGCCAGCAGATCACCACCGTGCAGGCCCGCGACCAGATCACCCGCGCCACCGACCTCCGCGAGGAGCCGCTGCCGGAGCATCTGCGCACCGGCGGCGTGCACCGCCTGCCCCTGCGCCCGCGCGAGGCCGCCGCGACGGCGGAGCAGTGGTACCGCGGCCCCGGCGCCCGGCGTGCCGCCCTCATCGGCGCGCTGCAGGCGGACCTCGATCCCGCGGCGGAGGTGAGCGCGGTGCGCGCGCAGCTCCTGGCGCTGCGCGGCGTCGGCCCGTGGACCGCGGACTACGCGCTGCTGCGCGGGGTGCGGGCGATCGATGTCGCTCCCGCCCGCGACGTCGCCCTGCTCGCCGCGGCCCGCGATCTGGGCCTGGCCGAGGACCACCCCTCCCTCACCGCGCTCCTGGACGCCGCCTCCCCCTGGCGGTCCTACGCGACCCTGCACCTGTGGCACCACCAGGCCGGGCTCCCCGCCCGGTCGCCCCGACGGAAGGACACCGCATCATGAGCCCCCACACCCACCCCGCGACGCCCGTCGCCCCCGGGACGGGCCCCGCCCGGCACCTGCGGGTCCCGACGGCCCTGGGCACCTACCTCATCGCCGCGGAGGGCGATGCCGTCACCGGCGTGTGGCGCGAAGAGCAGGCGCACTTCCCGGCGGCCCCGCGCCTGGGCTCCCCCGCGGCGCCCGAGGACGCGCTCCTGTGCCGGGCCCGCGACCAGCTGCTGGCCTACGTCGCCGGCGAGCGCGAGCGCTTCGACCTGCCCATGGCGCCCCGCGGCACCGCCTTCCAGCACCTGGTGTGGGAGCAGCTGCGCGCCATCGAGCGCGGCAGCACCACCACCTACGGCACCATCGCCCGCGCCATCGGCCGCCCGCGCGCGGCGCAGGCGGTGGGCCGGGCGGTGGGCACCAACCCGATCTCGATCATGGTGCCGTGCCATCGGGTGCTCGCCTCGGACGGATCCCTGACCGGCTATGCGGGCGGCGTGGAGACCAAGCGCGCGCTGCTGGCCCTGGAGGGCGTGCTCCCGCAGTGACGGGGCGCCCCGTCCCCGGGGCGGCGGCGCCCGCACGCGGATCCGCGGCGTGATCCTGGCCGCGACCGGCCGCTGCGGCCTCGGCCTGACCGTGCACGGCGGGCCGTGCGTGCCACCATATGGGGATGACCGCGCCCGAGCCGTTCCGCTTCCCCGTCGCCGCCCGCTACGCCGGGATGGAGTCCTCCCCGCTCAAGGACATCTTCGCGCTCGCCGCACGGCCCGATGTGGTGTCCTTCGCGGGCGGGATCCCGGATCCGGCGCTGTTCGAGCTCGAGGACGTCCGCGCCGCCTACGACTGGGTGCTCACCCATCAGGGCGCACGCTCCCTCCAGTACGGCGTGAGCGAGGGCGAGCCGGAGCTGCGCGAGCAGGCGGCCCGCCGGGTCTCGCGGCACCTGCCGACCTCGGCCGGGCAGATCCGCATCACCTCCGGCTCGCAGGAGGGGCTGTTCGTCGCCGCGCAGGCGATGCTCGAGCCCGGTGACGTCGTCCTCGTCGAATCGCCGACGTACCTCGCGGCCGTGCAGGCCTTCGCGGTGCACGGCGCGCGCATGATCGGGGTAGAGACCGACGACCACGGGGTGATCCCCGAGGCCCTGGAGCGATCGATCCGCGAGCATCACCCGAAGTTCGTCTACCTCATCCCCACCTTCCAGAACCCGACCGGCCGGACGATGGGGACGGACCGTCGCCGCGAGGTCGCCGAGGTGCTGCTGCGCACCGGCACGGCGCTCGTGGAGGACGACCCGTACGGCGAGCTCAGCTTCACCGGCACCACCTTCCCGCCGATCGCGTCCCTGCCGGGCATGTCCGAGCGGACCCTGCTCATGAACTCGATGAGCAAGCTGATGAGCCCGGGGGTCCGCATCGGCTGGATCCGCGCGGAGGGCCGCGTGCTGGACACCCTCGCCGTGGCGAAGGCTGCGATCTCCATGCAGTCCTCCGTGGTGGACCAGCTCACCGTGGCCCGGTACCTCGAGGTGTGCGACCTCGACGCGCACGTCGCGCGGGTCAGCGCCGTGTACCGCACCCGGCGCGACGCCCTGTCCGCGGCGCTGACCCCGCTGCTGCCCCCGGGCGCGCACGTCACCCTGCCCGACGGCGGCATGTTCCTGTGGGCCGCCCTGGGCGAGGGCTACGACGCCCAGGCCATGCTGGCCGACGCCGTGGCGGCCGGGGTCGCCTACCTGCCCGGCTGGTCCTTCTACGCCGACAACCCCGACCGCTCCACCATGCGGCTGAGCTTCGTGACGCACGCCCCCGAGGTGATCGGGAGCGCCGTCGCCCGGCTCGGCGAGGTCATCGCCGCCCACGGCGCCCGCTGACCCCCGCCGCGGCGCGGCGCGGCCGGCTCCGGGCCGCCGTCTCCTACTCTCGGACGATGGACCTCCGCAGCGCCGCCGACCTCGCCATCTCCCTCGCCCGCCGCGCCGGGGACCTCGCCGTCGCCGAGCGGGAGACGGCCCGCGTGCGCAGCAAGGGGGACGGGGCGGACCTGGTCACCCACGTCGACCATGCGGCAGAGCGCCTGATCGCCGCCGGCATCGCCGAGCGCTATCCCGAGCACGGGATCCTCGGCGAGGAGGAGGGCGAGCAGGGCGCGGGCGCCGATGCGCCGCTGCGCTGGCTCATCGACCCGCTGGACGGCACCAACAACTACGTGCTGGGGCTGGACGTGTACGGCGTGTGCATCACCCTGTGCGACCGGGAGGGGCCGCTGGTCGCGGTGGTGCACGACTCGCCGCGCCGCCGCACGTGCTGGGCGATCCGCGGCGAGGGCGCCTACCTGTCCGTCGGCGCATCGGGCCCGCGGCGTCTGCGCCTGGACGCGGCGGATCCCCTCGCGCACACCACGGTCTCCTTCACGCAGGGCTACGCGGTCGGCCACGACGACGCCCGCCGCAACGCGATCTTCGGGGCCCTGGAGCGCTCGGCCAAGCGGGTCCTGCGCACGTGGGCGCCGTCGGCGGACTGGGTCCTGCTGGCCACCGGCCGGCTCGGCGCGCTGCTGGCCTACCGCAACGAGATCTGGGACCTCCTGGGCGGCATCCTCATCGCCGAGGAGGCGGGGGCCGATGTCCTGCGCGATCGCACCGGCGAGCTGGTCCTGGTGGGGCACCCGGGCACGGTGCAGGAGCTGCGCGGGCTCGTCGGCCCGGACGGGCTCATCGGCCTGGACGGCTGAGACGCCCGGGGCATCAGCCGAGGTGGTGGAAGGCCCGCCAGCCGAAGACCCCGGCGGCGGCGACGTTGCGGGGCGAGTCGTCGAGGAAGGCGACCTCGGCCGGGGCGAGGCGGGCCCCGGCGAGCTCCTCGAGCCGCCGATGCGCGGCGGCGTAGGCCTCCGGCTCGGGCTTGGCGTGACCGGTCTCGTGGGAGCTGAGCAGGTGGCGGCCGTCCTCGGAGACGACATCGGCCAGCCCCAGGGCGCCCACCTCCTCGCGCACCCGGTCGGTCCCGTTGGTCAGCACCATCACCGTCGCCCCGGCGGATCGGGCCTCGCGCAGGAGGCGGCGCACCGACGGATCGACGACGGCGGGAGCATCGGCCCATCGCGCCACGGCCGCGGCGGCGGCGCCGGGCTCCGCGCCCGCCGTGCGGAGATCGTCCCGGGCCCGCTCGCGCCACTGCGCATGCGTGGCCCGGCCGCGCACCACCTCGTGCAGGACGGGGCTGCCGAGGATCGCGCCGAAGGCGGTGCCGGGCGGGGTGCCCAGGCGGGCGTCGAGCTCGTCCCACAGCTGCGGGTCGAACACGCGCAGCACCCCGTCGAGGTCGCTGACCACCGCGCGGACGGTCCCGGAGCGGAGGAGGGCGGAGATGGCGGCGAGGGAGGAGGTCACCTGTGCGAGGGTAGGCGGCGAGCCTGCACGCCGCCCGGGCGCGGCACGGCCGGCAGGGCCACCCGGTCGCGGCACGGGCCGCCAGGCGACAGCGGAAGGACATCATGGACACCACGACGGCGATCCGGACCTGGCGCAGCGCCGGCGAGAGCGGCGACCATCGGGCGGCGCTGGCCGTGCTCGCGAAGGACGTCGAGCTGATCTCCCCGATCACCGAGCGCTTCGCCTTCCGCGGCCGCGACCAGGTCGAGGTCGTGCTGGCCTCCGTGTTCTCCGTGGTCAGCGGCTTCCGCTATGTCACCGAGATCTCCGAGGGCCGCGAGACGCTGCTCATCGCGAGGGCTCGCGTGCGCGGCGTGGACCTGCAGGAGTTCCAGCATCTCGAGCTGGACGAGGACGGCCTGATCCACAGGATCACCCTGGCCATGCGCCCCCTGAGGGCGATCACGGCCCTCGCCCGCGAGCTCGGCCCGGTGCTGGCCCGCGCCGAGGGCCGCCCGGGCGGGGCCCGGCGCCTGCAGCTCGCCGGCGCCCTCCTCGACCGGATCACCGCGACCGGCGACCGGCGCCTGATCCCGCTGGCCGCCCCGGCCCCGGCCTCCTCCCCGGCTCCGGCCCCCGGCTCGCACCTGATCCCCGGCCCGCACCCGGCCTCCGCGCCGCGCCCGGCCGAGGACCTCGACGAGATCTGGGACCTGGTGGACCGCGCCGGAGCGTCGCTGGGCCGGACGCACCGTCGCGGGGATCCGCTCCCGGCCGGGAGCTTCCACCAGGTGGCCTGCGTCGTCGCAGCCCGGGCGGACGGGACCGTGCTGCTCACCCGTCGCTCCGCCGCGAAGGAGGGCTGGCCCTCGATGTGGGAGCTTCCCGGCGGCAGCGTCCTGGCCGGGGAGACGGCCGTGCAGGGCGCGCGCCGGGAGCTGTCCGAGGAGACCGGCCTGGAGGTCGGGACCGGGCAGCTGGAGCTGATCGGCCGGCACACCGAGCAGAACGCGCACGTGGACCTGTTCCTCGCCCGCGTCGCCGCGGATGCGGACGTGAGGATCGATCCGGTCGAGGTCGCCGAGGCCGCCTGGGCGAGCCCGGACCGCGTGCGCGAGCTGCTGGAGGCCGGCAAGATGGCCGGTCCGTGGACGGGGCGCCTCGCCCGGCTGTGGCCGGCGGTGCTCGCCGCCCTCCCCCGCCCGAACCGCTGACGGGGACGCGCTCAGCGTCCCTCGGCGGGCGGCGCCTCCCAGAACAGGGTCACGCGGAAGCCCTCCCGGCGACGGACCCGCGCCCCGGGGAGGATGCGGCGCGCCGTGCGGCGCAGCTCGGTGATCCCCGTGGCGGGATCCCGCACCGGCATCTGCGGGTCCCCGCCCCCGCCGCGGGCCGGACGGGGATGCTTGATCAGGCCGATCACCGGGTTGCTCAGCGCCCCGGCCACGTCCCAGGCGTGGTCCGCCGCGGTCTCGGGGCGCACCAGCGCGGCCACGAGCAGGCGCCCGCCGGGCCGCAGCAGGGCGCGCACCTGCGTCAGCGCCTCCTCCAGGTCCATGTGGTGCAGGCTCGCGACCATCGTGACGACGTCGTAGCGCTCCCGGGAGGGGTCGAGCTCGTCCAGCCGCAGCGACCGGATCCGCACCCGGCCGATGGGCGCGAAGCGCTCCGCGGCCGCGGCCGCCATCGTCGGATCCGGGTCGATCCCGTCGACCTCGGGGACGCGTCCGCGCAGCGCCGCCACGAGGTCCCCGCGCCCGCAGCCGACGTCCAGGGCGCGCTGGGCCCGGGGCGGGAGGCTGCGCAGGATCCAGCCGTGGAAGTGGTGGTTGTGGTCCCAGGGATGGCGAGCGTTCAGGGCCCCCAGGGCGCGCCCTGCCGTGCGGATCAGCGGGTTCGGGGTGGTCCGCAGGTCGAAGGGCTCCGCAGCGCCGGCGGGCGTGGTCATGGGGTGGCCTCCCTGATCCGATGGGCGAGCTCGAGCGTCAGCAGCACGAGGACGGCGAGCGCGGCGAGCACGCTCCCCCAGGGTGCCACGGTGTTCGCGAGGACGACCAGCACCGCCGCCCCGAGGGCCCGCAGCAGCGCGTCGCCCTGCCACAGCAGCATCGGGATCACCGAGGCGTCGCCCATCGCGGTGGGCATCGGCGCCGCGAGGCGCAGCGGCATCGGCCCCTTGGCGGCGTCCCGCGCACGGCCGAGGACCGTCACCGCCGTCAGCAGCAGGACCGGGAGCAGGCCTCCCGCATCGGCCCCGGCCAGGATCGCCGCCCCGCCGCCGGCGGCGCCCGCCAGCAGCAGGGCCAGCAGCGGCGCCGTCAGGTGCAGCGCGAGCTGCGCCCGCACGCCCTGGCCCAGCAGCGGCGGGGCGCCGAGCGTGGCGACCGCATGCCGGAGCCCGTCGGTGACCGCGCTCGAGGCGGCCCAGGCGAGCGCCGCGGCGGTCAGCACGCCCAGCCATCCCCGCACGCCCGGCAGCGCGGCCGAGGCGAGCAGCAGCGCGGCGGCGGCCGTGCTCGTGAGCATCCCGGTGACCAGGCGGGCGGGCGTGCGCAGCAGGGCCACGAGATCGCGGCGCAGGTAGAGCAGCACGAGGGTCAGGGGTCCGGCGGGGACCGGCTCGACGGCGCGCAGCCGCCGCCCCGCCCGCGGCGGCATCCGGAACGCTCCGCTGCCGGCCGCCAGGTCCCCGGTCAGGGCGCTGGTGGTGGCGGCGCTCCAGCGCGCGGCCTGCTCGGCGAGGACCCGTCCGTGCAGCTGGTCCAGCGCCGTCAGGCACAGCACCACCGTGGATGCGCCCGCGAGCACCAGCGCGAAGGCCCAGGCGGCGGCCTCCGGCGCCGTGGTGGCCGGGTCCAGGACCGCACCGATCCCCCAGGGGGTCGCGGTCGCCGCGGCGCAGCCGGCGGCGGCCGCGAACGCCGCCGCCAGCTGCGGGCCGCCGAGGATCCGCCGGCGCGGCCTGCCGGGCTCGGGGACGGCGGGGGCGAGGACCTCGCCGAGCATCCACGGGCCGATGACCACGAGGCCCGCGCCCAGGCAGGCGAGGGACAGCAGCAGCGCGTCCCCGGCCGAGCCGATCCCGGCGACCGCCCGGGCGCCGCCGATCACCGCCCCCGCCGTCGCGCCGGTCCCGGCGAGCAGGGCCGCGCAGCGCAGCAGCGGCCATCGCAGCGCGATGTGCCGGGGCATGGCCGAGGCGGCGATCGTCGCGGTGAAGAACGGGCTGAGCACCACCGGACCGCGCAGCCCGCCGGCGAGCGCGGCGCCCGCGCAGGCCAGCAGCCAGAGCGTCGTGAGCAGCTGCGGGGCGCGCGGTGCGGCGATCAGCGGCAGCAGCTCGGGCCCGGCCAGCGCCTGCATCACGGCGCGCGCGGGCACGTACCCGAGGATCAGCACGCTCATCACCACGAGGTAGACGAGGTAGGCCTTCTCGCCCGCGCCCCGGGTGCCGCGGCGGGCTCCCCAGGCCTCCTGCACGGCGGCCAGGGTGCTGCGGCCGTCGGCCCGCTCCCACAGGTCGGCGTGCGCGCCCGGACCCGAGGACCGGGGAGCGCTCACGCCGCGGCCTCGAGGTGCACGCGCTCCTGGGCGAGGGCGTCGACGAGGACGGGGCTGTGGCTGGCCAGCACGATCGCGGCGCCCTCCTCGCGCCGGGCGGCGAGCACATCGATCACGAGGCCGAGGCGCTCGGGGTCCAGGCGCTGCTCCGGCTCGTCCAGCAGGAGCACGTCGAAGGGGCGCGAGAGCGTCATCGCGATCCCCACCAGCTGCGCCTGCCCGCTCGAGAGCTCGTGCGGGTACCTCCGGGCCAGGGGCTCCAGCGCCAGCGACGCCAGCAGCGCCCGGCCGTGCGCCCGTGCCGCGTCCGCGCGGGCGCCCCAGGTGGCGGCGACGAACCGCAGGTTCTCCTCCACCGTGAGGTCCCGCGCCGTCTGCGGCGGGCCGATCAGCGCCGCCAGGCTGCGCCGGAAGCGCCGGTCGCGGTCATCGGGGACCCGCCCCATCACCGAGACGCTGCCGACGGTCGGCGCGACCATCCCCGCGAGCACCCGCAGGAGCGTCGTCTTCCCGGCGCCGTTGCGTCCGGTCAGCGCGAGGGCGCGGCCCGGCGCCACGCCGCCGCTGGCCCCGTCGAGCATGAGCACGTCGTCCCGCAGCACGGCGACATCGGCGAAGGACACGGCGGGGGCGGCAGGACGCGGGGGCACCCGAGGATTCCATCGGACCGCGCAGGGGCGGCGCAAGCGACCTCCGTCGGATCCTGCCCCGACGACCGGGGACGGTCAGGAGCGCGCGGACGGTTCCGTCTCGTCCCCGACCTCGCTCACGTCGACCATCCAGGACACCCCGAAGCGGTCGACGACGGCGCCGTAGTGGTCCCCCCACATCTGCTTCTCCAGCTCCGTGGTGACCGTGCCGCCCTCGGCCAGCTTCTCGAAGGCCACGGTGAGCTCCTCGAGGGCGTCGACGCCCCGGCCCATGAACGCGAGGCTCACGCTGTCGCCGTAGCGGACCGGGGCCATCCCCTCGACCTCGTCGGAGGCGAACAGCGAGAAGCGCTGGGTGATCAGCGAGGCGTGCATGATCCTGTCCGCGGCATCGGACCCCTCCGGCACGGCGCGGTAGTCGCCGAAGGTCGTGAACGTCAGCTCGCCGCCGAAGATGCTGCGATAGAACTCGAGCGCCTCACGGGCGGTGCCGGGAAAGCTGACATAGGCGTGCAGGGCGTAGGACATGGGAGTCTCCCTCCGACGGTGCGAGCGCGGCGCGCCCGGTCCACGGCGCCATCGTAGGGGCCGGGGCGCGGGACCGGCAGGCCGTCGGGACCATCGGCCGGGGCCTCAGCGCCGGCGGGTCCCGCCGGCCGGCGTGATCGTCGGCAGGACCCTCGCCAGCCAGCCCGCGCCGGCCAGGCACAGCACGCCGCTGGCGGCGCCCGCCGCGGCGACCGGCGCGACCAGGGTGATGGCCGTGACCATCAGCGGCGCCACCAGGCGTCCCGCCCCAAGCAGGGTGTTCCACCAGGCCAGGTAGCGGGTGCGGCCGTGCACCGGGGAGGTGTCGATGCCCAGGGTCATCACGATCCCCGAGCCCAGGCCGTTGCCGACGGCGATGAGGATGCTGGGCAGCAGCAGGGCCAGCATCGCCGAGCCCCTGCCCGCGTCCCCGATCGTCACCGCGAGGACCGACAGCAGCACGAAGCCCAGCCCCATGAGCACGGAGCACGGCACCGCCACCGCGACCCGGCCGAAGCGGTCCATGAGCACGCCGGCCGGGACGACCAGGGCGATCTCGATCACCGCCGTCGCCCCGAAGATCACGGAGATCGTCGTCGCGTCCAGGTGCAGGGCCGCGCCGATCAGGGGGACGATCACCGGCCGGTTGACGCGGCCCATCATCACCGGGGCGATGCCGATCCCGACCATCACCATGCGTCGCAGCACGGCCCGGTCCAGGCGGGTCCGGGCCGGGGTCCGGTCCCGGCGCGGCAGGTCCCCGGTGCGCGAGAGCGCGGCCGCGCGGTCCTCCCCGGGGATCATGAACACGGCCACCGACGCGGTGGCCAGCGCGGTCATCACCGCGAACAGCCCGAACACCCAGCTCTCGTGCCCGACGGCCATGACCAGCGCGCCCAGCAGCGGCCCGACGACCTGGCCGATGCGCAGCATGCCGCCGTACAGGGTCATCCCGCGGGCGCGCATCGACACCGGCAGCGCGGTGCCGAGGTACGACTGCCGGCCCAGCGCCCACACCTGCCCGGCCCCCGCCATCACCACGAGCAGGACGATCAGGGCGGCCCGATGCACCGGTCCCGGCTCCCCCGACATGCCGGCGCCGATGACGACCAGGGCCATGAGGTTGGCCAGGACCAGCAGGATCCCGGCGAGGACGATGGCCCGCCGCCCGCCCACGCGGCCCATCAGGCGGCCTGCGGGGATCGGGCCGAGCACCGAGGCGAGGCCGAAGATCACCGTGAGGGCCGCCGCCTGCGACACGTCGAAGCCGAGCTGGAGCGCGATCAGCGGCACGACCGGGAGGAGGGCGGTCTCCCCCGCGGACTCGAGGACGGTGGGGATGTACACCGAGGGGGCCAGGCCCCGCAGGACCTGCGCCGTGCTGCGCCCGCCGGAGGCACCGGAGGGCGTGCTCCCCGGTCCGCGCTCCGGGGGCTCGGACGGGGGTGTGGTCACTCCCGGCAGTCTTCCACCGCCCCGGCGCGGGGGCAAAGCGGTCCGCATCCCGGTAGCGTTCAGCCATGACCTCTGTGCGACGCGCTCCTTCGACGCGACTGGCCGTGATCGGCGCCGACGATCCGCTGGGCGAGGCGGTGGTCCGCGAGGCGCTGGTGCGCGGCATCGCCGTGACGGCCACCGCCCCGGATCCCTCGCGGGTGGCCCGGGTGACCGCGGACCTCGCGATCCGCCCCGCCCGGGAGCGCTCGGAGGAGGACCTGCGGGAGGCGGTCTCCGGGGCCGATGCGGTCGTGCTCGGCATCGGCACCCGCCTGTCCTCGCCGCCGACGATGATCCGGACCGACACGGCCGTCGCGCTGGTGCGGGCGATGCGCGCCCTGGGCCTGCCGCGCCTGGTCGCCGCCTCCCACGTGGACCTGGCCGGCCCCGCCCGGGCGCCGCGGGCGGTGCGCACCGCCCTCGCTCCCCTGCGCACGGCCCTGCACCAGGGCTCGATGGCGGACATGCGCCGGATGGAGCACCTGCTGGACTCCAGCGGCCTGGCCACCACGGTGCTGCGCGCCGGCCGCCTCACCGACCTGCTCGGCTCCAAGGCCTACCGCCTCGTCGCGCCCGAGGAGGCGGTCGCCGCCCCGCTGCCGCTCGAGGACCTCGCCCGGGCGCTGGTCGACCAGGCCCTCGAGGCCTCCTCGGCCCGGCCGGTCTACGCCGTCGTGCCCGCCCGCCCGGACTGAGAGGCGCGGGGCCCGGCCCCTCTGCGCGAGCCCGGCAGGCGTTACGCTGGAGGGATGCCTCATGACTCCCGCGTGCCGCGCCTGCCCGAGCACCAGATCGCCGGTCTCACCGGCGTGGAGGCGGCGCAGAGCGGGCGGATCCACCTGCGCGAGGGCGACGTCCACGACCTCACCTGGGACCTCGCCTCCGGCGTGCTGTCCGGGTCGGTGAGCTCGGGCCCCCGGCCCGGCGACGCCGCGCACGTGCAGGTCCAGCTCGAGCTGCTCTCCCCCGAGGATCCCGCCGACCGCGGCCCCGAGGGCGAGCTGTGGATCCCCGTGGCCTCCCGCTGCGACTGCAGCTCCGGCACCTCCTGCGAGCACGCCGCCGCCGTGCTGTACGCCGTCTCGCGGATCCGCGCCGGCGGCGAGCTGGCCGAGGCGACCGTCGGCCGCCCCGCCTGGCGCGAGCTGCTGGACCCCCTGATGGTCGAGACCCCGCAGGACGCCCCGCGCCTCCCGCTGGCGATCGGCGTGGAGCTGCAGGCCGAGCCGCTCCAGCGCACCCACTACGCCTGGGGCAACGAGCCGGCCACCCCCGGGCACATCCACGCCGGACGCCCCCTGCACCTGGGCATCCGGCCGCTGCGCGCCGGGAAGCGCGGGAACTGGATCAAGTCCGGCCTGTCCTGGAGGACCTTCGAGTTCCGCGGCATGAACCAGGAGTACGTCTCCGCGCACGCCGACGCCCTCACCCAGCTGTTCACCGTCGCCGAGTCCGAGCGCAGCTACACCCGCGGACCGGTCGAGCACCTGTGGCTGGAGACGATCCGCACCCCGCTGATCTGGGAGTTCCTCTCCGCCGCCCGGGATGCGGGCGTCGAGCTGATCCCCCAGGGGAACCTCGGCTCGGTCGAGCTCGCCGGCCAGGCGCGGGTCTCCTTGGACCTCGAGGCCGTCGGCGAGGCGGCCGGCGACGAGCCCGGGGCCGAGGACGGCACCGACCTCGAGCTGCGCGTGGCCGTGAGCATCGACGGCACGCGCGCCCTGCTGCCCCGTCCCATCGGCGAGAGCGCCGTGATGGACGTGCGCCTGCCGCGCGGCCCGCGCTCCGGTCGCAGCCCGAACGAGCGGATCGACCTGGTGCTCGCCCCCGCCGAGATCCCGCTGCCCAAGCAGATCCGCTCGCTGCTGGACCGCGGCGCCCCGCTGCTGGTCCCCCGGGCCGACGCCCCCGAGTTCTTCCGCGAGGCCTACCCCCGCCTGCGCCGGCACATCACCGTCACCAGCACCGACGCCTCGGTCCCTCTGCCCTCGATCCCCCCGCCCTCCCTGCACCTGGACGCCGTCTACTCCCCCGACGACACCGTCGAGCTGCACTGGTCCTGGCGCTACCACGACCCCGAGCGCACCGTCGCGGTGGACCGCCGCAGCGGCGGGCACCGCGACCTCGACCACGAGGACGCGGTGCTGGCCGAGGTCCGCACCTCCTGGCCCACCGCCGCGCATGATCCCCTCGAGGTCCTCCACGGCGTGGACACGGCCCTGTTCACCGAGCAGGTCCTGGACGCGCTGCGCTCCCTGCGCCATGTGCAGGTCGAGGTGAGCGGGCAGCGCCACCGCTACCGCGAGCTGCTGGACGCCCCGCAGGTGCGGGTCACCCAGCAGGAGAGCGCCGGCAAGCACGACTGGTTCGACCTCGCCTTCGAGGTGACCATCGAGGGACGCACCATCCCCTTCCCGGAGCTGTTCCGGGCCCTCGCCGAGGGCCGCTCGAAGCTGCTGCTGCCGGACCGCACCTACTTCTCCCTCGAGCAAGAGAGCCTCGACGGGCTGCGCCGGCTGATCGCCGAGGGCGAGGCCCTGGCCGAATGGGAGCCGGACCACCAGCGCATCTCCCGGGTGCACCTGGACTTCTGGGAGGACATCGCCGCCCTCGCCGACGAGGCCCGCGAGGCCGCGTCCTTCACCCGCGGCGTCGGCGCGCTGCGCTCCCTGCAGGACGTCCCGGCCCCGCAGCCGCCCGAGAGCTTCCGGGCGCAGCTGCGGCCCTACCAGCTCGACGGGCTGACCTGGCTGCACTTCCTGCACGGCCAGGGCCTGGGCGGGATCCTGGCCGACGACATGGGCCTGGGCAAGACCCTGCAGACCCTCGCCCTCATCGCCACCGTCCGCGCCGAGCAGGACGCCGCCGGGCCCGGGCCGCGCCATCCCTTCCTGGTCGTCGCCCCCAGCTCGGTGCTCGGCGTGTGGGAGGCGGAGGCCGCCCGCTTCGCCCCCGACCTGGACCTGCGCGTGGTGGACCGCACCTCCCGGGCGCGCGGGCGCGTGCTGCGCGGAGCCGTCGAGGACGCGGACATCGTGGTGACGAGCTACACCCTGCTGCGCATCGACAGCGAGGAGTTCATCGCCCAGGAGTGGGACGGCGTCATCCTCGACGAGGCGCAGTTCGTGAAGAACCGGGCGACCGCGGCGCACCGCACCGCCCGGAAGCTGCGCGCCCCCTTCCGCCTGGCGGTCACGGGCACGCCGCTGGAGAACTCCCTCACCGACCTGTGGTCGCTGCTCGCGCTCACCGTCCCGGGACTGTTCCCCTCCGCCTCGCGCTTCACCCGCGAGTTCGTCCGGCCGATCGAGTCCGGGGAGGACCCGGCGCGGATGGCGCGGCTGCGCCGACGGATCCGCCCCTTCGTGCTGCGCCGCACCAAGGAGCTGGTGGCATCGGACCTTCCGGCCAAGCAGGAGCAGGTCGCCCGGATCCCGCTGGAGCCGGAGCACCGCGAGCTGTACGACTCGGTGCTCCAGCGCGAGCGCAAGAAGGTGCTGGGGCTGATCGACGACATGGACCGCAACCGGTTCATCGTCTTCCGGTCCCTCACCCTGCTGCGGATGCTGGCGCTGGATCCGCGGATCGTCGAGGGCGAGTGGGGCGAGGTGCCCTCCTCGAAGATGAACGCCCTGATGGGCAAGCTCGACGAGGTCCTCGCCGAGGGGCACCGGGTGCTGATCTTCAGCCAGTTCACCTCGTTCCTGCGCCGCGTCGGCGACGAGCTGCTCTCCCGGGACGTGCCCTTCTCCTACCTCGACGGCTCGACCCGGAACCGCGCGCAGGTGATCGACGGCTTCCGCGGAGGGGACGACCCGGTCTTCCTCATCTCGCTCAAGGCCGGCGGGTTCGGCCTCACCCTCACCGAGGCGGACTACGTCTTCCTGCTGGATCCGTGGTGGAACCCGGCCGCCGAGGCCCAGGCCATCGACCGCACCCACCGCATCGGCCAGACCAGCAACGTGATGGTCTACCGCCTGGTCGCGGAGGGGACGATCGAGGAGAAGGTGCTCGCGCTGCAGGAGAAGAAGGCGGCCCTGTTCGACGCCCTCACCGACGGCGGCGACGCCTTCAGCAAGCACCTCACCGCGACCGACATCCGCGATCTCTTCGGCGCGGAGGATCCTGCGGCCGAGGCGACGCCCGAGGACCAGGACGCCCCGGAGAGCTCCTGACCGCGCCCTGCGGCGCGGACCGTCAGGCGACGGGGGCGTCCACGGGGCCGGCGCCGTAGGCGGTGGCCGTCGCGAGCTCGCCCCGACGGGCGATCTCCTCGTCGGTGCCCGCGGCCACGGAGGCCGCGGCCCAGCGGATCGACCAGGCGCGGACGAAGCGCGAGCCGTCGGGCCCGGCCAGCCACAGCGGCCCCGGCTGCGGGACCTCGTCCTGGCAGCTCCGGGCCCAGCCGCCGGTGTAGGAGGCCAGGCCCAGCAGGGCGATCTCCCAGCCGAGGGCCGAGGCGCCGGGGCCGTACTGCTCGAAGATCTCGCGGGGCAGCTCGCTGGTGTGGACGAGGGACAGCTCGGTGGTGCCGTCGTCCTCCGGGTCCAGGCGGATCAGCAGGCCGTCGACGTTCGTCCCGTACTCCCAGGTGAGGGAGAGCTTGTGCGGCGCGGCCACCTCGAGGATGCTGCCTCCGGCGCCGCCGGCGGCGGCGTAGCGGCCGCCCTCGCGCAGGTCCCCGGTGACGGGCCCGTACCAGCGCGAGAGCTCCGCGGGATCCGTCAGGCGCGGCCAGAGCTGCGCCGGGGCCTCGGCGAGGTTGCTGGTGAGCTCCGTGCGGAGGTGGACCGTCTCGCCGTCGGCCTCGATGTCGACGCTGCGGCGCACCGCGTCCATCGCCGGGATGGACCCGTCCATCGTCATCCGTTCTCCTCGATCCCAGGAACCGTCGGGGTCACAGGCACAGTACTGGCCGCCTGCGCACGGTGTCACCCCGGTCCTGCCCCGGGGCGGGCGGGATCACGGCACGGTGACCATCCCCCGGGTCCCGACGCGTCGACGGACCGGCCCGTAGCATGGGCCCGTGAGCGATTCCGGATCCCCCCGCCCCACGTCCCGGACCCCGGCTCTGCCCGAGTCCCCGCCCGCCGCCCCGCCCTCGCCCCTGCCCGCGTCGTTCCCGGTGCACCTCTTCGACCTCGACGGCGTGATCACGCCGACCGCCATCGTGCACATGCGCGCGTGGACGGCGATGTTCAGCGCCTTCCTCGCCTCGCGCGGCGTGCAGGAGCCGTACACCGACGCGGACTACTTCGCCTACGTCGACGGCAAGCCCCGCTACGACGGGGTCGCCTCCTTCCTCGGCTCCCGCGGCATCGAGCTGCCCTACGGGGAGCCGGGCGATCCGGCCCACCAGGAGCCCGGCCAGGAGACCGTCTGCGGCCTGGGGAACCGGAAGAACGACGAGGTCATGACGATGATCCGGGAGGACGGCGTGGACCCCTACCCGGGCACGGTCGCCTTCCTCGACTCCCTGCCCGCCGACGCGCGGCTCGGCGTGGTCTCCAGCTCCCGCAACGCGGAGGAGGTGCTCGCCGGCGCCGGGCTGCGCGACCGCTTCGAGGTGGTGGTGGACGGGAACGTCGCCGCCGCCGAGGGGCTCCCCGGCAAGCCCGCCCCCGACACCTTCGTCCATGCCGCACGGCTGCTGGACGCCGAGCCCGCGCAGGCGGTGGTCTACGAGGACGCCGTCGCCGGGGTCAGCGCCGGGGCGGCCGGAGCGTTCGGCCTCGTGATCGGCGTGGACCGCGGCGTGGGGCATGAGACCTTGGCAGGGGCCGGGGCGAGCCTCGTCGTCTCCGACCTCGAAGAGCTCCTGGCCCCGGGCCGGAGCGCGAGCCCCGACCCGGACCCGAGCACGGACACGACCTCGCACGACCCGGAGGACCAGGCATGACCCGACTGCGCAACATCCCGTTGGACCCGGTGGATCGCCAGCACCTGCCCGTGGACGAGTGGCGGCTTGTCGAGTCCCGCCCCGGCGCGGACCTGGGGCTGCTCGAGACGCTGTTCGCCACGGCGAACGGCTTCATGGGCATGCGCGGCACGCCGCCGGAGGGCCGCGACGCCCAGGACCACGGCACCTTCCTCAACGGCTTCCACGAGACCTGGCGCATCCAGCACGCCGAGAACGCCTACGGCCTCGCCGAGACCGGGCAGACCATCATCAACGTCCCCGACTCGACGGTGATGAAGCTGTACGTGGACGACGAGCCGCTGCTGCTGTCGATCGCCGACCTCGAGGAGTACGGCCGCACCCTCGACTTCCGCGACGGCGTGCAGCGCCGCGAGCTGATCTGGCGCACCCCCGCCGGCAAGCGGGTGCGGGTGATCAGCTCCCGCATGGTCTCCTTCACGGACCGCCACCTGGCGCTGATGACGCTCAGCGTCGAGATGCTCTCCGGCTCCGCGCCGGTGGTGATCAGCTCCCAGATCATCAACCGCCAGGATGCCAAGGACGACTTCGGCCACGGCGTCGGCCCGGACACCAACAAGGACGATCCGCGGCGCACCACCGCCTTCGCGCACCGCGTGCTGCGGCCGCTGCAGAACTGGCACAGCGAGCGCCGCATGCTGCTGGGCTACCGGGTCGCGACCTCGGGCATGACCCTCGCCGTCGGCGCCGACCACGCCGTCTCCAGCGACGTGCACGTCGAGCAGCTCATCAGCACCGACGACGACCTGGGCCGCCACGTCTCCCGCGCGCATCTCGAGCCCGGGCAGACCCTGACGGTGACCAAGTCCGTCTCCTACCACTCCTCCCGCTCGGTGCCGCACCGCGAGCTGTTCGACCGCTGCCGCCGCACCCTGGACCGGGTCCGGGACCTGGGCTTCGCCCACTTCGAGCAGGAGCAGCGCCAGTACCTCGAGGACTTCTGGGAGCGCAGCGACGTCGAGCTGCCGGGCCTCCCGGCGGAGCAGCAGGCCACCCGCTGGTGCCTGTTCCAGCTGGCGCAGGCCGCCGCCCGGTCGGACCAGTGGGGCATCCCCGCCAAGGGCCTGACCGGCTCCGGCTACGAGGGGCACTACTTCTGGGACACCGAGGTGTACGTCCTGCCGTTCCTCACGTTCACCTCGCCGGCATGGGCGCGCAACGCCCTGCGCTTCCGGGTGAACCTGCTGCCCAAGGCCCGCGAGCGCGCCCGGGAGATGAACCAGCGCGGGGCCCTGTTCCCGTGGCGGACCATCAACGGCGACGAGGCCTCGGCGTACTACGCGGCGGGCACGGCGCAGTACCACATCGACGCGGACGTCGCCCATGCCTTCGCGACCTACCGCGACATCGCCGGCGACCAGCAGTTCTTCGACCGCGACGGCGTCGAGGTGATGGTCGAGACCGCGCGCCTGTGGGCGGACCTCGGCTTCTGGCGGGTGCACGGGGAGGGCGAGCGGCACTTCCACATCCACGCGGTGACCGGCCCCGACGAGTACACGACCGTCGTGAACAACAACCTGTACACGAACGTCATGGCCCGCTACAACCTGCGTCGCGCCGCCCAGGCGGTGCGCGACCTCGCCGCCCGCGACCGCGCCGCCTACGAACGGCTCGTGGCCGATCTCGAGCTCACCCCGGACGAGCCGGAGGAGTGGGAGGACTGCGCCCAGGGGATGCTCATCCCCAAGGACGACGCGCTGGGCATCCACCTGCAGGAGGACCGCTTCCTCGAGCGGGAGGTCTGGGACCTCGCCCGCACGCCCGACGAGGCCTTCCCCCTGCTGCTGCACTTCCACCCGCTGGTGATCTACCGCTTCCAGGTGCTCAAGCAGGCCGATGTGGTGCTGGCCCTGTTCCTGCGCAGCTCGGACTTCACCCCCGAGGAGAAGCTGGCCGACTTCCGCTACTACGATCCGCTGACCACCGGGGACTCCTCGCTGTCGGCCGTGGTGCAGTCGATCATCGCCGCGGAGGTGGGCCACCAGGGCATCGCGCTGGACTACTTCCGCTCGGGCCTGTTCGTGGACCTCGCGGACCTGCACCACAACACCTCCGACGGCGTGCACATCGCCTCCGCCGGCGGGGTGTGGGCGAGCCTGGTGCACGGCTTCGGCGGCATGCGCTACGAGGAGGGCGAGATCAGCTTCGACCCGCGGCTGCCGCGGCAGTGGCCGGAGCTGGTGTTCCCGCTGACGGTGCGCGGCTCCCGCTTCCGCGTGCGGATCGTGCGCGAGGCGATCACCCTCGTCCTGGAGACGGGCCCGGAGCTCGAGGTCTCCGTGCGCGGGCAGCGGGTGCGGATCACCGCCGAGGGCGTCACCGTGCCGCTGGCCGATCAGGGCCCGCTGCTCGACGACGCCGTGCTCGGGGCCCCGCAGGGCGTGGGCGACGAGCGGGCCGACGGCTCCATCATCACCTCGTCGATCCCGCAGATCCCCGACGCCCCGTGGGAGTTCCCCGTCGCCGATCCCTCCTCGGAGTCCGCTCCCGCACCGGCTCCCGGCTCCTGAGGCCGGCGCCGCGCACCGCCCCGACCCCGACGCTCCCCGACCATGAACCCTGTCCGCCGTCGCCGTCCTCCGCCGGAGGTCGAGATCGCGCATCCGCGCCTGAGCGTCCTGCACGTGCTCAACCGCGTCCGGATCCGACTGATCGACATCCAGGTGTGGGACGTCGCCGGCACCATGACCTTCTACCTGCTGCTGTCGGTGTTCCCGGCGGCGGTGGCGATGGTCTCCATGGTGTCCCTGCTGGGCATCGAGGAGCGGACCGTGCAGACCTTCTCCGGTCTGGTCACGGAGATCTTCCCGGCGGTGGACCCGCGCCCTTACGCGTCCGCGATCCTCGCGGCCGCCGGGACGCGCGGCGGCGTCCTGGGCCTGGCGCTGGGCACGCTGGGGGCGCTCGTCTCCGCCTCCAACGGGGTGGCGGCGTTCCATCGGGCGATGCACCGGGTCTACGACACCCGCGAGGGCCGTCCCTTCCTGTGGTTCCGCACCATCGTGCTCGGGGAGACGACGGTGATCGTCTCCATCGTGCTGCTGGCGATCTTCATGGTGATCCTCGGCGGCGAGGCCTCGCAGCGCCTGGGCGAGCTGATCGGCATCCCCCGGATCGCCTTCGAGGCGTGGAACCTCGTGAAATGGCCGATCCTCCTGGCGATCCTCATCATCGGCGTCTCGCTCGCCTACTTCCTCTTCCCCAACGTGCGCCTGCCCCGCTACCGGGTGATGACGCTGGGATCGGTCGTGTCGGTGCTGGTGCTGTTCGGCTCCGCGCTGGCCGTCGGGCGCCTCGCGAGCTACGCGACGCGCTTCTCGGAGCTGATCACGACGCTGAACGGCCTGATCGGCCTGCTGCTCCTGCTGTGGCTGGCGAACATCGTGATCGTGGCCGGGGCGGCGCTGGACGCGGAGTTCCTGCGCGCCCGGCAGATCGCCCTGGGCCTGCCGGCGTGGAACCACATCGACCTCACCCCGCAGTCGACGCACTCGCTGGACTTCCTGGCCTCCGATGCGGAGCGCACCGAGGAGATCAGCCGGGTGGTGGCCGAGGCGGCGCGCACCGGACGGCCGGTCCGTCACCGGCGGTCCGTGATGATCGTCGACGCCCGCAATCCCCTGGCCGTCAACCCCTCCCGCCGCTCCGTCGGCTCCCCCGGCCCCGACACCCCGCCCCCGCCCGACGAAGGAGCTGCTCCGTGAGCATCCGCCCCATCACGATGATCGGCCACCGTGCCCTCGAGCAGCGCACCCGGAAGGTGCGCGAGGTGACCCCGGAGCTGCGCACCCTGGTCGCCGACATGTTCGAGACCAACGACGCGGCCGATGGGGCGGGCCTGGCCGCACCGCAGGTCGGTTCCCGCTGGCGCCTGTTCGTCTACTCGTGCCCCGACGCCGCGGGGGTCCTGCGCCGCGGCGTCGTCATCAACCCCCGCCTGGAGCGCTTCGGCGGACTCGAGCTCGACGAGGAGACGCTCGAGGGATGCCTCTCCGTGCCCGGGGAGGGCTTCCCGACCGCCCGGTTCCGGGGCGCCCGGGTGCGGGGCACCGACCTCGAGGGCGCCGATGTCCTCGTCGAGGACGACGGGGGCGTGCTCGCCCGGGCCCTGCAGCACGAGGTCGACCATCTCGACGGCATGCTGTACATCGACCGGCTCTCCCCGGCCCTGCGCCGCGAGGCCCTCGACGCGGTGACCTCCCGCGGCTGGCGCGCCGAGGGGCTGCTGAGCTGGGATCCCGGGGCGACCACGCAGGAGGAGGTGTGAGCCGGGCCGGCGCGGGCTCGCGGCCAGGGAGCGCGTCTATCCTGTGGGGGTGATTCCCCCCTGCCTCTCCCGTCGTCATGCCCTCGGCCTGCTCTCCGTCTCCGCGGCCGGGGTCGGCACCCTCGCCGCCTGCGGCCCGGAGGACGAGGGCTTCGGCACCGCCGCGCCCCTGCCCGCCGAGGACGGCGCGATCGCCCTCGAGGACCTCCCCGAGAACGCCACCACCCTGGTGAACTTCGGCGGCCAGCGGCCCTTCGTCGCGATCGTCCGCGGCACCGGCGATGAGCTCACCGCGTTCAGCGGCTACTGCACCCACCACGGGTGCGCCGTGCAGCTCGCCGAGACCGAGCTGGACTGCCCCTGCCACGGCTCGCGGTTCGACGCCGCCACCGGCGACGTGCTCAGCGGACCGGCCACCGAGAACCTCCCCGACGTCGAGATCGTCGTCGAGGACGGGGTCGTCCGCCGTGCCTGAGCCGAGCGACGCCTCCCGGCCGCAGCGCGAGATCGTCTCCTTCGTGCGCCGCGGGTCCCGGCTCAGCCGCAGCCGGCAGGACGCCTGGGACCGCCTGGCCCGCCGCTACGTGCTGGACCTCCCGCGCGGAGAGCGCGACACGGTCCCGGACCCTGCCGCCCGCATCGACCCTGCCGCCGTATTCGGCCGCACCGCCCCGCTGGTCGTGGAGATCGGCAGCGGTCAGGGCGAGAACATCGCCGCCGCCGCGGCGGCCCACCCCGAGCGCGACCACCTCGCCTTCGAGGTGTACATCCCCGGCATCGCCCAGACGCTGGACCGCATCGAGCGCGCCGGCAGCCCCGACAACGTGCGCCTCGTCCCGCTGGATGCCCTGCACTCCCTGGCGACCCTCCTGCCCGAGCGGTCGATCCACGAGCTGTGGATCTACTTCCCCGATCCCTGGCACAAGTCCCGCCACCACAAGCGCCGCCTGGTGAACCCGCCGCTGCTGGAGGTCGTGCTGCCGCTCCTGGCCCCCGGCGGGGTGCTGCGCCTGGCCACGGACTGGGCGGAGTACGCCGGGCACATGCGGTCCGTGCTGGACGCCGAGCCGCGCCTGCAGAATCTTCACAACGACTCCCCACGCCCCGCGGGCACGACGACGGACCAGGTCCCGGAGGATCTTCCCGAGCTCGGCTGGGCGCCGCGGTACGAGGGACGGGTGCTGACCAGCTTCGAGCGGAAGGCCGGCGATGCCGGCCGACTAGTATGGGATATTGCGTTCCGGGGGGCCGCAGCGTCCGTGGCCCCCTCCCCGGATGAGAGTGAACACCCATGACGACTTCCGACTCCATCGATCTGCCCGGCGAGATCGACCCCGACGAACCGCCGCGCCGGCGACGGGGATTCAAGATCGCCCTCGTCGGGCTGATCGTCCTCGCCGCCATCGTCGCGGCCGCCGGCGTGATCGCGGCGAAGTACATGTTCGACCTGCGCGATGCCTACGAGAAGCGCACGGTCGTGCAGGTGACCCGCGGCCCCTCCGACGGCGATCGTCCGGAGGACACCGAGGGCCAGAACTTCCTGCTGCTGGGGTCGGACAAGCGCAGCGAGGAGGAGGCGGCGGCCTCCGGCATCACGGGGCAGCGCTCCGACGTGATGATGCTGGTGCACGTCCCCGCCGACCGCTCGGGGGTGTACTTCATGTCCTTCCCCCGCGACCTGTACATCGACATCCCCGGGCACGGCAAGGGACGCATCAACGCGGCCCTGGCCTACGGCGGGATCCCGCTCGCGGTGACGACGGTGGAGAACTACACGGGCGTGCCCATCGACCATGTGGCGCTGATCGACTTCGACGGCGTCCAGGGCCTGGTGGACACGCTGGGCGGCGTCGACGTCGAGGTCCCGCAGGACTTCGAGATCGACGGCCACCAGTTCACCGAGGGCACCCAGCACGTCAACGGCGAGGAGGCGCTCGCCTTCGTGCGGGCCCGCAAGAACTTCGTCGACGGCGACTTCCAGCGCAACCGGAACCAGCAGGCGCTGCTGCGCGGGATCGCCAAGGAGCTCCTCAGCAGCAACACGCTCTCGAGCCCGGGCAGGATCACCGAGGCGGTCGAGTCCATCTCGCCGTATCTCACCACCGACGATGCGCTCACCCCGAGCGCGATCGTCGATCTCGGGCTGTCCCTGCGGGACCTGCGCACCTCCGACCTCCACTTCCTGGCGGTCCCCCACGGGGAGCCGTTCATGACCAGCGGAGGCGCCAGCGTCGTCGCGACGGACGAGGACGGAATGGACGTCCTGCGCGAGGCCCTGAAGAATGACTCCATGGGCACGTACTTCGCGGAGAACGCCGGGAAGTACTGATCGGCCCGGCCGAGAACCGCATCCCACCCAGGAGGATCCTCGTGGCAAACCCCCTCGTGAAGATCGCCGTCACCGGCGCCGGAATCGCCGCCGGAGTGATCGGCAACAAGCTCATCACCCGCGGCTGGGATGCCGCGTTCGGCGAGGACGCACCCACCGCCAAGGCCCTCAAGGCCAGCGCCAAGGCGACGAAGGCGGCCCGCAAGGAGGCGAAGAAGGCGGGGCTCTCCAAGGCCGAGATCCTCGACATCCGCGACCCGCAGCAGGACCAGCCCGTGTGGAAGGGCCTGCTGTGGATCCTCATCTCGGGCGTGGCCATCAAGGCCCTGCAGGAGCTCGCCAAGAAGGGCGCCCGCTCCGGCGCCGAGCGCCTCACCTCCCGGCGCCCCCGCGCGAACCGCGGCTGACCGCCCCGCGCAGGGGCCCCGCCCACCGGCGCCCTCGGGCAGGGCGGTCCCGCGCAGCGGGACCCGCACCGCATGCGACGAGCCGCGGCACAGATCACTGTGCCGCGGCTCGTCGCATGTGCCCGTCCCCGTGCGGCTCCCGCACCCGCGGCGCCCGGCGCCGCGGGCCCGGGCGCCGCGGATCAGACCTCAGGGACGTCTCAGACCTCCGGGACGTCCGTGACGGGGCTGTGGGCGTCGATCGCCTCGCCGGTCACCAGGAACGCCACACGGCGCACCAGGGAGACCGCGTGGTCGCCCAGGCGCTCGTAGTAGCGCCCCAGCAGGATCAGGTCCATGACCTGCTCGGTGCCGAGATCGTCCGCGCGGGTCACCGCGCGGTACAGCTCCGACTGGATCGCGTCGATGTCGGAGTCGCGGCGCTCGACCAGGCCGGCGAGGGCGAGGTCGCGCTCCTGGATGACGGTGGCGGCGTCGACGACTCCTTGGACGACGAGCTCGGCCATGGTGGCCAGCGCCTCGCGATGCTGCTCGGGGACCACGAGGTCCGGGTAGCGGCGGCGCGCGGAGAGCGCGACGTGCTCGGCGAGATCGCCCATGCGCTCGAGCGAGGAGCTCATGCGCAGCGCGGCGACCAGCAGACGCAGATCGGTCGCGACCGGCGACTGGCGGGCCAGCATCTCGACGATCTTCTCGTCGAGGTCGATCTGGCGCTGGTCGATGGTCATGTCGGCAGCGATGACGCGCTCCGCCAGCGCGAGATCGCCGGTGGCGAGCGCCGTGGACGCGTCTCGGATGGCGTTCTCGACGAGCGATGCCATGTGCACCAGGTCCTCGACCACATGTCGCAGATCGCTCTGGTAAGCCTCGCGCATTGCTGTCTCTCGCTTCCTCGGTATGGATGGATCGTCGACGATCCTTCCAACCGATCGTGAATGGATGTGGGAGTCCGGGTGAACTCCTGGGGTCCAGTGTCCCCTGAACGCGCGAAGATTGCATGAGCGCCCTGCGGGACGGCCTAGAGTTGGACGGTGCCCACCACCGCCCTGCTCCTGCTCGCGGGGGCGATCGGCCTGGTCATCGGGTGCGCTGCAACACTCGCCCTGCACCGCTTCGACCAGCGCGCCGCGCCCTCCGCCGCCGCTGTCCCGCCGCCCGTCGTCCCCGAGGCCGCGGCCGAGGTCCTCGCGATCCTCTCGCAGGCCTATGTGGTCCTCGACTCCGCCGGCGACGTGCTGCGCGCCTCCCCGCTCGCGTACTCCTACGGCATCGTCCGCGCCCAGGGCAACGAGTACCCGCGTCTGGCGAGCCAGGAGCTCATGGAGATGGCCGGGGACGTGGCCCGCAACGGCGGCTACCGCGACCGGCGCATGACCCTGCGCCGCACCAGCAACGAGGAGTCCGATGCGGTCATCGACGTGCGGATGGGCGTCCTCGGCTCCCGCGGCGTGCTGCTCCTGGCCGATGACCTCTCGCGCGCCGTGCGGGTCGAGGAGACGCGGCGCGACTTCGTCGCGAACGTCTCCCACGAGCTGAAGACCCCGGTCGGGGCGATCACCCTGCTGGCCGAGACCATGCAGGACGCCGCCGAGGACCCGGACGCCGTGCGCCGCTTCGCCGACCGCATGCAGACGGAGTCCCGTCGGCTCTCGCACCTGGTGCAGGAGATCATCGAGCTCTCCCGCGTCCAGGGAGCCTCCGCCCTGCCCGATGCCGAGCCGGTCGAGATCGACGACGTCGTCGCCGAGGCCGTCGCCCTGAACCGCAACTTCGCCCTCGGCTCGCGGGTGGAGGTGCAGGTCGGCGGGGCCACGGGCCTGCATGTCTTCGGCTCCGAGGCGATGCTGACCACGGCGCTGTCCAATCTCATCTCCAACGCGATCTCCTACTCCGATCCCGAGACCCGGGTGGGGGTCTCCGTGCGACGGGAGGAGGGCTTCGTCGAGCTCGCCGTCAAGGACGAGGGCATCGGCATCTCCAAGGAGAACCTGGAGCGGGTCTTCGAGCGGTTCTTCCGCGTGGACCGCGCCCGTTCGCGGGAGACCGGCGGCTCCGGGCTGGGGCTCGCGATCGTCAAGCACATCGCCACCGATCACGGCGGCGAGGTGTCCGCCTGGTCCCTCGAGGGCCAGGGCTCCACCTTCACGCTGCGCATCCCGGAGATGGGGCGCACCGATGCGATCACCGTGCGGGGCTCCGACGCCCCGCCGGCGGACGACGAGACTGCACGAGGAAGAGGTTGATCCCATGGCCCGCATCCTGATCGTCGAGGACGAGGAGTCGTTCTCCGACCCCCTGTCGTACTCGCTGCGCAAGGAGGGGTACGAGGTGGCGGTCGCCGACAACGGCACCGACGGCCTGCGCATCTTCACCGCGCACGGCGCCGACCTGGTGCTGCTGGACCTGATGCTGCCCGGCATGAGCGGGACCGATGTGTGCCGCGAGATCCGGCGCACCTCGAGCGTGCCCGTCATCATGCTCACCGCCAAGGACGACGAGTTCGACAAGGTGCTCGGCCTCGAGCTGGGCGCCGACGACTACGTCACCAAGCCGTACTCCTCCCGCGAGCTGCTGGCCCGGATCAAGGCCGTGCTGCGCCGCGGCCAGGACTCGGCGGAGTCGACCGAGGACACGGTCCTCTCGGCGGGCCGGATCACCATGGACGTGGAGCGGCACGTCGTGTCCGTGCGCGGCGAGGAGGTCCCGCTGCCGCTGAAGGAGTTCGAGCTGCTGGAGATGCTGCTGCGCAACGTCGACCGGGTCCTCACCCGCGGCCAGCTCATCGACCGCGTGTGGGGCGCCAACTACGTCGGCGACACCAAGACCCTCGACGTCCACGTCAAACGCCTGCGCGCGAAGATCGAGGAGGATCCCCGCAATCCGGTGCATCTGGTGACCGTGCGGGGACTGGGCTACAAATTCGAGTCCGCCGCCCGCTGAGCTCGCCGGGACGACGGCGAAGGCCCCGTCCGCGCCCTGAGGGGCTGCGGGACGGGGCCTTCGCGATGTCGAGGGAGCGCCCCGGGGGGCGCGGGCCGGCGGCGGGTCCTCGGGACGGCCGCGGCCCTGGACCGGCGGAGCGGGTCAGGCGTCCCCGCCGCCGTCGCTGCGCTGGTAGTGCTCAAGGGAGACGCCCGTGGTCGGCAGGGAGATCTCCTCGGTGATGCCGTCGGCGGTCACGGCGAGCGTGAGGATGTCGCCGGTGGAGATGTCCTGGGAGACCGAGACCGTCTGCGCCTCGTCGGGGCCGATCTTCACGGTGCTCTGCGCGGGCACGGTGACGGAGGTGGAGAACAGCACGCCGCTCTCGCCGGATCCCTCGAGGCGCACCTGCAGCGGCTCCGTCGTCGTGTTCACGGCCGTCGCGTACAGCACGCTGCTGCCCTCGGACTCCTCCACGAGGATCGCGTTGCGCACCCCGGCGAACTCCTTGCCGTCGCGCTCGAGCGTGGCGTTGGTGCCATCGGCCGCCTGGTAGAAGTCGTGCGTCTGCACCGGGTTCATGTAGCTGCAGCCCGTCGCGGCGAGGGCGAGGCCGAGGGAGGCGACCGCCAGGGCGAGTCGACGAGGACGGCGCACGGTGTTCACGAAGTCTCCTATTCGGTACCGCTCCGGGGACGAACCGGCGACGGCCATGCTGCGTGCTTCTGGGGTGCCGCGCACAGGTCGCGCAGGCCGGGCCAGCCTATCGCACGGGCGGAGCCCCCCGCATGCCGACGCACCTCGCCCGCGCGGCCCCGCAGCGCTCCCCCGCGCCGGGCCCACCGCCTGCCCGCGACCTGCTCACCCCGTGGGCACCCGAGCGCCCGCGCGGGCAGCCGCGTAGGATAGCACACAGGGGTGGTGATAGACTATAACGGCTGAAAGGGGAGCCCTCACATGAACTTTGCCATCGGCGAGACCGTCGTCTACCCGCATCACGGTGCAGCTCTTATCGAAGAGGTGAAGACGCGCACCATCAAGGGAGAGGATCGGACATACCTCAAGCTGAAGGTGGCGCAGGGCGACCTCACCATCGAGGTGCCTGCAGAGAACGTCGACCTGGTCGGCGTGCGCGACGTGGTCGACAAGGAAGGCCTCGAGGAGGTCTTCGACGTCCTCCGCCAGCCGTACACGGAAGAGCCCACCAACTGGTCGCGTCGCTACAAGGCGAACGTCGAGAAGCTGGCCTCGGGCGATATGAAGAAGGTCGCCGAGGTCGTGCGCGACCTGTGGCGTCGCGACAAGGATCGCGGCCTCTCGGCCGGCGAGAAGCGGATGCTGGCCAAGGCGCGGCAGATCCTCGTCTCGGAGCTCGCCCTCGCGGAGAAGACCGATGAGACCTCCGCGGAGTCGATCCTCGACGAGGTCCTCGCCTCCTGACGTCGTCCGGCCCTCCGGGCCGCACGCCGCCGATGCCCGCCGAGCCCGTGCTCGGCGGGCATCGGTGCGTCCGGGGGTCGTCGGGGAGGTGACGCACCGCTTCCCCGGCGGCCCGGCGTGGCGTTTCCGCCCGGTCCGTGCCACAATCAGGCGCCGACGTGTCGCAGATCACTCTGCGGCGTGCCGGCCCCGGCCGGACCGACCACCCGGCCTCCGATGAGGACCGAGGAGTCCGATGCGCACCATCGCCGTGATCACGTCCGTCGGCTCCACGACCTCGACCCTGATCGCCGCGCGTATCCGCGACCATTTCGCGGACCAGGGGCGGGACGTGCGGGTCGACCGGTATACCGTGATGGATCTGCTCTCCACGGACGTCTCCGCCGATGTGGCGGTCTCCACCCTCGAGCTGCCCACCTCCCTGGGGATGCCCGTGGTCTCGGGGATGCCGCTGGTCCTGGAGACCTCCCCGGATCGCACCCTCGAGGAGATCGCGCATCACCTGGACCAGCTCGATCCGAGCGACCGCTGACCCGGCCCCGTCCCGGGACGAGGACCCCCTGCCGTGAAGGAACCTGCATGACCGCGCCCAGACCGCTGTCCGCCGCCGATGTCGACCGCGCCGCCGAGCGGCTGGCGGGCATCGCCGCCCGCACCCCGGTGCACCGCAGCGCACGGCTCTCGGACATCGCCGGGGTCCCCGTGTGGGTCAAGCGCGAGGACCTCCAGCCGGTGCGCTCGTACAAGCTGCGGGGCGCCTCCCTGTTCCTGTCGGCCCTGACCGAGCCCGAGCGGGCCTCCGGGGTGGTGGCCGCGAGCGCCGGCAACCACGCCCAGGGCGTCGCCACGGCCTGCGCGACCCTCGGCATCCGAGGGCGCATCTACGTCCCGCGCACCACGCCCCGCCAGAAGCGGGAGCGGATCGTGGCCCTGGGCGGCGAGCATGTCACGCTGCTCCAGGTCGGGGACACCTTCGACGATGCCGCCGAGGCCGCCGCGAAGGACGCCGAGGACACCGGCGCGATCATCGTGCCGCCGTTCGACCATCCCCTGGTGATGGCGGGCCAGGGCACGGTGGTGCGCGAGGCGATCGAGCAGATCCGCACCGAGCACGGGCACGACGTGGGCACCGTGGTGCTCCCCGTCGGCGGCGGCGGGCTGCTGGCCGGCTGCGGCACCTGGCTGGCGGAGCACGAGCCGCAGATGCGCATCGTCGGCGTCGAGCCCGCCGGGGCCCGCTCCCTGGCCCGGGCCCTCGAGGAGGGCCGGCCGGTCGCGCTGCAGGAGATGGACCGATTCGTCGACGGGGCGGCGGTGCGCCGCATCGGCGACGGACCCTTCGAGGCGATCCGGCGGTTCGATCCGACCGTGCTCGCCGTCGAGGAGGGCGCCATCTGCACCGAGATGCTGGCGCTCTACCAGACCGACGGGATCATCGCCGAGCCGGCCGGGGCGCTGGCCGCCACCGCGGTCGCCACCGCAGCGGTGGACGGCGGCGCCGGGGAGATCCTGATCGTCCTGTCCGGCGGCAACAACGACGTCTCCCGGTACACCGAGGTGGTCGAGCGCTCCCTCGTGCACGAGGGGCTGCGCCACTACTTCCTGGTCACGTTCCCGCAGGAGCCCGGGGCGCTGCGACGCTTCCTGGACTCGGTGCTGGGGCCCGAGGACGACATCGTCCTGTTCGACTACATCAAGCGCAACAACCGCGAGGAGGGCCCCGCCCTGGTGGGCCTCGAGATCGGCAGCCGCGCGAACCTCGCGCCGCTGCTGGGGAGGATGGCGACCTCCGGCATGCAGATCGAGCGCATCGACCCGCACGACCCGATGTACCGCTATCTCACCTGAGCGGGGCCGCCGCCGGTCCCCTGCGGGACCGGCAGCGGAGGATCACGCCTCGCGGGCGTCCAGCACCTCGCGGGCCTCGACCGCCGAGCGGACGATGTCGTCCAGCCCGTGCTCGGACTTCCAGCCCAGGTGCTGGGCGATCCGGTCGCCCGAGCAGATCAGGCGCGCCGGGTCCCCGGCCCGGCGCGGGCCGATCTCCGGGGGGATGTCGATGCCCTTGGCCCGGGCGATCGCGTCGATCACCTCGAGGACGCTCGAGCCCTCCCCCGTGCCCACGTTGAACACGCGGTGCGGGCGGTCCTCGCCGCGCAGGTAGTCCAGGGCGGCGATGTGCGCATGGGCGAGGTCCAGGACGTGGACGTAGTCGCGGATACAGGTGCCGTCGGGGGTGTCGTAGTCGTCGCCGAAGACCACCGGGGACTGCCCTGCGGCGAGGGCGTCCAGCACGATCGGCACCAGGTTCATCACCGCGGTGTCGGCGAGCTCGGGCCAGCCGGCGCCGGCGACGTTGAAGTAGCGCAGGGCGACGGTGCGCATGTCGTGGGCGCGCTCGGCATCGGCCAGCATCCACTCGCCGACGTACTTGGTGGCGCCGTAGGGGTTGATGGGCTGCGGGGGGAGGTCCTCGGTGACGAGGTCGACGTCCGGCACGCCGTACACGGCGGCGGAGGAGGAGAAGACCACGTCCCGGACCCCGGCCTGGGCGCAGGCCGCGAGCACGTTCGCGAGGCCGCCGATGTTGTCGTGCCAGTACATCTCGGGCTTGGCGACCGACTCCCCCACCTGCTTGTGGGCGGCGAAGTGGATCACCGAGTCCGCGCCGGAGCTGGTGAGGTGGAAGGCGATCTTGTCGACCGCGTCCGGGGCGGTGATGTCCTGGTGGACGAGGTCCGCGCCGGCGACGCGCTCGGCGACGCCGGTGGAGAGATCGTCGACGACCACCACCTCTTCGCCCTTCTCCAGCAGGAGCCGCACCACGTGCGACCCGATGTATCCGGCACCACCGCTCACGAGAGTCGTCATGGCCCAGAGCCTACTCGGTGCCGCCGCCGACGCGGTCAGCTCAGCTCCAGGACGAGGACAGCGGCTTGCCCTCGGCGTAGCCGCTCGCGCTCTGCAGGCCGATCACGGCGCGCTCGCGGAACTCCTCGAGGCTGCGGGCGCCCGCGTAGGTCGCCGAGGAGCGCACACCGGCGGTGATCTCGTCCAGGACGTCCTCGACGCTCCCGCCGGTCTCCGGGAGGTACATCCGGGAGGTGGAGATGCCCTCCTCGAACAGGGCCTTGCGGGCGCGGGTGAAGGCGTCCTCGGCCGCGGTGCGGGAGGAGACGGCACGCTTGGAGGCCATCCCGAAGCTCTCCTTGTACCGCCGCCCGTGCTCGTCCACGTGCAGGTCGCCGGGCGATTCGAAGGTGCCCGCGAACCAGGACCCGATCATCACGTTGGAGGCGCCGGCGGCGAGCGCGAGCGCCACGTCCCGCGGGTGGCGCACCCCGCCGTCGGCCCAGATCCGGCCCCCGAGCTCGCGGGCGGCCTGCGCGCACTCCAGCACGGCGGAGAACTGGGGCCGCCCCACCCCCGTCATCATCCGCGTCGTGCACATGGCGCCGGGGCCGACGCCGACCTTGACGATGTCGGCGCCGGCCTCGAGCAGCTCGCGGGTGCCCTCGGCGGTGACGACGTTGCCGGCCACCAGGCGCACGGCCGTGCCCTCCCGGGGCCCGATGACGCCGCGGGCGGCGCGCAGGGCCTCGAGCATGCGGTCCTGGTGCCCGTGCGCGGTGTCCAGCACGATCACGTCGGCCCCGGCGGCCACGAGCGCGCGAGTGCGGTCGGCGGCCTCGGCGTTGATGCCGACGGCCACGGCGATCCGGAGGCGGCCCTCGGCATCGAGCGCGGGCCGGTAGATGGTCGAGCGGAGCACGCCGCGGGAGGTGAGGACGCCGCGCAGGGTCCCGTCCCCCTCGAGCACGAGGGCGGCGTCGTCGTGGGTGGCGGCGATGCGCGCGTGCAGCTGCGCCGGGTCGGAGCCCGCGTCCTCGGGGCTCAGCCGCAGCACATCGGTGCTCACGACCTCGCCCACGGGGGTGAAGGCGTCGCGACCGTCGAGCTGCTGCGGGGACACGGTCCCGAGCACGGCGCCGTCCTCGTCGGTGACCACGACGATCCCGTGCGGCCGCTTGGGCAGCAGGGCCCGCGCCTGGCCGATGGTCCCCCGCGCGGTGAGGGTCAGCGGGTGGTCCAGCAGGACGTCCCGGCTCTTGACGGTGCGGACGATCTCGTCCACGCGCTCGGGGTCGAGGTCCTGCGGGAGCACGGCGAGCCCACCGCGGCGCGCCATCACCTCGGCCATGCGCCGGCCGGAGACGGCCGTCATGTTCGCCGCCACCAGCGGGATGGTGGTGCCGGTCCCGTCGTCGGAGGCGAGGTCCACGTCGAAGCGCGAGGCCACCGCCGATCGCGACGGCAGGAAGAAGCAGTCGTCGTAGGTGAGGTCCGTGGTGGGCGTGTGGATCAGGCGCATGCTCCCTACGATACGGAGCCCGCACCGCAGCGCGGGGCGTCGGCGGTCGGGGTTCACCGAGGGCGCAGGTCCTGCGGAGGTGCGGAGGCTAGAGTGGCCCGGTCCTCGTGTCCGCCTCGCGCGGCCCGGCGGACGGCAGGCTGCCGCGGGGTCCCCCGCGGCAGCGGCCTGGCGGCCACCGGGTACGGGATCGTCGGGGGATCTGCACGAACCGCACACAGGACGATGAGCTTCCTTTTGCCGGCCACTTCCTAGGATGTCCCCATGACGGAGCACAACTCCGGTCGCGGGCGCCGACGTGCGTCCGGCGCCCGGCAACGCAGGGCGCCGCGTCCCGCACCGGCGACACCGCCGGTCCCCCCGGACCAGACGCGCGCCGCGCGCGACGCCGCGTTCGGCACCGCCCGCCGCACGTGGATGGACCAGAAGGCGGACGCCTCGCCGTCCGAGCCGCCTCGGCCCCCCGCCGACGAGGGCCGCGCGCCGGCCCCTGCCCCGGGATCCTCTGCCCCGCAGTCGACCGTCCCGGGATCCTCCGTCCCGGAGTCGCCGGCCGCGCCGGCGGGCCCGGAGACCGTGCCGCTGCCCCCGGTGCCCGACGAGCAGCCCGCATCCCGCCCGGATGCCGCCGGAGCCTCGTCGCGCCGCGCCGCGCAGACCGCCCCGCAGATCGTCCCCGGGCGCCCCTCCGAGGCCACCGCCTCTCCGGCCTCCCCCTCGGCGGCTGAGCCGTCCCCCGTCGTGCCCACCGCCGGCGCCGCCGCCATGAGCACGCGCCGCGCCTTCCCCGCCGCCGCCGCGGGCAGCGGCGCCGCGGCCCGGTCGGGTCAGGACGACGACGCTCCCACCCGCCCGACCCCGGTCGTCCCCGAGGCATCCGCGACCGCCGGGCGGCCCGAGGCCTCGGACGCGGCCGCGGACACCGCCCCGCGACCCCGCGGTCGACGGGCCCGCGAGCTCTCGCCGGAGGAGCGCGACGCATGGGCCGTGCCTCCGCCGGACCTCGCCGCCTTCGCGAGCACGCCGGAAGCTGCCGCGCCGGCCCCCGCATCGCCCGAGCCCTCGGAGTCCGTGCCCGCCTCGCCCGCGCCTGAGGGGTCCGTGCCCACGGCCTCCGTGCCCGCGGCCTCCGCGCCCCGGCCCGCGGCCGGCGAAGCCGACGACGCGCAGCCCCCGGCGCAGGGCGGGCCCGCGGTCGCCGCGGCGGCCGCTGCGGCGCCGGCACCGACGTCGGCCGCTGCGGCATCGGCCTCCGGGGCGCCGGCGACCGGTGCTGCGGCATCGGCCTCCGAGGAGCCGTCGGGCGGCCGGCTGCGCGTGCCCGCCCTGTGGACCCTGCTCTCGGCCGTCGTGCCGGGCGCCGGCCTGATCCCGACGCGGCTGCGACGGGTCGGCATCCTGCTCACGGCCGTGTTCGTCGTCGCCGCGGTCGCGCTCGGCGCCTGGCTGCTGCTGGCCGATCCCACCCGTGCCCTGCTCTCGCTCGCCACGGACCGCACCTTCGTGGTGGCGCTGATGGTGGTCTCGGGCCTGGTCGGGGTGGTCTGGGTTCTCCAGATCATCGCCACCAACCTCGCGCACACGACGCGTCAGGGGCTCACCGGCGCCAAGCGCGGCATCTCCCTCGTGCTGGCCCTGGTGATGGTCATCGCGGTCGCCCTCCCCTTCGGCCGCGGGGTCCAGTCCCTGTGGGCCGCGCAGGGCCTGCTGGGCAACCAGACCGTCTTCGGCGGGGCGACGGAGGACTCCCTGGACCAGCCCGATCCCTGGGCCGGCCGGGGCCGCGTGAACATCATGCTGCTGGGCCAGGACGCCGGCGCGGACCGCACCGGCACGCGTCCGGACACGATCATGGTCGCCTCGATCGACACGGCCACCGGCCGCACGGCCCTGTTCTCGATCCCTCGCAACCTGCAGTACGTGGAGTTCCCGGAGGGATCCGCCGCGGCGAAGGAGTTCCCCGACGGCTTCGACTACTTCGGGCGCAACGAGAACCTCATCAACGCCGTGTGGACCTGGGCGGAGGACCGCCCGGACCTCTACCCCGGGGACCCGTCCCCCGGCCTGACCGCCACCACGCAGGCCGTCTCGGAGACCCTGGGCCTGGACATCGACTACTACGCGATGGTCAACCTGCAGGGCTTCGAGGACCTCGTCGACGCGATCGGCGGTGTCAAGATGGAGGTCGAGCGCCGCATCCCCATCGGCGGCGGCACCAACCAGTCCACCGGACGCAAGTACCCCATCAGCGGCTACATCGAGCCGGGCTGGCAGGAGCTGGACGGCTACACGGCGCTGTGGTACGCCCGCTCCCGCGAGGGCTCGGACGACTTCAACCGCATGTGCCGCCAGCAGCGGATCGTCCGCGTGGTGACCGAGGAGGCCGATCCCGCGACCCTAGCCCTGTCGGTGCCGGGGCTGGTCACCGCCACCGAGCGGAACATCGAGACGAACATCCCCTCGACGCAGCTGAGCGCCTTCGTCGACCTGGGCATGCGGATCAAGAAGGCCGGGTTCACCTCGTACCCCATCACCACCGAGGTCACGAACCCCGGACGGCCGGACTACGACTACATCGAGCAGTGGGTGCAGGCGTCGATCGAGGACTCCATGTCGCAGGTCGCTCCGGAGTCGGTGCGCGGCGAGGACCCCTCCGCCGAGCCGACCGCCCCGGCGGAGCCCTCGGCCCCGGCCGACTCCTCCACGGCGACCACGACCCCGACCGAGGAGCCCAGCGCCGAGGAGACCACCGAGGAGCAGACCACCACGCCGGAGGACGCGGAGACCTCGCAGGAGGCCACCGAGGAGCCGGTCATCGTGGCCGATCCCCTGAAGTCCTGCATGCCCGGCCAGGCGGAGGGCACGGGCTGAGCGACGGCTCCCGGCCCTCCGCCGGGGTCACACCAGCTGCAGCAGGGCGTTCTCGATCAGCTCCGGCATCGCGGGATGGATCCAGTACTGGGTGGCGGCGATGTCGCGGGGGCGCTGCCCCGTGCTCATCGCCTGCGTGATCAGCTGGATGAGGCTCGTCGCCTCGGGGCCGATGATGTGCGCGCCCAGGAACAGCTCGCTGTCCGCGTCCACGATGATCTTCGCGAAGCCCGTGGTGTCCTCCATCGCCCAGCCGTAGGCGATCGAGGCGTACTCCTGCACGGCCACGCGCACCGTGCGGCCGGAGGCGCGGGCCTCCTTCTCGGTCATGCCGACGGCTGCGACCTGCGGGCTGGAGAACACGCCGTAGGCGACGGGCATCTCGTCCGAGCGGCGCAGCGCCTCGGGATGGCGCAGGTTGTGGCGCACGATGCGCAGCTCGTGGTTGGCCACATGCTTGAGCTGGTGGGGGCTGGAGACGTCCCCGAGCGCCCAGGCGCCGGGCAGCACCTCGCCGCCGGCGAGCACCCGCTGGTACGCATCGACCTCGATGCGGCCGTCCCCGCTCACGTCGATGCCGGCGGCCGCCGCGTCCACCAGGTCGGCGTTGGGGGTGCGGCCCGTGGCGACGAGCAGCTCCTCGGCGCGGATCGTCGCGGCGGCGCCGCCGCGCTCCCCGTGCAGGCGCACGCCGTCGTCGTCGCGCTCGACGCGGGTGGCATGGAACCCGGTGACCACGTGCATCCTCGCGGAGAGCACCTCGGTCAGGCGGGCGGAGACGTCGTCGTCGGCCCGGCGCAGCAGCCGGTCGCCGCGGGCGATGATCGTGACCTCGACGCCGAAGGAGGCGAGCACGTGCGCGAGCTCGGCGGCGATGACGCCGGAGCCGAGGATCGCGATCGAGGCCGGCAGCTCGTCGATCCGCATGATGGTGTCCGAGGTCAGCGGCCGGGCCTCGGCCAGCCCGGCGATCGGCGGCATGGCGGGACGGGACCCGGCGCCGATCACCACGGTGCCGGCGCTGATCTCCTCGGTGCCGCCGTCGGCGAGCTCGACCCGCAGGTGGTGCAGGCCCTCGGACGCCGGTCGGGTGAAGCGGGCGGTGCCGCGCAGCAGGGTGAGGTTCGCGTTGTCCTCGTGGTGGGCGCGGTAGTCCTCGCCTCCGGCGCTGATCGGGTCGATGCGCCCGAAGATGCGGTCGCGCACGTCCCGCCAGCGGACGGCGTCGAGGGTCTCGTCCACGCCGAAGCGGCTGGAGCGGGCGGGGGCGGAGGCCAGGTTCGCGGTGTGCACGAACATCTTGGTGGGGATGCACCCGAGGTTCAGGCAGGTCCCCCCGAACCGGTGCTCGGGGCCGACGCCGCGGTCGATCTGGACGATCGTGGTCTCGGAGAGGTCCGGACCGGGCAGCGAGTTCGCGGAGCCGGATCCGATCAGGGCGATGTCGTAGTGGGTCACCGCCCCAGGCTAGTCGGGCAGAAGTCCGCGCGGTCGGTCACATCGACGGGCATCGGCACGTCATGATGGTGACCGGGGGCCGTGCGCAGGGCCGGGCCCGACGTTTCCGTGCAGGAGGACCGATGTCCGATCCGTCGACCGATACCCGTCCGATCTCCGCCGACGCCCACGACATGATCCGTGTGGAGGGCGCGCGGGAGAACAATCTGCGGGAGGTGAGCATCGCGATCCCCAAGCGCCGGCTCACGGTGTTCACCGGTGTGTCCGGCTCCGGGAAGAGCTCCCTCGTGTTCGGGACCATCGCGGCGGAGTCGCGACGCCTGATCGACGAGACCTACTCGACCTTCGTGCAGGGCTTCATGCCCTCGCTCCCCCGGCCCGACGTGGACCGGCTCGAGGGGATCACGACCGCGATCCTCGTGGACCAGGAACGGCTGGGCGCGAACGTGCGCTCGACCGTCGGCACGGTGACCGATGCCAACGCGATGCTGCGCCACCTGTTCAGCCGGATCGGCGACCCCTACGTCGGCCCGCCGACGGCCTTCGCCTTCAACGTGCCCACCTCGATCGCGACCGGTGTCATGAGCACCCGGCGGGCCGGCGGCGAGGTCGAGAAGAAGAAGGTCCGGGAGCAGGTCTACCTCGGCGGGATGTGCCCGGAGTGCGAAGGGCGCGGCACCGTCTCCGACCTGGACCTGTCGGTGATCGTGGACGAGTCGAAGTCCCTGAACGAGGGCGCGATCCTGGTGCCCGGCTACAAGGCCGACGGCTGGATGGTCCGCGGCTTCTCCGAGTCCGGCATGCTCGACGGCGACAAGCCGATCCGCGACTACACCGAGACCGAGCGCCACGACTTCCTGCACCGCGAGAAGGGGAAGATCAAGGCGCTGGGGATGAACATGACCTACCAGGGCCTGATCCCCAAGCTGCGCGAGTCGATGTTCTCCAAGGACCCCGCCTCCCTGCAGCCGCATGTGCGCCGCTTCGTGGAGTCCGCCGCCGTGTTCACGGCCTGCCCGGCCTGCGAGGGGACCCGCCTCACGGAGGCGGCGCGGTCCTCCCTCATCCGCGGCGCGAGCATCGCGGACGTGTGCCGCATGCAGATCACCGACGCCGCCGAGTGGGCCCGCGGCATCGAGGACCCCTCCGTCGCCCCGCTGGTGCGCAGCCTGCTGCACCTGTTCGACAAGTTCGTGGAGATCGGCCTGGGCTACCTCTCCCTGGAGCGCCCCTCGGGGACCCTCTCGGGAGGCGAGTCGCAGCGCGCGAAGATGATCCGCCACCTGGGCTCCGCCCTGACCGACGTCACCTATGTGTTCGACGAGCCGACCATCGGCCTGCACCCCCACGACATCCAGCGCATGAACCGCCTGCTGCTGGAGCTGCGGGACAAAGGCAACACCGTGCTGGTGGTCGAGCACAAGCCGGAGACCATCGCGATCGCCGACCACGTCGTCGACCTGGGCCCGCGGGCCGGTTCCGAGGGCGGCACCGTCTGCTACGAGGGCAGCTTCGACGGGCTGCGCTCGAGCGACACCCTCACCGGGCGCCACCTCGAGGACCGGGTCCGGCCCAAGGACGAGGTCCGCACCGCCCGCGGAGCCCTCGAGATCCGCGGGGCCCACCAGAACAACCTCCAGGACGTGGACGTCGATGTGCCCACGGGCGTGCTGACCGTCGTCACGGGCGTCGCCGGCTCCGGCAAGAGCTCCCTGATCCACGGGCATCTCGCGGGCCGCGAGGACGTGGTCGTCGTCGACCAGAGCGCGATCACCGGGTCCCGCCGCTCCAATCCCGCGACCTACACCGGGATCCTCGAGCCGATCCGCAAGGCCTTCGCCAAGAAGAACGACGTCGCCCCGGGGCTGTTCAGCGCCAACTCCACGGGCGCCTGCCCCACCTGCAAGGGCAACGGCCGCATCTTCACCGAGCTCGGCTTCATGGAGACGGTCGAGACCCCCTGCGAGGACTGCGGCGGGCTGCGGTTCATGGCCGAGGTCCTCGAGTACCGCCTGGGCGGCCTGAACATCGCCGAGGTGCTGGACCTGTCGGTCAGCGCGGCCACGGAGGTCTTCGGCTCCGGGGAGGCGAGGATCCCGGCCGTGAAGAAGGTCCTCGGCCATCTCGAGGACGTGGGCCTGGGATACCTGCGCCTGGGCCAGCCGCTGAACACCCTCTCCGGCGGCGAGCGCCAGCGGCTCAAGCTCGCCATCCGGATGGGCGAGAAGGGCGCGGTGCTGGTCCTGGACGAGCCCACCACCGGCCTGCACCTGGCCGATGTCCGCCAGCTCCTGGGCCTCCTGGACCGCCTGGTCGACGGGGGTCGGACGGTGATCGTCATCGAGCACCACCAGGCGGTGATGGCCCACGCCGACTGGATCATCGACCTGGGGCCGGGCGCCGGTCAGGACGGCGGCCGCGTGATCTTCGAGGGTAGGCCGGCGCAGATCATCGCCCAGCGCGCGGGGCTGACCGGGGAGCACCTCGCCCGGTACGTCGGGGACTGAGCCCTCACTGCAGGCCGCGGCGCAGCAGCGCCTCCAGCGCCGCGACGGCGTCCGGATCGCCGGTCACGTCGACCGACTCCGCGCCGCCGGCCAGCGCCTCGAGGGCGAGGCCGCGCCCCCAGGTCCACAGGTACAGCGCCACGGGGCTCCCGGTCGCCTCGGCGCGGGGCAGCTCGCGCAGCGCGGTGCCGGGGGCGAGGTCCTGGTCGGGGGCTCGGCGGGCGACGACGATGTCCTCCTCGTCCTCCCCGGTCGCCGCGGCGCGGCTGAGCTCGACGAAGGTCTCAGGGCCGCCCTGCGGTCGCAGCACCAGCAGGGCGACGGGGACGACGGCGCGCTGCATGGACGTCCACTGGTGGTCCGCCTCCCACATCACGTCCGCGCAGTGGGCGATCCCGTCCACGGCGACCTCCTCGCCGGGCTCCGTCACCGCCTGCCCGCAGGTCAGCTCGGCATCGACGCGGTGCATCGTCGCCTCGTGGAGCTGCATGCGCCGGGTGAAGCCGAGCGACTGGTCCGAGGACAGCCAGCTCCACGCCGGCTCCTCGTCCGCGCGCGTCCCGAGCTGGGCGAGCAGGGCCGCGGTCGCCTCGGCGCGGGCGGCGGCCAGGGCCTCGGGGTCCTTCGGCGGCGGCTCGAGCGAGCTCTCGAGCGCTTCGATCTGGGCATCGGTGGAGGCTCGGGATGCGAGCACCTCCGCCCAGAAGCCGTGGACCTGCGTCACGTGGGCCAGCAGCTCCGCCGCGTCCCAGCCGGGGCAGGTCGGGACGGCGGCGGCGGGGTCGGCACGGACGAGGAGGTCGGCGAGGCGCTGCGACTCCCGGCCGATGAGCGTGGTGGCATCCATCCCCCGAGGATTCCACCGCGTGATCCAGCGCACAAGGGAATACGCGCCGACGGGATCGAACCGCCCCCTGCGCCACCGAGCGACCGCGACCACGGAGGCGGCCCCCCCGGGTGCACCCGCCCGGCCAGCCGTGCACGACGGCCCCGCGCTCCCCAGGTGCCGGGCGGAGGAAACGAGAGCGACGCCTAGCGGCCTCGCGCATTCCGGCTCGGGACCATCGGCCACACCACGAGCACAGCGCAGGCCAGCGGTCCAGCAAGGAGAGTCGCCAGGAACCAGCGCCAGCCCGAACGTCCGCGCGACTGAGCCAGGCCTCCCGAGAGAATCGCAATACTGATCCAGACCAGCAGGAACAACCCCACAAAGCCGTCGCCGTTCATTCTTCTCCTTCGACATGACTGCTGGGAGACAGAGAACGCGCCGGTGGATGTCGTGAGCACAGCCTCGGCGTGAGTACTCCCACCGGGTATTTCCCCTCCGAGCACCGTGGACGCCTCATCCGCCTGCAGTGTAGCGATCCTGCCTTTCGGCGCGGTCGAGTGTTCGTGCTCGTCGAGGGAGCGGTCATCGCGAGCAGCGGCGCCGGTACGCTGAGGGCAGCGCCCCCTTGGGCGCGGCGGCCGGGACGACCCGGCCGGGCACGGCATGCAGGGACGACCCTGCGGAACAGGACCCCACGGTCATGCCCGCTCCCGCCGCCGCGCTGCGCTCCCTCCTCACCCCGGCCGTCCTCCTCCGCCTCGTGCTGGGCTGGGGAGCCGTCGCCGCCCTGTCCTCCCCCGCCCTCGCCGCTCTGCCCTCCCTGCCCGCCTCGGCCCTCGCCGGCCTGCTCGCCGAGATCATCGCCGTGATCGTGCTGTGCGCCTTCGGCGTCGTCCACCAGGCGGAGCACCTGGCCCACCGGCTCGGCGACCCCTACGGCTCCCTCGTGCTGACGCTGTCCATCGTGCTCATCGAGGTGGTGCTCATCGTCGCGGTGATGCTGGGACCGGGCGAGCACGCCACCATCGCCCGGGACTCCGTCACGGCCGTGGCGATGATCATCATGAACCTGGTGATCGGCCTCTGCCTGGTGGCGGGCGGCATCCGCCACGGCGCTCTGGCGCATCGCCGCGCCGGGACCTCCGCCTATCTCGCGATGATCCTCGTGCTGGGCGCCCTGGGGCTCGCCGCCCCCACGGTCCTGGGCACCGCCGGGTCCCTCGGCACCGGCCAGGGGGTCGCGGTCCTCGTCCTCACCGCCGGGACCTACGCCGTCTTCCTCGCCCGGCAGATGGGCCCGCAGTCCGGAGACTTCCGGGAGGCGACAGGGACCGGTTCCGCCGCGTCCGCCCCGGGGCCCGGCCCCGGGGGCGGGAGCGGCGTCGGCGCGGTGCTGCGCGAGCATCGCGGCGAGGTCCTGGGCCGCCTGGCCCTGCTGGTGGCCGCCGTGCTGCCCATCGTCCTGCTCTCCCATGACATGGCCGCGATGCTCGAGGACGGCCTGACCCGGCTGGGGGCTCGCCCGGCGCTGGCCGGGCTGGTCATCGCGATGATCGTGTTCCTGCCCGAGTCGATCACCGCCGTCCGGGCGGCGCTGGCCGGGCAGATGCAGCGGGCGGTGAACCTGTGCCACGGCGCGCTGGTCTCGACGGTCGGCCTGACCGTCCCGGCGGTCCTCGGGATCGGGATGCTCACCGGGCAGCGGGTCGTGCTCGGCGAGAGCGCGGAGAACCTGATGCTGCTGGGCATCACGCTGATGCTGAGCGCGGTCACCTTCTCCTCGCGGACGGTCGGCGCGATCCACGGCACGGCCCACCTGGCCGTGTTCGCCCTGTACGTGCTGGCGCTGACCACGGGCTGACCCGCGACGGTCCGCCGGAGCACCGCCGCGCCGGTCCGCGCGCCCCGGGAGGGGAGCACGGACCGGCGCGGCGGCGGGAGGGTCGGACCGGGAGGGTCAGACCGCGAGGGTCAGGCCGGGACACGCTCGGCGGAGTCCTCGCGGGCCTCGGCGCGCGCCGCCTCCTGCTCCTCCTGGATGGCCGAGAAGGAGGTGCGGCGCGTCGCGTCGTAGCGCGCGCGATCCAGGATCTTCTCGCGCTTCGCGACGATGACCGGCACCAGCGACTGTCCCGTGACGTTCAGGGCGGTGCGGCCCATGTCCAGGATCGGGTCGATCGCCAGCAGCAGGCCCACGCCCTCCAGCGGCAGGCCCAGGGTGGACAGGGTCAGGGTGAGCATGACGGTCGCGCCGGTCATGCCGGCGGTCGCCGCGGAGCCGAGCACCGAGACCAGCACGATCAGCAGGTAGTCGGTGACCCCCAGCTGCACGCCGTAGAAGTTCGCCACGAAGATCGCGGCCAGCGCCGGGTAGATCGCGGCGCAGCCGTCCATCTTGGTGGTCGCGCCCAGCGGCACGGCGAAGGAGGCGTAGTGGCGCGGCACGCCCATGCGCTCGGTGACGGTCTGCGTCATCGGCATGGTCCCCAGGGAGCTGCGCGAGACGAACCCCAGGGAGGTCGCCGGCCACACGCCGCGGAAGAACGAGCCGATGCTCAGGCCGTTGGCCTTCAGCAGGACCGGGTAGACGACGAGCAGCACCAGCAGCATGCCGATGTAGACATCGGCCACGAACACGCCGAGCTGCCCGATGGCGTCCCAGCCGTAGCTGGCCACGGCATTGCCCAGCAGGCCGACGGTGCCGATCGGCGCGAGGCGGATGACCCACCACAGCAGCTTCTGCACGATCTCCAGCGCGGAGGAGGTGAAGCGCAGGAACGGCTCGGCCTTCTCGCCGATGGACAGCACAGCGACGCCGACGGCGATGGAGATGACCAGGATCTGCAGGGCGTTGAAGCTCAGGGAGACGGAGCCGTCATCGCCCGCGCTCCCGGTGATCCCGAGGAAGTTCGCGGGCACGAGGCCGGTGAGGAAGTCGAGCCAGCCGCCCTGGGTCGAGGATGCCTGGGCCGCGGAGGCGTCCACGCCGGTGCGGTGCCCGGGCCCGGTCACGGCACCCAGGCCGATGCCGATGACCACCGCGATCAGGGAGGTGATCGCGAACCACAGCAGCGTCTTCCAGGCCAGGCGCGCCGCATTGGTGACCTGACGCAGGTTGGCGATGGAGGTGACGATCGCGAGGAAGATCAGCGGCGGCACGAGCGCCTTCAGCAGCGTCACGAAGGTTCCGCCGATGGTCTGCAGCGTGGTGGTCAGCCAGTTGGGACCGTCGCCGCCGTCCTCGCCGGCGCCCGGGACGGGGCCGATGCTCGCGGCGACGAGGCCCAGGGCCACGCCGAGCGCGAGCCCGATGAGGACCTGCCATCCGAAGGGGATGCGCGCGAGGGCGCGCAGGGGGTTGCGGGAGGGCGCCGGAGCGGCCGGCGCGGACGAGGAGGTGTTCACGGGCCGCGACGCTACTCCGGGGTCACGACCCCTTTCAACAGTTTGGCCTGTGGGTCACATAAGCCCAGCTTCGCGCGCCGCGCGGATGGCCAGCGCGGGGACCCCGCAGAACCCGGGGCCATGCCCCGCGCCGCTCGGGCAAATCCTGAGGACGTGATCCTTCCGATGGCCCGCGGGAGCTCCTGCGGCCCACGCGGCCGCGTCGGTGCCGATAGGCTGAGGCGCGCTCCGGCGCGAGGACTCCGGTCCGGGCGAGACCAAGGGATTCGATCGGCGCGCGCAGCGGCCGATCGGGCGTGCTCAGGTCTCGCACCCGGGCCGAGGACGTCCGCGGAAGCGGACGGACATCTCTGGACCACGGCGGGCCGAGGCGATCGGCCCGCCGTGTCCGCGTCCGGTGCACGCGCGCTCCCCGCCGGGCCGCTCCCGGGCCGCGCCGCTCAGGGGTAGGCGACGAAGTCCAGCTCTTCGAAGCGGGCGACCTCGCTCTGCCACCGCTCGGCGACGAATCCCCGATGGTCCGGGTGCGCGTCGTACGCCGCGTAGGCCTCCTCGTCGGCGAAGCTCATGGCGAACTGGAACCGGAAGTCGCTCTTGGGGCTGACCTGGCGCGAGACGGTGAAGTCCGTGACGCCCGGGATCGCGCGCAGCAGCTCCGGCCCGCGGGTGAGGAAGTCCTGCTCCTCCGGGGATCCCGGGGCGTGGACGAGGGTGAAGGCGACGGTGTGACGGATCATGCCCGCACCGTATCGGGGTGCGCCGGAGCGGACGGGATCGGACCGGCCGCCGGACCGGCGGGGCCCGCGCACTATCCTGGCCATCCCGACCCGGAGGTCCCGATGAGCAGCCTGCACGCCCTTCTGTCCCGCCACGTCGCACAGGGCACCATGCCGGGGGTCGTCGCGTCCTACGGCACGGACCTCGACCCCCTCGTCCTCGGCGCCACGGGCCCCGACGGCCCCGCCCTCACCGCGGACGCGATCTTCCGGATCCAGTCGATGACCAAGGCGATCACCGCCGTCGCGACCCTGCGGCTGGTCCAGGAGGGCGTGCTCGACCTCGACGAGCCGGTCGCCTCCTGGCTGCCGCAGCTGGCCGCGCCGCGGGTGCTCCGTGCGCCCGATGCCCCGCTCGAGGACACCGAGCCGCTGCGCCGCCCGATCACCGTCCGGCACCTGCTGACCTGCACCTCCGGCGTGGGGATGATGACCACCGACTCCCCGCTGAAGCGCGCGATGATCTCCGCGCAGGTCGAGGCCGGCGCCGAGCCGGTGGCCCTCGACGCCGGCGCCTGGCTGGACGCCCTGGCCTCCCTGCCGCTCGCCTTCCAGCCCGGGGAGGGCTGGCGCTACCACCACTCCTTCGGCCTGCTCGGGATCCTGCTGGGACGCGCGGGCGGAGGGAGCACCGCCCAGGTCCTGCGGCGGACGGTCCTCTCCCCCGCCGGCATGGTCGACACCGGCTTCAGCGTCCCGCCCGAGCAGGTGCATCGGCTGCTGCCGGCGTGGCGCCGCACCCCCGCGGGCTTCGAGCAGACGGAGCCGGCGGCGGCCGGGTTCTCCGCGGCGCCGGCCCCCTTCGACGTGAGCCACAGCGAGCTCGTCTCGACCCTCGCGGACGTCCACGCCTTCCTGCGCGCCCTGCTCGACGGCCGCCTGATCGACCCCGATCTGCTCGCGGAGATGCGCCGCGACCAGATCGATGCGGGCATCAAGCGCGAGGACAGCTTCTTCCCCGGCTTCTGGGAGTCCGGCGGATGGGGCTTCGGGGTCGGCGTCACCACGGCCGGCCCCCACCGCGGGCGCTTCGGCTGGTCCGGCGGCCTGGGCACGGACTTCTTCGTCGACCCCGACGGCACCTGCTGCCTCCTCATGATGCAGGTCGAGATGGACGAGCCGGTCTTCGGCCTGCTCGGAGAGCTGCAGGAGGTCGACGCCCCCTGAGCTCTCCCATCCGCCGGGTCTAGCATCGCCGCGTGGACATCTCCGCCGCCCGCGAGGGCATCTCCCGCCTGGACGCCCTGGGGCCGCGGCTGACCGGGAGCCCGGCCCACGAGGCGCTGATCGACGACATCGTCGCGCGGCTGCGGGAGCTGGACCTGCCCGTGCACACGGACGAGCACCGCTTCACCCGCTGGGACCCGCCGAGCGCCTCCGACATCGTCCTCGAGATCGAGGCCGAGGCCGGTGCCGATGCCGGCGCCCCCGCCCGGACCGGTCCCGCACCCGCCCGACGGATCCCCGTCTCCGCGCCCCTGCACTACTCCGGCACCACGCCGGAAGGCGGCGTCCGCGGGCCGCTGCGCCATCTGGGAGGCCTGCTGCCGCGCTGGTCACGGGCCCGCGACGGGATAGCGGTGCTCGAGGTCGACAACCGTTCCTGGCCGATGGGCGAGGTCGTCCACGTCTGGGAGGGCTCCGAGCCGTGGCCCCGCGCCGAGCATCCGCTGCTGCCGGCGACCCTGCATGCCCTCGGCCTGGGCGCGGCCCGCCGCGCCGGGGTGCGCGCCGTGGTCCTCGCCTGGCGCGGCATCCGCGCCTCCGGCGCTCGGGACCAGGTCCTCCCGTTCACCCTCCCGTACCAGGACCTGCCGGCGGTCTTCGTCGCCGGAGCGGCCGCCGATGCCGTCGTCTCCGCAGCGCGCGAGCGCCGCCGCGCGCATCTGGCGCTGCCCGCCGCCCTGCACCCGGACACCCCCACCCGCACCGTATGGTCGGCGGTCGAGGGCTCCGAGCGTCCGCAGGAGACGATCCTGCTGGTCACCCACACCGACGGCCCCAACAGCGTGGAGGAGAACGGGCATCTGGCCCTGCTGGAGATCGCCGCATCCCTGCAGCGAACCCGACCCCGGCGCACCGTGGTGCTCGTCTTCACGACCGGCCACCTGCGCATCCCCGCCCTCACCGAGCACGGCCAGGCGACCACCCGGTGGCTGGCCGACCATCCCCGCTGGTGGAAGGGCGGGCACGGCAATCGCCGGGCCGTGGCCGGGCTCGCGATCGAGCACCTGGGAGCCCGATCGATGCGGGAGGACGGGGACGAGCTCTCCCCCACGGGGGCATCGGAGCCCGAGCTCCTGTATGCGACCACCCCGCAGCTGGCGGCGCTCGCCCGCAGGACCTGGCAGGGCGCGACGGACCGCCCCGTGCGCATCTCCCGCCCCGGGGCCCTGATCCACTTCGGCGAGGGCGAGCCGCTGTTCGAGGAGCTCATCCCCGCCGTCAGCCTCGTCACCGCGCCCCCGTACCTGCTCTCCGCGCGGGTCGAGGACTGCGTCGACCACGAGCTGCTGCTCCGGCAGGTCGCCAGCAGCGACCGCCTGCTGCGGGCGCTGGATGCCCTGGACGTCGCGGAGATCGGCGAGGTCGACCGGCCCGGAGCGCCCGCGAAGGCCGTCAGCGCGCTGCGGGTGGTGGCGGGAACCCTGGGGCGCTGACCGCCCGCGGCCCCGGCGGCCGCGGACCGCCACGGGCCGGCCCCGCGGGAACGTGAGCTGGAGCACGCCGCGGTGGACACACGTTGCCGCTGAGATAAGGCAACCCTAATCTGTTTTCGTGAGCACTGACACGCAGAATTCGCAGGCCCCGGCGGCCGTGGCGCCCCTGAGCGTGGCGACGCGACCGGGAGCCGCTGCCGCCGGACCGGATGCTGACGCCGGACCGGCCGCGCCGCTGCTGCGCGCGGAGTCCGTGACCCTCTCCTACGACGGCGTCCCCGCGGTGCACGAGGTGAGCACGCATCTCCACCCGGGCCGGATCACCGTGCTCATCGGCCCCAACGGCTCCGGGAAGTCCACGCTGCTGCGCGCCCTGGCCGGGCTGCACCCGACGCAGAGCGGGCACCTGGCCCTGGGCGATCGTCCGCTGGCGGCCCATCGGCCCCGGGAGCTGGCCCAGCGCCTGGCGCTGCTGGCCCAGCAGCGGCCGGTCCCCTCCGGATTCACCGTCCGCGACGTCGTCGAGTTCGGGCGGCATCCGCACCGCTCCCGCCTCACCGGCCACGACCCCGCCGGCCGCGAGGTCGTCGAGTCCGCGCTCGAGGCCACCACCCTCACGGACCTCGCCGACCGGACCGTGGAGACCCTCTCCGGCGGGCAGCTGCAGCGGGTCTGGCTGGCCTCGTGCCTGGCGCAGGACCCCGAGGTGATGCTGCTGGACGAGCCCACCAACCACCTGGACCTGCGCCATCAGGTCGAGCTGCTGCGCCTGGTGCGCCGGCTCGCCCGGGAACGCGGCCTCGCCGTCGGCCTGGTCCTGCACGATCTGCAGCACGCCGCGGCGCTCGCCGACGAGGTGATCCTCCTGGAGGAGGGCCGCGTCGTCGCGGCGGGCCCGCCGGCCGCGGTGATGACCTCCGCGCGCCTCACCCGGACCTACCAGGTCCCGGTGCAGGCCGTGACGGACCCCCGCTCCGGCACCGTGCGCATCGAGACCCTCACGCTGCTCGACGAGGTCGAGGACCTGCCCGCCCTGTCGCTCTGACCGTCCGCCCCGGGCCGCCCGCGGCCCCGGCGATCACCGCGCGCCGCGATCCCGCGCACCGCGCATCCCACCCCCTCCCGGAGGAACACCATGACCGCTCCCCGCTTCTCCCGCCGCCTCGCCCTGTCCGGCGCGGGCCTCGGCCTCGCCGGCCTGGGCCTGGCCGCCTGCGGCACCACCGACCCGGCGACCGACGCCACCACCGGCCCCGCCTCCGGCTCGGGGGCGGACCAGGCCTCCGGCGACGCCGGCACCGTCACGGTGACCAGCGGCGACGGCACCGAGGTCGAGGTGCCGGCGAACCCCACCGGCGTCGCGGGCCTGGAGTGGAGCGTCCTGGAGGACATCATCGCCGTCGGCGGCCCGCTCACCGGCGCCACCGACATCGAGGGCTACACCGCCTGGGGCACGAGCACGGCCCCGATCCCCGCCGGCGTCACGGAGCTCGGCACCCGCCGCGAGCCCAGCATCGAGACCATCGCGACCCTGGCCCCCGACGTCATCATCGGCACCGACAGCTCGATCCCCGAGACGGCGCTCGACCAGGTGCAGCAGATCGCGCCCGTGCTCACGATCCAGGCCCCCGTCGGCGACCGGCCGATCGAGATCATGCAGGAGAACCACCGCACCGTCGGCCTCGCCGTCGGCCGTCCCGACCAGGCCGAGGAGAACCTCCAGGCCTACGAGGCGCGCCTGGCCGAGGCGAAGGAGCAGCTCGCCGGCGTCACCGGCAGCTTCGTGTTCGTCAACGCCTCCGAGAACGCCGGCCAGATCCTCTTCCGCATGCACGGCACCCGCTCCCTCGCCGGGGCGGTGGCCGACGCCGCGGGCCTGACCAACGGCTTCACCGACCCCGGCGACGACGCCTGGGGCCTGGGCAGCTGGGACCTCGAGGCGATGGTCGCGAACCTCCCCGACGACGCCACCATCCTCAGCTGGACCGACCCGGCCGATGACCAGGTCGCCGCCTCCCTCACCGGCCAGAGCGCCTGGGAGTCGATCCCCGCCGTCGCCGAGGGCCGCCTGCACAACATCACCCAGATGTGGCCCTACGGCGGCCCCATCGCGATGATCCGCTGGCTCGACCTGCTCGTCGAGACGCTGGCATGACCCTCGCCCCGCAGCACGCCGCGACCCGGCCGGCGGGCGGGACCGGTGCCGCGACGGCGCCCGGCCCCGCCCGCCGCGCGCGGCGCTGGGGCGCCTACGGACTGCTGATGCTGGGGCTCGTCGCCGCCCTGGCCGTGCTGGGGGTGCTGAACATCGCCCAGGGCACCTCCGGCATGACCCCCGGGGAGGTGATCAGCGCCCTCCTCGGACGCGGCGACGAGCAGACGCGGGCCCTCGTGCTCACCACCCGGGTGCCGCGACTGCTGGCCGGGGCGGCGCTCGGCGCCGCCCTGGGCCTGTCCGGCGCGGCGCTGCAGACCCTCACCCGCAATCCGCTGGCCTCCCCGGACACCCTCGCCGTCAACGCGGGCGCCTTCTTCGCGCTCACCCTCGCCGCGGTGCTCGGGATCGGCATCGGCGGGATCACCGGATCGCTGCTCGCCTTCGCCGGAGGGCTCGCCGCGGCCGGGGCCACCATGCTCCTGACCCGCGGCGGATCCGATCCGGTGCGCCTCGTGCTGGGCGGCAGCGTGCTGGCCATGGCCATCGGGTCGCTCACCTCGATGCTGATCCTGCTGAACACCGAGTCCACCGAAGGGCTGTACAGCTGGGGCTCGGGCTCCCTCGCGCAGATCAGCTCGGCCCCGCTGCTGCAGGCCTCGCCGCTCCTCGCGGTGGGGGCCGTGGGCCTGTTCGCCTTGTCGCGGCGGCTGGACGTGCTGGCCCTGGGCGAGGACACCGCCCGCTCGCTCGGCGTGCCGGTGGCGCGGGTGCGCGTGCTCACCGTGTGCTGCGCGGTGGCCCTCGCGGCGGGCGCCGTGTCCGTGGTGGGGCCGCTCGGCTTCGTCGGCCTCGCCGCCCCCGCGGTGGTGCGGCTGCTGGGCGTGAAGGTCCAGGCCCTGCGCCGCAGCGCCGCCCTCATGGCCGCGGCCGCCCTGGCCGGGGCCGTCGTCTCCCTCGGGGCGGACGTCGCCCTGCGCTCGGTGCTCGGTGCGCTCGGCGCGCTCGACGTCCCCACCGGCGTCGCGACCAGCCTGCTGGGCGCCGCGGTGATGATCGTGATCGCCTTCCTCCTGGGCGACCGCCGGGGCGCGGGGCACGGCCGGGCCTCGACCCTCTCCTCCGCCGCCGGACTGCGCGCCCGGCTGGCCTGGTGGCGCCACCCCTACACGATCGTCGCGGCGCTCGCCCTGCTGATGGGGGCGCTGGTCGCCGGGCTGCTGCTGGGCGATGCGACGGTGCTCCTGGGCGACGTGGCCAACTGGCTGCGCGGCGCCGCGAGCGTCCGTCTGGAGATCGTGCTGTCCACCCGCTGGCCGCGGGTGGCGGTGGCGGCGGTCGCCGGCGCCTCCCTCGCCCTGTCCGGGGCGCTGGTCCAGGCGGTCACCCGCAACCCGCTCGCGGACCCCGGCCTGCTCGGCGTCAGCGCGGGCGCCGGCACCGGGGCGATCGTCTCCCTGCTCGTGCTGCCGGGCGTCGGATTCTCCGGCATCATCGCCGGCGCGCTGATCGGCGGGGGGATCGCCGCGGCCCTCACCCTGGGCCTGGGGCTGACCGGCGGGCGGGACGACACCACCCGCCTGGTCCTGGTCGGGCTCGGGGTCGGCACCGCCGCCCTGGCCCTCACCACCATGATCGTGGCCGGCACCGACCCCTACAACCAGGCGAAGGCCCTGACCTGGCTGGCCGGCTCCACCTACGGCGCGACGCCGGTCCACGCCCTCGTCGGCGCGGCCGTGCTGGTGGCGGCGTTCGCGCTCGCCCAGCACCTGGCGCGCAGCCTCGACCTCGCCCAGCTCGACGAGACCACCCCGGTGGTGCTCGGGGTGCGGATGGGCGGGCTGCGCTGGACGATCCTGGGGGTCTCGGTGGTCCTGGCCGCCTCCGCCACCGCGATCGTCGGGGTGATCGCCTTCGTGGGCCTCGTCGCCCCGCACGCCGCCCGGATGCTCACCGGCCCCCGGCACCGGTTCCTGCTGCTGCTCACCGTCCTGCTCGGCGCGACGCTGGTGGTGGTCGCCGATGTGCTGGGCCGCTCCCTCATCGCTCCCGGGCAGCTGCCCGCCGGGACGACGACCGCCGTCCTCGGGGCGCCGTACTTCCTGTACCTGCTCGCCCGCACCGGTCGTCTCCGCCGCGGCTGACGGCGCCCGCCGCCGGGCTCGCGGCGATCGACCCGGCGGAGCTGCTGAGCTGCTGAGCCGCGGATCCGCCGGTCAGCGGCGCCCGCGCCGCAGGTCCCCGGGCTCCGGGTCATGGCCCGGCTCCAGCAGCACGCCGCCGGTGCCCTCCGCCGCGAGCTCGTCCTCCGGGTTGTACAGGGCGCAGGCCTTGAGACTCAGGCACCCGCAGCCGATGCACCCGTCCAGCCGGTCCCGCAGCCGTTCGAGACGGTCGATCTGCTCATCCAGCCGCGGCCGCCACGCTCGGCTGAGCCGGTGCCAGTCCCGCTTCGTCGGGGTGCGGCCCTCGGGGAGGGAGGCGAGCGCCTCCCCGATCTCCTCGAGGCTGAGCCCGACGTTCTGGGCCGCGCGGATGAAGGCGACTCGGCGCAGGGTGGCCTGCTCGTAGCGGCGCTGGTTTCCGCTGGTGCGGTGGGAGCCGATGAGGCCGCGCTCCTCGTAGTAGCGCAGCGCCGAGGTCGCCACGCCCGCGCGCTCGGCGAGCTGGCCGATGGTCAGGTCGTGCACGGTGGTCATCGCGGGTCCTCCCCCGGGTCGTCCCGCGCCGCCCGCCCGCCGTGGTGCGGGCGTGACGTCTTGCGGGCTTGACTTCATGCGAGCTTGAGGTTCCAGGGTAGAGGGCATGACATCTCCCCAGATCCTCGGCGCGCCGCCGGTCACCCGCGAGCGCATCACGGCCCTCATGTCCCGCCTCACCGGCGACGAGAAGCACACCGTCGCCGCGACCTCCACCCTCGACGTCCTCCAGGTGCTCTACGGGAGGATCCTGCGCGTCTCCCCCGCCGCCGCCGATGATCCCGACCGCGACCGCTTCTACCTCAGCAAGGGCCATGGCCCGATGGCCTTCTACGCCGTCCTCGCCGCCCACGGCTTCTTCCCCGAGGACGTCCTGGACACCTTCACCGACTTCGACTCGCCGCTGGGCCTGCACCCCGACCGCCTGCTCGTCCCCGGTGTCGAGATCTCCAGCGGCTCCCTGGGCCACGGGCTGCCCCTCGCCGTCGGCGCGGCGCACGCCCTGCGCATCCGCCGGAGCCCCGCGCGGGTGATCGTGCTGGTGGGCGACGCGGAGCTCGACGAGGGCTCGTGCACGGAGGCGATCGAATACGCCGGCGGCATCGGCCTGGACGCCCTCACCCTCGTGGTGGTGGACAACGCCTCGTCCTCCTACGCCGTGCGGGGGCGCATCGAGCAGCGCCTGCGCGCGCACGGATGGGACGCCCTGCGCGTCGACGGCCGCGACCACGCCCGGCTCGAGGAGGCGCTGTCGCGCCGCGTCCCCGGCAGGCCGAACGCCGTCATCGCCCAGGTCGAGGACAAGGCGGAGGCCGCCCGATGAGCTCCACCGCCACCGCCCCCGCCGCCCTCTCCCCGCGGGCCCGCTTCGGCCGCACCGCCACCGACCTGCTCGCGGAGCGGGAGGACCTCGCCGTGGTGATCGCCGAGATCTCCGCCCAGCACCTCGAGGACGCCGCCCGGGCGCACCCCGAGCGGGTCATCAACGTCGGGATCCGTGAGCAGCTGCTGGTGGGCACCGGCGCCGGGCTCGCCCTGAACGGCATCCGGCCCCTCATCCACACCTTCGCCCCGTTCCTCGTCGAGCGGGCCTTCGAGCAGATCACCCTCGACCTCGCCCACCAGGGCGTCGGCGGGGTGCTGGTCGGCTCCGGCGGGTCCTTCGACATGTCCGGCGAGGGACGCACGCACCAGGGCCCGGCCGATGTCGCGCTCGCCGCGACGGTGCCCGGCATGGTGATCCACGCCCCCGCGACCTCCGACGAGGTCGAGGCGACCCTCCGCGCCGCCGCGGCCGACACCGGCCTGCACTACGTGCGCGTCTCCGACCGGGCGCAGCGCACGCAGATCCCGGCCGACGGCGCGATGCACGTCCTGCGCACGGGCAGCGCCGAGCGGGGCAGCGCCCGGCGGCCGCCGCTCACGCTGATCGCCCTGGGCACGGTGCGCGACGCGGCCCTCGAGGCAGCCCGCGCGCTGGATGCGACCCTGCTGTCCTCGACCACGGCGCTGCCGCTGGACGGCGCCGCCCTGCGCGCGCACGCCGGGGCCGAGGTCGTCGTCATCGAGCCATGGCTCGCGGGAACCTCCCTGGCCGCGGTCGCCGCCGAGCTCGACGATGCGCCGCGCCGCTTCCTGGGCATCGGCACCTCCCGCACGGAGCTGCGCCGCTACGGGACGCCCGCCCAGCACGAGGTCGCGCACGGCCTCGATGCCGCAGGGCTGGTGCGGCGCATCCGGGAATGGTCTCGCCCGACCGATTCCCCGCACCGCTGACGCGCGCGGCGAGCGCACGCTCCCCCTCCCCATGCAGAGTTCTCCACATTCTCGGAGGAAAGGCGCGAAACGCTCGACCTGCAGCCGTGCCCGCGATAGAATGAAGCACATCAGGGGAGGCGGTCACAGATTCCGTGCAGCATCGACGATGCACGGATGCCGCGCATATCTGCACGGAGTTTCTGGCGTTTTCGCCTCCCTCGTTCTTCAGCATTGTTCTGGGCCGCTGCTCCCGACGCAGGGTCCGCGATCCGCAGGAGGTGACCGTGCCGGCGCCAGCAGTCCCCGACCCCGAGGGCGGCACCGCTCCTGCCCAGCAGGCGCTCCCTCTGGGCGGGGCGGTCCCGGCGGATCCCGTCTCCCCGCGCGTCCTCGCGCTCCAGCAGAGGACGGCCCGGCGCGCCCAGGAGCACGCGGATCTCCAGCGGGACCTCCTGCGCTTCCACGTCGCCCCTTCCGGGCGGCCCGCGCGGGAGGTCCGGGACGAACAGGCCGCCGCGGATCTCGCCTGCGCCGCGGCGCTGCGCTGCGACGTCCGCCGGGCCCGGGCGCTCATCGCGGGGGCGGTGACCGCCACGCAGCTTCCCGGGGTGTTCGCGCTGCTCGACGCGGCCGCCATCCCGGCGCCCTGGTTCGACCGGGTCCTCCGGCACGCCGCGTCGCTGGATCCGCGCCGGCTCGGCGAGCTCGACCGGGCCCTCGCCTCCCTGCCCCTGCGGGACATGTCCTACGGCGCCTTCCGGCGCCGGCTGCGGCTGCTGGTCACTCGGCTGACGGAGGAGGATCGCCCCCGGTCCTCGCGCCGCACGGGCCGCGTCGCCTGGCGCGAGCCGGATCTCGTCGACGGCACCATGACGCTCGAGGTCACCGGCCCGCTGGACCGCATGACGGAGTTCGGCGCACGGATCAACGCCGCGGCCCGCGCCGTGCAGGACCAGCAGCGCCGCGCCCTGCGCGACGGCGAGGCGCAGATCCCCTTCGACGTGGACGACGAGGTCCAGCAGACGGGCATGCCGCTCAGCCTGGGCGAGCTGCGCTACGAGATCCTCACCCGCTCCGTCCTGGACACCGGGACCGCTCCCGTCCCGGCGACGGAATGCCGGATCAACCTCACCGTCCCTGCCCTGACGCTCATGGGCCGGTCGAACGAGCCCGGCCTCCTCGACGGGGACACCCCGATCCCGGCGACCATGGCCCGGGGGCTCGCGGCACGCAGCACCGACTGGCACCGTGTGCTGGTGGACCCGGCGACCGGCGCCTACCTCCCCGGGGCATCGCAGCGCTACCGGCCCACCCCGGAGATGATCGAGCAGGTGCGGATGACCACGCCCGTCTGCGCCGCCCCGGGGTGCCTGCGTCCGTCGCGGGGACGCAGCGAGGTCGACCATATCGAAGAATTCGATCACGACGATCCCGTGCGCGGCGGGCCCACGGATCCCGAGAATCTCCATTCCCTGTGCGTCGCCCATCATCGGATCAAGACCGACGAGCACATCGATCCCGTGAGAATCTCCGAGAACACCACCCGATGGCGGCTCGGCCGTGATCTCACCGTCGACATCCTCGACAACACCGACCTCGTGACGCCGACGCTCCTTCCCGAATATCGCGACCTCATCGCGACGTTCATCCGACGCCCCGCAGCGCCCCGCCCCGCCCGGCTCGGGAATCCGGCGGAAGAGCCCGAGGGCGATCCCCCGCCCTACTGAGCCGACGCGCAGGACCGGCACCACCCCGCGCGCTGCGTCGCCGAGGCCGCGTCGCCGTGACCGAATCGTGACCCGGCGTCCCGGGCGCTGACCGCACTGTGAGAAGACCCTGCCGCGCGCCGCAGGCTCGGGGTATGCCCAGCCCGAGCACGAGCTCCCTCCCCGGGACGCCGACGCACTGCCCCTACTGCGCCCTGCAGTGCGCGCAGACCCTCACGCCGCGCGACACGGCGGCCGGTGCCGACTCCGCGCGGGCGGGGCAGGACGGGCAACCGCCGCTCGTGGTCGAGGGGCGCGACTTCCCGACCAATCGGGGAGGTCTGTGCCGCAAGGGATGGACATCGGCCGAGGTCCTCACCGCCCCGGATCGGCTGCTCATGCCGCAGCTGCGCACCCCGGACGGCGGCTTCCGCGAGGCCGGCTGGGACGAGGCGCTCGACCTCGTCGCCGCCGGGATCCGCACCGCGCAGCAGCGGGACGGCGCCGATGCCGTGGCCGTATTCGGCGGCGGCGGCCTCACCAACGAGAAGGCGTATGCGCTGGGCAAGTTCACACGCGTGGTCCTCGGCTCGCGCCTGATCGACTACAACGGCCGGTTCTGCATGTCCGCCGCGGCGACCGCCTCGAACCGCTCCCTGGGCCTGGACCGGGGGCTCGGATTCCCGCTGGCGGACCTCGGCGGCGCCGACGCCGTGCTGCTGCTGGGCTCGAACGTCGCCGCCACCATGCCGCCGTTCGTGCAGCATCTCGAGGGCGTGCGCTCCCGCGGCGGGCTGATGGTGCTGGATCCCCGGGACTCCGCGACGGCGAAGCTCACCGCCGACGGCGCCGGACTCCATCTCTCCCCCGTCCCCGGGACCGACCTCGTGGTCCTGCTGGCCCTGATCCACGTGGTCCTCGCCGAGGGCCTGCTGGACGCCGACTACGTGGCCGAGCGCACCACGGGCCTGCCCGAGCTGCGCACCGCGACCGCGGCCTGGTGGCCCGAGCGGGCCGAGGCGGTCTGCGGGATCGGCGCCGAACGGATCCGCGAGACCGCCCGGCGGCTCGCGCAGGCCTCCCCCTCCCGCGGCGGCCGCGGCGCCTACATCCTCACCGGCCGCGGAGTGGAGCAGTCCACCCAGGGCACCGCCACCGTCACCGCCGCGATCGACCTGGCGCTGCTGCTGGGGCTCATCGGCCGCGAGGGCTCCGGCTACGGGCCGATCACCGGCCAGGGCAACGGCCAGGGCGGTCGCGAGCACGGCCTCAAGGCCGACCAGCTCCCCGGCTACCGGCTGATCTCCGACCCGGCCGCCCGCGCCCATGTCGCCAGCGTGTGGGGCGTGGACCCCGACTCCCTGCCGGGCCCGGGCGTTCCCGCCGTGCAGCTGCTGGACATGCTGGGCCGGCCCGGCGGCCCCTCGACCCTGCTGGTCGCCGGCGCGAACGTGGTGGTCTCCGCCCCGAACGCCGGCGCCGTCCGCGAACGCCTGGCGTCGCTGGACCTGCTGGTCGTGCTGGACACCGTGCCGTCGGAGACGGCCCTGTGCGCCGACGTGATCCTCCCCGTCGTCCAATGGGCGGAGGAGGAGGGCACCATGACCAACCTCGAGGGCCGCGTGATCCGGCGCCGGCAGGCCCGGCCCGCCCCCGGGCAGGCCCGCAGCGAGCTGTGGATCCTCCGCGAGCTCGCCGCCCGCCTCGGCGACGCCTCCGGCTTCCCCACCGATCCCGCGGCCGTCTTCGACGAGCTGGCCCGCGCCTCCGCCGGCGGCCGCGCCGACTACTCCGGCATCAGCCATGCGCGCCTGGACGCCGAGGGGTCGATCCAGTGGCCCTGCCCCGGCCCGGAGCATCCCGGCACGCCGCGGGTGTTCCTCGACGGCTTCCCCACGCCCGACGGCCGCGCCCGGCTGATCCCCGTGGAGCATCGGGCGCCCGATGACGACGTGCGCGAGCAGGCCCCGCTGCACCTGATCACCGGACGGCTGCTGGAGCAGTACCAGTCCGGCGCCCAGACCCGCCGCGTCCCCTCGCTGCTCGCGGCCCGCCCCGGCTCCTTCGTGGAGATGCACCCGCTTCTGGCGGACCGCCTCGGCGTCGAGGACGGCGAGGTGGTGCTGCTGCGCACCCGCCGCGGAGAGACCCGCGCCCCCGCCCGGATCAGCGAGGACATCCGCCCCGACACCGTGTTCATGCCCTTCCACTACGCCGGCGAGGGCAGCGCGAACCTCCTGACCAATGACGCCACGGACCCGCTCTCCGGCATGCCCGAGTTCAAGATGACGGCGGTCGAGGTGCTGCCCGTCCGTTCCCTCGAGAGGAGCCCCGCATGAGGATCGTCGTGATCGGCCACGGCATGGTCGGTTCCCGCTTCGCCGCGGATCTGGCCCGGGAGGACCCCTCCGCCGAGATCACCGTGCTCGGCCACGAGGACCACGACCCGTACAACCGGGTGCAGCTGTCCTCGGTGGTCGCCGGCAAGGCCGATGCCACCTCCCTCGCCCTCGAGCAGGCCGACTCCCCGCAGGTGCGGGTGCTGCGCGGCGTGCGCGCCGTGGCCATCGACCGGGAGCGGCGCGAGGTCGTCGACGCCCGCGGGGACCGGCACCCCTACGACCGGCTGGTGCTCGCCACGGGCTCGGCCGCGCGGATCCCCGACATCCCCGGCGTGCGCATCGACCCCGATCCCGCGCATGACGGGCTGATCTCCGGGGTGAGCCCGCTGAAGGACCTGGACGACGCCCGCCGCATCATCGACGCCGCCGGGCCCGGGCGCCGCGCCGTCGTCCTCGGCGCAGGCGTGCTGGGGCTCGAGGTGGCGACCGGGTTGGCCGCGCGTGGCATGCGCGTCACCCTGGTCCACCATCGCGAACGCCTCATGGAGCGCCAGCTGGACCCCGACGCCTCCGACATCACCCGCGGCGCCCTGGAGCGGCTGGGCATCGTCGTGGCGACCGGGGTGGACGCCACGGGCATCACGGCCCGCGACAGCCGCCTGACCGGGGTGCGGCTGTCCGACGGCAGCATGCATCCGGCGGAGCTGATGGTCCTGTGCACCGGGACGGTCCCCGCCGTCGCCCTCGCCGCCGCGGCCGGCCTGGACTGCGAGCACGGGATCGTCGTCGGCGAGGACCAGGCCACCCCGAAGGATCCCGCGATCTTCGCGATCGGCGACTGCGCCCAGCCGCCCGAGGGCGCCAGCGGCCTCGTCGCCCAGGGCTGGGACCAGGCCCGTCGACTCGTCCAGGCCTGGTCTCCGGCGCTCGCGACCGGCGCCGCCCCCGTGCCCGCCGGGCCGCGGGGCGGGGACCTGGTGCGGGTCAAGGCGGTGGGACTGGCGCTGGTGACGATGGGCCGCATCGACCGGGCCGGGCCCTCGGGCCATGCCCCGCGCTCGGTGCGCCTCAGCGATCCGGCCGGGGGCCGCTTCACCGAGGTCGTCGTCCAGGACGGGCGCCTGGTCGCCGCGACCGTGATCGGCGACGACGAGGCGGCCGCCTCCCTCAGCGCCGCCTTCACCCGGGCCACCCCGGTGCCGCGGGACCCGGTGCACCTGCTGGCCCGCCCCCTGGCCGTGCAGGGCGCGGCCGGGACCGCCCGGCCCGTCACCGAGATGGACGACGAGGAGATCGTCTGCCAGTGCAACGGCGTCTCCAAGGGCGCCATCTGCCAGGCCGTCCACGCCGGCAGCACGAACGCGGGCGCCGTCTCGAAGGCGACCCGCGCCGGCACCGGCTGCGGGACCTGCCGGCTCCAGATCGAGGAGCTGTGCACGGCCACGAAGGCCGCCGCGGCGGCCGGGGCGGCGCCCGACGGTCCCTCGCGCGAGGCCGCCCCCGTCCAGCCGCCGCCGGCGATGGCCGCGGCGCGGGCGGCGACCGCCCCCGAGCCCGCGGATGCCCCGGAGCCGGCCGACGCGCCGAGCACGCGAGGTGGGGGCGGATCGTCGGTCCCGGTGAGCACGTCGAGCGCGACGGCCGTCCCGGAGCCCGAGCTCGTCTGAGCCGCGACCGAGGGGCCGGGGTCGGCGCCGCGGATCAGCCCTTCTGGGAGCGCTCGGAGATCTGCAGGTCCAGCGGGAAGTCCACAGGGCTGCCCGGGAAGAGCAGTCGCCCCGCAGCGGCCGCCGCCTCGCGGATCGCCTCCGCCGCGGCCTCGGCCTGCTCCCGCGGCGCGTGGACGATGACCTCGTCGTGCAGGAAGAACGCCAGGTGGGCGCGCCCACCCAGGGCCGGGCCGGAGCCTGTCGCGACCGGCTCCACCGCCTCCAGGCGCGCCAGGCGCAGCCGCAGGTCCGCGAGCCAGGCCAGCGCCCACTCCGCCGCGGTGCCCTGGACGACGAAGTTCCGGGTGAACCGGCCCCGGTCACGGGCCGCGCGGCGGGCGCGCTCCCCGTCGCGCGGATCGGCATCGGCCTGATGCGCCCGCTGCTGGGAGGCGATCCAGGCGGGATCCGGCTCCGGGGACGAGCGCCCCAGCCAGGTCGAGACGCCGCCGCCCCGCTCCCCCGTCCGCGCCGCCTCGTCGACCAGCCCCATCGCGGCGGGGAAGGTCGAGCGCAGCCGCGGCACGATCCGCCCGCTGTCCCCCGTGGTCCCGCCGTAGAGGGCGCCCAGCACCCCGACCTTCGCCTCCTGCCGGGTGGCGACGACGCCGCTGGCGACGATCCCGGCGTACAGGTCGGTGCCGGCGGCCGCGGCGGCCATCGCCCGGTCCCCGGCCATCGCGGCCAGGACGCGCGGCTCCAGCTGGGCGACGTCGGCGTTGACGAGCACCCAGCCGGGGTCGGCGCGCAGCGCCGGGCGCAGCTGCCGCGGGATCTGGAGGGCGCCGCCGCCGTTGCTGGCCCATCGGCCCGTGACCACCCCGCCGGGGATGTAGAGCGGCCGGTACCGGCCCTCGCGGACCCATTCGTCGATCCAGGTCCATCCGTTGGCGGTGAGCAGGCGCGAGAGCTTCTTGTAGCGCAGCAGCGGCTCGATCGCCGGATGCTCGTGCGCAGTCAGCTCCCACTGGGAGGTGGACTCCACGTCGATGCCGGCCCGGTGCAGGGCGCGCAGCAGCTTCGGGGGCGAGTCCAGGCTGACCAGGGGGTCGCCGAGGGCGGCACGCACCTCCGCGGCGGCCTCCGCCATCCGCGCCGGGGTCTGCCCGGGGGACGGGCGCGGGCCCAGCGCCTCGCGCAGGATCCGGTCGTGCTCGTCCACGTCCCAGGGGATGCCGGCGGCATGCAGCTCGGCGGCGACCAGCGCCCCGGCCGATTCCGCGGCCGCCAGCAGCCGCAGCCGTCCCGGATCGGCGGAGCCGTCGATCGCGGAGCGCTGGCGGGCGAGCTCGGCGAGCGCGGCCTCCAGGTCATGGGGCACCGACCCCTGGGTGGCGGCGGTGCGGTCCAGGTCGAACAGCGTCGCCTCGCCCGAGCGGGCCTCGGCCGGGACCGGCGGCCCCGTCTCCCAGGCGCGCGCCGCGCGGATCGGGCCGTGATCGGCCACCAGCAGGGAGTGCTGGAGGATCGTGTGGACCAGCCGCAGGTCGTGGCAGCGGCCGGCGCGCACGCCGCGGCGCAGCACCGCGTCGTACCAGGCCGGGGTGTCGCTCCACACCCAGCGCGGCCCGCCGCGGGCCTCGCGGTCGGCGATCAGCTGCGGCAGCTGCTCGAGGTCCACGACGACGCGCGAGAGCTCCTCGCCCTGCGCATCGAGATCCACCACCGCCGTGCGGCCGTCGGCGCCGCGACCCACCACGCTCCAGGCAGGCGGCATCGCCGCTGGTCGGGGCGGGCTGGACGCGGTCATGGGTCAACGCTACTGCCCCGGGACCGGCGCCTCTGCCCGGCCGCGGCGCCCCCGTGCTCTCCCGGCACGGTCCGCGGACGGCCGATGTCCTCGAAAGCGCTACGGTGGCGGGCATGGATGCGCCCCGACCCGAGCTGCTGGTGAAGATCTGCGGGCTGCGCGATGCCGCCATGGCGCGGCACGCGGTGGCCTGCGGGGCCGATGCGATCGGCGTGGTGATGGCGCCGAGGAGCCCCCGCCACGTCACCCGGGAGCAGGCGACGGAGATCGCCCGCGCGGCCCACGAGGCCTCGGCGTCCGTCGACGTGGTGCTCGTCGTCGCGACCATGCCGGCCCGCGAGGCCGCCGAGGAGGCCCGCGCCATCGGGGCCGACGTCCTCCAGCTGCACGGCTCCTACACCGCGGAGGACTTCGCCGCCGCCCGGGAGGTGCTGCCCCGGCTGTGGCGGGCGACGTCCCTGGCCCGGAACCCGGGGCTGCGCCCCGGCGAGGTCGGCGAGGAGCGCCTGCTGGTCGACGGCGCGGACCCGGGATCCGGGCGCACCTGGCAGCTCGATCCGGCCGATGCGCGGCGCCTGGGCACGGACTGGATCCTCGCCGGCGGCCTGGACCCCGACAACGTCGCCCGCGCGGTCGCGCAGGCGCAGCTCGGCGGCGTGGACGTCTCCAGCGGCGTCGAGTCCGCGCCCGGGGTGAAGGACCCCGACCGCATCGCCCGGTTCCTCGCCGCCGCCCGCTGCGCCGGGGCCTGAGCGCGGACCGCCGCAGCCGGCGAGAGACAGGTCTCCTCCCCTGCGGCGCGCGGCGTCGACCGTCCCCGCCCTGACCGAGGATGGTTCCTCCGCCGCCGAGCATGAGGAGCACGATGACCAGGGCCAGAGGACGCAGCACCCGCCGGAACGCCTCTCCCCGCCGGGCCGGCGGCATCGGCGTCGGGGCGCTCGCGCTCCTCCTGCTGGTGGCGTGGGTGATGATCGGCCCGGATCCCGAGGCGGAGCTGCCGTTCGGTCCCTCCGCCCCGACACGGACGGAGTCGGCGGCCCCCGCGCCCTCCGGCGCGACCGATCCGTCGACCGCCGCCGGCCAGCTGGCAGCGCTCGAGGTCAAGGGCCGCGCCCCGACGACCGGCTACGACCGGGACCTGTTCGGCTGGCGGGACGACACCGACCACAACGGCTGCGACACCCGCAACGACGTGCTGCGCCGCGACCTCACGGACGTCGAGCTCAAGCCCGGCACCGACGGCTGCGTGGTGCTCGCCGGGACGCTCGAGGACTCCGCGTACAGCGGGCAGGACGTCGCCTTCGACCGCGAGAAGGACAACTCCCTGGACATCGACCATGTGGTGGCGCTCTCCGACGCCTGGCAGAGCGGCGCCTCCGGCTGGGACGAGGACACCCTGCGCGCCTTCGCCAACGATCCCCGCAACCTGCTGGCCGTGGAGGACTCCCTGAACCGGTCCAAGGGCGACGGCGACGCCGCGACCTGGCTGCCGCCGGACTCGTCCCAGCGCTGCGACTACGTGGCCCGGCAGGTCGCGGTGAAGAGCGACTACGGCCTGTGGGTCAAGCCCGCCGAGAAGGACGCGATGCAGCGCGTCCTGGCCACCTGCGAAGGATTCCCGGCGTTCACCGACGATGCGGCCTGGCCCGCACCCCGGCCCGCGACGACCTGACCTGCGTCGGCCGATGCCCGTCGCGCCGCGCTAGGGTGGACGACGACAGCGCCTAGGGTTCCGGGGTCGTCCCGTCTGGTCCGAGCGGCGCCACGGCCCGCCTCCGTGGGCGGGCCGTCATCTGAACGGACAAAAGCCTGGAGGAACCCGATCGCCGCGCCCCGCGACGGTCCGGAGGTTCCTCATGTCTGCTCTCGCATTCGTCCTCGTCCTCACCGCCGCGCTCTCGCACGCGACCTGGAACGTCCTCGCCCACGGGGCGAGCCGGTCCGGGACGCCGTTCCTGTGGTGGGGCGCCCTGGCCAGCACCGTCATCTGGGCAGGGGCCATCCCCGCGACCGGCGGCCTGGGCACCGGGAGCCTCGGAGCCTTCGCCCTGGGCGTGCTCGTCTCCGGGGCGCTGCACGTGGCGTACATGGTGGTGCTCCAGCACGGGTACCGGGTCGGGAACCTCTCGACGGTGTACGCGACCGCTCGCGGCAGCGGGCCGTTCCTGTCGGTGATCGCCTCGATGATCCTGTTCGCCGAACGCCCCTCCCCGATCGCCCTGCTCGGGGTCGCCGTCGTGATCGCCGGGATCGTCGGCATCGGCCTCATCGACCGGCCCGGCGGGCCGGGGGCGGGCCTGCCGGCGAGCTCGCAGCGCCGACGGGTCGACCCCGGGGTGGCGTTCGGACTGCTCACCGGCGTCGCCATCGCGACCTACACGATCTGGGACGCGCACAGCGTGCGAGCCTTCGGCCTCTCCCCCGTCGCGTTCATGGTCGGGACGACCGCGGTGCAGGTCCCCGCCTACGCCCTGGCCCTTCGCGGCCGATGGTCCGAGACCCTCGCCCTGGCCCGCACGCAGTGGCCGCGGATCCTCGCCTTCGGGGTGCTCTCCCCGCTGTCGTACATCCTCGTGCTGGAGGCGGTGCAGATCGCCCCGGTCGCGCTGGTCGCCCCGCTGCGCGAGGTCAGCGTGGTGCTGGTGAGCCTGTTCGGGGCGCTCGTCCTGCACGAGGGCAGACCGCGCCGGCGGATCGCCGCAGCAGCGGTGGTGCTGGTCGGCATCGTGCTGCTGGCCGCCTGAGCCGGTCGGGGCACGCGCCGGTGAGGAGCGCTCGGCGACCGAATCGTCCTCGACATCGGCCGTCCGGCCCGGGATCCTCGATCCATGCCGATCCTCGTCACCATCACCGGGCCCATCGCCGCCGGCAAGAGCACCGTCGCCGCGCACCTCGCCGCGCTGCTGTCCGCGCAGGGCAGGACCGCGGTGATCGCCGATGTCGACGACGTCGCGGAGATGGTCGCCGAGCCCGGCGCAGGCGCCACGGGCCTATGGCCGGCCGCGCATGCTGCGCACGGGGCGATGGTCGCGCAGTGGCTGCGCTCGGAGGTCGACGTGGTGATCGCCATCGGCCCGTTCCACACGGAGCAGGAGCAGCATGCCCTGCATCGCGGCGTTCCCGCGGGGACATCGGTGCTGCGCGTGCTGCTCGACGCCGACGTCGCCACCACCTGGGAGCGCGCCACGGCCGATGAGACGCGGGGGCTCTCGCGGGAGCACGGCTTCCATCACCATGCCCACGCCCTGTTCCGCGAGCGCCTCGCGGGGATCCCCGCCGACCTGGTCCTGGACTCGACGCGCATCAGCGCCGAGGAGGCCGCACGCACGATCCGCTCCCGGTTGCCCGAGGCACCATGCCCCTTCCTGCCGTGCCGTTGCAGGACTGTGACCAGGCGTGACCGAACGGTGACCGCCCCGAGGCTTCTTTCGGGGGACGGCACCGGAGAAAAGCCTCAAAATGTCGATACGACACGAAACAGGCCGCAGGGCGAGGGTGCCCGCGGATGACGTGCGTCCACGACATCAGGGGGAAGTACTATGGCGCGCCATCTTCGCGTGAACGGCAGGACGACGAAGGTCGGCCTCATCTCGGGGGCCGCCTGCTGCGGGTGCGGCGGGCTCGCCGTCGTGCTGCTGTCCGTCCTCGGGGTGCTCGGATCGATCGTCGCGCCGGCGCCGGTGGACCTGGACTCCCCCGAGCCTTCGGCGGCGGTCGCCACGGCCGATGCCTCCACGCCCACGGAGGACGCGACGCCCGAGGTCACGCCGTCCCCGTCGCCGACGCCCGACACCTCCACCTCCCTCGGCGTCCTGACGACCCTCACCGTCCAGGCCCGCGGGGACGCGTCCGGCTACGACCGCGACCTGTTCGGCTGGCGGGAGGACACGGACCGCAACGGATGCGACACCCGCAACGACATCCTCCGGCGCGACCTGAGCGACATCGTCCTGAAGCGGGGCACCCAGGGCTGCGTCGTGCTCACCGGCACGCTGAGCCCCTCGCCCTACAGCGGCGAGGTCATCGGCTTCGACCGCGAGGCCGGGAGCACCGTGGACATCGACCATGTCGTCTCGCTCTCCGATGCCTGGCAGACGGGCGCCTCCGGCTGGGACGAGGCGACCCGCCACGAGTTCGCGAACGATCCGCTGAACCTCCTGGCCGTCGAGAGCTCGCTGAACCAGCAGAAGGGCGACGGTGACGCCGCGACCTGGCTGCCGCCGAACACGGACTTCCGCTGCGAGTACGTCTCGCGGCAGGTGGCGGTGAAGGCCGCCTACGGGCTCTGGGTCAAGCCCGCCGAGAAGGAGGCCATCGAACGCGTGCTCTCCGACTGCACCGGGCAGGCCGCCTTCGCCGCCGATGTGATGTGGCCGATGCTCGGGGCGGGCGACGGCGCCCGCGAGGAGCCCGAGCCGACGCCGGAGCCGACGAAGGCCCCCACGACCCGCGCCCCGGAGCCTGATCCCGAGCCGACGTCGGAGCCCACGGCGACGCCGAAGCCCGAGCGGAAGCCCGACCCGGAGCCGGAGCCCACGCGCGAGCCCGAACCCGAGCCCACGACGCCCGAGGAGCGCGAGGACGACGGCGGCAGCGTCCACTACAAGAACTGCACGGCCGCGAGGGAGGCCGGCGCCGCACCCCTGTATCGCGGCGATCCGGGCTATCGCCCCGGGCTGGACCGCGACGACGACGGCGTGGCCTGCGAGAACTGATCCGAGCCCGACCGCCCGGTCACCTCCTCGGCGCCACGGACCCCTTCACAGGCGGGGGATCTCCCCCATACTGGGGACATGAGCAGCTTCAGAAGACGCGTGCTGATCACGGGAGCGACCGGCGGGGTCGGCTCCCACCTCGCCCAGGCGCTGGAGGAGGAGTACGACCTCGTCCTGCACGGCCGCCACCCCGAGAACGCGCCGCCGGGGCACGAGCTGAAGATCGCGGACCTCGACGACTACGACGAGGTCGCCGCGATGATGGACGGGATCGACACCGTCGTGCACATGGCCGGCGCCGCCTCCCCGGAATCCAGCTGGGAGCTGGTGCTGGAGGCGAACATCATCGGCCTGCGCAACGTGCTCGAGTCCGCCCGGCAGGCCGGGGTGCGACGGGTCGTGCTCGCCTCCTCCAACCACGCCATGGGGATGTACGACCGGCACGAGGAGTGGCCCGTCTACCCCCACCAGATCCCGCGCGGCGACTCGCTGTACGGCGTCTCGAAGATCTTCGGCGAGGCGCTGGGCCGCTTCTACCACGACGAGCACGGGCTGGACGTGATCGCCCTGCGCATCGGCTGGGTCACCGAGGACCCGCTCGAGGCCGAGGAGGACATCCTGCGCGCCATGTGGCTGAGCCCCGCCGACTGCACCCGGGTGGTGCGCCGCGCCATCGAGGCGGAGGCGCGATTCGGGCTGTACTACGCGATCTCCGACAACCCCAACCGCCGCTGGTCGATGACCAACACGATGCTCGAGCTGGGGTATCGGCCCCAGGATTCGTGGACCGCGCTGCCCGGAGCGCAGGAGCAGGTCGTCGAGGGCGGCGAGGACGTCCGGGACGACTGGCCCCGCGGGTCCTGACCGGGCGTCGACCGGGCCCGCGCCGCGTCGCCGCGAGGATCGTCAGGTCGATCAGGGGACGATGAGGCTGATGATCGCTCCGCTGAGGATGACCGCGATCCCGGAGATCAGATGGGCGGCCCCGAGGGTGGTGCCGATGATCGCGGCGACCCGTCGACGGTTCGGCAGGAGCAGACCGATCACGCCCAGCACCGTCGCGACGACGGCGACGACCCCGGACGGCAGCGGCAGGATCCACGCGACCTGCGCGATCGACAGGTCAAGCTCCTGCAGGATGAGCGGGAGCGCCTGAGACACGCCGGTGGTGGCGATGGAGACCAGGAGCAGGACGACGCCCGTGATCAGGGAGGCCGTTCCGACGGGGTTGGCCTGCGGTGCGACGGCGGGGGTGGTCGGTTCCACGATGGTCTCCTCGGATCGAGCTCCATGGATGGTCGCCTGCGGCGGCGGGACGGGACGTGCCGACCGGGCTCTCGGCCCCGGCACGGGTCCATCATGCCTTCCCGCTCGCGATGCCGGACCGCAGAGGCGATCCCGGACGGAAAAGACGGTGACCCGGAGCATCGCCCCATGCCACACTCGCGCCATGACCGCTCCTGCAGACCGTTCCGCCATCCTGGCCCTGGCCGCCCGCCACGATCTGGACCTCGACCCGGAGGATCTGCGGGTCATCGAGGCAGGCCTCGACTTCCGCGTCGCCATCGGCCGCGCCGTCGACGGACAGCGCTGGGTGCTGCGCATGCCACGGCGCCCCGACGTCCTGGACCGCGCCGAGGTCGAGGGACGCCTCCTGGAGCTGGTGGCCCCGCGGCTGTCGATCGCGGTCCCGGACTGGCGGATCCGCTCGGCGGAGCTCATCGCGTACCCGCTGCTGCCGGGCGAGCCCGGGCTGACGCTGGCCGAGGACGGCACCCCGCAGTGGCACGTGGACGTCTCCTCGACCACCTATTCGGCGATGCTCGGCCAGGTCATCGCCGAGCTGCACGCGATCGACATCGAGGAGGCGCGGGCCACCGGCGTCGAGGTGCGCAGCCCGCAGGAGGCCCGCCAGCAGTGGCGGGACGACATCGCACGGGTCGCGGACGCCTTCGAGGTGTCCCCGGCCCTGCTGGAACGGTGGACGGCCTGGGTCGGCGAGGACAGCTACTGGCCCGGGCACAGCGTCCTCACCCACGGCGAGATCTACCCCGCGCACACGCTGGTCGACGGCGAGCGCCTGACCGCTGTGCTCGACTGGACGACCGCCGGCGTCGGCGACCCCGCCCGGGACCTGACGTTCCAGCAGGCCGGCACGCCGCCGGAGGCGTTCGCGACGCTCCTCGAGCACTACGAGGCCGGAGGCGGCCGCACCTGGCCCCGGCTCGCCGAGCACTGCGCGGAGATGTTCGCGGCCAGCCCCATCGCCTACGGGGTGTTCGTCCTCGAGACCGGAGATGAGACGCATCGTGCCGCAGCGGAGGCGGGGCTCAACCCTCCTGCCCCGTGAGGGCTAGGACGGTGCGTCTCCTCCGTGCGCGGCACGGAGGATCGCGACGACCTCGGCGTCGTCGACCTGCGTGAAATCGGCGTAATGCCGGCCGACGGCCACGAAGTCCCGGGGCTCGGCGCAGCAGATCGTCTCGTCCGCCTCCTCGAAGGATGCGGCGGTGCCCGGCGGAGCGACGGGCACCGCCAGCACGATGCGCGCGGCGCCGCGCTCCCGCGCGATCCTGCAGGCGGCCCGGGCGGTGGCGCCCGTCGCGAATCCGTCGTCGACGACGATCACCGTCCGGCCGTCGAGGTCGATGCCCGCGCGGCCCTCGCGGAACCGGGCGGTCCGCCGCACGACCTCGGCGCGTTCCCGCTCCGCGCATCGAGCCACCTCGTCCGGCGGCACCCCGGCGGAGGCGATCACGTCCTCGATGAGGACCATCGCCCCGCCCTCCCCGACGGCCCCCATCGCGAGCTCGGGGTACTCGGGGACGCCCAGCTTGCGCACGACGAGCACATCCAGCGGAGCCCTGAGGATGCGGGCGGCCTCCTCCGCCACGGGGACCCCGCCCCGCGGCAGGCCGAGCACGACGGGACGCACGTGCTCCCCCTGCGCGAGCAGCCTGCCCAGCGCCTCGCCCGCCTCGCGCCTGTCCTGGAACCTCATCGTCCACCGCCTCCCGCAGGGTGCCCTCAGGCATACTCCTGCGACCGGTGGTCGTCAACGGGTGTCGGCGCTCGGGGACGAGCGATCGAACTCGACCAACACCGATCGTTCCCGCGCCTGGAGTCCAGCGCTGACGAAGCGGAGAGCGAGAGTGCTGAGCCTCGAGGGCATCTCAAGTGCGCAGAACCTTGCTGCGCTGCGGATCTCGTCCCGGGCCAGCACGAGATCCTCGTCGGTCTGCCTGCCAGGGCGCGTCGAGCAGACGCCAGCTAGGAGGCAGAGATATCCAGAGCACTCACAGCTGATCCCTGAACTCGGCGGAATCCAACCACCTCTGAACTTCCCACAGCGTCCCGAAAACTCGATCTGCGCCACCGGTCTGGAGTTCGAGAGCAGCATGGTTGCCGGTGGTCACCCCGATCGCAACGACGTCGGCCGTTCGTGCCGCCTCCATGTCCAAGGGGTGGTCGCCGATGTATGCAGATGCGTTCTCCTGGCGCAGCGGCGGAGCCTTCTCCGCACCCGTCACCGATCCGATTACCCGGGATACCTCCAGTCGACACGCATTCAAGCAGGCTGTGGCGATCTCTACTCGTCGCGATGTGACCACGACGGCAGCGGCACCGATCCGGTCCATGTATGCCAACAGATCCTGCGCCCCGGGCATGGGCTCCATCAGTGCCACACCCTCCGCGACCAGCACCGCACGGAACTGCTGAACTGCCTCCTCGACACGATCGCGCGGAACCCACTGCGCCAGCTCGTCCCTGAGGGGCGGGCCGAGGCGACCAAGAACGGCCTCGACGTCGATCTCCACACCCAAACGGGAATTGACGGATTCGAGGGCGAACCCCGTGGCCCGTCGCGTATCGATCAGCGTCAGATCAAGATCGATCCCGATGACACGTTCCCTGCTCACCACGCACTCTCCTCGACTGGACGCGTCTCCCTCGCAGCGGATGCGATACGAACTACAGGAGTACGGCACTGCCTCACCGATGGATGACGCAGATGATGGACGCCATCGCTGTGGAGCCGACCCGTCCGCGCGTCGGCGCATGCAGGGAGACCAGCGCATCATCGCGGCGAAGCAACGCATCGCAGGACAGCCGTCACCCCGCATCCGGCACAGCACGCGCACCCACATTGCTGGAAGCTGCCGCCGTTGCCCTGTCCAGGGCGATGCTCAGATCCACGAGCGGGTCTGCGACCAGGGTGGGCCCCGTGGGGCTCGAACCCACGACCCGCGGATTAAAAGTCCGATGCTCTACCGACTGAGCTAGAGGCCCTCGCGCCCTCTCGGGCCGGTCCATCGTAGCGGCCCGGCCCGGCGCCGGACGCATCGTCCGTGCTCGTCCGCCGATCGGTCGGGGGTTCTCAGGCCTTGCGCTTCAGCGCGAAGTGCAGCACCAGGCCGACGACCACGAGCAGCGCGCCGAAGGCGCCGCCGAACACGGCGGCGAGGATGCCGCCGACGCCCGCGAAGATCCCGCCGATGGAGACGGGCGGGCCCACCATGACGGTCGCGCCGCAGGAGATCTGGTACTCGCCGGCAGCCCCGGCGCGGAAGTTCTCGAAGGAGCTCCAGCTGGTTCCGTCGTAGGTGATGGTGCTGCTCTGGATGCCGCCGTCCTGGGGCGGTGCACCGGTGGGGTCCAGGACGGTGCACTCCGGGGTCGGCTGTCCGGCCTCGGCGTACAGCGAACGGGCCTCCCCCTCCTCGAGGGTGATCACTCCCTGTCCGCCCGAGAGGATCTCGTTCTTCGCGGTGTCGTCGGCGATCCCCCCGAAGCCGATCACGGCGAGGATGACGCCCGCGGCGATGCTCCCCAGCAGGATCACCGCCCCGATGATGAGGACGATCATCCCCGCTCTGCTGCGCCGGGCCGGCTGGGGCGCGGAGGCATGCCCGCCACCGGGCTGCGGGTACGGAAGAGCGGTCACGATGATCTCCTTCGTGCGTCTGCCACGCGGCCGATCCCATCGGCCCGCGTGCTGGTCCCGTTCGTCATCGTATCCCCGGCCGGCCCGTGGCGCAGGGAGCAGGCGCGTCCGGCCGATGTCGAGGCCGGTCCCGGGGATGTCCGCGACGGTCCGTAGACTGCCGCGCATGCCCGAACCCCTGGTCCTCGCCGCCGACGTCGAGACCGAGCTCGTCGAGCGCCGTTCCCGCTTCCTCACCCGGCTGCACCGCGTCGCGGACGTCGAGGAGGCCGAGGCCCGGATCCGCACCGCACGGGCCGAGCATCCGGGAGCCCGCCACCACTGCACCGCCCTGGTCCTGGCGGGCACGGAGGATCACGCCCCCGTCCACCGGTCCAGCGACGACGGCGAGCCCTCCGGCACCGCCGGCATGCCGATGCTGCAGTCGCTGCTGCATGCCGGCCTTGAGGACACCCTGGCGATCGTGATCCGCTACTTCGGGGGCGTGAAGCTCGGCGCCGGCGGCCTGCTGCGCGCCTACACCGCCGGCGTCGAGCAGGCGGTGGCCGCCGCCGTGCTGCATCGGCGCACGGTCATGTGGGAGATGCGCCTGGAGGCGCCCTTCTCCGAGGCCGGCATCGCCGAGAACGCGGTGCGGCACTGGGCCGAGGGGCGCGCCGCCCGCGCCCTGGCGACGGAGTACACCGCGCGCTGCGCCGTGCTGCGCGTCCTCGTGGACCCGTCCCTCGCCGAGGATCTCGCGCAGGACGTCGCCGCGTGGTCCCAGGGCCGGCTGCGACCGGAGCGCGCCGGGGCCCGCACGGTGGAGGTCGATCACCTCTCGGACCGCCGGACGATGTGACTTCCGGGACACCGCGGGAAAGTGCCCAGGTCGCAGGTGAACGGAAGGTGAACTGCCTCGTCGTGGCCTTGCGGAGGCCCGTTCCGGCGGTCACTCTGGCGATATGACAGGAGAACTCGTCATCCTGCTGCTGCTGATCGTCACGGCTGTCGCCTTCGACTTCACCAACGGCTTCCATGACACCGGCAACGCGATGGCGACGTCGATCGCCACCGGAGCGCTCAAGCCCAAGACGGCGGTCACGCTCTCGGCGATCCTCAACCTCATCGGCGGATTCCTCTCCGTCGAGGTCGCGGTCACCGTGACCACCTCCGTGCTCAGGATCCAGGACTCCGACACCGGCGCCCTGCTGGCGGGGCTGGACGCGCAGACGGCCATGTTCATCATCTTCGCGGGCCTGGTCGGCGGCATCCTCTGGAACCTCGCCACCTGGCTGTTCGGCCTCCCGTCCTCCTCCTCCCACGCCCTGTTCGGCGGCCTGCTCGGCGCGGGCCTGGCGGCGCTGGGCACCTCCGGGATCAACTGGAGCGGGCTCGCCGCGAAGGTCGTCATCCCGGGCCTCCTGTCCCCGTTCATCGCCCTGGTGATCGCCGCGATCGGCGTGTGGCTCGTCTTCCGGGTCACCCGCCGGGTGCGCGAGGCCCGCCGCGAGAAGGGCTTCCGCGCCGGTCAGATCGCCACCGCCTCCCTCGTCTCCCTCGCCCACGGCACCGGCGACGCGCAGAAGACGATGGGCGTGATCGCCCTGGGGATGATCGCCCACGGCTCCCTCACCTCGCAGGAGATCCTCGAGGACGGCCTGCCCGTGTGGATCATCGTCGTCTGCGCCGGCGCGATCGCGCTGGGCACCTACCTCGGCGGCTGGCGGATCATCCGCACCCTCGGCAAGGGCCTGGTCGAGCTCGACTCCCCGCAGGGCATGGCCGCCGAGGCCTCCTCGGCCGCGATCATCCTCACCTCCAGCCACCTGGGCATGGCGCTGTCGACCACCCACGTGGCCACCGGCTCGATCATCGGCTCGGGCGTGGGCCGTCCCGGCGCCCGGGTCCGCTGGGGCGTGGCCGGGCGCATGGTCGTCGGCTGGCTGATGACGCTCCCTGCCGCCGCGATCGTCGGCGCGGTGACGTACTTCGTGGGCAGCCTCATCGGCGGCGTCGCCGGCGCCGTCGTCATCTTCGCGATCCTCGTGGCCGCCGCGGCGCTGATCTACCGCCGCTCGCAGCGCCAGAAGGTCGACGCCGACAACGTCAACGACGAGTGGGAGGCCGGCCAGGCCGGGGCCGATGCTCCCGCCGAGACCGTCCCCGCCCCGGCCGCACAGGGAGTCTGATCCATGGACATCGACCTCTCCTCCATCTTCTCCTCGAGCCTGAACGTCCTGCTGACGGGCCTCGTCCTGGGCGCTGGGCTGCCGCTGCTGTTCTCGGTCGGGATCGTCCTGGCCGATCGCGGCGCCGGCGGCGAGCTCGCCGACGGCTCCGTCGCCGCACCGAACCCGGCCGCGAAGCACGGCGCCCGGGCGATCTTCGTGCTGGTCGCGCTGATCGTCCTGTACGGGCTGCTGTTCATCACCCGCAAGAGCATCAGCCACTACCTGGGCATCGACCTGCCCCTCGGCTGAGGTGCCTCGACCATGAGCAACCCTCTGAACCGGGTCCTGGACTGGCTGCGCGCCGGGTACCCCGACGGTGTCCCGCCGACGGACGTCTCCCCCCTCCTGGCCCTGCTGAGCCGCACCCTGCGGCCGGAGGAGCTCGACGAGATCGTCGCCGCCGTCATCCGCGAGAACCCGCAGGGGGACATCGACGCCCGCGACGTCCACGGCGCGATCGAGCACCTCACCGACACCCCCGCCACGCCGGCCTCGGTCCGCGCGGTCGCGGCGCGCCTGGCCGCCGTCGGCTGGCCGCTGAGCGAGGCGCCCGACGACGACCAGCTGCGCGAGATCCAGCGGACCCCCGCCCCCGACCTGCCTGCCTCCGAGCACCAGAACCTCGCCCAGCGGATCCTCGCCTGGCTGACCGAGGGCTACCCCGAGGGCATCCCGCCGACCGACCGCCTGCCGCTGATGGCGCTCCTGCGGCGACGGCTGACCGACGAGGAGGTCGAGCAGATCGCCCGGCGCCTGGTCGACGACGCCCGGTCCCCGGAGATCGACGCGGCCGATGCCGGCGCCCTGATCACCCGCTACACCCGGGAGCTGCCCGCCGAGTCCGATCTGACGCGCCTGGCCTCGCACCTGGCGGCGAAGGGCTGGCCGCTGCGCAGCAGCAGGCGGGACTGAGGTGAAGGTCCTCCTCGCCCCGAGCAACGTGGCCGACCAGTCCACGGCGATCGCCGCCGGGCTGACGGCGCTCGGCCACGAGGCGCAGATCTGGAACTACGGCCCCAGCCCCAACGGCTTCCGCGTGGACCGCCAGCTGGATCCCGTCACGGCCGCCGACTACTTCGCGATCCTGAACGAGACCCTCGCCGAGGGCTTCGACGTGTACCACCTCCACACGGCCCGCTCCCTGATGCCCGCCCGCGACGGCCTCCCGCAGATGTGGGATCTGCCGATGCTGCGGGCGCTGGGCAAGCGGATCGTCGTCTCCTTCCACGGCTCGGACGTGCGCAAGGCCAGCCACCACCTCGACGACGACCCGTGGAGCTTCTACCGCTTCGCCGACATCCCCTGCGACGAGGAGAAGATCGACGCGCGCCTGGCGCTGATCCGCACCTACGCGCACGCCATGACGGTCTCCTCGGTGCTGGACCAGGTCTACGTCCCCGAGGCCACCTACCTGCCCAAGAGCCTGGACCTGGACGCGTACACGCCCACGCCGCTGCCCGGGCGCGAGCGGCCCGTCATCCTCCACGCCACCCGCCGCCGCGCCACCAAGGGCACCGACATCATCGAGGCCCAGCTCGCGCAGCTGGCCGATCGCTTCGAGATCGAGGTGCGGATCCTCGAGGGCGCGAGCCACGACGAGCTCCTGCGGGAGATGGCCCGCGCCGACATCGTCATCGAGAAGCTTCTGGGCGGGGACGCCGGGGTGCTGTCGCTGGAGGCGATGGCGCTGGGCCGCGTCGCCGTGGCCCGGATCCGGCCCGAGGTCCGCGAGCGCCACCCCGACATGCCCGTGGTCAGCGCCGACCCGGACACCTTCGCGGAGGTCATGGCCGGCCTGCTCGCCGATCCGGAGGAGCGGGCCCGCCGCGGCGCGGCCGGCCGCCGCTACGTCGAGGCGGAGCACTCCGCGCCGGTCACGGCGCGCCTCCTCGAGGAGATCTACACCCGTCCCGTCCCGCGCGGCACCCGCCCCCACCCCGACTGGGCCTCCGATCCCTCCCCGCGGCGCCTCGAGCAGGCCCACGCCCGCGTCGCCCGGCTCGAGGAGACCGTCGCCCGGCTGCGGCAGAGCCGGTCCTAGACGGCCGCGCCGGGCACCCCCTCACGGCAGGAGACGGTCGAGGTGGCTGTGCCCGGACAGGAGGAGGGCGATGCGGCCCGGCACCGCGGCGCGGACCTCCGGATCCGGGTGGTGGACGAGCAGCGCGAGCGCCTCGTGCATGTCATAGACGTCCAGCCGTGCGCGCAGGTGCTCGGCGGCGAACAGCTCCGGGTAGGCGCTGTGCAGCCAGGCCGGGACCTCGGCGAGGGAGCCCGCCTCCAGGACGGGCCCTCCGGGGGCGGCCGGATACTCCGCGGATCTCGCGCACCAGCGCAGGAGGGTGTCGAGCTCGACGTCCGCCGGCTGCGCCGAGGCCTCCGCGAAGTCGATGAGGCCGGTGACCCTCCCCCGGTCGACCATCACGTTGGAGCCGTGGAGATCACCGTGGACGAGGCACGGCACGTCCTCGGCGAACAGCCCGAGCCGCTCCCGGGCCCATGCGTCGGCATCGGAGAGCAGGCGGGAGTCCTGGCCGGGACGACGCCGGGCCGTCTCGATCAGCCGGCGCAGGCCGCGGAGCACCGGCGGATGGAACGCGGGCCAGGGACCGCCGGCGAGCGCATCGGCGAGCCAGGGCGGGCGGAGTCGCGCGGGCACGGGGATGCGATGGAGCGCGCGCAGCGCGGACCCGAGGCTCTCGATCATCGCCCGGCGCTCTGCCCGGCCCGCGCCGGGCCAGGCCTCCTGCAGGGTCCGCCCGGGCAGGCGCGCGGAGACGTACCAGGGACCGTCGGGACCGACCCCGTGCGCGAGGTGGCGCGCATGGGGAACCGCGCTGCCGCGGAGCAGTCCGACCACCGCGGCCTCGTGCGCGTACGCGTCGCGGAAGCGGCCGTCGCCCCGCCGCACGACGTGCTCCTCGCCGACCCATGCCCGGCTGGTCCAGCCGGCCTTCGCCCGGAACCGCCCTGCCTGCGGGATCCCGGCGGCGCGCAGGATCCTCCGCAGCACCGGGTCATCGGCCGGCTGATCGACGGGAGAGGAGGGCAGGTCGCGCATGCGTCGAGCCTCGCACACCCCGGACCTGCACGGACGCCCGCAGCGGCACGGACCCGGGTATCGTTCGAGGGGACCTCCGCCCCGCGCAGGCGCGCCTGCCGGATCCGTCTCCGCCGCGGGGCCGCCGTCCCCGCGCTGCGGAGCGCCGCCATCCTGCACCGCCGACCCCCGGGAGACCCATGTCCACGATCCGCTGGACCGAGGACGATCAGCCGCGCGCCGCGCTGTGGCACTCGGAGTCCGACGCCCCCGCCCCCTCGCGCATCGCGGTCGTCGGCGACGACATCACCGCCGATGCGGCGCTGAAGCTCGCGCGGGGCGGGACCACCATGCTGTGGCGCGGCGACTACCACAACGGCCGTCAGCTGCTCAGCGCCATGACCCGCCGCCTGGACCGGCAGCGCACGGCCCGGCGCCCGGACTCCCCCAGCTTCCTCGAGCACCGTCGCACCCGTGCGGAGCGGGCCCGCCTGCAGGGCCGGCTCGTCGTCGAGCTCGAGGCCGACCACTCCCTCGCCCTGCGCAGGGCTCCCGATGTGCGGGCCGCCTGCCGCGCGGCCTACGGCCCGCCGCAGGGGCCGATGTGCGTGGCGCTCAGCGAGCTCGCCGGGGTCCTCGGCGCCCACCAGTGGCAGATCAAGGGCGTGCCGATCGCGGCGCTCGGCTCGCGCATCCACCCCCGCTACGGCGTGTTCTCCCCCGTGCGCGGGGAGTACATCGACCTGGTAGCCGCCGCCCCGCTGCCGCGGCCGCTGCCGGCGACCGCCTTCGACCTCGGCACCGGCACGGGCGTGCTCGCGGCGATCCTGTCCCGCCGCGGGATCCCGGAGGTCCTGGGCACCGACATCAACGACCGCGCCGTGGACTGCGCCCGCGAGAACATGCGCCGCCTGGGCCTGCAGGCCGGGGTGCGGATCCTCGAGGCGGATCTCTACCCGGAGGGCCGTGCCGACCTCATCGTCTGCAACCCGCCGTGGCTGCCCGCGGCGGCGACCTCGCGGCTCGAGCTGGGCATCTACGATCCGGGCTCGGACATGCTGCACCGCTTCCTCGACGGCCTCCCGGCGCATCTCGCGCCGGGCGGCGAGGGCTGGCTGGTCATCTCCGACCTGGCCGAGCATCTGGGCCTGCGCACGCGCGAGGAGCTGCTGGAGCGGATCGACGCCGCCGGCCTGCAGATCCTGGACCGGCACGACACGGCGCCGCGGCATCCGCGCGCCGCCGACGCGGAGGACGCCCTCCACGCGGCGCGCAGCCGCGAGGTCACCTCGCTGTGGCGCCTGGCGCCGAGGTGACCTCGCGGAGGGCGATCATCGGCTGAGGCTCAGAAGTCCCAGTCGTCGTCGCTGGTGTCCACGGCCTTGCCCATCACGTAGCTCGAGCCCGAGCCGGAGAAGAAGTCGTGGTTCTCGTCGGCGTTCGGGGACAGCGAGGCCAGGATCGCCGGGTTCACCTCGGTGATCTCGGAGGGGAACATCGGCTCGTAGCCCAGGTTCATCAGCGCCTTGTTGGCGTTGTACCGCAGGAAGGTCTTCACGTCCTCGGTCCAGCCGACCGGGTCGTAGAGATCCTCGGTGTACTCCTCCTCGTTCTCGTAGAGCTCGAAGAGCAGGGACATCGTGTAGTCCTTGAGCTCCTGGCGGCGCGCCTCGGAGGCCTTCTCCACGGCCTTCTGGAACTTGTAGCCGATGTAGTAGCCGTGCACGGCCTCGTCGCGGATGATCAGGCGGATGATGTCCGCCGTGTTCGTCAGCTCGCCGTGGCTGGAGTAGTGCATCGGCAGGTAGAACCCGGAGTAGAACAGGAACGACTCCAGCAGCGTCGAGGCGACCTTGCGCTTCTCCGGGTCGTCGCCCTGGTAGTAGCCCATGACGATCTTCGCCTTCTTCTGCAGCGACTCGTTGTGCTCGCTCCAGCGGAAGGCGTCGTCGATCTGCTTGGTGTCCGACAGCGTCGAGAAGATCTGCGAGTAGGACTTGGCGTGCACCGACTCCATGAACGCGATGTTGGTGTACACCGCCTCCTCGTGCGGGGTGAGCGCGTCGGGGATCAGGGAGACCGCGCCGACGGTGCCCTGGACGGTGTCCAGCAGCGTCAGGCCGGTGAACACCCGCATGGTGAGCTGCTGCTCCTGCTCGGACAGCCGGTTCCAGGACTGGATGTCGTTGGACAGCGGCACCTTCTCCGGGAGCCAGAAGTTGCCCGTCAGGCGGTCCCAGACCTCGAGGTCCTTGGGGTCGGGGATCCGGTTCCAGTTGATGGCCTGGACGGATGTCTTCAGGTGATCGTTCACCACTACCTCGCACTCGCTGGGGTTCGCTGGGATCCTCCTCAGTCTAGGTCTGCCGAGGGGGCCAGACCCGCCGCACGGACGTGAGCTATCACCGCCGTGTCGGGCCACCCCGACGGGAATACACCGGGTGGCAGGATGGGGCCGGTGCCGCCGCGTCCGGAGACTGGAGCCATGACCACGATGCCCGCCCTGATCTCCTCCCCCGTCCCGGCCCCGCGCCGCGGCGTCCTGGCCCGCGCGGCCTCGACCATCGGCCGCTCCCTGGGCTACACACTGCTCTCCCTCGTCCTCGCGATCCCCGCCTTCGCCCTGGTCATCTCGCTGCTGTCGCTCGGCGTCGGGACGGCGATCCTGTGGATCGGGCTGCCGATCCTGGTGCTCGCCGTGCTGGTGGCCCGCGGGTTCGCCGCCGCCGGGCGCCGCCTGATCACCTCCGTCCTCGGCCGGCCCCTGCCGGTCCCCGCCCCGAAGCTCCCGCCCGAGGGCGCCGGGCGGGTGCGGCGGATGCTGACCCCGCTGTCGGATCCGCAGCGCTGGCTGGACGTGCTGTGGGTGCTCGTGCAGTTCGTGCTGGTCCTGGTCACCTTCCCGGTGATGGTCGCCTGGACCATCGGCGCGATCGGCACGCTCGGCGGCCCTCTCGCCACCCTGGTCCTGCGACGCGTGCTGCCCGAGGACCAGGTCGACGGCCTCGGCTCGCTGCTGGGCCTCAGCGGCCAGGGCGCCCTCGTCGCCGATCTCGCGCTGCAGGCCGGGGCCGGGCTCGTCTTCCTGCTCACCCTGTACCCGGTCGCGCTGCTGGTGAGGACCCTGCACGCCGAGGTGGGCCGGGCCCTGCTCAGCTCCCGCTTCGAGGAGCAGCAGCAGCTGGTCCACGTGCAGGCCTCCCGCGCCGCCGCCCGCACCGCCGAGTCCGAGTCCCTGCGCCGCCTCGAGCGGGATCTGCACGACGGTCCGCAGCAGGGTCTCGTGCGCGCCGGCATGGCCCTCGCCCGGGCCGAGCGCCTGGCCGCCGAGGATCCCGAGCGGGCCCGCGAGATCGTCCGCGAGACCCGCGAGCTGCTCGGCGGGACCCTCGACGAGGTGCGCCGGCTCTCCCGCGGCATCGCCCCGCCCGTGCTGGTGGACCGCGGTCTGCGCGCGGCCCTCGCCGAGCTCGCCGGCACCTCCCCCGTCCCCGCGACGGTCCGCGTCGAGGCCGATCAGCTGCCCGCGCATGTCGAGACCGGCATCTACTACGTCGTCTCCGAGTCCCTGGCCAACGCCGCCAAGCACTCCCGCGCCGGGGCCGTCGAGGTCTCCGTGGCCCGCCTCCAGGACACGGTGCGGGTCCGGGTGCAGGACGACGGCATCGGCGGCGCCCGGGTGCAGGCCGGTCACGGCCTCGCGGGGCTCGCCGGGCGCGTCGCCTCCCTCGAGGGGATCCTCGAGGTCTCCTCCCCCGCCGGGCAGGGCACGCGGATCGAGGCGGTGATCCCGTGCGGGTCGTGATAGCGGACGATTCGGCGCTGCTGCGCGAAGGGCTGCGCCTGCTGCTGGAGGACTCCGGCCACCAGGTGGTCGCCGCCGCGTCCGACGGCCCCGAGCTGGTCGCCGCCGCCCTGGCCCAGCGGCCGGACCTGATCATCGCGGACATCCGCATGCCGCCCAGCCACAGCGACGAGGGGCTGCGCAGCGCCCAGGAGATCCGCCGCCGCTGGCCGGAGGCGCCGATCCTGCTGCTGAGCCAGTACGTGGTCGTCGCCTACGCCGCCGAGCTGATCTCCTCGGGGACCCGTGCCACGGGATACCTGCTCAAGGACCGCGTCAGCGACATCGGCCCCTTCCTCGAGGGCATCGAGCGGGTCGCGGCGGGCGGCGTCGTGATGGACCCGGAGGTCGTCGGGCAGGTGCTCGCCGCCCGGCGCCGCTCCCCGCTGGAGGATCTCACCCCGCGCGAGCGGGAGGTCCTCGAGCTGATGGGCGAGGGCCTGACCAACGCCGGCATCGCCGAGCGCCTGGTGGTCACCGAGGGCGCGGTCGAGAAGCACACCCAGCGGCTCTTCGCGAAGCTGGGCCTCGCGGCCGATGCGAGCGTCCACCGCCGGGTGACCGCCGTGCTCACCCTGCTCGGGGGCTGAGGCGGCTCTTTCCCGGATCCGCGCGGGGCGTGCCGGCGCGGGGCGTGCAGAAGGGGGCGTGCAGAAGAGGGCCGCTCCGAGCCGGCGACATGGCGATGACCATGTCGGCGGCTCGGAGCGGCCCTGTCGCGCACCATCCGGGGACGGCGGCGCGCGCAGCGGTCGATCCGCGTCAGCGGCCGGGGGCCGTGGTGGCCGCCTCGGGGACGGCGGGCGCCGCGACGCGGGCGGCCGGGGCCGCATCGGAGAAGACCAGGTCGGTCGCGGTGTCCTTCTCGGTGTCGGCGATGCGCACGGCATCCTCGATCCGCAGCAGGTCGCGGCCGCGGGTCTCGGGCACCAGGAAGGTCGCGGCGGTGGTCATGGTGGCGAGGGTCGCCATGTAGATCGCCAGCACGATCCAGTTGCCGTCGGTCCACACCAGCAGGGCGGCGCCGAGGACGCCCACCAGGCCGCCGGCGAGGACGGCGGAGATCTCCCGAGCCATCGCCACGCCCAGGTAGCGGTGCCGGTTGCCGAACAGCTCCGGCAGCATCGCGCACTGCGGGCCGAGCATCGAGGCCACGGCGATGCCGATGCCCACGGCGATCACGGCGACGGCGACGATCTCGTCGCCCTGGGAGAGCAGGTACCAGGCCGGGAAGGCGTAGGCGAGCATGAACACGGCGCCGAAGCGGTACACGAGCACGCGCCCGAAGCGGTCCGAGAGCGCCCCGCACAGCGGCACGGAGAACACGCCGATCAGGCTGCCGATGGTCACGCCCCAGGTCACGATGCCGCGATCCATCCCGATCGCCGCGGAGGTCACGAAGGCCAGGGCGAGCGACTGGAACATGTACGACCCGCCGTTCTCCGCCATGCGCAGCCCGATGCCGACCACGACCCCGGCGCGGCCGCGGGTGAAGATCTCGCGCAGCGGCCGTTCGGCGATCTGCTCCTGCTTCTCCAGCTGCACGAAGGACGGGGTCTCGCGCAGCCGCGCCCGGATGAACAGCGCGATGAGGATCAGCAGGATCGAGGCGAGGAACGGGATGCGCCAGCCCCAGGCCATGAACGCGTCCTCCGGCATGAGGTTCAGCAGGAAGAACACGACGCCGGCCAGCAGCGTGCCGGCCTGGATGCCGATGAACGGCAGGGCGGAGAAGAAGCCGCGGCGGCGGACCGGCGCGTACTCGGCCATGAGGACCGTGGCGCCCGCCTGCTCCGCGCCGGCGCCGAAGCCCTGGGCCAGGCGCATCACGATCAGCAGGATCGGGGCGAGGATCCCGGCGGTCTCATAGGTGGGAAGGACGCCGATGAGGGTGGAGGCGCCGCCCATCAGGAGGATCGTCGCCACCAGCACCCAGCGCCGGCCGATCCGGTCGCCGATGGTCCCGAAGAAGAGACCGCCGAAGGGGCGGGCGACGAAGCCGACGCCGTAGATGCCGAAGGCCGCGACCGTGGCCATGGCGGGGTTGTCGGCCGAGAAGAACAGCTTGTCGAACACCAGCGCGGTCATCAGGCCGTACATGGCGAAGTCGAAGTACTCCAGGGCGCTGCCGACGCTCGCCGAGAGCGTGGCACGGCGCAGGTTCGCGGCGTACTCGGCCTCGCTCATGGGCGAGGCGTTCTGGGGTGGTGCACTGCTCTGCGATGAGCTCACGACATCTCCTTCGATGCGTCCGATGGCGGGGACTCCTCGAGGGGAGCACCTCGTCCGTGGTGACGCGTCCCAACGTACCAGGTTCTGAACGATGTGCAACCCGTTGGACAGAATCTCTGTCGCGCAGTCCCGCCGGTACCTTCCGGTCGGCACCCATCACCCGACACCTTCCGGGCGGCACCCATCACCCGTCATCGGCCGCACGAGCGCCGATCACCCGGCATCGGCCGCACGAGCGCCGACCAGCCGGCAATGGCTGACCGAGCACCGATCACCCCTCGGGCCGCATCGCACCGAGGGCGCCACGGGCGGCTCCCGGGGTGACGCGTGCACGGATGGTTGCCTGAGGGCCTCGAGCCAGGCGATTGCCTGGCTCGAGGCCCTCAGGCAGCCGTTCGTGCACGGCCCGAGCGTCGACCGCGCCGTGTCATCGACCCTGCCGGCCAGAGGATCCACCCCACCCACGGCGGTCGCGGCGCCATCGCGCGCGTCCCGCGGCGGCGCCGGGGACGACCAGGAGCGCCCGGGCACAGGGCTCGGGCGCGTCGCCAGGAGGGGAGGTCAGGCGACCGCGATGCGGCGCCGCACCATCGGGCGCGGCAGCATCGGGTGCCGCACCATCGGGCGCGGCGCCAACGGGCGCGGCACCAACCGGCGCGGCGCCATCGGGCGCGGCACCGTCGAAGGCGGGATCAGGCCGGGGCGCCGGGACGCCGGGCCAGCGGGTTGGACAGGCGCGAGGCCGCGCCGGTCATCGCCTCGCCCAGGCGGGCGACGGTCTCGTCATCGGCCTCGGTGCCGGGCACGGCGACGCCGATCGCCATCAGGGGGTCGCCCGGCTGCCAGGGCTCCAGCGGGACGGCGATGCCGCAGATCCCTTCGAAGGACTCCCCCCGGTCGATGGCGTAGCCGCGGGCACGGGCCCCGGCGATCTTCTCCCGCACCGCGGGGGCGGAGCTGACGGAGCGGCCCGTGAGCGGGGTGAAGGCCTCCTGCTCGAGCAGCTCGTCGACCTGGGCGTCCGCCATGGCCATGAGCATGGCGTTGCCGACCGCGCAGTAGATCAGCGGCAGGCGCGAGCCCAGCGGGGTCCCCAGGCGGTTCGGTCGCCCCTCGTGCCGGGCCAGGTAGATCGCGTCGGGCACGTCGAGGGTGGCGATCTGGACCACCTGGCGGGACAGCAGCGGATCGTCCTCGACCACCTCGAAGAACTCGCGCACCTGGTTGAACTGGGAGGCGAAGGCCCCGCCGAGCTCGGCGGTGCGCATCCCCAGGCGGTACCCGCTGCCGACCCGGTGGATCATCCGCTCGCGCTCGAGCGCCGCGCAGATGTTCGAGGCGGAGGACTTCGCGATGCCGACGGTGCGGGCGATGTCCGACAGGGTCTGGGGAGCCCCTCCCGCCGCCTCGAGCGCCTCGAGGATGCGCAGGGCGCGGCTGACGGCGGGCGAGGGGTCACGGGATTCGTTCATGGGTCAGTAGAACTCCACGGTGTCGACGACGTTGCGCAGCGGCTCCTCGTCGAGGAAGCGGCGCAGGTTGTCGATGAACAGCCGGACGATCCGCTCCTCCTCCCGCGAGGACAGCGCGGCGGTGTGCGGGCTGAGCAGGACCCTGGGATGATCCCACAGCTCGCTGGCCGAGGGCAGGGGCTCGACGGCGGTCACGTCCAGCGCCGCGAAGCCGATGCGCTCCTCATCCAGGGCGCGCAGCAGGGCGTCCTCGTCGACCACGCTCCCGCGCCCGACGTTGACCAGGATGGTCCCGGGCCGGACAGCGCCCAGGACCTCGTCGCCGATGAGGCCCTCGGTGGCGGCGGTGCCGGGCAGGGTCAGCACGAGGGCGTCGACGTCGGCGGCGGCCCGGGCGAGCTGGTCGATCGGGACGAGCTCGTCCACGTGCGGGACGGGGTTCCCGCTGCGCGTGGTGCCCAGGACGTGCGCGCCGAGGGCGGAGAACTTCTCGGCGCAGGCGGCGCCGATCCCGCCGAGGCCGACGATCAGCACGCGCATCTCGTCGATCTGGCGCATCTCCCAGCGGTCGCTCCAGACGTGGGCGCGCTGCTGCTCCAGCAGCCGCGGGAGGCTCTTGGCGCCGGCCATCACCCCGAACACGGCGAACTCCGCGAGCGGGGACCCGTGCACCCCGGCGGTGGTCGTCACCGCGACGCGCGCGAGCTCCTCGGCGTCCAGGCCCGCGGCGCGCAGCTGGGCGCCGCCGCCGGCGGCCATCGCCTGCACCCAGCGCAGGCGCGGGTTCGCGCGCACGGTGCGGGCGAGCTGGGCGGGCTCGACGTCCGGGAGGCTGAACAGGATGTCGGCGGAGTCGACCATGGCGGTGTAGGCGCGCTCCTGCTCGGGCGTGCGCGCATGCTCCGGGTCGCCCGCCCAGTCGGCCGGCCCGCGGCGCGGACGGTACAGGTTGTGGTCGCGGACGACCTCCGCCCGGGGCTCCGCCTCCTCGATCATGCGGCAGAGCGGCTCGGGGAGGTCCACGGCGATGACGACCCGCGCCAGGGCCGTCCGCGGCGGATCGCGATGGTCGATGACGCTGGCGCTGGGGTGGGACATGGGAGCTCCTCTGCTCGGATCCATCGGCCGCACCGACGAGGCGGCCGGACGTCGTCCGACCAGACTACCCGAAGTTCAACATGTTGTTTGCGGTTCGACACTTTGAATGACGCCCGTCGGGGCGCGCGGGGCCCCGCGCTCCGCGGCGCCGGCGCGCAGACGGCCGGAGCCCGCCGCGCTCCCCGGCTCGGGGGTGCGCGACGGGCTCCGGGGCCTGCGCCCGCAGGGCGGAGCGGTCAGTGGTCGGAGGCCGCCTCGGCGCCGGCGCCGGTGAAGGCGCGCACCTCCATCTCCGCCGCCTTCTCCTCGTGGTCGGGCTCCGGCGCGGTGAGCAGGGTGCCGATGATCCCGAGCGCGAAGCCGATCGGGATCGAGACGATCCCGGGGTTGGACAGGGGGAACAGGTCGAAGTCCAGGGTCGGGAACATCGACTTCTCGTGGCCCGAGACCGCCGGGGACAGCACGATGAGGATCAGGCAGGAGGCGAGCCCGCCCAGCATCGAGAACAGCGCGCCGCCGGTGTTGAACCGCCGCCAGAACAGCGAGTAGAGGATCGTGGGCAGGTTGGCGCTGGCGGCGACCGCGAAGGCGAGCGCCACGAGGAAGGCCACGTTCTGGCCCAGCGCGACGATGCCGCCGATGATCGCCAGCACCCCGATCACGACCACCGTGGCCCGGGCGACCTTGACCTCCTCGTCGGGCTGCACGGTGCCGTTCTTGATCACCGAGGCGTAGATGTCGTGGGCGAAGCTCGTCGCGGCGGTGATCGCGAGGCCCGCGACCACCGCGAGGATCGTCGCGAAGGCGATCGCCGAGACGATGGCCATGAGGACGGGCCCGCCGATCACCAGGGCGAGCAGCGGCGCCGCCGCGTTCTCCCCGCCCGGGGTGGTCGGATCCTGCAGGACCTCGGGCCCGACGAGCGCCGCCGCCCCGTAGCCCAGGACCAGGGTGAGCACGTAGAAGCTGCCGATGATCCAGATCGCCCAGACCACCGAGCGCCGCGCCTCCTTGCCGGTGGGCACCGTGTAGAAGCGCATGAGCACGTGCGGGAGCCCGGCGGTTCCCAGCACCAGCGCGAGGCCCAGGGAGAGGAAGTCGATCGGGTTGGGGTACTTCAGCCCCGGCGAGAGCACGGCCTCGCCGTGGGGCGAGAGGGCCACGGCGTCGTCCAGGATCGCGGAGAAGTCGAATCCGTACTTCCCCAGCACGATCAGGGCCAGGATGCCCACGCCGATCACCAGCAGCACCGCCTTGATGATCTGCACCCAGGTGGTGCCCTTCATCCCGCCGACGATCACGTAGACGATCATGAGCACGCCGACCACGGCGACCGTCGCGGCGGTGGCCACCCCGCCCTCGAGGCCCAGCAGCAGGGCGACCAGCCCGCCGGCGCCGGACATCTGCGCGATGAGGTAGAAGAAGCACACGGCGAGGGTGGTCAGCGAGGCCGCCATGCGCACGGGGCGCTGGTTCAGGCGGAAGGAGAGCACGTCGGCCATCGTGAACTTGCCGGTGTTGCGCAGCAGCTCGGCGACCAGCAGCAGGGCCACCAGCCAGGCCACGAGGAAGCCGATGGAGTACAGGAACCCGTCGTAGCCGGCCACGGCGATGGCGCCGCAGATCCCCAGGAAGCTCGCGGCGCTGAGGTAGTCGCCGGCGATCGCGATGCCGTTCTGGGGGCCGGTGAAGGAGCGGTTGCCCGCATAGAACTCGGCCGCACTGGCCTTCTGCCGGGAGACGCGGAAGACGATGAAGAGCGTGAACGCGACGAACAGCGCGAACACGATCATGTTGATGACGGGGTTGATCTGGTCGATCATCGCCGGCCCTCCTGCGTCTCGTCGAGGATCTCGCCGGTCTCCATCTCGTGGCGGATGGCCTCGGCGTGCGGGTCGTAGCGCTTGTCCGCCCAGGAGCGGTACAGCATCGTGATCACGAACGTGGTGACCACCTGCCCCAGCCCCATCAGCAGGCCGACGTTGATGCTCCCGAGGACGGGGATCGCGTAGAGGCCGGGGGCGAAGCCCGCGAGGATCACGTAGAGCAGGTACCACAGCAGGAACAGGGCGGTCATGGGGACGATGAACGAGAGGAAGGACCGCCGCAGTCGCTGGAAGTCCTCCGATCGCTGGACGGCGACGCTGCGCGCGCCCACGGTTCCGGGGTCGGTCAAGGCTGGCTCCTTTGCCGGGATTCGAGGAGGGGCCGAGCGGGGATCTCGGCGTCGGCCACTGTAGCGCAGGTCACAGCGCGAGCGGCGTCGCCCGGCGTACTGCCCTTGTCGTACTACGCCAGCCGTAGTACGGTGTGCGGAGCATGATCGGCCCGGCGAGAGGAGGACCCATGATCGGTGCCGATGCGATCCGCGGGCACATCGACCTGATCCTGCTCGCGATCCTCGAGACCCGCCCCTCCTACGCGTACGAGCTCTCCCAGACCATCACGGACCGCTCCGGCGGCGAGTACGTCGTCAAGCAGACCACCCTCTACACCGCGGTCAAGCGCCTGGAGTCCCAGGGGCTCCTGGACAGCTTCGAGGACCTCTCCCCCACCGGGAAGCCGCGCACCTACTACCGCATCACCGCGAGCGGCACCGCCCAGCTCGAGCAGAAGCGGGCGGAGTGGATCAGCACGCGCGCCCTCGTCGACCACTTCGCCCTCCCCGACCCCGAGATCCCCTTCGGAAGGACAGGACAGTCCCAGCCATGAACGTCATCGACTCCTACCTCGACACCCTGTTCGATCCCTACCCGCGCAGCACCCGCATGCGAGAGGCCCGCGCCGAGCTGCGCGCCATGATGGAGGACAAGCAGCAGGCCCTGCTCGGCCAGGGGCTCTCGGAGTCCCAGGCCGTGGGGCGCGTGATCGCCGAGTTCGGCAGCCTCGAGGAGGTCGCGCCGGAGCTCGGCATCGGCCCCGAGCTCTCCGGGGCCGCACCGCAGGGCCCGCCGCTGCTGTCCCGGTCGCGGGCCGAGGACTACGTCTCCGCGGTCCGGGCGACCCGCCACCTCCAGGCCCTCGGCGTCAGCCTGTTCGTGCTGTGCCCGGTCCCGCTGCTGGGGCTGCTGGCCCTGGCCAGCAGCTCCACGACAGACCCCTCCCACCTCGCCGTGCTCGTCGGCCTCATCGCGCTGCTGGTGATGGTCACCGCCGGGGTGCTCGTGCTCGTGCTGCGCGGGTCCCGGCTGGGCGACTTCGAGGACATCGAGGAGGGCCGCTTCACCCCGACGCAGGAGATCCGCGATTTCGCCGCGGAGCTGCGTCGCGAGCACCGCTCCCGTGCCGCCGTCGCGCAGGGGATCGCGATCTCGCTGTGGATCCTGTGCGCCGTGCCGATCCTGGTCACCGCGCTCCTGTCCACCGGGGAGGACGACACGATGCCGCTGTACGGCGTCTGCCTGACCCTGATCATGGTCGCGGCGGGACTGTGGGTGATGATCCGCGGCGCCTGGGGCCCGTCCACGGCGGAGACCCTCGAGAACGAGTGCGACGAGATGCCCGAGTCCAGCAGCAACCCGGTGATCCGCACGATCGCCGCCGTCTACTGGCCGGTGTGCACCGCGATCTACCTCGCCTGGAGCTTCATCTCCGGGGACTGGGGCTCGACCTGGATCGTCTGGCCCGTAGCCGGCGTCCTGTACGGCGCGCTCTGGGCGGTCAACAGCGCCCTGCACGGCTCGCAGCCTCGCAACCAGGCCCGCTGAGAGCCCCGTACCGACCCCGCATGCCCCGACCACCGGTTCGAGCCCGTAGACCATCGTCGCTCGTCCCGGTGCGCGGCGGCTCCCTAGGCTGAGCGGGCCAGACCGCCTCGACACCCCCTCGACCCCCTCCGTCACGCCGGGAGCCGACATGGAACCGCAGCCCTCGCCCACCCCCGCCTCCGGCCCCTCCGCGGCCCCCGGCCCGGACTCGGCCCCGCCGCCGGGCGCAGGCCCCCACCCGGGCAGAGGCTCCAGCCCGGGCGCAGGCTCCAGCCCGGGCGCAGGCTCCGGCCCGGGCGCCCGAGGTGCCGCCGGGTCACGGTCCCTCGCCCCCGATCTCGCCCGCGGCCTCATGCTCCTGCTGATCGCCCTGGCCAACGTGTCCTGGCATCTGTGGGGCCGCGAGACCGGCATCACCCACGCCCATCTGGTCGAGGGCAGCGCCCTGGACAAGATCCTGCAGGCGCTGATGATGATCGTCGTGGACGGTCGCAGCTACCCGCTGTTCGCCTTCCTCTTCGGCTACGGGATGGTGCAGTTCTTCCGCTCCCGCACCGACCGGGGCCTGCCCGAGCGGACGGTGCGGCGCATGCTGCGCCGCCGGCACTGGGCGATGCTCCTGTTCGGGCTCGTCCACGCCGCGCTGCTGTTCATGGGCGACGTGCTGGGCGCCTACGGCCTGGCCGGCCTGCTGCTGGTGTGGATCTTCTTCCGACGCCGGGACCGCACGCTGCTGGTGTGGGCCGGGGTGATGTGGGCCGTGCTGGCGCTGGTCGCCGCACTCGCCCTGTTCGGCGGCATCATGACGATCCTCTTCCCGGAGGAGAGCGCCTCCGCCCAGTTCGCCGGGCCGTCGGGCATGCAGGACCTCACCTCGGGTGCGCCCGGCTTCCTCGCCTCGGTCCTCCCCCGGCTCGGGATCTGGGCCGTCCTCACCGTCGCCCAGGTCGCGGGCCTGGCGATCCCCATCGCGATCCTGCTGGGCTGGGTCGCGGCGCGCCGCCGCCTGCTGGACGACCCGGGCAGCCATCGCGCGGCCCTGCGCCGCATCGCGGTGATCGGGATCCCGATCGGCTGGGCGGGCGGCCTCCCCTCAGCGCTGTACACCCTGGGGATCCTCGACATCCCGCAGCAGGCGAGCTGGATGTTCTCGGCGCTCTCCTCGGCCACCGGCATCGCGGCCGGGATCGGCTACGCCGCCGTGTTCGCGCTGATCGCCGCCCGCCTGCAGCAGTCCCGTCCCCCGCTGGTGCGGGCAATCGCCGCCGTGGGCGAGCGCTCCCTGACCTTCTACCTCTGGCAGTCCGTGGTCTTCGCGATCGTCCTGTCGAACTGGGGCTTCGGGGTCGGCGGCTGGGCCGGCACCTCTCTCGCCCTGCTCATCGCCGCGCTCACCTGGGCGGCGTCGATCCCGATGGCGGCGCTGCTCGCCTCCCGCGGCGCCCGCGGACCGGCCGAGCGGGTGCTGCGCCGCCTGACCTACGGACGGGACGACCGCGCCGCCCGGTAGCGTCCGGGTCCCGCACGGGCGCCGGCATCGCCCGGAACGACGCACGGCCCGTCCCGAGGAATCCCTCGGGACGGGCCGTGCGTCGTTCCGGCGGACCGGTCAGAGCATGCAGCTCACGCAGCCCTCGACCTCGGTGCCCTCGATCGCCATCTGCCGCAGGCGGATGTAGTAGAGGGTCTTGATGCCCTTGCGCCAGGCGTAGATCTGCGCCTTGTTGACGTCGCGGGTGGTCGCGGTGTCCGGGAAGAACAGCGTCAGCGACAGGCCCTGGTCCACGTGCTGGGTGGCCTCGGCGTAGGTGTCGATGATCTTCTCGTAGCCGATCTCGTACGCGTCCTGGTAGTACTCCAGGTTGTCGTTGTCCATGAACGGCGCCGGGTAGTAGACGCGGCCGATCTTCCCCTCCTTGCGGATCTCGATCTTGGAGACGATCGGGTGGATCGAGGAGGTGGAGTTGTTGATGTAGCTGATCGAGCCGGTCGGCGGCACCGCCTGGAGGTACGCATTGTACATGCCGTACGTCTTGACGTCCTCGCGCAGCTGCGCCCAGTCCTGCTGGGTCGGGACGTGCACGGAGGACTTCGCGAACAGCTCGCGGACCTTCTCGGTGCGCGGCTCCCAGACGCGGTCGGTGTACTTGTCGAAGAACTCGCCGGTGCCGTACTTGGAGTTCTCGAAGTCGTAGAAGGACTCGCCGCGCTCCCGGGCGATGTGCATCGACGCCTTGATGGCGTGGTACGTCACCGCATAGAAGTAGATGTTCGTGAAGTCCAGGCCCTCGTCGGAGCCGTAGTGGACCCGCTCGCGGGCGAGGTAGCCGTGCAGGTTCATCTGCCCCAGGCCGATGGCGTGGGACTTGCGGTTGCCCTCGGCGATGGTGGGCACCGAGGAGATGTCCGAGGTGTCCGAGACGGCCGTCAGCGCACGGATCGAGGTCTCGATGGTCTGCGCGAAGTCCGGCGAGTCCATGGCCAGGGCGATGTTCAGCGAGCCCAGGTTGCAGGAGATGTCACGGCCCAGCGTGTCGTAGCTGAGGTCCGCGTTCATCGTCGACGGGGTCGCGACCTGCAGGATCTCGGAGCACAGGTTCGAGTGGGTGACCTTGCCGGGGATGTTGTTGGCCCGGTTCACCGTGTCCTCGAACATGATGTACGGGTAGCCGGACTCGAACTGGATCTCGGCGAGGGTCTGGAAGAACTCGCGCGCCTTGATCTTCTTCTTGGCGATGCGCGGGTTGTCGACCATCTCCCGGTAGACCTCGGAGACGTTCACGTCCGCGAAGGGCTTGCCGTACTCGCGCTCGACGTCGTACGGGGAGAACAGGTACATCGGCTCGTTGTTCTTGGCGAGCTCGAAGGTGATGTCCGGGATCACGACGCCGAGCGAGAGGGTCTTGATGCGGATCTTCTCGTCCGCGTTCTCGCGCTTGGTGTCCAGGAACCGCAGGATGTCGGGGTGGTGCGCGTTGAGGTACACCGCGCCGGCGCCCTGGCGCGCGCCCAGCTGGTTGGCGTAGGAGAAGGAGTCCTCGAGCAGCTTCATCACGGGGATGACGCCGCTGGACTGGTTCTCGATCTGCTTGATCGGCGCGCCGTACTCGCGCAGGTTGCTCAGCAGCAGGGCGACGCCGCCGCCGCGCTTGGACAGCTGCAGGGCCGAGTTGATGCCGCGGCCGATCGACTCCATGTCGTCCTCGATGCGCAGCAGGAAGCACGAGACGAGCTCGCCGCGCTGGGCCTTGCCGGCGTTGAGGAAGGTGGGGGTGGCCGGCTGGAAGCGGCCGTCGAGGATCTCGTCCACGAGGTTGCGGGCGAGGGTCTCGTCCCCACGGGCCAGGGTCAGGGCGACCATCACGACGCGGTCCTCGAAGCGCTCGAGGTAGCGCTTGCCGTCGAACGTCTTGAGCGTGTACGAGGTGTAGTACTTGAAGGCGCCCAGGAAGGTCGGGAAGCGGAACTTCTTGGCGAAGGCCTGCTCCGACAGCGACTTCACGAACTCGAAGTCGTACTGCTCCAGGACCTCGGCCTCGTAGTAGTCGTTCTCGACGAGGTAGTCGAGCTTCTCCCGCAGGGAGTGGAAGAAGACGGTGTTGGGGTTCACGTGCTGCAGGAAGTACTCCCGCGCGGCGAGGCGATCCTTCTCGAACTGGATCTTCCCGTCCGTCCCGTACAGGTTCAGCATCGCGTTGAGCGCGTGGTAGTCCTGGGCCTTGTGGTGCTCCACGGAAGGCATCTCCGTCAGTGTCGCCAAAACTCTTCCAATCCTCGTGTGACCTGCTGGACGTCGCGTCGCGTGCCCAGCAGCTCGAATCTGTACATGTGTGGGACGTGGCACTTCGCGGCGACGATGTCCCCGGCGATGCAGTAGGAGTCGCCGAAGTTCGTGTTCCCGCCGCTGATCACGCCCCGGATCAGGCGACGGTTGCGTTCGTCGTTGAGGAACTTGATGACCTGCTTGGGGACCGCGCCGCGCCCGTCTCCCCCGCCGTAGGTGGGGGTCATGAGGATGAACTCCTCGTCCATGACGAGGGGCTCCTCCGTGGGCCGGAGCGGGATCCGATGCGCCGGGACACCGAGCTTCTCGACGAAGCGCTTGGTGTTCTCGGACACGGAGGAGAAGTAGACCAGAGTGCCCATGGCCACCCTTCCTGCGTGCTGCGTCCGTACGGCGGCGTCATGCCGGGCCGTCGTGCGGGTCCCTGCCTGGTGCGGTGCGCCGGGCCGGACGGTCTCCCGCACGGCCCGGCACGGTGGTCAGATCGCGGCGGCGCTGCGGCCCGCGGAGGCCGTGGCGGAGGTCGCCAGCGCCTTGATCTTGTCCGGGCGGAACCCGGACCAGTGGTCGGTGCCGGTGATGACGACGGGCGCCTGGACGTAGCCCAGCGACTTCACGCGGGCCAGGGCCTCGGCGTCCTCGGTGATGTCCACGACGTCGTACGCGATCCCGGCCTTGTTCAGGGCGCGCTTGGTGGCATCGCACTGGACGCACAGGGGCTTCGAGTACACGGTGATATCCATCGGGGACCTCTCTCGGAAGTGCTGCTCTCGGGGAGCGGGACGAACGGTGATGCGGGACGTTCTGGGGCTCTGTCGTGGTGGGCGATCGCTGCGTCTCCCCTGGTCCGTGGCCGTGCCACCGGTGCTCCGGCGGGCGTGGGGCCTGGGGCGGATCCAGGATCTCGGTGCGATCACCGCGACGTCTCCAACACTACACCTAGGGGTCGACGGGTGGGGGCACCACAAGATGTACTGAACTACACGAATGTTATCCACAGTCGGGCTGGGGACGGCTGTGGAGAACTCGGCCCCGTTGGGGACAGTCGCGCCCCGTCCGCGCGAACGCGGTGGACAGCGGTGTGCACAGCGTCCGCGAGGGTCGGGCCGATGGTGGACGGGCGGGCGCGGGACGCCGTCCGGAAGCGTCGGACACGGCACAGAAAATCTCGGATCCGCCGCGTGTCGTCGGCGTGTCGCCACCGCGGGACAGGAGCCGGGGCACGGGGGCCGGGGCGGGCCGCCGCCGACAGGGGGCCGGGGCGGGCCGCCGCCGGCACGCGAAGGACCCCGCTCCCCGGTGAGGGGGGCGGGGTCCGGTCGGTCTCGGCGAGAGCGCCGCCGCAGCGGCGGGGTCAAGCTCGCCCGGGGTCGCTCTCCTGCGGGCGGGCGTGCTCCTGCTCGGCGGCCTGATCCTGCTCGGTGCGTCCGTCCGGCGCACCCTCCTGCGCGGACCGGGACGATCCCGCGGGCGGCTCGGTCGGCTCGACGGGGCCGGCGGGATCGGAGGGGTCGACAGGATCGGGGGCAGGGCCGCCGTCCTGGCGCCCGCCGTTCCAGGCGTCCACGTCGTCGACGGCCCGTGCGGGATCCACGGGGTCGGGCCCGGAGGACGCCGGTTCGGACGGCTGCGGATCGGCGGCGGCGATCCAGCGGCCGGCCGGCGGCGCGGCCGTCGGCAGCGACGCGGTCGGCGTGCTCGACTCCCGCAGGTCCGGGAGGACCTCGGTGACCTGATCGCGCACCGGCGGCTCGGCGACCGGGTTCTCGACCGTGTTGGCGTCGGGCTCCTGCTCCCCCGCCGCCCCCGCGACGGGGGCTGCATCGGCCGCGGCATCGGCATCGGCCGCGACATCAGCATCAGCATCAGCAGAGGATCCGTCGACGCCGGACGGCTCGGCGGTCTCGGCATCGCGCGGTCCGGCCTCGGCGGCCGCGGGCACGGCCGCCGCGGATCCGTCGTGCTCGCTCTCGGCGGGCTCGATGCCCGCAGCGGCGGGCTGCTCCGCCCCGGCCCCGTCGGACGCAGCGGCCGCGGGCGCAGCATCGTCGGACGTCGCGTCCTCGGACGCCGCCTCCCCGGCCTCATTCTCGTCGGCCTCGTTCTCGTCGGCCTCGTTCTCCTCGGCCTCGACCTCCTCGGGCTCGAGGGATCGCCCATCGGCCGTGACGATCCGGTCGAGGATCTCGTGCATCAGCGCGAGCTCCGCAAGAGCCTCGGGGATGCCGGACCCGGGGTCCTCGCCCTTGGTGACGAAGGCGTAGAAGTCCTCCCACATCGCCTCGGCCGAGCCGAGGTCGGAGACCACGGTCGTCGCGGTGACGCTCCCGGCGTTCTTCTCCCGCAGGGTCACGGTGGAGCGGCGGTCCGCGAAGGAGGGCGGTGCCAGATCGACCTCGACGCGGCGCCGCGCCGAGAGCAGGCGCACCCGCTCGGAGTACTCCGGGGCGAAGGGCAGGTAGTGCCAGACCAGGCGGACCGGGGCACCGGACTCCAGCTCGCCGAGGATCTCGATCGAGCCGGGGATCACGCCGCGGGGCCAGTGGCGCACCGCGAGGATCTCGGTCATCGGCCCGTAGGCCTTCTGGAGGACGGCCATCTGGTGGGCCACGCCCGTGAGCAGACCCTTGACGTACAGATCGCGGTCGCGCTGGGTGGCGCCCTCGCCGGTGCCGGCCACGACCGCCTCCTGCAGCGCGGTGCGGCGCTGGGCGCGCACCTCGCTGGGCAGGTCGTAGGCGGAGGTCGTCACGTGGGCATGGGAATAGAGCGGCTGGCTCGCCGGCATCAGCACTTCGTAATCGATCATCCGCAGGTCCTTGCGGGCGATGTGCCCGGACATCGCGGCGACCGCGTCGTCGTGCTGCTGCGGATAGGCCAGCACCACCAGGCGGCGGCCGGTCATCCGCTCGAAGTCGGCCAGGGTGCGCAGCTCCGCCTCGGAGAACGCCACCGGCGGCTCGACGAGGACGGGGATGCCGCGGCGCACGATCGTGAGCACGTCCTCGACGTGCAGGCCGTCCGTGGCCAGGACGACCATGTCGATCCCGACCGTCTTGGCGCGCACCGCGGCGATCAGATCGCCCACGCTCTCGTAGCGCGTCTCCTCGGGGATGCCCCAGGCCTCGGACGCCTCGCGACGGCGTCGCGGGGAATGGTCCACGAGCGCCTCGACCGAGAACCGGTCCCAGCGGCGGCGCAGCACGGGCAGGTGCACCGCCTGAGCCATCGTCCCGGCACCGATCACGGCGACGCGGAGGACCTTGGGCATGTGTCCACTCCTTCGGCAGAACGGGGTGCGGCCGGCCGATCCTGGCTGCGGCGCTGTTCTACCATACGGCCCTGGCACGACCCGGCGCGGACCGTCCCGCCGCGGTATCCTCGACCGTCCGTCCATCCGTCCCGCGACGCTCAGCGCCCGTCCTCGGAGGTTCTCCTTGGCCACGTCCTTCTACCACCTGGTGCGGGGCTTCGTCGCCCCGGCGACCAAGCTCTACCTGCGACCTCGGGTCACCGGGCTGGAGAACGTCCCGGAGGACGGCGCCTTCCTCATCGCCTCGAACCATCTGGCGCTGCTGGACAGCTTCATCATCCCGGTGGTGTGCCCGCGCGGCATGCGCTTCATCGCCAAGGACGAGTACTGGCATCGCAGGGGCCCCATCGGCTGGATCCAGAAGAGCTTCTTCCAGGCGATCGGCACGGTCCCGGTGGACCGCGACACCCTCGTCTCCAAGCAGGGCGCGCTCAAGGCGGCGCTGGAGATCCTGCAGGGGGGCGACGGCTTCGCCATCTACCCCGAGGGCACGAGGTCGCGGGACGGCCGCCTGTACAAGGGGCGCCAGGGGGCGGCATGGCTGGCGATGGAGGCGGACTGCCCCGTCATCCCCGTGGGGCTCAAGGGCACCGACACCGTCATGCAGAAGGGCCGCCTGCTGCCCGCCCGCCGCACCCTCACGCTGCGCTTCGGCACGCCGATCCGCCCGGCGGACATCGACCCCTCGCTGCCCGGAGGCGTGCGCCGGCGCATGCTCAACGACCGGATCATGGACGAAATCGCCGAGCTCAGCGGCCAGGAACGGGCCGATGAGCTGAACAAGCACTCCTCCCGCGACATCTAGGGCGCGGGCTCGCCCTCCCGCCCCGTGCCCGGGTGGACGAGCATCCCCGCGCAGACCGTAGGATCGGGGCACAGCAGCGCATCAGGAGGAGGTCGCCATGGCCGTCGTGGTCGGATTCATCCCCACCCCCGTGGGCTTCGCGGCCCTGGAGGCCGCCCAGCGGGAGGCGGAGCGCCGCGGCGGACCGCTCATCATCGTCAACGTCGTGCGCGACGGCATGCAGGGGGACCCCCGCCACGCGGACCAGGGCCAGCTCGAACGCGCCCAGGACATGGTGCGCCGCGCCTCCGTGCGCATCGCCGTGCGCCAGGAGCACACCGACGACGACATCTCCGACGTCCTGCTCCAGGTCGTCGAGGAGGAGAAGGCGGAGCTGCTGGTGCTGGGCATCCGCCGCGAGCGGGACATGGCCAGCCACCTGCTGGGCGTCACCGTGCAGAAGCTGCTGACCTCCTCCCCCAGCGACGTCCTCGTCGTCTGATCCCGCACGAGCCCTCACGACGCAGCGCCCCGGTCACGATCGTGACCGGGGCGCTGTCTCGTGCGCGGGGCGTCAGGCCTGCGCGCGGTACGCCTTCTCGATGTTCTCGCCGGTCTCCTGGTCGATGTTCTTCCAGTACTCGAAGACACGGGAGAGCACGGGCTCGACGACGCCGCCAAGGCTGCCGACGACCGTCTGGACGAGGCGGGCGCGCTCGTCCTCACCCATCACCTCGCGCACCAGGGTGTGCGCCTGGCCGAAGTCGTCGTCCTCGGCGTGGAGGGTGTAGGCCGCGCGGACCAGCGCGCCATCGGCCTCCCAGCCGTTGTCGACCGGGCCCTGGGTGTCCTGGTAGGCGCGACCGAAGGAGTTCGGGGCGTACACCGGCGCGTCGCCGCTGTGGGAGAACTCCATCGACCCCTCCTTGCCGTAGGAGTTCGTCGCCACGACCGGACGGTTCACCGGCAGCTGGTTGAAGTTCGTGCCCAGGCGGTTGCGCTGCGCGTCCGGGTAGGAGAACACGCGGGCCAGCAGCATCTTGTCCGGGGAGACCCCGGTGCCGGGCACGGTGTTGGACGGGCTGAACGCGGCCTGCTCGATCTGCGCGAAGTGGTTCACCGGGTTCTGGTTCAGCACGAAGCGGCCCACGGGGATGCGCGGGTAGTCCTTCTTGGACCAGGTCTTCGTGAGATCGAAGGGGTTGAAGCGGTACGCCTTCGCCTCCTCGTACGGCATGACCTGGACCTCGACGCGCCAGGCCGGGAACTCGCCGCGCCGGATCGCCTCGAACAGATCGCGACGGTGGTACTCGGCGTCGGTGCCCGCCAGCTCGGTGGCCTCCTCGTTGCTGAGGAACTCCATGCCCTGCTCGGTGAGGAAGTGGTACTTCACGAAGAACTTCTCGCCGTCCTCGTTCACCCACATGTAGGTGTGCGAGGAGTAGCCGTTCATGTGGCGCCAGGTCTTGGGCAGGCCGCGGTCGCCCATGAGGTAGGAGACCTGGTGGGCCGACTCCGGCGAGAGGGTCCAGAAGTCCCACTGCATGTTCGCGTCGCGCAGGCCCGAGTCCGGGGTCCGCTTCTGGGAGTGGATGAAGTCGGGGAACTTCATCGGGTCGCGCAGGAAGAAGATCGGCGTGTTGTTGCCGACGATGTCGAAGTTGCCGTCCTCGGTGTAGAACTTCAGCGCGAAGCCGCGCACGTCGCGCCAGGTGTCGGGCGAGCCCAGCTCGCCGGCGACGGTGGAGAAGCGCAGCAGCAGCGGGGTCTTCGCGCCCTTCTGGAACAGCTTCGCCTTGGTGTACTGCGAGACGTCCTCGGTGACCTCGAGCTCGCCGAAGGCGCCGGAGCCCTTCGCGTGCGGGCTGCGCTCCGGGATCCGCTCGCGGTCGAAGCGGGCGAGCTTCTCGACGAGGGCGACGTCATGCAGCATCAGGGGGCCGTCGGCCCCGACGCTCAGCGAATGCGCGTCGGACTCGCGCGGAGCGCCGCTCTCCGTGGTGGACGGGATCGAGGGGTCGAACGTGGTCATGCTTCCTCCTGGATGCGAACGGGGGGTGGAGAACCTGGGGGCCGCCGGCCGGCCGAGGGGACCGCCGGGCGGCGGGGTGCGGGCCGAGGGGACGGCCCGGGTCGGGGCGTACGGATGGGGGTCATGTCCCGGCGGGGACATGGGCCTGCGCCGCGCGGCACTCGGGGCACACGCCCCGGTACAGCACCTCCGCCACCTCGAGCTCGAAGCCGTGCTGCGAGTGCGGGTGGAGGCAGGGAGCCTCGCCCACCGCGCAGGGGACGTCCTCGAGCCGGCCGCAGACGCGGCAGATGAGGTGGTGGTGGTTGTCGTGGCGATGCAGCTCGTAGACGGCGCGACGGCCGTCGGCGTCCACGCGGCGCAGCAGCTCGACCTCGGTCAGAGCGCGCAGCACGTCGTAGACGGCCTGGTGGGACACGGAGCCGAGGCGCTCGCGGACGGCGGAGGAGATGACGTCCGCGTCCGCGTGCTGGTGCTCGGCGACCACCGCGAGCGTCGCGACCCGCGGGGCGGTCACGCGCAGACCCGCGTCGCGCAGCGCGGCGACGGGGTCGAGCGAGGGGTGGTCGTGGTGGCTCACGGGACTCACCCTACCTCGTGTTCTGGAGAAGTTCCAGAAAAGGATCCAGTCAAATCACGGGCGCGCTGCGCCGCCGACATCCCTCCCCGGCGGCGCAGGCGCGGTCACCGGTGGATCACCGGCGGTTGTCCACGCAGATGAAGGGCAGGCGCGGAGCGATCTGGCACCAGCCCTCGATCCGCTGGGTCTCGACGTCCCCCGACCCTCCGAGCCCGGTGTCGGCGACAGCGCCGACCGGGAGCATCGCGAGGCCGAGGACCGCGGCCGCCGCGAAGCCGCGGCCGACGACCCGCCGGAGGGACGGGGTGATGGTGCGTACTGCGGTCCGAGTCATGGCAGTCTCCTGAGTGGTGAGTGGTGGGTGTGCCCGGAGCCACAGCGTACGTCCGCACCGGTACTCTTGGCCCGTGCCCTTCCGGAAGTCGTCGCTGCTCGATCGCCTGGACACAGGAGTCCGGGAGGCGCGGCGCGCCCTTCCCGCCATATCGGTCGCCCTCCTGCTGCTGCTCCTCACCGCCCCGGGCGCCTGGCGTCACCCCGATCCGGGCTCGATGGTCCTGTGGGTGCTCATGAGCACCGCCGGCGGCCTCGCGCTGCTCCACCCCCTGCCGGCGGCCCTGGCCCTGGGCGGCGTGCTCACCCTGGCGGTGTCCGTGCCGACGGTGTACATCGGGCTGGGAGTGTTCGCCTCCATCGTGGCCTTCACCTCCTGCGTGGCCCGCTGCCGCCCGCTGACCAGCATCCTCATCGGCCTCTGGTACGCCGCGATCCTCATCGCGGCGACCGTCTCCCTGGCCCAGAGCGCCGCCGACGTCGCCGTCGGCGCGAGCATCTGGGTGATCCTCCTGCTCGCGGCCGCGACCATCGGGGTGGTGATCCGGACCCTCGGCCTGCGGCTGGGCGAATCCCGCCGCGCCCGGGTGCAGGACCTCGCCGCGCAGCGCCGCGCGCTCTCGCGCGAGCTGCACGACACCGCGATCCGGGCGACGACCGAGGTCGTCATGATCGCCGAGCAGGCCCGCCTGCGGGACCAGCCGGACCCGGCCACCGATCTCGACCTGGGACGCATCAGCGCCGCGGCCCGCGCCGCCACCGAGGATCTGCGCGCCGCCATGGAGGCTCTGCGTCGCAGCGAGGAGGGCGAGGACGCGGGCGAGGTCGCCGGCGACGTCCCCGGCGCCACGCTGCTGGAGTCCGCCCAGAAGCGCCTGACCCAGGCCGGCTTCACCGTCAACACCGACGTCGAGGGCGAGCGCGACGTCCCCGGGCCGCTGGTGCCGGTGCTGTCCCTGTGCCTGGGCGAGCTGGCGGCGAACGTGGTCCGGCACGGCGACCCGCAGCACCCGGTCGCCCTCATGCTCGAGACCTCGGCCACCGGTGTCGACGTCGTCGTCGTGAACCGGCGCGCCACGACGGCGCCGAACGTCCCCTCGGGCGGCAGCGGGCTGATCGGGGCGCGCGAGAGGCTCGCGGGCGTCGGCGGCACGGTCGAGACCCGCACCGACGGCGGCTCCTTCATGGCGCGCATGACCGCGCCTCATCCGATCCAGTCGAGCACCCAGGGGGGCCGATGGGCATCCAGGTCCTGATCTGCGACGACGACCCGATCGTCCGCGACGCGCTGGCCGGCTACCTGCGCGCGGCCCCGGAGATGGAGGTCGATGCGCGCGCCGGCACCGCCGAGGAGGCTCTCGCGGCCCTCGCCGAGCAGGTCCCCGACGTCGTGCTGATGGATCTGGCGATGCCCGGCATGGGCGGCATCGCGGGCGCCCTCGAGATCCGCGCCGCATATCCCCAGGTGGCAGTCCTCCTGCTGACCACCTTCGGGACCGATGATCAGGTGCGCGAGGCGCTCGCGGCGGGCGCCGCGGGCTTCCTGCTGAAGTCCGCCTCCGCCGCGTCGCTCGTCGCGGCCGTGCAGGCCGCCGCCGCCGGCGCCGGGGTCGTCATCACCCCCGAGGTGGCGGCGGCGCTGGCCGGAGGGCGCCGACCGGCCCCGGCCTCGAGCGTGCACACCGGCGAGCGGCCGGGGACCGGCGAGCACGGGGCCGCCGGGGATGCGGAGGACGCACAGGAGGACCGGGCGGGGATGCCCGCCGCTCCGACGGACGCGGCATCGGCCCCCACCTCGCCGGTCGACGCCGGCTCCGGGCCGGGCGAGGCCGCGGCGCTCTCCCTGGGTCTGACCGACCGCGAGCTGGAGGTGCTGCACCTGCTGTGCCGGGCCGATACGAACACCCAGATCGCGAACCAGCTGGTGCTCTCCGAGTCCACCGTGAAGAAGCACGTCACCTCGTTGATGGCGAAGCTGGGGTGCACCTCCCGGCTGCAGATCGCGGTCCGCGCCTTCGAGCTGGGGCTCGCCGAGCCGCCGGTGCCGCGCAGCTGAGCCCGCCCCTGCGCGACCCCCTGCCTCCACGTCCCGGCATCGGCGGGACGGCGGGACGGCGGGACGGCGGGACGAGGGGCCCACGGCCGAGGCCTTGGCACTTCGGGAACGGGGCAGGGGTGTACCCAGGTACCAGAGACAGGCCCGAGCGGCCGCCGAGAACGGGACCTGGGGTCGTTCCGCCGATGATCCGGCGCCCGTAAGTTTGTCGTCGTAGAGCTCCCCTGCAGGCGGTCTCCGTCGAGCTGGTCTGGTCCCCAGCCGTTCTCCTCCCGCAGCAGGGGTCGAGCCTCCGGGCTCGTTCGTCTGCTGGACCTGGTGCTCGGTTCTCCCCCACCCCCCTGAACTGAGCACCGGGTCCGGCCTACGATCCTCACCGCGCCGGGCCCTCGAGGCCCGGGCGCGGCGTCGCGGGGGCGCAGCACCGATCCGAGCAAGATCCCCGAAGAACAGGCCGGGCCCGAGAGGGTCCGGCCTGTTCTTGCGTGAGCAGCCGCGCGGCCGCAGGCGCCGCGGCCTAGATGCCCAGAGCCACCTGCCCCGCGATGCCCGGCTGTGCCCCGGTACGGTCCCCCGCGCTACCGGCGCGACCGGAGGCCTCCTCCCCGCGGGCCTGCCGAGCAGGCTCGACGTCCGCCAGAGGGCCGTCGTCCAGAGCGATGGTCTCGTAGATGTCCGGGTCGCAGTCATGGCCGTCAGGGACCGACGGATCGGGGACGTACACCTGTCGGCACGTCCCGCAGCGCAAGGTTCCCCCATCCCCGGATTCCGTCATACCGGCACGCTACGGCGCCCCGAACCGACCTGCCGGTCGAAGACAGATGTCCGTGATGGAGCTGTAACACGCAGTGCGAGGTGCCCCACTGCGGGCGCGGCTCATCCCGGATTCAGCGCTGCTGGCGACGCACCTGCACGGCCGCGCAACGATCGCATATCGAAGACGGGCACAGCGCCCTGCGCGGGCGCCGACGGGCGGAATACTGCTGGACGGAGGTCTCGCCGGTCCTCGCGTGACTGCGCACGTGGGGCACACCAACGCGGCGTTCACCCGGGCGAAGTACGGGGATACAAGGACGACGCCCACGGAGGCGGGCAACGTGCTCTCGGAGGTGCGCGCCGGACGCTAAGTCGCCAGGAAAGTCGCCATAACGGGAACAGGCCCCGACCTGCGCCTCGTCCCCAAGGGGGCGTAAGCACTGGTCAGGACCCGTTTTCTGGAGCCGCCTGGGGGAATCGAACCCCCGACCTATTCATTACGAGTGAATCGCTCTGCCGACTGAGCTAAGGCGGCCTGCCCGGACGCTGTGCACCGGACCGGACCACTCTACGAGACCTGCATGTCAGGCGCAAAACCGGGGCGTGAGGAGTAGGTCACCCCGCCTCCCCCGGCCCCCGGGGCGGACCCGGGGCCGGACGGGGCGCACCTCAGGAGCAGGTCAGGCCCTCCTCCGGGGCGGTGCCGCTGAGCAGGTAGGCGTCCACGGCGGCCTCCACGCAGCCGCCGGAGCGGCCGTAGGCGGTGTGCCCCTCGCCCTCGTAGGTGATGAGGGTCGAGTTCTCCAGCTGCTCGTCCAGGCCCACGGCCCAGTCGTAGGGCGTCGCAGGGTCGCCCCTCGTGCCGATCACGACGATCAGGTCGCTGCCCGCGGCGGAGATCGGCGCGGGCTCGCGCACCGGCTTCGCCGGCCACAGGTCGCACATGGTCTGGCTGAAGCCGAAGCCGGGGCCCCACGTCGGGAACTCCTCGGCGACCGCCGCGGCCTCGTCGATCTGCCACTGCTGATCGGCCACGCCCACATGGTCCAGGCAGTTCACGGCGGTGATCGCGAAGGTGCCGTTGCCGCTGTACGTGCCGTCGTCCTCGCGGTCCGCGCTGAGATCGGCGAGGAACAGCAGGGTGGAGCCGTCACCGGTCATCGCCGCGTTCAGGGCCTGCACGCCGAGCGGCCAGTTCTCGTCGTTGTACAGCACGACCAGCAGGCCGCTGCGCGCGAGGGCCCCGGTCAAGGGGCGGTTCGGATCGTCGGTCTGCAGCGGCTGGGCGTCGACGGAGTCGAAGAAGGCCCGCAGCTGCTCCTTGCCGTCCTCGACCGATCCGGTCAGCGGACAGCCGTCGGAGCCCTGGGACAGGCAGCTCTCGACGAAGGCGCTGGTCGCCTCCTCGAACCCCTCGGCCTGACCGCGGGTGATGTCATCGGCCGTCAGGCGCGGGTCGAGCGCGCCGTCGAGCACGAAGCGCCCGGTGCGCTCGGGGTACATCTCCGCATAGGTCGCGCCGAGGTAGGTGCCGTAGGAGTAGCCCACGTAGTCGAGCTTCTCCGAGCCGACGGCGCTGCGCAGCACGTCGAGGTCGCGCGCGGCGGAGTAGGTGTCGAGGTAGGGCAGGAGATCCCCGGAGTTCTTCTCGCAGGCGGCGCTGAGCTCGGTGAACGCGTCCTCGGCGGCCTGGAGCCCTTCGGGATCGGCCAGGTCGAAGGTCTCGGCGCGGTAGGCGTCGGTCTCGGCATCGTCCAGGCAGGTGATGCCGGCCGAGCGGGAGACGCCCCGGGGGTCGAAGCCGACGATGTCGTAGGCGCCGCGGACCTCCTCGCTGAACAGGGTCTGCGCGGATCCGGCCACGAAGTCGACGCCGGAACCGCCCGGGCCGCCCGGGTTGGTCAGCAGCGAGCCCTGCTTCTGTCCGGTCGCCGGCAGCCGGGTCACGGCGATCTGCAGGTCACCGGCGCTCGGGTCGTTCCAGACCTTCGGCACCGTGACCGTGCCGCATTCGAGGGAGGCCGGGCCGTCGACGGAGTCGTCGCACGGCCCCCAGGCGACCTGCTGGGAGTAGTAGGCCGCGTAGGCGGCGTCGCCGGCCGGGTCCTGCGGGAGCTCCGCCGCGGCGGACGTCCCGGTCTCGGCCAGCGGAGGCGTGGCCTCGCCCTCGGCATTCGTGCCGTCGCCGGCGGCGGGTGCAGTGGTCTGCTCGTCCCCTCCCCCGCCGATCCCGATCCGATCCAGCGGCCCGCAGCCGGCGACCACGAGCAGCACCGCCGCCGCCGTCGCCAGGTATCGCATCGCGCGGGGCGCCCGTCCGTGTCGCACGTCGTGCATTCCTGCCCTCTCGTCGTCCCTCGGCTCGACTCATCGTACGGGGTGGACCCCTCGCCGAGAGGACGGCAGATGCTCGCCCCAGGGAGGGGGTGCGCGCGTGCGGCCAGGTCTTAGGCTGGGCCGGTGCACGGCGAACGCGAACCCTCCTCGTCCCCGGCCCAGCGTCCGCGCGCGGCCGGGGAGGGGGCGACGGCGGCCCTGGTCCCCCGTGGCGGGGTGATGCCCGCGCGCCGCTGGTGGATCGAGGCGCTGATGCTCGTGTGCGGCGCCGCGGAGGGCGTCTTCGGGCTGCTGCTCACGAGCGAGCCCTGGCGGTGGGTGGGCGCGGCCCTGGGGATGGCGCTGGTCGCGACCCTGCTGCTGCGGCATCGGCGCTGGCGCTGGCTGCTGCCGCTGCTGCTGGCCCTGAACGCCCTGGCGACCTCGTTCACCGTGATGGTGGTGGCCGTCTACGGATTCGCCACCCGCAGCTCGTCCCGCGTGCTCATCGCGCTGGTCACGCTGTTGGGCGCGGTCGCCACGGCGCTGCCGCCGCTGGTGCTCAGCCGCGAGCCGGGGACGGTCGTCTTCGTCATCCTGCTGGTGCTGATGACGCTCACCTCGGCGGTGCTGGGCATGTACACCTCGGCGCGACGGGAGCTGCTGGACCAGCTGCGCGCCCGTGCCGAGCAGGCCGAGCACGGCCGCGCCGTGGCCGAGGAGCAGGCCCGTCGCGCCGAGCGCACCCGCATCGCCCGGGAGATGCACGACATCGTCGCCCACAAGATCTCGCTGATCGCCCTCCAGGCGGGGGCGCTCGAGGTCAACCAGAACCTGGACCAGGCGCAGGTCGCCGCCGCGGCAGGGCTGATGCGGCGTTCGGCGGCCGATGCCCTCACCGAGCTGCGCCAGGTCCTCGGCGTGCTGCGCGGCACGGAGGAATCCGCGCCGCTGGCGCCGCAGCCCACCTGGGAGGACGTGCGGCGCCTGGTCACCACCAGCCAGGAGGCCGGGATCCGGGTGGAGCTGTACGACTTCATCGACGCCCCCGTGCCGGATCCGCTGGCGCGCACCGCCTACCGGGTGGTGCAGGAGGGGCTGACGAACATCCACAAGCACGCCCGGCACACCAAGGCCCGCGTGGCCCTGATCGGCGAGCCCGGTGACGAGCTGATCGTCGAGGTGAGTAACCTGCTTCCCAGGGGGTTCACCACCGACCTGCCCGGGGCGCGGATGGGGCTGTCCGGGATCGAGACCCGGGTCAGCCATGCGGGAGGGACCATCACCGCAGGCCCCACCTCCGATGGTCGATTCGAAGTGAAGGCGGTTATTCCATGGCCAGCGCAGACTCCGTGACACGGATCGGCCTGATCGACGACGACTCCCTGGTCCGGGCGGGCCTGGCGATGATCCTCGGCGCCGATCCGCAGATCGAGGTCGTCGGGGAGGGATCCGACGGCAGCGATGCGGTGCCGCTGGTGCAGAAGCATCGGCCCGATGTGCTGCTGATGGACGTGCGCATGCCGACGATGGACGGCCTGACCGCCACGCAGGCGGTCACGGCCCTGCCCGGGGCGCCGAAGATCATCATGCTCACCACCTTCGACCTGGACGAGTACGTGTTCCAGGCGCTCGAGGCGGGGGCCAGCGGCTTCCTGCTCAAGGACACCCCGCCGCAGGACCTGATCCGTGCGGTGCGGGTCGTGGCCGGCGGGGACGCGATGCTGTCCCCCGGGGTGACGCGCCGCATGCTCTCCCACTTCTCGCACGCGAACCCGGGCGCCCGCCCCGAGCGGCACCCGGGGCTGGAGCTGCTCACCGAGCGGGAGACGGAGGTCCTCGGCGCCGTCGGGGCGGGGCTGTCCAACGCCCAGATCGGGGCGCGGCTCTACATGAGCGAGGCGACGGTGAAGGCGCACGTCTCGAAGATCTTCGCGAAGCTGGACTGCACCAACCGGGTGCAGATCGCGATCATCGCCCATGAGGCGGGGCTCTCGGACATCGACGAGCATCCCGTCTGATCCGTCGGCGGGCGCGCGCCCGGGCAGGGCGCGCGGCGATCGTCGCGGCGGGAGATCCGGCGGGGTGGGGCGGCCTCGCGGGGCTGCGGCCTCGACGGGCCGCCGCGTCGCGCACCCGGGAACGACGAAGGCCCCGGAACGTGTGTTCCGGGGCCTTCGCACTGGGCGACCCTGACCGGGCTTGAACCGGCGACCTCCGCCGTGACAGGGCGGCACTCTAACCAACTGAGCTACAGGGCCATTCTCTTCGTCATCCGCACTTCCGTGCCGCTGACAGAGAAAACTCTACCGGACGTTCGGGGCCGCTCGTGCCACTTTTACTGTGAGCCGCCTCGCATCGCGCGAGGCCACCGCCCTGCACCCCCGGATCCGGGCATCCGACGGGCCCTCTGCCCGCCGGCGCCGTTGCCGCCCCGGCAGGACTCGGCCCATGGGGCCCGCTCCCCCGCACCGGTGGGTCCGGCGCTCCCGGGAGACGGCACGCAGACTCCCCGAGCTCGGCGCGGCGGCTCCCGGGACGCTCCGCGAGGCGACCGCCCTCCGCAGCAGCGGGCCGCCCCCTCCGGCAGGCGCAGTACGGCGCGCACGGTCCGGCGGGCATCGTGCGGCGGGCATCGTGCGGCGGGCATCGTGCGGCAGGCACGGTCCGGCGGGCATCGTGCGGCAGGCACTGCCCCGTGGGCCGGGTCGTGCCGGCACGGAATGTCGCGTGCACCTCAGGGAGCCCGGCGCTGCCGCGGGCGCTGCCCGGTGACCTGTACCATTGCCGTGCGCCCCCATCGTCTAGCGGCCTAGGACACTGGCCTTTCACGCCGGCGACACGGGTTCGAATCCCGTTGGGGGTACCGCTGACCTGCGGGGGCGCTGATCGAGGGCCGGGTCGCCCCGCCTCCGATCGGCGCCCCGCAGGTCCACCCGCGACCAGGCGCTCCGCCCCGCAGCTGCGCAGATCGCCGTCGCACCCAGCACCCCTTTCCCTCGGGACGACTCCCCCGGGCCCCCTGCGCGTGCAGGTCAGGGCCGGAGGCGCATGGTCCTCGCAGCCGCCGCGCGCCGATCCCTGCTGTTCCCTGCCGGGCCTGGTTGGCTGGACCCATGGTGGAGATCAGCCGCGCAGAGTTCGAGGAGGCCGTCGATGACGCCCTCGACTCCCTTCCCGACGAGGTCGCCCGCGCGATCGCCCAGGCCAACGTCGCCATCCTGGTCGAGGAGGAGCCGCGGCATCGCGGCGGCGGCGAGGAGCTGCTGGGTCTGTACGAGGGGATCCCGCTGGACCAGCGCAGCACCTTCGACGGGTTCCGGGAGCCGGATCGGATCTGGATCTTCCGCGGCCCGCTACAGCGCATGTCCGCCAGCCGAGAGCAGCTCGTGGAGGAGATCGCGGTGACCGTGCTGCACGAGCTCGGACACCTCTTCGGCATCGACGACGCCCGGCTGCACGAGCTCGGGTGGGGGTGAACCCCCGCGCGACCGGCGGCTCCGCGGGCGTTCGCGTGTCGTGCCTCTCATCGGCCCGCGCCGATTGGATGCCGGAGCGCAGGCCCTGCTAATCTGATCTCCGGTCACCGCGGTGACCACGGCTCTGTAGCTCAGTTGGTAGAGCGTTCGACTGAAAATCGAAAGGTCACCGGATCGACGCCGGTCGGAGCCACCAAGCGAAACCCCTGCTGACGCGGGGGTTTTTGCGTACTCGGACATGGTGCACGCCACCTGCCGGATACATGGCTTCTCTCGCCATGATCGCGAACGCCCGTCGCCCAGGTGGTGCTGCTGCCGCGGCCCTCACCTGGCCGGTACGCCGTCACGTCGTCACGCCTCTCGGACAGGCCGATGGGTCGGGCGAGGTCCGAGGCATCGAGGGCTCCCCCGCCTGGATCGATGGAGATCGGTTCGGTGCCTGCTCTTCGGTGCATCGCCCGGCTTCGTCACCTCCGCCACGAGGCGTCCATTCCTGTGGGACTGGGAGACCGGGCCACGTCGATCACCCTTTCGTTCAGGATGATGTCGAGGGGCGTGAGAGGGGCAGCTCATCCGAGATGGCGCCCGGTGCAGGCCAACGCCTGGCAGGTCGACCGGCACGGCCCATCAGGCACGTGGGCGGGGTCGACCAGGACGAGCCCGACGTCGACGCGGAGGTGCATGATCCGGTCGAGCGAGGCACGGGTGTCGGTCCTGGTGGACTCGGACCCAGCCCAGCCATTCCGCGTCAGCAGACCTCGAGACCGATGGAGAGCGGCGACGCGTTCGGAGCCGAGAGACCGGTCGAGGTCGCGCGCCCAGGAACGGTCCCTCCCCCGTCAGGTCGCTCTTCTTCAGTGGTCGCGACGCTCGGCGTAGTCGAGGTGTTCTTGCTCGGGCAGGAGGTTCCCGAGACCGGGGTTCTTCGACTGAACGGCGACGCGCCAGAGACGAAGCACCGTGACGTCGTGCAGCGCGGTGTCGAGATCGACGCGCAGGCGTTCGTTCTCGGCCTTGAGCACGTCGATACCGAGCAGACGGTGGATGAGATTCAACATTGCGAGCCTCCATGCAGAATTCGAGAAGCCGAGGTGTTCGGCATATCGACAGGGAATGATGCCGCGGGAGTCGACGACGGCGCGGCCGCCATCGTGGAGTCCGGTCAAGCCCGCCCCTGGCAGCAGAGAGGAAATCGCTCGAAGGGCGCGAGGCCGGTGGGTGGCCATGACCACCGAGCACCGGTCACCCATCCTGGTCGAGGGCGGCGTCGATTCGTTGCGCGATCCTGGCTTCGTGAACGGCGGCGAGAGACTCGTCCCGCTCCCGGATCCGCAGTTCGCCGGGCGTTTCGGCCCGCCCCTGCCACACGCCCTCGCTGCGAGCACGTGCGGCCTCACGACGGATCACTGCATCCAGCAGCTCGGCTCGGAGTCCGAGCACGTGCGCGCTCTCGCCCGCACCGATCCCCTCCCGCAGGGCAGACAGGATGTCCAGCGACTCCCGCATCAACACCAGGACTCCCCACGAACAGGCGCGGCGGGAGTGATGCTCTCGACGTGCCGGAGAAATCGCCCCCGAGCGGCGCGGTCACGGCTCCTCCACGACGCGAGGGTCAGATCCTTGAGGCCAGCCGGCCCCGCGATATCCGGAACGGCGCCTGCAGGGACCGTCGCCGAGTTCAGCCCGCACTGACCGACGGGGCCCTCATGGATCAGATCACCAGTCCGCTGAGGCGCGCCCCCAGCGGTCGCCTTCCGGGGAACTTCAGGGTCGACGCCGTCACCCTTCGCGATGCTCGGGACGACCTTGCATATGTCGGGATCGACGTTCGTTGCGAGCCTGGGTGCCATCTCCGTAAACCTTCCTTCTTTCGGCGACATCGACGCCACCGACCTTTCTCAAGATATGCCACTGCGCGACACTTGTAAAGCCCTGAGCCGACTGCATCCATTTGTTTTCCACTCGCAAGTGTGTTATTGTAGAATAGAATGCTGACGGAAATCCTTGCATCGCAGGGAACCAGAGAGAGGGCTGCGCAGACCGCAACGTGCACGCCGCCATTCCCCTCGGAACTCGCCGCAGAGTCGGCGGAGAATGTTGCGCGCCAGGCAGACACCGCGCCCGCTGCTGCGGACGTCCTGTGGTGGCTCCGATCGGCATCGATCCGGTGACCGTTCAGGATCGGACCGGGCCGCTCCGGTGCTCGGCCCGGGAGCCCCGGCGGCTCACGGCGCGATCACGGCCAGCACCCGGTGCAGCGCGGGGTGCGACGCGTCGCGACGCCACAGGGCCTGGAGCTCGACGACCTCCTCCTGGAGATCCTCGACGGGGCGGAACACCACGCCGGGCACGGCGATGGACCGTGCGGACTCCGGGACGAAGGCGATGCCGTGACCGGCCGCGACGAGGTGGATCATCGTCATGATCTGGCTCAGCGAGTGCTGGACGAGCTGGTGGTCGATGTCGAAGTGCTTGACGACGACGTCGTAGAAGTACTGCGCGGTGGTCGCCGAGTGCAGGATCAGCTTCTGCCCGGCGATGTCCGCACGGACCGGGCGGTGCTCCGGATCGGCCAGCGGGTGCGTGGACGGCAGGGCCAGCACCAGCCGCTCGCTGAGGAGGAGACGCCGGGCGATCCCCTCGGGAGCCGTCCGCGTCCGCCCCAGTCCGAGGTCGATGCGCTCCTCCTCGAGCGCCTGCAGCTGCTGGGAGGTCACCATCTCGACGAGCTCGATCGAGATCTCGGGCTCTGCGTCGCGGATCCGCGACAGCAGGGGGCCCAGCAGGGACAACCCGCTGGCCGCGGTGAAGCCGATCGTGACCGTGCCGCGGGTGCCCGCGGCCGCCTGCCGGGCCCCCTCGGGCGCGCGCTCGGCCAGGGCCAGGAGCTTGCGCGACTCCCCCAGGAACTGCTGCCCCGCCGGGGTGAGACGGACCCGCCGGTTGTCGCGGGCGAGGAGCTCGGCCCCGACCGCGCGCTCGAGCTTCTGGATCTGGCGGCTCAGCGGCGGCTGGGTCATGTTCAGCTCCGCGGCGGCGCGACCGAAGTGCAGGTGCTCGGCGACGGCGACGAAGCACCGCACCTGGTCGAGGGTGTACACGGCGGCTCCATGCAGTCGGAGTATCGATGCTGTCCGGTGAGTGCCGTGAGACTATCACCGGCTGCGGAGCGCCCCCGTGGCGGGCCGCGGCGACCCCTCGGGCCGCTCAGCGGACCATCGCGGGGCGCTTGGGGTCGAAGCTCCAGCCCTCGATGAGGTACTGCATGGCGATCGCGTCGTCGCGACGGCCCAGCCCGTGCTCGAGGTAGAGCGCATGGGCGGCGGCCAGCCGGTCCCGGTCCAGCTCGATGCCGAGGCCGGGCGCGGTCGGCACGGCGATCTCGGAGTCGACGATCTGCAGCGGCGCGGTCGTGATCCCCTGCCCGTCCTGCCAGATCCAGTGGGTGTCCAGGGCGGTGATCTCCCCCGGCGCGGCCGCGCCGACGTGGGTGAACATCGCCAGCGACACGTCGAGGTGGTTGTTGGAGTGCGAGCCCCAGGTGAGGCCGAACTCGTGGCACAGCTGGGCGACGCGGACGGAGCCGGCCATCGTCCAGAAGTGCGGATCGGCCAGCGGGATGTCGACGGAGGCCTCGCGCACCGCGTGCGCCATCTCCCGCCAGTCGGTCGCGACCATGTTGGTGGCGGTGCGCAGGCCGGTGGCGCGGCGGAACTCCGCCATCACCTCGCGCCCGGAGAAACGGCCCTCGGCCCCGCAGGGATCCTCGGCGTAGGCGATCGCTCCCGACATGGCCCGGCCGCGGCGGATCGCGTCCGCCAGCAGCCAGCCGCCGTTGGGGTCCAGGGTGATCCGGGCCTGCGGGAAGCGCCGTTTCAGCAGGATGACCGTCTCGACCTCGACCTCGCCCGGCAGCACGCCGCCCTTGAGCTTGAAGTCGCGGAAGCCGTACTGCTCCTGGGCGGCCTCGGCGAGCGCGACGACGGACTCCGGGGTCATCGCCTCCTCGCGCCGCCGCGACCACCAGCCGCCGGCCTCCCCCTCGCGCCGATAGGGCAGGTCCGTCAGGTCGGGGTTCCCGACGTAGAAGAGGTAGCCGAGCATCGGCACGCTCTCGCGCTGCTGGCCCTGCCCCAGCAGCTCCGCGACGCTGACGCCGAGGTGCTGGCCGTGCAGGTCCAGCAGGGCGGATTCGAGGGCGGTGACGGCGTGGATCGCGATCCGCTGGTCGAAGGTCTGGTCCCCGCGCCCGCCCGCATCGCGCGCGGCGAAGCGCGCGTGGACCTCCCGCAGCAGGGAGCGGAAGCGGGCGACCGGCTTCCCCAGCAGCAGGGGCGCGGCGTCCTCGAGGGTGGCCCGGATGGCCTCGCCGCCGGGCACCTCCCCGAGGCCCGTGCGGCCGTCGCTGTCGGTGAGGATCGCGATGGTGCGGGTGAAGACGGGGGCGTGGGCGCCGGAGAGGTTCAGGAGCATCGAGTCGTGCCCGGCCACGGGCACCACCTCGATCGCCGCGATCCGGGGTCCGGCGGCCGGCGCGCTCATGCGCGGCCCTCCGCCGGGCCCGGGAGCACCGATGCGGGGGCGGCCGAGGGCGAGGCATCGGCCGCGACGCCCGGGACGAGCCCGGCGGACTCGATCAGGGCGGCGAGATCGGCCTGGTCCCGGGCGCTCAGATCCTGCAGGGGCGGACGGACGGGCCCGCAGTCCCGGCCGACGGCGCGCAGCCCGGCCTTGATGATGGAGACGCCGTAGCCCTTCGCCCGGTCGCGGATGGTGATGTACGGCAGCACGAAGCGGGTGAGCTTCTCGGTCACCGCGGCGCGGTCCTGGGCGCGCACATCGGCGTAGAAGGCCAGCGCGAACTCGGGCGCGAAGTTGAACATCGCCGAGGAGTACGTGCTCATGCCCAGCTGCAGCAGCGGCAGGGCGAAGGTCTCGGCGGTGGGCAGGCCGCCCAGCAGGAACAGGCGCTCCCCCATCAGCGCGTGCACCCGGGCGAGCTGCTCGATGTCGCCGATCCCGTCCTTGAAGCCGATGAGGTTCTCGTGGGCCTCGGCGAGGCGGGCGAGGGTCTCCGGGGCGTAGACCGCGGTGCCGCGGTTGTAGACGATCACGCCGATGTCCGTCGCGGAGCAGATCGCGGAGACGTGCGCGAACAGCCCGTCCTGATCGCAGGCAGTGAGATACGGCGGCAGCACCAGCACCCCGGCGGCGCCGGCGGCCCGGGCATCGGCGGCGTTCCGGATCGCCTGCCAGGTCGCGCCGCCGGCGGAGGCGAGCACGGGCACCCCGGGCCGTGCCGATTCCACGGCCATGCGGACCACGCGGGCCGTCTCCTCGGGGGCGAGGGAGAAGCCCTCCCCCGTCCCGCCGGCGGCGAACAGGCCGGCCACGTCGTAGCTCGACTGCCAGGCGATGTGCTCGCGGCAGGCGTCCTCGTCCACCGAGAGATCGGGCCGGAAGGCGGTGACGGGGAAGGAGAGCAGGCCCTGCGCGAGGTGCGCGGCGAGGTCCCGGGGCGCGAGCTGGTTCATGGGGAGGCTGCTCCTGTGCGGTCAGGGGGAGGCGCCGGGCCTCCCGAGGGCGTCCCCGACCCTAGGAACGGCCGCTGATGCCTGTCCAAGCCCCTTTCGGACTCACGCGATACCCGCCCGGCATTGGACAGACGGCCCCGCAGAGCTGTCAGACTGCTTCCGAGAGTTGTCCGACACAGCCTGCCGCCCCGCGGCCGAGAGGCGCCGACATGACCCGCGCAGCCGATGCGATCACCGCGATCACCCTGTCCTCCGTGACCCTGCCGCTGGCGGTCCCGATCTCCGATGCGAAGGTCTTCACCGGCCGGCAGAGGCCGATGACCGAGGTCGTCCTGCTGTTCGCGGAGATCACCACCGCGCAGGGCTTCGAGGGAATCGGCTTCAGCTACTCCAAGCGGGCCGGCGGCCCCGCCCAGTACGCCCACGCGAAGGAGGTCGCCGGCCTCGCCCTCGGCGAGGATCCCAGCGACATCGGCAAGCTGATCACGAAGCTGCTGTGGGCGGGGGCGTCGGTCGGCCGCTCCGGCCTCGCGCCGCAGGCGCTCGCGGCGATCGACGTGGCGCTGTACGACCTCAAGGCCCGCCGCGCCGGCCTGCCCCTGGCGAAGCTGCTGGGCTCCCACCGCGACGCCGTGCGCACCTACAACACCTCCGGCGGGTTCCTGAACGCCGACATCGGGGCGGTCACCGAGGCCGCGCAGCGCTCCCTCGCCGCGGGCATCGGCGGGATCAAGATCAAGGTGGGCCTGCCCGACGACCGGGAGGACATCCGCCGCGCGAGCGCGGTGCGCGAGCACATCGGCGATGCGCCGCTGATGGTCGACGCCAACCAGCAATGGGACCGGTCCACGGCGCTGCGCATGGGCCGCATCCTGTCCGAGCTGGACCTGGTGTGGATCGAGGAGCCGCTGGACGCTTACGACCACGCCGGCCACGCGCGGCTGACCTCCGCCCTGGACACCCCCATCGCCACCGGCGAGATGCTGGCCTCCGTCGCCGAGCACACGGAGCTGATCCGCCACCGGGCCTGCGACATCATCCAGCCCGATGCCCCGCGCATCGGCGGGATCACCGCCTTCCTGCGCCTGATGGCCCTGGCCGACGAGGCGGGGCTGGACCTCGCCCCGCACTTCGCGATGGAGATCCACCTGCACCTGGCCGCCTGCTACCCGCGAGAGACCTGGGTCGAGCACTTCGACTGGCTGGACCCGCTGTTCGAGGAGCGCCTGGAGACCCGCGACGGCCGCATGATCGTGCCCGACCGTCCCGGCCTGGGCATCACCCTCAGCGAGCAGGCCCGTGCCTGGACCACCGACACCGTGACGATCGGGACCCGATGACCGCGGACGGACGTCGCCGGACCCCGGTCCGGCGGGACCGGCGGACCGGGCGGCGATCATGACCGCGCTGTCCGCTCGGGTGGCCGATGCGCTGCGCGGCAGGATCCTCACCGGGGAGCTCGCGCCCGGGTCCCGGTTGCCGAGCGAGGCGCATCTGATCCGCGAGCACGCGGTGAGCCGGGCGGTGGTCCGCGAGGCCCTTGAGCGGCTGCGGGCCGAAGGGCTGGTGCGCTCGGTGCGCGGCAGCGGCAGCTACGTGCTCACGGCGCCCCGGGACCCGGGCGCATCGGCCGCATCGGTCAGGTCCGGGCAGTCCGCCCCGGCGGACCAGGCGGCGCTGCTGGAGTTCCGCGGCGCGCTCGAGGCGGAGACGGCGGCCCTCGCCGCCCGGCGCCGCACCGCGGAGGATCTCGAGGAGCTCGAGGCCGCCCGCGCGCTCGTCGGCGCCGCGGGCACCACGGCCGCCGACTCCCTGCAGGCCGACGTCGCCTTCCACGGTCTCATCGCCCGCGCCTCCCGCAACCCCTACCTGTATGCGGCGCTGCGGGACCTGGGTCCGACCATGGTGCCCATGCCCCCGGCCCGCATCGCCGGCGGCCGGGAGCACGCCGCACGGGTGGACGCCGAGCACGCCGCGATCCTCGCCGCGATCCGCGAGGAGGACCCCGTCGCGGCGGCGGCCGCGATGCGCGCGCACCTGAGCGCCTCGCGGCGCCGGCTGCCCGGGCCCGATGCCTCCGGCCGGCACGGCTGAGGGACCGTATTCTTCGACCATGAGCACCTGGCAGATCGACCTGCTCGAGCACCTCAGGGCCCGGCTCCCCGATGCCGAGGTCACCGCGTACGGGTCGGCCACGGATCCGAAGCTTCTGGATCGATGGAGCGATCTCGATGTCGCGATGTCGCTCCACGACTCCATCGAGCTCGAGGCTCTGATCGATACGCCTCTCTGGGCTTTCCAGGAGACGTCAGAGGGAGCGACGCAGATCGTGCGGGCGGTGCTCGCCGATGGTCGGCGCGTCGACCTCACGGTCCAGGGAGCATCAGCGGAACTCCCCCGAGCACCGATCGACAACGCCATCAGGTTCGACGCCGCGCTCGCGGCCGTACGTTTCGGGCGCGGCAACGACCTCATCGGGCTGCACCTGACACTTGGGATCCTGCGGGAAGCTCTCGTGCAAAGCATGATCAGTGCAGATCGAGAACACGGTCGCAGCCATCATCGCTACGCGACGATCTTCGACCCCCGCGCAGAGGAGGCTCTCGCTGTTCTGAGACCGCCCTCGGGTCCGCGCACAGCGTTGTCGGCATATGCGGTGTACGCACGGTGGAGGCAGGAGCTCGAACCCGATTACGAGCCGGCACCGGAAGGGCTCGAAGCACTCATCGAATCAGGCGAAGGCAGGCGTCTGCTCTGACCGCACCCCTGCGACGTCGCCCTCCCCTGCGGTTCACGCAGCGCTGTGCGCGAACGCTCGTCGGGCACCAGGTCGGTCCCCTATCCTGTCCGGACCGCGCGGGCACCGTCGCCCGCTGCTCGCAGTCGAAGGAGACACCCCCGATGACCGCAGAGAACCCGGATCTCCGGATCGCCCAGGCAGCGACCCTGCAGCCGATCACCGAGATCGCCCGCCGCGCCGGGATCCCCGAGGCGGCGCTCATCCCCTACGGCACCGACAAGGCCAAGATCGACATCGCCGCCGTCCCGCCCGGCGACGGGCCCGGCCGACTGGTGCTGGTGACCGCCATGTCCCCCACCCCCGCCGGAGAGGGGAAGTCCACCACGACCGTCGGCCTCGCCGATGCCTTCCGCCTGCTGGGGCACCGGACGATGGTCGCCCTGCGCGAGCCGTCGCTGGGCCCGATCATGGGCATCAAGGGCGGCGCCACCGGCGGCGGCCACGCCCAGGTGGTGCCGATGGAGGACATCAACCTCCACTTCACCGGCGACTTCCACGCCATCCAGATCGCGAACAACACCCTCGCCGCCCTGGTCGACAACCACATCCAGCAGGGCAACGCCCTGGACATCGACCCGCGCCGCATCCAATGGAAGCGGGTGCTGGACGTCAACGACCGCGCGCTGCGGGAGGTGGTGATCGGCCTGGGCGGGCCCGGCCAGGGCGTCCCCCGCGAGGACGGCTTCGACATCGTCGTCGCCTCCGAGGTGATGGCCATCCTGTGCCTGGCCACGGACCTCGCCGACCTCCAGCGGCGCATCGGCGACGTGGTCGTGGGCCTGACCCGCTCCCGCGAACCGGTCACCGTGCGGGACCTGCAGGTCGACGGCGCCATCACGATGCTGCTCAAGGACGCGATCCGTCCGAACCTGGTCCAGACCCTCGGCGGGACGCCGGCCCTCGTCCACGGCGGGCCGTTCGCGAACATCGCCCACGGCTGCAACTCCCTCGTCGCCACCCGGCTGGCGACCTCCCTCGCCGAGGTCACGGTCACCGAGGCGGGGTTCGGATCCGACCTCGGGGCCGAGAAGTTCCTGGACATCAAGGCCCGCACCGGGGGCCTGCGCCCCGACGCCGTGGTGCTCGTCGCGACCGTCCGGGCGCTGAAGATGCACGGCGGCGTCGCCCAGGGCGATCTCGCCGCCGAGGACGTCGAGGCCGCCCTGCGCGGCGCCGAGAACCTGGCTCGCCATGCCGAGAACATCCGCCGCTTCGGCCTCGAGCCGGTGATCGCCCTGAACCGCTTCCCCACAGACACCGAGGCCGAGCTCGACGCGATGCTCGGCTGGGCCCGCGAGCAGGGGCTGCGCGCCGCGCTCAGCGAGGTCTGGGCCGAGGGCGGCAGCGGCGGCGTCGCCGTCGCCGAGCAGGTCCTCGAGGTCATCGCCGCCGGGGGCGGCCGCGACTTCCATCCGCTGTACGACCCGGCCGAGGGCATCGAGGCGTCCCTGCGCACCATCGCCACCGAGATCTACGGCGCCGCCGAGGTGCAGTACGTCGATGCCGCCCCGGCGGCCCTGCGGCGGCTCCAGCGCAACGGCTGGGACACCCTGCCGGTCTGCGTCGCCAAGACCCAGTACTCCTTCTCCGACGATGCGTCCCGGCTCGGCGCTCCGCGCGGGCACACCCTGCACGTGCGGGACCTCGTGCCGAAGATCGGCGCGGGCTTCGTGGTGGCGCTGACCGGGTCGATCATGACCATGCCCGGGCTGCCGCGGGAGCCGGCCGCCCTGCGGATGGGCGTGGACGCGCAGGGTCGGGCCGTCGGCCTGTTCTGAGCGCAGGTCCCGACAGGCCGCGGGCAGGTCCCGGCAGGCCGCGGCCAGGTCCCGACAGGCCGCGGGCCGGGCTCAGCGGTCCTGCTCGGCGAGCTGCTCGGCCTCGAGCTCCGTCTCGTCGTCGATGTCGACGTCCAGGGCGTCCTCGCCGGCGGCGAGCTCCTCGGGCTCGGGCTCCGCCCAGTTGCGGATCGTGGTGAGGTCCGCGGCGGACGTCTCGGAGGCGACGACGTTCTCCGGGAAGCGGTCCTGATCGGCGGCGGAGCCCTCCTCGACGGCGGGCACGTACTCGTCCAGGAAGCCGTCCTCGTCGTCGTCCACGTCATCGGCCGTGGCCAGGCGCGGGGTCAGCTCGTCGATCGCGTACTGCCCGCCGCGCACGAACCCGCGGCGGAAGGCCGCGCGGCCGACCATGGTGCTCGCCACGGGGACGGTCACCATCTGGGCGAGCAGGACCAGCAGCATCATGCCGGCCCCGGCCCAGGACCGGCCCATCAGCGCGGCCCCGGCGAGGACCAGCATGAGCCCGAGGGTCTGCGGCTTCGAGGTCGCGTGCATCCGCGTGAGCGGATCGTCGAAGCGGTGCAGGCCGATCGCGGCGATCACCGCGAGCACCACGCCCAGGCCGATCAGCACGAGCGCCACCAGATCCCCGGCGGTCATCGGCGATCACCGCCCTGCTGCTCGTCCGAGGCGGCGTCGGGACCATCCGCTCCGGAGGAGCCGCCGCCGGCGCCGTCCCTGTCGAGGGCATCGGCCAGCGCATCCGCCGACGGGGACTCGTCCTCCGCGTCGATCCCGGCCGGGTGGGCGCGCGCAGCGGACCAGTCCGCGTGGTCCTGGTCCCACAGGGTCGTGTCCCGGCCGTCGCCGGGAGAGCCCGGCTCCTCCGGATCGGCGGGCGCCGAGCCCTCGCGTCCCTCCGCCGTCTCCGCGATCTCCGCGATCTCCGGATGGATCGCATCGTGCTGCGCGGTCATCGTCCCGCCCCGCCCCGCGGGATGCAGGGCGCGGGCGCGGGCGCCGCGCGGCTCCTCGCGGGCGACGAACCGGGCGACCGCGACCGTGGCGACGAAGGCGAAGGCGGTCAGGGCGAGCATCGAGGTCACCGCCCAGGTCGTGCCGGTCGCCGCGGAGTACAGGGCCAGGCCCAGCACCACGAGCACCACTAGCATGTCTGTGGCGACGGTGCGGTCCAGGATGGTGGGGCCGACGATCATGCGATGCACGGTCGGCAGGGCGGCGAGCACCAGCAGCGCCGCCAGGACGGTCAGGGTCAGGTCCACGGCGCTCATGCCAGTCCCGCCTCCTCGAGGATGTCGCGGCGAGCCAGGGCCCGCAGCAGTCGGCGCTCCTGGGCGAGCACGCGCCGGCGCGCCCGCTCCGCGTCCTCGGCGGTGCGGGCCCCGATCACGTGCAGGAACAGGGTGCCGGTGGAGCGCTGCGCCTCGACGATCACGGACCCGGGGATCAGGGTGGCGAGCATGGCCGTCCCGGTGAGGAACAGGTCCGAGCGCGAGGCCAGCGGGACGGCGATCACCGCGCTGGGCGGCTGCGGCCCCGGGCGCACCGCGTACCAGGCCACCTGCACCGAGGAGACCACGATGTCCGCCAGGAACCGGCCGAGGCAGATGATCAGCGCGAGCGGGCGCACCGTGATCTCGCGGCCGGTCGGCGGCATCGGGAACAGGACGAACACGAGCAGGGCGACCGCCAGCCCGCCGAGGACGTTCTTGGCATCCACCCCGCCCCAGAGCAGGCACCAGAACCCGATCGAGGCGGTCAGGCCCAGCCAGTTCAGCGGGAGGTCCCGCAGGCGCCGGTTCACCGCTGCACCTCCTCGTCGCCGTCGCCGATCTTCTCGCCCTCGTCGCCGATGCGGTAGACGAGCTCGGCGGCGGCCTCGTCCCCGAGCACCGCGCTCACGTACGGGGTGCGCTCGAGGACCGCGCGGCCGGCGTCGTCGGCGAAGTCGATGAGGGGGCCGGCGAACACGGTCAGCAGCAGCGAGGCGCCGACCAGGGCGGCGGTCGCCCCCGTCATCACCCGCGGCACCGGGGCGAGGCCCTGGACGAAGTCCTCCTCGGGCTCCTGCCAGAAGGCGCGGTTCCAGATCTTCGCGATCGCGTACAGCGTGAGCAGGCTCGTGATCGCGCTGATCGCGACCAGGGTCCAGGAGGCGGGGGTGTCCACGCGGATGCCCGCCTCGATCAGGCCGACCTTGCCGATGAACCCCGACAGCGGAGGGATCCCGGAGAGGTTCATGGCCGGGATGAAGAACAGCACCGCGATGACGGGGGCGAGCTTCGCCAGGCCTCCCAGGCGCCCCAGGTTGGTGGTGCCGCCGCGCTGCTCGATCAGCCCCGCGGCGAGGAACAGGGTGGACTGCACGGTGATGTGGTGGGCGACGTAGTAGATGGTCGTGCCCATCGACAGGCGGGTGCTCATGCCGATGCCGAAGAGCATGAACCCCATGTGCGAGACCAGGGTGAAGGACAGCACGCGCTTGAGGTCCGTCTGCGCGACCGCGCCGAGGATCCCCACCACGAGGCTCAGGCCCGCCGCCACCAGCAGCAGCGTCGAGGTCTGGGAGGCGGGGAACAGCAGCGTCTCCAGGCGGATGATCGCGTAGATGCCGACCTTCGTGAGCAGTCCCGCGAAGACGGCGGTGACCGGGGCGGGCGCGGTCGGGTAGGAGTCCGGCAGCCAGGCGCTCAGCGGGAAGATCGCCGCCTTGATCGCGAAGGCCACCAGCAGCACCAGCTCGAGCGTCATGCGGGTGCCGGGGGCCAGGCCGTCCAGCCGCACGGCGAGCTCGGCGAGGTTCACGGTGCCCACGGCGGCGTACACCGCGGCGATGCCGGCCAGGAAGATCACCGAGCTGAGCAGGGAGACGATCACGTAGGTCGTCGCCGCGCGGATCCGCGAGGCGGAGCCGCCCAGGGTCAGCAGCACATAGCTCGAGGCCAGCAGCACCTCGAAGCCGACGTACAGGTTGAACAGGTCCCCGGCCAGGAAGGCGTTGCAGACCCCGGCCACCAGCACCAGGTAGGTCGGGTGGTAGATGGCCACCGGCGTCTTCTCCGCGGATTCGGAGACCGTCTGCGCGCTGGAGTAGACCAGCACCGCCAGGGTGACGACGCTGGAGACCACCAGCATGATCACCGTCAGCCGGTCCGCGACCAGCACGATGCCCAGCTGCGGCGTCCAGCGGCCGATCTGCAGCACGAGGATCCCCACCTCGAGCACGCTGCGCGCCATCACCAGCGCCGAGGCGAGGATCGCGACCAGGGTGAGGATGGAGACCCACATCTGCAGTCGCGCATGGTGGCGCAGCAGGAGCGCCATCGCGGCGCCCATCAGGGGCAGCATGACGGGCAGGGCCAGGAGCATGTCCGCGCTCATCGGCCACCTGCTTCCGTCTCGCGGCCGCGGCGCACGTCCTCGCGCTCGTCGGCCTCGGTGTAGTCCTGGGGGGCGTCCTCGGCGCCGGAGAGGTCGGTGCCGAGGGGGTCGCGGCGGGCCCGGTGGCCCTGGGAGTGCAGCAGGGCTCCGCGCCGGCTCTCCTCCGACAGGCCCTGCGAGCCGGGATCCTCGGGGTCCTCGTCCATGCCGCTGCGGCGCTGGCTGCGGCGCAGCACCCGGCGGTCCTCGACGTCGTCGGGGACCTCGTCGTGGCCGAACAGCTGCCAGGCCCGGTAGGACAGGGCGACCCCGAAGGCGGTGATCCCCAGCGTGATGACGATGGCCGTGAGCACCATGGCGAAGGGCAGCGGGTCGGTCATGTCCTCGGCCGGGGCCGTGCCCTCGAAGGGCGGCTTCCCGGGGCGGCCGGCCGCGACGATGAACAGCAGGTTCACGCCGTTGCCGGCGAGCACGATGCCGAGGATGATCCGCGTGAGCGTGCGCTCGAGGATCAGGTACACCCCGCAGGCGATGAGCACGCCGGCGGTCAGCAGGAGCATGAGGCTAACGGGCATCGGACTCGGCCTCCTGCTGGCGGTCGATCTGCGAGCCGAGGCTGCGCAGGATGTCGAGGACGACCCCGAGCACGACGAGGTACACGCCGATGTCGAAGATGAGGGCGCTGGGGAAGTGCAGCTCCCCCAGCACGGGCACGTGGACCACCGGGGTGGCGGTGGCGAAGAAGGTGCCGCCCAGCAGCAGCGGCAGGACCCCGGCCCCGACCGCGACCGCCATCCCGACCCCCAGCACCAGGCCGGCCTGGACGGGCACCGCCTCCGACAGCTCGTAGCGGCCGCCGGCGAGATAGCGCATCGTGATCGCGAGGCCCGCGACGAGACCGCCGGCGAAACCGCCGCCGGGCAGGTTGTGCCCGGCCATCAGCAGGTACACGGAGAACATCATCATCAGCGGAAAGCTGATGCGGGTGATCACCTCGACGACCACCAGGCGTCGCTCCGGGGCGAGGGTGCGCCCGGCCGAGAGCCACGTGCGCCACCGGTTGCCGGTCTCCTCCTGCTCCCCCGCGTAGAAGCGCAGCACGTTGCGCGGCAGGTCGGAGTCGCTGCGCCGCCGCCAGATGGTCAGGTGCTCGTCCTCCTCGCGGATGCGCGTGATGCGCTGCTCGCGCCGGGTGATGAAGATGAGCGAGGCGACGCCGGTGGCGACCACCAGGAGCACCGAGATCTCCCCCATCGTGTCCCAGACGCGGGCGTCGACGAGGGTCACGTTGACGACGTTGTGCCCGCCGCCGATGGTGTACGCCGTCTCGATGAGGCCCGGCCCCAGCGGGTCGAGGTAGCGAGCATCGGCCGCGTACAGGGTGACGCCGCACAGCACGACGGCGGTGCCGATGGCGATGCCCCATCGGCCCCACTGGTCCAGGCGCAGCGGGCGGCGCGAGAAGTGGATCGGCAGGCGGCGCAGCACCAGCACGAGCACCACCGTCATGATCGTCTCGACCAGGATCTGGGTGGTGGCCACGTCCGGGGCGCCGGCGAGCAGGAAGTACACGGCCGCGACGTACCCGGTGACCGAGATGAGGAAGACGGCCCGCAGGCGACGGCGGGCGCGGGCCGCGCCGATGGCCGCGACCACGGCGAGCACCAGCAGGCCGACCTCGATCGGGTGGTGGAACACCACCAGGTTGTCCGGCAGCGGGGCGCGCAGCATCGCGACCGGCGCGGCGACGGCGATGAGCACGAGCAGCATGGTGCCCAGCGTCATCGGCAGGGAGCCTCGCTGGAACAGCGGGGTCACGGCGACGGCCAGGGCGTCCACCCCGCGCATCAGCCGCCGGAAGCCGCGCTCGGCATCGACGAGATCGGCGGCCCGGCCCGTCCCCCAGCGCTGCGGCGAGATCGCGTGCTGGAGGTTCTCGACCGGGCGGGCGAGCCCGGCCAGCAGGGCTCCGGCGCCCAGGGTCACGGCGCTGGCCAGCAGCGGGACGCCCAGGTGCGGCACGACGGCGAGGTGGACGGCGGCCCCGGCCTCCGGCAGGGCGTCCGAGAATCCGCGCAGGATCCCCTCGAGCGGATGGGCCAGGACGGTCAGGCCGATGCTGAGCACGGCGATCACGGCCGGCGGGAGCCAGAACAGCACGGGGACGGCAGGGCGGGCGACCGGGGGCGCCCCGGGGGCACGGCCGAAGGCGCCCTGCACGAAGCGCCAGGAGTACGCGACGGTGAGGATCGAGCCGGCGACCAGGGCCAGCAGCAGCATGCGCGGACCGGTGCCGCCCTCCCACAGCGCCGTGTACAGGGCCTCCTTGGCGACGAACCCGAACAGCGGCGGGACGGCGGCCATCGACGCGGCCGAGACGGTGCCGATCACCGCGACGACGGGGGCCGCCCTCCCGACCCCGGACAGGACCCGCAGGTCCCGGGTGCCGCACTTCTTGTCGATGATGCCCACGACCATGAACAGGGGCGCCTTGAACACGGCGTGGGCGACCATCATGGCCAGCGCCGCCAGCACCGCCTCACGGGTCGCCAGCGCCGCGACGGCGCAGAGGAAGCCCAGCTGGGAGACGGTCCCGTAGGCGAGCAGCAGCTTGATGTCGTGCTGGCGCAGGGCGCGCCAGCCGCCGACGACCATGGTGATCGCGCCGAGCGCCGCGACGAGCGCGCCGACCGCCTCGACCTGGCCGAGCGCCGGGGCCAGGCGCAGGATCAGGTACACCCCTGCCTTCACCATCGCCGCGGCGTGGAGGTACGCCGAGACGGGAGTCGGCGCGGCCATCGCCCCGGGGAGCCAGAAATGCGTCGGCACCAGCGCCGACTTCGACGCCGCCCCGGCCACCACCAGCAGCAGGGCGGTCACCACGAGAGGGCCGGGGCTCGCCCACATGTCGTCGGCGAGGATGCCCCCGATGCTCAGCGTGCCCGCCTCGGCGCCCAGCATCAGCAGGCCCACCAGCATGGCCAGCCCGCCGAGGGTGGTGGAGATCAGCGCGTTCATGGCGGCGCGGCGCGAGGCCTGCTTGTCGGCGTAATGGCCGATGAGCAGGTAGGAGAAGACCGTGGTCAGCTCCCAGAAGATGTAGAGGACCATGACGTCGTCCGCGAGCACCAGGCCCACCATCGCCCCGGCGAAGGCGGTCAGCAGTCCCGCGAAGCGTCCCAGTCCCGGTTCCGTGTCCTTGAAGTAGCGCGCGCAGTAGACGAGAACGAGCGCCCCGATCCCCGAGGCGATCAGCAGCATCACCCAGCCCAGCACGTCGAGGGTGAAGGAGACGTTCATGCCCAGCTGCGGGATCCAGGGGATCTCGACGGTGCGCGGGGCGTCCGCCAGCGCGCGGGGGTCGAGGGTCGCGGCCCACGCCGCCGACCCCGCCGGCACGAGGGCCAGGGGGTAGAAGGCGTTCCGGCCGAGCCTCCGCACCAGCAACGGGCCGAGCAGGGCCGCGACCAGGTGCGCGAGAAGGATCGGGATCACGCGTCTTCCGTCCATGTCCAGGGGGCAAGGGAAGGGGCACGACGATCTTATCGGCCCGCTCCTCCGCGCCACCTGGGGACCCGTCGCCGCGACATCTCCGTGACCTCCGGTCCTGCCAGCCCCGCCCGGTCTCGCGACCCGCCGCGCGTCACCGGCATCGCGCCCCGGACCGTGAAGTTTCCCGACCCGCCCCGCGCAGTCTCCCGACCCGCCCCGTCTCCCGATCCGCGGAAACGATCGGAGTGAAGTCGTCGCTACGCAAACGCTCGGAGTGATCGCGTCGCTTCCCCGCGAGGTAGCGACGGAATCACTCCGACGGATCGCGCAGGGACGCTGCACCGGGGCTCGGTGCCGAGCAGGCCGTCCCGCCTCCCCTGCGCCGGCCCCGCAGCGCCGCCGACACGAAGCAGCTCCGGAACGCAGCGGCACCGGCACGCAGCGACGACGACTCGGCGCCGACTTGCAGCGACGACCCCTCGGCAACGACTCCCCGCGATGGCGACCCGGGCGCCGACTCCCCGCGGCGACGACTCGGCGACGACCTCGCCGTGGCGGCGCGGCGGACTCCCGGGCTTCCGTAGAGTGGGCGCATGTCCCCGTCCGCGGCCGATCCTGCCGCTCCCGACGTGTCCCGGCCCTCGCTGCGCCGTTCGCTGATCTCCTTCGCCCTGTGGGACGGCGGCATGTCCGCGTTCAGCTCGGTGATCCTCACCTTCGTCTTCGCCACGTACGTGACCAGCGCCGTCGCGGCGGAGGGCGCGGTGGGCGAGCAGGCGATCACCGCCGCGCAGGACCACGGTTCGCAGGTCCTCACGGCCTGGCAGGCCGCCGGGGCGGTCGCCGTGGCGCTGCTGGCCCCGCTGCTGGGCAACCTCGCCGATGCCGGCGGCGCCCGCAACGCCCTGCTGCGCATCACCACGATCCTCACCGTGGTCACCGTGGCCCTGATGCCGCTGGTCGCCCTGGATGCCGACTACCTGACCCTCGGTGCCGTGCTCATCGCCCTGGCGGTGGTGTTCTCCGAGCTCGCCGGCGTGTTCGTGAACTCGGTGCTGCCGGAGGTCTCGACCCCCGCCACGCGCGGGCGCGTCTCGGGCACGGCATGGGCCATCGGCTACTGGGGGTCGATCGTGTGCCTGGGGCTGGTGCTCGTGCTGTTCGTGATGCCGGGCACCGGGCTGCTGGGCATCACCGACGAGGCCGGCTGGAACCTGCGGGCCATCCCGCTGTTCGTCGCCGCCTGGATCCTGGTGGGCACGCTGCCGCTGATGCTGTGGGCGCCGCGGCATCCGGCGCGGGCGGCCGGTCAGCGGTGGACCCCCTGGCAGGGCTACGCCTCCATCATCACGCGGGTGGTTCGGGCGTTCCGCGACGAACCGGTGATGCTGCAGTACCTGGTGGCCTCGGCCGTCTACCGCGACGGGCTGGGGGCGGTGTTCTCCGTCGCCGGGGTGCTCGCCGCGATCGCCTACGGCTTCTCGACGGTCGAGGTGATCATCTTCGGGATCTCCGCGAACCTCGTCGCCGGGTTCGGCGTGTACCTCGGCGGCAAGCTCGACGACCGCTTCGGGCCGCGGCCCGTGATCATCGCCGGCTGCCTGGGCGTGATCTCGCTGGGCGTGGTGGTCCTGGCCTTCGACGCCAAGGCCGCGTTCTGGGCCGCGGGGCTGGCGATCAGCCTGTTCGTGGGACCGGTGCAGTCCGCCTCGCGGAACCTGCTGACCCGGCTGTCGCTGCCCGGTCGGGAGACGGAGAACTTCGGCCTGTACGCGACCACGGGGCGGGCCCTCGGATTCCTGGGCACCGGCGCGTTCTCGCTCTCCGTGGCCGTGCTCGGCCAGACGCGGCTGGGGATCCTCGGGATCATCGTCGTGATGGCGCTGGGGCTGCTGGCCTTCCTCCCGATCCGGCTGGGCGCGGCCGGCCGGCCCGCGCCCCGGGCCGCCTGAGCGGGTCAGGCCAGGTCGGAGGGGGCCACCAGGAAGCCCTCGCGGTCGATCACATAGCCGCCGACGTTCTCGACGAGCACCGCGGCGATGCGCCCGATCCGGGCGTAGGCCTCCGCCCACCGCGCCTGCGTCGCCGCATCGGGAGCGGCGATGGCGTCCTCCTCGGGATCCGCCGTGACGTGCACGATCTCGTAGTCCGAGGACGTCGCGATCCATCGCTGCTCGCGCAGGGCGACCGGTCGCGACCGCTCCCCCACCCGGACCTGGATCTCGTCGTCGCCCAGCGGGACCGTGAGCGCGTAGCGCGGCGCGGTCTTCTCCGGCGAGCCGACGACGGAGATCTCCTTCTCGATGTTCGCGAGCAGCTCGGCCAGGGAGACGTTGTCCACCCGGTGCGGGCTCACCACGATCAGATCGCGCACCTGATGGGGATGCGGTTCCAGACGCACCCCGGAATCGGTGACGACCGCGCCGAACAGCCGCCGGCCCAGGGACCAGCACAGGTCCAGCACCTCGCGCTCCACGCCGAAGGGCATCCCGTCCGGGAACGCGGCGGCGTACCCGTGGGAGTCGGTCATGCCGGCCGGCAGCGGATCCTCGCGGACCCGCGGGACCTCGATGCTCCATCGGCCGCCGCGCCGCGGGTCGGTGTCCTGGACGAGGCGGGCTCCCTCGCCGAGGTCGAGGACGCCGTCGCTCAGCTCGGCTTCCGGGCGCACGTTGCGCACCATCGCGAGGATGTCCTGCGGGTTCGTCGAGCGCGGCAGCTGCAGACGGTGGGCCGTCATGCGGAGCTCGGCCTCGCGCTGCGGGGTCTCGGTGCTCTCCGGAAGAGAGGTCATGTCAGAGCTCCTCGTCCAGGGGGATCCGGGTGCGGTGGAAGTTCTGCCAGGAGCGTGAGGCCGTCGGGCCGCGCTGCCCCAGGTAGCGGTTGAGGTTCCCCTCGGATCCGTACGGCCGCTCGGACGGGCTCGAGAGGCGGAAGAAGCACAGCTGGCCGATCTTCATGCCCGGCCACAGGGCCACGGGCAGGGTCGCCATGTTCGACAGCTCCAGCGTGATGTGGCCGCTGAACCCCGGGTCGATGAAGCCGGCGGTCGAGTGCGTCAGCAGCCCCAGGCGGCCCAGCGAGCTCTTGCCCTCGAGCCGGGCCGCGATGTCCTCCGGCAGGGTGACCTGCTCGTATGTGGAGGCGAGGACGAACTCCCCCGGGTGCAGCATGTACGGCTCGTCGGGATCGACGGCGACCACGCGGGTCAGGGACTCCTGGTGCTCCGCCGGGTCGATCATGGCGTACCGGTGGTTGTCGAAGAGCCGGAAGTAGCGGTCGATGCGCACGTCCACCGAGGCGGGCTGGATCATCGCCTCGTCATAGGGATCGAGGCGCACGCGGTCCCCGTCGATCTCGGCCCGGATGTCACGATCGCTCAACAGCACCCGCCCAGCCTAGCCTCACCGCGCTGGGCGAGTCATCGGTCTCACGCGGCGGCCGCCCGATTTCCACTCCGGCCTCGGCTCGCGCTACAGTGGGCGAGTTCGCGGGTGTAGTTCAATGGTAGAACTTCAGCTTCCCAAGCTGACAGCGCGGGTTCGATTCCCGTCACCCGCTCCAGCTGCGAGCAGCACCGAAGGCCCCGACCGGCAGACGCCGGATCCGGGGCCTTCGTCGTCACGGGGCGCATCCCGTCGACGCCCCGAGGAAGGACGGCCGATGACCGCGCAGTACCCCCGTCACACCACCATGGCCGACCACTGGTGGTGGCGGCCCGGCTGGCAGGTCGGCACCCGCTTCTACGCGTGGCACCTCACCCAGGAGGACCAGCCGGCGCTGGTCTCCCTGGCCGGGACGCTCCGGGGCGCCGTGCGCGCCTTCTCCACCCTCGACCCGATCCCGGATCCGTGGCTGCACATGACCCTGCACGGGGTCGGGCACGTGCAGGACGTGGAACCGGCCGACCGGGATCAGGTGGTCGACAAGGTCACGCGGCGCCTTCGCCGACTCGCCCCGATCTCCGCGGCGTTCGGCCCCTCCTACGTCGGACGGGAGGGGGTGATGCTCCTGCCCGAGGATCCGGCCCCCTTCGCCGCCCTCGTCCAGGAGCTGCGCGCCGGGACGGCAGAGGCCCTCGGCGTCCCGGAGGACGAGGCGCCTCCCTTCCGGCCGCACGTCTCGATCGCCTACAGCAACGCTCCGGCGGACGCGGCCCCGATCCGCGCCGCGTGCGAGGCGGCGGAGCCCGATGAGCCGGCCCCCGCGACCTATCGCAGCGTCTCGCTGATCCGGATGCACCGTGATCGCCGCATGTACGAATGGGAGACGGTCGCCGAGGTCCCGCTCGGAGCAGTCTGAGCGGACAAGTCCGAACGGACAGGTCCCGAGCAGATAGGTCCCAGCGGACAGGCCCCAGCAGACAGGTCCCAGCAGACAGGTCGGAGCGGACAGGTTCGCGCGGAAGGGCCGGGCGGGCGACCTCGGGCGCCGGGATCGGCAGGCCCGACGAGGTCATGCGCCGCCCTCGAGGACGTCCGCGCGGGCCGCGGGGATGCGATATCCGCGCGGACCGTCGGGATCGTCCAGCAAGACGATGACGTCCTCCTCCCCCTCCTGCATCAGATGCACCGCGGGGAAGCGGCCGGCCTGGCGCGGCAGCAGGGTGGCGCCCCAGGTGGCGCCCGCATCCCGGCTCGCCCAGATGCAGGCCCCGATGCCGTGCTGCTGCCCGTCCTCGGCCTCGCTCGCGGCCACGTCGATCCAGCCGCCGGCCAGGAGGACGCCGTCCCCGAGGTCGAGGACGGGCCCGCGCGACGCGCGATCGGTCGCCCGGTAGGACTCCGCCGCCGAACCGTCGGCGGCCACGGCCCAGACCACCGCCCCGTCGTCCCCGGCCTTCCAGGCGACGGCCTCCCCGCCGACCCGGGTCAGATGGTCCAGCATCCCGGTCGGGGCATCGGGGAGGATCGACGCCGCCCAGCCGTCCCCGTCGTGGATCGCGACGATGGGACGGTTCACCTCGTCCTCGTCGACCACGGCGCCGATCCCCACGACGGCGTCGCCGAGGGCGGCCACGCAGCTGATCCCCCCGCCCCGTGAGGCCCGCTCCTCCTCGGCGACGCGCACCGGCCCCTCGAGGGCGGGTGCCCAGCCGATCCCGTCCTCGGAGGCGAAGATCCGCGGCGCCCAGGAGATCGACCCGCCCTCGCGCTCCTCGCCGGTGACGACGGCGAGATGGAGCCTGCCGTCGAGCGTCGTGAGCGGGCCCACCCAGCCGACCGCATCGGCGTCCAGCCCCGTCACCGCCCGCCACTGCCCGTCCGCATGGACCCGCGCCTGCACCGATGCGTCCTCGGGGGCGCTGTGACCGGTCACCATGCAGAGCTCCGGCGCGAGGGCGTGCAGCATCGGCCGCTCCCAGGCCTCGACCTCCGCAGGCAGATCGGGCACCGCCTCGATCCGCTCCCCCGCGATGCGCAGGGCGAGGCAGCGGTACCGGCCCTCCTCGTACCATCCGTCGCCGCTGTCCACGAGGCCGTCCTCCTTCCAGGCCACGACGCCGGCGGCCGCCGCATCGGCACGGCCGCGCGTCCCCGTCGTCTCCCGTCGCGGGGCGACGGGCGATCCGCCGCGCAGGGGCCTGCCGTCCGTCCCCCGCGCCTGGACGCTGCCGGCGGCGAGCAGGATGCGCCCGTCGCCGTCGGCGATCGACGTCTGCACGACGCCCCGGGCCCGGAGCATCCCCCCGTCCAGGTGCCAGGAGCCGTCCGCGTCCCGCGTCGCGACCCAGGCCTCGTCGAGGACGTTCATCGTCTGATGGAGCCGGCCCCCGTCGGCATCGACGGCAGGGAGGTCCGCGCCGATGCGTCGGAAGTCGATGGGACGGCCGCGCTCCAGCTCGCCGATGTCGTCGTGCGTCCACCCGTCCCGCTGCCACAGGGGCAGGGGCACCTCCTCCTGTCGGAAGTCCGTGCCGTCCTGCGAGGACCATGCCGTGGGGCGGGAGAATCCCTCCGTGCTCCACGACGGGGTCACCCGGTGCACGCCCGTGACGACGAACCCTCCGGTCAGCGCACGGACGTGCCGTGCCCCGGTGCGCTCCCCGGTGACGGGCAGCGGCACCGGGTCGCCCCAGGACCGCCCGGCGTCGTGCGAGGTGACCGTTGCCGGGGACGAGGATCCCTGGGTCGTCATGTCCAGCACGGCGACGATCGTCTCCGCGCTCCGCGCGACGGACCGGATGCTCGCCGTCGCGCCGTCCGGGACGGGGACCGGTGCGAGCGCCGCCACGGTGCCGTCGTCATCGATCCGCCACCCGTGGGCCTGGGTGCCGCGAGGGTCGCCCATCACGAGGCCGCCGCCGGCGACGAGGGCCCATCGGCCGATCGGGGCCGAGAGCTCGACCGTGCTCCACTCCACCAGGTCACGGGAGAGGTGCATCGTATGGACCATCTCCCCGTCCCGGACCGTGCCGACGAGCACGCGGACGAGCGCTCCCTCGCCGTCCACGGCCACGGTGGAGGCGGCCGGGTCGATCGGGACGTCCCGGCCCTCGGGGTCCTGGTCGGTGAGGACGCGCAGCGTGGCCTCGTACGATCGCGCCCGCCGCTGCAGCAGGCCCAGCGGGCGGTCGGCGGTGCGGGAGAGGGGCCACTCGCGCACCCGGACGGGATGCTCGGGCATCAGCTCCGCGGCGGTGGTCAGCGGAGCGAGCGTGAGCCGGGCCGGCGGCGGGGCCGGCGCGGCGGACGGGGGCGGCTCCTCCTCCGCTCCCTCCTCGCACGCCGTCAGCGCGAGAGGCCCCAGGAGCATCCCTGCGGCGAGGAGGGAGCGGCGGGGCAGGAGCGGAGGCGGCGTCGGGACCGTCGAGGCAGGCATGACGTCATCGAAGCATCTCGGGGGACGACTGCCCCCGACTCATCCACATCCTGCAGGTCACAGCGGCTTTCGGGCGGGATTCAGGGGCGCGGGGACGGCACGATCCCGCGAGTGCCGCTGGACGGATGCTGACACGGTGCAACAATGTGCGACATGCCCAAGATCATCGGCGGCTCCCTGGAGGAGCATCGCGAGCGCACGCGCGAGAAGATCTTCAGCGCTCTCGAGGAGCTGCTCGAGCGCGACGCGTTCGAGCGCATCACGTTCTCCCGCATCGCCACGGCGGCGCAGGTCGGTCGCACCGCCATGTACAACCACTTCCCCGACAAGGAAGCGCTGCTGGTGGAGTACGCCATGCACCAGACTGCCGGTTTCGTGGACGCCCTGCGCGACGATCTCTCCCGGATCGACTCGCCGCCGGAGGCGATCCGCGTCTACGTGCGCCGGCAGCTGGAGCTGCACATCACCTTCCACATGCCCCGCCAGGGCAAGGGCGCGACGCTGGATCCGGACACCGCCAAGCGGCTGCGGGAGCACGTGGTGGTGATCGAGAACGTGCTGCGCACCATCCTGCGCGACGGCATGGACCGCGGTGACTTCCGCGGCGATCTCGACATCGACGCGACCGTGCGGATCCTCAACTCCCTGCTGGTGAGCCAGGCCGGCGCCCGACGCCTCGACGACAGCGCGCTCGAGGACTTCATCCTCTCGGGCCTCGGCGCCGTCCCCGGGGCCGCGGGCCTCGCGGAGCCCCAGGACCGCAGCGCCTGATCGGCGCCCGGCCCGATCCCCCGGTCGCGCCCCGCCGCACCCTGCACGGACGAGGACCCGCCTGCACGATGCCGTGCGGACGGGTCCTCGGTCCGGTCGGGGCGCCGCCCGATCAGCGGCGCCGGCGGAGGCGCGCGCGCTTCGGCTTCGCCGGCGGCGGCCCGTCCTCGACGTCCTCGGCGTCCTCCGGATCCTCCGTGGCGTCCTCGTCGTCGGCGTCCTCGTCCGGCTCGGCCAGCGCGACGGCGGCGCGCCGGGGCGTGCGGGCCTTCGCGGTGTCGTCCTCGTCCTCGTCGTCCCAGCTCATCTCGAGCAGGCCGCCCTCGGGATCCTCGTCCACCTGGGTGGCGAACAGGGGGCGGGCCAGGGTGGCCTCGCCGTCCTCGAGATCGGGCTCGGGCGCGGTGCGGGCGAACAGCCAGCAGCACAGGCCCACCAGGGCCGCGACCAGGGCGATCCCGACCCGCAGGTACACCGAGACGCCCTCGGCGACGGTCCCCACCATCATTGTGATGACGATGTAGGAGGTCAGGCTCGCGGCGAGCAGCGCCGGGACGAGCAGCTCGCCGAGCGCGGCGCGCAGGCTCACGCCGAGCACCGCGCCGTTGAGCGCCCCTCCGTGCGCCCAGGAGCCGCGGCCGCCGTAGCGGCCCGCCTCGATGAGGTCGACGGCGCCCGCGAGCGGACCGGCGGCCGCGTGGGCCCACAGCGACAGGCCCAGGCCCACCATGATCAGCGCGGCGAGGTAGGCGGGCACCGCGGCCGGACCGAGGGCGAACCCTGCGACGATCGGCATCAGCACGGCGGCCGCGAGGACCACCAGGCCGGCGCGGCGGGCGTCCAGGCCGAGCCCGTCGAAGGAGACGTCGGGACGCTCCTCGAGGTGGGCGGTGCGGGCCTCGAGGACGGCGGCCGCCGAGAGCCGGCGCTGGCCGTCCAGCACGAAGGACGCGATCATCAGCACGGTGACCACGCCCAGCCCGGCGCCGGCGACGACGCTGAGGGAGGTGGGGGTCATCGCGTGCAGCAGGCGGTCCTCCCACAGGGTGGCGGCGCGCGGCGCGGCCTGGACGGCGGCGACGATCGGGGCGATCAGGGCGATCGCCCCGAGCGCGGCGACGATGCCGAGGCCCGTCGCCCCCTCGTCGGAGCGGCCGCGCACCAGGGTGCGCCAGTCCTCCTCGACCCCGGGGCGGTCCACGAGCACGGGAGCGGCGTGGGAGGCGGCCTGCGCCGTCACCGCGAGCAGCCCGCCGAGCGCGGCGAAGGCGGACAGGGCCAGGGCCAGCAGCGGGATCCCTGCGGCGAGCACGCCGAGGGCGGCGATCACGAGGGCGAGGATGCTCAGCACCAGGCCGGCCCACAGGGCCGCGCCGCCCAGGGCGGCGAGGATGCCGATGCTCGCGCCCGTCCGGGCGGTGCGGGCGGCACGGCGGGCGGCGGGACCGCCCGGCGCGGCGTGCGCGGCGATCAGCAGCTGGCCGCACACGGCGGCCACCGCGCCCAGCGCGATGGACACCGCCACCAGCGTGTTGGGGTGCGTGGTGTAGGCGGCGAGGACGTCGAGGAAGGCGCTCGCGCCGCGGGACTCGTCGGTCTGGGAGACGTAGGTGCCCAGATCCGCGCCGGCGGTCACGAGCTGATCGGCGATGTCGGCGCGCGGCTGCGGGGTGCTGGTCACCGCAGGATCGGTGAAGCTGCCCATGCCCACGCCGTCGAAGCGGAGGTTCCGGTACTGCCCCGGCAGCCACAGCGCCGCCGCGGCGACGGTGCCGGCCGCCGCGATCAGGGCGGGGATCAGCCCGGCCATCCGGTAGGCGGCGACCTCCCGGCCGGGCGCCCCGACCTGCGGGATCACCATGGCCAGCAGCGGGGCCGCCATCGCGACGCCCAGGCCCAGCATCGCCACGACGATGCCCTCGGTCGCGATCACCGGGACGCCCACGGTCAGGCCCGCGCCGACCGCGATCGCGGTGACCGCGCTGATCTGGGCGCTGCGGCCGGCGCCGTGGCGCAGCATCTCCGCGTCGGAGAGGACGGTCGCGGAGCGGTTGGCCTCGTCCTCGCGGGCCAGCTCGAGCTCATGGCCGCCGGCGAGCAGCGTCGCGGCCGAGGCCGCGGGCTCCGCGAGGGCCGCCACCACGCGCAGTCCGAGGGCCGTGAGCGCGGCGCCGAGGGCCAGGGCCAGGAGCATCTCCCCCGCGCCCTGGCGCAGCAGCCACACCGTCACGGCGGCGGGCAGCGCCACCACGGCCACCGCGGAGGAGGCGAGCAGGCCGCCGGTGCGGACCGAGGCGGCGGGCGCATCGGCCGGATCGATCGTGCTGCGCGCCGCGAGCAGCAGGCGCTGTCCGAGCCACGCGGAGACGCCGCCCAGCGCCAGGCCCAGCAGGATCATGGCGGCGCGCAGCAGACGGCCCGGCATGGCGTCGACGACCAGCAGCGACAGCGCCAGCGCGGGCACGCCCGCCCACAGCGCGAGGCTCACCCCGGAGGTCAGCAGGGAGCCGAGCCAGGGCGAGGGCGCGACGGCGTCCTCGAGGGCCGACCACCTCCGCATCAGCACCACGGAGGCCACGAGGGCCCCCACGGCGATCGCCACGACGGCGAGCAGGAGGATGGCGACGTCGTCGCCGAGGGCGAACGCGGTGATGAGTTCCACTGCGGCTCCTTCAGCCCAGGAGGGCCAGGTCCAGGGTGGTCGGTGCGCCGTCGACGACGCGGAGGGGGACGCCCCAGTCCTGCTGATGCATGTGGCAGGCGGGGAACTCGACGGCCGGATCGGCGTCGCAGGAGGCGGCGCGCGCGCTCACGTGCAGCACCCCCTCGGTGTAGGCGGGGTCCAGCTCGATGCGGCGCTCCAGGTCGGTGCCGGTGCCCGCGCCGTCGGTGATCATCGCGCTGGGGGTGGTGCTGACGCTGAGCTGCGTCGAGGGGCCGAGGGAGTTGTCGAGCTTGTGGCCCTCGGGCGGGGTGAACAGCACCCGGACGGTGAGGGGGCCGGGGCCGACCTCCGTCGCGGGACGCTCGGAGCGCTGCGCCCCGGAGTCGATCACCCGTTCGGCGGCCTTCGCGACGGGGACCCAGGTCACGCGGTGCGCACCGGACTCCACGACCAGCAGCTGGCCGATGCCGTCGACCGGCGGGCCGACGATGAGGCCCGAGGGCTCGGACAGGTCCGTCGCGACGGTGACGACGGTGGCCGTGCCGTCGGTCGCGCCCTCGCGGTCGATGAGGCGGATCGCGCCGTTGTACGTGTCCGCCACGGCGATGCGGCCGTCCGGCAGCACGGTCGCGGCCAGCGGATGCTGGAGGCGGGCCGAGGCGGCCGGACCGTCGACGTGGCCGAAGTCGAACAGGCCCTCGCCGACGATGGTGGACACCGTCATGCTGAACGGGTCGATCGCCCGGATCGCGGAGCTCTCCGAGTCCGCGACGAGGATCACGCCGTCGGCGGCCTCGGTCACGCCGGAGGGCTGCGCCCACCAGGAGGTGACGACGGGGCCGTCGACCAGGCCCTCGTTCGTGGTGCCGGCGAGGACGGCGAGCGCCCCGGTGACGGGATCGAAGGTCCAGATCTGGTGGATGCCGGCCATGGCGATCACCGCGCGGTGCAGCGCATGGGACCAGGTGATGTCCCACGGCGTGGACAGGGCGTAGCCGCGGGCCTCCCCCTCGCCGCGCGGCAGGTCCCAGCCCTGCATCCACTGCTCCCCGGTGCCGGCGACGGTGGTGACCACGCTCGCGGTGCGGCCGCGCAGCAGGCGGTCCGCGCCCAGCTGGACGCCGCGCAGGGCGTGGTTGGCGCTGTCGGCGACCAGGAGGTCGTAGCCGACCTGCTCGGCGATCTCCGGCGGCAGCGCGAGGACCCCGTTGGGCTCGGCGAACCGGGCATGCTCGTTCTCGCCGTCGACCAGGCCGCGCAGGCCGGAGCCGATGATCTCGTCGACGGTGGCGCCGTCGGGCCCGAAGACGACCAGGCGGTGCTGGCCGGCGTCGCTGACCACGAGGCGGCCGTCGGGCAGGGCGGCGAGCTTGGAGGGGTAGCGCAGGGTCTGCGGGGTCCGCTCGGCCAGCACCGTCGGTGCGGGGCCGCGGCGCAGGGAGCCGTCGGCCTCGCCCTCGGCGACGAGCCGCCCGATCAGCTGGTCGAGGTTCTGGGCGTGCCCCTCGCCGGAGAGGTTCCCGGCGATCCGCCCGTGCGTGTCCAGGACCATGAGGGTCGGCCAGGCCTTCGCCCCGTACTCCGACCAGGTCAGCAGCTCCGGGTCGTCGATCACGGGATGCTCGACCTCGTAGCGCTCGATGTTCGCCACCAGCGCGTCGCGGTCCTTCTCGAACTCGAACTTCGGCGAGTGCACGCCGATCACGACGAGCTCCTCGGACCACTTCTGCTCCAGGGGGCGCAGCTCGTCCAGCACGTGCAGGCAGTTGACGCAGCAGAAGGTCCAGAAGTCCAGCAGCACGATCTTGCCGCGCAGGTCCTCCAGGCCGAGCTCCGCGCCGCCGGTGTTCAGCCAGCCGCGGCCGCGCAGGGCGCTCCCGCGCACGCGCGCATCCAGAGTGCCGTCGCTGGGGTCCGAGTTCGAGGTCATGCGCACCAGTGAACACCGCCGGGATGCCGACGCGCCAACTCGTCGCGACATGTGCGACGTCCGGCGGGGCCCGGCGGGAGTCCGGTCGGCGACGGCATCAGGCCTCGCGCGCGGGCCGCGCGGGCCAGCTCGCGATCCAGTCCAGCAGCTGCGGATCCTCGAGGTCCTCGAGGTGCAGCGCGGCCCCGGGCAGGGCGACGCCCGCCGGCGGCACGCCGATCAGGCGCAGCCCGCCGGCCACGGCCGCCCGGCCGCCGGTCGCCGAGTCCTCGAAGGCGAGGGTCCGTCCCGGGTCGGCGCCGAGGGCCCGGGCGGCGGCCACGTACATGTCGGGGGCGGGCTTGGGGCGGGCCACCGTGTCGGCCGCCTCGACGGCGCGGAACAGCGGGCGCAGGCCGCTGCGCTCGAGCTTGTCCTCGAGCGCCTCGAGCCACGAGTTCGAGGCGCAGGCGATCGGCACCCGCGCCGCGGTCGCCTCGAGCACCGCCCGCGCCCCCGGCATCACCCGGATCTCCCCGCCGAGATGCTCGAGGAACAGGTCCCGGGTCTCGACGAGGACCGCCGCCTCCTCCCTCCCGGCGGCGCGGGCGATGGCCGCCGCGGCCTCCTCGAGGGTCGAGCCGACCAGCGCGTCGAGGTCGGTGTCCTCCTCGGCGACGCCGTAGCGCGCGAGCATCACGGACTGCGTGCGCTCCCACACCGACTCGGTGTCCAGCAGCAGGCCGTCGCAGTCGAAGACCACGGCCTCCGGGGTCCAGTCCCCGAACGCGTCGCGGAACCGGTCCGTCATCGCACGCTCTCCCAGCCGGCGATCCACGTCTGCAGCTGCGGATCCTCCAGGCTGTCCAGGCGGAGGTGGGCCTGGGGATCCTGCCCGGGCAGCGACGGCACGGCGATGAGGTTCAGCCCTGCGGCCATGGCGGCTTGCGCCCCGGCCTCGGAGTCCTCCACCGCCAGGCAGTCCCGGGGGGCGGCGCCCAGCAGCTGCGCGGCGCGGAGGTACATGTCCGGGGCCGGCTTGGGCAGGGCGACGTCCTCGATCGCCAGGTGCGCGTCGACCACGGCGTCCAGCCCGGTCGCCGCGAGCTTGTGGTCCAGCATGTCCCGCGGCGAGTTCGAGGCGATCGCGACCGGCACCTTCGCGGCGATGGCGCGCACCGTCTCCAGCGCCCCGGGCAGCGTCGCGAAGCCGTCCTTGCCGCGCATGCCCTCCCGGTGCGCGTCCACGAGCTCGCGCCCGACCACGTGCGGGTCCTTCCCCACGGCCGCGGCGATCGCGAGCACCACGACCTCCGCGGCCCGCCCGGTGATGTCGCGCCGCTCCTGCTCGGTGATCCGCGCGCCGTGCCCGGCCAGGTACCGGTCCTGCACCGCGACCCACTCCGCCTCGGTGTTCACGAGCGTCCCGTCCAGGTCGAAGACCACGGCCTGCGGGGTCCAGGCGGTCGGCCACGCGGACAGGGGCACGGATTCGAGGAGATCGCTCATGCCCCCAGGGTATCCGCGCCGCCCGGAGCCCGGAGTCCGGTGATCAGGCGATGGCGGCGAAGCCCCGGCGGAGGTCCTCGAGGATGTCGTCGATGTGCTCGATGCCCACGCTCAGGCGCACGAAGCCGGGCTCGACGCCGGCGGCGCGCTGCTCCTCCTCGCCGAGCTGGGCGTGGGTGGTGGTCGCCGGGTGGATGACCAGGCTGCGCACGTCCCCGATGTTGGCGACGTGGGAGTGCAGCTCGAGCGCGTCGACGAAGCGGCGGCCTGCCTCCGCCCCGCCCTCGAGGACGAAGCCGAGCACCGACCCGGCGCCGCGCGGGAGGTAGCGGTCCGCGACCTCCTTGTACGGCGAGTCGGGATCGGAGGCCCAGCGCACGGAGGTCACGGCCGGCTGCTCGCGCAGGAAGGCGGCGACGGCGTGGGTGTTCTCCAGGTGCCGGTCGATCCGCAGCGGGAGGGTCTCCAGGCCCTGGCCGATGAGGAAGGCGTTGAACGGGGAGATCGCCGGGCCGATGTCGCGCAGCAGCTGGACCCGGGCGCGGATCGCGAAGGGGGCGGGCAGATCCGCGTAGACCACGCCGCCGTAGGACTCGTCGGGCTCGACGAAGTTCGCGAAGCGGTCCCCGTGGGCGGAGAAGTCGAAGCTGGCCCCGTCGACGATCACGCCCGCGATCGAGGTGCCGTGCCCGCCCAGGAACTTCGTCGCCGAGTGGACGACGACGTCCGCGCCGTGCTCGAAGGGGCGCAGCAGGTACGGGGTGGCGATCGTGTTGTCGACGATCAGCGGCACGCCGACCTCGTGGGCGACGTCCGCGACCGCCCGGATGTCCAGGACGTCCTGGCGGGGGTTGGGGATCGTCTCGGCGAAGAAGGCGACGGTGCTCTCGGTCGCGGCCGCGCGCCAGGACTCGGGATCGGTCGGGTCCTGCACCCACAGCGGCTCGATCCCGAGCCGGGACAGGGTGTGCTTGAACAGGTTGAAGGTGCCGCCGTAGAGGCTGGGCGAGACCACGACGCTGTCCCCGCTGCGGGCCACGTTGAGGATCGACAGGGTGATGGCGCTCTGCCCGGAGGCCAGCAGCAGCCCGGCCGCGCCGCCCTCGAGCGCGGCGATCCGGTCCTCGATGGCTCCCTGCGTCGGGTTGGTGATGCGGGTGTAGATGTTCCCGGCCTCGGCGAGGGCGAAGCGGTCGGCGGCGGATTCCGCGCTGGGGAAGACGAAGCTCGTGGTCTGCTGGATGGGCAGCGCGCGAGCGCCCGTCCCGGGGTCGGGCTCCTGGCCGGCGTGGATCGTCAGCGTCTCGAACTTCTGCGTGCTCTGCGACATCGGGGCTCCTGAGGTGAGGACGGCATGTGCTCGTCCGTGCAGTCTTGCGGGGTTCGTGACGGCCGTCCACGACTGTGAACGGCTGTGACCGCGGGCCCCTCCGGGGGCGGCGCCGGGCGTCGTCGCGCCCGGCCCGCGCTCAGCCCAGCTCGAGGACGCGTCCCTCCCAGCGCCGGCGCAGCCAGCGGTCGTGGGAGGCGATGACCACCGTCCCGTCCCAGCGGCCGATGGCGTCCTCGAGCTGGGTGGCGATCTCCAGGGCCAGATGGTTGGTGGGCTCGTCGAGGATCAGCAGCTCGGGCGGGTCGGCGAGCAGGGCGGCGAGCTCGACGCGACGCTGCTGCCCGCGGGACAGCTCGGCGACCGGGCGCACCAGGTCCCGCGGGTGGACCAGGCCGAACAGCTCGGGCTCGTGATCGGCCTCCGGCACCCCGGCGGCCCGGGCGAGCACCTGGCGGACGGTCCCCTCGGGCACCGGGGTGTCCTGCTCGAGCAGCGCGACCCGGGCGCCGCGCGGCCGGGACACGCTGCCGCCGGTGGGCTCCAGCCGCCCGGCCAGGGTGTGCAGGAAGGTCGACTTCCCTCCCCCGTTCGGACCGGTGACCAGGAGCTTCTCCCCGGAGGAGAGCGCCACCGAGGTGGGAGCCAGGCGCCCTCGCACCGCGACCTCGGACGCCGCCAGCAGCACGCCGCCGCGACGGCCCTCGGCCGTGGGCAGGTGGGACAGCGCCAGCGGCGCCGGAGGCCTGCGGATCTGGGTGCGCTCGAGCTCCTCGAGGCGTCGCTGCGCATCGCGCACCCGCCGGGAGACGACGGCGGCGTTGCGGTCCGCGTAGAACTTCTTGGAGGCGCGGGCCTCGGTCCGGGGCCCGCGGCCCTCGTGGCCGACGCTGTGGGACTCCCGCACCTGCACCCGCAGTCGGTCCAGCTCCTCCTGCTCGTCCCGGTGCTGGCGGGCCCAGCGGTCGCGGGCGTCGTAGCGGGCCAGCAGGTAGTCGCTGAAGCCGCCTTCGTACGCGGTGACGCCGCCGGGCTCGGCGTCCAGGGGGCTGGGCGCCGGGTCGAGGTCCAGCTGGACCCGGGTCGCGTCGTCGAGGAAGGCGCGGTCGTGGCTGGCGACGAGGACGGGGCCGGGATGCTCGGCGAGCATGCCGGTGAGGAAGGCGGCGCCGTCGTCGTCGAGGTGGTTGGTCGGCTCGTCCAGCAGCAGGGTGGTGGGCCGGGCGATGAGCAGGCGGGCCAGGGCCAGGCGTCCGCGCTGGCCGCCGGAGACCTCGTCCAGGCGGCGGGAGCGGTCCACGTCCTGCAGGGCCAGGCCCGTCATCACCTGCTCGGCGCGGGCGGGCGCTCCCCAGACGTCGGCCAGGACGGCCCGGGCCAGGACGTCGTCGTAGACGGCCGCCGCGGCGGCGTCCCCGTCGACGAGGGCGTCGCCGGCGGCCTGCAGCTCCCGCTCGAGCCGTCGGGCGCTCTCGAGGGCATCGGCGATGACCTGCGCGACGGTGGTCTCCGGCGGGAAGGGGATCTCCTGGTCCAGCAGGCCGATGGGCCCGGGAACCGCGACGGACCCGGCATCGGGCCGCAGCCGTCCGGCGAGGACCCGCAGCAGCGTCGACTTGCCGCTGCCGTTCTCGCCGAGCAGACCGGTGGGTCTCTGCGCGGGGACCGACAGCGTGATGTCGGTGAGGACGCGGCGGTCGCCGAAGGACACGGACACGCCGTCGGCGCGCAGATGCAGAGGGGTCTGGGGCATGGATCAGCTCCTGGAGGTTCGCGGGATGCGGGCAGCGGGAGGCTGATCAGATCGTCATGGACGCACTGTAGGGCGCCCCGCGCGGGGACGTCACGCGATTTTCCGGCCTCCCCGCGACGCGGGCCCGCGGACGCGTCGCGTGCTCCGCGCGCCGGGATCCGCGAGACTGGGGCCATGAGCATCGACCAGCCCGCCGCCGCCCCCGCCCGGACCTCCACGCTCGCCGTCGTGGGCGCCGGGAGCGTGGGCGCCTCCGTCGCCTATGCCGCCATGCTGCGCGGCAGCGCCCGCACCATCGCCCTGTACGACGTGGCGACCGCCAAGGTCGAGGCCGAGGTGCTGGACCTCGCCCACGGCTCCTCCCTCGCCGCGCCGTCCACCTCCCCCGCCCGGATCATCGGCGGCGACGACGTGGCCTGCGTGGCCGGGGCGGACGTCGTGGTCATCACCGCTGGCGCCCGCCAGAAGCCCGGGCAGACCCGCCTGGAGCTGGCCGGGACGAACGTCGACATCCTCCGGGACCTGCTGCCCCGCCTGCTCGAGCAGGCACCGGACGCGGTGTACGTGCTGGTCACCAACCCGGCCGATGTCCTCGCCCTGGCGGCGGCGCGCATCGCCGGCCTCCCCGACGGCCGGGTGATGTCCTCGGGGACGGTGCTGGACACCTCCCGGCTGCGCTGGCGCCTGGCGGAGCGGCTGGGGGTCTCCTCCCGCTCGGTGCACGCGACGATCATCGGCGAGCACGGGGACAGCGAGTTCGCGCTGTGGTCCTCCGCGTCGATCGGCGAGGTCCCGCTGCGGCAGTGGACGGACCCGGACGGCGCCCGCGCCCTGACCGACGCCGAGCTCGGCGATCTCGAGCGGGAGGTCGCCGGCGCCGCGTACACGGTCATCGCCGGCAAGGGCGCCACGAACCTGGCGATCGGCGTGGCCGGGGCGCGGATCGTCGAGGCGATCCTGTCCGACGAGCAGGCGGTGCTGCCGGTGTCCACGCCGCTGTCGGACTACCGCGGCATCTCCGGGGTCGCGATGAGCGTGCCGAGCGTGGTGGGGCGCGGCGGGGTCCTGCGCCGCCTCGAGGTGCCGATGGACGATGCGGAGCAGGCGCGCCTGGAGGCATCGGCCGCAGCGCTGCGCAGCGCCCAGCGGAGCCTGGGCCTGTGACAGCGCCGCCGCCGCACGCCCCGCGGTCCGAGCCGGAGCCGGACGCCCGCGGGGCCGCGGCGCAGGAGCGCCGGCCCGAGCAGGAGCCGCACGAGCAGGAGCAGCGGGCGCAGGACCAGCGGGCGCAGGAAGAGCGCGAGCTCCGGCGCCGGGAGGAGGAGCGGCGGGACCAGGAGCAGCGCGAGGCCCGGCGCCAGGAGGCCGCCCGCCGCGCGGCCCGGCGCGAGGACGCCCGCCGCCGGGCGGC
>NZ_KK069993.1 GCF_000576425.1 Brachybacterium phenoliresistens | reverse complement strand
CGAGGGGCCCGCCCCCGCCGGGCCCCGTCCGGCCCGGCGGGCGCTCGCGCCCGCCCTTCCCGACGCGTCCGTCCCGCCCGCCCGATCCGTCCCGCCTGATCGCCGCCCGCCCCGACCGATGGAGACCCCGTGACCCCGCACCCCGCCCCCGCCCTGCCGGAGCCCGGCCGGCCCGCGAGCGACCCGCACTTCCCGAGCCTGCACCGCGTGCACCCCCGCGGCTGGATCAACGACCCCAACGGGATCCACTGCCACGACGGCCGCTGGCACGTGTACTTCCAGCACAACCCCCGCTCCACGGTCCACGAGCAGATCGAGTGGGGGCACATGTCCTCGCACGACCTCGTCACCTGGCGGGAGGAGCCGGCCGGCCCCCGGCCCCGGCCCGGGGAGGCGGACCGCGGCGGCTGCTGGAGCGGCGTGGGCCTGGTCGTGGACGGCGTGCCCACGCTCGTGTACTCCGGGGTGGACGGCGTCGACGACCAGCTCTCCCGCGTGATCCTCCAGCGCGGCGACGCACAGGAGACCCGCTGGACGCCGGTGCCCGGGACCGTCGCGGACGTCCCCGAGGAGCCGGGCCTGTTCGGGCTGCGCGACCCCTTCCTCCTCGAGCTCGACGGCCGGCGCTTCGCCGTCCAGGGCGCCGGCCTCGCCCGGCCCGACGGCACGCACGTGCCCGCGATCCTCGGCTGGGACGCCACCGACCTGGAGGACTGGCGCTACCTGGGGCCCGTCCTCACCGGCGAGCACCCGGTCGCCGCCGAGCATGCCCCCGCGCAGCTGTGGGAGTGCCCGCAGCTGGTCCCGGTCGACGGGCGGTGGGTGCTGATGCTCTCCCTGTGGTCGCTCGCCGAGGGCCCCGGAGCGGGCCGCGACACCGACGCCGTGACCTTCCTGCACGGGGACCTCGCCCTGCAGGACGGGCGCCTCGCCTTCACCCCGGCCGGCGGCGGCGTCGTCGACCACGGCCCCGACTTCTACGCCCCGCAGGCCGTGCGCGACGGCGATCGGACCCTGCTGTGGGGCTGGTCGTGGGAGGGCGGGGGCCTCGACTCCGAGCAGGCCGCGGCGCAGGCCGCCGCCCAGGGATGGGCCGGGGCCCTCACCCTCCCGCGCGCGCTGCACCTGCGCGGGGACGTGCTCGTCTCCTCCGTCCCCGAGGAGCTGCGCGCGCTGCGGGCGGGCGAGGTCCCCGTCCCGGGTGACGGGGCGGGCCTCGACCTCCCGGCCCCGGCCCGGGCCGAGGCCCGCGCGGCCGCGGGCCTGCGCCTCGAGCGGGTCCGCGCCGACGGCACCGCCGAGACGCTGCTCGGACCCGTGGAGGGGCCCGTGACCCTCCTGGCCGATGCCGGCATCCTCGAGCTCCTCCCGGCCGATGCCCCGGCCTCGACCCTTCGGATCCGCGTCGAGCACGGCGAGCACCTGCGCGTGCATGGCGAGGACCTGCAGGTCTGGGAGCTGGCGGTGCCCGACGCGGGCTGAGAGCGGCGGTCGATGCTCGTGTGAGCTCTGAGCCGGCTCAGATCTCCAGCCCTCGCCGGAAACCGGCGGTGTATGCCGCCAGCAGGTCTTCGGCGAGGGAGCTGCGCATGTCCCGTGCCAGGTGCCCTCGGAGCTGTGGATCCAGGAGCACGTCCATCACCGCTCCTCCGTCGCCCGGGGAGAAGGGCACCGCGGCGAGGCGGCCGGCGCGGTAGCTCGCGGCGGAGATGATGTCGTCATCGGTCGCGTCGAGCGCGTCGATGTCCTCCCAGACATCGTCCACGAACGGTTCTTCGGAGATCGCCTCGAGGATGGAGAACAGGTCTGCAGCATCCTTGGTGTTCGTGTGCCGACGATCCCTCCACGCGAGGATCTTCAGTGCCGTCTGGGCCGGGGCGTCCGCGACGCGGATCTCCGTGCCGCGAGGCATGCGGACGACGACCGAGGTCGAGAAGGCCTCCTCGAATCCTGTGACGTCGAGGACGTGGTCATCGGGGAATCGGATCGTCCGTTCGTGCTCCATCCCGCCGAAGGGGACGAGGTCGACCTCGACGCCGAGGACCTCGAAACGGTGCATGCCCTTCGTCGGGTGTCCCAGGGCCGTCGCGAGCTTCGAGAACTCCTGGTCGCCGCGGACGGCGATCGCGATGTCGATGTCCTTCGTCGCGCGGACCGGGTCTCGCTGCTGCCGGGCGTGGATGACGAGGTCTCGGGCTGCAGCGCCGATGAGCAGGGGGACGAGCCCGAGGCGTGCCGCGCGATCGCCCACGGCGGCGACGACGTCCTCGGGCACGGGGACATCCGTGCGACCGGTCAGATCGATCATCGTGAGTCCCCGAAAAGGCCGGAGGCGATCTCCGCGAGTCGAGGATCGTCCTCGAGGAGCAGGTCCGCTCGAAGCAGCGGGCGCGGAGCCGTCCGGCGGTCGGCGAGGAGGTCCACGGACCATGGTGCCGTGCGCAGCCGGATCCATCCTCCGTCCTGCGGTCGCAGCCTTCCGAGGCGGATGACGTCGCTGCGCACCTCGTCGGGCACGTGGACGAGCGCAGAGCCGGCGCGGATCGGTGCGCCGCCCTCCTCCGCAGCGAGTTCGGATCCGAGGACCGCACCTCGAGGAAGGGGAGCATCGAGAAGGTCCTGCGGAGAATTCCAGACGGAGCTCGTGTACGACTCCTCGGCGGGTCGGGTCGACGCATACGCACGGATCCATGCGTCCTCGAGCTCACCGGGGAGCCGGAGCGTCCCGTCCACCTCGATCATCGGAGGCCTCTGCTCGCGCAGGGCGCGGATGACGCGATTCACCGTGCCCAGCGATGCGCCGCTCAGGTGCATGAGCTCGCGCTGGGTGGGATTCCTCTTCGTCTCCCCGTGGGTGACGAGCAGGGCGAACGTGACAGGCAGTCCGGCTCGGGTCAGCGCGGCCATCGACCTCGGCGGAGTCCGGCTCGGTGTGCTGCGTCTTCCGCTCACCTGGAGCAGGAGACCCGGAGCGCGGACATGCGCGTTTCCCGCGGAATCCACGTAGCCGCCCCACCCGCGGGCCGCGATCGTCTCCGCTCGTGCAGGCGGCACATGCTCGGTGATGAGGATCGTCTGCTCGTCATGGGGCAGCAGGGTGAGGTCCGCAATGCTCGCCGCGGTGCTGGCCACCGCGGGAAAGGTATGTCGGACGTCTCCGGTCTCGATGGTCAAGGTGCCCGTGCTGACGCGAGGATCCTGTGCTTCCCTGCGCGGTCGCTCCCAGCGGGCCGTGACGCCCAGATCCTCAAGGCTCTTCCGGGCGCGGTCGACCAAGGCTTCCGCCGGATCTGGGTGTTCAAAACGAGCCATGTGTTCAACATACTGGAACACGGGCGGATTTTGAACAACCGGGCGCCGAGCGATCGACCGAGATCCAGTCGGGCCGGCCCGGCGGCGTGCGCGGCACTTCGCGGCGCGCGACGACGGGCGGGTCGGCGCCGCAGGGCGACGGGCGGCTCAGCGCCGCAGCGCCGACGGCCGGGGCAGCCCGATGTCCTCGAGCAGGTCGCCGAGTGCGCGGTCCAGCTCGGCGCCGCCCTGGGTGATCTTGTTCGTCCCGAAGGAGCGCAGCTGGGCGCTCGGCACGTCGAGGGTGAGGACGGTGCCCGGTCGCGCGGTGGTGTGCGCCTGGATCCGCAGGTGGGTGTCGCGGATCGTGGCCGGTTCGATGCGGTGCAGGCGCGCGGCGATCGCGTGGTGCACGATCGTCCAGACCACGCTCCGGGACCGGCTGCCCGCGTGCTGCAGCAGGTCGCTGGGCCGCCACGTCGCCGTCCGCACGAAGCCGCTGGGCGACTCCCATTCCAGGCCGCGCACGAACGCCGCCCAGTCCGAGGCGAGCTGCGTGAGCGCCTCCTCGTCGCTCAGTGCCGGCACGGTGGTCTCGAACGCCGCGACCAGGGAGTCGAAGTGCGCGGTCGTGGCCAGGCGCAGGCGCAGCGCGCGATGCTCGGTGACGGTCTCCTCGACGCCGTAGCTCATGGGGCCATTGTCCCGGTCCGCGCCGGGGCCGGGGTGCTCGGCGCGGCGGGGGTCCCGGGGGCCGTTGCGCGGCGGGGTGTAAGCGCTTATATTGGACGGAAGCTGTAAGCGCTTCCACTCCGGGGGCGCCCGCACCCGCCGGGGGACCGGCGCTCGAGGACGAGAAGGGTGGTGCCGATGACGAGCAGCGGACCGCGGTCCTCCGGCGTCACGATCTACGAGGTCGCGCAGCGCGCCGGCGTCTCGATCGCGACGGTCAGCCGCGCCTTCTCCGACGGGGCGAAGGTCGCCCCCGCCACCCGCGACGCCGTCCATGCCGCGGCCCGCGAGCTCCGGTACGTGCCCGCGGCGGCGGCCCGCGCGCTCGCCGTGCGGCGCAGCCGGGCGCTCGGCGTGGTGCTGCCCCACATCGACGGCCCGTACTTCGCCGAGCTCCTGGTCGGCTTCGAGCTCGCCGCCTCCGAGCTGGGGTTCTCCGTCGTGCTCGCCCTGGACACCCCGCACACCGGGCGCCCCAGCACGGTGCTCGACATGCTGGGGCGGGTCGACGGCATCGCCTTCATGGCCCGCAGCGCCGCCGAGGACGGCACCGTCCGCGAGGTCGCCGCGCTGCGGCCCACGGTCAGCGTCGCCCGCGCGCACGTGGAGGGGGCCGATGCGTTCTACGCCGAGAACCGCGAGAGCGCCCGCCGCCTGACCGCGCACCTCATCGACCACGGCCGCACCCGGATCGGCTTCGCCGGGACCCCGGAGCCCGGCTCCGACATCGGCCGCCGCTACCGGGGCTACCTCGATGCGATGACCGCCGCGGGCCTGCGCCCGGGCCGCCACCACGAGATCACCCCCGTCGAGGCCTCGGGCACCGCCCTCGCCGAGCAGATCCTCGCCGAGCCCGGCGACCTCGACGCCCTGGTCTGCGGCAACGACGAGATCGCGCTCGCCGTCGTCGCCCGGCTCACCCGCGGCGGCATGTCCGTGCCCGAGGACCTGGCCGTCACCGGCTGGGACGACACCATCACCGCCCGCTACCTGACCCCCGGGCTGACCACCGTCCGCCAGGACGTCGCGCATCTCGGCGGGCTCGCGGCGCGGCGCCTCGCCGCCCGCATCGACGGGGAGCCGGCGCAGGAGCCGGTCACCGTCGCCTCCACCATCGTGCGCCGCCGCTCCTGCGGCTGCCCCGACCCGGCACCACCCACCGCATCACCGACGAAGGAGTCATCATGACCAGCACCCGCATCACCCGACGCTCCCTGGCCGGAATCGGCGCGCTCACCGCCGCCGGGGCGCTCGCCGCCTGCGGCCGGCCCGAGGACGGGGGATCCGACCCCGCCGCCCCCGCCCAGCCGATCGCCGAGGGGCCTGCCACGGGCGAGCTCACCGTCTGGGCGATGGGCGCCGAGGGCGAGGCCCTACCCGAGCTCCTGGACGGCTTCCGCGAGGAGAACCCCGAGGTCACCGTCGATGTGACCCCCGTGCCGTGGGACTCCGCCCACGATAAGTTCACCTCGGCGATCGCCGCCGGGACCGCCCCCGACGTCGCCCAGATCGGCTCGACCTGGATGTCGGAGTTCGTGAGCCTGAACGCCCTGGAGCCCACTCCGGACAGCTTCCCGATCGAGGACTTCTTCCCGGGCGCCGTCGAGAGCGTCACCGTCGACGGCACCGTCTACGGCATCCCGTGGTACGTGGAGACCCGCCTCGTCTTCTACCGGACCGACATCGCCGAGGCCGCCGGCATCACCGAGCCGCCGACGGACTGGGAGGGCCTGTTCGCCATGGCCCGCGCCATGCAGGAGCAGCCCGACGGCACCTGGGGCATCGCGCTCCAGCCCGGCGGGCAGGGATCGCACCAGAGCGTCCTGCCGTTCGTCTGGTCCGCCGGCGGCGCGGTCGTCTCCGAGGACGGCACGGAGTTCACCTTCGCATCGGCGCAGAACGAGGAGGCGCTGGCCTACTACCAGTCCTACTTCACCGACGGCGTCGCCAACCCCACGCCGGCCGACGGCACGACGGAGCAGGACTTCGTCTCCGGAGCGGTGCCGATGTTCATCTCGGGGCCGTGGATGATGGCCGCGGTCGAAGGGCTCGGCGGGGAGGGCTTCGCCGAGAAGTACGGCGTGTTCGTGATGCCCCAGAAGGAGATCAGCGCCAGCTACCTCGGCGGGGCGAACGTGGGCGTCTTCCAGGGGAGCGAGAACCGCGACTCCGCCTGGAAGCTCGTGGAGTACCTGACCCGGCCCGAGGTGCAGGTGCGGTGGTTCGAGATCGTCGCCGCCCTGCCCAGCCACCAGGGTGCGTGGGAGGACGAGACCGTGGCATCGAACGCGAAGTTCGAGGCCTTCCACACCCAGCTGCAGACCGCGTTCGCGGTCCCGACGATCGCCACCTGGGAGGAGGTCGTCGCGCGCTTCGACGCCCAGATCGAGCAGGTGTGCAAGCAGGGCCTGGACCCGGCGGAGGCCCTCGCCACCACGCAGTCCGAGGCGCAGACCATCGGCACCGGGTCCTGAGATGACGACGACCACCGCGCTGGGGCCCGATGCCCCGCGGCCCCTCGGCCCTCGGGGCCGCGGCGGGCCCGCCCGCCGCCGCGGCCGACGCTCCGCCGCGGAAGCCCGGGCCGGGCTCCTGCTCTCGCTCCCGTTCGTGCTCCTGTTCGCCGTCTTCATCGCCTGGCCGGTCGTGCAGTCGATGTTCATGTCCTTCACCGACATGCGCATCAGCGACATCCGCTCGCCGTTCGCGGTGAACTTCGTCGGGCTGGACAACTACCTCACCGCGTTCCGGGATCCCGTCTTCCGGCGGGCCGCCGCGAACACCGGCGTGTTCGTGCTGATCGGTGTGCCGCTGACGATCGCGGCCGGCCTCGCCGCCGCGGTGGCCCTGGACCGGGGCATCGGACGCCTGCGCGGCGTGTTCCGCATGGGCTTCTACACCCCCGTCATCACCTCCATCGTCGCCGTCGCCGTGGTGTGGCGCTTCCTGCTGCAGGCCGAGAACGGGCTGGTGAACACCGTCCTGGGCTGGGTGGGGATCGACGGGCCCAACTGGCTGGGCGATGAGCGCACCGCGCTGCTCTCGCTGATCGTGATGGCGGTCTGGCGCAACTTCGGCACCTCCATGGTCATCTTCCTCGCCGGCCTCCAGGCCGTGGACCGCGGCCTGCACGAGGCCGCCGCCCTCGACGGCGCCGGCGCATGGCAGCGGTTCCGCCACATCACCCTCCCCTCGATCCGGCCGACGATGCTGTTCGTCCTCGTCACCACGTCCATCGGATACCTGCAGTTCTTCGAGGAGCCGTTCGTCATGACCAGCGGAGGGCCGCTGAACGCGACCATCTCCGCGTCGATGTACACCTACAACCAGTTCGGGTTCGGCAACTACGGCGTCGCCGGGGCGATGGCCTACCTGACCTTCGTGGTCATCGGCATCGTCACCCTCGCGCAGTTCCGCCTCATGAGGGAGAAGTGATGCTCGACCGCCGCCGCCCCGTCCTGACCTACATCGTCCTGACCGTCTTCCTGCTGCTGGTGATCACTCCGTTCGTGTGGATGATCCTCGGCAGCCTGAAGACCCAGGGCGAGCTGCTGCGCGTCCCGCCCACCTGGCTTCCCGAGGAGCCGACGGGGGACAACTTCCGCCGCCTGTTCGAGCGCCCCTTCGGCCTCTACTTCCGCAACTCGACGGTCGTGGCCCTCGCCGTGACCCTCGGGAACCTGTTCTTCAGCTCGATGTTCGGGTACGCGCTCGCGCACCTGGACTTCCCGCTGAAGCGGCTCCTGTTCGTGCTGGTGCTGGTGTGCCTCATGATCCCTGGTCTGGTCACCTTCATCCCGCAGTACGTGCTGGTGGTGAACCTGGGGCTGGCCAACACGATCCCCGCCCTGATCCTGCCGTTCCTGGTGCAGCCGTTCAGCGTGTTCCTCATGCGGCAGTTCTTCCTGGGCCTGCCGCGGGAGCTGCTCGAGGCCGGCCGCATCGACGGGGTGGGGGAGATCGCGATCTTCTTCCGGATCTACCTGCCGCTGGCAGGGCCCGCCTTCGCGACCCTCGGGATCCTGACGTTCCTCGGGTCCTGGAACAACTTCCTGTGGCCGCTGGTCGTCTCCTCCGACGAGTCGACCTACACGCTCCCGGTGGCGCTGGCTCTCATCTCCACGGGGCAGAACCAGACGGACTACGGGCTGCTGCTGGCGGGCGCCACCCTCATCGTCCTGCCGATCCTCGTGGTGTTCCTGTTCTTCCAGCGGCACTTCATCCAGGGCATCGCCAGCTCCGGGATCAAGTGACCTCGGCGGGCCTGCCGGTGCAGTGCAGGCGCGCTGTCTTGGTGGTCCCGCAGCTCCGCGTCGTGCGGCTCAGCGCTCGCCCTCTGCTGAAGCACGACGCCATCCTGTCTGCTTGACCCACCGCTGCGGCGGTTCGAACTCCGCATCCCACGGCATCGGCTCGTACGAGCGGCAGGAAGCGCTGCCCGCGCCGGGCCAGGCGGTGCCGAATGAGCGCCGGCAAGGACAGACGTGCTCGGTGCGAGGATTGCGCAGCACCCGGAACCTCGGTGGGCGGATCCGCGCGGAATAGTCGAGGGTCGACCCGGTAAGTACATCGAGCGCCTCGGGCGCGACGAGGAGCCACGCCCCGGGGCAGCCGAAGAGGGCCGCGCCGCTCGCCTCCGCGGGGTTCTCGAGCACGGCGTAGGCGTAGACCGTCCCGCAGCAGCCTCCGGAGCCGAGGCCGATGTGCACCGCGCCGCCGAGCGCCACGATCTGCGCGACGGCGGCTCGGGTCACGGTGAACGGCGGGAGCACGGGATCGTTCATGGACCAGGTCTATCGGCGGTGGGGGACGGATCGTGTCCGCGAACGACGCGTGCCTCCTGGTTCATCCCGCTGATCGTCAGGAACGGTGATTTTCGGATGGGATGGAGCACCGGCCCGGTTCCCCGCTCGCGCCCAGCATCTCCCCATCTCCTCCCCGACTCACCCCCAGGACCTCCTCCCTGACCTGCATAGGCTCCAGATCATGAGCCAGCAGCGCACCGACTTCACCCCGCTCGAGGAGCGGATCGACGATTGGGCGCATCGGCGCTCCGCGGCGCTCGCGGCCGATGCCGGGCCGCTGCGCCGCGGCCTCATCGAGCTGGTCGTGTTCACCCTCAAGCAGGCGTGGGCCTGCGTGTTCGGGGCGGCGATGCTCGTGCTGCTGGTGGCTGCCCGGCTGCTCTACCCGGACGATGCCCTGCTGGTGCGCAGCGACGCCCTGGTGATCGCGGCGGTCGCGCTGCAGGCGGCGATGGTCGCCTTCCGCCTCGAGAGCGGGCGGGAGATGTGGGTGATCGTGCTGTTCCATGTGGTCGGCACCGTCATGGAGATCTTCAAGACCTACGCCGGCTCCTGGAGCTACGAAACCGATGGATTCCTGAGGATCGGGGGAGTGCCGCTGTACACGGGGTTCATGTACGCGGCCGTCGGCTCGTACATGGTGCGCGTGTTCCGTCTGTTCGACCTGCGCTTCGCCCGGTACCCGCCGCTGTGGGCGACCGGCCTGCTGGCCGCGGCGATCTACGCCAACTTCTTCACCCACCACTACCTGCCCGATGCCCGCTGGGTGCTCCTCGCGCTGGTCGCCCTGCTGTACGGCCGATGCGTCATGTCCTTCCGCAACCAGCGCACCGGCCCGTGGCGGCGCATGCCCGTGCTGCTCGCCTTCGTGGGCGTCGCCTTCTTCCTGTGGGTCGCCGAGAACGTCGGCACCGGCGCGGGCGCCTGGATCTACCCCCACCAGCAGGCGGGCTGGGAGATGGTGCCGCTGAGCAAGATGGTCTCCTGGCTGCTGCTCATGATGATCTCGGTGGTGCTGGTGACGGTGGTGTACCGGCCGCGGGCGGTGGAGGAGCGGTGACGATGCGGCTGGGGGACGGCGTCAGCGCCCCGTCGGCTCGAGGATCCGCTGGGCCTTCTCGCGGGAGACGGGCCGAGCCAGCGCGACGATCGCCATCACAAGATTGAGGATCGGGCCGATGGCCACCAGGTAGATCCCGAACGGGAGGGCGAAGCCGAAGATGACCAGCGGATCCTCCTCGGCGGTGTAGGTGCCGTCGCCGAAGAACGAGCCGATGAACAGCACCGCCAGGAACAGCACCACCACCAGGATGTTCACCGCGCCGAACGTCGCGGCTCGGCGCCCGGTCCGCGCGGCGACAGGGTTCTTGCGCTGCTGCAGCAGCCCCGCGATCACCATGGCGATGCCGGGCGCGAGCAGAGACACGAACGGCAGTCCCAGCACCGCCAGGAAGCCCAGGATCCAGGGCAGGCGCCCGTCCAGGGAGATGCCGCCGGGGAAGTGCTCGGGCCGGACGGGTCCGCGAGTGTCCGGGGAAGCGGGAGGCGGACCGGCCTGCGGCGGTGGTCCGTACCCCTGCTGCGGCGGTCCGTACTCCTGCGGCCGGACGGCGTCCTGATCGGGTGCGCCGTACCCCTGCGGTGCTTCATAGCTGAGCTGGTCGATGGGTGGTCGGGACGGATCGGGAGCGCTCATGCGTCGAGCCTATGACCGCGACGCGGGGCGGGCGATGGGGACCTCTCCCCACCGCCCGCCCCGCGCGGCATCAGCCGCAGCGGCGGTCACTGCACGACCGAGATCACCCCGGTGATGATCAGCGCCGTCAGCGTCGTCCAGCCGACGATCGCGATGCCCTGCCACAGCAGGATCCAGCCCTTGCGCACCCCGGTCGCGGCGAGCATCGTCGCGGTGAAATGGGTGGGCAGCAGCAGCGGGCCCAGCAGGCTCACGCCGGGGACGCCGAAGCGCTCGTAGGCGCGCTGGAACTTCTCACGGCGGGCGGCCTTGCGCGGGTTCACGGGCTGGGGCGCGGGGAGCAGATCGGCCCCGTCGGCCGGATCGAATCCATCGGCCGCACCGGCCCGGGAGCCGGCCCCGCCGACGGCGACCGGGGTGCGCGCGCCGCGGCGGGTGACGACGGCCTCGCGCGCCCCGGAGCTCGCCATGACCAGCCCGGCCACGATGAGGAAGTTCCCGGCCATCGCCGCGAGAGCGGCGAGCACCGGCGGGACGCCGCCGAGGATCCCGATCGCCGCGCCGCCCTCGCCCTCGACGAAGGGGATCATCCCCGCGAGCGCGGAGACGAGCGGCTGCAGGGGGTCGGGGAGCATGCCCAACAGGTTCTGGAGGTGGTCGATGATGCTCATGCGGAGCTCCTGGAGTCGTGGTCCCGGGAGGGTCCCGGGGTGATGGCTCCAGTCCACTCCTCGCGCGCGCCGCGCGGCAGTGTCGTCGCGTCACCGCCGTGCGGGCGGAACACCCAGGTGATCCCTGACTTTTGTCACGGCTGTACCGTGGCGGCATGAGCGAGCTGCCCCCACCGGACGCACAGGCCGCGGAGGCCCTGCGCCGGGGCCTGCCGCTGCGCCGCAGCGTCACCGCGACCTGGTGGTACGTGGCCGGCGGCGTCGTCTTCTTCGAGCTGATGGTGGTGCTGCTGTCCACGGCGGAGCTCGCCGCCCGGGAGGCGCGGCCGGCGGCCGTGCTCGGGCTCTCCGCCTGCGGCCTCGCCTGGGTGGCGGCGGGGCTGATCCCGCTGGCCGACTACCGCCACCGCAGCGCCTCGACGCCGCTGCTGCGCTGGCCCCGCTCCGCGCTGCCGCTGGCGGCCTCGCTGCTGTTCGGCGCGGCGCTCGGCCTCACCACGGGGTCGTGGACCCTCGCGGCGATGCCGCTGCTGCAGATGCTCGTGCTGCTGAACTGGCCCGCCGGCGTGCGGCTGCGGGTCGTTCTCGCCGTGACCGTCCTGCTCATCGCGCTCGCCGCGATCGACACCCGGCAGGCCATCGCCGATCAGGTGGCGGACCGCTGGTACCAGATGGTCTCGCTGGTCGTGATCCTTCCGCCCGTGTCCGTCTCCTCCCTGTGGTGGTGGGACGTGGTGGTGCGCCTGGACCGCGCCCGGGCCTCGGAGGCGAAGCTCGCCGCCACCCAGGAGCGTCTGCACCTGGCCACCGACGTGCACGATCTGCAGGGCCACCATCTGCAGGTCATCGCGCTGCAGCTGGAGCTGGCCGAGCGGCTCATGCCCCGTGACCCCGAGGCGGGGATGGCGCAGCTGCGGGCCGCGCGCGGCAGCGTCGACGAGGCCCGCCAGGGCACCCGCGACCTCGCCGCCCGTTTCCGCTCCGTGCCGCTGGGCGACGAGGTCGCCAACGCCGCCGACCTGCTGCGCGCCGCCGGCGCCCGCATCGAGTCCGATGTCCACGCCGAGGCGTCCCTCGCCCCGGCGGACGTGCTGGGCCCGGTGATCCGGGAGACCACCACCAACGCGCTGCGCCACGGCGGCGGCCGATGGGCCCGCCTCGCCCTCGCCCGCGAGGCGGGGACCTGGCGCTACGAGATCGCCAACGACCTGGTGGCCGATGCTCCCGCCGACCCCGCCGATGGCGTCATCGACCGGGGCACGGGCCTGGAGGGCATCGGCCGCCGCGTCGCCGAGGCGGGCGGCACCCTCGCGGTGCGCCGGGACGGCGGCGCCTTCACCGTGACCGTCACGGTGCCCGACGTCGCGGGGGAGGGCCGATGATCCGCGTGCTGCTGGCCGATGACGAGGGCATGATCCGCTCGGCGCTGGCCGCCCTGCTGGGCCTGGAGCCCGACATCGAGGTCGTCGCCGAGTGCGCCGACGGCGAGGCCGCCGTCGCCGAGGCCCGGCGGCTGGTGCCCGATGTGTGCCTGCTGGACCTGGAGATGCCGAAGCTCGACGGCGTCGAGGTCGCCGAGCAGCTGCGCCGCTGCGTCGCCACCCGCTGCGTGATCGTCACCCGTCACGCACGGCCCGGCGTGCTGCGGCGGGCCCTGGCCTCCGGCGCGGCCGGCTTCCTGCCCAAGTCCCGCGGCGCGGACGAGGTCGCCGCGGTGATCCGCCGCGTCGCCGGCGGCGCCCGCTACGTCGACCCCGAGGTCGCGGCCGATGCTCTCAGCGACGCGCGCCCGCCCCTGACCGCCCGCGAGCTCGACGTGCTGCGCGCCGGCCGCCACGGCGAGAGCACCCGGCAGATCGCCCAGACCCTGCACCTGGCCCCGGGCACGGTGCGCAACCACATCTCCGCCGCCCTCGGGAAGCTGGGCGTGGAGAACCGGCGCCAGGCCGTGGCGATGGCGGAGGAGCGGGGGTGGATCTGAAGGGCCCGCGACGGGCGAGCCGCCGCGGCGGGCCGGATGCGGAGGCCGCGACCGATCAGCCGCCCTCCGCCGTCAGGCTCTCCGGCGGCAGCCAGTCCGCCCCGAGCAGCTGCGCGAGGTCGGTGAGGCCGGCGGTGTCGCCGCCCACGGAGTCGGAGGCCGCGGCGATGCGCTCGACCATCAGCTTGGAGACCTGCTCCTCGACGGTGCCCTGGGCGTAGGCGATGTGCCAGGGGGAGACCTGGTGGTCGCGGTGGGTGCGGCCGGTGACCTGCCGGCCCGCGATCCCCGAGAAGCGGGCCTGGTGGAAGACGCCCACCCGCGGCTCGGTGCTCGCCTGCCGGCCGCCCGCGAGGGTCTCCCCGGCGTGCAGGCTGATCGAGGCGACCGTCGTGAACACGCAGACCTTCGCCTGACCTGTCTGGAACCGGAGCCGCTCGGCCTCGACGTCGAACCGGCCCTGGCCGTAGATCGTGGCGACGTCCAGGCCGGAGTCCCGCAACCGCTCCGTGATCGGCTCCGCCGCGGTGCCGACGAACTCGACCGAGCACGCCACCTGCCGCTCCGCCTCGACCTGCTGGGCGATCCACGCGACCGTCGAGTCGACGCGGATCAGCCCGGCCTTCTGCCGGAAGCGCAGCAGCGCCGCGCGGCCCTTGGCGGTGCTGCGGCCCCGCCGGGCGATGTCCATTTCGCGGCAGAACTCGCCCCATTCGGCCTCGTAGGCCGCGCGCTCGGCCGGGGTGAGCGTCACCGGCATGCCGGAGATCGGCACCGGCCCCCAGGGCGCCGCGCGGTGGAGCATCGCCGGCGGCTGCTGATCCTCGAGCCAGCCGCGCACCCTCGCGAGGTCTGCGGCGCGGCGCTGCGCATCGGAGGTCCAGGTCGCGCCGTAGCGTCCCCGCTCCATTCCGACTCCGTGGCGCTCGAGGGCCTCGGCGAACACGGCGCCGGGCTGGGCCGCGGAGGTCCACTCCGTGATGCTCTCGCCGTGCGCCTGGGCGTAGGCCGGGGCCAGGTAGGGCAGCTCGAGCGGGGTGTGGCCCGGGGTCGCGGTCGTGGTGATGACGAACGGCGCCTTCTCGTGCGCCGCGCCGTGCCCGGAGATTCGCGCCCAGAGCGTCCACCGCTTCGTCGTGGTCCGGCGCAGCGCATGCGCCTCATCCGCGATGATCACGTCCCAGGTGTGGCCGGTGACCTTCTCCAGCCGGTCCCAGGTGATCACCACCCACTCGAGTCCGCTGTCGCCCAGGGCCGTGATGGTGCGGCACCAGTGCCCGATGGTGATCGCGGCGGGTCGGTCCGCGACGACGAGCACGCGCCGCGCCCCGCGCAGATCGCCCACCGCGCTCGCGCCCAGCACGGCGGAGATCGTCTTGCCGACGCCGGGCTCATCGGCCAGCAGGAACTGCCGCCCGCCGGCCGCGGCGCGCTGGGCGATCGCATCGGACGCCTCGTACTGGTGCTGGCGGGGCTCGAGATCCTCGGCCGGCACGGGACTGGGCGCAGGATCATCGGGGTTGAGCATGTTCTCGAGGAACCGCCCCAGGGTGTGCGGGCCGGGGGCATAGGGCGCCAGATGCGCGGGCAGCGTGCGGCCGGCGTAGAGATGCATCCTCACCGCGGGGTGCCAGGCGGCGCCCTCGACCTGCGTGCCGTAGGGGACGTCCAGCACCCACAGCCGCTCGCCCGGGCCGACGAACGGCAGCTCCCGCGGCGTCGAGCTCGCCCTGGACCGGCGCGAGGACCTGCGGCGACGGGTGGTGGTTCGGCGAGGGGAGGGCACCGTGCGACCCTACCGGGCGCCGGCGCCCCAGTTCGCGCTCCGCCGGGTCGCGTCGCGGAGGCTCGCGGACGATGCGAGGGCTCAGCCGGCCGTGAACTTGTCGGCGAGCTGGCCGTCGTCCTGCTCGGGAAGGTCGTGGTGGAAGATCTCCGGCGCGCTGCGCTCGAGGTGCGCCCTCCAGTACAGATCGGCGATCGCCTCAGGCGCGGACGCCGGCCGGCCGCTGCCGATCCGAGCGCCAATGGCGACATGGGCGACGTGGACCCCGCGCTCCGCGACGGAGTCGTGCAGGGCCAGGAGCCAGTTGCGCAGGGCGGCGTTCGCGATGTTCGCATTGGCCACCTGCGGGCCGACCATCGGACCCGACCCGGCGCCGCTCGTGCCGAGGATCGTGCCGGTGCCCCGCGCGAGCATGCCCGGCAGCACCTGCTGGATCGCGGTGATCGCGCCGAACAGGCTGGTCTCGAGCGAGGGCAGAGCGGCCTCGACCGTGAGGTCCACGGCGGAGACAAGGGTGCGCCGCGAGGTCGGCCAGGGTCGGGGCGGGGGAGTACTCCAGGACGTCGATGGGGCCGAAGCGCTGCTCCGCCTCCGCCAGCACTCTCTGCAGAGCGGGCCGGTCGGTGACATCGGCCGTGAAGCCGGCGGCCGAGATGCCCTCGCGCTGGAGCTGGTCGGTCATGGCCGCGAGCTGCGAGGCGCGTCACGCGACCAGCGCCACGTCGAAGCCTCCGCTTACGGCGATGGTCCTGCCGATGGCATGGCTGAGCTGGAGCCCGGCGCCGATGATCGCGATGGTGGGCATGGGGGAAAGACCACGGGCAGAGTTTGCCTGGCGCAGGAAGTCCACGCCGTCGAGATTCGGACGGCCGACCACGTCCGGCCGCTGTCTCGTCGGTACGAGAAGCACAGGGAGGCGTTTGGTGTGCCCGAAGACTACTGTCTGGTGGACTAGAGAGTTGTCAACGCACACATGGTGGCGATCATCGGACAACCACTCGCTTTTGGGCTAGGATCGCTCCATGGCGCTCCAGGGGATCGAACTCAAACGTTTTGAATATGCAGGCGGGCCGGCACCGGATAGATATCGGGCCAAGCTGATCAACGCGATCGAGAACTCCGGATTCTCAATCGAATACTTATACGAAACGGAGCGATCGCGAGACAGGGAATCTGGAGAGACTTTCGGTGTCTTCATAAAGCCCGACCGCCGAGCGAAGGCTAGGTACGGGATCGATCGAGAGGTGCTGGTTTGGTGCTCGACCTACCCGACATTTTCGGCCCGAGATACGAACAAGATTCGAAGCGTTCGTGAAGAATACGGCACTCGACTGAGCAGCATGTTCACTGTGCTCGTCTCCCGGTACGCGCGGGCAGACCGGAGTGCACTGGAAGTGGAGTCTGGAGAGTCACAGACGATAGTCCATCTGACGTTCGACGACCTAGACTCAAAAGAGTTGACCCAATTGCTAGATTCTAGGTTGTTTTCCCGTGACCCGTTTGACCTTGCGGGCGCCGTTGTCCGGTCTGCAGACTTTTTCGGGAGAAGAGATCAGATAGATAGCATTGTAGCCGAGATCGAGTCGGGTACCTCGCAGCTTGGAATATTTGGACTTCGCAAATCAGGAAAGACCAGTCTACTAAATCGCCTTCATGATAAACTACAGAATTCCGCTCGAGTTTACGTGGCGCGGATGGACCTTCAATGGACGGTGTCAATTAACGGTTCGCCCGAGTATTCGGCATGGGCGCTAGGCGAAAGCATCTTTGCTTCCCACAGGGATATTAGAAAGATTGGGGAATTTCGCCTTCTTGGAGCGTACGACACCTTTGGTGATATTTCAGATCGCGAATTGATATGGGAATGGCTCGCAAATGATTTATCCCGAATTGCCAATCAAGCTCGACGTCCAGTGTGTCTTTTGATCGACGAGATCGAGCGAATGTTAGAAGGATCTTCTGCAGGCTTCCTGAGGTTCTGGAGAGTCTTGAGAGGACTTGATCAGCAAACGCCTGGACGGCTAAGGATAGTGGTCGGCGGAACGAGTCCACAATGTGCAGAAATGGGTTACATTGACGGCAAAGATAACCCAATGTTCAATTACTTGCGTGTGCACTACTTGGGTCCATTGTCGTCTAAAGATTCTAGCGATATGCTAACTTCACTGGGCCGCCTCGCGGGAATGGAATTTGATGCCGAAGTCTTAGCATCTGCATATAGAAGCACTGGCGGACATCCGGCGTTGATTCGATCACTGGGTAGCGCGATGCACTCCGTGCGCGACAGCGATGAGGGGCTTGTTGAGATCGGGAGGGACGACATTCGTGACGCCAGCGATCTCGTCCAACAAAATTCGGGTTCGCTGATTGATCAGATGTTAACGTCGCTCGCCGCACAATATCCCGATGAATCGAATCTGTTGGAAGACCTCGCAAAAGGGCATCTGTATGCATTCAAGCAATTCGCGGTTGAGTTCCCCAAGGAATATCGACGCTTGGTTAATTATGGTCTCGTGACAGCCGGCGACCCCCCTACCGTAAGGATCGGACTGCTACAGGCTAGGATCCAAAAGCTCGCAAATAGAGAGCCACGTGCAATCAAGGACTTTCGGTACAATGTCGGTGACCGCATTGAGGACTGGGAAGTCCTCGAACCAATCTCTCACGGCGGATTCTCGGAAGTGTACCGAGTTATCAATGGCATTGGAGAAGAGCGCGCTCTGAAGGCTTTCACTAGCTCTAATGCCGCACGGGTGGCTAGAGAAGTGGAAGTACTTCGCGAGTTTAAGCATCCAAATATCGTTAGGTTCTATCATGTCGTAGCTAGCGAAGACGGCCATCCGTGCTTGATTATGGAATTGCTCAAGGGGCGTTCGCTTTCTGACTACTGTAACGCCGACTACAGGCCATCGTTTTCGGAGTGGCAAAGTTGGCTCACGCAAACGCTCGATGCGCTTGCCGCACTCCATCCAAGTTCGATAGGGCCACCCAACAGTGAGATGAACTACGAAGATTTTCTCAACTGGAATCAGTCAAAGTTCGGATACGTCCATCGGGACATCAAGCCCGAGAATATTATCGTCACTAAAGCTCGAGGTCCTGTGCTTTTCGATTTTAATATATCTTCCAAGGTTGGGGATCCTGTCCTAACCGTTTCGGCAACGCCAGGTTACTCGCCACCTACTGGCGTTCGCTGGGACGCAGGCGCCGACTTGTATGCTCTGGGTATATCCTTTGCGGAAGCTGGGGCTGGTGTGCGCGTAATGGATACCGCGCTGGAAGATCTAAAAGTCGCACTCCGTGCGGCGCAGGGGCCCAAGGCGCTGAGTGTTGTCGAATATCTTCTAGGCTGTTCTGGCAAGGCATTGACAACTAAGTCAATCTTGTCAAACGTAAAGAAGTTACTTGCGGGTGTGGCCGTTTCTGAGTCGTGTTGACCGACGATCTCTGGCCCCGATAGATGGCGGGCGGCCTGTCTGTGGGGTCAAAATTTTGGCGGGTAACGTTTAAGGTTGGTCGAGATATGTATCCGACGCTGGCTGCCATCTTGCTTACCGCCGCCGGAACAGCTGCGCCGGCTTCCCGACATCCCCGCGCCGCCGCTGCCCGGTGGGCTCGAGCCGGGGGAGCATCGCCCGGCGGAAGGTGTCCGGCTGCAGCGCCGCGCCGTGCACCGCCTCATGCACGCGCCGCAGGTCGCGCAGGGTGAGTTCGGGGCCCAGCAGGTGCTCCGGGTCCGGGTGATCGACGTAGCGGTCGCGGATCCAACGGGCCGCCTGCTCCACGATCGCGTCGTGGTCGAAGTCCAGGCCGGTCGCGGCCGATGTCGGGACCAGCTCGAGGGCGCCGGTCGACTCCGCCGGGACGACGACCACGTGCGCCACCGACAGCACCCAGCCGCGGGAGTCGCGATCCAGAGCATCGAACACATGCAGCTGCGCGGGCGCGACGCCCTCGAGTCCCGCCTTCTGCGCGAGCGAGCGGCGCACGGCGCCCGCGAGCGTCTCGCCCTCGTGCAGGAAGGCGCCGGGCAATCGCGGCCGGCCCGGGACCAGCCCGACGTACAGCTCCGCGCCGCGCACGGTGAGCACCGCCGTGTCCACGGCGACGGAGGGGCGCGGATAGTCGGTCAGCGGCCGGTCGATCGGGTCCATGGGGACATTCAAGCAAGAACGCGCTAAGCTCGGCGCCAGACTTACCGCAGATTCGCGCTAACAGGGGAGGGCTCATGCGCCTCAGCACCATCCAGCAGGACCGGGCGATCGGCGCGATCCTCGGCTCCGCCGCCGGGGACGCCCTCGGCGCGCCCTACGAGTTCCAGCCCTCCATCGGCCCCGACGCCCCCGTGACCATGCGCGCCGGCGGGCCCTGGGGGCTGGGCGAATGGACCGACGACACCTCCATGGCCCTGCCCATCCTGTGGGCGCTCGCCGAGGGCCGCAGCCTCGAGGAGGAGGCGACCCTGGACCGCATCGTCGCCACCTGGGCCGACTGGGCGCGCGATGCCAAGGACGTCGGCATCCAGACCCGGCAGGTCCTCGCCACCGCCCGTACCGCCGCCGATGCCCGCGCCGCGACCCGTGCCCTCCACGCGGACACCGGCCGCACCGCCGGCAACGGCAGCCTCATGCGCACCGGGCCCGTGGCCCTCGGGTACCTCGATGCGCCCGACGCGGTCCTGGCCGTTGTTGCCCGCCGCCTCAGCGACCTCACCCACGCCGACCCCGAGGCCGGCGACGGCTGCGTGCTGTGGTCCCTCGCGATCCGCCGCGCGATCCTCGACGGTGCGCTGGACCTGCGCGCGGGCCTGACGCAGCTGCCTGCGGCGCGGCGAGAGCTGTGGGCGGGGCGCATCGACGAGGCCGAGGCGCGCATGCCCTGGGAGTTCACGAACAACGGTTGGGTGGTCGCCGCCATGCAGGCGGCGTGGTCCGCGATCGTGCACGCCGAGGGGCTCGAGGAGCGGCTCGCCATGGCGGTGCGGGCCGGGGATGACACGGACACGGTGGCGGCGATCGCGGGGTCGCTCGCCGGGGCGGCCGAGGGAGCGTCGGCGGTGCCGGGGGAGTGGCGGCGGGAGCTGCACGGGTGGGCAGGAGAGGCGACAGGAACTGCTCAGGGGTTGGAGGCGTGGGCTGCTTCGGCTGTGGCCTCGGGCGGCGAGCAGTCCGGTTCCGCCCGCTGCTGAGTCGGGCACTCCGTGCCGCGGTGACGCTCCGCTCTCTGTGGCGTCGGTGATGCGTGGTGGCGCACGATGATTGACTTAATCGCTTGCAACGGACAAACTATCGGCGATCCCATCCGGGACCCCTGCGGCCCGTCTGCGGCCGCGCAGATCACGCTCAGAGCCGAGGTTGATCCCCATGTCATCGATAGAACTCTCCCGTCGCGCGCTATGGGGCTCAGCCGGCATCGGCGGAGTCCTCGCCCTCACCGCTTCGGCGTGCGGCCCGAACTCCGGCGGCAGCTCGGGGAGCGATGGATCCCGCGGCCTCAGGTTCTCCTGGTGGGGGAACGACGATCGCGCCGAGGTGACCGAACGCGCCCTGGAGGCCTTCACCGCCGCGCACCCGGAGATCCCGGTCCAGGGCGAGTGGGGCGGCTTCGACGGCTACTTCGACAAGATCGCGACCCAGGTCGCCGGCGGCGGGGCGCCCCACGCGTTCCAGCTGAACGAGTGGACCCTGCGCGAGTATGCGGACCGCGGCGCGCTCGCCGACCTCGCCGAGCACGGGTTCACCGACGCGGCCTGGGACCCGGGCGCGAACCTGAGCGGGCAGGTCGACGGGAAGGTCTTCGGCGCGTCGGCCGGGATCGGGCTGCAGGCCGTGGCGCTGAACCCGGCCTTCTTCGAAGAGGTCGGCGTGGAGATCCCCGACGACACCACGTGGACCTGGCAGCAGTACCACGAGGTGGCGCGGGAGCTCTCGCAGAAATCGGCCGAGGGCTCGTACGGCACGACCTACCAGGCGGCCGACCAGATCACCTTCGGCTACGCCATGGCCCAGCTGGGCACCCACCTCTTCGACGGCGAGACCGTGGCCGCCGGAGCGGACCAGGCCGAGGAATGGTTCGCCCTGTGGGCCGCGATGACGCAGAACGGCACGGTCCCGCCGCCCTCGGAATCCCTCGAGAACGCCACCGCGGAACCCGGCGAGACGCTGATGGGGAAGGGCAAGGCGGCCATGCAGATCCTGCCGGTCAACCTCGCGGTCGAGTTCGAGAAGCCTCTTGACGCCGAGCTGCAGCTGCTGAGGATCCCCACGCAGAGCGGCGATCCACAGGGGCTCGGGATGTGGTACCGACCCAGCATGTTCTACTGCGCCGCCGCGCAGTCCGACGCCCCGGCCGATGCGACGGCTCTGATCGGCTTCCTGCTCAACGACCCGGCGGCCGGGAAGATCCTCCTGGCCGATCGCGGGGTACCGCCGAACGCGGAGATCCGCGAGGCGATCGCGGCGGAGCTCCCCGACGCCGCCGCCCGGATGGTCGCCTACACCGAGGCCTGCGCCCCGGATCTCGCCGACGCCCCGGAGCCCCCGCCGGTGGGCGCCGCCAGCTACCCGCAGATCCTCGGCCGATACGCCGAGGACCTGCTCTTCGGACGCACCGATCCCGCGGCCGCTGCGCAGGGCTTCCTCGACGAGCTCACGGCGGAGCTCGCATGAGCCGCCCGCCGGCCGCGGTGCCGAACATCCTCATCGTCCACTGCCACGACCTCGGCACGTGGCTGTCGAGCTACGGGCACCAGGTGCCCAGTCCTCACCTCGGAGCCTTCGGCGAGGAGTCCGTCGTCTTCGGCCGATGCTTCAGCACCAGCCCGCTCTGCAGCCCGGCGCGCGGCGCCCTCTGGACGGGCCGATACCCCCACGCCAACGGGCTGCAGGGGCTGACTCACCGGGGATGGGAGTACCACCCCGGTGAACGCACCCTGCCGATGCACCTGGCCGAGGCGGGGTTCCGGACGGCGCTCATCGGCCTCCAGCACGAGTCCCGCGACGACGCCCGGACGGGGTTCCAGGAGACGGACTGCTTCACCCCGAGTCGCGCGGAGGAGGTCGCCGAGCGCGCCGAGCGCTGGCTGATGAGCCATGCGGATGACGAGCAGCCCTTCCTGCTCACCTGCGGGATGACCGAGGTGCACCGGGACTGGCCCGCCGAGCGGTACCCGCCGCAGGACGCCGAAGGCCTCGACGTGCCGGCGTACCTTCCGGACAATCCGTTCACCCGCGAGGACCTCGGGTCCTTCGCGAGCGCCATTGCGGTGGCCGATCGGGCGTTCGGGCGGATCCTGTCCGCGCTGCGGCGGACGGGCCTGCTCGAGCGCACCCTGGTCATCTTCACCACTGACCACGGGGCGCCGTTCCCGGGGGCCAAGAGCACCCTGTACGACCCCGGGGTGAACGTCGCCCTGCTCATGCGCGTCCCCCCGAGCCTCGCCCCGAGGCCTCCCGGGATGGTCGAGGACCTCGTGAGCCACATCGACCTGCTGCCCACCGTCCTGGACCTCCTGGGGCGGCCCATCCCGGACGACGTCCACGGCGAGAGCTTCGCACCGCTTCTGCGGGGCGAGTCCGGCCGGCCGCGGCGCAGCCTGCTGCTGGAGAAGACCTACCACGCCGACTACGACCCGATCCGGGCGGTGCGCACCGACCGGTACAAGTACATCGTGAACTTCGAGCAGCGCCCGCTGCTGGCCCTGCCGCCGGACCTGGAGTCCTCACCGACGCGGCGCGGTATGGGGGACGATCATCTGCGCCCCCGCCCGGCCGTCGAGCTCTACGACCTGCACGAGGATCCCGACGAGACGGTGAACCTGGCTGAGGACGGCGGGCACGTCGAGGTCCGCCAGGCGCTGCACCGGGAGCTCTTCGCGGCGCTCGAGGCCACGGGGGACCCGCTGCTGGACGGGCCGGTGCCGCCGCCCGCATGATCCGTCCCGCCTCGGCCGTCACCGGCAGGGGCGGGGCGTCCCTCACCGGGTTCCGGGGATGGGGGCCTGAGCGGCCTCGGGAGCTGCGGGGGAGCGGAGGCCCTCCTCGAGCTCGAGGGGCGCGCCGAGGTAGCTGTGCAGGGCGAGGGCCGCGGAGGCCCGCGCCCAGCCGCCCGGCAGCGAGTCCTGCCGGTGCTCCACCTCGACCTCGCGCCCCACCAGCGAGCGGTAGCGATCCCGCACGATGGTCAGGCACAGTTCGACCTCGTCCGTGGCCCCGATGGCGCCGCGCAGGATCGTCCGCTCCGGATCGACGAGGGTGATGATCGCGGGAAGCACACGGCCCAGCTGCTCGGCGCGCTCGATGCGCAGGGCCCGCAGCGCCTCACCATCCTCCTCGGGCACGGGGTAGAGATCCTGCTGTGCGGCCCCCGCAGGGAGCGCGCCGGCGGCGATCGCCCTCGCCAGCAGGGCATCGTCGGTGCAGGTCGCGGCGATGCACCCGGACTGCCCGCATTCGCAGGGGGCGCTGGACCCCGGGACGACGAGGTGGGAGACCATGCCGCCGGTGCCGCGCTCGCTCCAGACCAGCTCCTCCTCGCGCATGTGGGCGAGGCCCACGGAGCGGCCCACCAGCACCGTCAGCACGTCGCCGTGCAGGGCGCTCCACCAGTAGTGCTCCACCGCGAGCGCGCGGACGTTCGAGTCCACCCGGACGGGCAGTCCGGTCGCCGCGCGGACCGCCGTCTCCAGCTGCGCATGCCCGACGTCCCACGGGCGCGGAGCAGGGAAGGACCGGTGCTGCTCGGCCCAGGGGGTGGCGATGCCGATCCCCAGCACCGTGCTACCGCCGAGCTCGCCCAGGAACTCGCGCGCCAGCGACGCGGCCTCGGCCGAACGTTCTTCGGTCGATGTTCCAGCGGCCGGCAGGGCCGCCTCGCGCACGCACTCGCCGCGCAGCGTGTAGGCGCCGATCGCGGTGCGCTGAGGGTGCAGGTGCGCCCCCACGACCAGGCGTTCCCCACCGGGGAGATCCAGCGGGATCTCCGGGCGGCCGGTCCGTTCCGGCATGCGGTGGCCGCTGACCTCGAGGAGCGCGCCCCGCTCCACCAGGTCCGCGACGATCCTCGTGACCGTCGTGGAGCTCGCCCCCGTCGCGGCGGCGAGCCGCTTCCTGCCCAGGGGGCCCTCGCGCAGGATCGCGCGCAGGATCGCCGCCGACGTGCGATTGCGCTGGCTCTCCATCAGATGGGTCCGGCCGGGCTTCTTCACCGTGCCTATCCTAGGGCGGCGCCGCGGCGGGCCGGGCGCTGGTGCGCGTCGGCTCGTCCGGGTCAGCGCGGCCGCCGCTCCTCCCGCGTGCCGATCTCCCCGTCCACCCCGATGGGCCGGTCGAGGTACCAGTACGCCACGCTGGCCAGGTCGTCGTTGCGCTCGAAGAGCCCGTTGTCCCAGTCGCCGATCATCTGCTGGGTGACGCGCAGGTCCTCGGCGAAATGGATCGGATCCAGCATGTGCCAGCGGTACATGTCGAACTGCGGCGGCATGGCGCGCTCGTAGTTCGAGAACCGGGTGGTCTCCTTGGTGGCGACGCGGGTGAACCCGAAGGAGTGGCTGGAGTACGTGTGCGGGACGGGCTCGGGGTCCTTCTGCAGACCGTCCTGGAACGCCCACGACCCGCCCACGTAGTCCTCGAGGCCGGTGCTGGTGAGCGAGGGCCACTCGTCGTCGCCGTCGACGTAGAACTTGATCTCGCCCTCTCCCCACCAGTAGCGCTCCAGGGACGTCACGGAGAAGAACGTCCCCAGGTACACCCCGCGCCCGCGCACGGTGTCCAGCACGACATGGTCGGTGCCGCGGCCCAGGTCGCCGTTCGAGCGCCGCCACTGCGCATGGAAGTAGCCGATGTCCTCGCCCAGCTCGTCCCCGGTGGTGGCGTCCACCTGGTAGAAGAAGCCCTTCACCGTGTCCGGGTGCTCGCTGGCCACGACGATGCGGGCACGGGTGCGGAACGGCATGGCGACGAAGGCGTTGAACCCGGAGTTCGGGGCGACGACGATCGGCAGCGACTCGACGCGGCTGGAGACGGCGCCTCCGCAGCAGAAGAAGTCGCCCAGCGGCGCGACGACGGACGGCTCCTCGGCATCGTCCCAGTACATCTTCAGCACCAGGTTGCGGTACACGAACGGATCGGCCGGGGTGATCGCGTTGCAGGTGATCCAGATGTGGCGGATCATCCCGGGCCCGTCGACGTCGGCGAGGACGAGCTCCTGGCCGGGGTGCAGGTCAAGGGCGGGCGACCCCTTCCGGCCGACGCCCAGACGGGAGGCCGCCTGGGCCGCGGCTCCCTTGCGTCCCTGCGGGTTCTCGGCGTTGAAGGTGCGGGTGGTGACGCCGCGCTGCATGCGGGTCGGCGTGAACATGTCGAACAACGGTGCTCCTTGGGGTTACTTCACGGCTCCGGCGGTGACGCCGTTGCTCAGGGTCCTCTGGAAGATGAGGAAGAAGAGGATGGTGGGCAGGAGGGACAGGAACGAGCCGGCGTTGACGACCGTCATGTCCACGGAGTGCTGGCCGCGCAGGGTGGCCAGGGCGATGGGGATCGTCTGCGCGCTCTGGTCGTTCAGCAGCACGACGGGGATGTAGAACTCGTTCCACGTCCAGATGAAGAAGAAGACCATGAGGACGGAGAGCGTCGGCCGGATCACGGGGACGACCACGGCCCAGAGGATCCGCCATCGGCCGGCCCCGTCCATGCGCGCGGCCTCCAGCAGCTCCTTCGGGAAGGTGCCCAGCACCCCGGACAGGAGGTAGGTGCCGAAGGCCCCCTGCAGCACCACGAAGATGACGGTCACCGACCAGATGGTGTTCAGCGTCCCGGTCGCCTGGGCGATGGAGAACAGCGGGTAGATGAGGGCCTCCTGCGGGATCATCGTGGCCAGCAGGAGCACGGCGAGCACGCCCGTGCGCATCCGGATGCGGCCGATGCCGATCGCGTAGGCGGCCAGCACCGAGACGAGGACGCCGAGCACCGCGACGAGCACGGAGATGACGACGGAGTTGGTGAGGGCCCGCGGGAAGTCGACGATCTCCAGGTAGCCCTGCACCGCTGCGAGGTCCAGGCGCTCCGGGAATGCCAGGGGACCGTGGGTGGAGTAGTCGGCCTGGCTCTTGAAGGCGTTCAGCAGCACGAGCAGGAACGGGGCGAGCACGAGGATGGCGCCGGCGACCGTGGCCGCCAGGACCAGCAGGGACAGCGGCCGGTAGCGGATGTGCGGGCCACGGCGGCGCGGCGTGGAGGCGCGCGCCGGCGACGCGGCGGGGGCGAGGGTGTCAGACATTCTCGGTCCTCCTCTGGAACCACAGCATCACCAGGGCGACCACGAGGATCACGCCCGCCATCACGGTGGCGATCGCGCTGCCGTAGCCGACCTGCGAGAGCTCGAAGAAGTTCCGGTAGGCGTAGTAGGACGGGACGACGGTCGATCCCTCCGGTCCGCCGCCGGTGAGGATGAGGATCGGGGCGAACACCTTCAGCGCCGCCACGGTCGCGGTGAGGGAGACGATGAAGATCTCCGGGCGGATCTCGGGGATGGTGATGCGCCGCAGCTGCTGGAGGAAGGACGCGCCGTCCAGATCGGCCGCCTCGTACAGCGAGGGGTCCACGCGCCCCAGCGCTGCCATGAAGATGACCAGCGGGTACCCCAGCTGGAGCCACATCATCATGAGCATGACGGTGAGGATCGCGATCCGGGGATCGCCCAGCCAGTCCGGTGGATTCGTGATGCCGAGCGTCCTCAGGGCGGAGTTCACCGCTCCCGCGTCGGTGTTCATCACCCAGCTCCAGATGAAGCCGGCCACCGCGATCGGCAGGATCTGCGGGAGGTAGAAGCTGCCGCGCAGGATGCTGGCGATCCGGCTGCCGTAGCGCGGGGCGACGAGGTTGAACAGGAGCGCCGCGATGACCAGGCCCAGCAGGGTCGGGACCACCACGATCGCGACGATCATGAGCAGCGAGTTGCGGAAGGACTTCCAGAAGTCCGCATCCTGCAGCAGATCGACGTAGTTCCCCAGGCCCACCCATTCCATCTCCGCGGCGCCGCCGCGCCAGGAGAACAGGCTGATCACCACGTTCGCGCCGAGCGGGATCAGCACGATGACGGCGAATCCGATCGCCATCGGCAGCAGGTAGGGCCAGTAGCTCTCGCGGCGGGCCGGAGGGCGACGGGCCTCGATCTCCGCTCGGGCCGGAGAGCTCGTCAGGGCGGTCATCGGGGACTCCTCCTCCGTGCGTGCAGGGTGGTCACTTCTGCGTGCCCTCGTCGTAGAAGGACTGCAGCGCCTCGAGGTACTCCTGCGCGGTCTCGTTGCCGTTGGACATGGCCTGCATGTGCTCCTGGATGAAATCGAGGAACCCGATCACCGGGTAGTCCGGGTAGTAGGAGAGCGTGTTGGCGTCCATGAGTTCGACGAAGCCCTCCGTGTACTCGCGAGTGCGCTCCTCGGTGATCGCTGAGGGATCTCCCGCGATGGGAAGGCCACCCAACCCGCCGATGAGGTTCTGCACCTCCTCGGAGAGCGTGATGTCGATCCACTCGTAGGCCAGCTCCTTGTTCCGCGCGCCCTCGGGGACGCCCCAGAGGTGGCCGGAGGAGCCCATGACGAGGTTCGCGCCGGGCATCGTCATCCAGCCCCAGGCGAAATCGGCCTCGGAGGCCGCGCGGTGGAACACGCCGTGGTTCCACATGACCATGGCGGCCTTCCCGCTGAGGAAGTTCACGGTGGCCTGCTCGAAGTTCAGGCCGGAGATGCCGGTGCCGACGTAGCCGCGCTCGATCCAGGCCTGGAAGCGTTCGGTGGCCTCCGCCCATGGGGCCGCGGAGAAGTCGACCGGGGCCTTCACGAACATGAAGTCGTCGATCTGGTCGCGGGTGGCGATCGCGCACACCAGTGAGTACCAGATCCACATCTGGTTGAAGCCCTGGCTGGTCGCGGCGGAGCTCGCGATGGGCGTGATGCCGGCGGCGAAGAAGGTGTCCATCGCCGCCTCGAGGCCGTCGAGGTCCGTGATGTCGGGGGAGACCCCGTGCTGGTCGAAGAGGTCCTGGTTGTAGAAGAAGGTGACGTACTCGCCGATGTTCGGGATCCCGTACCAGGGCCCGGAGCCTGCCATGCCGTCCTCGTACTGGCAGAAGGAGCGCATGGACTCGGTGACCTTCGCGTCCCATCCCCGGGAGCTGACCTGCTCGGTGAGGTCGGTGAGCAGGCCCTGGGCGGCGAGCTGCCCGCCGTCCGCATTGCCCTTGTTGAACTCGATGACGTCGGGGACGTCCTTGCCGGACAGGGTGATCTTGGCGTTCTGGCGGACGGCGTCGAAGCTGGTCTGCTGGAAGTCGACGGTGACCTCGGGGTGCTTCTCCTGGAACAGCTCGAGCGCCCGCTTCCAGCCCTGGCCCTGCGCGGTGGTGGGGTCCTCGTACTGGAGGATCGTCAGTGAGGTGCCGTCCTCCTGCTCGCCGGCGGAGCCGCAGGCGGCGAGGCCTGTGGACAGGGCGGGGACTGCGGCGGCGGTGCCGAGGGCGCCGAGGGTCTGGCGACGGGTGAACGTCATCGTTCTGCCTTTCACGGGGTGGTGGTGGGTGGATCAGATCTGAGGGACGACGGAGTCGCGGAGGATGAGCGGGCAGGGCACCTTGATGCGCTGCGGGCCCTCGCGGGGGTTCTCGATGCGATGGACCAGCTGGTGCACGGCCTCGGCGCTCATCTGCTGGTGGGGCAGCTCGACGGTGGACAGCCGCGGGCTGAAGAACTCGGAGGTGTACTCGACGTTGTCGAAGCCGACGATGCTCAGGTCCTCGGGGAGTCCCAGGCCGTGGGCCCGGGCCGCCTGGGCGACGCCGAAGGCGGTGCGGTCCGAAAAGCAGAACAAGGCCGTGGGCCGACGCGCAGCATCGCGGGCGAGCAGCTCGCGTGCCGCGGCCTCCCCGGCGGTGATCGACGGATCCGCGGCGTCGACGATCAGCGGGCTCGCCCCGGCACCCAGGTGCTCGCGCACCGCCTCGCGGAAGCCGCGCTCGCGCAGATGCCGGGCGAGGTAGCGGTCATCTTTCACACCGATGTACCCGACATGGGTGTGCCCGGCCCGCAGCAGATGGGCCGTCGCCTCGTAGGAGCCCTGGACCTCATCGGCGATCACCTCGGTGACCACGGGATTCGATCCGGTGCTGATGCAGTCCAGGAAGACGAACGGCGTCGTGTCCGGCACCTCGGGGATGGACCGGCGGCGGTAGTAGTCGGCCGCGAAGATGATGCCGTCCACATCCCGCTGCAGCGCGGTCTCGATCGCCTCGTCCTCCGCGCCCGGGGCCGCCGAGACGGGGATCGTGATGAGGATGTACCCGGCCTCGGTCGCCGCGGCCTGCGCCCCGCCCGTCATCGCCGAGAGGAACGGATCATCCGGCGTGGTGCGGCAGATCAGGGCGATCGCGTGGCTCTTGTTGAGCTTCAGCCCCAGCGCGTGGAGGTTCGGCCGGTAGCCCATCCTGTCCGCGGTCTCCCGGATCCTCTCGGCCAGCGGCGGGTTCACCCGTCCCTGGTCCTTGTGGTTCACGGCCAGCGAGACCGTGGAGACCGAGATGCCGAGCTCCGCGGCGATGTCCCGCATCCGGACCATGGCGAGCCCCTTCCTGGCGTGTCGTCAATCGATTGATGACGGACGCTAGGAGCGTCAAACGGTTGACGCAACGGAGAGTGCCCTGTGACGCAGAGCACAGTAGCCTTCGGCCGTGATTCGTCGAACGGATGGGCACCACGTACTCAGGTCCCGATCGCGAACCCCCAGCCGGCACGCAAAAACGCCCTGGCACCGGAGTTCTACGTCGCGATATTCATGCAGAACGCGACTGGGCTGAGCCTGAAGAAGATCATCATCTGGTCACGCCATAGTTCGCGCGTGGTGGGATTTGTCGAGGTTCCGCCGCAGCACCCCCACCATCTCCTCATGGTGGGCGCGGATGTCCTGATCACTCCACCCGCCGGCCTTGGCGCGCCGCGCCATGAGCTCGAGCTTCAGACTCTGGCGACGTGCGGCGGCGTTGTTCGCCTTCTCCTGCGGTTGGTAGTTGGAGAACTTCGAGTTCGCGCTCACCGTCACCAGCGCGAGGTTCCCGAGCGTCTCGAGGAGCTCGCGGTCCTCTACGTGGTAGGCGCTCGAGACGTGTTCGGAGTCCTCCGTGCGCGGGGAGAAGTGCTCGATCGACGTCCGGTAGCTGAACGTGAAGTCCCAGCTGTTCATCGTCTCCACGAGCAGGTAGTCGAGGTAGGTGAAGACGATGCGTGGCACCCCGAACCCGAGCGGCGTGCCGTCCGCTGCGACCTCATCCGGTGCCGACACGGGGAAGAGCGCCTGCGCGACCCGCTCACGGGTGAACGCCTCGAGGTGCTCGAGCAAGCCCGCCCCGTCGACGCGGGCGCCGCGAGCCGCACATTCGGTGGCGTATCGCAGCACCTCGGTCATCCAGTGCATCGATCGTGGGGACGTGTAGGTGATCCGCAGAGCTGACTGCAGCAGCAGGAGTCTGCGGTGCACGCTGCGGGGGCCGGCACCGAACTCATCGGAGGCGAACGCCGGCTGGTAACGAGGTGAGGTCTTGCCATTGGACGTACCCTGCACGACGCGCGACAGCGACCAGCTTCCGGGCTCCTCGTCGCTCGAGGACTCGTGGGCGCTGGTCAGCGTCGCATCGCGTTTGAGGACGCACCGGTCGAACAGGAAGCGGGTGCGCAGGAGGTCGGTCGTGAACGAGCGGACCCACGCCTCCTGGGCGCCGGCGTCCTTGCCTCCCAGTTCGTCGGTGAATCGACGGATCAGCAGCTTGTCGTCGAGATCCCGATCGCTCGTGACGGTGCCTGTATCGGGACGTTGGACGGCCAGCACATGGAGCAGCAGCGTGGCGAAGGAGATCTGCGAGCTGAACCTTTCGCTGTCGTCGGAGCCCGTCTCGATCCGTGCCTCCGGCGCCTGGGCGTAGGTGGTGATCGCGTCCTCGAAGGCAAGAGAGCCCGTGACGAGGGCCGATGCGGTCCCGACGGTCTTGTCGGCGCCTGGGGAACGGTCTATCAGCTGCGTTCGCAGCGTGGAGAAGTCGGCGGTCGGTGCGTCGTCCCAGTCCGGTCCGAACACCTGGCGGCGCCACTCGGTGCTGTCCGGGGTGACGGTCATAGAGACGTAGTGGTCCATGTCGGAGCAGGCGGTCCACACCTTGTTCAGCAGCGCCCTGTCGGCGTCGCCGGTGAGGCAGCGCAGCAGTCGAGCTTTGACGATGTCGACGGGGCTGAGTTGTAGTCCGCGCGTGTTCATGACCTCGAAGTACCGGTTGAGGTCCCTGGAGCGAACGGGCATGCGGATCAGCTTCACCCGGGTGAGCAGGTAGTCCACGAAGTCGGACTCCTCGAGCCGACGCGTCAGCTCGTTGTCGTGGAGCCGCAGCTCGATCCGTCGCCGCGCGCGGAGGATGCCCGCGTCCTCATGTTCGCGGTCCTCGTTCTCGTGCTGCGGGGCGAGAATCCCGCGGAGTGCGAGTGTCGACTTCTCCCGGGACTCGTAGGTCAGCGGATGCAGCTCGCCGATCGGATGCTGGTGCTCGCTCAGCTTCATCAGCAGGATGTACAGGGTGGTCAGGCGCTGCTGACCGTCGATGACGTCGAAGGGGTCGTCCACGTGCACCGGCGGTGCGACGACGAGGTTCCCGAGGAAGTAGTCCTTCCAGACCGGGCGCTCGGCCTCGTCGAGGACGTCGTCGATCAGCCGGTCGATCTGCTCCTCGCCCCAGGTGTAGTTTCGCTGGTACAGGGGGATCTGGTACTTCACGGAGCTCGAGCTGAAGAGCTCGCCGATGGTCACGGCGATCGCGGCGTCGGCCGCGGCGGTCGTGGACATGTCAGATCCCCTCGTTCAGCAGGCGACGGAGCGTGACGTCGTCCTCGTGGTCGTTCCTGGTGGACAGCGGGACCTCGAGGTCCGTGAGCCGCAGGCCTGAGGGATCCAGCGCATCGCGCATCGCGGCGAAGAGGTTCACGTGGACGAGACCGTCGAGGTCGGGCGCCCTGCCGAGGGCGTAATTGTCGGTGGACCGCCAGGTGAGCCGGTCGTAGCTGAGACGCGGAGTGTAGGCCCAGCGGAAGAGCTGCTGGCGGACGAGCGGAAAGTTCTGCTCCCCGTACTTGTTCGTGTAATACAGCGCCGCGGCGAGGAACAGCTCGCGCGAGAACCGGTAGCGGCGCCCGTCGCGGAGGTTCTCGAGGGTGGGATCCTGCTCGGCGCTGGGCAAGTCTCGCCGGTAGAGAAGGGTGGAGAGCCGCCGGGACTCCTCGAGCATGAACGCCGCAAAGTCGAAGAACGGGCGCCCGGCGGCGACGGGCGTGTCAAGCTGGTGCCGGGCTCGCTTCAGATCGCGGGCCTGATCGGGTGCGGCGTCGAGATGCGACCACTGCTGAAGGCCCGGGAGGATCGCCTTCGCCGCACGGTGGTACTCGGCGCCGGGAAGCCGGCGGGTGGAGCGGCTGACTCCCTTGAACAGGCCGATGTCCTCCGCCGTGAAGGCATGAGCGGAGAGATTCCGACTCCACCAGTGGATGCGAGCCAGGTAAGTGCTGAAGAGCTGGTCGAGCTCGTTCTCGTCGGCGGCCTCCCATTGCTCGACGACAGCGCGCTGCTCGGCGGCGCTCGAACCGGACATCTCGCGAAGGTGGTAGGCCTTCAGTAGGTCGTGCGGTCGCAGCGCCTTGCCGCGGAAGTTCTGCGAGTCGAAGAACTGGAACGCCTCATCCTCGTCGTCCGTGACGATCCGCAGCACCGTGGCGCCGTGCTCGACGAAGTCGCGGAAGCAGTCGCGCTTCAGCTGGTCCTCGAACTGTTGAGTGAGCCGCTCGAGCTCCCGGTACACCCCGTGCAGCGCAGTCTCCCCGCTGCGCAGCACCGGGATCTCGCCGCCGCGAAGCAGGGTGCGCAGCAGGTGGAGGGTGATCAGCCGCTGCTGACCATCGACCACGTCGTCGTGCCCGTAGCCGTCGCGCCGAAGGAGGATTACGGTGCCCATGATGTAGGGATGCTCGGAGTGCTCATCGGGGGAGTGGCCCTCTGGAAGCTCTCGGTGCGCATGCATGAGGTCGTTGACGAGGTCGGCGGCGTTGCTGGACGTCCACGAATACGGGCGCTGGAAGTCCGGAATTCGCAGGGGCTGGGCCCGGGTTCCGAACAAGTCGTCGACCGTCAGGAACCCGAGCGCGTCGGCGAGGATCGTCATGAAACCGGACGATACCGAAGGGGAGCGACATCGTGGGCGGTGGCGCCGGCGAGTCGGCGAGTCACGAGGGCACGGCGGCGTCCTCCGCGCAGAGTCCGCGGCACGGCATCCACGTCCGTCTGAGGCCTGCCGTACGGTTCCTACATGACGAAGCGGAAAAAGTTGGAGCAGTACATCGCGGTGTCGAGCGGGAACTGATACGCAAAGCTCGCCCTCACCGGTCCAGTGCTCGGTGATATCGGTCAGCCACAGCTTGTTGACGTCATCGGCAACGAAGTCCCGTTCCACGAGGTCGTCTTCTACGGGCGGACCCGGGCGATTGCCGTTCTTGACGCGCTTCTTCCCGAACACTGACCACCGCTGATTGTCTCGCGGGCGAGCCGCGTCACCGCAGGGGACGGGAAGACCTTCAACCCAGGGTTCTACCGGGACGGCGACACGAGATTCGAGACGAGTGCGCGCATCGACACGCTGCGCGCCACCGGGCCGGACGTCGTGGCTCTGCTCGGGCACGCCCTGCGCCATCTTGTGGGTGCGGCCCAGTCAGCCACCACGACGCCGGGTTGACTGCAAGCGGCCACGGCGGGGCGGCACCTCGCGACCTGAGGCTGGACTCGTGCGCTCTGCGGCTGGACCGAAACTGCCGGGAAGGTCCATGAACTCGAGGCATCAGAACCTCTGGCAGTCGACCGCGGGAAAGCAGGGATCTCGCGGGGTCGAGACGAAGGCGTGGCATCGGTGGCCGACGGAGATGTGCGTCGGCGGAAGCGCCTATCCTGCCCGCAGGCCCGGCAACACATGGCGGGCACAGGGGCGAAGAGGGGAAGGCCATGCCAGAGGACGACATGCTGCAGTCAGGGACGAACGACGTGGCGCTCCCGGAAGACCAGTTCTCGGATGAGGACGAGGAACTCCCCGAGTCGCAGCGGATGGAGGCAGAGAAGTTCGCGCTCGAGTTCCTCGGCAAGGTCATCCGCCTGAGGGGCGTCCGGATCGACCGCGAGCACTTCCTGACAGCCGAACTCCATCGTCGGGGCCTCGGAACGACGGCCATCGAGCGGGCGCTCGCGGAGAGTCCCGCTGCTGCCGGGATCCCCCTGGAGGAGCTCGACCGCATCGCCGCTTCCGTCGTGGAGTTCGAGACCCGGAAATCCACGGCGATGTCGTTCGCGGCGGGGATACCCGGAGGGTTCGCGATGATCGGCACCATCCCCGGTGACGTCACGCAGTTCTACGTCCACGCCTTCCGCATCATGCAGAAGGTCGCGTACGTGTACGGGTGGAAGGACCTTCTCACCGACGTCGACGCCGTCGACGACGAGACCTTGGGCAAGCTGGCGGCCTTCCTCGGCGTGATGATGGGAGTCGGTGGTGCGTCGGCCACGGTCACCAACTTCGCCTCGAGCGTGGCCCGCCCCGCCGTGCAGAAGCAGATCGCCGGGGTCGCCCTCACGAAGACCAGTTGGTACGTCCCGATGAAGAACGTGCTGCGAGTCATCGGGGTGAAGCTCACGAAAGACAGCTTCGCGAAGGCCACCTCGAAAGTGGTGCCCGTCGCCGGAGGGGTCATCTCCGGAGGTCTCACCTACACCACGCTGCGCCTGCAATCTCGACGGCTCATCAAGCACCTGCGGCAGCTGCCGCCGCCAGGCGTCGATGCCGAAGAGTACTTGGCACGACTCCACGCCGTCGACGAAACAGAGGCCGAGAAAGCCGGAGCTTCCTTGCAGGTCAGGATCTCCACGGCGGCGGGTTCTCTGAGAGACCGCCTGCCCTCACCGCGAGCCGAGGAGAACGCGGGTGGCCGTGCCCGCGCGGCGGCGAAGGAGGCCGGCGCAAGAGCGGAACGAGCCGTCGGCTCGGTGAAGGGACGCGTTGACGCGTTGTTCACCAGGAAGACGCGGGGCGGGGAAGCCGGAGCTGACGAAGTCGAGTAGGACGAGGAGGCAGCCTCGCTCAGTCTTCCGTTCCCGAGCCCCGCCTGGTCCGATCCCTCTGCTCATCCACCAGTTTCCGGTACTCGTTCTTCAGTGCGTTGAGCCGCCGGCCGTCGGGCAGCTGCCAGAAGGTCCAGCCGTTCGCGGAGCCGCCACGCACATGTGCGGCGGAACCCGATGGCGAGTCGAAGGGGACGCCGTCGACCTCGATCCGGCCGTCGGCCAGGACCACGGCGACCACGTCCCGGTCGCCCCTCGGGCGCAACCGCGTGCCCGGGGCGACGAGGCCGGCGGCGACGATGCGACGGAAGTCGATCCAGGCCGCATCGCTCTGGCCCTTGCGTGCCTCGGGCACGATGGAGTGCCCGTCGGGAGCCGGCCAGGTACGGATCAGGGCGTCGATGCTCGCGCCGGTCCTTCGGTCGATGCTCTCCTCGTCCCAGCCATCGGCGTCGCGCAGCGGGCGGTTGACCAGGAGCACGTCGTGCCGGGTGAGGACCTCGCGCTTCCCGCCGGCTCCGGACCACGCCCGGTTCGAGAGGGACGAGTTCAGCGGTGTGGTCAGCAGCGTGAGGTTCCCGAGCCGGTGGATGCGTGCGTCGCGCTCGATCTCCTCCTGCTCCGTGGCGACTGGCCAGTTCTGCCGCCACCGTCGCGGAAGGATGTGCTCGATGTTCATCGTGTCCCGGGGGACGCGGCTTCCGCTCCACGCGCCCTGGCCCGAGGTGTAGCCCCGGGCATCGTCCTCGATCGCCTCGAGGACCATCCGGAGTCGCGAACGGGACAGCTTGCGGTAGATCGGCACCTCGTGCAGCTCCCTGCGCAGCTCATCGTCGGACGGCCAATAGGTGGCGGGACTGTCCAGACGCTGCAGATGGTCTCTCACTGTCAGCGCGACGGCGTCCGGGGCCGAACGCTTGAGCTCCGTGATCAGGTGCGCGACGGTGCGGGAGACGTCTGCGGAGGGGAGCCCGAGGATGGCGCGTCGGATCACCCAGCTCTCGAACCAGGTGAGCGCTGCTTCGGCCTCGCGAGGGGGAACGTTGTTGGCCGGATCGAACAGCCACAGAGCGAAAGGGGCGACCGTGCGCATATCGGCCGCAAGGGTGCGGTAGAAGAAGAGTTCGACCGTACTGACGGGCCGCTCTTTCGCCTGCGCCGCGCGGATCCACTGCTGATATTCGACCGCGCGATCGTGAAGGTCCTGGACGATGTCGAGGACCGTTCCCGTGTTCTCGTACGTCAGCCAGTGCTTGAATCGGGCGAAGGTCGCCGGGGTGCGCACCTCCTCGCCGGTGCGGGCGACGAGCCAGTGGTTGAGGAACAGGGAGACGTGCGGGATGGTGAACCGGCCGAGGCGGACCTCCGAGGTCCAGAAGGTCTCGTCGAACAGGCTCCAGTTCTGCTCATAGGCTCGGCCGATGTCGGAACCTTCCGCCTCGAGCCTCTGGAAGACCAGGTTCTTGGCGAGGTCGGCCTGCGTGAGGGGCGTGCCCCGCGCGTTGAGGGTCTCGAAGATGGACTGGGAGTCCTCCGTCGCGTCGAGGCTGATGACGACGATCTCCAAGCCCTGCATGAGAGAGGTGGCGAGTGCCCAGGAGCGCTGAATGGAGTCCTCCGGGGTGCCCTCCGCCAGCCACGCGGAGGCTCTGCCGTAGAAGAACAGGTAGGCCGACGTGATCAGGTGCGGCGAATCGGAGGTGCCGATCTCGGTCGGGGAGCTGGCGACCATGACCTCTTGGAAGGGCGTCCCATCGCTGTTGGTGTGGCGCACCTTGAGCCGGTCCACGCCCTCGATGCCGAGGCCCTCGTCGTGGAGCGTCAGCTTGCGGAGGTTGTTCGCGGGCGCGGCGTGCCCCAGGTCGCGCATCGCGGCGCTGCACGCGTTCAGCAAAAGCTGGAGAGTCGTCAAGCGCTGCTGCCCGTCGATAAGGGCGTACTCGCTGACGAAACCCATCGCTCGGAGGTGCCTTTGCATCACTACGGCACCCAGGAAGTGAGTTGCCGAGGGAGCCTGAGTCATTCTCAGGTCGACGAGGCGCTCGACGTCCTCCTCCAGCGGTGTCCACTGCCGCTCCTCGGTCCACACGTACGGGCGCTGGAAGAGGGGGATGACGAGCGTCTGCGGCAGATGGAACAGCTTGCCCGGATCCTGTACGTGCGTCTCCATGGTCCGACTCTATGCAGAGCGGCGACATTCAGGGGCGAGTCCCGAGAGCCGGCACCCGTCGTGCTCGCAGGCGGGACGTGCTCGACACCGTCTAAGAAGAGCGATCGTGCGTCGCAACGGTGCTGATCGGATGCCGTTCGGCCGGAGCTGCAGAACGCTCGCTTGGAACGTTCAGTCCCATCGTGGCCGAGAAGCGACGTGCTCTTGAACGTTGAACGTCCAACGAACTTCGATCTTCCCTGGACCCTCACGATCCTCTTCCGTGCTCTCGTCGTAGGAGATGAGCCAAGGTTTGAAAAATTCTTCGGGTGGCGCCGAGTACCTTCGAGCGTCTCTCTCGTCGTGCTCCCAGATCATTGGGGTTCCGGATCCTGCGGGGGTAATGCGAAGCGGGCCATCGCCCGGCCAGTCCATTGCCTGCAGCCACACGGAAACGCTCCCGCCAGATATCAATAGTGAGCTGAAATCGACCCATAGGTTGGTCCCGTTCGGCCGGTATATGTGCTCGAGGTAGTCAGGCTCCAGTGTCGAGGCAATAAACTTGCAGAAGTCCACAAATCGGTTGGATGGATTGTGGAGCGCATATGCGGCATCCCACTCGCTCGAGTCGCGCTCGACTGCCGCAGAACGTCTCTCGGTGAGAATCAAATGGATCGCGGGATTTCGCTCCAGGTAGTTCGAGACTCCGATCGGGTGCACCGTCGAAGCTCCTGCAGGGGTGCGAGGCAGTTGGAAGGGGCCGATGGTCCGAGCGAGGCCGAGTCGGCTCATCCCGGATTCGAGTCGGCGGAACCACGGTGGGCGCTGGATGGATTCTGCGAGATAGATGGCGATGAGCGGTTCCGGTGGGATGCTCAGCTCGAGGCATTGGGCCTCGATCCTGGACAGGTCTTCCCGCGAACGTCGCAACGCCTTCTTCACCACCTCGTCCATCTGGTTGCTGTTGAGCTCCAGTGAGCGTCCGATAAGTGTCAGGGCGGCGACGAAGAGTGCAGTGATGATCGCTTCAGAGATGCTCGACGCGTCGGGGAGGACCTTGTCGGCGAGTGGAATCAGCAGTACTCCCGCGGGCACCGATAGTGTCACGATGAGGGCAGAGGCTGTGAGCCATCCGAGATCAGACGGTGAGAGCTTGCGGTTATATGTTCGTCGGTTGCCGATCTTGAGTGCTGAAGATATTGCAATGTAACTGAGGGTCAGTACGACTGCAAATGTCCAGATATTCGATCCCGGCCAGCGGGACGCATAGGTTCCGAAGAAGACGGTCGTCACGATGACGGGTATCGCCCTGAACGTGACATAGAACCAGATCGAGCTTGAGATGAGGGCGCCGAAGGCGTCTTCGGGTCCGAAGTATAGTCGTGGCCACGAAGTTCGAATCAGCTGGTACAGTCCCACGACCGCAAGGGCGGCAACGAATCCGATAATCGCGCTCGACATGGCCACTTCCTTCTTGGTCGCGCCGCGACCCGGTCTGGTGAGGCAACGGGCGGGATGGCACGGACGGATCCCCAGGTCCGTGCCGCCGCAGTCCTTGGAAGATACCCCTGAGCTACGCAGCTGTCAGCCGTATCGCCGGCGTCTCGCTGTGTCCGTCCCTTGCCCTGACCAGCACCTGTCCCCTCCGTGCCTTAAGGTCAGAAGGACGACGTAGCCAGGGGAAGGGGCGCAGTGGACGCACAGGTGGTCGAGGGGGAGGCGAGCGTGATCTCGCCCGGCTCGCTGGTCGTGGTGCGCGACGAGACCTGGTTGGTCACCGCCGTGGAGGACACGGCGGATGGTCCCCTGTACTCCGTCCGCGGCGTCAGCGACTTCGTGAAGGATCAGTCGTCCGCGTTCTACGCCAGCATCGACACGGTTCGTGCGCTGAACCCGGAGGACGCCCGCGTGGTCGCCGACACCTCCCCGCGCTACCGCCGCACCCGCCTGTGGATCGAGGCGACGTTGCGCAAGAGCCCCGTCCCGGTGGACCACCCGGGTCTGACGGTCGCCGCCGACATGCTCGCCGACGAGCTCCCGTACCAGCGCGAAGCCGTGGAGCTGGCACTGGACCCCGAGCGCGCGCGCCCCCGCGTACTGATCGCCGATGCGGTGGGCCTTGGCAAGACCCTCGAGATCGGCATGATCCTGGCGGAGCTGATCCGCCGCGGGAAGGGCCGTCGCATCCTCATCGTGTGCCCGCGCCACGTGCTTGAGCAGATGCAGCACGAGCTGTGGACCCGTTTCGCGATTCCGTTCGTCCGCTTGGACTCCGAGGGCGTGCAGCAGGTCAAGCAGAAGCTGCCGGTCTCACGGAACCCGTTCACCTTCTTCGAGAAGGTGATCATCTCGATGGACACCCTGAAGCAGGACCGCTTCGTCCACGACCTGCGCCACCACCGCTGGGACGCGGTGGTGATCGACGAGTCCCACAACGTCACCAACCAGTCCACGCAAAACAACCAGCTCGCCCATGTCCTCGCCCCGAACACGGACGCGCTGATCCTGGCCTCGGCCACCCCGCACAACGGCAGCAACGACTCCTTCGCGCAGCTGATCAGCCTGCTCGAGCCCACCGCGGTCTCCCCGAAACGGGAGATCGCCGAGGGCGCCACGCAGCGCCTCATGATCCGACGGCACCGTTACTCCGAGTCCGTCAAGGACGTGGTGGGCGAGAACTGGGCCGAGCGCCGCCCGCCGGAGCTGTTGCCCATCGAGCCGTCCCCGCAGGAGCTCGCCGTCGCCCAGGAGATCGCGGCGACCTGGACCCATCCTGCCTCCGGCTCGGGGCCGATGTCCGGCCGCGGGAGCCAGCTGTTCCCGTGGACCCTCGCCAAGGCGTTCCTGTCCTCCCCGGTCGCCCTCGCCGAGACCCTCAGCAACCGCACTCGCGAGCTGCTCGCCAAGGCGCAGGCGGACTCCCTCGACCAGATCCTGCCCACCAGCGCCTACGCCGCGGAGGCCGCCGCCCTGGGCCGCCTGGCCACCCTGAACGAGGCCTGCATCCCCGAGGGGACCGCGCCACGCTCGGGCAAGTACCGGGCCCTCGTGGACCTGCTGCGCGACAAAGGCGTCTCCCGCACCTCGCCGGAGCGCGTGGTGGTCTTCGCCGAGCGAGTGGCGACCCTCAAGTGGCTGCGCACCCACCTGCTCGAGGACCTGGGCATGCGGGACGAGCGGATCGCCGTCCTCCACGGCGGCCTCACCGATGTGGATCAGCAGCGGGTGGTGGAGTCCTTCAAGCAGTCGTCCTCGCCCATCCGCGTGCTGATCACCGGGGACATCGCCTCCGAGGGCGTGAACCTCCACGCCCAGTGCCACGAGCTGGTCCACTTCGACGTGCCGTGGTCGCTGATCCGCATCGAGCAGCGCAACGGCCGCATCGATCGCTACGGCCAGCGCACGCCTCCGCAGATCACCGCGCTGTTGCTGGACCTCTCCCGGATCGACGGCTTCGATGGCGACATCTACGTGCTGCGCCGCCTGCTGCAGCGGGAGAAGGAGGCGCACGAACAGCTGGGTGATGCCGCCTCCCTCATGCAGAAGTACGACGCCGCCGCGGAGGAGCGCGCCCTCATCGACGTGCTGCGCAGCGCCGTCCCCGTCGACGAGGTCCTCCCGGACGTCTCCTCCGTGAACCCCCTCGGCGACTTCCTCGCGGCCCTGCTCGCGGAGGACCAGCCCGCACCGCGCCGCCGCGACGGGCACCGCGCCCAGCGCGAGGAGTCCTTCACCACGGGCCTGTTCCACAGCGACGCGGACTTCCTGCTGAACGGCCTGACGGAGCTGCACCCCGAACCCGGCCGGCCCGTCGCCCAGGGCGGCGTGGGCCTCGAGCTTGACCAGGCGACCGGGCTCATCCAGTTCACCCCGCGGGAGGACCTGATCCGCCGCCTGGAGCACCTGCCGCAGTCCTACCTGAAGGACCGGCGCGTGCTGGAGACCGTGCGGCTCACCTCCCGGCGGGACGTCGCCTCCCAGCGCCTGCGCGCCGCCCTCACCGACGACACCGGCACCAACTGGCCCGACGTGCACTACCTGGGCCCGCTGCACCCCGTCCTCGACTGGATCAGCGACCGCACCCTGGCGGGCCTGCCCAGCGGTCAGGTGCTCGCCATACACGGTGAGGTGGACCGCCCCTGGGTGATCTTCCAAGGCACGCTCACCACCGAGCGAGGCCAGATCGTGTCCGCGTCCGTCCTGGGTATCGCCGATTATCAGGGCACTCCGCGCGCGGTGCCGCATACGACGCCCTCGGCCCTGTTCGAGGAGATCGGGCTGGGACCGGAGTCCGTCGGCACCGCAGTCGAGGACCCCGGCCGGTACCAGGCGCTGCTGCGCGCCGCCGTCCCTGTCGCCCGCACGTTCATGGAGGAGCAGATCTCCCCGGAGCTGAAGGCCCGCGCCCGGGCCCGCGTCGACCGTTGGGAGCAGGAGCAGCTGCGCTGGAAGGCCGATGCCGACCGCACTCGCGGCCAGTCGTCCCTGCGGCTGGCCACCCGTGATGCCATCGAGGTGGAGAAGAAGCTCGTCACCGGGATGGAACCGAAACGCACCTTCGTGCGCCCGCTGCTCGTCGTCGTCCCCCGCACGGAAGCCTGAGGAGGACCCCTGTGGCCATCAGCGATGCCCTGTACATCGTCGAGGACTGGATCAGCGAGCACTACTTCGTCTCCGAGGACCGGGCCGGCTCCTTCGCCGCCCGCACTCGCGCCCTGATGGACAGGTGGCGCGAGACGTCCGAGGAGACCCCCTCGTGGCGCAGCCCCCGTGAGCGCTTCACCAGCTCCCGCACCGCCCTGCTCTCCCGCCTGCTGGACCTGCAGGCCGATGCCGCCGCGCTGCCCGAGCAGGCCGCGAGCGCCGAGCGCCGTGAGCGGCTCGCCGAGCGCTCGATCGACGTGGCCGATGCCCTCCGCGCGATCCTCTGCTACACCGACGACCCGACCGACGGCACCGCCCCGGTCCCCGAGCGTTGGGAGGTGCACGTCACCGGTCCGCTGCGTCGATACGCGACTCGTGGCGTGGGCGAGGCCCCGCTGGCGATGCTCGACGCCCTCGCCGCCGAGGACGTCGAGGACGTGCTGTCCAAGCACGCCGGCCACCTCCCGGCCGATGTGGTCCTGCACGAGGGCACGGAGCAGGAACAGGTCCTCACCACCGTCCCGCAGGTGCTCTCCGCTCTGTCCGTGGACCGCGATGCCCCCGAGTTCCTGCTGGTCCTGGCCGGCCGCTACGCGGTGCTGACCTCCTCCCGGCTGTGGCCGCAGGGCCGATACCTGGTGGCGGACATCCAGACCATCGCCGAGCGGAACGACCTCAAGCGCGGGGGAGAGGTCGAGCGGATGCTCGCCGCCCTCAGCGCCGACTCCCTGGCACCGGATGCGAACTCGCAGATCTGGTGGAGCGAGACCGTCGCCGAGTCGATCAGCAACGCCGTGGGCGTCTCCGCGGACCTGCGCGACGGGGTCCGCGAGAGCATCGAGATCATCGCCAACGAGGTGCTCGAGCGGCGCCGCGCCCAGAGGCTCGAGCCGCTGCCGAACGAGCAGGCACAGGTCCTGGCCCTGCAGGCGCTGCGGTACCTGTACCGGATCCTGTTCTTGCTGTACGCGGAGGCGAGCCCGGAGCTGGGCATCCTCCCCGTGGGCACGCAGGAGTACCAGGCCGGCTACTCGGTGGACCGGCTGCGCGACCTCACCCAGCGGGAGGTCCCCCTCTCCGCAGCGGACGGCACCTACCTGTACGAGTCCCTCGACCTGCTGTTCCGCCTGGTCAACACAGGCCACGGAGCCCCGCCAGAGGAGCTCGAGGAAGGGAAAGCCGCCCAGCACGGCAGCGGAACCCTCGTCTTCGAGAACCTCGAGGCGGACCTCTTCGCCCCGGAGCGCACCCGGCTCATCGACGAGGTGCAGCTCGGCAACGCCGCCCTGCAGAAGGTGCTCGAGAACCTCCTGCTGTCCAAGGAGAAGAAGGGCAAGGCCCGCGGCTTCATCAGCTACGTGGCGCTGGGCATCAACCAGTTGGGAGCCGTGTACGAGTCGCTCATGAGCTACACCGGTTCCTTCGCGGACCAGGACCTAGTGGAGGTCGCGCGCAACGGCGACCCGAAGAACGGCTCCTGGGTGGTGCCGGTGGATCGCGTGGACGAGTCCATGCGCCCCCATCTGGTGATGGTCGAGGACGAGTACGGCGAGAAGACGCCGCGCACCTACCGCCACGGCGAGTTCGTCTTCCGCCTCTCCGGTCGCGCCCGCCAGCAGTCCGCCTCCTACTACTCGCCGGAGGTGATCACGAAGTTCACCGTCTCCCAGGGGCTCGCGGAACTGCTGGACCCCGTGGTCAACGAGGAGACGGTGCTGCCAGAGGGCGCCGAGGTCTTCAAGGATCAGGACTTCGACAGGCACCCGATCCGCCGGCGCCGCACCACCGCCGCGGAGATCCTCGAGATGTCGATCTGCGAGCCGGCGCTCGGTTCCGGCGCGTTCGCCATCGAGGCCGTCCGGCAGCTGGCGGAAGAGTACCTGACCCGCCGCCAGGCCGAGCTGGACACTCGCATCGACCCGGACGAATACGCGCAGGAGCTGCAGCGCGTCAAGGCCTACATCGCCTGCACAACGTGTACGGGGTGGACCTGAATCCGACCGCGGTGGAGCTGGCGGAGGTGTCGCTCTGGCTGGACACCATGGCCCCCGGGCTGAAGGCACCGTGGTTCGGCCTGCGGCTGCGCGCCGGCAACTCCCTGATCGGTGCCCGGCACAGCATCTATTCGCGCGCCGCGCTGGACACGCAGCGCCTGAAGGACGTCGTCCAGACATCGCCGCGGCCGCTGCCGGTGACGACGGTGCGGGACGACCCGGCCGGGGACGGCAAGCGGCCCAGCGTCTCCGGCGGGATCTTCCACTTCCTGCTGCCGGGGGAGGGGTGGCTCGCAGCCGCTTCCGACACGGAGATCAAGAAGCTCGCCCCGGCGCAGGCCAAGGCCCTGCGGGACCACGCGAAGGGCTGGGGAAAGAAGCTCACGAAGACCCAGCTGGAAATCCTGGAGGAGCTGTCGCAGCGGGTGGAGGAGCTGTGGAACCTGGCGCTGCGCCGCGTGGTCGCGGCGGAGGCCAATGCCCGCCGCGCCATCCCCGTGTGGGGAGCGGAGACCACCGAGGGCGGGGAGGTGACCCGCGCCCAGATCGAGCAGAGCCTGAACGACTCGAACTCCTCCTACCAGCGGCTGCGTCTGGTGATGGACGCCTGGTGCGCCCTGTGGTTCTGGCCCGTCCTTCCCGATGATGAGGTCTCGCCCCCGACCTTCGAGGAGTGGCTGGACACGCTCCAGAAGATCCTGGGCCGCAGTCTCGAGGTCGTCGCGCACAAGGGCAAGAGCAAGGGCCCAGGTCCCGCGCAGATCGCCGTGGATGATGTCCGCACCTGGCAGGGACTGGACGCCATCGAGTCGATGTTCTCGGTGAGCGGCGCGGCGAACATCGACGTGTTCACGGCCGAGACCCCGTGGCTGCAGCGCGCGCGGGACGTCGCCCGGGAACAGCGCTTCTTCCATTGGGAACTGGACTTCGCCGCTGCGTTCGATCGTGGCGGCTTCAACTTGCAGGTGGGGAACCCACCGTGGGTACGGCCGACCCTAGACGTACCCGCGCTGCTGGCGGACTTTGACCCGTGGTGGGTGCTTGCGAACAAGCCGAGCGAAGTGGAGAAGATGGAGCGTCGAGAATCCACGCTCGCGCGTGGGGGCCCTGCACAGTCGCTGCTGCTCGGCACTAGAGATATTTCGGCGACAGCCGAGTTCGCGGGAGCCAAATCGATGTATCCCGAGCTGGTGGGGACGCAGCCGGATCTCTACCGCAATTTCATGGCGCGCACGTGGGCCCATTTGCGGGACGGTGGGGTGGTCACGCTCATCCACCCGGCATCACACCTTACGGACGCGCGCGGCTACTCGCTGCGTGGAGCGACCTTCTCGCGGCTGCGGCGGCACTGGCGGTTCATCAACGATCTAAAGTTGTTTCGCGAAGTTCACAATCTGGTCGAATATTCGATCAACGTCTACGTGAATGCGTCGGACGTTGATTTCCTGAGTGCGGTGAGCGTATATCATCCGGCAGTCATTGAAGGATCTTTGCGACATGACGGTCACGGGCCGCAGCCTGGCTTTAAGGATGTGGAGGGAAACTGGGACCTAAGTCCGCATCGAGCTCGCATACAGCGGAACGGGCGGCGGCAGCTCGAACTGTGGCACGCACTCATGGAATCCGGCGACCCGGAAGTGCCATTCATTCGGAGTCGGATGCTCTCTAGCGTTAATGGGGCGTCCGCGGGGACACTCGCGCAGCTCGCTAAGGTCGCGTCGATCGGTGGTATGACGCCGAAGTTCTCCTCCGGGTGGCACGAATCTGGAGGCCGTCGGGCCGGGCACTTCGAGAGCCGCTGGGGTGCCCCGGAGTCGTGGCGCGACGTGATCCTTCAAGGGCCGTATTTCGCTGTGGGTAATCCGTTCGCGAGTGCTCGAAATAAGACGATGTCCAGTAATCGAGACTACTCGGCCGTTGATCTCGAGCGGCTCGCGCCGGACGCCCTGCCGATCACGGAGTACAAGCCGATCTACGGCACGCGCATCGACGAGACGGGCTCCGAGGTCGCGGACACGCGCCGCTACGACGCGGACTACGGCAAATGGGTGCTCTCCTATGACCCAGTGGGAAAGCCCGACAAGACGACGCCTGTGCGAGATCACTACCGGGTTATGTGGCGCCGGATGGCGGCCACCACGGGTGAACGAACGTTGATTCCTGCTATTTTCCCGCCTGGAGCTGGGCATGTGCACCCTGTCCATGCAATAGGGTGTTTTTCTGGCTCGATCGCGGAATTGGTTCTCGCGGCAGCGTCTATGTCCAGTCTTGTTGCCGATTTTGAGATTCGTTCTACGGTGTCGGGAGATATTCACAAGGATGCTGTAGATCGTCTTCCGCGCATCCTCTCCAGCCACCCCCTGGCCCCCACCGCAATCCTCCGCACCCTCCGTCTGAACTGCCTCACCACCGCCTACGCGGACCTCTGGCGTGACTGTTTCGATCCGTCTTTCGCCGCCGACTCCTGGACCTGCGGCCTGACTCGACCAAACCGCCCGGCCCTCGGCGACGTCGGCCCCGAGTGGACCGCCGCGACGCCGCTGCGCATCGACGAGGACCGCCGCCAGGCGCTGGTGGAGATCGACGCGATCATGGCGATCGTCACCGGGATTTCCATCGACGACCTGGTGACGATCTACCGCACCCAGTTCGGGGTCCTCAACGACTACGACCGCGGCGAGGGCAAGAAGGCGTACATCTTCGACGCGAACGGTCGGCAGATCCCCAGCTCGGTGCGCACCGCCTGGAACAAGGCGGGCCGCCCCGAGACGGGCCTGCCGCTCGAGGACCGCACTGCCGTGCACCCCAGCGCCACCGGCACGGGCCGCACCGTTGTACACGAGCAGCCGTTCCGGATCCTCGACCGCGAGGCGGACATGCGCACCGCCTACGCCGAGTTCCGGCGACGCATGGAGGAGAGTTCATGACGGAGCTGCTGCCCACCCGGCAGGCCGCCGACCTGCGGCGGGCCGTGCTCGACTACGTGACCACGGCGATCTCCCTCGCCGACCCTTCCGTGGGCACGGCCCTGGACGCCTTCCTCGAGCACGAGGATGCGGGCATCTTCCAGGGGCCCTACATCCGCACCCGCCTGCCCTTCGCCGCCGGGGTCAACACGAAGGAGGCTCGTGCTCTTGTCCCGAGCCTGCCGGAATGGTTCGCGCCCTACGCTCATCAAGCGACCGCGTTCTCCCGCTTGACCACGAACCCGGCCGTGCCGGGGGAGCAGGACGAGCACGGGCTGCGCCTGCCGCTGCCCACCATCGTCACCACCGGCACCGGCTCCGGGAAGACCGAGTCCTTCCTGTACCCCGTGCTGGATCACGTGGCGAGGGCGCGCAGCGCCGGGATCGGGGGGATCAAGGCGCTGATCCTCTACCCGATGAACGCGCTGGCCAACGACCAGGCCGGGCGACTCGCCCAGGCCATCACGGGCACCCCCGCCTACCGGGGCATCGCCGCCGCCCTGTACACCGGCGAGGCCTCCGCGCAGTCCTCCACGGTCGTCACCGAGAAGAGCCTGATCACCGACCGAGAGATGATCCGCGGCAGCGTCCCGGACATCCTGCTGACGAACTACAAGATGCTGGACCAGCTGCTGCTGCGCCGCGCCGACCGCCCCCTGTGGGAGGCATCCGCGGCCTCGCTGCGTTACCTGATCCTCGACGAGTTCCACACCTACGACGGCGCCCAGGGCACCGACGTCGGCATGCTGCTGCGGCGCCTGCGCCTGGTGCTGGACACCGTCGCCCCCGGCCGCGTGCACATCACTCCGGTCGCCACCAGCGCCACCCTGGGCGACGGCGACGACGCCGCCGCGGACATGCTCGAATTCGCGCAGACGGTGTTCGGCAGTCCCATCGGCCCGGACGCGGTCATCACCGAGACCCGCGTCGCGCTGGACGACTTCCTCGCCCCCGCGACCGCCGCGACCACCACGGTCCACGGGGCCCGCGCGCCCCTCACGCCCACCGCACCGACGGCTGAGGACTTGCGCGCCGTGAGCGCCCGGCACCTCGAACCCGGCACCGCGGTCGACGCAGACGCCCTCACCCGCGACCTCCTGGACGTGCTGTGGCGCAGCGACGACCCCGACGTCCCCGCGACCCGGACCGCCGCCGCCCACGGCTTCGCCGTGCGTGACCTTCTGCTCGCGCACGAGACCACCGGCACGCTCCTCGCCCTGACCACCACGGCCACGGCGCTCGAGGATCTCGCCCGCGCCGTCTTCTCGAACATCACCGACGACGCCGTCGCCCGCGGGTTCACCACGGTGCTGCTCGCCGCGCTCTCCCACGAGCGCGCCCGCGAGGGAGCGCCGCGCAACTCCTTCCCCTCCCTCGAAGCGCACTTGTGGCTGCGGGAGATCACCCGCGTGGACCGTCTCGTCGCCGGCGCGCCCGCGTTCCAGTGGTCGGACGCCGCCGGCGAGGAGAGCGGCAAGGCCCTGCCTGCCATCTACTGCCGTCACTGCGGCCGCTCCGGCTGGGGCGCGACCACGAGGGCCGTCGGGGACGACCTCGAGCTCACCCCGGACAAGATCCGCCAGGACGCCTTCCACAACAAGCAGCGGTTCCGCGCACTGATCCTCGACATCACCACCCGCGAGGAGGCCGCGGACCGTACCACCGAGGAATCCTCCCGCCGCCGTTATCTCAACCTCGACTCCGCCACCCTCGACGTGCACGGCCCCCTCGAGGACGACCCGGACCCGAACGTCATCCAGGTCCTGGTCTTCGCCGGCCTCGACGCGGGGGAGAAGGCGCTGGAGGACACCTGCCCCGCCTGTGGGGAGAAGGATGGCATCCGCTTCCTCGGCACCAGCCTCGCCACGCTCCTCTCGGTCGCGCTGACCAGCCTGTTCGGCACACCCGGACTCGACATGCGCGAGAAGAAGGCGCTGGTCTTCACCGACTCTGTGCAGGACGCGGCGCACCGGGCAGGCTTCGTCGAGGCCCGCTCCCACAGCCTCACCCTGCGCTCGGCGATCCACAGCGCCTTGCGGGCTGAACCCGCCACGCTCGACCAGATCGTCGACCGCATGATCGCCGCCGCCCAGGACGACGAGCAGCGCTACCGGCTGCTGCACCCCACCATCACCGACTCCGAACGGCTCGCCCCCTTCTGGCACCAGGATCCCCCTCGTCGCCGCGGCTTCCGCTCCGAGAAGCGGCACCGCGCCGAGGAGCTGGTCCGCTCCCGCCTCCGCTTCGACGTGGGCCTCGAACTGGGCCTGACAGGTCAGGTGGGCCGGACGCTCCTGCTCACCGGATCGGCCCAGGCCCAGGTCCGCGCCGCTGATCACGAACTCGACCAGGCCGCCGAGCGCGCCCTCGGCGCGAGCGCACCTCTGCTGGACGGGGACAGCGCCGCCCAGCGGCGCCGCTGGGGCCGCGGGATCCTGGAGCGCCTGCGCACCCACGGCGCGATCAGCCACCCCTGGCTGAAGAAGTTCCGTGAGGACGGCGGGCCGCTGTACCGGCTGTGGGGCGGCCGCCCTGAACGGGACGTCATGCCCGCCTTCCCGCCCGGGCGGGCCATCCCGCAGCTGCCCAGCATCGGCCCCCGGGGCAAGACCTGCGAGTTCGAGGATGCCGCCTCTCGTGGCAGCTGGTACGCCGACTGGACGGCCCGTGCCCTGGGTCGGGACCGCAGCACTGCCGCGACGTTCCTGCGCCCTCTGCTGGACGAGCTCGTCGAGCTGGGGATCCTCGACGCGGTCCCGGCCGGCCCCGGCGGGCAGCTGCGCAGCTTCGCCGTGCGTCCCGATCGCCTCGAAGGCTGCCTGCCCAGCACCGCCACGGCCGATGCCGAGGCTCCCACGCCCTCCCTCAGCTGCTCCGAGTGCCGCGAGACCGTCACCGGCACCACGCACAGTCTCACGCAGCTTGCCGACGGTCCTTGCCTGCGCTTCCGCTGCCCAGGACGTCTGCGCCCGCACGGGATCCGTTCCACCTACTACCGATCCCTCTACCAGGGGGACATGCGGCGCGTCGTCGCCCGCGAGCACACCTCCCTGCTTACCACCGAGGACCGCCTCGCCCACGAGACCCAGTTCAAGAACAGCTCCGAGGACCCGGGCGCCCCCAACGTCCTGGTCGCCACCCCCACCCTCGAGATGGGCATCGACATCGGCGGCCTGTCCACCGTGCTGCTCGCCTCGGTCCCGAAGACCGTCGCCAGCTACCTGCAGCGCGTGGGCCGCGCGGGTCGCCTCACCGGCAACTCCCTGGACGTCACGCTGGTCGCGGGCCGCGGCCGCACCGCGGGCCTCTTCTACGACCCGCTCGACCTGCTCAACGGCACCGTCCGCGCCCCGGGCGCGTACCTCTCGGCCGAGGAGATCCTCCGTCGCCAGTTCCTGGCGTCCGTGATAGATGCCCTCTCCGGGGATGAGCGCATCAGTCCGCCCGCCCGCACCACACCGATCCTCGCCGACATCGGCCCCGGCACCTACCTGGGACATGTCATCGAGGAGATGCAACAGCGCGGCCCCGCGTACGTTGACCGGTTCCTCGCGCAGTTCACGATCGGTGCCCACGCCTGGGACGGCCTGACCGAGCAGGCGCGCGACACGCTGCGTGCCTGGGCGCTGCCCGACGCGGAGGGCCGCAGCGGCCTCGTCATGACCATCGAGCGCGCCGCCGGCGCCTGGCGGGACAAGCGGGACGAGCTGCGCCGCCGGCGCGCCCGGATCCAGGCGAACCTCGACGAGCTCGAAACCGTGCCCGACCCGGAAGCACGCGAGGAGACCCGCCGCGTGCTCGAGGCGGAGAACTTCCTGATCTCCGCCGAGCAGGAGATCCTCGGAGACGAGACCGTCATGACCGAGGAGGAGCGCGAAGCGGAGCGCCGTCGCCTGCGCGGCACTGCCGGGCGCCTCAGCGCCGAGGCCGCCGCCGCGGACTCCGCCCACTGGATCGGCGTGCTCGAGATGCACGGCCTGCTGCCCAACTTCACCCTCGTCGACGACGCCGTCGCCCTCGAGGCCACCGTCATCTGGCAGGACGACGACGGCACCTGGCAGCACGTCGCCGCCAGCTACGGCCGCTCCGGCATGGCGGCCCTGACGGAGCTCGCTCCCGGGGCGCACTTCTACGCCCACGGCCGCGAGCTCGTGATCGACGCCGTGGACATCGGCGTGGGCGGCAGCGGACTGCACCGCACCGCCTTCTGCCCCCGCTGCGGCTTCGCCCACCGGTTCGAGCGCGATACCCCGCCCCGTTCCTGCCCGAAGTGCCGGTCTCAGGAGATCGCCGATGCCGGCCAGCACCGCGACGTCATCGACCTGACCCGCGTCTACTCGACCATGAACCGCAGCCGCACGCGAATCGGCGACTCCCGCGACGACCGCGAACGCGTCCGCTTCGAGACGGCCCTGTCCGCTTCCTTCCACGAGGCGACGCCCCTGCAGCGGTGGAGCGTGCCCGGCACCGGGTTCGGGATGGCCCTGGACCGCGGCACCACCCTGACCCGCCTGAACCTCGGCCGCCCCCACCAGGTCGCCGAGACGATCCGCATCTCCGGGCAGGACCGCACCGCCCCCGGCTTCCTCATCTGTCAGGAGTGCGGGCACCACGACACCGACACCGACGGCAACAAGCCCCAGGACCATCAGGTCTGGTGCTCGCTGCGCTACGAGCGCGAGGGGCGGAACGTCCCCGTGCTCCTGTCCCGCACCGTGCAGACGGAGACCGTGCTCATCACGCTTCCGGGCGAGATCCTCGAGGACCCCTCCGGTGCGCTGCTGCTCAACCTCAGCGCGGCCCTCCAGCTGGGCATCGAGACCCGCTTCGGCGGCAGCATCGGCAACGTCGAGCTCGACGTCATCGCACACCCCCAGCACAGCGGGAGCTCCGCGGTGCTGCTGTCCGACTCCATCCCCGGTGGCACCGGCTACCTCATGGAGCTCGCCTCCCCGCGCAGCGCCTGGGACATCCTCGTCGAGGCCCTCGACGCTCTCGAGGCGTGCCCCTGCCAGGACGAGGGCCTCGCGGCCTGCCACCGATGCCTGCTGCCCTACGTCCGTCCGGACGAGTACCCGCAGATGCGTCGTCTGGATGCGATCGAGGCGCTGCAGATCGTCCTGCGCGCCGATCGGCCGCAGAAGGGCGAGATGACCTGGGCCGTGGAGGAGAAGCAGCCCGAGTCCGTCTCCCCGTCCGAGTCGGCGCTCGAAGCGCGCTTCCGGCGTGCGTTCATGGCCGCCGCCGGCGAGATCGAGGGGGCCAGCGTGAGCACCCACGGCAGCTCCGTGAGCGTGCGCACCGCCAGCCGCACCTACACGCTCAGCGCGCAGGTCGATATCGTCGGGACGCGACCCGATTTCGTGCTCACCTGGTCCGGGGCCGATGTGGAGGGCATCGCGATCTACACCGACGGCCGCGCCTTCCACGCCACCAGCGGAAACAACCGGGTGGGCGACGACGCCGTCAAGCGCATGCGCCTGCGCCGCGCCGGCTACGTCGTCCTCACCGTCACTCACGCCGACCTCGAAGAAGATTCGGCCCGGCGCAGGGCCCCGAAGCGGGCCTACACCGCGCCCCTGCCGAGTCCGCTGGTCGAGGAGACCGTCCTGGCATGGTCGGAGGGGACCGTCACCACGCGCCAGCTCGCTCCGCTCCTGCGCGCGACGCCGATGGAGCTCCTCCTCGATGTGCTGCGAACCGGTCGCACCGACCGGCTCCAGCAGCTCGCCTACGAGCTGCCCCAGCTCCTCGTCTCCGCGCGGAATCGCAGCACGCTGACCAGCGCGGATCCGGACGAGGTCCAGGACCTCGCGAGCCATCTCCTGAACGGAAAGACCCCGGAGCCGTTCACTGACCCGACTCGGATGGCGATCGCGCGCCGCAGTGACGAGCTCGCCGCCATCGCCCTCCTGGGCGTGGGCGTCCGGAACCTCACGTTGGTCCTCGACGACCGCGAGGCGGCGATGCATCGGCCCACCTTCGAGGATTCCTGGCGCACCTGGGCGCAGATGGCGAACCTCGCCCAGGGGGACCCGCACGGCGGCACGCTGCGCTTGACCACGATGAGCCTCATCGAGTCCGGCATCGACGTCACCGTCGATGCGCAGCTCCCCGCAGCTGCGCCGAACGTCCCCGCACAGGAGCCCTCGAGACAGGGCGCGGACGCGTCACGCAAGCCGTCCGTCGCATCGTCTGCTCCTGGCGTTGCCGATGCACTCGCGGATGGTGCTCCGGTCGCGGACGCCGAGCACACCCGGCACAAGCAGCAGGCCGACTACATGGTCCTCGCCGAGCCCACGGAAGTCGATGCCAGCGGCCTTCCGCCCCAGTGGCAGGAGCCGTACGAGGAGGTCCTCACCGGTACCGAGCGCGCGATCATCGTGGCTGCCGCCCGGCTCGGCATGGACGTACCGGTGATCGGCGAAGAGTTCGGGCCGGGCATCCCCCTGGACATCGCCTGGCCGGACCTGCGGCGAGCCTACGTGGTGGAAGCACTCCCGCAGCGGGATCTTGCCGCCCTCGAGAGAGACGGCTGGAGGATCGTCGGACCCGGTGCCGACAATGTCCTCGAGGCCTTGGGACTGACGGAAGGAACTGCCCGATGAGCGACGGCATCATCTCCATCTCCGATACTTTCCTCGAATCGATACCGCGCTCTCTCCTGGGGCAGGTCACCTCGACCCTCAACCTGCTGCGCACCACTCCGGAGTCCCCGGGCTTGCATGTCGAGCCCATTTACCAGGCGGCCGATGACCGGATCCGCTCGATCCGCGTCAACAAGCAGTACCGGATCCTTGCGTTCCGGCTGAACTCTTCGGGCCAGGACCTGTGGCTCGCTGAGGGCGTCTACGACCACGACGACGCCTACCGCCGGGCCCGGAAGCTGTACCTGCGCATGAACCCGGTCTCCGGCACCACGGAGATCCGTACCGACGAGGACGCGCTGCGCGCCGGAGGCTTGTCCGAGTCCGAGGTCCAGGCGCGTGCCGCCGCGCTCGCCGCCGAGCAGCTCGCCGAGTTCCAGCGGCAGGAAGCTGAGCGTCTCGAGCAGGAGCGTCGAGCCGCCGAGATGGCAGAACCTGACGAGAAGCCGTCGGGGGCCCCTGACGCGGGGGAGCAGCAGCCGGGGTCATCACTGGCCCCTGCGGAACAGGCGTCGAGCGCCCAAGCGGGACCGATCGACCAGTCATCGGACGAAGACGGCGGGACAACGGAGCCGGCCGTGGACGGCGGGACCGGGAGTGTCGGCCGGTCCGGCCCCGTCCTCAGCGTGACCGCGCAAGAACTCATCGACGTCCTCGGCATCGACCCCGTCCTTGCGGCCGCAGCGGTCGAGGCCGATGAGGCCGCCCTGCTGGACCTCGCGGAGGGCGCCCGCTCCTGGCAGGGCTCCGCGCTGCTCGACCTCGCGACCGGCAAGACCCTCGACGAGGTACGCGAGGCGTACTTCACCGGAGTCAATGGCGGTAGCGATGTCGGGACCCCGTCCTCGACCGACGACATCGTCGAGTCGCTGACCGCGGAGAAGTCCCAGGCCAGCTACCACCTCATCGAGGACGACGACGCTCTCGCCAAGGTGCTCGCCTCCGGGAGCTTCGCCCAGTGGCGCATCTTCCTGCACCCTGAGCAGCGCACCTACGTCTATGTTCGCACCCGCGGTCCCTACCGGCTCACCGGCGGCGCCGGGACCGGCAAGACGGTGGTCCTCGTGCACCGAGCGGTGCGCCTGGCCCAGGAGGCGCAGGCGGAAGGACGCGAGGCCCGGATCGTTCTGACTACCTACACGCGCAACCTCGCCGACGCGCTCGAGGAGCAGGTACGCACCCTTGAGCCCGGGGCGCCACGCACGGACGTGCTGGGCCGTCCCGGGATCCACGTCACCGGCGTGGACCGCATCGCACATGGGGTGATCTCCGGTTCCCGCGCCCTCGCCGCGCCGATGCGCGCGGTCGTCGGCTGGGACACGCGCAGTCCCAAGTACTCGCGCAGCGCCCACGACTGGGAGATCGCGATCGCTGCGGCCGTCGCCTCCGGCGCGGTGCGCGACCGCACCCAGGCGCACACAAGCGCCGCGTTCCTCGCGGACGAGTACCGCGAGGTGATCCTCCCGCACCGGATCCTCGACGAGACCGGGTACCTCCGGGTTCCGCGCGGTGGTCGCGGGACGCGCCTGGGTCGCAACCAGCGCCGCGAGGTGTGGGCGATCGTCGCCGTGTACCGGGAGGGCGGCCGACGCTCCGCGAGCATCGACTGGGACGAGACCTCGGCCATCGCCGCTGCGGTGCTCGATGCGCAGGCCGAGGCGACGGGGGAGAGGCCCGCCGATCACGTCCTCGTGGACGAGGGGCAGGACCTGCGGCCTACGCAGTGGCAACTACTGCGAGCGTTGGTCGCCGAGGGCGACGACGACATGTTCATCGCCGAAGATTCGCACCAGCGCATCTACTCCAATCCTGTGAAGCTGGGCCGGTACGGCATCGGGATCCGCGGGCGCTCACGGCGCCTCAAGCTCAATTACCGCACCACCGCGCAGAACCTGGCCTTCGCGGTGAACGTACTGAAGGGCGGCGACTTCGACATCGCCGCCATGGAGGACGACGTGGACGAGACCGGCACCCCGCTCGAGCACGGCGGGGATCACGGCGTCTACCGGTCCGCCCGCAGCGGCCCCGAGGTGCTGCTGCTGCCGGCTCGTGACCTCGCCGACGAGCTCGAGCAGGTCGCCGCGCTATTGCGCGAATGGGCCGAGGAGATGGGCCCGGAGGAGGATCTCTCCACCATCGGCCTGTTGACCCGGTGGGCCTCGACCCGTGACCTGCTGGTGCGGGGCCTCGACGACCGCGGCATCCCTGTCGCCTCGGTGGACCGGAACGTCGCATATCGCAAGGGCGCGCCGCTGGCGATGACCTTCCACCGGGCCAAGGGCATGGAGTTCACCCGAGTGGTCCTGTTCGGCATAGATGCCGACTCGCTCGACGACCGTCCGGGCCGCAGCTATGACGAGCAGACTCATGAGGCGGCGGAACTGCAGGAACGGTCGCTGTTGTATGTGGGGGCGTCGCGGGCGAGAGATCGGTTGGCGGTGGCGTGGAGTGGGGAGGTGAGCGAAATGTTGAACGGCTCCACCGTGTAGGTCAATATGCTATCAACTATTGTCCCCAGAGTGACTGATGTGTTGATCCTGGGGGCAAAGAATCCATCCAGATCCACACAATGCTCTCGAATATATACGTAACCCCGCTAAGACGTTGAGTGGGGGAGGACTTCAAGCCCAGGAGGCAAGTCTAATGTATGTTAGATCGGTATCTATTCAGTGCTTCCGCGGCATTCAAGGCCCATTCACCATTGACTTTCCGGAAGCGCCGCCGCCGCCGGGATCTCTTACGCCACCACTTCTCATACTCGGATCGAATGGCAGCGGAAAGTCCAGTATCTGCGAAGCGATTGAGTTCGGTGTACGAGGGTCGGTGAGCCGTAGATATATCGGCGGCGAGAAAGATCGTCGTGAGCTCGCGAACTTGGTAACCAATCGCGCCCCCGCCGTGACTGTAGAGCTCTCGAACGGAGAGGTTTTGGCGCGAGGAAAAGGAGCAAAAAACCGACAGCCGCATGACGCATTCTCGATTGCTCCGCTAATCATCCGGCGTAAATCTGTTGAAACATTTTGGGGTGCGCCAGAAAAGTATCGCCTTGAAGTATTCTGGGACTACTTCAAGCCGAATGTTGCCGGATGGCGCACGCCGAGCGAGCAGCAGATTTTGGATTCCTATTGCGAATATGTGAAGTTTGGAAAACGGGACCTGCAGGACCTCAGAAACCTTGCAAGGCGGAAACTTCAATTAAAAGCCGTGCGTGAACCCCGAACGGTGAAGACTCTTGAATCGTTGCGGACTGATCTATTTCAGAGGGCCGCAAGCGTCCGCATGTCGCAGAAAGAACGGTTCGAACTTGAAGATATATGGCGAGACTTCGAATACTCGTTTCTCCGAATAATCGAAGGCCGCTCCCTGGCGAAGCAAATTGAAGAAAAGCCGGAGATTGATTACGAGAAACTGCGGTCGGTCATCGAGCCTGCCGGGAACGGGATTGCGTCTCAGTTCCGAGAAATTGCAAACATTCCTTGGATTGAAAAAGTTGAACTTGAAATAGTCGGCAAGTCGGGCTTGCGTGCCATGCTTGAGTTGTCGAATGGAACGAAAGTCAGTCCTGATGGCGTGCTGAGTGAAGCGTATCTCGATCTGCTGGCGTTGCTCATCCTGGTGAAGGTGCATACCGCTTCGGCAAATCTGGGCCAAGCGAAGGTGGTTATACTTGATGATGTTTTTCAATCAGTAGATGCACCATTGCGTCAGGGCGCGATGCATGCTATCGTTCGGGATCTGCCTGATTGGCAGCTGATAATAACGATGCATGACCGTTTATGGTCCGAAATTTTGGTCAAGTCGCTTTCTGCAGAACTCGGCGTCAAGCCACACTTGCTGGAATTGCGTCGAGAACCGGGGGCGGTGACGCCACACGCGAAGACATTGAATCCAGGAATGTTGAGCGATTTACAGTTCGTTAAGGAGCACCACGGTAGTCCGGTGCTGATGGTGGCCACTGCAGGGCGCGTCCTTGAGGCGATTCTTGAGCATTTGTCGATGATCTTCCGGTGCAGGGTAAGTCGCGCCGTTGATGATAAGTACACCATAGGCGATCTGCTGGTGCCCGTTGTCGATGTTCTGCGGGCCAACTCAGACGAAAGAGTTCGCGACGCGGCAGGTCGACTCAGCGACCTTCAACAAAGAAGAAACTTGTTTGGGGCTCACTATCATCCGGAGGCCGATTCAATAAGCCCGGAGGAAGCGCAGCAGGTCGCCGAGGCGGTCGAAGTTATAGCCGCCTCAATGTACTGCGCGACCTGCGGCCGAATCATGAAGAAGGGTGGCCTTGAGGTAAAAGGTGATTCGAGGTCGGGTCTGTGGTCTTTTGAATGCTTGAAGCCGGCCCACAATGCGAGGTCGCGGTAGTTCACTTTGATCGCTTGGCGGAGAGCTGGGGGTGGCGTTCATGGATCCTTCGATACGGCCCGTGCCAGCAGGGCCGCGAGGAACGCAGGGATGAAGGTGGAGAGGAAGAACAGGATCGGAGGGATCCACATCATGAGCGTGACGCCGCGTAAGTCCCCGCGCGGTGCGAAATGGTCCGCGCGATTGTCGAAGTGCAGGTTGATGATCTGCCCCAGGACGCCGAGGGACTGGGCGAGCACGGCAACGAGCATGGCGATCGCGAGGGCCACGCCCACGCCCTCCCCGGAGAGGATGGCGAGGGTGGTGCCGATGACGCCAGTCGATCTCGACGCCCCGCGCATGCAGCGCCTCCAACTGGTCGAGCTCCTCGATGGTGACCGCGGTATGGTCGGTGAGCTTGATCCGTCCCTCACCGGCGCGCTGGCCGCCGATGTTCAGACGGGTGATGACCTCGCCGCTGGTCTCGATGAGGGCGCCGGCAACGGCCACGGTCTCCAGTAGGACCATGACACAGGACTTCTGGGCCGTCGCGAACTTCCGGACGATCTCGCCGGACTCGGCGACAGTTCGGATGTAGAGGTCGACGCCGGACGGGGCGGCCATATTCAGGGCCATGGTCTGGGTCTTGTCGGACTGGGCTGCATCGTTGACGACGAGGATTGTGGTGGCGCCGACGACTGCGGTCCAGCCGATCGCCACCTGGCCGTGGATGAGGCGGTCGTCGACTCTGACGTGGTCAGTCATCGTTGTTCTCCGTGTTCTGGATGAGGGCGGAGATGTCGATGACCGAGTCCTTTCCCGCAGTGACGACGTGAGTTCCGGTCGAGGGTGTGAGCGAGGTGAGGGACTCGAGGACCATTGGGAAGTTCAGGCCGGCGACGAGGGCGAAATCGCCGTGCGCGATGAGCAGTCGGCTACAGATGTTGAAGGGGCTGCCGCCCTGGATGTCGACCAGGACGAGCAGGCGCTCCTGCTGTGCCCGTCCGGTGACCACGAGCTCGGTGAGCTGCTGCTCGGCATCGGCGTGGTGAAGGCCGGCGGTCATCTCGAAGCTGCGAATCCCGTCGGTGGCGCCGACGATGAGCCGCGCGCTCCGGATGAGGGCGGTGGAGGGGTCTCCGTGGGCGGCGATGAGGATGTTGGGCATGGCTGGGCCTCGCCTCCTGGGCGTTTTCGGGCAGGGTTGAGGGCGTGACGGTGGCGCAGAGTTTTCGGGTGCGACGAGGCGCCCCGATGTCAGGGTGGTTCAGAACAGGGCCGGCACTGTGCAGCCCCGGGTCGGCGCCCCGGGTCACTCGGGGTTCAGGGACTCCCGATTGACGATGCGGACGGTCCGCACGTCGCCTCGCGTGTATTCGTAGGACCACCACAGAGGTCTGCCTCGCTGGTCGTACGAGGGGCCGGAGGTGCGCAGCCAGGGCTGCGTCGGATCGGTGGCGAACCGCTCCTGGATCTCAGGGGGCAGGTTCGCGGCCGAGACGTCGACCACCGAGTTCCGCACCGAGCGGCCGTGGCGATCGGCGATCTCGCGCATCGAGGTGTGCCAGTCGACGGCCTGCCAATCCGGCACATCGGAGGGGTTCAGCAAGTTGATCGCGTAGGTCAACAGGTCGTTGCCGTCGACATATGCGCGCTGGACCTCGTGGACGTCGCCGTCTTGGTGGAAGAACGAGGACTTTTCCGGCTCCGCCGGCCGCGTCACGGCAGCGAGGATCTCGACTTGCGGCTGGTGGCCGCGTACTTTGAGGTAGCCACGCATGCTGCGGATCAGGTTCGCGGAACCTTTCATGATCGTCGAGGCGCCCGGGACGATGTATCGCCCCGAACCGCGCCGGACCTCGACAATCCCTTCCTGCTGGAGCATCGAGTACGCCTCGCGCACGGTGGTGCGGGAGACGTTGTACGTGCCGCAGCTCTCCGGCTCCGAAGTCAGCTTCGCGCCGTCGGGCAGGTCCCCGTGGAGGATCTGTCGGCGCAGATCCTCGTAGACCTGCTTGGTCATCGAGCTGGCCCGCAGTGGGTGCGACGGGCGTTACGCGCGGCCTTGCCCGTGAGGCAGGGAAGCAGTCCGACGTGAAGTGAAGATCTGGAGTGCTGTGTGCTCCGCACATGTCGTCCATCGAGACAACGGACCGGGTGAGCACAGGACGAACTTCGTCGTCGATCAAAGGCGACCGGCCGACCACTGGCCACTTTCTGATCTCCGTAAGATTTCCACACGCCTCGCGCCTCCGACGACGAACAGCCCGATCTCGCCCGCCTCCTCGGGCTCACCCCGGAGGAGCTGGCGCAGGCGGGCCCCTGGAGCTGGACTTCGGCCCGGCCCGCCCGTCCCGACCTGCGCCGCCCCGAACCGGAGGACCCGCAGGTCATCACGGTCCGCGTCGATCTGAACCACGCGACTCCGCCGATCTGGCGGCGTCTCGAGCTGCGCTCGGACCTCACCCTCGCCGATGTCCACGAGGTGCTGCAGCTCGCATACGGCTGGGCCGGGTACCACCTGTGGCGCTTCGCCGCGGGTGGGAGCCCCTTCGGGGGCGATTCCAAGCTGTTCCTGTGCCCGTTCGATGTCGAGGAGGGCGAGGACGACGGCATCCCGTGGGGGAGGTGCAGGTCGGCGAGCTGCTGCAGGAGCACGGAGATCGCCTGGAGTACGTCTATGACTACGGGGACGGCTGGGATCTGAAGATCGTCGTCGAATCCGTGCGGCCCGCCCCGGCAGATGCCCCGCCGGCCCGGGCGACCGGTGGCCGGCGTGCCGGTCCGCCGGAGGACTGCGGCGGCGTGCGCGACGCGCAGGGCCTCGGCGAGCTGCTCGAGGATCCCGCGGCTTTCGACCTCGCCGCGCTGGACGAGCAGCTGCGCACCGGGCTCCCCATCCTGCGGGACCCCTCCGAGTTCACGCCGCCTGCTCTCCTCGTCGAGCCGATGCGGACCCTGGGGCGCAGCGGCGCGGGAGTGGAGCTGCAGATCCGCGCCGCCCAGCTTGTCCTGGAGCGGAGGAGCCCGATGATGCCCCCGGCCCCGATGCCCTGCGGGCAATCACCTGGTTCCTCGAGCAGGCCGATGCCGAGGGCGGCATCCCGCTCACCGGCGCCGGATACATGCGCCCCGCCGCGGTCGAGGCGGCCTGCGCCGTGGTGCCCGCTATTGAGGGCTGGCTCGGCGCGAACAATCGCGAGCTGCAGAGCATCCCCCTGCTGGAGTTCCGGGAGTCCCTGCAGCGGCTCGGGTTCCTGCGCAAGTACAAGGGCAGCCTGCTGCCCTCCCGGCGGGCCCGGGCGGCGCTGCACGCCGATGCGGTGCACGAGCTGGTCGTCGAGGCGCTGCTGCCCGCGACCGGAAGCTTCGACCACGCCGCCGGAGTGCTGCTGCTCGCCTATATCGCGACCACCGAGCCGGGAGCCAAGGTGCCCATCGATGCCGTCGCGGCCGCGGCGACGGAGCTCGGGTGGAGAGTCGACCACGGCCCGGTCCCGGCGGAGGCGATCCGCGACATGCCGCTCTGGGTTCTGCTGACCAACATCGGCCGCCGCCCCGGAGACTGGCGCGATCGCTTCGGGACCTTCTCCCCGGAGGCGACGACGATCGCCCGCGAGGCGCTCCTGCGCTGAGGGCCACGCGTGGAACGACCCGTGCCGCGTCGTCTGTCCCACCCCCTTTGCACACTCGGTGTACCGCATCCATCAGGGGAAGGGAAGGTGCGAGCACGATGACGATCACCGACATCGGCCGGCGCAGCATCGGCCGGCGGCAGGACGAGGACGCCCTGCACCACAAACTCATCGACGCGACCGCAGGCGCCACGGCTCTCGACGTCGACGCCGCCGTCGACCTCGCCCAGCAGGGCTACACCACCGGGGAGATCGCCGAATTCTTCGGCGTCACGCCCGCCCAGGTCGAGGCGGCGCTCGATGCCGCGATCCCGGGCGGAGCGGCGAGCGTCCGCGTCGCACTCCGCGGCCGGCTGCGGGCCTGGGCCGCGCGCACCGCCGACGACGGCTGGCAGGCGGCGGAGGGCGCCTTCGGGATCCCGCACGCGAACATCACCCGCCTGGTCCGCTCCCCGGAGCAGGACATGGCCCTCGCTGCGGGGGAGGGGCCCGAGGCCGATCGGCCGGGCTACCTGGACTCCGCCCTGTACGGCACCGCGCTCGAGGATGAGCGTGCTCGCACCTGCGTGCGCTGCTACGCGATGGGCGCGACCCTGCAGGAGCTGGGGGACCGCTTCGGAGTGACCCGCGAGCGGATCCGCCAGATCATCACGAAGCACACGCCGTGGAGCACGAAGGACATCTCCCGCACCCTGCGCGGCCTGCGCGAGGCGCGGGAGCAGGAGCACCGCGAGGCCGTGCGGGCCTGGTCCCTGACCAGCCCCGGCGACACCTTGGAGAGCGGGGCGCGCACCCTCGGCATGACCGAGGAGCAGGTGCGGGACCTGCTGGGCGCCCGGCGCAATAACCACCTCGCCCCGAAGGTCCGCCCCGCCTCCGTGGCGCGGCGCAGCGACGAGCAGATCCTCGAGGACCTGCGCGCCTACCACCGGGAGACCGGGAAGAGCACCGCCAGCGGCTTCTCTGCCTGGGCGAAGCAGCACGGCGTGCCCGGGAACCAGACCGCCGCCATCCGCTTCGGCACCTGGAACGAGGCCCTGCGCGCTGCGGGGCTCACCGCCGAGCGCGGCCGGCCCCGCTCCGCCCTGAGCGACGACGACCTGTGGGCCGCGGTGATCGCCGCGGTCGCCGCTCCGGATGGCGGCACCTCCAACACCAAGGTCGACGCCTGGCTGCAGCGGCACGACGGCGCGCCGTCCCTCGCCCTGGTCCGCCAGCGCCTGCCGTACCGCTGGTCCGAGATCGCGGAGATCACCCTCGCCGTGCTGCGCGGCGAGCCCCTGGACCTGGGGGAGGAGTTCAACGAGGCGTGGCGCGCCCGCGTCACCGCGCCGCGGGACTGGAACACGGCGGCGCCCGAGCCCTCGCCCGCCCAGCACCTGCGCGATGCGATGGCGGGCCTCGGCGACAACCTCACCATGGCCGCCTACCGCACCTGGGCGAGCGCCCGGCACCGGCCCACCGTGCAGACGCTCCTGCGCCGCAGCGGCCTGACCTGGGGCGCCCTGGTCCGCGAGGCCGGCGGGATCGCCGGTGGGGCGAAGCCCGAGTGGACCGACGCGCACTGCCGCGAGGCCGTGCGGGAGTTCCGCGCCGCACAGCCTGGCGGCGGATCCGAGGCGTACGCCCGGTGGGCGCGCGAGTGCGCTCGGCCCTCGCTCGCCACAGTGATCAAGCGTCTCGGGTCGTGGCGCGAGGCGGCGGCGGAGAGTGGGGTGCGGGGATAGTCGGCTCGCGAACTGCCCGTCAACAGCCTTGAACCCGCGCTCCGGCCCGGGCGCTACGAATGGACAGGTAGAGCGTACGTGCCGCTTTCCACCGACACTCGGAGACATCTCAACCCGCGCATTCTGTCGAGGTATGACGACCACCGGCAGTCGCCTACTCCGTGCCGTGCACGATGCGGGAATGCGTCAGAACCAGCATGCAGAGCGCGCGCAGGAGTCTCCCGACGTACCGGGCTGACACCTCTCGGCCCGATGCCGAGAGGCGTCCGCCCCACCCGCCTCAGCCCCCGGACCCCTCCACGATCCGCGCCGGCTCCGCCTCGTCGTCCCCGGCATCCTCGAGGGCGACGCCGCGGCGGATCGAGATGGTCACGGGCACGGCGATCGCGACGATCGCGACGGCGGCGATGAGGTAGCGCAGCGGGTTCGGGTCCCCGCTCAGCGCGCTCATGCCCACCACGGCGGGGGCGATCAGCACGGCGACCAGGTTCATCACCTTGATCAGCGGGTTGATGGCGGGGCCGGCGGTGTCCTTGAACGGGTCGCCCACCGTGTCGCCGATGACGGTCGCGGCATGGGCCTCGGAGCCCTTGCCGCCGTGGTGGCCGTCCTCGACGATCTTCTTCGCGTTGTCCCAGGCGCCGCCGGAGTTCGCGAGCAGGATCGCCATGAGCACGCCCGCGGCGATCGCTCCCGCCAGGTAGCCGGCCAGAGCCGGCGCGCCCAGGCCGAAGCCGACGGCGATCGGCGCGGCCACGGCCAGCAGCCCCGGGGTGGCGAGCTCGCGCAGGGAGTCGCGGGTGACGATGTCGACGACCTTGCCGTACTCGGGCTTCGCGGTGCCCTCCATGATCCCGGGGATCTCCCGGAACTGGCGGCGCACCTCGAAGACGACGGCGCCGGCCGCGCGGCCCACCGCGTTGATCGCGAGCCCGGAGAACAGGAACACGACGGCGGAGCCGATGATCACGCCCACCAGGGTCTGCGGCGCGAACACGACGGCCTGGGCGAGGAACTCGTCGTAGCGCTCGCCCAGGACCTCGTGGATCGCGTCGGTGTAGGAGCCGAACAGGGCGGTCGCGGCGAGCACCGCGGTGGCGATCGCGATGCCCTTGGTGATCGCCTTGGTGGTGTTGCCGACGGCGTCGAGCTCGGTGAGGACCTGCGCGCCCTCCCCGTCGACGTCCCCGGACATCTCGGCGATGCCCTGGGCGTTGTCGGCGACGGGGCCGAAGGTGTCCATCGCGACGATCACGCCGACGGTGGTCAGCAGCCCGCAGCCGGCCAGGGCGATCGCGAACAGGCCCGTCACCCCGGCGCCGCCCAGCAGGAACGCGCCGAACACGGCGCCGGCGATGACGAGGGCGGTGAACACCGCGGATTCCAGTCCCAGGCCGAAGCCGGACAGCACCACTGTCGCCGCGCCGGTGCGGGAGGTCGCGGCGACCTGCTGCACGGGACGGTCCTCGGTGCCGGTGTAGTAGCCGGTCAGGTACAGGATCAGCACGCCGAGGGCGATGCCGATCGCGACGGATCCGGCGGCCACCAGGCGCGGGTCGTCGACGGCGGCCTGCGCATCGGCCATGCCCAGCTCCGCGAAGCTGCCGGGCAGGTACACGAACGCGGCCACCGCGCACAGCACGGCGGAGATGATCGCGGCCGAAAGGAAGGAGCGGCGGATCGTCACGAGCGCGCTCACCCCCGACTTCGGCCGGATCAGGTACAGGCCGATGAGCGCGGTGAGCACGCCGATCGCCGGGACGATCAGCGGGAACACCATGCCGCTCTCGCCGAAGGCGGCGCGGCCCAGGATCAGCGCCGCGACCAGCGTCACCGCGTAGGACTCGAAGAGGTCCGCGGCCATGCCCGCGCAGTCGCCGACGTTGTCGCCCACGTTGTCGGCGATGGTCGCGGCGTTGCGCGGATCGTCCTCGGGGATGTTCTGCTCGACCTTGCCGACGAGGTCGGCGCCCACATCGGCCGCCTTGGTGAAGATGCCGCCGCCGACGCGCATGAACATCGCGACCATCGCGGCGCCGAATCCGAAGCCCTCCAGCACGAGCGCCGCGTTCCCGCGGAACAGCAGCACGACCGCGCCCGCGCCCAGCAGGCCGAAGCCGATGGTCGCCATGCCCACGCAGGCACCCGTGCGCACCGCGATCATCATCGCGGGATCCCGCCCGGTGGTGTGCGCCGCGGCGGCCACGCGCACGTTGGCCCGGACCGCGAGCCACATGCCCAGGTAGCCGATGAGCCCGGAGAAGCTCGCCCCCACCAGGAACGCGACCGAACGGGCGACCCGCAGCACGACCGCGCCGCTGCCGTCGGTGCCGTGCACCGGCAGCAGGAACAGCAGCACGAAGGCGATCGCCGCGAACACGCTCAGGGTCCGCAGCTGGCGGCGCAGGTAGGCGGCCGCGCCCTCCTGGACGGCGCCGGCGACCTCGTTCATGGCGGGGGTGCCGGTGGCGGCGCGCAGCACCTCGGCGCGGAACCGCAGGGCCATGGCCACGGCGATCAGGGCGATCACCACGATCACGGCGACCGTGGTCAGGCTTCCGGCGGAAAGGGTGATGGTGTCGGGGTTCATGGGTCCTCCACACGTCCTCGTGCACTGGGTCCCGAGGCCGGACCGCACGTCCGCGGCCGACGGTCCTCGTGCGGGCACTCTACTCAGAGGCGACGACCGGGGGAGGGCTTTCCGGCTGATCGGCCGTCCCCGAGAGAGCGCCGACCACGGCGGTCAGCCCCAGAAGGCCGCGATCTCCTCGGCGAGCAGCGTCCCCTGCCGGTGCCCCTCCCGGGCGGCGTCCGGGCGCAGCGCCGCGGTCATCGCGGCGGCGCCGAAGAGGTGCTGGGCCTCCGGTCGCGGGACGACGACGCGGACCGCCGAGCCCTGGGCTCGCAGCTGCACGACCTGGTCCTCGAGGTGCGTGCCCCAGGCGCGCGCTTGGAGGGACCTCCCGCCCAAGGGCGCGAGGACCAGGACGCGCCCGTGCCCGGCGGCGAGGTCGGCGTTCTCCGCGCCGCAGCGGAAGCCGCCGTCGAGGAACCGCTTCTCGCCGACCTGGTACGCCGGGCCGCTGGAACAGCTCGCGGCGACCGCGTCGACGAGGTCGAGTCCGCTGTCCCGGTCCAGCAGCGCCTCCTCGCCGGTGCGGGCATCGATCGCGGTGAGGACGATGCGCCGCTGCGGCCACTGGATACAGGGCAGCCTGCGGGCGACGATGCTGCGCCATCGGGCGGAGTGCTCGGCGCCGAGCTCCGCGTCGTGCTCCATCGCCGCCGCGGACATCCGGCGGCGCATGTCCGGGAGGTCGGTGGAGGCCTCGACGACGGCGAGGATGCGGTCCAGGGCGGAGGGGGCACTGCCGGGCGCCGGGGCGGAGACCGGGGGAGCGGCCGACGGGGGAGCGGCCGCCGGGGGAGCGGCCGCCGGGGGAGCGGCCGCCGGGGGAGCGGCCGATGGGGGTGCGGCCGGCACCTGCAGCGCCCCCGGGTACAGCTCTGCGGGAGTCGCCCCGGCGCACTGCGCCGCGGCGGTCGCTCCGGCGGAGGTGCCGATGGTCAGATCCGCGCCGGTCACATCGGCGCCCGCCTCCGCGAGGCCGGCGAGGACGCCGATCAGCCACGCGTTGCCGGTGGAGCCGCCTCCGCCGAGGACCAGGGCGCGGCGGTCAGGGTCTGGGCGCCCTCCCGGGAGGTTCTGCGGCGACGGTGCAGGCGCAGGATCGGGGAGGGAGGGGGTGAGGGAGTTCGTGTGCAGGGGAGTCGCCTTTCGCGCGATGCGTGGACGGGGCTCCCGGCGGCGGCTGCGTCAGCCGCGCGATCGTGGACGTCGGGGAGCGCCCATGGGTGCTGCGGTCATGGGTCTCACCTCCTGCGTCGTGGTCACGATCGCACCGAGGGTAGCACCGCTCCGCTCGCGCCGACCTCGACTCACGCAGGCTGCCTGGTGGACGAAGGTCTCGGTGTCGCGGCGGAAGGTCTCGTGGATCCCGTCGGGGCTCGCGGAGCCCGAGGGCACGGCCGAGCATGGGATGACCCGGCATCCTGGCCGGCGGAACGACCGGAGGGCGACCCCGTGCTCGAGACGACTCCTGATGGCCCGACGCGCGCCTCGACATCGCCATGGGCGGTGATCGTCGTGTGGCTGCTCGTGTCCAGTGCGGCCGCCGTGGGCATGCTGTCCCTGCAGGAGCCCCTCGGCGTTCCCTCCGGCGTGCTGTCGCTGGTCATGCTCGCACCGGCGATCGGGGCCGGGGCGACCTGGCTCCTCGTCCCCCGTGCTCGGCATGCCGGCCTGCCCGCGGCGTCGACCGCACGGTTCCTGTTCTCCCTGATGCTGGCGTCGATCGCCGTCGGGGTCTTCGTCCTCGGCGTCCGCCTCGCCCGCGGAGAGTCGCCGGCGGTGCCCGAGGCGCTGGTGGATACGCCTCTCGCGCTGATCCTCGTCGCACAGCTGCTGGGTGCCGTGTGCGAGGAGGTCGGCTTCCGCGGGGTGCTGCTCCATCAGCTGCTCCGGAGGGTGAGCCGTCCGATCGCCGCTGTCGTCGACGGTGCGCTCTTCGCGCTCTGGCACGTCCAGTACTTCTCGCTCCCGCCGCTGCAGCACGCGGCGTTCGTCCTCGCGGCGATCGCCCTCACCGTCACGATGGTCTTCGTGATGACGGGGTCGTTCTGGCAGCGGATCGCGATCTGCAGCGTGATCCACCTGGGTGCGAACCTCGCCCTGGCGTTCACCGGCGAGGACGTGGTCGACATGACCGTCTTCGCCGCGATCTCCCTCGTCGCGGCGGGGATCCTCGTCCCCGCGGCGATCCTCCGCGACCGGCGGTCGATCCCTGCAGAGGGCCCGGGGCATCGTCGCGACGTCCTCGATCGGGAAGGAGAAGATCCCCCGAGTGCGATTCACTGAGAGGCGTGGCGGATGTCGCGGTCAAGGCCCACCAGCGACACGTGCTGGTCCTCCACACCGCGGCGCCGTGGGGTGGCGCTGTCCACAGGTGCTTGGGAAAATCCCAACCTCGGCGTACCGTCGAGGCATGACCACCATCGGCAGCCGCGTCCGCTCCGCGATGCAGGGAGCCGGGATGCAGCAGAAGCAGCTCGCGGAGCGCGTGGGGATGACTCCCGACGCGCTCTCCCGCGCGCTCAACGGCCAGCGAGGCTTCGCCGCACTGGAGCTCGCCGACATCGCCTCTGTGCTCCGGGTGGACGTGCATTTCCTGATCACGGGAGAGCCTGATCCGCATCGACTTGTGCTCTCCGCGCGCCACTCGTACGACCAGGAGACCCGATCTCGGAGCGTCGACGGCCTGGACGGCGATCGTGCGATCCTCGAGGACATCCGCCTCGCTTACGCTCAGGCCGGGCCGCCGCCGCCAGGGGTCGCTCTGCCCTCGGATGTCGAGCAGATGCGGCGCCTTCTCCATCCCGCATTCGTGCGGAAGTTCATCGACCATCTCGCAGAGCTCGACGTCGATGTCGTGCGTATCGACGGGGTGAGCACGGCGTACTCGTTCACCGTCGAAGGTCGCCCTGTCATCGTTCTTCCCGAGAGCGGAAACTGGTTCTACGAGAACTGGTCTCTCGCCCACGAGCTCGGTCATCTGGTTCTGGGGCATGAAGGTGTGATCGCCGGTTCGGAGGCCTACGACGCGAAGGAACGCGCGGCGAACGCCTTCGCCGCCGAGCTCCTCCTTCCGGAGACGGTCATGCGAGCACAGGCGTGGCCGGGGATGGATCTCGCTGCGGTCGCCGAGCTCGTGTGGACCTGGGGTGTCTCGACGGATGCGCTGCGTCGCCGGCTGAACGCGTTGGCCCTGGCGCCCTGTGCCGAGGTCGCGGACGCGCTGGCAGGGACGACGCAGAAGCTGCTGCGGCGGCACTGGACGGGCGCGAGGATCGGCGACCCGATCTCGGGACGCATGCGGGAGGCCGGGGAGCGTCGCTTCCCGGACTGGCTCCAGGAGGCGCACCTCGAGAGGATTGCCGACGGGGCCGTCGGCAAGGGCACTCTCGCATGGATGCTCGGAGTTCCCTCGGAGTCTCTCGAAGTCGACGAACCGGGACGCGGCGCGGAGCTCTCCGACGACGCCCTCGACGCACTTCTCGGGTGATCGGAGATGACCGACGCACCTCTGCTGTTCTTCCACGACACGTAGGTCCTCGTGAACTTCCATCGGCCCGGGGTGATCCCTGTGCTGAAGCCGCTTCTCCGCGACAACGCGCGATGGACGGCAACGATCCGCACCGAGTGCGCGCGACAGCAGCGACGCCTCGATCTGCCCGGTCTGGTGGACGCCGCAGAGGAGCTGCTCGGTGATCCGCTTCGGCCAGAAGATGGCGAGCAGCTCGCAATTCGGCAGCTTCGCGGCCAGATGGCGTCCCCGGGCGACCATGCTGAACAGCATCTCGGTGAGGCGGAGACGATCACTCTCATCCAGAGGCGCATGCTCCGCGCCGTGTTCCTGACCGATGACCGGACGGCGATGCGGTGGGCCGATCCCATCGACTGCGTCGGCACGTGGAAGCTCATCCGACTCGCACGGCGGCGAGACCTCGTCACGCCGAGCCAGGCGGCGCGGCTCTGGGAATCGTTCGTCAGCGCGGGAGGGACGCCACCCCGTGAGATCGCCACGCGAGACGCGTTCGTCCGCAGTCTCGAGTGATCGCGGGCAGACGCGGGACGTGCCGGCCCCGGTGCACGTGCTCCCGGGGCGACTCACTCTCCTGTGCGCAACCCGGCGATCAGCGCCGCCACCCCGAAGCGGAAGTCCTCCGCATCCGAGCCCTCCGGCCGTGCTGCCGCCGGCTGCTCGCCCTGCGCCGCCCGCACGCCCAGGCGCTCGTACTGCACCCGTTGCTGCTCGAGCGACACCTGCCCCAGCACCAGGTGCAGCATCGTCGAGGCCGCGCGATCGGCCGTGAGCTCGTCGAACGGTCCGTCGGCGAGGGCCCGGCGCAGCCGCGCGAGCGCGGGGTTCGCGCCCAGTCCCAGGGCGATGGTGCTGGAGACGACCTCGGCGCTGTCGCGATGGGCCAGCAGCGCCGCGCGCAGCGCATCGGCCTCCGCATGCAGTCGGGCGGCCCAGTCCTCGCCGGCGGCGGGCTCATCGCCCTCGGCCGGGTCGAGGGGGAGGATGCGGTCCGCGACCGCGGCCAGCAGCGTCTGCTTGTCGGGGAAATGCCAGTACAGGGCGCTGGGCTGGACGCCGAGCTCGGTGGCCAGGCGGCGCATGGTGAGATCCGGCAGGCCCAGCTCGTCCAGGACGCGCAGGGCCGTGCGGGCGACGTCGTCCGGGGTGAGCTTGCGGGGGTGCACCCGCACGAGTCTAGGGGCTGCGGCGCGGCGCTCCCGGTGCTCAAGGGCCTGTGGCTCAGGGGCCCATGAAGATGACGCGGTTGTCGTCCGGATCGGTCAGCGGCAGGATCCGCGCCCCGCCGCCGGGCTGGGCCCCTCGTGCGGGATGCCGATGTCGGTCGCGTGCGAGGCCGCGGCGTCGATGTCGGTCTCGCCGAGCACGACGGTGGACCTCCCGGCGCGCTCGGGCTCGGACCACACCTGCAGCCCGAAGGTGACGCCGAGGTGCCATTCGAGCAGGCCCGGCATGGGGCGCGCGTCGGGCCCGCGCCCCAGCAGGCGGGTGTACCAGTCCTCGGCGCGGTCGAGGTCGGTGACGGTGCAGTGGGCCAGCAGGCGGTCGATCATGACGTCTCCTTCGACGTGGGCCACGAGGAGCGGCCTGCGCGGCGCGCGTCCTCGTCGCGCCCGGGTCGGGGCGGGGCGGCCCGGCTCCCGGGTACGGCGCTCTCTGCGAACCTAGGCAGGCTGCGGCTGGTCGTCAAGGTCGGTGCGGCGCGGGGCGGGACCGCTCTGCTAATCTCCTGAACGCCGTTCAGTGAACAACGTTCAGGAGATGTCATGTCCCAGCACGCCCTCGCCCGTCCCGCCCTCGCGCGGCCCGGCGCCCACCTCGCCGATGCCCTCCCCGGAGGCCTGACCCGGGACGTCCTGCTGGTCCTCGCCGGCACCGCGCTGATCGTCCTCGCCGCGCCGCTGACCATCCCGCTGCCGTTCACCCCGGTGCCGATCGCGCTGTCGACCTTCGCCGTCTTCGCCGTCGGCGCCTCGCTCGGCCCGCTGCGCGGCGTGCTCAGCGCGGCGCTCTACCTGGCGATCGGCGTCGCCGGGGCGCCGGTGTTCTCCGGCGGGCAGAGCGGCGTCGGGATCCCGACCTTCGGGTACATCATCGGCTTCGTGATCGCCGCGGCCGTGGTGGGGCGCCTCGCCTCCCACCGGGCGGATCGCCACGTGCCCGGCACCCTCGCGCTCGGCGCCCTGGGCACCCTGGCGATGTACGCGTGCGGGGTGCCGTGGCTGGCAGTGAGCCTGGGCATCGGCCTGCGCGAGGCGATCATGCTCGGCGTCGTTCCCTTCCTCCTCGGTGACGCGCTGAAGGTGCTCGCGCTCGCGGGCCTGCTGCCCACGGCCTGGAAGCTCGTCGGCGCCCTCCGCCCCGAGACCGCGCCGGAGCGGCGCTGATGCGCTGGGACGACCTCGTCGCCCGAATCCGCGCGGGGCACCGCCTGGAGGCCGAGGAGGCGCTCGCCGTCCTCGCCTGCCCCGAGGAGGAGACCCTGGACCTGGTCGCCGCGGCCTCCCGCCTGCGCCGCGACGCCTTCGGCATGCGGGTGAAGCTGAACTACCTCGTCAGCCTCAAGACGGGGCTGTGCCCCGAGGACTGCGGCTACTGCTCCCAGGCCCTCGGCTCCGCCGCGCCGATCCTGAAGTACAGCTGGCTGGACCCGGCCGAGGCCGTGCGCCAGGCCCGTGCCGGCATCGACGGCGGCGCCGCCCGCGTGTGCCTGGTCGCCAGCGGCCGCGGGCCGATGGACCGCGACGTCGACCGCGTCGCGGGCATCGCCTCCGCGCTCAAGCAGGAGCATCCCGGCGTCGAGGTGTGCGCCTGCCTCGGTCTGTTGAAGGACGGCCAGGCCGAGGCGCTGCGCAGCGCGGGCGTGGACGCCTACAACCACAACGTCAACACCGCCGCGTCCCATCACGAGCAGATCGTGCGCACCCACACCTACGCCGACCGCCTCGCCACCCTGGAGAAGGTCGCGCAGGCCGGCGTCTCCCCGTGCAGCGGCCTGATCATCGGCATGGGCGAGAGCGACGCGCAGATCGTCGAGGCCCTGTTCGCCCTGCGCGACCTCGAGGTCGAGTCCCTGCCCCTCAACTTCCTCATCCCCTTCGACGGCACGCCGATGCAGGGCCGATGGGATCTCACGCCCCTGCAGTGCCTGCGGGTCGTGGCGCTGGCCCGCCTGATCCACCCGCGCACGGAGATCCGCCTGGCCGGCGGGCGCGAGCTGCACCTGCGCGGCCTCCAGGGCCTCGCCCTGCACCTGGCCAACTCGATCTTCCTGGGCGACTACCTCACCTCGGAGGGCCAGGCCGCGAGCGCGGATCTCGACATGATCCGCGACGCCGGCTTCACGATCGAACGGCCGACGGGGGAGCAGCCGGGCGCCTGCGGAGAGGCCGGCAGCGCCTCCCCATCGGCCGCAGCCCCGAGCCCGCGCCGCCGCGGCGCCGGGACCGACGTCGAGGCCAACGCGTAGGCACGCGGGACATCTCGATTCCGCCGGGTGCGCGCCGTGTCATGTACGCGGCCGGGTGCCGGTCTGCAGGAGGTCCACGAGGATCGGGACGGCGGACGACGGATCGGGCCCTGCCCGGTTCGGGCGCATCGCCGGATCCGCCGAACGTGCGATCTCGCAGGCCCGATGCACGTCGGCGATCGGGAACCGCGGTGACAGTGCCTTGTCCTTGATGAGGCCGAGCTCTTCGCACTTCTGGTCCAACTGCGCGGACGAGAGGACAGATCTCTTGTTCTCTCTGTGCCATCGCAGCCACACCTCGAACTTCAGGTTCGAGACCAGCAGGAGCACGCCCTCGCGTTCGGCGAGCTCAGCGGCTTCGCGAAGGGAGTCGTGACGGTCGACATCGACAAGGCAGACGCAGTGGTCGAAGGCCTTCTCCGTACCGCGGTTCCTGTCGCGATGCTCGAGGCACTTCGTGACGACCCTCAGCGGGTCGCGACCGACGCCGATCGACCTGACGGTCGCCGTCGACCCCTTGCTGCGCAGGTAGGCGTCGAGCAGCTCGACGTACCGCGGTTCGGTGAGCTTGCCCTCGGTGACCACGAGGATCCTGGCGGACGGGTTCCGTCGGGGCCTGCGCGACCGGCCGCCTGACGAGCGTGCCACCCTCACCCCTCCCGGTCACCGACGAGTATGGCGAACGAGCTGGGGGACAGACGCGGCGTTCCGCCGTAGCGACCCGTCAGGTACCGCCGTGCCACATTGGCGTCCTTGTGCTTGGGGAAGTCGGCCAGGCAGGTCAGCTCGGTGACGCCCTCGTAGCTCTTGTCCGTGAACCACACCTGCTCGGGCTCGAGCGTCACATCGCTCAGCGGAGACAGGATGTAGGACTCATGACTGGTGAAGATCAGCTGTGCCTGCCGCGTATTGACCTCGGGATCGGCGAAGGCGCCCAGCAGGAGCTCGAGAAGGTGGGGATGCAGGCTCGAGTCGATCTCATCGACGAGCAGGACGCCACCTGATCTCAGGGCCTCGAGCGCAGGCACCGCCGTCGCGAGCCAGGCGATGGTGCCATCGCTCTCGCTGCGGATCGAGAACGGAGGGCACTCCTCGGACGTGCCGCGATGCGTGAAGATGAGGGATCGGACGACCTGTGCGAGCTCGTCCTCGTCGAGATCGTCGGAGTCGTCTCCTGCTTCGCCGTCCACCTGATCTTCGGCACCGCCGTCCTTGGCCACCGCGCGCACGAACCGCTGGAACAGGCGGCGAGCCCGATCGGAGATGTTGGTCTCCTCGATGTCGACCTTGAGCACGCCGATGTCGGCGGCCTGCAGCAGCGTCTCGAGATCGGCGAAGCTGATCGCCCCGTCCGCGAGCGCATCGGCGATGCTGGACAGACGGGCCTCGCGGTGCGAGTCCTTCACGAGGACGACGTCGAAGCTGTCGGCGAGATCGAACGCCACAGGGTGCAGGGGAGAGTCATGCAGCAGCAGGGCGCGGCTGAGCACCAGCTCTCGACGAGTCACCTCGACCCTGCCCCTCAGGCTCGCGTGGAACGTGAGGGTGTTCTCCTCGCGGTCACGCTCCAGCAGCGTTCGCCACCGGGACGTGGGCACATCGCGCAGCCATTCGCGCCGGATTCCCTCCGCATCGACCTCGAACCCGTACAGATGGCGGCGGCCCTCATGGACGAAGTCCAGCTCATACGAGCTGGAGCCGTCCCTCGCGGCTTCATCGAGCTGGAACGGCGCCCGGCGCATGGCGCGCGAGTCCTGCCAGGACGTCGCGGACTGGCGGATCGCGCCGAAGACGTAGTGCAGGGCGTCGAGCACGCTCGACTTCCCCGTCGCGTTGCCGCCGAAGATGCCGACCAGGGGGTATGCCGCCGCCCGCCAGTCGCCGTCCCGGGGCTTCAGCGTGCGCAGGGTGGGGCGCATCAGGTCGACCGTGATCTCGTCGCGGATGCTGGCGTGGTTGCGCACCGTGAAGCTCAGCAGGATCATGGGGCGACGCTAACATGCGGAGCCCACCGAATTCCACGGTTTTCGCGCAGATCGGGCCTCTCCGATTGGCCAGTGGTCTGCTCAGCGGCCCGCCGACCTCCCGCGGTACTCGGCGCCGCGACCGGCCGCTCGCCGGGGTGATGGTGCTCCGTCACGCATCGAGCTCCCGCACGGCCGCGCGCAGCCTCTCGACGGCGTATCCCAGCTCGATCCGTTCCTGCTCGAGACGCTCCCCGGTGGCGCTGAGCTCGACATGAAGATCGGACTCCGCGGGTGTGAGGCGCGTGAGCGCGGCCGGGCTGCGCTCGCCGCCCGACCCCGCCAGCTCCCGGTGCGCCTCGAGGGTCTCGCGATTCATGAGCACGCTGACCACACGGGCGTGGTGGTGACGCGCCCGGTCGAGGATCCGCAGCCCGTCCGCATCGAGGTCGCCCCAGTACAGGACGGGGACGGCACGGATCCAGGGGACGGCGAGCAGCTCGGCGAGGTTGTACCCCTCCCCGCTGACCGCCACGGCGCCCGGCAGGTCCGGCAGCACCTGAACGGTCTCGGAGTTCTCGCAGACGATCACGGCCGAGGGTTCCAGGCCCGTCTCCCCAAGTCCCAGGACGTCCAGGCGCGAGGCGCGGGGGAGCGCCGCAGCGGCGGCACGCAGCGCCGGGTCGAGCACCACGAGATCATGGAAGACCGGGGAGGGCCGGAGGCCCAGGGCCGTGGACCCGTCGGTCCTCGCCGCCCCGACCAGCCCTTCGACGGCGGATCGGTGGGCCTGCAGCCACTTCGTGTGCATGCCGGGCAGCGGCACCTGGCGGATGCGCAGCCCGGAGTCCGGATGCGCGAGCAGCCAGGCCGCCGCGCGGATGCACAGCTCGGCGTCCACCGGCGGCATCTGCAGCCACTGCGTCCTGCGGCGGGCGATCGCGGCCGCGGTCCTGTCCCGCAGGGCCGACGGCTCGTGGGAGGAGCTCGTCGCGAGCGCGGCGACGGCGTCCTGGCATCGCGCGGAGAGCAGCACCCACTCGCGGGCAGGGCCGGCCCCGGCGAGGCGGCACAGGAGCCCGGCCTCCTGGGCCTGGAAGCGCACCGGGACGCGCTGCGCGCCCAGGTGCGTCCATCGCCGCTCCTCCCAAGCCACGTGCTCGGCCATCGGCCCGGCGTCCGCCCAGCCGGTGATCCACGCATGGACGGCTGCCGGATCGGAGAGGGCATCGGCCCCGGTCGGCGGGTGCAGCGGGACGTCGGCCGATGCCCCCTCCGGATCGGCCAGCCAGGCGGAGGTGCTGCGCGACCAGGCGCGCTGCAGCCGCTCGCGGATCTCCCCGGGGCCTCTCATCGCGCGTCCTGCGCGGTGAAGGTGACAGCCGCCAGAGAGGACCGGCTGTCGGTCCCCTTCGCCACCACGACCGCCCCGCCGACGTACTCCTCGATGGTCTGCAGCATCTTCAGGGGGGTGGCCAGCAGCATCTGGAACCCGAAGGAGCGGAACACCTCCAGCCCGGCCCGCGTGTAATGCATGTCGGAGTTGCCGAACGCCTCGTCGAGCACCACCAGGCCGTAGGGCGGATCCCCATCGGCGGAGTCGGTCAGCTGGTAGCGCAGCGCCGCGGCCAGGCAGAACGTGACCAGACGCTGCCGCTGCCCGCCGGAGCGACCGCCGGCGCCGCGGTAGATGTCCACCACCTCCCCGGACTCGTCGAGCTCCCGGGCCACGAACTCGACGTGCCGCCGGGTGTCCAGCACCCGGCGGCGCCAGGAGACATCGGCGGCCTCCGCGCTGCCCAGCCGGCGCATCAGGGCGTCCATGCGGGCGTACCGGGCCTCCGCCTGATCGATGTTCTCCTCGCCCTGTCCGAAGGCGCCCTGGGTGATCTCCAGCAGGGCGGTCAGAAAGTCCCGCACCTCCTCGGTGTGCTTCTGCTGGGCCACGAGGGTCAGCCAGGTGCGGCGCTCGGTGTCGAAGGCGGTCGCGGCCAGGGACCGGTTGACGGGCGCCAGACGCTGGTGCACGTCGCGGATGGCCTGGCTGATCACGGCCCGCAGCTGGCCGATGTTGTTCTGCGACTGGCTGCGCAGCAGATCCCGGAAGCGGTGCTCGAACTCGGGCAGGCGATCGGTCTCCAGCTGGGCGAGGATCCGCAGGAAGTCCTCCGTGGCGTCGATGTCGTCGACCAGGTTCGCCGATCGGTCGGGCCAGCGTCGCAGGTAGGTGCCGCGGGCCGTCCCGAGGGCGGACTCGGCCCTGCGGATCGTCTCGCGCCGCGCCTCGAGGTCCTCGCGGATCCCGCGCTCGAGGTGCAGTACGGCGTCGGGAAGGGCGGCCCGGTCCAGGGCGGCGCGGCGGCGCGCACGGATCCTACGGTCCAGCTCCTGCCGCAGCTCCGGGTCCGGGTCGATGCCTTCCAGCTCGGCACGGGCCCGCTCGAGGTCGGCCTGCGCCTGCCCGGCCTCCCTCTTCAGGGTCTGCAGGGTCAGCCGTGCGTCGTCGTGCCCGGAACGGGCCTCGGCGTGATCCGCGGTGGCCTCGGCGAGGGCACGATCGAGGGACTCCAGATCAGCGTCGGCGAGCAGGACGGTACGTCGGGCCTCCAGCGCGCGGGTGCGCTCCTGCGCGCCGGCGAGGTCGAGGTCCGCCCATTCGGTCTCGAGCAGGCGACCGAGCGCCTGCTGCCGCTCCTGCAGCGCGCGCCGTTGCTTCTCCAGCCCCGCGAGCGCCGCCTGCGCCCGACCGATGTCCTGCTGCGCCTCCTGCAGCTGCTGCCGGCGCAGCTCGAGCAGAGCAGAGTTGTCGGTGCCGATGATCCACCGGGAGCGGTCCTCGATCCGGTGGCGGTCGTCCTTGACGTGATGGTCGCGGTTCTTGATCTGACCAGCGATGGTGAGGGCCCGATCGTGGCGATGGAGATCGCTGATGTCGTCGACCAGCACGTGCGGGTAGCTGCGGCCGATGCGGGCGCGCAGCCAGTCGCGGAACGGGGAGTCGGCCAGCTGCAGGACGGACAGCACGGTGCGCTCGCCACCCGGCGGGATCCCTCCGGTGTCCCGCCGCGCGGCCTCGCGCACCCGCTCGTAGGCGATCCGCTGGCCCCAGTGCCGTCCCTCGACGGACCGGGACACCCGCGCGTACAGCCGCTCCGGGACGAGGATGGTCACGGACAGCGAACCCAGCAGCCGCTCCACGGCGCCCTGCCAGGCGGGATCGCGCACGTCCATCAGTTCGGCGACGAAGGGCAGGGAGCCGGGCGCCTCCCCGGCGGCCTCGGCGAGCTGGTCGCGCACGGCCACCAGATCAGCAGACAGGTTCGAACGGCGCGAGCGCAGGGAGAGGATCTCCTTCTCGGCCGTCTTCCGCCGCTGGTCCGCGTCCTCGAGGGCGGCGTAGTGGGGGCGCGCCCCCTGCGCGAGCTCCGCGGTGACCGTGGCGATCCTCTCCTGCTCCCGCTCGGCGAGGGCATGCGCGGCGGCGAGCTCCTCAGGGCCCGTGGGCTGCGGTGCGCCGAGCCGCTCGAGCACCGGCCGGAGCCGCTCGACGGCAGCGGCGATCCCCTCGGCCTGCGCGCGGGCGTCCGCGAGGTCGCGGTCGATGAGCTGGAGCGCGGCGCCTCCGCGCGCGTCCCGCTGGGCCTGCAGCTCCCGTTCGCGCTGCGCGGCATCGGACCGGGCGGTCTCGGCGTTCTCCTGGTCGACGGTCGCGACCTTGACCCTCGCGCGGAGGGAGGCGAGGTCGGCGGAGGCGAGCTCGGCGAGCACCGTGTGCTGGTAGGGGGTGACGGCGTCCAGCAGCTGCTGGAGGCGATCGCGCTCCTCGCTCGCCCGCCGGTGCACCTGCCAGTGCTCGCGCTGGGGCAGCAGCACGTCCACCTGGGTGCGCGCGTCCAGGACGGTCGCGTGGGCGTCCTGCAGGGCCTGGAACTGCTCGACGGCCTGCTGGGCCAGGGAGAACGTCTCGGGTTCCTCGAGCATGAAATCCCGCAGCAGCTCGTCCAGCGACGTGAGGGACTTCGCCGACTGCGTGCGGTGCAGCAGCTTCTGGGCCCCTTCGCTGCCGATCCCGGTGAGCCGTCGCAGCTGCACGCCGAACTTCGTGTACGACTCCTCGGCGAGCAGCGGCGAGAGAGTCCGCTTGAGCCTGCGCCGGTCGATCCCGGAGCGGCAGGGGGCCAGCACGTCGGCCAGTTCGATCGGGCGGTCGAACAGGACGAAGGCGGTGCGCAGGTCCGCAGCGGCGGCCGAGCGTCCGCTCACGTGCAGAACGCGGACCGCGGTGACGGTGCGGTCCCGGCCGTCCTCGAAGGTCAGGGCGATGCCCGAGACAGTGGTGGCGGGACGCAGGTATCCGGAGGTGACCTCGCCGGTGTCGTCGTCCGCCTGCTTGCGGTACGCGCCGCGCACATAGCTCATAGGGGTGCGGTCGCGGTCGCCCGCGGGGCCGTCCTGCGCCGCGGCGTTGAAGCGGGTCTCGCCGGGGCGCATGAGGACGGCGCTGAGAGCGTCCAGGATCGAGGACTTCCCGGATCCCGACTCGCCGGTGAGCAGCAGGCCGCCGCGAGGGACGGGCAGGTCGTGCCCGCCGTGGAAGGTGCCCCAGTTGTGCAGCTGCACGTGGGACAGGCGCATCTGCCCAGGGCGCAGAGGATCCGCGGACACTGCTGCTGCGGATCGTCCGTGAGCCACGGGCCGTTCCCCGTCGCCCGAGGCCGGGGACGGCTCCGTGGCCTCGGGCCCCGTGACAGGAGCGGGCAGGTCGAGGTCGAACTCCGGCTGGCTCATCGCAGCTCCTCCTCGTCGTGGTCCTCGCCCTCGGTCCGGTCCGGATCGGGCGCGTCGTCGCGGTCGTCCGGATCCCGGCCGGCGGCCTCGCGCAGGCGCTCGTACTCCTCCTCGATCCCGCCGATCTCCTCGGCGGTGAGGATGAGCGCCAGGATCGAGGAGATCTCCCAGCGGTCCTCGGTCTCGGTGCGCAGCAGGATCGAGTACTCAGACATGCGCTTGACGGACGCGTCCAGGCGCTTGCGGAACTGCGCCTCGTCGTTGCCGCTGGAGGCGACGTAGGCCTGCATGTGCGCGTCGATCTCGTCGCGGCCGATGACCACCCGCTCCTGGCGGGCCGCCCCCTGCAGGAGCAGGTGGCGCAGGTGCAGCAGCAGGGCCGAGTCGATGAAGCTGAGCGGCGCCGTGCGCAGCACGCTGGGCACGGGGGAGTCGAAGTCCGGATCGGGAACGAGGTTGCGGGAGAAGGCGACCTCCGCGTCGGCGTCGATGGCGAGGTCCAGCAGCAGGTCGCCCAGGCGGCGGCGCACCACCCCCTCGTGGGCGAGCAGGGCGGACCACAGAAGGGGGTCCTTCTGATGGGACACGTACGGGCCCTTCAGCAGGGCCACCAGCACGCGCCGCACGTCCAGCGGGAGGGTGCCGGGGTCCCCCGGCCACAGCTGCACCCGGCCGTCGGCCGAGCCCGCTTCGGCATCGGTCACCGGTCCTTCCGGAGGGAAGCCGTCGGGGAGGGTCCCGTCGCCTGGCGCGGCGCTGTTCTCAGTCATGGACGTTCTCCCGGAGCGGGTGGGTGAAGCGCAGGGTGGGGAGCCGGGCGGCCCTGGTGACGTGGCGGGTCTGCCAGGTGACGAGCTCGGTCGCTCCCTCCTCGGGAACGGGCTCGCCGTGCCGCTGGGCGAGGACGACCAGGCCGACCACGGAGGCGAGGCCCTGAGTGGCCGGGTGCGCGGCGAGCACCTCGCCGATCGTGGCCGAGGGCTGCTCCGCCAGCACGGCATCGACCGCGGCCTCGAGCTCGGCGAGGTCGATCTCGGACTCGCGGATGGTGGCGCGCAGCGCCTCCAGGTCGAGCGTCGCGGTGGGGGCGAGGTCCAGGGGGTCGGCCGCCGTGGACTCGCCGGGGGAGAGCAGGCGGAACTGGCCTACGGAGCGCGGGGTGAAGGTGGACAGCGTCAGCTCCATCCCGAGCCTGGTGTGCGGGCGCACGTGCGGGGCGATGGCGAGACCCAGGCGCTGGGGACGGCGCAGCCGGTCGGCCAGCGCCCGGAACTCCTCGAACTGGCGCGAGCGCACGAACTCCCGCAGCGAGCGCGAGAGGTCGATCATCGCCTGTCGGACCTGGTGGGAGTCCCGCTGGAGGCGAGTGAGGTAGGACTGCAGGAACAGCACGCGCTCAGGGCCCAGGGTGGCGGCGAAGGGCCGGGAGGCGAGCGCGTCGACCGCCTCGTGGAAGCGCGCCTCCTGCACGGGGTCGATGAGCAGGGCGTGGAACGCGGCGAAGGATCGCCCGGCGTCGGAGTCCTCGATCGCGTCCACGCCCAGGAACAGCTGGTCGAGGATCTCTCCCTGCGGGCCGTCGTGCTCGACGAGGTCCAGGCGCAGCTTCCGGTGCAGGCGCTCCAGCTCGCCGCGCACGCGCGTGAAGTCCGAGGGGACGTCAAGAGCGAGCGAGTACAGCTCCTCGGCGGCCTCGACGGCCTGGGCCTGCGGCAGGGGCTCAGCCCCGCGCTCCCGGATGGAGTCGATCAGCTGGTCGATGCGCTGCCGTTCCGCCTCGAGCGCAGCGATGCGGCGGGCGGTGTCCGGATCGGTCTCCTGGGCGAGAGCACGCAGTCGGTCCGTGAGCAGGGCCAGGCGGGAGCGCGTCACGGCGTCTCGTGGGGCGTGCACCTGGTCCAGGATCCGCAGCGCCGCATGGGCGTGCTCGGTCAGGGAGAACTCCTCCGTGCGCTCGGTCCGGGCGGCTCGGCGGGTGAGGAACCCCTGCGCGACCCAGGTCGCGCAGTACTGCTGGGCGGTGCGCGGAAGGTCCACGCCGTGCAGCCGCAGCTCCTCGAGATCGGCGTCCAGGAGGTCGTAGAGCTCTGCGGCGGTCCGGACGCGCCGCTCCCCGCCGAGGTGCTCCGCGAGGAGGCCCAAGGTGTACGGCGCGTGCTCCGTGCGCAGCAGCCTCAGCGGGCCGGAGTCCTCCATGAGCTCGCGGTTCTGCAGTGCGCGGCTGAGGCCTGTCATAGGTCGCCTCTCTTCGTCGTCCGGGTGGACCGATGGGAATGCGCTCCGGGATTCCGACTGACACGGCCAGCGTAGGGGCAGTGACCGACGAACAGGCGCCCGATCGCTCTCACCGCACGGCCTGCCCCCACACCACCGTATTCACCGGCCAGACCGGCGAGTGGCGCAGCAGGCCGCGGCGGGCGCGGACGGTCGTGAACCCGGCCGCGTCGATCCGGGCGAGCGTGTCGCGGTGGGGGTCGCAGCCGCCGGCGAGTGCGCCCCACGGCCGCTGCACCGCCGTCTGCACCCGGCCGCGCAGGCTGCCCGCAGGCGCGGCCACGTGCTCGACGAAGCGGAACCTCCCGCCGGGGCGCAGCACCCGCACCACCTCGGCGAGGGCGGCCTCGGCGTCGGGGACCGTGCACAGCACCAGCGAGCAGATCACCTCGTCGACGCAGGCATCGGGCAGGGGCAGCGCCTCGGCGGAGACGGGCAGCACCACGGCCTCGATCCCGGCCCGGGCGCAGCGCTCGCGCAAGGGATCGTGCATCGTCCGGTTCGGCTCGACGGCGTACAGCCGCGTGCCCTGCGGCAGCCAGCCGAGGTTGGAGCCGCCGCCGGCGCCCAGCTCCACCACGTTCCCGGCCGCGAGGCCGGTGAAGGCGTGATCCTTGTGGGGGCCGGTGCAGTGGTTCATGGCGCGGATCCCGTGGTCCAGCAGCCGGGCGCCGAGCGGCGTCATCCGCCCGTGGTCGATCACGACCTCGTGGTGGGGCAGGACGCTCAGCGGGACGGTCATCGCCCCACCGTAGCCCCGGCCCCGGGGCCCGTCACGCCTGCGCGGCGGCCCGGGCCCCGGGGTCCGTCACGCCTGCGCGGCGTGCGCGGGCTGCGCGGCGTCCTGCTCCGCTGCGGGATCGGGCAGCTGCAGGATCTCGCTGGGGTCGTAGCCGGGCCGCCAGGCCCGCACCCAGACGGGCCGCTCCCCCCGGTAGGCCGCCGCGAGCTGCCAGGCGCCGGCGCTGGCGATGCCCATCAGCCGGGACTGCCGCGGGGCCGGATCGGCCGCCGGCGGGGCGGTCGTCCAGCCGACGCGCGCGTGCGGGGTGTCGCAGACGAGGTTGCCGTCCGCGTCGATCCGCGGGGTGCTGACCTGCCGGATCCGGCCGCCGGGCCGCCAGGCCTCCAGCAGCTCCGCCTCCTCGCCGGCGCCGAGGTCGCCGTGCTCGGCCAGGTGCGCGTCCAGCAGGTCGCGCAGGCGCTGCAGGTCCTCGGCGTGACGGGGGTCCGCGGCGAGGTCGTGCATCTCGTGCGGATCGGCGTCGGAGTCGAAGAGCAGCTCGGCGGGCTTGCGCGGGGCGACCAGGGTGCGCTGGGCGGGGGTGAGCCGGTCGGGCGCGTCGCCGGCCCCGCGCTGGGTGGCCTCGGCGAAGGCGAGCTCGCGCAGCTCGGCCCAGGTGGGCAGCGCATCGGGGTACCGGCAGTGCTGCATCGGCGGCCGATCCGGGTGCAGGTTGCGGACGTAGCGGAAGCGGCCCGCGCGCACCGTGCGCACGGTGTCCTCCTGCTCGTCCATGCGGTCGCGGGCCCCGGGCACGCACGCCGGTGCGGGGCGGTGCGCGCCGGTGCGGTCCAGCAGGGGAGCGGCCTGCATCCACGCGGGCACGTCGAGGCCGCACATCTCCAGCATGGTGGGGGCGAGGGCGTAGGTGCCCACCGGCTCGGTGACCGGGCCGGGGGCCAGGCGGCCCGGCCATCGGATGATCATCGGCACCCGCAGGCCCGCCTCGCCGGCCCACCGCTTGTGGCCGGGGAAGCCGGCGCCGTGGTCGCTCCAGAACACCACGATGGTGCTCTCGGCCAGGCCGTCCTCCTCGAGCTGGTCGAGGATCGCGCCGACCTGGTGGTCCATCTCGGCGATGAGGTCGAGGTAGGTCGCCCAGGCGCGGCGGAACGTGGGGGTGTCGGGGTGGTACGGGGGCAGCTGCACGGCGGCGGGGTCGCAGCGGTCGGCCTCGGCCACGTGCGGCGTGGCCTCCCGCAGGGCCTCCGGGTCGAGGTGGACCTGGGACTCGTGGGTGATCATCCCGTGGAAGGCGGCGAAGAACGGCGCGCCCTCGGGGCGGCCGCGCCAGTGCGCGGCGGGGGAGTCGTCGTCGAAGGCGGTGCCCGGCGCCTCGGTCTGGAAGTCGCGGAACCAGTTGTTGGTCGTGTAGTACCCGGCCTCGCGCAGGATCTCCGGCAGCAGCCGCACCTCGTCGGGCAGCACGGCGTTGGAGCGCATGTGCATGGTGCCGATGGAGGTGGGGTGGCAGCCGGTCATGATCGCCGAGCGGGAGGGCGCGCACACCGGCGCGGCCGCGTAGGCGCGGTCGTAGCGGGCGCCCTGCGCCGCGAGGGCGTCCAGGCGCGGGGTGCGGGCCTGCTCGGCTCCCGGCCAGATGCCGGCGTAGGTGCCCAGGTGCGGGTTGATGTCGTGGGTGCTGATCCACAGGATGTTGGGTCGGGTCACGGCGGAGGACCTCACTCGGCGAGGGCGGGCTGGGCGGCGGGGGCGGTCTCGGTGCGCGCCAGCAGGGCGCGACGGTCCCGGCGGAAGGTGACCTGCAGGCCGGTCAGGACGACGCCGTTGACCAGCACCACGGCCACGATGGTCCACAGCACCGCGCCCTGGGTGCCGATCGCCCCGGCGACGAAGCCGGTGATCAGCGCGAGGACCGAGTAGCTGATGGACTCCACGATCGAGATCATGAACCCGAAGGCGGTGCCGCGCTGCTCGGGCGGGACGATGGCCATGACGATCGGCCGGTTCAGGATCGGGTTCCAGCCCTGGAACGCACCCATGAGCGCGAAGAACAGGCTGTACATCCACACGCCGTCGTAGGTGACCTGGGTGGCGAGGAAGGCGAGGCCGCCGAAGGCGAACTGGGACAGCTGCAGCAGGGTGACGCGGCCGTGGTCGGCGCTGAAGCGGTTCGCGATGTCCCCCAGGTAGCCGATGACGATGTTGCCGACCAGGTAGCCGATGCCGAAGGGCGCGAAGGCCGCCGTCGCCACCTGGATGGACAGCCCGTGCGCCTCGACCAGGAGCACCACGGCGAAGGCGCCGAGGACGGGGTGCGGGGACAGCAGGCGGCTGATGATGAGCACGACGTAGCTGGGCAGGCGGAACAGGGATGCCACAGTCCGCCAGCTCACGCCGTCGTCGGTGGCGGTGGTGGTGCCGGCGCGGTGCTGGTCGGCGCGGCCGTCCATGTAGCCGATGCCCGGGTCGCGGAGGAACAGCAGGATCGCCAGGCCGGCGAGGATGTTGATGACGCCGATGGCGACATAGCCGTAGCGCCAGCCCTGGGGGACATCGGCCAGCTGGCCGAAGAGGGGGCCGAGCAGGGAGCTGCTGATCACCAGCGCCCCGTACACCCAGCCGATCACGCGGCCGCGCTTGGCATCGGGGAAGGAGTCGCCGACGATCGCGGGCAGGAACACGTGCGCGGCCGTGAAGCCGGCGGCGGCGATCGTGTTGAGGATCAGCAGCTGCACGAAGTCCTGGGAGAAGGCGGCGACGATCGCCCAGACGCCCCAGAGCCCGCTGGCGATCGCGAGCACGGTGCGGCGGGCCAGGTAGCGGGTCAGGAACACCCACAGCGGCCCGGAGACGACGCTGACCAGCCGCCCGGCGGCGATCAGGACGCCGAGGGCGCTGGTGGCCAGTCCCAGGGAGGCCGCGATCACCGGGAACAGGGCGCTGAGAAGCCCGCTCTCGGCGGAGTCGGTGATCATCGCGGCGGAGATCAGGGTGACGTTCCGCTTGCGGTGCGGTGCGCCCTGGGGATCGGGGCCGATGGCGGCCGGTGCCATCGGGGAATGCTGAGCGGTCATGAGGTCCTCACGTCGTCGTGGGCGGGATCGGTCGCCGCAATCTACCGAGTACTCGGTAGATAAGCAAGGGATGGCACACTGTCGGGATGGACGAGCCGACCCCCCGCCCCCGCCGCGAGCGCCTCTCCCGGGAGGTCCGGCAGGCCCGCATCCTCGACGCCGCGATCGAGGTCTTCGGCAGGTCGGGCTTCCGCGAGGGCTCCCTGCAGGAGGTGGCGACGGCCGCGGGCATGACGGTGCCGGGCCTGCTGCACTACTACCCGAGCAAGGTCGAGCTCCTCTTCGCCGTGCTCAGCCACTGGCAGGCGCTCCAGACGGCGCTGCTGGAGACCGTCGGCGTCCAGACCACCTTCGAGCGGGGCCGGATGATCCTGCAGCGGAACCTCGAGCACCGCGGCATGATGCGCCTGCGCGTCACCCTCACCGCGGAGACCGCCTCGGAGGACCACCCCGCCCATGCGCGGATGGTCCAGCGCTACCGCGAGACCGCCGCGTCGTTCGAGCACCACCTCGCCGAGGAGATCGCGCGCGGGGACCTGCCCGCGCTCGCCGACGTCCCCGGCACGGCCCGGGCGCTGATCGCCCTGCTCGACTCCCTGCAGATGCAGCACTTCCTCACCCCGGAGGTCGACATCGTGCAGGTCTACGAGACCGGGGCCCGGCGGCTGCTGGGCATGGAGGACCAGCCCTCGCGCTCAGCCGGGGGGACGCGGGCCTGAGGGCGCGGCGTCCGATGCGGCGCCGTGCTCGAGGTCGCGGGCGAACGCCTCGAGCACGCTCCGCTCCTCGCGCGTCCCCTCCTCCTGCGCGGACAGCTGCGCGAGGCGCTGCCGCACCAGCTCATCGAGGCGGGCGAGACCCTCGGCGCCCAGCACCTCGGCGTACCGGGCCGGGGCGTCGCGGAACGGCCCGAGGCCGCAGCGCAGCGCCGTGTCCAGCAGCGTCGCGGCGAGCTCGCGGGGATCGGGGCGGGCGGCGCGGCAGGCGCGCAGGTGGATGTCCTCGAGACGGCGCAGGGTGCGGACGGTCCCGCCGTCGGGGTCCTCGACGGCGGCGCTGCTCTCCTCGAGCAGCCGCAGGCCCTCGCGGGCCAGGCGCGCCGCCGCATCGCCGTGGCCCTCCTCGATCAGCGCCTCGACCAGGTCGAGGGCCTCGTCGATGCGGGCGAAGTGGTCGCCGGCCTCCCGGTGCGGGACGAAGTCGGCGATGAAGAACGCATGCTGGAGGTGGGCGTGCAGCGGCGCGGTGTCGAGGTCGCAGCCGGGACGGCCGCCGGCGGCCAGCTGCAGGCGGGCCCGCAGCTGCGGGTCGCGCTCGCCGGCCAGCAGCAGCTGGTCGACCAGCCAGTCCGGGTCCTGGCGCCGCAGGAACCGGCGCAGCTGGGCGGTGTCCGGGGCCGGGGGCGCGCCGTCGATGCGCGCGGCGGGCAGGTCCCCGCGGTGCGCCCGGTCGCGGCAGGTGATCGCGGTGGCGACCAGATGGGCGCAGAAGCTGCCGTCCTGCGCCGGGGGACAGGTGCAGTCCCCGAGCAGCATGCCGTGCTCGCCGATCTCGAGCTCCACCTCGATCAGGCCGGCGCCGGCCGCGACGGCCCGCGCCGAGCACCCGTCGAGGTGCTCGACCCGCATCGCCCCGTCCGCCGCGAGCTCCCGGCCCCGGTGCAGGACCAGGTCGCCGGAGACGGCGCGAAGGTCGGCGTCCGTGATGCCCGCCCACGTCATGCCCCCAGTGTCCTCCTGTTCCCCGCTACCATCCACCCCATGACGAGGATCGCCGCCGACGCCCTCTACGAGGTCTCCTACCGCTCCACCTGGGGCGCGGCCGATGGTCCCCTCGGCCACCTCGTGATCCGGCGCCTGGACGACCACGCGATCGTCGTCGAGCATCCCGCCGCGACGGAGGCCGAGGCCCGCGCGCTCCTCGACCGCGCCGAGGCGGAGGTGCGCGGCCCGGCCCCGGAGTTCGAGGCGGCCTGGGGCATCGGCCCCGCCTCGGCCGCGGATCCCGGCCCCGATGTGCGGCCCCGCCCCGCGCCCGAGGACGCCGCGCCCGATGCCGCCGGCACCGTCTCGCCGGATCGCGCGCCGGCGTCGGGTGACCGCGCGCCGGCGCCGGGGGAGCGCGTCACCGCGCCGGACCCGCGGATCACCGTCCTGCCGGACCCCGCGGACGTCTTTGCGCGGGAGCAGCCGTGGCTGGCGCGCCTCCTGCACCCGCTGGTGTCCGTCGACCTGCGCCTGGCCGACCCGGCCTGGAGCGGGAGCGCGCCGCTGCTGAGCCCGGTCGAGCCCGTCGACGGACTGCTGGGCGAGGAGACCGCCGCGCATCATGATGCCCATGCCGGGACGAACTGGATCTCCTTGCGCCAGCAGGCCGACGGCCGATGGCGGTACCTCGGCGCCCGCGAGCTCTTCGCGCTCGAGGGGCTCGAGGGACTCGAGGCCCGGGGCGAGGCGGCGATGCCGGGCCTGCGGCACCACTATGCCGAGGCGGAGGCCGAGATCGCGGGCGCCCGAGCCCGCTGGGATCGGCTGGGCGCCCTGGTCTGGGGCGACGAGGAGGATCCCTCGCAGCAGCGGGCGGGCTGGGGGACGGACTTCGCCCTCGTCGATCAGCTGGGCGGGGAGCCCGGGTACGGCAACTGGGCCGGCTTCCCGCCGCCGCCCGCGTACATCCTGGACGAGAGCGATCCCGTGACGCCGGTGCTGCGTCTGCGTGACGGCCGTCCGTTCGTCTTCCTCGCCGCCACCGCCGGCACCCCGTGGCGCGGCGCGGGCGCCGATGCGATCCTCCTGTTCGTCGAGCCCGGGACGCGCACCGCGGTGCTCACCTTCGACTGGAGCTGAGCCCTCGACCCGGTGCTCCTCGCCGGCGCCCCGGGGCGGCGGCTCGCCGTCCTCCCGCAGGGAGCACGGCGCCACGGGTCTCGGGGACGATGCGGACGTCGGCACGCCTCCTCACCTGCGCGCGTCCTCCTCCGCATCCAGGTGCCAGGTCCCGCGGTTGCGGCGGAAGGCGCCGGGCGCCTGGCCGTGGGCGCGGCGGAATGCGGTGATGAAGGCGCGGATCTCCGGGTAGCCGCAGGCCCGGGCGATCTGCCCGATGGGCTCCTGCGTCTCCAGCAGCAGGCGCGCGGCCCGCTCCAGGCGCAGGGCGCGCAGGCGGGCCATGATCGGGACGCCGGTGTGGCCGGCGAACATCCGCGCCGCGTGCCGCTCGGACAGGTGCACGACGGCGGCCACGTCCCGCACCCGCAGCGGCCGCTCGAGATTGTCGGCGAGGTAGCGGTCCATCGCGGCGACCGCCGGGGTGGTGCGGTCCGCCGGCACCGCGCCGATGGCGAGATCGGCGTCGCTCGCGAAGGCGCGCGCCGTCTCCAGCACGAGCATCGTCCCCAGCGCCTGCAGCCGTGCCCGATATCCGGAGCGCGGGGTCGCGGCCTCCTCGGCGAGGGCGACGACGACTTCGGGCAGGGTGCCGAGGCTGCGGGAGACCAGCGGCCCGTCGGCCCGGGTGAGGCCGCTCCACCAGCCGCGCTCGCCGATGCCGCTGCCTCCGGCGCCCGGGTCCATCGGCCGCTGCAGCGCCACGCCCCAGAAGGCGATGCCCAGCGGCGCCTCGCGGCTCGAGATGATCTCGTGGACGTCGCCGGGCCGGGCGATGAACACGTCCCCGGCCGTGACCGGATGCGCCGTCCCGTCCACGGTGAACGTGCCCTCGCCGGCGTAGGCCAGGCACACCTCGTGGAAGGAATGGGTGTGCAGCCAGTTGCGCCAGGGCTTGGGCGCGTAGAAGCCCCAGCTGAGGAAGTCCACGCCCACGCCGTCGACCTCGCCGGTCTCCAGGAGTCCGGCGAGGTCGACGATCGCGCCCGCGCGGGCGACCTGCGCGAGGCTCACCGGGTGTGGGCCCGCCCGGTCGGGTCGGTGCCGGCGAGGATCAGGCCCTGGCCCAGCGAATGCGTGTGCTGGTCGCCGATGAGCGTGTCCTCCGGGTCGCGGAACTGGACCAGCCAGGTGGTGCGCGCCTCGTCGGAGACGTTCACCCCGGAGCTGTGCACCGTGAGGTAGGTGAAGAACAGGACGTCGCCGGCCTCCGCCTCCTGCGGGACCAGCTGGTCCTGCGGGAAGTCGGGCAGGTGGTAACTGCCCTCGGGGTCGTGCTCGCGCGGACCCTCCCGGTGGCTGCCGGGGGCGATGCGCACGCAGCCCTTCGCATCGGGCGCATCGTCGAAGTGGAAGATCGCGGCGGCGACCTTGTGGTTCTCGTGCGGGAAGAACGGGTGGTCCTGGTGGGGCGGGAACGGCGACCCGTTCTCCGGGGGCTTCACGAACATCTTGGTGTGGTGCAGCTGCACGTTCGGGGTTCGCAGGACGGCCGCCGCGACGTCCGTGAACCGCGGGTCCGTGAGCAGGCGGGTGAAGGCGGCGTCGTAGAACTGGGCGTCGTGGAGGTGCTGGAGGCTGGTCATCTGCCCCATGGCGGCCTCGGCGGCGCTGCCCCAGGTCGGGTCGTCCTCGCGCTTCAGGCCCGCCAGCAGCTCGTGGCTGCGGCGGCGGTACTCGGCGGCCTCCTCCTTCGTGAGCAGGCCCTTGACCAGGACGAAGCCCTGCTCGTCGTAGGTGTCGGCCAGAGCGTCCAGGTCGGGGGATCGGGCTTCGAGAGTGGTCATCGTCGACTCTTCCGTGATCGGTGGGCGAACGGTTCTCCGTCCGACCACGAATCTAGGGAACACCCTGCGTGCCCGATAGGCGAGGACCGGACGCCGATGTTCGCCGGACGGACACGCCTTTTCGTCCCCGTGGTCCCACGGGTTCCGGCCGTCGTCGCGGGCACCGGAGGGCCATGCACGGGCTCCGGCCGTGATGTCGGGGTGCCTGGAATACTTCTCCGAGCGCTGCGGGGACATCGAGGACAGGGGGACCGACGTGCTGTACGAGGTGGACGGCGAGCGATTCGAGGTGGAGGAACGGTCGCCCGGGAACTACGCGTACCGGTGGGTCTCGCACCGGGATCCCCAGTACGGCTTCTCCGTCGCTGTGTCCGGGGGCGGCGCGATGACGCCGAGCGGGCACCGCGAGCACATCCGGGAGTTCATCTCACTCGTCGACCCCGTCACCGGCTATATCGAGGACTGAGCGCTCGCAGTCGGCGGAGCCTCGGGTACGGCGGCGATCTCCGGCGCCCCTGGCGTCAGGAGAGGGAAGCGCGTCGCGTCCGCGTCACCGCCGCGCATCGCGCCGCCCCGCCGCGATCGCCGCAGCGAGCGTGACCAGGGACAGGGCGATGAGCACCGCCGCCGGGTGCCACCAGGCCTGGCCGGTGGCGGTGCCGAGGACTCCGGTCAGCAGCGGCACGAAGCCGCTCACCGTCGCCGCGACCGCATAGGCGAAGGACAGCGCCGAGGTGCGGAAGCTGCCGGGGAACAGGTCGCTCATGAGGCCGCCGAGCGCGGCCCAGGACATGGTCGGCAGGATCCCGCCGATCACCATCATCGCCACCAGCACGGAGAAGGTCGCCGAGCCCAGCAGCGCATACATCGGCAGGGCGATCAGCGCCGTCCCGGCCGCGCCGACCCCGACCACGAGCGCGGAGCCGGTGCGCGCGGCGAGCGCCCCGAACAGCGGCACCGTCACCAGCTGCAGCAGCGCGCCGATGGTCGCGGCCGTCAGCAGCTGCATGTACGGGAAGCCCAGCACCTCCGCGCCGTAGTTCATCGTGTACGTGTTCATCAGCGCGTAGGAGCCGATGCCCAGCTGCGCGGCGGCGATCGCCACCAGCAGGGCCATCGGCCGGGTGCGCAGCATGTCCAGCACCGGCGTGCGGTCCCGCCTCCCCTCGCGGGCCATCCGCAGGAACTCCGGGGTCTCCTCGATGCTGCGGCGCAGGTACAGCGAGACCAGCAGCAGCGGGATCGCGAGGAAGAACGGCAGGCGCCAGCCCCAGGAGGCCATGGCCGCCTCCGGCAGGGTCAGCGACAGGACGATGAACACCGCCGCGGAGAGGATGGAGCCGATCGGTGATCCCAGCTGGGGGATCGCGGCGTAGAAGGCGCGCCGCACGGGGCGGGCGTGCTCGGTCGCCAGCAGCACCGATCCGCCCCATTCGCCGCCGAGGCTCACGCCCTGCACCAGGCGCAGCAGCACCAGGCCGATCGCGCCCAGCCAGCCGGCCTGCGCATAGGTGGGCAGCAGGCCGATGAGTCCGGTCGCGACGCCCATCAGCGAGACCGTCCACAGCAGCGTCGCCCGGCGTCCCCGGCGATCGCCCATGTGCCCGAACACGAGCGCCCCCACGGGCCGGATCACGAAGGACACCGCGATGGTCGAGAAGGAGGCGAGGGCGGCGCCGGCCGGGCCCAGCGGCTCGAAGAACAGCGGCCCCACGAAGAACGCCGAGAAGTACGCGTAGAGGTAGAAGTCGAACTGCTCCAGCGAGGTCCCGATCATCGACGCCCAGGCGATCCGCCACGGGGCGCGGCGCGCGGTGGGCGCCGGGGGAGCGAGGGTGGTCATGCGTGCTGCGCCTCCTGCCGCGCGAGGCGCCCGGGAGGGTTCCGGGATGCTCGTCCGCACGGTGCTGGCCAGCCTATTCAGCGCCCGATGCCGGTGGGGTGCGAGGCGATGGGCCTCACACCCCGCGGCGGCGGGAGGGCGGACGGTGAACGCGTCAGTGCGTCCCGACGTCGAGCCGTGCAGGTTGGGCCAGGAGGTCGGAGACGTCGCCGGAGACCTCGCGCGGTGCCGCATCGCGCGTGAACACCAGGGCGGGGCCGGGTGCCGAAGGCTGCACCGCCTGGCCGCTGACGCTCGCGGTCTCCCCGTCGAGGCGCAGCCAGGTCCCTTCGCGAAGGCCCAGCACCGCGGCGTCGTTTTCCTCGAGGAACTCGGCGAGGCGCTGCTCCCGCGTCTCCCCGTTGTGCGTGCTGCTCGGGTCGGCATCGAGGTAGTGGGGGTTGATCTGGAACGGGACCAGGCCGAGCGCCGCGAAGGAGGTCGGCTGGACGATCGGCATGTCGTTCGTGGTGCGGATCGATGCACCCGCGATGTTCGTCCCGGCGCTCGCACCCATGTATGGCATTCCGGCGCGGGCGCGCTCCCGCAGCAGGTCGAGCAGGCCCCGGCGTTCGAGCGCGGCAAGGAGGCGGAAGGTGTTCCCTCCGCCGACGAACACGGCCTCGGCCCTCCGCAGGGCATCGCGGGGGTCAGCGGCGGTGTGGACGCCGGTGACGCGGATGCCGTGGGGGGACAGAGCATCGGCGACCTTGGCGGTGTAGGCGTCATGATCGGCGAGGGCGTAGGGGACGAAGGTGAGCTCGGCGCCGTCCAGGAAGGACAGCACTGTCTCCCGGGCATGGGCGAGGTAGCCGGCGCCGTGGTTGGTCGAGTTCGAGAGCAGCAGAGCCTGCATGGGTCTTCTCCACGTGTGATCGGGGACGGAGTGGGGTCAGGGGCGGCGTCGGGTCATGGCGCTCTGGTTCGCCAGCAGGTTCCCCAGGCGCACGGCCGATTCGAGGAGCTCGGGAACGTGGCTGGTGAGCTCGTCCTCGTACATGTAGACCTTCGGCTCGATGACGGAGATCGAGCCGACGGGAGTGCTGCCGATCCGCACGGGAGCGGCGATCGCCCGCGTGGTCTGGTCGAACTCGCCCTCGGAGCTCGCCCAGCCCAGCCGGTAGGTCTCGTCCAACAGGCTCTCCAGAGCGGCCTCGTCCACCTGCGTGAGCTCCGTGTACCGGGCGAACGGCCGGCCGCTGAGCATGTTTCGACGCACCAGCGGGTCCAGGAAGGCGAAGTACGCGCGGGAGGTCGCCCCCGCATGGGCGGGGTAGAGGTCTCCGACGAGGGGGTGAGTCCGCACGGGCCCGGAGTCCCCATCCACGGCGGCGACGCAGCGCACGTGATAGCCGTCCGGCACGGTGAAGGACGCTGTGCGGCCGGTGGAGGCGGCGAGGTCGGTGAGGACCGTCTCCGCGAGCCGGGCCAAACCTCCGCCGCGCTCCCAGAGAGCAGCCATGTGCCACATCGCCGGGCCCAGGCTGTAGCGCCGCGTGTGCGGGTCCACGAAGAGGAAGCCCCGGGACGCGAGAGCGGCCAGGAGGCGCTGGCTCGTGGAGCGGTTGAAGCCGAACTCCTCGGCCAGCTCGGTGACGCCCCAGTCCCGGCGCCCTTCGCTGAAGGACAGCAGGATCTGCAATGCGCGGTCGACGGTCTGGAGCGGGGCGCGAGCGTCGGAGGATGCGTGGTCCATCGAGGTCCTTCATCGGGGGATCGTGTGCGTCCCAGTATCGGAGTCGACCTCCACGGTGACGCATCGGTGACCCCAGTGTCCACATTCTGTCGCAGCAACCCATATAACGGGAAGTTGTTGCACCACGGGAGTGCGGCCCCCACTCTTGTGCGATCGCCGCAGGAGCAGCGATCACTCGTCCCAGGGAGGCACGACATGCCCACAGCCCCCGCCGCGTCCGAGACAGCGGCCGCAGTGCACCCGCGCGCTTTCGACCCGCTGACCGCGCTCATCACCCTTGTCGTCTCCCTGCTGGGTGCGGCGATCGGCATCCACATGATCACCACGCTCGGCGTCTCCCCGAACACGAGCGTGATCGGGGCCGTCATCGCCATGCTGATCGGCCGCATCGGCTTCGCGGGTCTGCACCGCATGCGGGACGTGAACCGTCAGAACCTCGTGCAGTCCTCCATCTCCGGAGCGACCTTCGCCGCCGCGAACTCCCTGCTGACGCCGATCGCGATCCCGTTCCTCTTCGGGCGCCCCGACCTCGTCTGGCCGATGCTGCTCGGCGCCAGCCTGGGCCTCGCGATCGACGTGTACGTCCTCTACCGCGCCTACGGCTCCCGGTTCTTCCCGGCCTCCGCCGCCTGGCCGCCCGGCGTCGCCGCCGCGGAGACGATCAAGGCCGGAGACCAGGGCGGCAAGCAGGCGGCGGTGCTCATCGGGGGCGGCGTGGTCGGCTTCGTCGCCTCGTTTCTGGGGCTGCCGATGTCCGCCGCGGGCATCGCCATGATCGGCAACATGTGGGCCCTGCTGATGTTCGCCGGTGGGCTGCTCGTCGCTCAGTACGTCCCGGGTCTGTTCGACGTGGACTTGGGGGCGATGTACGTCCCCCACGGGGTCATGGTGGGCGCGGGCGTGGTCGCCCTCGTCCAGATCGTCCTCATCATGGCCGGGAAGCAGACCGCTCGGCAGGCGGCGCGGGCGCGGGACCTCGAGAGCGCGGCTCGCAACGACCCGGCGCTCGCCCCGACCGTCACCGACGCCGCGCTCCGCCGCGCGCTGACATCCGGGTTCGGCATGTTCCTGCTCGGCGGGCTGCTCCTGGCCGTCGTGGGCGGCATCTGGGCCGAGCTGCCGTGGTGGGGCATTCTCTGCTTCGCCCTGTTCGCCGCCTTCGCCGCGATCGTGCACGAGCTGATCGTCGGCCTCGCCGCGATGCACGCGGGCTGGTTCCCAGCATTCGCCGTCACCTTGATCTTCCTGAACTTGGGACTGCTGCTGCAGTTCCCGCCCGTCCCCCTCGCGCTCCTGATCGGCTACTGCGCCTCCACCGGACCTGCTTTCGCCGACATGGGATACGACTTCAAGGCCGGATGGATCCTGCGCCGCGACCGCCGCCCCTATACGCCCTTCGAGCTCGAGGGCCGCCGTGAGCAGCTCAAGGCCTCGGTCCTCGGCTTCGTCATGGCCATCGGCCTCGTGGCGCTGGTGTGGCCGACCCTCTTCGCCGACGGGAAAGTCCCGCCGACCTCGCAGGTCTATGCCGACACCATCTCCGCGGGCCTCTCCGACCCCTCCGCGCTGGTCAACCTGCTCGTCTGGGCGATCCCTGGAGCGCTCGTGCAGATCATCGGTGGCCCCAGCCGGCAGATGGGCATCCTCCTGGCCACCGGCCTCCTGGTCGCCACGCCGAACGCCGGCTGGCTGGTCCTCGTCGCCCTGCTGGGCCGCATGCTCTGGCAGCGCTGGCGCGGTGCCGCGGGCGAGCAGGAAATCTCGCTGGTGGGCGCCGGTCTCATCGCCGGAGACTCCGTGCACTCCGTCGGCACCATGATCTGGAAGCACTGAGCGGGGAGCGCGGACCACCATGACCAGCACCTCCGCACCCGCGACCGCCCGTGCCGCCCGCCCGATGCGCCTGGGCGTCGTCACCATCGGGCAGACTCCCCGCACAGACCTCACCCCCGAGCTGGAGCAGCTCCTGCCCGGCGTCGAGCTCGTCGAGCGCGGCGTCCTGGACCGCCTCACCGGCGCCCAGATCGCCCAGCTCGCCCCCGACGCCGGGGATCACGCCCTCACGACGCGCCTGGCCGACGGCGGCTCCGCCGTCATCGGCGAGCGGGTCGTGACGGACCGGCTCCCGGGCCTGGTGCGCTCCCTCGAGGAGGAGGTCGACGCCGTCATGCTCGCCTGCACCGGCCCGTTCCCGCGCATCACGCACCGCCGGCCGTTCTTCGTGCCGGATCGGATCATCGCCCACGCCGTCGCCGCCGCGGCGCCGGCCGGGGCGCCCGTCGGCATCATCGCCCCCCTGCCGGAGCAGACGGACGACACCGTCGAGAAGTTCGCGGCGGTGCTCGGCGAGGACCGGCCGGTGCTGGTCGCGAGCAGCTCCCCTTACACGGGCACCGCGGCCGAGCTGCGTTACGCCGCCCGGAGCCTCGCCGAGCAGGGGGCCGCCCTGCTAGCCCTGGACTGCTTCGGCTACACCACCGCCATGCGCGCGGTCGTCGCAGAGGAGACCGGGCTGCCCGTCATCGTCGCCCGTTCGATCGCCGCCCGGCTCGCCGCCGAGGCGCTCGGTCTCGCGGCCCTCACATCCTGAATGCCTGTCCGACCCATCCACAGGAGAGAACCCCTCATGTCCTTCAGTCATCTGATCGCCGCCTACGACCTCCTCGACGACCCGGCCGTGCGCGGCGCAGACGTCGTCGCCTTCCTCCGGGCCATCGCACCGGAGGCCGATATCGAGGTCCAGGCGGTCACCACGGAGATCGGCACCACGGACTTCCTGCGGGTGGTGGTCCCCGGCGGCCAGGGAAAGCGCGCCGGAGGCCCCGCCCCGACCCTCGGGATCCTCGGCCGCCTCGGCGGGCTCGGCGCACGGCCCGAGCAGATCGGCTTCGTCAGCGATGGGGACGGCGCGCTCTCCGCCGTGACGATCGCGGCGAAGCTGCTGTCGATGGTCGAGCGCGGCGACCGCCTGCCCGGGGACGTCATCGTCGCCACGCACATCGATCCGGACGCCCCGACCCAGCCGCACGAGCCGGTCCCCTTCATGGGCTCCGTCGTCGAGCAGGACGTCAGCAATGAACACGAGGTCAGCGACGAGATGGACGCGATCCTCTCGATCGACACCACCAAGGGCAACCGGGTCCTGAACCACAAGGGCATCGCCATCACGCCCACCATCGCCGACGGCTGGATCCTGCGTGTGTCCGAGTCTCTGCTGGACGTGCTGAGCCGCACCACCGGGCGCGCGCCCGCCGTCATGCCGATCACGATGCAGGACATCACCCCCTACGGGAACGACGTCTACCACGTGAACTCGATCGTCCAGCCGTGCACCGCGACCGCTGCGCCGGTGGTCGGCGTCGCGATCGTGACCGAGTCCGCCGTCCCCGGCTCCGCGACAGGTGCGACTGACTTGCACGACGTCGACCAGGCCGTTCGCTTCGCCCTCGAGGTCGCCAAGGACTACGGCCGTGGCATCGTCTCCTTCCACGCCTCGGACGAACTGGCCCGGCTGCAGGAGCTGTACGGCTCCATGGGCGTCCTGCGCACCCAGGGCGTCGTGGCGTGAACTGACTGGCCCCGCGATCCCTGTGGTCGAGCCGTGGGGTGCAGGGCGCCCGCCCTGCGCCCCACGGCCACTGGCCACCTCAGTGCACGTACGGCCAGCCGGAGGAGTCGTAGGCCAGCAGGTTGATGCCCAGGCGCGGCGTGCCGGCGTCGTCGTAGTAGTGGTAGAAGAGCACGTCGGAGTCGGCATCGGCGAGCACGGCCTGGTGGCCCGGCCCGTGGATCGAGCCCTGCCCGGCGAGGATCTCGGTGCCGCCGCCCGCAGTCATGTAGTTCCCGGCGCGGTCGCGGTAGGGGCCGGTGACCGAGGTCGAGCGGCCCACCATGACGCGGTAGGTGCTGTCCGCCCCGCGGCAGCAGTAGTCGAAGGACACGAACAGGTAGTAGTAGCCGTTCTTGGCGCGGTGGATGGTCGGCGCCTCGATGGGCCCGCCGCCCCGACTGGCCAGCCGGTGCATCTCGGTACCCGAGCGCAGCCCGGTCGAGGAGCTCAGGCGGATCATCCGGATCCCGTCCCCGAAGGAGCCGTAGGCCAGCCACCAGGTGCCGGCGGAGTCCACCACGAGCGCCGGGTCGATCGCATTGTGGTCGCTGTTCTCGAACGTCTCGACGACCAGGCCGCGGTGGGTCCAGGTCCCGGCCGCGCCGCTGGGGCTGGTGGCCACGAAGATCGCCGATCGCCTCGACCCGAAGGTCGAGGCGGAGTACCACAGGTAGAACTGCCCGTTCGCGAAGTGGATCTCGGGCGCCCACAGGTGCCGGCTGCCGCCGGTGTAGGGATCGGCCCAGGGCGTGCCGCCGGGGAACGCGGCGCCGGCCGCGGTCCAGTGCGTGCGGTCGGTGGAGGTGCGCAGCGAGATCCCGTCGCCGGTGCTGGGGAGCAGGTAGGTGCCGCTGGACGTGCGGATGATCTCCGGATCGTGCACCTCGGTGATGTCGCCGGTGACGATCCCGGGGCCGGGGTAGGCGGCGCTGGCGGACTGCGCGGTCAGTGCGGCGTGGCCGCCGAGCACGGCGGCGGCCATCCCCGCCATGAGGGTGCGCCGTCCGGGGCGGAGGCCGCCGGCTGCATCGGCCGCAGCCGAGCTTCCGGCCGATGCGCGGGACGAAGCGCGGGCAGGTCCGGTGCGGGGCACCGGTGCCCGACCGGGGGTGGCGTGGGGGCGTGATTCCATGGTTCCTCCTCGTCGAGGTGAGCGCGGTCACTCCGCGCGGACGCAAGCTTTGCATCGATGCAAACGGCGCGCAAGAGGCTCGGAGGGCAGAATTTCCATCGATGTATACGTGAGTGCAGGGAGGCGGGGGCTCTCCGGGTGCGTCGGTCGCGGCCCGACCTCCGCTCAGCGGCGGTCGGCGTCGATGTCGCGCCGGTGCGCGCGGACGAGGTCCTCGATCAGGTCGTCCGGCAGCGGGTTCTCCAGGGTGAACCGGATCGCGTGCTGGGTGGTCGGGTAGTCCGCCAGGCGGTCGCCCAGCTCCTCGATCGCCCAGCTGGAGGGATAGAAGCTCATGTGCTTCTTCGAGGCCGTGAAATACACCAGGGCGCGGCCGCGGTAGCTCAGCGTGGGCATCCCGTAGCTGATCGACTCCTCCACCTCGGGCACGAGGCCCGTCACGAGGGCGCGGATCCGCTCCAGCTCCGCGCGGACCTCCGGTGCGAGCGGTGCGAGGTAGTCGTCGATGCTCGTCGGCTTCTCGCTCATGCCCCGAGCGTAGTCCCGCGGGGCTCGATCGCGGCGTGTCGGCGGCGGCCTCCGGCCGCTCGTCGGCCCCGAGGTGACCGGAGTTAAGGTCACCGACCCTGTGACCGCCGTCATAGCATCCCGGGCATCCCTCCACTTCTGGTCGCAGTGACCCTAAGGTCGACGCAACTCATAAGGTCCCGACGACTTTAAGTGGAGGTGTCCCGGACATGGCCGATGAGGTCTCGCTCGCCGTCTCGACGGTGATCTTCGCGCTGCGCCCCCACCCCCGCACGCGCCGGCCCGTCCTGTGGATCCCGCTGGTGCGCCGCATCCGCGCCCCTCACCAGGGGACATGGGCTCTGCCGGGCGGCCCGCTGGCACCGGACGAGGGGCTCGCCGCATCGGCCGCACGGAACCTGCGCGAGACCACGAAGCTCGCCCCGAGCTACCTCGAGCAGCTCTACGCCTTCGGCAGCCTGGACCGCGCGCCGACCGCCGCCGAGCGCACCGTCTCGGTCGTGTACTGGGCGCTGGTGCGGGCCGACGAAGCCGAGGCCGGCGTGGAGACCCTCAACGTGCGCTGGGTCGTCGCCGACGAGCTGCCCGAGCTGGCCTTCGACCACGCGCTGATCGTCGAGTACGCCCTGTGGCGCCTGCGCAACAAGGTCGAGTACTCCCGCATCGCCGCCGCCTTCCTCGGCGAGACCTTCACCCTCGCCGAGCTGCGCGCCGTCCACGAGGCCGTGCTCCAGAGGACCCTCGACCCCGCGAACTTCCGACGCCAGATGGAGGCGTCGGGCCGGCTCGTCCCCACCGGCGAGTTCCGCACCGGCGGACGCCACCGCCCCGCCCAGCTGTACCGCCACGACGAGTCCATCGAGCTCGCTGACAACGGCCCGCTCACCGGCCTCTGACCCCCGCCCCGATCCGCCCCACCCACCCCGAGGAGACACGATGACCACCACCGCATCGGTCGACCTGACCATCCGCGACATCTCCCGCGGCGCCGCCGCCGGCAGCACCTGCTCCACCCAGCTGCTGGACGCCCCCTGGGACGTCGACGCGCGCGACCCCGGCTACGGGCCCGGCGCCTCGATGGCCGATCCGATCCCGGCCGCCTCCCCGCGCCAGGGCGAGATCCCCGCCCAGTACCGCGAGGCGAGCCGCGAGGAGCTCGATGCGCGCATCCGCGCCGCCAAGGCGCAGCTGGGGGAGAAGGTCGTGGTCCTGGGCCACTTCTACCAGCGCGACGAGGTCGTCCAGTACGCCGACTACGTGGGCGACTCCTTCCAGCTCGCCAACGCCGCGAAGGCGCACACCGAGGCGGAGGCGATCATCTTCTGCGGCGTGCACTTCATGGCCGAGACCGCGGACCTGCTCTCCACCCCCGAGCAGGCCGTCATCCTCCCGAACCTCGCCGCCGGCTGCTCGATGGCCGACATGGCCGACATCGACCAGGTCGAGGAGTGCTGGGAGCAGCTCACCGAGATCTACGGGACCGAGCCCGACGCCGAGGGGCGGGTCCCGATCATCCCCGTGACCTACATGAACTCCTCGGCCGCGCTGAAGGGCTTCTGCGGCCGCCACGGCGGGATCGTGTGCACCTCCTCGAACGCCGCGACGGTGCTGGAGTGGGCGTTCGCGCGCGGCCAGCGGGTGCTGTTCTTCCCGGACCAGCACCTGGGCCGCAACACCGCCAAGGCCATGGGCATCGGCCTCGAGCAGATGCCGATGTGGAACCCGCGCAAGGCCCTCGGCGGCAACGACGAGCAGACCCTCCAGGACGCGAAGGTCGTGCTGTGGCACGGCTTCTGCTCGGTGCACAAGCGCTTCACCACCGCGCAGATCGACAAGGCCCGCGCCGAGCACCCGGGCGTGCGCGTGATCGTCCACCCCGAATGCCCGATGCCCGTGGTCGACGCGGCCGACGAGGCCGGCTCCACCGACTACATCCGCAAGGCCATCGAGGGCGCCGCCGAACCGACGACCTTCGCGATCGGCACCGAGATCAACCTCGTCCAGCGCCTGAACGCCCAGCACCCCCAGCACGAGATCTTCTGCCTGGACCCGGTGGTGTGCCCCTGCTCGACGATGTACCGCATCCACCCCGGATACCTCGCCTGGGCGCTCGAGTCGCTGCTGGAGGGCGAGGTCATCAACCGCATCACCGTCTCCGACGACGTCGCCGAGCCCGCGCGCCTGGCGCTGGAGCGGATGCTCGCCGCCAAGCCCGGCTCCGCGGCTCCCGCCCGGGGGACCGCCGGGGCGGAGGCCTGACATGACCGCGCGCCGCAGCGCGCCCGGCGCGGCCGCGCCCGAGGAGGCCGTGGACGTGCTGGTCATCGGCTCGGGCATCGCGGGGCTCAGCGCCGCGCTGCGGGCCGATGCCTCCGCCCGCGTGCTCGTGGTGACCAAGGGCGAGCTCGCCGACGGCGCCACCCGCCTCGCCCAGGGCGGCATCGCCGGAGCCGTCGGTCCGGGCGACACCCCCGCCGCCCATGCGGCGGACACCCTGGCCGCCGGGGCGGGCCTCGCCGAGCCCGAGGCCGTCCGCGTGCTGTGCGAGGAGGGCCCGGAGCGCATCGCGGAGCTCATCGCCCTCGGGGTCGCCTTCGATCGCACCGACGGGCCCGGCAGCCCGCACGCCCTGGGGCTGGAGGGCGCCCATGGCCGCCCCCGCATCCTCCATGCGGGCGGCGACGCGACCGGCCTCGCCATCGAGACCGCGCTGGTCGCGGCCGTCCGCGCCCGCGGCATTCCGGTGCGCGAGCAGGCCGCGCTGGTGGACCTGGTGGTCGAGGACGGCGCCGTGCGCGGCGCCCGCTTCCTCGCGGCCGATGGCCGGGAGCTCACCGTCCGGGCCGGGGCGGTGGTCCTGGCCACGGGCGGCGCCGGGCAGCTCTACGCCCACACCACGAACCCCGCGGTCGCCACCGGGGACGGGATGGCCGCCGCTCGGCGCGCCGGCGCCCGGCTGGCCGATCTCGAGTTCTGCCAGTTCCATCCGACGGCGCTCGCCGCCGGGAGCGGTGCGGGATCGTTCCTCGTCTCCGAGGCGGTGCGCGGCGAGGGGGCGCTGCTGCGCGACGCCCACGGCGACCGCTTCATGCCCCGGATCGACCCGCGGGCCGAGCTCGCCCCGCGCGACGTCGTCGCCCGCGCGATCGTGCAGGTCATGCAGGCGCAGGGCGGTCGGCCCGTGCTGCTGGACGCCACCGCCATCGGCCCCGCCGGCATCGACGCGGACGAGCGGGCGCGGCTGCTGGCGCGCCGCTTCCCGACCATCGACGCCGCGGTGCGCGCGGCCGGCTTCGACTGGGCGCGCGAGGGCGTGCCCGTCACCCCGGCGGCGCACTACATGATGGGCGGGATCCTCACCGATCTCGACGGCCGCACCACCGTGCCGGGCCTGTTCGCGGCGGGGGAGTGCGCCCGCACCGGCGTGCACGGCGCGAACCGCCTCGCCTCGAACTCCCTGCTCGAGGGGACCGTCTTCGGCGCCCGCGCGGCCGATGCCGCCCTCGCCGAGGCGCGGACCGCCGCCGTCGCCGCGGGGTTCCTCGCCGCGGCCGAGCGGCCGCAGCTCGCCGAGGCAACCGCCCCCGACCATCGCAGCACCGCTCGGCCCGGCACCGCGGCGGCCGGCACCGACCAAGGAGCATCGGCCAGCCGGGACTGGACCCGCGCCCAGCTGCAGGAGCTCATGTGGCGGCAGGTCGGCCTGCTGCGCACCGGCGCGGAGCTGGAGGAGGCCGCCCGCATCCTCGCGACCTGGGCCCCGCCCGCGCCGACCACCCTTGCCGCGCTCGAGGACCGCAACCTCCTGCACCTGGCCCGCTGCGTGGTCGAGGCGGCGCTCGCCCGACCCGGCTCCGTCGGCGCGCACCACCGCCGGGATGCGGCCGATGATCCGGTCCCGGCGCACCCGCAGGACGCCCCGAAGCGCGAGGCCGCCTCGGCCGCCGCGCGGGAGCCCGACCCGAGCTTCCCGCGCGGGGACGAGCTCGTCGATCTCCCGCCCCTCCCGTCCCCTCGACCCCTGCAGCCCACGCGCTGATCCCGCCCTGGAGGCCCCATGCTCACCCCCGCCCACATCGACCGTGTCGTCGCCGCGGCCCTCGCCGAGGACGCCCCCTGGGGCGACGCGACCGGCGAGGCGTTCCTGCCCGCGACCGCCCGGGCCCGGGCCGAGCTGCGCGCCCGCGAGGCCGGAGTGCTCGCCGGCGCCGAGGTGTTTGCCGCCGCGTTCCGCCTCACCGACCCGGCCGTGCAGGTGACCCTGCACGCCGCCGACGGCGACGCCTTCGCCGCCGGCGACGTGCTGGCCGCCGTCGAGGGACCGGCCCGCGCCGTCGTCCAGGCCGAGCGGATCGCCCTGAACTTCACCCAGCGCATGTCCGGCATCGCCACCCTCACCCGGGCGTTCGTCGACGCCGTCGCCGGCACGGGCGCGCGGATCACCGATACCCGCAAGACCACGCCGGGCCTGCGCGCCGTCGAGCGGCACGCGGTGCGCGCGGGCGGCGGCATCAACCACCGCTTCTCCCTCTCGGACGCGGTGATGGCCAAGGACAACCACCTCGCCGTGCTGCGCGAGCAGGGCCTGGACCTCACCGGCGCGATCCGCGCGGCCCGCGAGCGCCTGGGCCACACCACGCGGATGGAGGTCGAGGTCGACCGCCTCGACCAGATCGAGCCGGTGATCGCCGGCGGCGTCGACGTGATCATGCTCGACAACTTCTCCCTCGAGGACCTGGTCCGCGGCGTCGAGATCGTCGCCGGCCGCGCCGTCGTCGAGGCCAGCGGGAACGTCACCCTGGAGACCGTCGGCGCGATCGCCCGCACGGGCGTGGACGTGATCTCCTCCGGGGCGCTCACCCATTCGGTGCGCAGCCTCGACCTGGGGCTGGATGTGCAGGTCCGCGCCGGGGACCCTGCCGACCGGGCGGCGTCCTGAGCATGCTGTACCTCGACAACGCCGCCACCACCCCGGTGCGCCGGGAAGCCCTCGAGGCGGCCTGGCCGTACCTCACCGGCACCTTCGGCAACCCGTCCAGCCACCACACGGCCGGGGAGGCCGCGGCCGCCGGGCTCGAGGACGCCCGCCGCCGGGCCGCCGCGGTGCTCGGCGTGCGGCGCAGCGACGTCGTCTTCACCAGCGGCGGCACCGAGGGCGCGAACCTCGCCATCAAGGGGCTCGCCCTCGCCGCCCCGCGCGGCCGCCACCTGGTGACCTCGCCGATCGAGCACGAGGCCGTGCTCGAGAGCGTGGATCACCTGGCGCGGATCCACGGGTTCGAGGTCTCCTTCGCCGAGGTCGGCGCAGGCGGGGTCGTCACGCCCGACGCCCTGCGCGCCGTGCTGCGCCCGGACACGACCCTGGTCTCCCTCGCCTACGCCAACAACGAGATCGGCGCGGTCGCGGACATCCCCGCGCTCGCCGACGCCGCGCACGAGGTCGGCGCCCTGCTGCACACCGACGCGGTGCAGGCCGCCGGGTTCCTGGACCTGCGGGGCCTGGGGGCCGATGCGATCACGCTGTCCGGCCACAAGCTCGGCGCCCCCAAGGGCACGGGCCTGGCGATGATCCGCGGTCGCCTTCCGCTGGAGCCGGTGATCCACGGCGGCGGCCAGGAGTCCGGGCGCCGGTCCGGGACCGAGAACGTCGCCTTCGCCGTCGCGCTCGCCGTCGCTCTCGAGCTGGCCGAGGCGGAGCGGGAGGAGAAGGCCGCGCGCCTGGCCGCGCTGCGGGACCGGCTGATCGGCCGGGTCCTGGCGGCCTACGACGGCGCCCTGCTCACCGGGCCCCGCGCGCCGCGGCATCCCGCCCATGCCTCGTTCTGCTTCCCCGGCGTCAGCGGCGAATCGATCCTGCTGGACCTCGAGGAGCGCGGCGTCATCGCCTCGAGCGGATCGGCCTGCGCGGCCGGCAGCGACGAGCCCTCGCACGTGCTCACGGCGCTCGGCATCGACCGCGAGATCGCGCAGACCGCCGTGCGCCTCACGCTCGCCCCGACCACCACCCCCGAGGACGTGGACCGCGCGGCCGCCGCCGTCGAGGACGTGCTGGGCGGGCGCTGAGCGGCGCGGCTCGCTGAGCCGCGCGCCCGCCGGGATCGAGATCCCGCCGACCGGTCAGACGGTCGCGGCCTGCCAGGCGCGCACCGCTTCGGTCACCTCGTGGCCGAGCATGCTGGTGCGGTCGCGATCGCGGTACCGGGACGCCGAGCCCCGGGCGACGGGGGCGGAGGCGTCGATCGCCCGGGCCAGGTCGTCCAGCGCATCGGGCCCGCGGCGCAGGTATGCGCGGCGCTCGGACAGGTTCAGGACGATGAGCACGCTGTAGCCGAAGGACCGGTGCTCGCAGTGGGCTTCGAGGAGCAGCTCCTCGTCCTCCTGCAGCAGGTACCAGGAGCCTTCGCGATGATCGATCACCTTCATCCCGTCATGCTTCCATCGGGAGGCAGCCGCTCCCAGGCCGCCGGGGCGCCGTGACCGTTCCGTTGCCGAGGCCGGTCATGGCCTCCGAGGGATCAGATCCAGCCGCGGCGGCGGAAGGCGGCGTACAGGGCGACGGCGACGGCCAGCATCATCACCAGGGCGAAGGGGTAGCCGTACGCCCAGTGCAGCTCGGGCATGCGGTCGAAGTTCATCCCGTACACGGTGCCGACGATCTGCGGGGCGAAGAGGATCGCCGCCCAGGCGGAGATCTTCTTGACCTCCTCGCCCTGGGCCACGCTGAGCTCGCTGAGCTTCTGCATCTCCTCGTTCTGCGCCTGAGCGACGAGCGTGGCGTTCACGGTGAGGATGTCGCGCAGCATCTCGCGGAACCCGCTCACGTGCTCGACGACCTGCACCAGGTGGTCCTCGACATCGCGCAGCTAGCGCTGGAGCTCCTCGTCGGTGCCGTACTTCTGGAAGCCGGCGCCCAGGCTGCTCAGCACTGCCAGCAGGGGCTTGGTGGCGCGCTCGAACTCGATCACCTCGCGGGAGAGCTCGTAGATGCGCCGCGAGACCCCGGGGTCGCGCAGGAACACCTGGGTCTCGATCTCGTCGATGTCGTTGGACAGCCCCGCGACGACCGGTGCATAGCCGTCGACCACCCGGTCCAGGACCGCGTAGAGGATCGCCTCCGGCCCCAGGCGCAGCAGCTCGGGGTTGGACTCCAGGCGGCGGCGCACGGCGGAGAGGTCCGGGGACTCGCTGTGCCGGACGGTGAGCACGAAGTCGGGGCCGACGAAGAGGTGCACCTCCCCGAACTCGACCTCCTCGACGTCGTCGAGGTAGCGGGCGGCGCGCAGCACCACGAACAGGGTGTCGTCGTACCGCTCGATCTTGGGGCGCTGATGGGCGAGGATCGCGTCCTCGACGGCCAGCTCGTGCAGGTCGAACTCCGCGGCCAGGCTCGCCAGGTCGTCCTGCCCCGGGCGGTAGAGGCCGATCCAGCCCACCGCGTCCTCCTGGGAGCGCAGCGCCCGGTACGAGTCGGCGAGGCAGGCGGGGGATGCGATGCGCGCCCCGTCGACGTACACGGCGCTGTCGACGATGCTCGACTCGGCGCGGGATCCCGCGGGCGTCTCCCGGCGCGGGTCCTCCGCGTCCGCGGGCGCATCGGTCGTTCCCGCGGAGGTGATGAGGTCCGGCTCGAGGCGGCGCCGGCGTCGGCGAATCCGGGAGAAGGGCAGCTCAGGCAAGGTCCACGTCCCGTCCATAGATCGCTCGGGCCCTGGTCCGGGGCGGACGGGGCCCGCGACAGGATAGGCGCGGCGACTGGGAGTAGCAGGCGGCGCAGGGCTCAGGACGCGCCGAGGGCGACGCGGCGGGGGATTCCCCGGAGGCCTCGCGCTGCGGGGGAGTTCCCCCTCAGAGCGCCCAGGCGAGGAAGTCCTCGGCGACCAGGACGGGCTTGCCCCATCTCGCGGCGCTGCGGGACTTGGCGGACTGGCTGCCGCGCTCGGCGACGACCAGGACATCGGTCCGGGTCTTGGTGACGTTCGCGACCGGGAGCAGGCCGCGCCGGGCGGCGATCTGCTCCATCTCCTCCCGCTCGAGCACGCCGTGGTCGGGGTGGACGACGGTGCCGGTGAAGCACACCCGCACCCCCGGCTGCAGCAGCGTCGCGAGGTCGGGCGGGCCCTCGAGCTGCAGGTCCGCGGGCAGCACCGTCACCCCGTAGTGGGCCTCGACCTCGCGCAGACGGTCCACCGCGACCTGGTCGGCGTCGATCACCCGCTCCCATGCCGCGGCCAGGGACTGCGCGAGCAGGTGGGCGGCGTCGTCCTCGGCCGAGACGTTGCCGCCGACGACGAAGCCCGTCGGGCCGTCCGTCCCGGCGGCGCCGGTGGTGCGGGCCAGCAGGTAGCCGTGCCCGCGCGGCAGCTGCGGGAACACCTGGCCGACGGGGGACAGCAGCGGCAGGCTCGTCGCATCGGTCGCATCGGTCGCATCGGTCGCATCGGTCGCATCGGTCGCGTCGGTCGCGTCGGTCGCATCGGTCGCGTCGGTCGCGTCGGTCGCATCGGCCGCGTGGGCCGCCTCGCGGCGCAGCCGCAGCGCCGCGTCGCGCACGGCCCGCGCCCGGTCCAGGGCCGTGCCGGTGCGCAGGGCGGTGCGCTCGGCGCTGGTGAGCTCGGCGGCGGGCAGCTCGACGCCCATCGGCATCGGCTCGAGGCGGCCGTTGCGCTTGAGCTCGACGTCGATGTGCCCCAGCAGCTCGTCGATCCCGACGCCCACGCCGACGCGACCGGCCAGCAGCGGGGACAGCGCCGGCCAGGCCTCGGCGAGGACGGGCGCCAGCTGCACGTCACTGGTGGTGATGCCGTGCTCCGTGCGCGCCCGGTACAGGTCCATGGTCGGGTTGACGACGGTGGAGGCCTCGTCGCCGTCATCGGTGACCACGGCGATCTCCACGGGCCGCGGCCGGAAGCGGTCGCCGCGCTCGCCGACCATGAGGGCGGCGAGGTACACCTCGCCCAGGGCGTCCTCCGCCGGGGCCGATGCGGTGAGGAACCGCCGCACCCGCGGGTCCGTCTTGAGGTCCCGGGGCAGCACGTCGCGGCGCAGCACCAGGCCCTCCAGGCTCGTGCACCGGCTCAGCGCCACGTACAGCTGGCCGTTGGCGAAGGTACCGCCGGTGAGGTCGACGACCACCCGGTCCAGGGTCTGCCCCTGGGACTTGTGGATGGTGATGGCCCAGGCCAGCTTCATCGGCAGCTGGGTGAAGCTGCCGACGACGTCGTGGAGCAGCTGCCCGCCCTCGACTCGCGGCCGGGTCACGTCCCAGGTGTGCGGGCGGACCTCGACCTCCTCGCCCTCACGCAGGCGGACGTCCACGACCGGACCGTCCGCATCGCGGCGGATCCGGGTGATGCGGCCGATGCTCCCGTTGACCCACCGGTCCGAGGGGTCGTTGCTGAGCATCATGACCTGGGCGCCCTCGGCGAGGTCCAGGCGGGCATCGGTGGGCTGCTCGAAGCCGTCCAGGTCGCCGCGGATCTCGGCGGCGAACGGGTGGACGGGCCCGGGCAGCTGCGCGAGCATGCGTGCGTTGCGGCTCTTCACGGTGGAGTTGGTGGTCGCGAGGGTCAGCCAGAACTCGTGCTCGGCCGGCTCGAAGTCCCGGTCGGTGCGGGTGTTCAGCCGGGTGCGGGCGTCCTCCAGCAGTGCCCCCTCGCGCACCTGGTTCAGCAGGTCCACCAGGTGCGCGTCGCCGATCTGCCGGAACACGGTGGTCAGCTCGACGACGGGGAAGGCGTCGCGGTCGAAGTGCCGTGCGGAGAAGAAGTACGGGCTGCCGAAGCGCTCCTGGATGAACCCGGCCTCGGAGTCCCGCACCACCGGCGGCAGCTGGTGCAGGTCCCCGACCAGCACCAGCTGCACCCCGCCGAAGGGTGCGCCGGGCTTCGGCCCGAACCGCTCGAGCGCCGCGACGAGGGCGTCGAACAGGTCCGCGCGCACCATCGACGCCTCGTCGACGATCAGCACCTCGAGCTCGGCGAGGGTCCGGGCGAAGCGCCCCGGGAAATACCGGGGCCCGCGGACGGTCTCCTCGCTGACCCCCGGCGGGAAGGAGAACAGCCGATGGATCGTGTACCCGTCCACGGTCAGGGCCGCGATCCCGGTGGGGGCCACGGTCACCGCCCGCCGGTCCGTGCGCTCCAGGAACAGGCGGATCAGCGTCGACTTGCCCGTGCCCGCGCGACCGGTGAGGAACATGCTCCGCCCCGAGAGCAGCAGGTCCAGCGCCGTGCGGAACTCGTCGGTCATCGTCAGCGGGGAGCCCATGGGAGCCATTGTCCCCGAGGCCCCCGCCGCGCGGAGGTCGTGCTTTCGGCCGATCCGCCGGGCCGGCCCCGGTTCCTACGATGTCCTCATGCCCGCCCCCGTGATCGCGTCCTCCGCGCACCCGTCCCCGGCCGGCGACTCCGCGGACAGCCCCTCCCCGGCCGGGCCGTCCCTGGAGCCGCCGCCTCCCGCCCCGTGGTGGCTGCGCGCCCTGCGCGCCGTCGGCGTCTCCGCGATCTGCCTGATCATCGGCCTGCTCGTGCTGGTCTTCGTCTACGGGACGACGATCGACGAGCAGGGCGACCTCTCGGACCGGCTGGTCGCCCTGTTCGTCGTCGACCTGCTGGTGGGGCTCGCGGCGGCGCTCGCCGTCGGGCCGATGCGCCGCGCCGGGGCCGCGAACCTGATCCTGGTGGCGGCCCTCGCCGTCAGCGGCATGTCGGTCGCGGCGGCCGCCGTGGCCCTGGCCCGCCTCGGCGAGCGGCGCACACGGCTGCTGGACGCGGCGGCGATCATCCTCGCCGTCGGCGGCTCGGTCGTCTCCTCCCTGCTGTTCCGCTGGGCGGAGGGATCGTCCAGCGGGACCCTGCCCTGGGAGATGCTGATGACCTGCGCGTTCGCGGCAGCGGCGCTGCTGTGGGGCCGGGCCCGGGGCACCCGCGCGGCGCTCATCGCCTCGCTGCGCGCGCAGGCCTCCACCGCCCGCCGCGAGCGGGACGCCCTCGAACGGGAGCATCGCGCGCTGATCGCGCAGGCGCAGGCCGAGCAGCGGGCCGCGATCGCCCGCGACATGCACGACAGCCTGTCCCACCATCTCTCCCTCATCGCCATGCACGCCGGCGCGCTCGAATACCGCCGGGACCTGCCGGAGGCGCAGCGGCAGGAGGCCGCGAGCATCATCCGTCGCGGCGCCCAGGCCGCGAACACCGAGCTGCGGGAGGTCCTCGGGGCGCTGCGCGCCGACGGCATGCCGCTGCCCACCGCCGCGGACCTCGTCACCATGCTCGAGGACGCTCGCGCCGCCGGGCAGGAGATGACGCTCCTGTGGAGCGATGCCCCGGCCGAGGATCCGGCCGCCGGCGAGGAGCCCTTCACCCCGCAGATGCTGGACGGCATGAGCCGGGCGGGCGTGGTCACCCTGGTGCGGATCGCCCGCGAGCTGCTGACCAATGCGCGCAAGCACGCCCCGGGCACCCGGCTGGACCTGCGCCTGCACCGTGCGGGCGAGCAGCTCGTGCTGCGCGCCTCCAACCCCGTGCCCCGGGAGGCGCCCGCCGCCGGCGCCCGGCTGGGGCTGGTCGGGGTGCGCGAGAGGATCGTGCTGCTGGGCGGCAGCCTGCACATCGAGGACGGGACCGCGGGACGCTTCGCGGTCGAGGCACGACTTCCCTGGAGGGACTGACCATGACCGACCCCGGCACGGGCACCGTGCGGCTGCTCCTCGTGGACGACGAGAACCTCATGCGCGCCGGGCTGCGCCTGATGATCGACGGCGCCGAGGGCATCGAGGTGGTGGGGGAGGAGGCCGATGGCGCCGGCGCCCTCCGCGCCGTCGACGCCCTGGATCCCGACGTCGTGCTCATGGACATCCGCATGCCCGGCATGGACGGCATCGAGGCGACGCGGCGCCTGCACGCCCAGGGGGCCCGCGCGGCGATCGTCGTGCTCACCGCCTTCGACACCGATGGCTTCCTGCTCGATGCCCTGCGGGCCGGCGCCGTGTCCTTCCTGCTCAAGGACACCCCTCCGCAGGACGTGGTGCAGGCGGTGCACGAGGCGGCGCAGGGCCGGGCGCGCTTCTCCCCGCTGGTGCTGCGGCGCCTGGTCGACCTCGCCGCCGACGGCGCGAGCGGGGCCGAGGGGTCCCGTCCTCGCGACCCCCGCGCCGGATCGCTGCCGGACGGGGCGCCGCGCGGCGCATCGGACAGCCCCGGCGGCGGGCTCCGCTCCGCGCCCGCCGGGCAGCTTCCCGCCGGCGTCACCGCCCGCGAATGGGAGGTCGCGCAGCTGGTGGCGCAGGGGCTGACCAACGGCGAGATCGGCGAGGCGCTGTTCCTGTCGCTGCCCACGGTGAAGACGCACGTGGGGCGGCTGTTCGACAAGCTCCACGTCACCAACCGCGTCCAGCTCGCGATCCGGGTGCTCGAGCTGCAGGCCTGAGCCGTCGGGCCGTCCTGCAGACGATATTCCTGTGCCCGCCCCGCCTACCTCCCAGTAGGCTCCTGACATGCATGTTCTACGTCTGGCCGGGCCTCCCGGCGTCGGCAAGTCGACGCTGGCGCTCGCCATCGCCGCGCGCCTGGCGGCGGACGGGGAGCCCGTCTCCTCCGTCGACATCGACCAGCTCGGCATGCTCTACCCCGCCCCGGACGGCGACGCGGACCGCTGGGTGCTCAAGGAGCACGCCCTCGACCTCGTGGCGAGCATCCACCGTCGCGCCGGCTCCCGGTCCCTCCTCGTCTCCGGGGTCGCCAGCCCCGACGCCCCGCCGCCGCGCACCGCAGGCGAGTCCGTCGCCTCCCTCTGGCTGGACCTCGCCCCTCAGCAGCGCCATGCACGGCTCGGCGCCCGCGGCTGGAGCGCGGAGCAGCGCGAGGAGGCCGTCCGCATCGGCACCGAGGAATCGGCCCGCCTGGCCGATGGCTGGCGCCGCGTGGCGCTGGACGGGCTCGGCGTCGAGGACGCGGTCGAGGCCGTCCTCGCCGCGGCGGCCGGAGAGGACAGCGGTCCGGAGGGGCCGGCGGCGCCGCTCGAGCACGCCGATGCGCAGACCGCGCCGGTCCTGTGGATCACGGGGCCGCGCTGCGCGGGCGCCTCGAGCGTGGGCTGGGAGCTGGCGCAGGCCGCCTGGGGCGCCGGCACGCGCACCGGGTTCCTCGACCTCGCCGAGCTGTCCCTGGCCCGCAACCTCCCCGGCGGTGCGGCGGCCGCGCGGGTCGCCGGCGCCGACTGCGTGGCGGCGCTGCACGAGTGCTTCGTCGGCGCCGGCGGCGTGGCGAGCATCGTCGTCGCCCCCATCGGCGCCGGGCCGGACCTGGCCTTCGCGGCCTTCGGGGACGTGCCGGTGATCTCCGTGCGGCTGGATGCGACGCCCGCCGAGCTGCGCGAGCGCGCCCGCTCCCGCGCCCGTGGGGCGGGACCGCATCTGGCGGCCGATGATCTGCGCGGCGCCACCGACATGGAGGTCGCCGCCGTCGCCCGCCGCGCGGCGCGCGAGCGGGAGCTGCCCCTGCACAGCGGGGAGGTCCTCGTCCCGACCTCGGGCGCCGACCCGGCCGGCGTCGCCGCCCGCATCCGCACCGCCACCGGCTGGTCCCTCTGACGCGCCCGGTCCCGTCCTCGCCGGCTCCTGTGCCCGGCGGCGGCCCGGAGGGGGTCAGTGCACGCTGAAGCCGCCGTCCACGGCGATGGACTGGCCGGTCACGTAGGCGCTCGCGGCGCTCGCCAGCCACACGACCGGGCCCGCGAAGTCCTCGGGGCGGCCGTTGCGGCCCACCAGGGTGCGGGCCGCGAGGGCCTGCACCGTGGCCGGGTCCGAGCTGAGGCGGGTGTTCAGCGGCGTCGGCACGAAGCCGGGGATCAGCACGTTCGCGGTGACGCCGCGGGCGGACCAGGCCTCGGCCTGCGAGCGGGCCAGCGCCTCCAGCGCCGCCTTGGACACCCCGTACGCCCCGCTCGCGGCGAAGGGCCGATGCGCCTGCTGCGAGCTGATGTGGATCAGACGGCCGCAGCCGCGCTCGGCCATGGCGGGGGCCAGCGCCTGGCCCAGCAGGAACGGGGCATCGAGGTTCACGGCCATCGTCGCGTCCCAGGTGTCCTCGTCGAGCTCGGGCATCGGCGGGCGCAGGTTGATCCCCGCGCTGCACACCAGCACGTCCACGCCGCGGGGGCCGTCGGGCGCGACGTGCGCGAGGGCGCGCTCGGCGAGATCCCGGGCTCCCTCCCGGGTGCCGAGGTCCGCCGGCAGCGCCGCGGCCGAACCTCCCGCCGCGGCGATCTCGTCGACGACCTCCCGGATCGGCCCCTCGCGCCGGGCGGCGATCAGCACGTGCGCGCCGGCGGCCGCGAGGGCGGTGCTGATCGCGCGGCCGATGCCGCTGCTGCCGCCGGTGACCAGGGCGGTGCGGCCGGACAGGGAGAAGAGCTCGGGCAGGGCGGCGGAGGTGCTCATCGCAGGACCGTACACTGCCTGCACCTGGACCTGACGGAGGGAGCCGCACCATGGCCCTGGGAGTGGTGGTGTTCCTCGCCGTGCCGACGCTGCTGGTGCTGCTCGGCGCCGCGGAGATCGTGCTGGCGGTCCTCGACCTGCGATCGCCGATGCGGGTGGTGCCCGGGAGGCGCCTGTCGGCCCGCCTGCTGCTGGTCGCCGGGATCGGCACGGTGATCTGCGCGGTGATCTCCCTGGCGCCGCTGTACTCCGAGCTGCAGTACGGGGCGGTGCTGTGGCCGGTCGTCGCGCTCGCCCTGGCGCTGATCTGGAACGTGGTCGCCGTCGGCGGGGCGATCCTCGCCCGCGTGGTCCGCCCGAGGACCCCCGGCTCCTGAACCGCCCGCCGCGCCGTCCCCGGTGGACCCACCACCCGGCCGGCGCTCCTAGACTGCAGGTCATGCCCCTCACGACCCGCACCTGGACCCTGCCCGGCCTGCATCTGAGCGACCTCACGCTCCCCGTGCCCCTGGACCCCGAGCGTCCCGACGGCCCGCAGCTCGAGGTGTTCGCGCGCGTGGTCGCCGCCGAGGACGGCCGGGACCGCCCCTACCTCGTCTACCTGCAGGGCGGGCCCGGCTCCGAGGCGCCGCGGCCCACCCTCGAATCGGCCGCCCCGGCGTGGCTGCCGCGGGCTCTCGAGGACTTCCGCGTGGTGATGCTGGACCAGCGCGGCACCGGCCGCTCCACGCCGATCGGCCTGGACTGCCCGCTGCCGCAGGGCGCCGCCGGCGGCGCCGCGACCCTGCGGGAGGCATCGGCCGAGGACCAGGCCGCCTACCTCGCCTGCTTCCGGGCCGATGCGATCGTCCGCGACGCCGAGGCGCTGCGCGAGGCCCTTGAGGTCGCGTCGTGGAGCCTGCTGGGACAGTCCTTCGGCGGCTTCACGGCCCTGCGCTACCTCTCCGAGCACGCCGGCAGCGTGGACCTGGCGCTGTTCACGGGCGGCCTTCCCGCCGTCGGAGAGCAGCTGGACGCGGTGTACACGACCACCTGGGAGGGGATGGCTCGCCGCAGCGAGGCCTTCTACGCCCGCTTCGCCGGGGACCGCGACCGGATGCGGCACCTGGCCGATCTCGCCGCGGCGGGGCAGCTGCACCTGCCCGACGGCCAGGCCGTCTCCGTCGACCGCCTGCGCACGCTCGGGCATCTGCTGGGCGCCTCCGGCGGGCCGGAGCGCCTGCACTACCTGCTCGAGCTGGACCCCGCGAGCCCCGCCTTCCGCCATGACCTCACCGCCGCGCTGCCCTTCAGCGGCCGCAACCCGCTGTACGCGGTGCTGCACGAATCCTGCTGGGCCGACGGCCACGCCACCCGCTGGGCCGCGGACCGCACCATGCCGCAGTCCGTGCGGGAGGACCCGACCCTGCTGGCGGGCGAGCACGTGCACCGCTCCCTGTTCGCCGAGGATCCCGAGCTCGCCCCGTGGGCCGAGGCCGCCGACCTCCTCGCCGAGCACGCCTGGCCCGCCCTGTACGACCCGGACGCCCTGCGCGCCGCCCAGGTGCCCGCCGCCGCGGCCGTGTACTTCGAGGACGCCTACGTCCCCCGGGAGCACTCCCTGGCCACGGCCGCCTTGCTGCCGCAGATGCGCCCCTGGGTGACCAGCGAGTACGAGCACAACGGTCTGCGCGCCAGCGCCGGCGGGGTGCTGGACCACCTGCTGGACCTCGCCCGCGGCCGCCGCACCGCCTGACCGGCGCGGCGCCCCGCGGCCGCGCCTGCGGCCTGCCGCGGGGGCGGGGCCGGCCGATACAGTGGCGCGCATGAGCAATGCCGCCCAGAACGTCGCCCCCGCTCCCGCCCTCTCCGCCGATGCCGCGCCCGGCTCCGCCGCCCCGGCGACGCCGATGGCCGTGCACGCGTGGTCGCTGCATCGGACGCTCGGCCGCTTCGTCGCCGAGCACGCCAACCCGCCGGGCTCCACCGCCATGACCCCGACGCCCGCGGCACCCGGCGCCGTGGACATGCTGGACCTGCCCCGAGAGCTCGCCGCGCACGGCATCGGCACCGTGCAGCTGTGCCACTTCCACCTGCCCCGCCGCGACCGCTCCTACCTCGAGGAGCTGCGCGCCGCGCTCGCCGAGGCCGAGGTGGCGCTGGACGCCCTGCTCGTGGACAACGGCGACCTCGTCCACCCCACCGACGCTGATGCCCACGAGGCGTGGATCGCCGGCTGGCTGGAGGACGCCGCCGTGCTCGGCGCGACCCGCGGCCGGGTGTGCGCCGGCGAGTCCGATCCCACCCCCGAGCTCATCGCCGCCAGCGGCGCCCGCCTGTCCCGCCTGGCCGCCGGATCCCCGGTGCGCGTGGTCACCGAGAACTGGAAGCAGCTGCTGCCCACCGCGGACGACGTCCACGCGCTGCTGGACGCGACGGGCGGCTCCATCGGCCTGCTCATCGACCTGGACAACTGGACGATGCCGGATCGCGACCAGCAGCTGGCGAGCATCGCCGGCCGCGCCGAGACCTCGCACGCCAAGTGCCCCACCACCGAGGACGGCGCCCTGGACCCCGCGCGGTACCGCCGCACGCTGGAGGCCGTCCTCGGGGCGGGCTACGACGGACCGCTGTGCCTGGTGTACGCGGGCGCGGACGACGACGAATGGGCCGGTCTGGCCGCCTGCCAGCAGGTCGTCGACGCCGTGCGGACCGATGGCTGAGACGGCTCGCCGGGCCGAGGACGGCCGCGTCGGCGGACCCGGTGGCGCCGGTCCACGCCGGGATGCCGCCGCTGCGCCGGTGATCCGCCGGACCCGGCCGGAGGAGCACGAGGCCCTCTCCGCCCTGGCGCTGCGCTCGAAGGGGCATTGGGGGTATCCGCCGGAGTTCCTCGAGGCCTGCCGCGAGGAGCTGCGCTACGACGCCGAGACCTGCGGCTCGGAGCTGATGTGGGCGGCCGAGCGCGACGGGACGGTGCTCGGCATCGTCCGCCTCGCGCCGGTCGCGGGCGCGCCGGACCTGCCCGGCCCGCCCGAGGCGCTCGAGCTCGAGGCCCTCTTCGTCGACCCTCCCGCGATCGGCACCGGCTGCGGCCGGCTGCTGCTGGAGCACGCCCTCGCGCAGGCCCGCGCCCGCGGTGTGCGGCGCGTGCTGCTGGACGCGGACCCGGGGGCGGAGACCTTCTACCGCCGCTTCGGCGCCGTGCGGATCGGCTCCGCGCCCAGCGGTTCGATCCCCGGCAGGATGCTGCCGCGGCTCGAGTACCGCCTGGGGGACGAGGCGGAGGCCGCCGGACACTGACGGGCGCCGTCGGCCACGGACGGGCGCCGTCGGCCGCGGCCCGGGTCTGACGTCGGCGCGCCTCAGATCGCGCGGTCTCCCGGGATCTCCTCGTGCGCGCGGTAGCAGGTGGACCACCAGGTGCCCGTCCCTGCGCGATACGCCTGCGGCACGAGGCTCGAGACGACATCGATGGACTCACCATCCGGGGAGGCGATGCCGAGCCCGCAGGCGGCGTCGCCCGCCGCTTCGCCGAGGAGCGACGGGGGCAGCAGGGTCCACGATCCGCCGAACCGGCGCCGGAGCCCCTCGCCCAGGAACGCCTCGTACTGAGCGGCCTGGTCAGCAGGCACGTCCCCGGCCGATGCCCACGTGGCGAGCATCTGCTGCTCGAGCGCATCGAGGGACGGCGAGCTCCAGGGATCGTCGGCGTCCAGCGGCGCGAAGGGAGCGGAGGGCGCGACCTCCTCGAGGATCTGGGCGCAGCGGGCCTGCCAGGCCTCCATGTCGACGTCGCCTCGTGGTGCCATCGTGGAATCTTTACCCCTTGTCGGTGCGGACATGTCGGTGCACCGACCCTATCGCCCGCCCGGGCGGACCCGCCTCCGGCGGGGACGCCCCCGGAGAAATGCCGCGCGCCCGGCCGCGGGCCCCGGCTAGCATCGGGGCCATGACGAGTCCGGAATCAGACAGGTCAGGGGCTGACGGTCACACCGCCGGCCCCTGGAACCGCTGAGCCCCCACCGCTGCGCGCGGAGCATCCGCCCTGCGCAGCCGGTCCGGCGCATCCCGGGCAGCCGGCCGTGGTGACGAGACGACCCCCTCTCGTGAACCCCCACCCCGGAGCATCCGATGCCGCTCGTCCTCTTCCTTCTCGCCCTGGCGGTCTTCGTCATGGGCACCTCCGAATTCATGCTGGCGGGGCTGATCCCCGCCATCGCTGCTGATCTCGACGTCCCTCTGGGCGCGGCCGGTCTGCTGACCTCGGCGTTCGCCGGGGGAATGGTCCTCGGCTCGCAACTCATGGCGGTGCTCGCCCGCCGCTGGCCGCCCCGGACCACCCTGCTGGCGTGCCTGCTCGTCTTCGCCGGATGCCACGCGGTCGCGGCGCTGACCCCGCAGTTTCCGATCCTCCTGGGCACCCGGGCGCTCAGCGCCCTCGCCTGCGCCGGCTTCCTCGCCGTCGCCCTGAGCACGGCGACCACGCTCGTGCCGGCGCATCGCACGGGGCGGGCCCTGGCGATCCTGCTGTCGGGCACGACGCTCGCCACCATCGCCGGCGTCCCCGCCGGGGCCCTGCTCGGCACCGCCATGGGGTGGCGTGCGACGTTCTGGGCCATCGCCCTGCTCTGCATCCCGGCGGCCCTCGGGGTCCTCGCGGGGATGCGGCGGACGCCCGCTGCCTCCGCCCGCACCGCCGGACCGGACCTGCGGTCCGAGCTGGCCGCGCTCGGATCCTCGACCCTGCTCCGGGCGATGGTGCTCGCCGCCCTGGTCAACGCCGGCACCTTCGCGGCATTCACCTATCTGGCACCGGTCGTGACCGGGGTCGCCGGGCTCGCGGACGGCTGGATCCCGGTGGCGCTGATGGCCTTCGGCATCGGATCCTTCCTCGGGGTCACGATCGCCGGTCGACTCAGCGACCGCTGGCCCGGCCCGCTGCTCGCCGTCGGAGGGCCGATGCTGCTGATCGGGTGGGTCGCCCTGGCGCTGCTGGCGGCCCGTCCCGGTCTGCTCCTCGCCCTCGTGCTGGTGCAGGGCATGGTGTCCTTCGGGGTCGGCAGCACCCTGGTCGCCCGGGTGCTCCGCGCCGCCTCGGGCGCGCCGACGATGGGCGGAGCCTTCGCGACCGCGGCGCTGAACATCGGCGCCGCAGCCGGGCCAGGGCTCGGGGCCCTCGGCCTCTCCGCCGATCGCGACGTGCTCGCCCCGATCTGGGTCGCGGCGGGGCTCACGGCGGCGGCGCTGACGGTGATGGCGCTCAGCCGTCCCCGCCGCGATGGGTCTGCCACCACAGGGCGGCCTGCAGGCGCGAGTCCACACCGAGCTTCGCGAGCACGTGGGTGATGTGCGACTTCACCGTCGTCAGCTCCACGAACAGCTCCCGGGAGATCTCCCGGTTGGACATGCCGCGGGCCAGCAGGCGCAGCACGTCCTCCTCCCGGCCGGTCAGCGGCGGCACCGGCTCGGCCGATGCCCGCTGCGCGGGATCTCCGGGCGCTGCCGTGGCGGGCTGCTCGGCCGCTGCCGGCGCTGCGGCCGGTCCCGACCCCCGCCCGGAGGCGTCCGCCGCGGCCGCGGCGCCCTCGCGGCGCCGCAGCTGCGCCAGGACCGCCTGCATCGCCTCCTGCGAGAGCGCGGCGTCCCCGGCGGCGACGGCGCGCACCGCCTCGAGGAACCGCGCCGGGTCCTCGGACTTCACGAGATAGCCGTCGGCCCCCGCCGCGAGCGCCCCGAGGACGTACTCGTCCAGGTCGAAGGCGGAGACGACGAGGACCCGGGCGCCGGTCGCCCGCAGGCCCGGGGTGATGTCGATGCCGGTCGCCCCGGGCATGCGCACGTCCGTGAGGACCACATCGGCGCGGTGCTCGCGGGCGGCGGCGAGGGCCCGCGGCCCGTCGCCCGCCTCGGCGACGACGTCGATGTCGGCCTCGGCGCGCAGCAGGGCGACGAGGCCGGCGCGCACGGCGGCGTGGTCGTCGGCGACGATCACGCGGATCGGGTCCGTCATGGCAGGTCTCCTCCGGGGACGGCGGGAAGGCGCACCTCGAGGCGCCACAGGTCGGGGCGGTCGGGATCGGGGCCGGCGTCGACGGTCCCGCCGAGGGCGCGGGAGCGGTGCGCGATCGCGGCGAGCCCCAGGCCCGTGCCGGGCTCCGCGGCCGGGTCCCGGGTGTTCGTGCTGGTGAGGCGGAGGTGCCCGGGAGGATCGACCGCCACCTGCAGGGTGCGGGGCGGCAGCCCGTGACGCAGGGCGTTGGTGACGGCCTCGGCGCCGGTACGCAGCAGCGCCGCGCGCACGGCCGGGGCGGTGCGGGACGGGTCCTCGACCGCCGGGTCGATGGACACCTCGCCGCCGTCTCCGCCCACGGCCAGGCGGTCGGCCAGGACCTCCCAGGACAGGGTCGTGCCCGGGGCGATCCGCGAGCCGTCGGCATCGGCTGCGCTCAGCAGCCCGATCATGGCGCGCAGATCCCGCAGGGCCGCCCGGGCGGAGTCCTGGGTGGTGGCCAGCGACCGTTCCCGCCCCTCCGCATCGGGCAGGGAGCGGGCCAGGCCCGCATGGATGCTCACGGCGCTGAGATGCCCGGCGACCAGGTCGTGGAGGTCCTGCGCGATCTCACGGCGCTCCTGCTCGACGGCGCGTCCCGCTCGCTCGACGGCCAGGGCCTTCTCCGTGTCGGCGAGGATCTCCGCGGTCAGCTGCGCGGTGCGGTGCAGGCGCACGTCCCAGCCCCACATCATCGGGGTGATGACGGCGACGGTGACCACGAGCAGCCCGACCGCGATGCCCTCCCCGGCGCCGAGCTCGACCCACAGCAGGACGACCAGGCCGAGCGACAGCGCCGCCCCCAGCCCCGTCGCGATGCGGGCGACGGGCCGGGCGCCGTGGGCGATCGGCGACCACAGCGCCTCGAACAGCAGCACATAGGCCGCCAGGGTCCCGAACCACAGGATCACCAGCACGGCGAGCGGCCCGGCGAGGGCCAGCGTGATCGCAGGGCGGCGCCGCCGCCACAGGGTCGAGACGCCGCCCACCACCAGCATGACCGTGGCCAGGGACGCCACGTCGGGGCTGCGGCCGATGAGCAGTCCGCTGCTGCCCATCGGGATCATCGGCAGCGCGATCACCGCGGAGAGGTAGGCGAGGGCGACGATCACGTCCCGCCGCTCCAGGCGGGGCGGGCGCATCCGGACCCCCGGATCCGCGGCGGGCCCGACCGCCGCCGGGGCGCCGGCCGCCGCGCGCGAGGACGGCGGGGCGGCGCCGGTCTCCGCGCCGCCGAGCGCGCGCCGGAGAAGAGCGGGAAGGGGCATGCTGCGAGGCTACCGGCGCCGGGGTCCGGATCGGCCCGAACGGTGCCCCGCCGGCACCGCAGCAGTACCAAAGGAGGAGACGGCGGCCCGGACCGTCCTCCCGTCCGGCACCTTGGGACGATGCCTGCGCCGATGCCGGGCGGAAGGATTCTCGGCATGGAACAGCTCGCCTCCGCCGCAGGACCCCTGGGCCTCGCCGTCCTGGCCCTCATCGACTCCACCAGCGTGGGAACCCTCGTCATCCCGCTGATGATGCTCGTGGGCTCCGCGGGGCCGGCCCGTCGCGTGGTGGGCCGCACCGTGCTGTACCTGCTGGTGATCGGCGTCTTCTACTGGGTGCTGGGCGTGGCGCTGCTGGCCGGTCTGCTGCCGCTGCTGGAGGCCGCGCAGGGCCTGCTGGACTCCCCGGCGGTGACGGTCCTCGCCGCGGCCGCCGGTGCGGGCCTGGTGGTGTGGTCCTACCGGTCCGATCCGGCGGCGATCCGCAAGCGCGGCGGGGACCCGGAGGCCTCCTCGCGGCGCTGGGCCGAGCGGGTCCAGCGGGCGGCCGGCTCGGCGCGCCTGCTCATCGGCCTGGCCCTGCTCGCGGGAGTGGTCGAAGCCGCCTCGATGATCCCGTACCTCGCGGCCATGGGCATCCTCGCGGACATGGAGGTGGGGCTCGGATCCGGAGCCGTGATCCTGGCGGGCTACTGCGCGGTCATGATCGCGCCGGCGCTCGTGCTGGCCGGCGGGCGCCTGATCGCGGGGCGCCGGGCCGATCGCCTGCTGGCGCGCGTGCACGCCTGGGCGATCCGCAACGCCGCGAGCGCGTTCTCCTGGGCGATCGGGATCATCGGCGTGCTGATCCTGCTGCGCACCCTCGGTCCGGCGGTCGCGGTGCTCACCGGCAGCGCCTGAGCGGCTCGGCGTCCCCTCTTCCGAGCCAGGATCACGACCGTGCTCCGCTATCGCGCATCCCGCCGGGCCTGTCGCGCATCCCGCCGCGTCCCGGGCCGTCCTCCCGCCGCGGCGACGAGCACCACGGCGAGCAGGGCCAGGGCCGGCAGCGCGGGAACCACGAGCAGGGCGGCCCGCACCGAGGCGACGGCGATGAGGCCGCTCGCGACGATCACGCCCACGGAGCTCGCGGTGCGCAGCAGCGCGAAGACCTCGGCCCGGCGCGCGGGCGGGGAGAGGCGGTCCAGCATGAGCGAGTAGAAGGTGCCCAGCGGGGCGAGCACCAGCCCCACCATCACCGCCCCCAGCAGCGTCCACGCGACCGCCTGGCCGACCGCGACGATCCCGACCCCGAGCGCCGTCGCGCCGAGCCACGCCACGACGGTGCGCAGCCGCGGGGTGCGGCCGCGCACGCTCACCCAGACGCCGCCGGCGACCGAGGCCAGGCACAGGGCGACGGGGAAGATCGACCCCCAGGCCGGCGCCAGGCCGTAGGCGACGGCGAGGGAGACCGCGCCCGTCTCGATGGTCGCGATCGCCGCGGAGCTCGCCATCGAGCAGCCCAGCCACAGCCACACCCGGCGCGGCAGCGCCTGACGGCCGGCCTCCGCGCTCCGGGGCAGGTCCGAGGACGGAGCGGCATCGGCCGACAACCCTGCGGCCGATGATCCTGTGCCCGTCGGCTGTGCGGACGATGCGTCCGCGACCGCCGCCGGATCCGACGCCGCCGAGGGGGTGCGCGGCATGGCGACCAGCGGCACCGCCCCGAGGGCCACCACGGCCCACATCGCCAGCAGCGGCGACGCGGTGCCGAGCACCGAGGCGAGGGCAGGGGAGAGGACGAAGACGACCTCGTTGAGGGTGGCGGAGACGCCGAGGGCCCGCGGCAGCCGGCCCGGCGGCACCAGCGGGTTCAGCGCCGCGCGCAGGTGCCCGAAGGCGGCGCCGCTGACCAGGCCGGCCGCGGCGGAGCCCGCGACCAGCAGGGAGAACGGGGCCTGCAGTCCGGCGAGCAGGGCGATCGCCGCGAGGGCGGCCGTGCGCACGGCGACCAGCACGCCCACCGAGGCCAGGGCCGGCACCCGCCGCCCCAGCCGCGCGACGGGCACCGCCCCGAGCACCTGGGCCACCGTCATCGCCAGCACCAGGGCGGCGCCGGAGTCCGCCGATCCGGTCACCGGCAGGGCGATCAGCGCGAAGAGGATGGGCGCGGCGGCCTGCGGCACGGCCAGCGCGGCGGAGGAGGCGAACCAGCCCAGCAGCGGTCGGCCCGGGCGCGGCAGGCGGGCCAGGCGAGGGCGTCGCGGCGCTCCCGGCCCGGTCCCGGGTGCTGCGCCCTGTGCGTCCTGTCCGCTCACCGTCCTACCTTTCCACAGCTCGGCGGCCGGGGCTCGCCCCGAGCCGTTGACCGGCCCCGGGCGCTCCCGTACGGTCGGCGCACGTCGATCACCCAGGAGAGACCCATGTCGTCCGATCCCGGTTCCCTCGCGCGCCTGCGCCGCACCGTCACCCGCTCGATCAGTCCCGAGAACCCCGATGGCGCTCCGGGCGGCGGGGGCCGCGCCACCGAGGGCACCGGGGCGCACAGCGCCCGTGACCTGGGGCGCGGCTGGAAGGTCTCGCCGAGCGTGGACGTCGCCGCGGGGGAGACGCTGACCCTGGGCGAGATCGACGGCGCCGGGGTCATCACGCACCTGTGGATCACCACGCACACCGACCACTGGCGGACCCTGGTGCTGCGAGCGTACTGGGACGGAGCCGAGGAGCCGGCGATCGAGGTGCCCTACGGGGACTTCTTCTGCCAGGGGTGGGGCGTGTTCTCCCAGGTCTCCTCGCAGATGATCGCCGTGAACCCGCACGGCGGCTTCAACTCCTACTGGCCGATGCCCTTCCGCACCGGGGCGCGGCTCACGCTGGAGAACGTCTCCGAGCAGCCGGCCCGGGTGTACTTCCAGATCACCGTCGAGCAGGGCGGCGACCACAGCCAGGACGGCTGCCTGCATGCGCAGTGGCGGCGCTCGAACCCGCTCGAGGACCGCACCCCGCACGTGATCGTCGACGGGGTGCAGGGGCACGGGCAGTACGTGGGCACCTATCTGGCCTGGGGCGCGAACTCCCCGGGCTGGTGGGGCGAGGGGGAGGTGAAGTTCTACCTCGACGACGACGGGGAGTTCCCGACCATCTGCGGCACCGGGACCGAGGACTACTTCGGCGGCGCCTGGAACTTCGACGTCCCCGGCGCGGGCTACACGCCGTACACCACGCCCTACCTGGGGATGCCGCAGGTGATCCGGCCCGATGGTCTCTACGCCTCCCAGCAGCGCTTCGGGATGTACCGCTGGCATGTGGCCGATCCGATCCGCTTCGCGCACGCGCTGCGGGTGGACGTGCAGGCGCTGGGCTGGCGCTCGGGCGGCCGATACCTGCCGCTGCGCGATGACATCGCGAGCACGGCGCTGTTCTACCTCGACGCCCCCGTCGCGGCCCGGCCGCCGGCTCCCACGGCCGATGCCATGGAGATCCACACGGGGACCGGAGGCGCCCCGCGGGCCTGAGCCGAAGGCGGCGGCCCCGGGTCGGCGAAGGCAGAGCCGGGGCGGAGGAGGCGGGCCCGAGAATGAGGGCCCGAGAAGGAGATGGCGCGCCGCCGATCGGAACCGTTCGCCCCATGCCCGATCAGCGGCGCGCCGTGGGTCGCGACAGCTGGCGGGTGAACCACCGCGTCAGCGACAACCGTGGCGCCAGGGAGGTGATCCGCAGACCGTCTCCCCGACGGCTCCCTCAGCGTAGGGCACCCTCACTCGATTACGCAAGCATGGGCTTGCGAAAAGTGCGCATAATTCGGTGACCTGCAGGATCGCGGTCCCGGCGCGGGGAGGTCTGTACCGCGGGCGAGGGAGGCCATAGGCTCGTCGTATGACCCAGGACACCGCTTCCCAGAACTCCGCCGCCTCGACCGCCCCCGCGCCGCGCCGCATCGGCTCCCTGTCCGTCTCCCCGCTGGGCCTGGGCGCCATGCCCTCGTCCATGGGAGGCAACGTCAAGCCCTCGCACGAGCAGGCCATCGCGACCGTCCACGCCGCTCTCGACGCCGGCATCACCCTGATCGACACCGCCGACATCTACGCCCCCAGCTGGGACACGATGGGCCACAACGAGAAGATCGTCGCCGAGGCGCTGAGCAGCTGGAGCGGCGACGCCTCGCAGATCTCGATCGCCACCAAGGGCGGCATCACCCGTTCCGAGGGCGAGGTGTGGGGCCGTGACGGGTCCGCCGCCTACCTGCGCAGCGCCCTCGAGAAGTCCCTCGAGGCGCTCGGCCGCGACAGCGTCGACCTCTACTACTGGCACCGACCCGACCGCAGCATCCGCTACGCCGAGGGCGTCGAGGCGCTCGCCGCGCTCAAGCGGGAGGGGCTGATCCGCGAGATCGGCGTCTCCAACGCCAACGTCGAGGAGCTCGACGTGGCCCGCGAGGTGCTCGGCGAGGGCGGCCTCGCCGCGGTGCAGAACGAGTTCTCGCCCCGCTTCCACCACACCAGCCACGGCGAGCTGACGTACTGCGGCGAGCACGGCATCGCCTTCGTCCCGTGGTCCCCGCTGGGCGGGACCGGCGGTGGCTCCAAGGCCGTCGGCGAGAAGTTCCCCCAGGTCGCCCGTGTCGCCGAGGCCCGCGGCGTGAGCCCGCAGCAGGTCGTGCTGGCCTGGGAGCTGTCCCTGGGCGAGCACGTCATCCCGATCCCCGGCGCCAGCCGCCCCGAGTCGATCACCGACTCGGCGCAGGCCATGACCCTCGAGCTCAGCGCCTCCGAGCTCGAGGACCTCGCGACCATCCTCGGCTGATCCTGCCCGCTCGTCCCCGGTCCGCGCCGCCGCGTGCCCCGGGGGCGAGCGGAGTGCACAGCGCGGGCACGCGCGCCGTGCACGGCCCGGGCGCGGGTGCCGTGCGGGCCCGGCGGCACTGTCGTGCCACGACGTGTCGCGATCCCGCCCGCGCGGTCGAAAGGCTGTACCGCATGCGCGAGAAGCCCTACAGTCGGACCATGACCACGGATAACGCTTCCCGTTTCTCTGCTCCCCAGGTGGCCGCGCAGCGCCGCATCGGCTCCCTGGCGGTCTCCCCGATCGGGCTCGGCGCCATGCCCTTCTCCCTGGGCAAGGACCCGCTGCCGCCGCGCGAGCAGGCGATCGCGACCGTGCACGCCGCCCTCGACGCCGGCGTCACCCTGATCGACACGGCGGACGTCTACGCCCCGCGCTGGGACATGATGGGCCACAACGAGCAGATCGTCGCGGAGGCCCTGCGCACCTGGAGCGGCGACGCCTCCCAGGTCGTCGTCGCCACGAAGGGCGGCATCACCCGCGAGAAGGACGTCTTCCCCAACCGTCGCAACGCCTCGCCCGAGTACCTGCGCAGCGCCGTCGAGGCCTCGCTCACCGCGCTCGGCGTCGACACGATCGACCTCTACTACTGGCACCGCCCCGACCGCTCCCGCCGCTACGCCGACGGGGTCGAGGCGCTCGCCGCCCTGCAGCAGGAGGGCCTGATCCGCGAGATCGGCGTCTCCAACGCGAACGTCGAGGAGCTCGACGTGGCGCGCGAGGTACTCGGCGAGGGCGGCCTCGCGGCCGTCCAGAACGAGTTCTCGCCCCGGTTCCACCACACCAGCCACCGTGAGCTGCAGTACTGCGGCGAGCACGGCATCGCCTTCGTCCCGTGGTCCCCGCTGGGCGGCATCGGCGGCGGATCGAAGGGCGTGGGGGAGCGGTTCCTGCAGGTCCAGCGGGTCGCGGAGCTGCGCGACGTGAGCCCGCAGCAGGTGGTGCTGGCCTGGGAGCTGTCGCTGGGCGAGCACGTGATCCCGATCCCCGGTGCCAGCCGCCCGGAGTCGATCACCGACTCGGCCCAGGCCATGTCCCTCGCGCTCAGCGTCGACGACCTCGAGGAGCTCGCCACGATCCTCCCGTGACCGCCCGGTCCTGGGGGCGTCGTAAAACACCTTGCCACGCGGCATCGGCCGCAGTAGCGTGGCGAGGTCCGTGACCGGAGAGGAGATCAGCATGCCGCAGCAGCATGCAGGGAGCGAGGCGGCCCGACGGGCCTTCTCGGGCCGGAGCCTGCGCGCCTGAGCGCGCTCCCCGCCCACCCTGATCTCCGCACGCCCTTCCCGGCCGCGCCCCGTCGCGCGGCCTGGTCGGCGTGCCCTCTCCCTGAGGACCCTCATGCATGCTCTGACCGAATCCCAGATCCGTACGTCCTTCGTCAACGCCTCCAAGGGCGAGGCCAAGCGCGCCACCCTGCCCGACCTCTCGGCCGTGGCGTGGGAGGAGCTCGACTACTTCGGCTGGAAGGACGCCAAGCGCCCGCTGCAGCATTACGTCGCGCTCGAGGTGGACGACGAGCTCGTCTGCCTGCTGCTGCGCGGCAACGAGCGGCCGATGAGCCGCAAGATGCTCTGCGCCTGGTGCGAGGACGTCGTCGACGGCGTCCACGCCGCCGTCTTCAGCGCCCCGCTGACCGGCGACTCCGGGCGACGCGGCAACAGCATCGGCACCGCGATCTGCGCGGACTTCCGCTGCTCGCGCAACGTGCGCCGGGCGCCGACGTCCTTCGAGCTGCGCAGCGAGGACCCGGCCCTGCTGGAGTACCACCGCGAGCAGAAGATCGCCGGGCTGCGCGAGCGCTCGACGACCTTCGCGCGCGCCGTGATGAACCGCTGAGCTCGAGCCTCCGGCGCACACCTGCGCCGATGGTCCCGGCGGACCGCGACCTTCGTCCGATCCGCCGGGACCGGCCTCCCGCCTAGCGTGCAGGGATGACCCTCACCGCGCGCAGCGCCCTCCGCGACCTCCACGACACCCGCACCCTCACCCACGGCCTGGTCTCCACCGCAGCGACCGTCGCCCTCACCCTCGTCGAGCCGCGCGGCCTGACGCCCGGACGCCGCGCCGTCTATCGCACGGCCGTCGGCGTCTTCTCCGCCTGGACGATGTGGGCGGGCCTGCGCACCGAGGTCGCCGCCGCGGCGGAGACCGCGGCCGCCGGCACGGGCGATGCGGCAGAGCCCGCCGATGAGCCGGACCTGGACGATGCGGCGGAGCCTGCCGATGAGCTGGACCTGGACGATGCGGCGGAGCCTGCCGACGAGCTGGACCTGGACGATGCGGCGGAGCCCGAGGAGGACCTGGCCGCGGATGCCGTGGCGGAGCCCCTCCGTCTCGAGGAGCGGTGGGCCTATCACCCTGTGAACCGGATGGTGATCGCGCTCGGCGCGGGCGGAGCGGTCATCGGCTACATGGACGTGCAGGAGGCGATCGACGCGCGCGTGGTCGGTCTGCTCTCCCGTGCGGGCGTCGAGCGGCCGCGCGGGACCCTCGCGATCGCCGGCGCGGCGCTCTCGCTCGGCACCTGGTACCTGGGGCGGCGCAGCCTCCGGGCCTGATCCGGGCCGCCCGGCACGCATCTCGGTCGGCACGCATGCTGGTCAGCCCAGGTGTACCTCGGCATCGGCCCGGGCGCGGGTGGCGGCGACGAGGCGGGCGTTGGCCTCATCGGGGCCGAGCGACCAGTCCCGCGCGGCCTGGGGGGACTTGCCGAAGCGCTCGTGACGGGCGATCAGCCGCTCATGGCGCAGCTCCTCCGGCGTGCTCACGAACCAGCAGGCGTCCAGCAGGGCGTGCACGTGCGCGAACGGTCCCTCGTCCAGCAGCAGGTAGTTGCCCTCGGTGATCACCAGCGGCACCTCGGGGCCGATCTCGATGGCGCCGGCCAGCGGCTGCTCGAGGTCGCGCTCGAACATCGGCGCCCACACCGGGGCGTCCCCGGGTCGCGCCCCGCGCAGCCGCTGCAGCAGCGCGACGTACCCGGCGGCGTCGAAGGTGTCGGGGGCGCCCTTGCGGTCGCGGCGGCCCAGCCGGTCCAGGGCGATGTCGGCCAGATGGAAGCCGTCCATCGGCACGACCAGGCAGGATCCCGCCGGGAGCGCCTGCGCCAGCAGCGCGGTGAGCGTCGACTTGCCGGCCCCGGGCGCCCCGGCGATGCCCAGCATGCGCCGGGATCCCGAGCGCAGGGCGTCATCGAGCAGGGTGCGGGCGGCGCGGACGGCGGCGTCCTCATCGGGAAGGATCTGCGGCTCAGACATCGAGGACCCCCTGAAGGCCGGGGAGGGTCGGCTGCGACGCGGCCGTGGGCCCGGACGGCGCGTCGCGCCGCGACGCATCGGCGGGGCCTGTCGGGTCCGCGGGGCCTGTCGGGTCCGCGGGCCCGTCGCGGTGCAGCATCACCTCGAGCACCTCGCCGCGCAGGGGCAGGTGGATGAGCACCCGCTCGACCTCCACGCCGGAGGCGCCGAGGGCCCGCGCGTAGGTGTCCATCTGCCCCAGGTAGTGCTCGCGCACGTGCCCCACGGGGTCGTCGCCGGGGTAGGTCTTGTGGTCCACGAGCACGGCGCCGCCGCCCGGCAGGCGCAGCAGCGCGTCGATCCAGCCCTCCATGACCTGCTCGTCCTCGTTCCACCAGGCGATCGGCTGCTCGGTGAGCAGCTGCGCCCCGGGCAGCTCGGCGGCGAGGAAGCCCTGCCAGGCCTCCCCGGCGCGCAGCAGCGCCTCGGGGCCGATGGCCCGCGACACCGCCCAGCGCTGCACGAGCCGCTGCGCCGCCTGCGCCCGCTGCTCGGCATCGAGGGAGGCCAGCGGCAGGGCGAGGTAGGCGTGGACGGCCTCGCCCACCCGGTCCCAGTCGCGGTCCCCGTGCGCGACGAGCGCGGGGCCGATGCGCCGGGGCGTCCCGACGGAGCCGAGAGCATCGGCCGAGGCGGACGCGGAGGCCTGGAAGCGGGCCGCGGCCCCGGCCCCCGGCGCCGGGCGGCCGAGGCCGACGAGATCGGTGGCCGCGAGCGCCGTCTGCGTGCCCGCGTACTGCTCGCCCTCCGGCGGTTCGATGCGCAGGGTGCGGACCACGGCCGGCAGCGAGGGGCCGCCGGCGACGTGGATGTGCGCGCCGCCGGACTCCCAGCGCAGCAGCGGCACCGGCTCGGCCTCGCGCGGCTCCGGAGCAGGGGCCAGCAGGGTGTCCAGCAGCGGCGCGCAGCCGTCGCCGCTGAGGATCGTGACGTCCTGCGCGCGGGTGAAGGCGACGTACTGCAGGCGACCGGCCTCCTCCCGCGCGCCGCGGGCGCGGCGGCGGGCATGCTCCGAGGCGGCCAGGGCCTCCTGCAGCGGGGCGAAGCCGGGCAGGACCGACGGCCAGCAGCGGGGCCGCCGTCCCGCGAGCGGCGTGGTGACGTCCAGCTGTTCGGCGGGGACGATGAACACGCCGTCCGTCTGCGGGCGCTCCTTCGGGTCGGGATCCAGCAGCACCACGACCCGGGACCACTCCAGGCCCTTGGCGGTGTGGATGGTGCCGACCCAGACGGTGTCGGGGATGCCCTCGAGGTCGGGGCCGCGGTCCAGGGCGTCGAGCTCGGCCCGCAGCCCGGTCAGGGTGATCGGCGCGGAGGAGGCCCGGGCCCGGTCGGCGTACTCGTGGGCGACGGCCCGCACCGCGTCGAGGGTCCGCAGGCGCTGCTCGGGGTCGGACCAGGCACGGATCCGCTCGGGCAGGTCGAGGGCATCGACCAGGGCCGTGACCATCTCCTCCGGAGTCAGGGAGATGCACTCCTCGCGCAGCGCCCGCAGGCCCGCCAGGGCGGGGTCGCGCCACCAGTCCTCGAACACCTGCCGGCGTGCGGGAGCATCGGGCGCCTCCGCGAGGGTCGCGAACCATCGGCCGTGCGCGGCATGGTCGGTCAGCAGGTCCACGAGCTCGGTGAGGGCGAGCGTGTCGCTGAGGTCCAGCGTCACGGCGAGCCCCGCCCGCAGGATCCGGCCCTCGCGGGTGGCGAGGATCGGGGTGCCCTCGCCGGAGGCGGGGATGCCCCGCGCGGCCAGCGCCGCGACCACGGCGTCCCGGGTCCGGTTGGTGCGCACGAGCACCGCCACGTCGCCGGGGCCGGTGCCGGGCTCCTCGAGCAGCGCGGCGACGCCGTCGGCGATGGCGGTGGTGTGCTCGGCGGCCGTCGGAGGCCACCGCTTGCCGTTCTTGCGGAACCGGGGCGGGGTGGTCCACGCCTCCAGGCGCCCGGGGGCCCGACCGGAGGCCGCCCGGCGGCGGGCGGCCTCGGGAGCGGGGCCGATGGCGACGCGCTCGGGCGGCAGGTCGGGGAAGATCCGCGGGAAGATGCTGCTCACCAGCTCCAGCACCGGCTCCTGGGAGCGCCAGGAATGCTCGAGGTTCTCGATGCTGCCGGTGCCGAGATCGCTGGTGCCCGCCTCGAGCTGGGCGATGACGCCGAGCATGAGGGTGGGATCGGCCGCGCGGAAGCCGTAGATGGCCTGCTTGGGGTCGCCCACCCAGATCTTGTCCTCGATCAGCCGGCTCAGCTCGAGGAACAGGGCCAGCTGCACGGGGGAGGTGTCCTGGAACTCGTCGACGGCCAGCAGGCGGAACCGCGAGCGGATCACCGCGCGGACCCGCTCGCTGGAGCGGATCAGCGCCAGCGCCCCGACCTCCTGGTCGATGAAGTCGATCAGGCCCAGCTCCCGCTTGTGCGCCGCGTAGGCGTCCAGGGAATCGGCGGCGGTGTCCATGATCAGCGTGATCATGGCGCGGATGTCGGCCTGCAGCGCCGGGAGGGAGAGCAGGTCGTCGCGGACCTCCTCGGCGAGGCCCTGCAGGGCGAGGTCGACGTCCTTGGAGTAGGCGTAGTCGCCGGCCTCGGGGTTCACGGCCTTGCGCTCGGCGACCCTCGCGATCCGCACCCACGCCGACCAGGGGCAGCGGTCGGCGTCGGCGAGGGTCCGGCGCAGCTGCTCGAGGGTGCGCACGTGCTTGGCCACGCCCGCCACGCTGCCCTTGGCGATCGGTGGCTTCCCGGCGGCCGGGTCCGGATCCTCGGAGGCGGCGAGGTCCGCGCGCAGGCCCGCGATCGCGAGGTCCAGCCGCGACAGCCACGCCGGTCGCAGATCGGTGCCCGCGGCGGGGAGCGCCGCCTCGGCGTACTCGCGCCAGGAGTCATCGGCCGCGCGCCGCAGATCCTCGGCGCCGAGCATGTTGATGCGGGCCTCCTCGGCCAGGCGCCGCACCGAGATGCGCCAGGAGCCCTTCTCGCCCCGGGTCGGGTCCGGGTCCTCCACGCCGTCCAGCTCCATCCGGGCCACCAGGTCCTGGGCGTCGGCGCCGATCTGCGCGACCTTCGCATCGATCGCGGCGGAGAACGCGGTGCGCTGCGAGGCGTCGTCCAGCACCCGCGTCTCGGGGGAGATCCCGGCATCGAGCGCGAACTCCTGCAGCAGCAGCCCGAAGACGGAGTTCACGGTGCCGATGAGGGCGCTGTCGATCCCGCGGGCCTGCTCGAGCATCCCCTCCTCGAGCAGGGTGCGCCGCACCCGGTCGGACAGCTCCGCCGCGGCCTTGCGCGTGAAGGTCGTCGCGATGAGCTGGGAGGGGCTCAGGCCCGCGCGGATCTCTGCGGCGATCCGGTGGGTCAGGGTGTGCGTCTTGCCCGATCCGGCGGAGGCGTTGATCAGGGTGAAGGTCATCGCCAGTCTCCTTGCAGCCCGCACAGCTGGGCATAGTCGCTGGTGGCGCAGTAGGACTTCACGACGAGCCCGCCGCGGGACCGGGCCTCGGCCCGGGCCGCGTCCCAGGCCTTGCGCTGCGCGTCGTACGGGGAGGAGGCATCCAGCCCTGCGTCCTCGAGCAGGTGGCGGCAGCCCACCTGCACCGTGCCGGCGGCCACCTCCGACAGCGCCCGGGAGATCGCGGAGACGGCCCGGTCCCAGGCGCCGCGGGTGTCCATCGGCGCGCGGCCGTGCGGGTCCAGCGTCGGATCCGCGGCGATGAACTCCCCGGTGGTGAGGATGTAGTAGCCGACGGCGGGGGCCGTCTCCTGCGGCTCCTCCTGCTCCATGGACCAGGCGTAGGAGGCCAGCTGGATGGCCTCGTCGGTGTCGAAGAGGTCCGCGTAGGTCTTCGCGCTGCGGGCCCACTTCAGGTCGATGACGACGGGGCGGCCGCGGGCGTCGCGCGCATCGACGTCCCGGCTGCCGCCGAAGTCGACCGTGCGCCCGCCGGCCTCCCCGGCCAGGACCAGCGGATGGGAGAAGCGGGTCTCCGTACCGGTGATGCGCAGCCCGGCATCGGCCATGCGGGCGAACAGCGCGTGGACGGAGCGCACGGCGCGGGCGCGGATGTCCTCGCGCTCGGCGCTGCGGCCGGGCAGGTCCAGCTCGGAGGCGAGCTGGGGGACGAGGGCGTCGAACACGGCGCCGATCCTCTCCGGCGTCGGGGCCTCGAGCCGGACCCCGCCGAGCTGCGGGTCGTGCAGCTCCTGGACGAGATGCTCGACCACCGCGTGCACGAGCGTGCCGATCATCGGCGGGCCGGTGGGCAGGGCCGCGACCTGCGCGGGTCGGATCCCGAAGCCGTACTCGAGGATCCAGCGGTGGGGGCAGCCGATGAGGGTCGCGGCCTGCGAGTAGGAGAGCCGCTGCGGCATCAGGTGGGCGGCGGGGCCGATGCGCACGGGACCCGGGGCCGGTACGGAGAATCGTGCGCGGGCGGGGCGGTGCAGCTCCCGGGTGCGCCCGGCGAGCGACCAGGTCGTGCCCTCCAGCAGGGAGGCGGGAGAGCGGCGATCGCCCTCGCCGCGCCCGAGGGCGGCCTCGAGATGCGCGAGCAGGCCGCTCGGGGCGGGGGCCGCCTCGAGGCGCCGGCCGGGCAGCACGGCGATCACCCGGTCGGCGCGGCGCAGCCCGGCCAGGGCCGCATCGACGTGCAGGGCCGCCAGGGCCTCGGGGGCGGGTGCCCGGGCGCCGTCCCGGTCGAGGGCACGGATCTCCTCCGCGTCCCAGGTCACGGCCGCCGGGACGGCATCGTCGGCCGGTCCCCACCACAGGACGGTGCCGCCGGAGGCCGTGATCTGGGCAGGGCGCGTGGTGGTGGCCCAGTCGGCGACCTCGGCGCGGGCCCGGGGGGAGGGGCCGGATCCGCCGCAGGCGTCGATGATCTGCTGCAGGGTGCGGCGCGACAGCGGCGCGGAGGCGTCGAGCATCTCCAGCACCTGCTGGAGGGTCTGCACCTGGGTGAGGCTGGCGCGCAGATCCCCGTCGCCGCGGGAGACGCGCCGCAGGCGGTCCGCGAGCCATCCCAGGCGCCGGGAGATCGCGGCGGGTCGCAGGTCCTCGGCCGGGAGGGGGTCGGTGACGAGGCGGTCGATCTCCCGGGCGGCCTCGAGCGCCGCGGCGGCGCCGGGTCCCTCCTGCTGCGCGAGGTGCTCGAGGGCGGACTGCCAGGCCGGGCCGCCGACGCCCGGCTCCTGGGTGAGGGCGCGCAGCAGGGTGCGGCGCGCCGCCGCGGGCACGAGGCCGATGGGCTCGGCATCGGCATCCGGCCCGGGCAGCACCCGCAGGTCCAGCAGCGCGGCCAGCTGGTGCACGTCCACCGGGGCGGTCGCGACGTCCAGGAACAGCCCCAGCACCTGGTGATGGGCGCGGTCGGGGGACGGTGCGACGCGGCCGATGCCCGGCAGGCCGCGGCGGTGCAGCGCCCGGTCCAGCACGTCGGTGTCGGACGAGGCCAGGACGGTGAGCGGGCCGTCGCCGGGCGGGGCCGGGGCGGCGAGGAAGCGCGCGGCGACATCGGCGGCGGACCATTCGTCCAGGCAGGAGACCACCTCGAGCTGCGGGGCGCGCTCCGCGGGCGCCGGCACGGCGGTGATCTCGACGCCGCAGCCCGCGATCAGGTCCAGCAGCATCGGCCACAGCCCCGGCAGCTCCGCGGGGTCCTCGTGCAGGCTGATGCGGTCCACGCCCAGCGGCCAGCTCGCGCCGCCGGCACGCAGCTGCGCGAGGAGGTCCACGATCTCGCGCAGGTCGTCGGCCGGGCCGGGGGAGAGCGTGGCGGGGCGACCGTCGGGGGCGCAGGTGCCGGGCATGCCCACGACCACGCGCCGCTCCACCGCGGCGATGGCGGCCAGCCGCGGAGGCAGCAGGGCCGGGTCCGCGGTCGCGGGCCGCCAGCCCGCCTCGACGGCGGCGTCGCGCCAGCGCAGCAGCTGCCGTGCGGTGCTCCACGGGTCCACCGCGCAGGAGGCCGCCGGCCAGAAGGCTGCGGGATCCGAGAGGCCGGCCAGGTGCTCGTCGATCAGGCGCATCCACTGCGCCGTCCGCACCGCGCGGTCGACCTCGGGCCGGGTCAGGCCCAGCCGCGTCTGCAGCAGCGTCACCAGGCCGCGCGGGCCCATGCGGACGGTCCCCGCCGCCCCGCCGGAGGCGGCATCGGCCCAGGACGCGCCGTCCAGGGACCACCCGAACTCGATGCGCATCCGCCGACCTCCTCCGTCCAGGGCTGCGTCCCCCGCAGCCGCGCATCACCACCCTAGGGGAGCGGGCCGACACTCCGACGCTCAGACCGCCGGGATGATCTGCACCGTCCGGCCGTGCAGGCCGTCCGTCCGGCGCGCGTCAGTCCGGCGCGGGCAGCTTCCGTTCGAGCGAGAGCTGGAGATCGGACATCAGCCGGGCGAACTCTCCCTCGAGATCGATCCCGTACTCCGCCGAGAGCACGAGGAGCGACCACAGGCAGTCGGCGAGCTCGTGGCCGAGCTCCTCGTCCAGCTCCGGTCGTGGCCGGACGCCTGCTCTCCCGAGCACCAGCTTCGCGAGGTCGCCGACGTCCCCTACGAATCCCAGCATCACCTCGTCGGTCGTCCACGCACGTCGGGATCGGGACGCGTCGACCTCCGCGAAAAGGGTCCTGACCTGCAGAGCTTTCTCCGTCATGTCCTGGAGGGTCATGGTGGGAGACTACCGCCACGCATCCGTCCGACCCGGGACGGCGGGCCGGGAAGGGCGCGCCGCAGGCACCGCGGGTCAGGTCGTGCGGGGGCGCTCGCCGATGCAGGTGCGGATGATCCCCACGATCAGCTGCACGAGGCGGCAGCCGGGGACCACCAGGTAGAGGACGGCCATCAGCAGGATGAACGAGCCGAGCATCAGGTCCTGGTCGTCGCCCTGCACGGCGAGGACCACCAGCGCGATGCTCAGCACCGGAGCGAGCCACGCGATCGTGATCGCCACGATCACGCACCACGGGACGATCGCGTCGCCGATCCGCCCCACCAGACGGCGCACGGACTGCACCACGGCCACGAGGTCGAGCACGATCGTGGCGACCACCCCGAGAGCGGTGAGCGCGAACACCACGATCGACGCCGTGAGCGGAGCCCACGGGTCCACGCCCCCGGAGCCGCCGTCCGCCGCGGACTCGATCGACGCGAGCAGGGCGAAGCTCGAGGCGTAGAGCAGCGTCCCCCCGATGAGGAGCCCGAGCCCCCACATCACCGCGCCGACGAGGACGACGATGCCGTAGCCGCGCCGGGCCGGAGGGAGCGAGGGGACAGGGGCGTACGGCGCGGCGTACGGGTGGGGAGGCGGTGACGAGGAGTGCATCTGCGCACGGTAGCGCGGTCCGCCCTCGGCCCGCTCGCGGTCTGTGGACAACCCGGCCGATCGCGGCTCCGCCGCAGATCAGCGGTTGAACGGATCGTCGGGCCGCAGCCCCCAGCTGAAGCCGCGGTCGTAGAGGACCCGGCCGTCCTCGTCGGGGGAGAGGACCAGGTCGATGCCCTCGCCGTGCAGGCGCAGGGAGCCGTCGGCGTGCTCCTGGACGGTGAGGGTCCAGGTCAGCTGCTCCGATGCGGCGTGCTCGGCGAAGGTCTGCCCGGGGTCGCGCTGCTCGCGCAGGGCCAGCTCCACCGTGGAGCCGCCGGTGCGCTCGTAGGTGCCGTCCAGCAGCGTCCCGTCCGCCCGGCGCACCTGGGCGCGGGCCGTGCCGTCGTAGGCGACCTCGCCAAACGCCGCCTTCTGCCAGCGGGTGTCCTCGGACAGCTGGGCGGCGGGCTCGGCGGTGTCCTGCGCGACGACCCAGACGCCCGCCGGCGGCGTCGCGTCCGTGCTCCGCGCCGGGTACAGGGCGCTCACGCCCCAGGCCACCAGGGCCAGCAGCGCGATCCCGGCGAGGGGACCGGCCACGTCCGTGACCTTCCGGAAGGGACGCCCGGGGATCAGCGCGGGCTCGGGACCGGCGGGGATCGCCCCGTGCCCCAGCAGCGACCGCGCCACCCGGGGCATCCACGGGCCGAGCACCACGAGGGACATCACCAGCAGCACCAGGGCGATCGTCTTCACGGGCACGTCGTAGCCCAGGTTCAGCACGAGCACGAGGGCCATGTCCGCCGCGGCCAGCAGCGCACCGAAGGCCACCGACCGCCGCCACATCAGGGCGAGCGCGGCCCCGGCCTCGGCGAGGCCGGCGAGGACCTGGAACAGCGGGGAGAAGGCCACCAGGCGCCACAGCATCCCCATCGGGCTCATCTCGCCCTGCGCCACGAGCGCGTCGCCCATGTCCGCGACCCCGAACTGCCCCAGGACCAGCTTCGCGACGCCGTAGTAGGCCAGCGCCAGCGCCAGCAGCACGCGGACGAGACCGTGCAGCCACCACCCCAGCGTCACCACGATCGTCCGTGCTGGTGCTGGTGCTGGTGCTGGTGCCGGGGAGGGGGCGGGTGCGGGAGCGGAGGAGGCATCGGGCGCGGTCATGGCGTCCACCCCACCATCGGGCGCGCCGCGGCGGGAGCGCCCTCCGGCGGAGGCGACCCCGACCTTCGCGCGATCCCGCGCTCGACCTTCGGCCCGGTCAGAGCGCGGCGTGCTCCCGCACCCAGCTCGCCTCGGACTGCAGGGGCCGGCCCGGCACGAGCGCGCCGTCCCGCACGAATCCCTCCTCGCGGCCGTCCAGCTCCGCCACCAGGAGCGCGCGGTGCCGGGCGAGCTCCTCGGCGTGGGCGTCGTCCCCGGCGAGGTCGTGCAGCTCCTGCGGATCGGCCTCGAGGTCGAAGAGCTGCTCGTGCCCGTCGCCGGAGAACCACAGGTACTTGTGCCGCGCGGATCGGATCCAGTGCATCCCGTGCCGGCCCAGCGAGCCGATGAGGTGCTCGCCGTGGAGGTGCTCACGCACCGCGGCGCGGTCGCGCGTGGCCGGGCGCAGGCTGAGGCCGTCCACGCCCTCCGGCACGGGCACGCCCGCGAGGTCCAGCACGGTGGGCATGATGTCGCGCAGCTCGGCGATGGCGTCGACGTCCCCGGGCGCGCCCCAGCTCTCCTGCAGGCGCGGCGGCACGTGCAGGACCATCGGCACCCGCGCGGATCCCTCGTAGCCCACCGACTTCCGGTACATGTCGTGGTCGCCCATCATGTCGCCGTGGTCGGAGACGAACACGATCACCGTGTCCTGCAGCAGGCCCAGGTCCGAGAGCTTCTCGCGCAAGCGGTTCAGCTGCAGGTCGATGAACTCGATGCTCCCGTAGTACCCGGCGCGGACCTGCTGATGGGTGCTCTCCTTCTGCGCGCCGAACTCCGCCTCCGAGCCGTGGTCGCGGCGGTGCTCGTCGAAGCGGGAGACCCACCGGCCCATCGGCCGCGGCGGATAGGTCCGGGCACGGTACTTCTCCCACAGCCAGGCCGGCGGGTCGAAGGGCGCATGCGGCCGATGGAAGGACATGTACAGGAAGAAGGGGCGGGAGGGGTCGCGACGCTCGAGGAAGCGCAGGGACTCGTCGGCGACCCACCGGGTCGGGTGCAGGCGCTCCTCCCGCTCCCACGGCCGCGCGGTCATGGCGTTGCAGCCGATGCCGGTGTCCTGGTAGTCGGCCCGCGGATCCCCGGTCTCCCGGCGCAGGAAGTCGACGTAGTCGTCGATCCCGGCCGATGCTCCCCGGCTCAGCCGGCGGGAGGCGTGCAGGAAGCCGTCGTGCAGCAGCACGTCGTCGAAGCCGCAGCGGGCCCGGTCGGGGAAGACGTGCATCTTGCCGACGCCGAAGGTCTGGTAGCCGGCCTCCCGCAGCGTGGACTGCAGGGTCACGGGGTAGGCGTCGGGGAAGGAGATGCCCTCCCGGTAGCCGTAGCGGCCGTGCCGGTCCGGCGAGGTCCCGGTGAACAGGGCGACCCGCGCCGGCACGCAGGTGGGCGTGGCCGAGTAGGCACGCGTGAAGCGGTACCCGCCGCGGGCCAGGTCGTCGAGGTTCGGGGTGTCGATGTGCTCGTTGCCGGCGGCGCCCATCGCATCGGCGCGCATCTGGTCGACGCATACCAGGACCACGTGGGGCCGGCGGGGAGGGGTCTCGGCGGAGGCCGGGACGGCGGACGGGGTCTCAGGGGTCACGGTGGCGGGGTCCTTCCCGGTGCCGGGGACGAGAACTCCCCCCGCCCGACGGATCGGACGAGGGGAGCATGAGGTCGGGGGCGGCTCAGCCGAGCATGTCCCCGGGCTTCGCCCACGGCGGGGTGCCGCCGGCGCGATGCCCGCCCTGCTGTCCCTGCTGGGACTGCTGGGCCTGCTGGGCGGCGCGCTGGGCGGCCTCGGCCTGGGAGCGGGCCTGGTCGCGGCGGGCCGACTCCTGAGCGTGACGCGCCTGCTCGGCGGCGCGCTGCGCGCTGACGACGGCGTCCTTGTCGGCCTCGCCGTCGGCGTCGTGCGCCGCCTGCGCCTGCAGCATGGCGGTGCGGATCTCGTCGCCCATCGAGCCGACGGTGCCGGGGTTCGAGGGCAGGAACAGGACGTTGGAGCGGCCGTTGCGGGCCACGTCCTGCATGGTGTCGAAGTACTGGGTCATCAGCAGCAGCTGCTCGGCGGAATGCTCGATGCCGACCTTGCGGAGCATCTCGTACTGCTCGGCGATGCCCATGGCGATCGCCTTGCGCTGGGCGGCGACGCCCTCACCCTGGAGGCGCTTGGACTCGGCCTCGGCCTCCGCCTGGGTGACGCGCTTGATCTTGTCGGCCTCGGCGAGGGACTGCGCGGCCACGCGGTCGCGCTGGGCGGCGTTGATCGAGTTCATCGAGTCGCGCACGCGCTGGTCCGGGGAGATGTCCTGGACCAGGGTGTTGACGATGTTGAAGCCGAACTCCTGCATGCGCGCGGAGAGGGTCTCCTCGACGTTGCGGGCGATGTCGTCCTTGGACTCGAAGGCCGCGTCGAGGTTCAGGCCCGACAGCGCCGAGCGGACCGTGTCGAACACGTAGGAGCGGATCTGCGCCTCGGGGTTGGACAGCCGGTAGTAGGCGTCCACGACCTGGTTCTCGCGGATCACGTACTGCACCGCGACCGGCACGTTGACGAACACGTTGTCCTTGGTCTTGGACTCGATGTTCACCTCGAGCTGCTGGATGCGCAGCGAGATGGGGCGCGTGGTGGTCTCGATGAAGGGGGTCTTCATGTTCAGGCCGGGCCCGGCGACCTTCTTGAACTTGCCGAAGCGCTCGACGATCACCATCTCCTGCGTGTGGACGGTGAAGAAGATGCTGGTGCGGAGCCCGCCGAACAGCAGGCCTCCCACGATGATGAGCGCGATCACGAGGATCACGGCGATGACGAGGAATGCGATGATGCCGCCGTCCACGGGTACTCCCTTGGGTCGTCGGGTCGATGGTTGTGATCCAGGCTACCAACGGTGCATCGCCGCAGGCCCCGCCGAACGTCGATGATCTGCTGCGGGCTCGCGGGCTCGCGGGCTCGCGGGGGCGCGGGCTCGCGGGCTCGCGGGGGCGCGGGCTCGCGGGGGCGCGTCGGCCGGGCCGGGTCAGCGCTGCAGCCGCGGCCCGCCGGTCAGCCCCAGCTCCGCCTCGATGCGCCGGGCGATCCGGTGCGGCGGGACGACCGGGGCGTAGCGGCGCAGCACCTTCCCCTCGGGGGAGACGAGGAACTTGGTGAAGTTCCAGGTGATGCGGCCGCCGATGACGCCGGAGCGCTGCGAGGTCAGCCACCGCCACAGCGGATGGGCCCGGGGGCCGTTGACGTCGACCTTGGAGAACAGCGGGAAGGTGACGTCGTAGGAGGTCGTGCAGAACTCGGCGATCTCGTCGTCGTCGCCGGGCTCCTGCAGGAACTGGGCGCTGGGGAACCCCAGGACGGTGAAGCCGTGGTCGCGGTAGGCCAGCTGCAGACGCTGGAGATCCTCGTACTGCGGGGTGAACAGGCAGCGCGAGGCGGTGTTGACCACCAGGAGCACCTTCCCGCGGTACGCGGAGAGGTCCTGCTCCTCGCCGTCGATGGTGGTCGCGGTGAAGCTGTGGAGGGTCGGCCCGGCATCATGCGCCGTCCGTGATCGGTCCATGTGCCCTCTCTCCTCGTCCGGCCCTGCCCGGGCCCGTGCCGCTGACGTCGAGGCACCGGGGGCGGTGCCGTCCATCACATCGTAGGCGGCGGCCCTGCACATCCCCCGGACGTGTGGTGTGCGCGAGCCTGGAACGCCCGGGGCCCGGGCGCAGGCGCGGGCGGGCATGCCGGTGCGCCCGGGCGGAGGCCCGGGGGCGGCAGAGGGGACGGAGAGCGCAGGAGAGGAGGGTCAGTACGGCGGGGGCTGGCTGTCCCGGATGGCGTCCTGCACCGCGCGGACGGGCGCGTGGAACTCCTCGAGCGCCTGGTGGTGCAGATGGTCGCGGAATTCGGGGACCGTCTCGGGGGTGGCGAGATCGGTGTTGTCGGGGATGTCCACGGTGAGATCGACGCCGATCCTCCATCGCGTCGCCCCCGCGACCTGACGAATCGGGTCGACGGATTCCTCGGTCTTGAGGCGATGGTGGGTGGTGCAGAGATCGTGGAGATTCTCGGGGGTGGTCATCCCGCCTTTCGCGGGACGCCTGTGATCGTATTCCTCGATATGGTCCACCTCGTACCACCCGCTCGAGGGCCTGCCGCATCCCGGCATCGCGCACAGCGGGGTCTTCAGGTGCGTCAGCTCGATCATGGCCGCCGTGGGCGTGTACCGCGCGGGCGGGGTGTTCAGGAACGTGCCGGTGACGGGATCGGTCAGCACGCGATGCCAGTCGTCGCTGCGCCCGGCGATCGCCCGGGCCGTCGCCGCGTCCACGGGCACGTCGCCCTCGAGCAGGCCCGGTGCGTTGGAGCGACCCATCAGCGTCAGCGCGGGGACGGTGAGGTTGACCCGCCGCCGCGGGGAGGGCACGTGCACGCCGCCGGTCTCGATCCGGGAATGGACGAGGATCGCGTAGCGCAGCTGTGCCAGGGACATCGGCATGCCCGTGCCCTCGACCTGGGCGTCGAGGTCGAAGGGGATCTCGTCGGCGCCGCCGGCCAGGGCGTGGCGCTGGGCGTCCTGCACGGCGCGGGCCCCGCGGTTCAGCCGGTCGATGACGTCGATGATCTCCGGGGTCGGGCCGGTGATCTCGAGGGTCGTGGTGCCCTCCACGAGATCCGGGTCCCGCCAGGTCACGGTGCGCTGCCGGGCGGGGTCCGGCGCGGGGCGGCGGTCCTGGGCCAGCGCCGTGACCAGCAGCCTCAGGCGGCGGCGGAAGCCGGCGACGGGGAGGGTCGGCAGCGACCAGCTGCTGACGGCCCGGTCGACCTCCTCGAGGATCGCTGCGGGGAGGTCCCGGGTGTGGCTGAGGATGCGGGTGAACCAGGCCGCGGGGAGATCTGCGGCCTCCAGCCGGGCCAGGGTCCGCGGGAAGGACGTCACGGCGGTATGGGCCTGGGCGATCAGGCGGCGGGCCCGGGGGATGTCGCAGCGCAGCGCGACGGCGCAGGCGGCCTCGGCGGTGGCCTGCTCCGACGCCGCGGCCCGGGGGTGCAGGGTCGAGGGGTCCACGTGGAACCGGTCCAGGTCCCGCAGGCGCTGCGCGTGGGCGCGGGCCTCGGCGGCGGTCGAGGCCAGCAGCGCCGCGGCCCGCGGGGAGATCGGCGCGGAGGGGACGATCCCGCCTCGGGTCGGGGCGGGGTCCGGCGCGGTGCGCTCGAGGGACGGCAGGGCCGGCTTGGTCGAGCGGGCGCCGGAGGGGGCGGCGGCGGGCAGAGCCGCGGCGGACAGGGCCGCGGCGGGAGGCGCGGGCGGGCCGGCGGCGCGAGAGCCCGGGTCCGGGGGATCGTGGGGAGCGGAGGAGTTCTCCTGGAGCATGGAGCGTGGCACCTCCCTCACAAGGGTGAGGGTGAACGGGAGGAACGGAGAATATTCGAAGGGGCGCGGGAGAAATGGCGACAGGGATGTCGAGGGACGCCATCGTCACCATTCAGGGTTCCGCATCCTGCGCTTCTTCTGCGGCCCCCTGGAGTGCTCTCCATAATACTCCCCGCACCGCCGCGTTTCCACCCGTATCGGACATCGGCGGCGATTTTGTGGACAACTCTGCAGGGGGAGGAGGAGCGGAATCCTCACACCAGATCGGCGGCCCCGCGCAGCACGTCCAGGCCGATGGGCCCCGCGGTCACCGAGCCGTAGCTGCCCTTCTCCACGAAGACGGCCAGGGCCAGGTCGCCCTGCGCGACGATCACCCAGGAGTGCAGGCTCAGCGCGCCCTCGCCGTCGATCCACTCCGCGGTCCCCGTCTTGCCGATCACGGGATCGCCGGGCAGGTCCCGGAAGTCGTCGAGGCTGCCGTGCTCGACCACGCCGCCCAGCAGGCCGCGCAGCTGCTCGGCCTCGGCCGCCGTCAGCGGCACGGCCGGGGCGGGGGCGGCGGGCTCGGCGTCCGTGAGGATCCGCGGGGCGACCGTCTCGCCGCGGACCACGCTCGCCAGCACCACGGCCATCGTCAGCGGGGAGGCGAGCACCTGGCCCTGGCCCATCATCGCCGCAGCATGCTCGGTGGTGCTGTTCGGGGTCCCGACGGCGCCCATGTAGGCGTCCAGCCCCTCGGGCTCCTCCTGCCCGACGCCGAGCGCGGCGGCGGCCTCGGCCAGCGCCTCCTGGGAGACGCGGTCGTGCTGGAGCAGCAGCGCCGTGTTGCAGGAGTGGGCGATGACGTCCGACAGCGGCAGCGGCCCGAACAGCCCGGGGTCCAGCGAGTCGGCGTTCTTGAAGGAGCGGCCGTCGACGACGGCCCGTTCGGGGCACTGCAGGACCGTGTCGGGCGTGTCGCCGGCGCGCAGCAGCGACAGCGCGGTGACGGTCTTGAAGGTCGAGCCGGGTGCGTACCGGCCCACGAGGCCGATGGGGTACTCCTGGGTCCGCGGGCCCAGGGCGGCGGCCAGCAGCTCCCCGGTCGAGGGGCGCAGCGCGACCACGGCGCTGGGCGCCTCGGTCCCGGCGAGGCGCTCGGTGGCGAGGTCCTGCAGCTTAAGGTCGAGGCTGATGGTCACCTCGGTGCCGTCGACGGGGTCGCGGCGGTGCAGCTCGCGGGAGCGGTCGGCGTCGGGGTCCGTGGCCAGCACCTTCGCTCCCGGCGTGCCGAGGATCTGGTCGCGCCGCGCGGCGACGACCCCGCCGGTGCCCACCAGGTCCCCGGCCTGCAGGGACGGGTCCTCGGCGAGGTCCTCGGCGCTCGCCTCGCGCAGGGAGCCCAGCACGCCGGGGGCGATGCCGCGGCGCACGGACAGCGGCCGGGTCTGCTCGACCTCGTGGTAGCCGGGCAGCTGGGCGGCCTCGTCGAGCCGCCGCTCCTGCGCCTCCTCGACGCGGACGGTGAGCGCGGGGACGAAGGCCTGCGGGCCCGAGTCGGCGACGGTCCCGGCGTAGCGGTCGGCGTCGATGCCCAGCAGCGCGGCGAGGTCGCGGGCGGCGCCGTCCTGCTCGGCGGGATCGAGGGCGGTCTTGTCGATCCCGACGACGAGCACCTGCCGCGGGCCCAGCAGCTCGGTACCGCGGCGGTCCCGCACCCGGCCGAGCTCCGGGGCGATGCTGCGCAGCTCGAGGTGCTCGCGCTCGCCGAGCCCGGCGGCGTACGTCGCGGGGGACAGGCGCGCCTGCCACCCCTCGTCGCCGCGCACGAGCGCGGCGCCCGCCTCGACCTCCCAGGGCTCGGGGAACCCGGGAAGGCTCCAGGACCAGCGCAGGGACAGCTCGCGGCGGCCGTCGGACTCGGGGGCGAGGTCGTGCGCGGAGAGCTCGACCTCCGCGCCGTCGAGGGCGAGCAGGGGGCCGATGATGCGCTCGCGCTCCTGCGCGGCGGCGTCCGGGTCCGCGAGGGGTGCGGCGGTGAAGTCCCCCGAGCGGAGGGCGGCCAGGAGGGCATCGGCCTCGGCGGTGCCGTCGCCGCCGCGGGTGAGCAGGAGGGCGCCGCCGGCGCCGGCGGCCGCGACGAGGCCGGCGCCGAGGACGAGACGGCGGGCGAGGCGGGGACGATCACGGGTCATGGGCGAAGCCTTCCGGAGCCGGCGCGATCCGTCCAATAGGTACGGACGTGCCGGGAATGCACCCTGCAGATATGACCCCAGGTCAGGACAGGAATTCGTCGACCTCGGCGCGGGTGGGGGCCGTCGCGGGGCCGCGGCGGGTCACCTTGATTGCGGCGGCGGCGTTGGCCCGGGTGGCCGCGCTCTCCCAATCGGCGCCCAGGGCGCGCTCGGCCAGCAGCACCCCGGTGTGGGTGTCGCCGGCCCCGTTGGTGTCGATCGGGGTCTGCGGGAAGCCGGGGATGCGGGTGCCGCGCCCGTGGTGGAAGACGATGCAGCCCTCGGCGCCGTCGCGCACGATCACCGCTCCGCGGCGGCCGATGCGGCGGCGCAGCGCGGCGGGAGTGTCCTGCAGCGAGTCCAGCCCGGTGGTCGCCCGGGCCTCGTCGGCGTTGGAGGTCCATACGCTCGTGCACGCGAGCACCCGGTCCTGCAGCGCGCGGGGGAACTGCGCGAAGGGCGCGCCCGGGTCCAGGACGACGTCCACGTCCTCGGGCAGGGATTCGAGGAAGTCGAGCAGGGGGTCCCGGGTCGGCTCGAACAGGCTGTAGCCGGAGACGCAGACGAGGTCGCCGGCCTGCGGCTCCAGACGGGCGAAGGACTCCGCGCTGACCCGGCGCTCGGCGCCGAACGTCGTCACGAAGGTCCGCTCCGCCGAGGACTCGACGAGGACCAGGCAGGTGCCGGTGTCGGCATCGGGGACGGGCAGATCGGCCACGGCCACGCCCTCGGCGGCCAGCGTCTCGAGGATCAGATCGGCGCGGGGGCCGGTGCCGTAGGCCCCGCCGTGGACGGCCGTGGCCCCCGAGCGGGCCGCCGCGACCAGGACGTTCACCGCCCCTCCGGCGTAGCGGGACTCCCGTGTGGCGTTCACGTTGCTGCCGCGCTCGGGCAGAGCCGGAACCTCGACGACGACGTCCACCAGGGCCTGAGCGGTGTGCAGCACACGGGGCATGGGGCCAGTGTAGGGGCCTCACCGGGAGGAGCGGAGCTCTCCGACCAGCGCCGCGGCGATCTCGCCGATGCCGTCGTCGACCGCGGGCAGCAGCCGCCCGATCTCGAGGCTCTCGGTGAGCACGCAGACGGCGATCGGCACCTCGCCCTCATGCATCACCAGGGCGCTCTCGTGACGGAACGGACCCCAGGTCCCGGTGCGTCCCGCGACCCGGGCGCCGGGGTGGTCGAAGGCGCTGGTGATGCGGCTGCGCTGGACCAGCCGGCCCATCGTGCCGATCACCAGCTCGGTGTCCGCCGGGCCGGCGAGACGACCCTGCCACAGGGCCGTCAGCAGGCGCAGCTGGTCGGAGGCGGTGGTGGTCGAGCCGAGCACCGCGTCGGAGGCGGCCTCGGCGAGCAGCGAGTCGTCCCGGTCCGTGCCGGTGCCGCTCCCGCCGGTGCGGCGCGCGGAGACGGCCGCGGCGACCGTCTGCGCGGTGGTGCCCACGGCGGTCGAGGTCATCCCGGCCTCGCGGGCGACCGCGTCGAGGGCCGGGATGCCCGTACGGCGCAGGATCACCTGCGCCGCGGTGTTGTCCGAGCCCACCAGCATGGAGCGCAGCAGATCGCGCCAGGTCAGGGTCACGGGGTCGCCCAGCAGGGACAGGCCCGCCCCGCCGGGCACGCGGTCCGCCGCGGTGACGGTCACGCGCTCGGACGGATCGAGGCCGGGGACGCGCAGCAGGGCCAGGGCCGCGAGGGTCTTGTAGAGGGAGGCGCCCGGCCAGGGCTCCTGCGACCGATGGGCGAGCACGGGGCCCGTGCCGTCGGCGCGCGCGGCGGCGACCGCGACGTCCACTCCCAGCCGGTCGGCGATCCGCAGCACGTCGCCCAGGGCCAGCGAACCGCCGGTCCCCGGGCCGCAGGGGCCCGGATCCGGCGCGCCCGGGGCGGACGTCCCGCCTGCGGGGGTCGAGAGGTCAGGCATCGTGCACCCGTGCCAGGGTCGCGGCGGCCGCCGCGTGCACGGCGACCGTCGCGCGGTCCCGGGCCGTGCGGCGCAGCACGGCATGGAAGACGGCGGACGCCCGGCCGATCGGGAGGGAGCGCACGCGGACGCTCCCGGCGAGGGCCTCGGGCAGGACCGGCGCCTCGGTGCTGATGACCGCGTGGACGCGGCCGGCGGCCAGTCGTCCCAGGGCGGTGGCCTGGGGCATCGGCACGAGGTCCCCGCCCACGGCGAGGCCGCGCAGCTCCCGGGCCAGCCGCGCGAGGAATGCCGCGGAGGCCTTCTCATGCACGAGCGCGGTGGTTCTCGAGCGCGGGGCCTCGTGGCGCGCCTCCCACAGCAGGGCCGGGGCGGCGCCGCTGGCCCGCAGCCCCTCGGCGCGGAAGGGCGCGAGCACCACGGCGGGCAGGTCCGCCGCGCGGGCGCGCTGCAGGGCACCCTCGGTGGGGACGGGCTCGAGGTCGACGGCGAGCCCGGAGGCCTCCGCGTCCCGGACGATCGCGGCCGCCCACGCGCCCGGCAGGGCGGGATCCACGAGCAGGCGCACCGGGGCGAGCGCATGGTCGGCCGCGGCGGCCCGGACCTCCGCCACGGCTTGACGGGCCCGGCCGGCGGCCTCGCGCACCCGCGCCCCGGCCGGGGTGAGGACCGCGCCGGAGCTGGTGCGCTCCAGGAGCACGCAGCCCAGCTCCGCCTCGAGGCGCTTGATCGCCTGGGACATCGGCGGCTGGGCCATGCCCATGCGCTCCGCGGCGCGGCCGAAGTGCCCCTCCGAGGCCACCGCCTCGAACAGCTCCAGGTGCCGGATCAGGTCCATGCGGTCAGCCTAGGGCGCTCCTGCGGCCGCGGTCCGTGCCGGCACCGGGGGAGGGCGGGCAGGAGGTGAGAACGCCCTCGCTCGCGAAGAACCGCAATCGCCGGTGCCGGCGATCCCCGCGGGCCATACTCGTGCGATGGATTCTGTCGCCGCATGGCTCGCCGATCGAGGGGATCAGCTCTGGACGTGGGTCGTCCTGCCGATCGTGGTCGTCCTCGGCCTGTACCTGACCCTCCGATCCGGGCTGGTCCAGCTCCGGCTGCTGCCGGAGATGCTCCGCACCCTGGGCGACCGCACGCCGCGGGACGAGTCGGGGGCCCCGCAGTCGGTGTCCTCCTTCCAGGCGTTCACGATCTCGGCCGCATCCCGGGTCGGCACCGGGAACATCGCCGGGGTCGCCACGGCGATCGCCGTGGGCGGCGCGGGCGCCGTGTTCTGGATGTGGCTGATGGCCTTCATCGGCGCGGCCTCGGCGTTCGCGGAATCCACCCTCGCGCAGCTGTTCAAGGTCCCCGACCGCGACGGCTTCCGCGGCGGGCCGGCCTACTACATGCAGCACGGCCTGAGGGCGCGGTGGCTGGGCGTGGTGTTCGCCGTGATCCTCATCGTCTGCTTCCCCTTCGCGTTCAGCTCGCTGCAGGCCAACACCATCTCCGCCTCGATGGGCGGCGCCGTGTCGTCGCTGACCGGCGGCGAGGAGCTGCGGTGGCTGCCGTGGGCCTCCGGCCTCGCCGTCGCGGTGCTCACGGGCCTGGTCGTCTTCGGCGGGGTGCGTCGCATCGCCTCGGTGACGCAGGCGGTCGTGCCGGTGATGGCGCTGGCCTATCTGCTGCTGGGCCTCGCGGTGGTGGCCGTGTCCTGGCGCGAGATCCCCGACGCCCTCTCGGCGATCGTCACCGGAGCCTTCGGGTACAACCAGGTCGTCGGCGCCACCTTCGGGTACGTCGTGCTGACCGGGATCAAGCGCGGCATGTTCTCCAACGAGGCCGGCCTGGGATCGGCCCCGAACGCGGGGGCGAGCGCCGCGGTCACCCACCCGGTCAAGCAGGGGCTGGTGCAGTCGCTGGGGGTGTACTTCGACACCTTCCTGGTCTGCTCGATCACCGCGTTCATCATCCTCACCGGCGTCCCCGACCTGGCCTCCGCGCCCCTCGGCGTCGACCTCACCCAGGCGGCGCTCGCGAGCACGCTGGGCCAGTGGTCGCTCACCGCGCTCGCCGCGATCGTCTTCCTGCTCGCGTTCAGCTCGATCATCGGCAACTACTACTACGGCGAGGCGTCGATCGAGTTCATCTCCACCCGGCGCCGGGTGCTGCATGCCTACCGCGCGCTCGTGGTCGTCTCCGTGTTCACCGGGTCGGTGCTCTCGGCCGATGTGGTGTGGAGCTTCGCCGACGCCGCGATGGGGTTCATGGCGATCACCAACCTCGTGGCGCTCGCGCTGCTGTCCGGCCTGGTGCTCGCCCTGCTGCGCGACTACGTCCAGCAGCGCCGGGAGGGCGTGGACCCGGTGTTCACGCGCGACCGCCTGCCGGGCGTCCCGGGCATCGCCTGCTGGAAGGACGCCCGCAGCGTCACGGGACCGATCCCGGTGCCGCGCATCCGCTGATCTCCCGCGGTGCCGCCCGCCCGAGGCGTGCGGGCGCCGCCCGAGACGTGCGGGCGGGGCGCGGGAATCAGAGCGCGGCGGCGACCTCGACGGCCTGGCGGATGGCGCGCTGGGCATCGAGCTGCGCGGCCCGCTCCGCGCCGCCGATGACGTGGACGGCGGGGCCGTCGGGGAGGGCGGCGAGCTCATCGGCCAGGTCCCGCACGGACTCCTGCCCGGCGCACAGCACGACGGTGTCGACCTCGAGCAGCGTCTCGGCGCCGTCCTCGCGGATCCGCAGGCCCTCCGGGGCCAGGCCCAGGTACTCGACGCCCACGTGCTGGCGCACCCCGGCGTGGCGCAGCTCGGCCCGATGCACCCAGCCGGTGGTGCGGCCCAGGCCCGCCCCGATGCGCGTGGTGCTGCGCTGCAGCAGGTGGACCTCCCGGCCGGACGGGGCCGTCGTCGGCGCGGGCCCGCCCTTCTCGCGCGGCTGCAGCCCCCCGCGATGCTGCGCGGGATCGCCGATGCCCCAGCGCTCGCGCCACGCCTCGACGTCCAGGGTGAAGGAGGGGGTGGGGGCCGTGAGGAACTCGGCGACGTCGACGCCGATCCCGCCGGCGCCGATGATCGCGACCCGATTTCCGGCCGTGGCCTCCCCGGACAGCAGCTGCGCGTAGGACACGACCACGGGCCCTCCCGCGGACGCGGGGGCGAGCTCGACCTCCCGCGGCCGCACGCCGGTCGCCACGATCACCGTGTCGAAGCCGGCGAGGTCCTCGACCCGGGCCCGCACGCCCAGCCGCACGCCGACGCCCGCGGCCAGCAGCCGGGCCCGCCACGACTCGAGCGCCTGGGCGTAGTCCTCCTTGCCGGGGATCCGGGCGGCCAGCAGGAACTGCCCGCCGAGCTCCTCGCTCGCCTCGAACAGCGTCACGTGATGCCCGCGGGAGGCGGCGGCGACGGCGGCCTCGAGACCCGCCGGGCCGCCGCCGACCACCGCCACCCGGCGCGCACGATGCGCGGGCACCGGCACCAGGCGCAGCGTGGTCTCGTGGGCGGCGCGCGGGTTGACCAGGCAGCTGGCCCCCTCGCCCACGAACACCCGGTCCAGGCAGGACTGGTTGCAGGCGATGCAGGCCACGACCTCGCGGGCTCGATGCGCGGCGAGCTTGTTCGGCAGCTCCGGGTCCGCGAGGAAGGGGCGGGCCATGGAGACGAGATCCGCCTCGCCGCGGGCGAGGACCTGCTCGGCCAGCGCCGGGTCGTGGACGCGGTTCGAGGCGACCACCGGCACGTCCACCGCGGCGCGCAGGCGGGCGGTGACCGGCACGAAGGCGCCGCGGGGCACGGAGGTGGCGATGGTCGGCACGCGGGCCTCGTGCCAGCCGATGCCTGTGGAGAGCACATCGGCCCCCGCGGCGATCAGACCCTGGGCGAGGTCGAGGGTCTCCTCCCAGGTCTGCCCCTCCTCGACGAGGTCCAGGAGGGAGATGCGATAGCTCAGCAGGCGATCGGCGCCGAGCGCCTCGCGCACGGCCGCGGTGACCGCCAGCGGCAGGGCGCGCCGCCCGGCGGCGTCCACGCCCCAGGCGTCGCGGCGGCGGTTGGTGCGCGGCGCGGCGAACTGGTTGAGCAGGTAGCCCTCCGAGCCCATGATCTCCACGCCGTCGTAGCCGGCCTCCCGGGCGCGCCGCGCCGTGGCCGCGTAGGCGCGGATCAGCCGGCCGATGCCCCAGCGGCTCATCCGCCGCGCACGGATCGGGGAGATCGGCGCGCGGGTGGAGGAGGCCGAGACCGCCAGCGGATGCGCCGCATAGCGCCCTGCGTGGAGGATCTGGAGGAGGATCCGGCCGTCGTGCTCGTGGACCGCCCGGGTGACCAGGCGGTGGCGCTCCGCGAGGCGGCCGTCGAACACCCGCGAGTGCGCGGTGAGGCGGCCGGAGAGGTCGGGGGAGAACCCTCCGGTGACGATCAGCCCCGCCCCGCCGCGCGCCCGCTCGGCCAGGAACTCCGCCAGGCGCGGCACGTCCTCGGCGCGATCCTCGAGACCGGTGTGCATGGAGCCCATGACCAGCCGGTTGCGGACGGTGAACGGCCCCAGCTCCAGCGGCGAGAGCAGGCGGCGGGGCGATGCCGGGAACGCCGAGGGCGCAGTGGGCGCCGAGGCGGGGAAGGGCGCGGGGGTCGGCGCGGGGGTCGGCGACGGTGCAGACATGCCGTGATTGTGCCAGCCCGAGCTGACCGATGGGTAACTTACGGTCGGTCCCACCCCCGCCGCCCCTCCGCGCCGCCCCCGCCTGCGCCGTCGCCCGCCCGCGCCGCCCCCGCGGATCCGTCAGCGAAGATCGGCGACGGCTGCGGCGACGTCGTCCTCGCCCTCGGCCTCCTCGGCGGCGCGCAGCAGGGCGAGCGCCGTGTGCTCGGCGCCGGCGGAGACGTCGCAGACGATCTCCGCCAGGAGCTCGGGGGCGAGGACCGCGTGGACGCCGTCGCTGGTCAGCACCACGCGATCCCCGCTGCGCAGCTCGCGCAGCAGCAGGTCGGGCTCGCGCGGGGCTCCCGCCGCCAGGGCCCGGTTCAGCACCGCCCGCTGCGGATGCGCCGCCGCCTCGTCGGCGCGCAGGCGACCCGCCGCCACGAGCGAGGCGACCAGGGTGTGATCCTGGGTGATGGGGAACAGCGTGCCCTCGCGCACCAGGAGCGCCCGCGTGTCGCCGATGTGCGCGATGACGAGGGTGCCGCCGTCCACGAGCGCTGCGGTGAGGGTGGTGCCTCCCTCGTGCGCGGCCTCCTCGCCCGGACCGCCGCCGGTGCCGAGCGCGGCGGCGGAGGCGTCCTCCCACGCCGCGCGGAGGGCGGCGATGGCCTGGTCCCCGCGGCCGAGGGCGGACTCCAGGGCGCGGGCGAGGGCGGCCAGCGCCTCGGGCGCCGAGCCGGCATCGGCGAAGCCGTCCGCGACGGCCAGGAGGTGGCGCCCGCCGGGCATCGGCGTGCTCATCGCGGCGTCCTGCAGCTGCGGGCGGCGGAGCCGACGGGCCAGGGCGTGCGCGCTCGTGCGCGGCGCCGGGCGAGCGGTGGTGGGATCGATCGTGGTCATGGTGTCCTCCGAGGGAGATTCTTCGAGGGCGGCGATCAGCTCGGCCACGGCCGCCGAGCGCGAGAGCGCATCGGCCTGCTCCTGGCTCCACCAGGAGCGCAGCTCCTGGGCGGCGCCCTGCGGCGCGAGATCGCAGACGGTGCGGATCCGCGCCAGGCCCATCCCGATGCCGCGCAGGGCGGCGATGCGCCGGGCCCGCGAGACCTGCTCGGGGTGATAGGACCGGTAGCCCGTGAACGGGTCCACGCGGTCCGGGACCAGCAGCCCCGCCTCGTCGTACAGGCGCAGGGCCTTCGGGGTCAGGCCGCTGCGCCTGGCGAGCTCTCCGATGCTGAGCAGTTCCGTGCTGGGCATGTCGCCTCCTCGTGCCGGGACCGTCCCGGCACCGACCACGGTGAGGATTGTCCCAGGGGGAGGGTCAAGCGCACCCCGGAAAATCCGTCGACGTCGCCGGTGGGAGCGTGGTGTGCTTCGGGCATGAACCTCACCGTGCGCCCCCTGGACCTCGCCTCCGACGCCGACATCGCGCAGGTCAACGCCTTGGACGAGGCGTGCGACCGGGCGCTGTTCGGCGGCGAGGAGCGCTTCACCGTCGCGCAGTCGCGGGCGCGGCTGCAGCCCAGCCCGTACTGGGAGCGGGGGCACTGGGTGGCGGTGCTCGAGTCGCTGGAGGGCGGGGAGAGCATCGTCGGCTACGCCGCGATCACCGTGCCCCTGGCCGAGAACCTCGACCAGGTGTTCGTGGACCTGTCCGTGCACCCGGCGCATCGCGGCGGCGGCATCGGCACCGCGCTCGTGCGCGAGGCGCTCGTCCCGGCGATCCGCGAGACGGGCCGGCCCGTGGTCGCCGCCTGGGGCTCGATCCCCGCGGACGGGGACCCGGACGATCCGCAGCTGCCCGCGAACCGCCTGGCCTCGACCTTCGGGCTCGCGCGCAAGAACGTCGCCGTGTGCCGCGTGCTCGACCTGCCGCTGCGACCCGAGCTGCTGGACGAGCTGGCCGCGCAGGCAGCGGAGAAGATCGGCGAGTACCGCGTGCTCGCCTTCGAGGACGAGATCCCCGAGGAGCACCTCGCCGCCTACGGCGTGCTGCTGCACCAGCTGGACCTCGACGACCCCGACGAGGACCTCGAGTACGAGGCCGCGGACTACACCCCGGAGCGGATCCGCATCGCCGAGCAGCGCCGCCGGGACGCCGGCACGCGCGAGATCATCGCCGTGGCCGTCGCCCCGGACGGCAGCTTCGCCGGGAACAGCGTCGTCGACTTCCACGCGGGCGAGGGGACGACCCTCGGCTGGCAGGAGAACACGCTGGTCATGCCGGAGCATCGGGGGCATCGGCTGGGGCTGGCGCTGAAGGTGGCCACGCATCGGCGCCTCGCGGCGGAGGCCCCGCACCTGGACCGGATCGCGACGTGGAACTCGCACGTCAACCCGTGGATGATCGCCATCAACGAGCAGCTCGGCTACCGGATCTCCCACCGGGAGGTGGCCTTCCAGGGGCGCCCCGCGCTCTGACCCTGCGGCCGGCGCCGGCACCGCCCCGGCGGGGCCGGCGGCCCGATCCCCGGCGACGGCCGCGGAGCCGACACGCCCCCGGATGTCCTTGCTCCGGGGGCGTCCCCGGCCTACATTGCGGCACATCGTGCAGATCGGACATCCCGGCCGCGGACCACGGCCCTCCGATGCGCACGGCGCGAGCGATGGGGGTCGCCATGGCGATGTCGGGCAAGCACATGCGCAGGCCGGTGCCGCCCTCCGGCAGCGGGCGGGGGGACCGGAGCCGCCCGGGGCATGGAAGCACCCCGGGGCGGGGGAGCGGCCCGGGGGAGGAGGACGGGCCGGGCGGTCGGCGGCGGGCTGCGGGCGGGGCCGGTCCCGTGATCGCCGCGCTGATCGCGGCGGCGGCGCTCGTGACCACCTGCGTCGTCCTCATCACGGAGGAGGCCCTGGAGGTCCCGCTCCCTCCGCAGCAGCCGCCGGGCGCCGCCCCGACCTCCGACCCGACGTCCGATCCGCCACGGCATCCTCCGTCGCACACCACGCGGATGGGCGAGCGGACCCGCATCACCGGGGACATCAGCCCCAAGTCCGTGGTCGCGAGCCCCGACGGCCTGGTGATAGCGAACAACATGATGTACCGGCACAGCTCGACCGTGTACGACGCGAGCACGCTGGACCTCGTGGCGACCGTCCCGGACACGGTGGACCTGTCCCAGCACGGATTCGAGGACCGCGCCGGGCGGACCCGGGGCGCCCCGGTCGAGGCGGCCTGGAGCCCTGACGGCCGCTACGCCTACGTCTCCCAGTACCGGCTGTACGGCCCGGGAGGCGGCGAGCCCGCGACCGACGACTGCCGCCACGGCGAGGGCATCGGCCGCAGCGCGGTGTACCGGATGGACGCGCAGACCCTCGCCTGGGACCAGGTGATCGAGGTGGGCCGCGTCCCGAAGTTCATCTCCGTGTCCCCGGACGGGAGCCGGGCGCTGGTCTCGAACTGGTGCGACAGCACGGTGTCGGTGCTGGATCTGGGGGCCGGCGTCGAGCTGCGGCAGATCCCGGTCGACGCCGCCCCGCGCGGCAGCGTGATCCTGCCGGACAACCGCACCGCCTACGTCGCCGCGATGTATGCCGACGAGCTGTACCGGGTGGACCTCGTCGACGGCACCCATGAGCTCGTGCTCGAGACCGACCGCAAGCCGCGCCACCTGGTGCTCTCGCCCGATGCCTCGCGGATGTACCTCACCGAGTCCGGCTCCGACCGGCTGCTCGAGCTGGACACCGCCACCGGCGAGGTGCTGCGCGAGATGCCCACGGGCCGCGAGCCGCGGTCGATGGCGATCTCCCCGGACGGGACGGCGCTGTACATCGTGAACTACTACGAGGACACCGTCTCCAAGATCGACGTCGCCGCCTTCGCGGAGATCCAGCGCGAGGAGGTCGGCCACCACCCCATCGGCGTGACCTACGAGCCCCGCGAGGGGCGCGTCTGGGTGGCGAACTACGGCGGCTCCCTCGACGTCTTCGAGGACACCCTGCCGTCGTCCTCTGCATGAGACAGCAGATCACGAAAAGGTCACGGCCCTCATCTGCGGGGTGGCCCAGATATCGCCGTTCCTAGGGTTGCCAGCGTCCACAGCGCTCGCCCAGGGAGGCACCAGATGACCGTCGAGACCAGGCCGCCCGCGGGGACACCCGCCGGCAGCGAGGACGCCCGCGCCGCCGCCGCGGAGAGCCTCGAGGACTACACCCTCCGCTTCGCCCCGCGCTCCTACCGGACCTGGGGACCGGGCGTCGTGGCCACCAGCGCGCTGGGCGGCATCGCCTACCTCGCCGACTTCTCGATCGGCGCGAACATCGGCCTCGCGCACGGCACCGTCAACGGGATCCTCGGCATCCTCGTGGCCGCCGGGATCATCTTCCTCACCGGCTTCCCGCTGGCCTACTACGCGGCCCGCTACAACCTGGACCTGGACCTCATCACCCGCGGGGCGGGCTTCGGGTACTACGGCTCGGTCATCACCAACGTCATCTTCGCGACGTTCACCTTCATCTTCTTCGCCCTCGAGGGCTCGATCATGGCGCAGGGCCTGTACCTGGGCCTGGGGATCCCGCGCTGGCTGGGCTACCTGATCTCCACGGTGCTCATCTTCCCGCTGGTCATCTACGGCATGAAGGCCCTCGCCAAGCTGCAGGTCGCCACCACCCCGGTGTGGCTGGTGCTCATGGTCATCCCCGTGGCCTACCTCGTGATCTCCCATCCCGACTCGGTGGGCACCTTCCTCGCCTTCGAGGGCGAGGGCGGCGGGGGCGTCAGCTTCGCCTCCGCGATGCTCGCCGCGGGCGTGTGCCTCTCGCTCATCGCCCAGATCGCCGAGCAGATCGACTACCTGCGCTTCATGCCGCCGCGCACCCCGCAGAACCGCCGCGCCTGGTGGACCGCGACCATCCTGGGCGGGCCCGGCTGGGTCGTCTTCGGCGCGATCAAGCAGATCCTCGGCATGTTCCTGGCGATCTACCTCGTCGCCAACGTCCCCGGCGCCCGCGAGTTCGCCAACGAGCCCGTCCAGCAGTTCCTGGCCACCTACGAGCAGCTCATGCCGGCCTGGCTGGCGCTGACCCTGGCGGTGATCCTGGTGGTCATCTCGCAGGTGAAGATCAACGTCACCAACGCCTACTCCGGCTCGCTGGCCTGGACGAACTCCTTCACCCGCGTGACCCGCCGCTACCCGGGGCGCCTGGTGTTCCTGGGCGTGAACCTCAGCATCGCCCTGGTGCTCATGGAGGCGAACATGTTCGACTTCCTCAACAGCATCCTGTCGTTCTACGCGAACCTCGCCATGTCGTGGATCTGCGTGGTCGCCACCGACATCGTCATCAACAAGTACCTGCTGAAGCTCTCCCCGAAGAAGCCCGAGTTCCGCCGCGGCATGCTCTACGACTGGAACCCGGTGGGCGTGGTCTCGCTGGTGCTCTCCGGCGGGTTCTCGATCGCGATCTTCTTCGGCGCCTTCGGTGCGGCCGTCCAGCCGTTCTCCCCGCTGTTCGCGGTGGGCATCGCCCTGGTCGCCACCCCGCTGATGGCGATCATCACCCAGGGCCGCTACTACCTGCGCCGCACCGACGACGGCATCGACGCGCCGATGTACGACGAGCACGGCAACCCCTCCGGCGAGACCCTCACCTGCCACGTCACCGGCATGGAGTTCGAGCGCCCCGACATGATCGCCTCCGCGCGGACCGGGCCCGACGGGGAGCCGCTGTACCTCAGCTCCCTGGCCCTGTCCACGGACCGCACGGGCGAGCACGTCCTGCCGGCCCAGCGGTGATCGCCCGATGCACCTGAGCCCGGCCGATGTCGAGAAGCTCCTGCTGGCGGTCGCGGGGAACGTGGCCCGCGACCGCCTGGAGCGGGGAGTGCTGCTGAACCACCCCGAGGCCGTCGCCCTGCTCAGCTGCTGGGTGATCGAGCGGGCCCGCGAGGGCCGCGCCGTGGAGGACCTCATGGTCGCCGGCCGCGAGGTCCTCGCCCGCGAGCAGGTCATGGAGGGCGTCCCCGAGATGCTCGCCGACGTGCAGGTCGAGGCCACCTTCCCCGACGGGCGCAAGCTCGTCACCATCCACCACCCGATCTCCTAGGAGGCCCCCGTGGCAGGAATCCGCACAGAGGGCCCCGGCGCGATCCGGGTCCGCCCCGGCACCCGTGTGCTCAACGAGCGCGAGGACCCCGCCGACCGCGGCAGCCTGGTCCTCGAGAACACCGGCGACCGTCCCGTGCAGATCGGCTCCCACCTGCACCTGGCCGATGCCAACCCGGCGCTGGCCATGGACCGCGAGGCCGCGACCGGCTTCCGCCTCGACGTCCCCTCCGGCACCTCGGTGCGCTTCGAGCCGGGCGCCTCCCGCCGCGTCGACGTGGTCGCGCTCGCCGGCGCCCGCCGCGTCCCCGGCATCCAGCGCGGGAAGGACCAGTCCTGATGGCGCGCCTGGACGCCGAGCGCTACGCCGCGCTGTACGGGCCCACCACCGGGGACCAGGTGCGACTGGGCGACACCGACCTGTGGATCGAGGTCGAGCAGGACCTGACCTTCGGCGGGGAGGAGGCCGTCTTCGGCGGCGGCAAGTCGATCCGCGAGTCGATGGCCCAGGGCATGACCACCCGCGAGGGCGGAGCCCCCGACACCGTCATCACCAACGCCATCGTGCTCGACTGGTGGGGCATCGTCCGGGCCGACGTCGGCCTGCGCGAGGGCCGCATCGTGGCGCTGGGCCGGGCGGGCAATCCCGACGTGGCCGACGGGGTGCACCCGGACCTGCGCATCGGCCCCTCGACCGACGTGATCTCGGGGGAGGGGAGGATCCTCACCGCCGGCGGCTTCGACTCCCACGTCCACCTGCTCTCGCCGTCCCCGCTGCACGAGGCCCTGGCCACCGGCATCACCACGATCGCCGGCGGCGGCACCGGGCCCTCCGAGGGCTCCAAGGCCACCACCGTCACCCCCGGCGCCTGGCACCTGGGCCGGATCCTGCAGGCCCTGGACCACGTGCCGATGAACGTGCTGCTGCTGGGCAAGGGCAACACGGTCAGCGCGCAGGGCCTGGCCGAGCAGGCGCTCGGCGGCGCGGCCGGGTACAAGGTCCACGAGGACTGGGGGTCCACGCCCGCGGCCATCGACGCCGCCCTGCGCGCGGCCGAGGAGCACGGGCTGCAGGTCGCCCTGCACTCGGACTCCCTGAACGAGGCCGGATTCGTGGAGTCGACCATCGACGCGATCGGCGGGCGCAGCATCCACGCCTTCCACGTGGAGGGCGCCGGCGGTGGCCACGCCCCGGACATCCTGTCCATCGCCGCGCTCGCGCACATCATCCCCGGCTCGACCAACCCGACGCTCCCGCACACCGTGAACACCGTCGCCGAGCACCTCGACATGCTCATGGTCTGCCACCACCTCAACCCCGCCGTGCCGGAGGACCTCGCCTTCGCCGAGTCCCGGATCCGCGCCAGCACCATCGCCGCGGAGGACCTCCTGCACGACATGGGGGCGCTGTCCATCACCAGCTCGGACGCGCAGGCCATGGGCCGGATCGGCGAGGTGATCACCCGCACCTGGCAGGTCGCCCACGTCATGAAGCACCGCATCGGCGACCTCGGCGAGAGCCTCCCGGCGGACAACGAGCGGGCCCGCCGGTACGTCGCGAAGTACACCATCAACCCGGCGGTCGCCCACGGCGTCGACGCGCACCTGGGCTCGGTCGAGGCCGGGAAGATGGCCGACCTGGTGCTCTGGGACCCCCGGTTCTTCGGGGTGCGGCCGGATCTCGTGATCAAGGGCGGGACCATCGCCTGGGCGGCGCTCGGGGACCCGAACGCCTCCATCCCGACCCCGCAGCCCGTGCTCATGCGGCCCGCCTTCGGCGACGCGATCGGCGCGCGGACCTCCGTCTCCTTCGTGGCCCCCGCCGCCGTGGACGCCGGGCTGCGCGAGCAGCTGGGGCTGCAGCGGGAGCTGCTCGCGGTCGCTCCCACCCGCGCGGTGACCAAGGCCGACATGCGCAACAACGACACCCTGCCGCGCATCGACATCCGCCCCGACACCTTCGAGATCTCCATCGACGGCGAGAACGTCGAGCCCGCCCCCGCCGCCCGCCTGCCGCTGGCCCAGCTGTACCAGATGTTCTGAGCCGATGCCCCCGACCGCCGTCCCCTCCGTCTCGCTGGCCATGCTGCTGGCGGACTCCCGCCTGCCCGTGGGCGCGCACGTGGTCTCCGGCGCCCTCGAGGCGGCGCTGCTCGACGGCCTGCCCCGGGAGCAGGTCGGCGCCTACATGCGCGCCCGCATGGCCACGATCGTGCAGGTCGAGGCCGGGACCGCGGTCGTCGCCCGGCAGGCGGCGGCCGCCGGGCGCGCGGCGCGCGGCACCGGCGCGCCCGGTGAGGACGGCCCCGACGCGGACGCCCCCGGTGCGGACGCCCCCGGCTCGGACGGCCTCGGGGCGGCGGCGCTCGCGGAGGTCGCCCGGGCCTGGGAGGCCCGCACCCCGGCGCGTCCGCAGCGGGAGATCGGGATCGCGCTCGGCGACGGGCTGGCCCGCCTGGCCCGCACCGTGTGGCCCGAGGCCTTCCCCGCCCGCGCCGGGCGGGGGCCGCACCTGCCCCGGCCCGTGGTCCTCGGGGCCATCGCCGCGCACGCGGGCCTCACCGCCGTCGACCTGGTGCGCCTGGTCGCCTACGACGACGCGCAGACCGTCGCCTCGGCCCTGCTCAAGCTCGAACCGGGCGATCCGCTGGCCGCGGCGGGCCTGGTGCTCGAGGCCTGCGCCGCGCTCGAGCCGAGCGTCCCCGAGCTGTCCCGCCTGACCTCGCCGACGGCGATCCCCGCCGCCGGCGCCCCGCAGATCGAGGAGTGGGCCACCGCCCAGTCCGTGCTCCCCAGGAGGCTGTTCCGTGCCTGATACCCCGCACACCCACCCCTACCGCTCGCTGCGCCTCGGCGTCGCCGGGCCCGTCGGCACCGGGAAGAGCTCGCTCATCGCGACCCTCTGCCGGGCCCTCGCCGCGGAGATCGAGATCGGCGTGATCACCAACGACATCTACACCGACGAGGACGCGCGCTTCCTGCGCTCCGCCGGGGTGCTCGACCCGGCGCGGATCCGCGCCGTCGAGACCGGGGCCTGCCCCCACACCGCCATCCGCGACGACGTCACCGCCAACCTCGCCGCCGTCGAGGAGATGGAGGAGGAGTTCTCGCCGCTGGACCTGGTGCTCGTCGAGTCCGGCGGGGACAACCTCACCGCGACCTTCTCCCCGGCCCTCGTGGACGCGCAGATCTTCGTCCTCGACGTCGCCGGCGGCGGCGACGTGGCCCGCAAGGGCGGCCCCGGCATCGCTCGCGCCGACCTGCTCGTGGTCAACAAGACCGACCTCGCCCCCTATGTCGGCGTGGACGTCGCGCAGATGGTGGCCGATGCCGAGTCCGCGCGCGAGGGCGCCCCCGTCCTCGCCCTGTCCCGCAGCGACGCCGCGTCCGTCGCCGCGCTGCGCAGCTGGCTGCTGGGGCTCCTCGCCGCCCACCGCGACGGCGCCCACGAGCCCCAGGACCCGGGCCCGATGGCCCCGCACTTCCACGCCGAGGACGATGAGCACGACCACTCCCACGGCGAGTCTCACGACCACGCCCACGACTACGAGCATCCCCACGACCACGAGCATCCCCACGAGCCCGTGCCCGCCGGGAGCGGGGCGTGACCAGCGTCCTCGCGCACCCTCGGGGCGTGCGCACCCGGCCGGGGCTGCTGCAGCCCCGACTGGTCTCCCGCCGCGGGCACCGCGCGCACGTGGCGCTCGTCGCCGGCGGGGCGCTGCTCATCGGCGGGGACGAGATCTCGGTGGAGATCACCGTCGAGGCGGGCTGCACGCTGCGCCTGGAGGACATCGGCGGGACCGTCGCCTACCCGTCCCGCGGGGAGGCCAGCCGCTTCGACGTGCGGATCGCGCTGGGGGAGGGGGCCCGCCTGGTGTGGGAGTCGCATCCCTTCGTCGTCGCCGAGGGCGCCGATGTGCGGCGCCGCACCGAGGTGGTGCTCGGCGCCGGCGCGGCGCTGTGCCTGCGCGAGACCCTCGTGCTGGGCCGCACCGGCGAGCAGGGCGGGAGGCTGCGCACTCTGCTGCAGGTCCACCAGGAGGACGGCGTGCCCGTGCTCGTCGAGGACCTGGCCCTCGACGGCCTCGCGCCGCGGCCCGGGATCCTCGGGGACGCGAGCGTGCTGGACACCGTGCTGGTGGCAGGACTGCGCCCCGGCCCCGCGGCCGGGGCCGGGACGGATGCCGGCGGCGGCGCGGGTCCCGGCGGCGGCGCGGGTCCCGGCGGCGCCGCGGGCCCCGGCGGCGGCGTGGGTCCCGGCGGCACCG
>NZ_KK069992.1 GCF_000576425.1 Brachybacterium phenoliresistens | reverse complement strand
GCGGCCGCGGTCGCGACGAGAAGCGCCACGAGGACTCCGCCGCGCGCGGCGGACGCTCCGGCGGCGGCCGCTCGGGCGGGGCCGGGCGCTCCGGCGGCGCGGGCCGCTCCGGCGGCTCCGGCCGTTCGGGCGGCGGTCGCGGCGCGACCACGTACTCGACCAGCTCCCCCGGCGCCGGCTCGTCCGGCACCACCGGCGGCCTGGCCACCTTCTCCGCCGGGTCCGCCCGCGGGGCGGGGCGCCGCAGCCGCTGACCCCCGCGCACGGCCGCCCACCGCGGCGGCCGGACCGCGCAGAGCATGCGGCGAGGACCTCGCCGCAGCACGGCCCCGGGCTCATGCCCGGGGCCGTCTCACATCCGAGGGGTCGCGCCGTTCCCGGATCGGGCCGCCCCGAGGGCGCAGACTGTCCCCATGAACACGCATCGCAGCTCCACCCCCGAGCCCGCGCGCTCGATCGCGGAGGTCCTCGCGGAGTCCCGGCGCGGCATCGACCGCATCGCGCCCGCCGATCTGCCCGCGCTGCAGAAGGACGGAGCGCACGTGATCGACATCCGCGCCGCCGTCACCCGCGACGTCGAGGGCCACATCCCGGGCGCCGTCGTCGTGGACCGCCTGGTGCTGGAATGGCGCCTGGATCCCACCGGCCCCGACCGCATGGCCGATGCCCCCGAGATCGGCGACCTCGTGGTCGTCGTCTGCAACGAGGGCTTCGCCTCCTCGCTCGCCGCCCGCGATCTGCGCCAGCTGGGCCTGACCGCCACCGACCTCGACGGCGGCTTCCGCGCCTGGGCCTCCGCCGGCCTGCCGACCGAGCCCGAGCCCACCCGCCTGGTGGCCTGACCCCTCCGCGCCGTCCCGTCCTCACGGGCCCGCCGTGCGGGCGGGTCCGGCTCAGCGCAGCTCGCGCTTGAGGATCTTCCCGGTGGAGGTCATCGGCAGCTCATCGACCAGCTCGATCATGCGCGGGTACTTGTACGCCGCCATCTGCTCGCGCGCCCAGTCGCGCAGCCCATCGGCCGTGATCGAGGAGCCGGTGGCCGGGATGACGAAGGCCTTGATCTCCTCGCCGATCCCCTCGGCGGGGACGCCGATCACCGCGGCGAGCGACACCTCCGGGTGCGAGATGAGGACCTCCTCCACCTCGCGGGGGTACACGTTGAACCCGCCGCGCACGATCATGTCCTTCGCCCGGTCCACGATGTAGTAGAAGCCCTCCGCGTCCCGCCGGGCGAGGTCGCCGGTGCGGAACCAGCCCTCGCGCAGGACGGCCTCCGTCTCCTGAGGGCGCCCCAGGTAGCCGGTCATGATGTTGTGCCCGCGCACCGCGAGCTCCCCGACCTCGTCGGTCCCGGTGACCTCCGCCCAGTCCGGGGAGGCCGGGTCGATGAGCTTCACCTCGATGCCCCACACGGGCTTGCCGATCGATCCCGGGCGCGGCTGGTCGGCCAGGGAGAAGCAGGCCACCGGCGAGGTCTCCGACAGGCCGTAGCCCTCCATGATCGACACGCCCAGCTGCGCGCGCACCTCCTGCAGGATCTCCACCGGCAGCGCGGAGCCGCCCGAGATCCCCAGCCGCAGGTGCTCCGCGAGGGACTGCTCGCCGGGGGCTGCGGCACCATCGGACCCGGCGGTCCCATCGGACCCGGCGGCGCCATCGGATCCGGCGGTCCCATCGGACCCGGCGGTCCCATCGGACGCGGCGGCGAGGGCGCGCAGCAGCCCCCACCACATCGTCGGCACCCCGGCGAACACCGTGACGCGGTGCTGCGCGAGCAGCGCGAGGGCCTGCTGCGGGTCGAAGCGCGGCATCAGCACCAGGGTCGCCGCCATGGAGAAGCCGGCGTTCAGGTTCACGGTCGCGCCGAAGGTGTGGAACAGCGGCAGCGTCACCAGGTGGGTGTCCTCGGCGGGCTGCGAGCCGAACAGCCGGTTGCACACCAGGGCGTTCATCAGCTGGTTGGAATGGCTGAGCTCAGCGCCCTTGGGCCGTCCCGTGGTGCCGGAGGTGTACAGCACCACGGCGGCGTCGGTCTCGCGGGACTGCACGGTCGAGAAGGAGGTGGGCTGGCCGGCCACCGCCTCCGCGAGGGTCGGCACGCCCTCGTAGGGGCTCGGGGCCGCCGGATCGGCGGTCATGAGCACGACCCGCGGGGGCGTCGCGGCGGCGCGGGCCCCCTCCACGCCGAAGCGGCCGATGGGCAGCTCCTCGCTGCCCTCGAAGCAGAACAGCACCTTGGCCTGCGCGTCCTCGAGGTAGTAGGTGACCTCGCGCGCCTTGTTGAGCACGTTCAGGGGCACCACCACCGCGCCGGCCTTGAGGATCCCGTAGTAGACGATGGGGAACTGCGGCAGGTTCGGGCAGCTCAGCGCGACCCGGTCCCCGGGGGCGATCCCCCAGGACACGAGCAGGTTCGCGACCTGGTTGGCGGCGGCGTCGACCTGGGCATAGGTGAGGGAGCGCGGGCCGATGACCAGCGCCGTCCGGTCCGGGTAGGTGCGGGCGCTGTCCTCGAGGACGACGGAGAGGTTGTACATGGCGGGCTCCTCGCGACGACGGTGTCGGTCCGCTGCTCACCCTACGATCCGGGCGGAGCATCCGGCGCCGATACGCTGGACCCCGACCCCGACGGCCGGGGCGGAGGGAGGCGCACGGTGAGCGGAACGGCCACGACCGGGGGACCGGCATGAGCACGCAGCGCAGCACCGCGCAGCCCGCCGAGCGCAGCGCCGCAGGACCGGCGGACCTCACCCGCTTCGCCTGGCTGTCCATCGCCACCGCGATCGCGACCATCGCCCTGAAGGCGGGCGCCTGGGCGATGACCGGCTCGGTGGGTCTGCTCTCCGACGCCGCCGAGTCCACGGTGAACCTCGTGGCGGCGGTGGTGGCGCTGATCGCCCTGAAGGTCGCCGCGCAGGGGGCGACGCAGCGCTACCTGTACGGGCGGGCGAAGGCGGAGTACTTCTCCGCCGCGGTCGAGGGCGCCATGATCTTCGTGGCCGCGGGCGTCATCCTCGTGACCGCCGTGGAGCGCTTCGTGCACCCCCAGGAGCTGGAGAACGTCGGCTGGGGCCTGCTGGTCTCGGTGATCGCCTCCGTGCTCAACGGCGCCGTGGCGTTCGTGCTGATCCGGGCGGGGCGCCGCTACCGCTCGATCACCCTGCGGGCCGACGGCCGGCACCTGCTCACCGACGTGTGGACATCGGTCGGAGTGCTCGTGGGCGTGGGACTGGTGGCGCTCACCGGCTGGGAGCGCCTGGACGCCGTGGTCGCCTTCGCCGTGGGCGTGAACATCATCGTCACCGGCGTGGGGCTGGTCAGCGAGTCCGTCGCCGGGCTGCTGGACAAGGCGCTGTCCGACGAGGACAACGCCGTGATCACCGCGATCCTGCGGCAGCGCGTCGCCGCCGCGGCGGCCGAGGAGGCCGCGGCGGGCCACGCCGGCGAGACGGGCCACGGGGTCGCCTTCCACGGCCTCCAGACCCGCGACGCCGGGCAGGAGAAGTTCATGAACGTGCACGTGCTCGTGCCCGACGACTGGTCCGTCAAGCGCGGCCACGACTACATCGAGGACCTCGAGGCCGAGCTCGCCGCGGCCCTGCCCGGCCTGCGGGTCCTCACCCACCTCGAGCCCATCTCCGACCCGGCCTCCTACGAGGACATCCCCGCGGCGCACATCCCCATCCACGGCGACCATCGCGACACCGACGCACCGCCGTCACCGGCCGGATGATTCCCGCTTCGGCGGTGGTGATGACCACCCCTCCCGCCGCCCCATCGGCCTCCCGCCAGGAGTAGCGTCGAGCCCATGACCACGCCGCATGTCCCGCTGTCCGTCCTCGACCTGGTCCCGATCTCCGAGGGCATGTCCACCGCTGAGGCGATCGACGCCTCCATGGACACCGCCCGGGCGGCGGACCGTCTGGGGTATGCCCGGTACTGGTACGCCGAGCACCACAACACGATCTCCCTGGCCTCGAGCGCGACGAGCCTGCTCATCGACCGCGCCGCCTCTCTCACCGAGCGCATCCGCGTGGGATCGGGCGGGATCATGCTGCCCAACCATGCGCCGCTGTCGGTGATCGAGCAGTTCGGGACGCTCGTGCAGTTCCACGGCGACCGGATCGACCTGGGGCTGGGCCGCGCGCCGGGCACCGACCAGATCACCGCGCAGCTGCTCTCGCGCACCTCCGCGGAGCCGGGCGCGTTCATCGCCGCGATCGAGCAGATGCGCGACTGGACCCGCGCCGAGCAGCCCGCGGGCCTGCGCGTGGCCGCCCCGGTGGCCGAGGGCACCGAGGTGCCGATGTGGGTGCTCGGCTCCACGGTCAACGGCGCGACCCTCGCCGCGAAGCTGGGCCTGCCGTTCTCGGTGGCCTCCCACTTCGCCCCGTTCCAGCACCTGCAGGCGCTGGACGTGTACCGCCGCGAGTTCGATCCGCGGGCCGAGTCCGCGCAGATCTCGCAGCCGCGCACCATGGTCGCCGCGAACGTGGTCGTCGCCGAGACCGACGAGGCCGCCCGGAAGCAGTACACGACGCTGCAGCAGATGTTCCTCGGCGTCATCACCGGCCAGCGCGCCAAGCTGCAGCCGCCGCGGCCGGCCGCCGACATCGCCCCGGTGCACCTGCTCGAGCAGGTCGACTCGGCCCTGTCCGTCCGGGCCGTCGGCTCCCCCGCGACCGTCGTCGAGCAGCTGGAGCGGATCGTGGCCAGCACCCGCGCGGACGAGCTGATCCTCACCGCCTACCACTTCGACCCGGCCGATCGCCTGCGCTCCCTCGAGCTGCTCGCCGAGGCCTGGGGCCTGGACCCCGGGACGCAGGGGTGACCCGCGGGGTCGGGGGCCGGTCGCTGCCGGCGCTCGCGGGCGCCGTCCTGCTGGCGCTGGCCCTGTCCGCGTGCCTGCCCGGCCTGTCGCCCGGCGGCGGGCGGGCCGAGGAGGAGTGGGCCCTCGACGAGCCCAGCGGCCTCTACTACCGGCCCGACCTCATCGCGCAGTCCGTCGGCCCCGTGGAGGAGCATTTCCCCCAGCTGACCGACGTCGCGGAGGTCCGCTGGACCGAGGGCCGGGCCACCGACCCGCAGGACCGGGCACCGATCCCCGCCCCGGACGACGGCTGGTGGCAGGCCGCGATCGACCTCGGCCCCGACGGGGTCGGGGAGCTGGGCGCCGCGGCATCGGACGGCGGCGGCGACGCCGCCGTCCTCGACGAGTCCGCCGTGCGGGAGCAGATCGTGCCGACGGTCGAGCACTCCGTCCGCGAGTGCCCCGGGCCGTGGAAGGACGTCCGCGCAGCCCTGTCCCGCGCGGGGTCCTCGAACATCAGCGAGGCCGGGGACCTCATCGCCCTCGCCGCGCTGTGCGAGGACACCGGTCAGCTGGTCACCTTCGCCCGCGACATGTGAGGCCGCGCCGGGCCGCCAAGGCCGATGTCAGCCGGCCGTCTCCTCCGGGGCCGGCTGCAGGACGGCGGCGACCGCGGCATGGTCGCTCGGGCTGCGTCCGTCGCGGACGTGCGCATGCGCGGCATAGGTCAGCGCGTCCATCCCCCGGGTGAGGATCCAGTCGATGCGCTCGGCGCCCACCTGGGCAGGGCCGTAGTCGGGGAAGGTGCCCACGTCCTCGCCGAGGATCTGCGCCGCCGCATCGTGCGCATCGGCGAACCCGGCCCGGCGCATCACCCGCCACGGGACGCTGTCCCCGCCGGTCGCGTTGAAGTCGCCCATCAGCACCACGGGGCGCTCCCCCGCCTCGGCGATCAGCGTGCGGGCGATGAGCTCGGTGCCGCGCTCCCGCGCCGTCTCCCCCGCATGGTCGATGTGCGTGACCGCCACCAGCAGCTCCGCGCTGCTGGCCCGGTCGTGCACGAGCGCGTGCACGAGGATGCGGGGACAGTGGGCGTCCCAGCCCATCGACCCCACCAGCCGCGGCTGCTCGGAGATCCAGATCTGATCCCAGTCCCGCAGCTCGAAGCGCTCCCGCCGCAGGTAGAGCAGGGCATGCTCCCCGCGGCCGCCGCCCTCGCGGCCGTAGCCGACGCGGAAGTGCGTGGGGTGCAGCACCGCGTCCAGCACGGGGATCTGCTCGGGCAGCACCTCCTGGGTGCCCAGCACGTCCGGATCCGCCGCGCGCAGCAGATCGGCGAGCACCGGGGCCCGATCACCCCAGTGATCGGGGTCGCCGGGCACCGTCGCAGACCGTGCCAGGCGGATGTTCTGGGTCATCACGTGCATCGCAGGGGGCGTCACGGGGCGCAGGATCACGCGCGTCCTTCCAGGGGTGGCCGCCTCGGGGCGGCGCCGCAGGTCGTCGGTCGGTCGGTGCGGGCCGCTCAGGCCGAGATCGCGCGGGCCAGGCGGTGCGAGACGTCCGCCAGGACGTCGTCGACGGGCTCCTTCGCCAGGGAGGGCATGAACGGCTCGACCTTCACCGGGCCGGTGTAGCCGGCCTCGCGCACGGCCGCGGTGAAGCCGTCCAGGTCGATCACCCCGGTGTCGAAGGGGAGGCGGCGGTCCAGGTCCTGCTGCTCGTCGCGGGAGCGGTCGGTGCGGGCGTCGTTGATGTCGACCGAGACGATGTCCGCGTCGGTGAGCCCGGCGAGATCCTCGGCGCTCTCCCCCGCGGTGTACCAGTGGTAGCTGTCCAGGATCACGCCGACGTTGCTCGCGCCGGACTCGGCGATCAGCTCGCGCGCCTCGCGCAGCGAGTGGATGAAGGGGAAGCGCTCGGTGGACCAGAAAGTCTTGGGGCCGATGTACTCCAGGCCCAGCCGCAGCCCGGCGTCGGCCAGGAGCTCCGCGACGACCGAGAGGCGCGAGAGGTGCAGGCGCCAGTTCTCGCGGTAGCGCAGCTCCTCGTGCATCGGACGGACCCAGGTGCCCAGCGCCGTCACGCCGGCGGCGCGCAGCAGCTCGAGGGTCGCGGGCAGGTCCACGAGGGCGGCGCGGAAGGTCTCCGCGGGCCCGTCCAGCGGCACGGGCAGGCCCGCGATGCCCCACGAGAGCCCGCGCTCGCGCACCGCGGCGGCGTGCTCGGAGACGGCCTGGACGCTGCCGAGGCCGGCGAAGTACGTCGGGTCGGGGTCCACCCCGCCGAAGTCGTGGCGCACGGCGAGGTCGATGGCGGTCGGATGATCGAGGGGAAGGCCCAGGGCTCCGGCGGAGAGGTTCGCGAACATGGGTGCGAGCATACGTCCGATCATTGCTGCGGGCGACGGCCGATGCCCGGTTCGCCCGAAGTTCCACGACGGATCCGCGATCGACCGGCGCCCGCGGCGCCGTGGCCACCCGGCTCGACTCCCCCGCGATCCCATCGGCCGGTCCATGACGTTCCCTCGATGCGGCACCCGCCGCCGCGCCCCGCATCTCGCACCCCGCATCTCGCGCCCCCACGCCCCGCGCCCCGCGCCCTGCGCCCCACGCCCCACGCCCCACGCCCCACGCCCCACGCCCCACGCCCCACGCCCCACGCCCCACGGACGAGGCTGCCCCTCCAACGATCGGAGTGATCCCGTCGCTTCCTGCGCGGGAAGCGACGGGATCACTCCGATCGTTCGCGATGCGACGGATTTACTCCGATCGATGATGACGCGCGCCCCGGAACCGTCACCACGGAGGTCGTACGCCCCGACTCGAGGGTCCACGCCCCCGCAACGGCGAAGCCCCCACCCCGAAGGGTCCACGCCCCCGCTACGGCGAAGCCCCCGCCCTGAAGGGTCCGCGACCCCGCCACGGCGAAGCCCCGGGCCCGAGAGTTCCACGCCCCCGCAGACGGCGAAGGCCCCGACCCTCCGGAGAGGATCGGGGCCTTCGACCAGCGGCGGGCGCCGCGATCAGCCGTGAGGCTGGATCACATCATGCCGCCCATTCCGCCCATGCCGCCCATGTCGTCGCCGCCGCCGGCCGGGGCCTTGGGCTCCGGCTTGTCGGCCACGACGGCCTCGGTGGTCAGGAACAGGCCCGCGATGGACGCCGCGTTCTGCAGCGCGGAGCGGGTGACCTTGACCGGGTCGATGATGCCGGCGGCCAGGAGGTCCTGGTACTCGCCGGTCGCGGCGTTCAGGCCCTCGCCGACGGGCAGGGACTTGACCTTCTCCGCGACGACGCCGCCCTCGAGACCGGCGTTGACCGCGATCTGCTTGAGCGGGGCCTCGATGGCGACCTTGACGATGTTCGCACCGGTGGACTCGTCGCCCTCGAGCTGCAGGGTGGCGAAGGTGTCCTTGCCGGCCTGGAGCAGAGCCACGCCGCCACCGGCGACGATGCCCTCCTCGACGGCCGCCTTGGCGTTGCGCACGGCGTCCTCGATGCGGTGCTTGCGCTCCTTGAGCTCGACCTCGGTCGCGGCGCCGGCCTTGATGACGGCCACGCCGCCGGCCAGCTTCGCCAGGCGCTCCTGGAGCTTCTCGCGGTCGTAGTCCGAGTCGGAGTTCTCGATCTCCGCACGGATCTGCTTCACGCGGCCGGCGATGCGGTCGGCGTCGCCGGAGCCCTCGACGATGGTGGTCTCGTCCTTGGTGACGACGACCTTGCGGGCCTGGCCCAGCAGCTCGAGACCGGCGGTCTCCAGCTTGAGGCCGACCTCCTCGGAGATGACCTGGCCGCCGGTGAGGATGGCCATGTCCTCCAGCATCGCCTTGCGGCGGTCGCCGAAGCCGGGGGCCTTGACGGCCACGGACTTGAAGGAGCCCTTGAGCTTGTTGACGACCAGGACCGCGAGGGCCTCGCCCTCGACGTCCTCGGCGATGATCGCCAGGGGCTTGCCGGCCTGGATGACCTTCTCCAGCAGCGGCAGCAGGTCCTTGACGTTGGAGACCTTGGAGTTCATGAGCAGGATGTACGGATCCTCGAGGACCGCCTCCTGACGCTCCGCGTCGGTCACGAAGTACGGCGAGGTGAAGCCCTTGTCGAACCGCATGCCCTCGGTGAGCTCCAGCTCGAGGCCCATGGTGTTGGACTCCTCGACCGTGATCACGCCCTCCTTGCCGACCTTGTCGAGCGCCTCGGCGATGAGCTCGCCGATCGCCGGGTCGGCCGCGGAGATGGCGGCGGTGTTCGCGATCTGCTCCTTGGTCTCGATCTCCTTGGCCTGCTTGAGCAGGGTCTCGGAGACCGCGGCCACGGCCTTGTCGATGCCGCGCTTGAGCGCGATCGGGTTGGCGCCGGCGGCGACGTTGCGCAGGCCCTCCTTGACCAGGGCCTGGGCGAGGACGGTGGCGGTGGTGGTGCCGTCGCCCGCGATGTCGTCGGTCTTCTTGGCGACCTCCTTGACGAGCTCCGCACCGATCTTCTCGTACGGGTCGTCGAGCTCGATCTCCTTGGCGATGGACACGCCGTCGTTGGTGATCGTGGGGGCGCCCCAGGACTTCTCGAGGACGACGTTGCGCCCCTTGGGGCCGAGGGTGACCCGGACGGCGTCGGCGAGCTGGTTCATACCGCGCTCGAGGCCGCGACGGGCCTCCTCGTCATAAGCGATGAGCTTGGCCATTGTGGAATCTCTCCCGTGTCTGTGGTGTCCACCCAGCCCTGTGCCCGCGACGGACGAGGACCGCCCAGGCGTTCACGTCACGCCGGGACGGACCCCTCACGGAGCCGGAATGTTCCTGGTCGGCAGGGCGGCGCAGCCGTCCCCCGATCAGGCACCGCACGGCGGCGAGGACAGAGCTGTCACTCGACGCCGACGAGTGCCAGATCATCATAAGCACTCGGAGGCTGTGAGTGCTAACCCCTGGGCCGATGAGTTCGCTCCGAAAGGAGGGGCGGGCCCGACGGGGCCCGCCCGGGCGTCACTCGCCCTCGCCCTGCCCCTCGCCGTCGCCGCCCTGGTCCTGGTCGGCGCCGGGCTCCTTCACGGCGATGAAGGTGATGGTGGCGTCGTACTCGTCGCTCTGGCGCGCCTCGCCGGCGCCGACCTCGGCGGCGAGCGCCTGCGCCGTGTCGGCATCGGCCTCGTCGCGGTAGAACACGACGGGCTCCTCCTGGAGGTTGTCGGCGGTGGAGACGTCCACGCGGGTCCAGCCGGCGGATTCGAGCGTGTCCTGCCAGGCGCCGGCCAGTCCGTTGATGCCGCCGGCGTTGACGACCATCACGGGGGTGGTGCGGTCCGGCTCGGGGACGGGGGTCTCCTCGGCGGTCGTCTCCTCGCCGCCCTCGGCGGAGGTCTGCTCGGTCTGCTCCGCGGCCGAGGTGGGGGCCTCGGCCCGCTCCTCGGGCGTGTTGCGCCCCATCCCGCCGATCGCGAACAGCAGCACCAGCAGCAGGACGAACGCTGCGGCGATGATGATCAGGTAGACGAGGTTCTGGCGCCAGAAGGGGTGCTCGGCACGGTGCGCCCCGTGGAGGGACGCCGTCGCCGCCTCCCGGTCGAACTCGTCGGGCGGGTACGGGTACTCGGAATCAGCCACGGCCCCATTAAACCTGCTGCGGGGCGCTGCGGCGGTGAGCACACGCCCCGGGAGCGCGGGGGATCACGCCGCGCGGCCGCCCATTCGGGGGGCGGGCAGGGTTCAGGCGGCGTGCGCCGGGCCGGGACGGTGCTCGTCGCCGCGGGTGCGCAGGCCGCGCAGCCGATGCACCAGTGCGGGGGCCTCCCGCAGCGCGGCCGGCTCGTCCAGGAGGGTGTTCAGGCGCACGAAGTAGGCGGTGGGGGTCATGCCCAGCTCCTCGCGGATGCGCCGCTCCTTCGCGCCGACGAAGCGGAAGGTGCGCGATTCGAGGGCGAGGATGCGCCGGTCGCGGTCGCTGAGGCCCGATGCGTCGGGGGCCTGCGTGCCCTCGTCCCCGGCCGGCGCGTGCGAGGGCGGCTCCGCGGGGTTCGCGGAGGCATCGGCGGCGGATCGGGGACGCATGGATCCAGGCTAGGCCGATGCCGCTGCGCGGCCGCGGAGGCACGCCGCATCGCGCGCGGCCGGGTGCGAGACTTGTGCCATGCCGACCCCGCTGACGCAGATCATCGCCGCCGACTGGGCCGAGGCCCTCGCCCCCGAGGAGGCCCGGATCCACGGGATCGGGGACTTCCTGCGGGAGGAGGCCGAGTCCGGCGCCGGGTACCTGCCGGCGGGCCGGCACGTGCTGCGCGCCTTCACCCGGCCGATGTCCGAGGTGCGCGTGCTCGTCGTGGGCCAGGACCCGTACCCCACGCCCGGGCATCCGATCGGCCTGTCGTTCGCGGTCGAGGAGCACGTGCGCCCGCTGCCGCGCAGCCTCACGAACATCTACGCGGAGCTGGAGGCGGACCTCGGCATCGCGCCCGCCCCGCACGGGGACCTCTCCGCCTGGCAGGACCAGGGCGTGCTGCTGCTGAACCGGGTGCTCACGGTGCGGCCCGGCACCCCCGGCTCCCATCGGCGGCGCGGTTGGGAGCAGGTCACCGAGCTCGCGATCCGCTCCCTCGTCGCCCGCGGCGGCCCGCTGGTGGCGATCCTGTGGGGCCGCGACGCGCAGTCCCTGATCCCCCTGCTGGGGGAGGTGCCCTACGTGGCGAGCCCGCACCCGAGCCCGCTGTCGGCCTCGCGCGGGTTCTTCGGCTCGCGCCCCTTCTCCCGGGTCAACGAGCTGCTGGCGGCCCAGGGCGCCGGCCCCGTGGACTGGCGCGTGGTGCGCGAGGAGACCGCGGCGGGCGGGGCGTCGGCCGCACCGCGCTGATCCCCCGGGGGCCGGCCTCCCGGAGGCGCGTCCCGCGGGCCGATCCCCCGCGCCCGATCCCGGCCGTGGTCAGTGCCCGGCGTGCCCGCCGTCCGGCGCGTGGCCGGCATCCGGCGCGTGGCCGGCATCCGGCGCGTGCCCGCCGTCCGCCGCATGCCCGGCGTGGCCGGCGCCCCCGGTCCCCGGGGCGGCGACCTGGTCCTCGGTGCCGGGTTCGATGACCACGAACTGGCCCATCATGCCGCCGTCCTCGTGCAGGAGCATGTGGCAGTGGTACATGTACGGCATGGCGGGGTCCGCGTACCGGTCGAAGCGCAGGACGAGGCGGTAGCGGCGGCGCGGCTCGAGATAGACGGTGTCCTGAGGTCCGGTCAGATGGGCGGGCGGCGCCTGGTCGTCGATGTCGAGGATCCGGAACTGCACGTCGTGCACGTGGAAGCTGTGCGGCACCGATTCGGTGTTGGTCACCTCCCAGATCTCGACGGTGCCGACGTGGACCACCTCGTCGATGCGGTGCATGTCCATGCGCGCGCCGTTGATGGTGCGGCCCTGCAGCGCGAAGGTCCGGGTCCGCACGGCGTCCTGCGCCCGCAGCGGCACGTGTAGCGGGTCCTCTCCCCAGGAGGGCTCCGGCGCGGGGGCGAGGGACGCGGCGGCCCGCAGCTCGAGGACGTCGAACTCGTCGTCCGCCCCCGTGAGCGCGGGCACGGCGATCGCCCCGAGGTCCACCGGCAGGCTGCGCAGGCGCACCGTCTCCCCCGGGGTGAGGGCGACGACGACCTCGGCCCGCTCCCCCGGGGCCAGCCGCAGGCGGCTCAGCTCCACCGGAGCGTCCAGCAGGCCGCCGTCGCTGGCGACCATCCTCATCGGCCGCTCGTCGGCGAGCGCGAGCGCGTAGGTGCGGGCGGTCGAGCCGTTCAGCAGTCGCAGCCGCAGCCTCTGCGCCGCGACCTCCAGGACGGGGCCGATGGTCCCGTTGACCATGATCGTGTCCCCCAGCATCCCCGGCTCGCGGCCCGAGTCCTCCAGGACGAGGCGCCCCTCCTCGTCGACCCGGCGGTCCTGGATGATCAGGGGGATGTCGTCCACCCCGTACTCGCGGGGCAGCCGGGCGGAGTCGCTGCGCTCGTCGTCGATCAGGAACAGCCCGGCGAGCCCCTGGTAGACGTGACGCTCGGTCGCCCCGTGGGGGTGGGGGTGGTACCAGAGCGTCGCCGCGGGCTGGTCGATCTCCCAGCTCGGGCGCCAGGTCCCGCCGGGCTCGATGCTCTGGTGCGGCCCGCCGTCCATGGCGGCCGGAAGGTGCATGCCGTGCCAGTGCATGCTGGTCGTCTCCGGCACCGCGTTGCGGACGGTGACCTCGACGTTCTCGCCGCGGCGGGCGCGCAGCGTGGGTCCGAGGAAGGGGCCGTTCAGGCCCCAGGTCGGGGTGGGCTCGGGCATGCCGGGCCAGGAGATGCTGCCCTCCTGCGCGGTGAGGTGGAAGCGCCGCACCCCGCCCGAGGCCTCGGACTCGGCCAGCGGCGGGATCGCGAGCGGCTGGTCGAACTCCACGGCGCGGATGCCGCTGGTCGAGAGGGTTCCCGCCAGGCCCCCGCAGCCGGCCAGGGCGGGCGCCGCCGCGAGCACCGCGCCGCCGAGCAGGGCCCGGCGCAGCAGCGTGCGGCGCGGGAACGGGAGGTCCGGGACGGGGAGGGCCGGGGACGAGAGGACCGGGGAGGAGAGGACCGGGGACGGGCGGGACGGCCACGCGGCGGGCGTGTTCCGCGGCCGGGCGGCGGGGCCGGTCATCGGCGCGCCCCGCCGCGCAGCTGCTGCACCGCCAGGGCGAGCAGACCGGCGATCGTCCCCCACAGGGCGTCCATGCCCAGGGCGACGAGGTGGGTCCACCACGGCCGGCCGGATCCGCCGAGCACGGCGGCCAGGACCAGTGTGATCACCCCGCCGGCCAGCCCCGTCAGGGCCAGCACGAGGACCGGCCGGGGCACGCGGCCCAGGCCGACGACGCCGATCCAGATCGCCCCGATCAGGGCGACGAGGATCAGGGCGCGGGGCGCCCCCGAGCCCAGGCCCAGCAGCGCGGTGATCGGCCACAGCAGGACGAGCGAGGCCAGCCCGCCGATGAGCAGCCACGGCAGGGGCGGGGCCGGGGCCGGGTCGGCCCCGGAGACGGGGACGGAGCCGGCGGCAGACCCGGAGACGGGGGTCGAGCCGGCGGCGGGCCCGGCGGGGTCGGAGCGATGCGGACGGGAGGGGGTGGTGTTCTCAGCCATGGCATCAGCCTTCCGGCGCCGCCGTCCGCGGGCATCGGCCCGCAGGCGTCGGCTCGGGCGTCCGGCATCGACCGCGCGATCGCCCCGGGGCGACAGGGAAGGTCGCCTGCCGGCGATGCCGCAGCGGCGGGCCCCCGCCTACGCTGGGACCATGGACGACGCCCGCCCCGATGCGCGCCTGGCCGATGCCGGCCTCGCGCTCGCGACGGCCCTCGTGCTCGCCGCCGTCGTCGCGGCCGGGCCCCGGGAGGGCACGACCGGGGCGGCCCTGGCCTGCTGCGCCGGCATCGGCGCGCTGCTCCTGCTGCGCCGGCGGGCCCCCGTCCTCGTGCTCGTCGCGACCGTCGCGGCGATCTTCGCCTACTACATCGCGGACCTCCCGCCGCTGGGCATGGTGCTGCCGGCCGCCGGCGCGCTGCTGTCCGCGGCCGAGCAGGGCCGCACCCGCTGGGCGGTCGGCGCCGCGGCGGTGCTGCTGGCCGTGGCCTCCTACTTCCGCCTGGCCGTCCCGGACCCGGCCGATGCGGTCTCCGGCTACGGCTACGTCACCGAGCTGGCGCTGGCGGCCGCCGCGATCGCCCTCGGCGCCGCGATCCGCCTGACCCGCCAGGCCCGCGAGCGCACCCGGCGCATCGAGGAGCTCACCGCGGAGCGGCAGGCCCGCGCCGCGGCCGACCGCCTCCAGCAGGAGCGCCTGCGCACCGCCCGCGACCTCCACGACAGCATCGGCCATGCGCTCGCCGTCGCGTCCCTGCACGCCGGGATCGCGACCGATGCGCTCGGGGACGCCGACCCGCCGGCGCGGGAGGCGCTCGAGCAGGTGCGCGCCTCCACGACGCAGGCCCTCGCCGAGCTGCGCGGCACGGTGCGGCTGCTGCGCGGCCAGGCGGAGACCGGCAGGACCGCGGGAGCCGATCCGACTGCGGGGGCGGATCCGGCCTCGGGAGCAGGTCCGGTCGCAGGAGCAGGTCCGGCCGCGGGAGCAGGTCCAGTCGCAGGAGCAGGTCCAGCCGGCGGGGCGGTGGGGCTGGCTGCTCTGGACGACCTCCTGGCCGATGCCCGCGGCACCGGCCTCGAGATCACGGTGCGCACCGAGGGCGGGATCGACCGCCTGCCCGGCGGGATCGACGCCGCCGCCTGCCGGATCATCCAGGAGTCGCTGACCAACATCCTGCGCCATTCCGGGGCGCGGCGCGCGGACATCGACCTCGCCGCCCGCGACGGATGGCTGACGCTGAGCATCCGGGACGAGGGCCCGGCCGACGCATCGGGACCGTCCAGGACGCATCTGCCGACGTCGGCACCCACGTCGGCGCCGACGTCGCCCGGGGATCCGTGGCCGGCCGGGGCCGGGATCCGCGGCATGCGCGAACGGGCGGCCCTGCACGGCGGCACCCTGGATGCCGGCCCCAAGGGCTCCGGCTTCGCGGTGCACGCCCGGATCCCCCTGCCCCGGGAGAGCTCATGAGCACCGATCCGATCCGCGTGGTGATCGTCGACGACCAGGCCCTGGTGCGGACGGGGCTGCGCACCCTCGCCGAGCACGACGGGGACGTGGTCGTCGTCGGGGAGGCGGCGGACGGCCGCACCGGCATCGCGCAGGTCCGCGCGCTGCGCCCCGACCTCGTGCTGATGGACGTGCGCATGCCGGTGCTCGACGGGCTGGCCGCGACCCGGGAGATCCTCGCCGATCCGCTCCTGCGCGGCTGCCGGGTGCTGATCCTCACCACCTTCGACGAGGACGAGCACGTCCACGAGGCGCTGCGCGCCGGGGCGTCGGGCTACCTGCTCAAGGACGTCTCGCCGACGGATCTGCGGGCGGCGATCCGGACCGTCGCCGCGGGCGGCGCGCTGCTCTCCCCCGCGGTCACGGAGACCGTCATGCGGGCGGCGGCGGAGGCCGGCGGGCAGGGCACGGATCCCACGGCGCTGGAGGGGCTCGGGGAGCGGGAGCGGGAGATCCTGGCGCTCATCGGCCGGGGCCTGACCAACGACGAGATCGCCGCCCACCTGCACCTGAGCCCGGCCACGGCCCGCACCTACGTCAGCCGGCTGCTGGCGCGCACCGGGGCCCGCGACCGTCCCGCCCTGGTCGTCCTGGCCTACGAGACCGGACTGGTGCGGCCCGGACGGCCCGGAGCCGACGGGGCCGGACCCGCGGGGGCCGCGACGTCCTGAGCCGCGGCCCGCGGCAGCTCAGCTCTCCGCGCGGCCGATGCGCCAGTAGCCCATGAACGCGACGCGGCGCCGGTCCACGCCGACCTCGCGGACGAGATAGCGCCGGATCCCCGTCACCGCCCCCGCCTCCCCCGCGATCCAGGCGGAGAACTCCGGTCCGTGCCCTGCCGGGGCGGAGGCCGATCCGGACTCCGGCGAGGCGGCCCCCGCGTCGCCCGTCTGCGAGGCGGCGTCCTCCCGGGCGCCGGTCTCCCAGAGGATGGTGGTGTCGATGTCGACCTCCTCGAGCGGGGCATCGGCCGCGGCGCCGGCGCCCGGCCGCAGCAGCTCGCGCACGGCGGCGTCGAGCAGGGCCCCCTGGGCGCGGCCCTCGCGGGGCAGCCAGGTGACCTCCACCCCGGCCGGGGCGGAGAGGGTCAGCGCCTCGGCGTCGGCATCGGCGGCGAGCGGGACCTCGAGCAGGGCGCGGCCGCAGGCCTCGGGCGGCAGGGAGGCGAGGATCGAGGCGATCGCGGGCACCGCGGTCTCGTCGCCCACCAGCAGCAGGTCGCCGGTGGCGTCGGGACGGAACTCGATGCCGCCGGTGGGCCCGGGGGCCTCGCGGTCCGGGCCCAGCAGGTGCAGGCGGTCGCCGACGCGGGCGTCGCGCGCCCAGCGCTCGGCGGGACCGGCGGGCTCGGCATCGGCCGGGGTGTGCAGGACGATGTCGACGTCCAGCTCGCGCACGTCCTCGCGCCAGGCGCGGACGGTGTAGGTGCGCATCCAGCCGCGCTCGGCCGGATCGATCTGCAGCCACGCCGGGTACCAGGAGACGCCGGCGGCCTCCTGCTGCGCGAGGAAGGCGGGGACGTCGAAGCGTCGGGCCTCTCCGCGGCGCAGCAGCTCCGGGGAGTGCGCGGGGATCAGCAGCTTGATGCGCAGGTCCCGCGGCGGCCCGTCGATGCCGAAGCGGTCCAGGCCCGCGCCCCCGAAGGTGACGCGGCGGAAGCTCGGCGTGAGGTCCTCGATGCGGAGCACCTCGGCGTCCAGGCAGGCGATGGTTCGAGCGGGCACGGGAGTCCTTCCGGCGGCGGCGGGGTCCGACATCGGTGCGGACGCGTCCATCCTCCGATGCAGGCCAGCGGCCGTCCAGGGCTGCGGGACCCCGGAAGTAAGGCATACCTCACTTCCCGTCGGGGCGGCGCGGATGCTATGGAGAGCCGCGAGGTCGTGCGGCCGGCGCGGTAGCGTGGGCCCCGTCCAGGCGCGCAGGGGAAGAAGGACGGCGATGAGCAGCGCGGCATACCCAGGCACCGGCCCGTCGGCACCGGGCGGCCCGACGCCGTCCGGCGGCCCGGCGGCATCGGGCAGGCCCCGCCCTCCGGGGGGTCTGTGGGCGCTGGTGGCCTGCGTCGGCATCGCCGTGCTCGTGATCATCCTGGCCGCCGGCGCCGGGATCGTGTTCCTCGTGGTGAAGCGGGACTCCATCTCCCCGAGGGCGACGGAGGTCATCGAGACCGACATCGCGAGCTTCGAGGCGCCGAGGAACTGGACCGACCTCGGCTCGCAGGACGACGAGCTGTACGACTTCCACTACGACCGCCAGCAGCCGACGGGGGCCGCCGCGCGGATCCTCGTGGCCAGCACCTCCGAACCGGTCCCCTCCGATGTGCTGTGCGATTCGTTCTCCGAGTCCCTCAGCGCGGAGGGTGCACAGGTCAGCGACGCCGAGGCGGCAGTATTCGACGGCGAGACCTCGCAGTCCTTCACCGCCCGGATCCAGGACGGCACGACCATGTACCTCTCGGAGTACCACTGCGTCAGCCACGACGGGACGACGGTCCTGGTCCTGTTCCAGACGGGGAAGTCCCCCGCGCGCACCGCCGAGGGCGAGAAGGTCATCTCGACCTGGCACTGGCGCTGATCGCCCGCCCCCTCCCAGCCGCGCCCTGCGGCGGGTGTGGCATCCTCGTGTCCCGGCCTGCGCCCGTCCGGCGCCGCAGGCGGACCCGATGCCGAGGAGATCAGCGTGAGCCAGCCTTCGCCCCGCGCCCGCAGCGGCGACCCCCAGACCCGGGCCCGCCGCATGTGGGCCTGCGCCGGGTGCCTGTTCGGCCTCGCCCTGCTGCTGGTGCTGATCGGCGTGGTCGCGCGCATCTGGCTCGCCCCCGAGGACGACACCTATCAGCGCAGCACGGACGTCTCGCAGACCCAGCAGGCCGAGCCCTCCTCCGAGGCGGAGGCCTCGCCCTCCCCCGCCCCGGAGGGCTCCCTGCGCCTGGTCTCCTTCGTGACGCCCAGCGGGAACATCGGCTGCACCTTCGAGGACGGCTCCGTGGGCTGCTCCGTGCGCGATCGCGACTACCCCGAGGACACGGACTGCTCCGAGGACCTCTTCTCGGTGCGCCTGGCCGATGGCGAGGTCCAGCCCGCCTGCGGCGAGGACTTCACCGGCGAGGACCCGCCGGAGCTGGAGTACGGGCACAGCGCCGTCTCCGGCACGGTCGCCTGCACGAGCGAGTCCGACGGCCTGACCTGCTGGGACACGGAGACGAGCACGGGGTTCGTGCTCAGCCGCGACTCGTACGAGACGCTCTGAGCGCCCGAGGCGCCTCCGGCACCGGCCGCACGCCCGCCCGGGGTCACACCTGGGCGTAGCCGCCGTCGGCGAAGAACTCCGCCCCGTTGACATAGCTCGAGGCGTCCGAGGCGAGGAAGGCCGTCACGGCGGCGATCTCCTCGGGCTCGGCCATGCGTCGTAGGGGGATGACCCCCTGGGCCTGGTCGAGCACCTCGCCCGGGAGCAAGTCGAGCAGCCCGGGGGTGCGCGTGCTGCCCGGGAGACGACGTTGACCCGGAATCCGTGCTCGTGCGCGCTCAGCGCCCAGCCGCGGGCCAGGTTCCGGATCGCCGCCTTCGAGGCCCCATAGACCTCGAGCCCGCGGTCGGGCCGCGTCCCGGCCGTCGATCCCGTGAGGATCACCGAGGCGCCGGGGTTCAGATGCGGCAGCGCCTGCTGCACCGTGAAGATCGTCCCCGCGACGTTGACCGAGAAGATCGCGTCGACCATCTCCTCCGTCACCTCGCCGAGCGGCGCCGCGATGCCGATGCCGGCGTTGGCGACCAGCACATCGATCCGTCCCGCCTGCTGGCGGACGGTCCGGTAGAAAGCCTCGAGCTGCGAGGGGCTCGAGACGTCGCAGACGGCTGCGGTCACGCCCGCGCCGAGCTCGGCGACCGCGGCATCGAGCGGCTCCTTGCGACGGCCGGTGATGAACACGCGCGCGCCGTCGTCCCGGAGCGCACGGGCGGTGGCGAGGCCGATGCCGGAGCTTCCTCCGGTGACCACGGCGATCTTGTCAGTCAGGGTGGGCATCCTCATGTCCTTTCGGGGGTTCTTGACCGTGCGGTCCACCATAAGCAGTACTGGACCGCACGGTCAAGAACCCGTATCATGAGCCCATGGCACGACCACGAGCATTCGACGAGGCGCAGGTGCTCGACGCCGTCCGCGACCAGTTCTGGACGGCCGGCTATGCCGCGACCTCGCTCGAGGACCTGATGCGGGTCAGCGGACTGGGCAAGGGGAGCCTGTACGCGGCCTTCGGCGACAAGCGCGAGCTCTTCCTGCGGGCGCTGCGCAGCTACACGGCGACCAGCCAGGGACATCTGCGCCGCATGCTCGACGGATCCCCCCGGGCGATCGACGCGCTGCGCCTGCTGCTCGAGGCTCCGCTCGGCGAGGGGATCTCCCCCGACGTGCGCCGAGGCTGCCTGCTCGCCAACAGCACCTGCGAGCTCGGCGGCGCCGATCCGGAGGTGCTCGCCCACGCCCACGAGACCTACGAGACGTCCACGGCCCTGATCGCCGAGTGCGTCGCGCGGGCGCAGGACGACGGGGACCTCCCGGTGCAGACGGAGCCGATCTCCCTCGCCCGCGCCCTCCTCGGTGCGCAGCAGGGGATCGTGTTCATGAGCCGGACGGGGATCGACCCGGCTGCGCTCGCCGACACGGCCCGCTCGCTCGCCGATCGCCTCCTACCCGACCCCTCCGCCTGACCTCCGGCACCGGCCGCGCGCGCCGCCCCGAGGGCCTCAGCCCGTCGGCTCGGCCGGCAGCACCCGCATCCGGGACAGGCGACGGGTCACCACGACGGCCGCGACACCCTGGCCGAGCATGATCGCCGCCAGCACGATGATCTGGAACCGGGCCGCCTCCAGGGGACTCGCCCCGCCGAAGAGAGCGCCGATGAACGCGCCGGGCAGCGTCACCACACCGGTCGAGCGGGTCTGGTCCATGTTCGGCACCATGGCATCGCGCACGGCCGCGCGCGCCATCTCGGCGAAGGCGACGGGCGAGGTCGCCCCGAGCGCCCACCAGGCCTCGACCTCCCCCGCCCGGAGCTGCGCCTGGCTGCGGAAGGATCGGCCCGCCAGCATGCTGGCGGTCATGGCGTTGCCGATGACGATCCCCCCGATCGCGATGGCATGGCGCGCGCTGAGCTCCACCAGCCCCAGCGCGAAGACGGCGAGGATCGCCGCCGCCCCGCCGACCAGGATGCCGGTCGCCGCGGCGGCGCGCCCGCCGGGCATCGGCCGCAGGCGCCCGCCCGAGGTCGCCGAGGCGGTGGAGACCATCAGCACCAGCACCAGCACCGCGGTCCAGGGCACGCTCAGCACGCCGCTGAGCACGAGGGAGGCGATCGCCAGCTGCCCGATCGCCCGGCCGATGGCGAGGACGGGCTGCGCTCCCAGCGAGACGCCCGCCGCACGCAGGATCACCATCACCGCCAGCACCATCACGGCGACGCCGAGCACGGTGCGCAGCAGGAGCAGCGGGTCGGCGTCCAGCAGCGAGCTCATCGGGACAGCGTAGGGCGCCGGCCTCCTCCCGCGGTCGCACGCCCGGGCCCGCAGGATCCGCCCCGCGGCCGATGCCCCCGCCGCTACCGATGAGTAGCCTCGGGGCATGATCCACGAACTCCTCCTCGCCGCCCCCGACACCACCCCGCAGATCCTCGGCCTCGGGCTCGGCGCCGTGCTCCTGCTCGCCGCGGTGCTGTGCCTGGTCCTGTGGCTGGCGACGCTCGTCTCGGTGCTCGGCTCGACCTACAGCGGCGGCATGAAGCTGCTGCTCGTGATCGCCTGCTTCGCGTTCCCCGTGCTCGGGCCGCTGGCCTGGTTCGTGATCGTCAAGGGGAACCAGCCGGCGCTCGTCCACCGCCGCTGAGCCTCACCCGCCGGCGGGGACGAACAGCCATCCCAGGACGGTCACCGCCGCGCCCAGCACGGCGCCGAGGACGACCTCGGCCCGCGTGTGCTGGCGCAGGTGCAGCCGGCTCCAGGCGATCACCGGCAGCAGCACCGGCAGCACCAGCAGCCACCACGGCGAGACCAGCAGCGCGGCGAACACCCCCAGCGCGGTCGCGCAGAACATGTGCAGGGAGGCCTTGATCCCCGCCGCCGTGACCGCGGCGCACACCAGCAGCCCGACCACCATCGTCGCCAGCGCCCAGGTCAGCAGCGCCGGCGCGCCCAGCAGGACCAGCGCCGCCGCGCCGCAGAGCACCGAGCCGATCCCGATGGCATAGGCCCCGCGCCTCTCCTCGCGCCGGGACACCTGGCGGTCGCTGAAGCCCCGACGCCGCACTCCCGCCTCGATGACGGCGAAGGGGATGACGGCGCAGAACACGCCGGCGAGCAGGCCCCACCCCAGTCCGGCCCACGGGCGCGGAGCACCGTGGACGCCGCACAGCACGCAGATCAGCAGCACGGGCACGACCGGGGTGAGCACCTCGGTGATGATCCGTGCGGCCCGCGTGGGGGGATCGCGGGCGGCCGCTGCCGTCGAGCTGGTCATGAGAGCTGGAGACGGGAATCGAACCCGCAACCACCTGTTTACAAGACAGGTGCGCTACCGTTGCGCCACTCCAGCGGGCCCCGGCGGCACGATCGCGTGCCGCCGAGGGCTCCGAGAACGATACCGCGGATCGGCACGCGCCCCGGGGCGCGTGCCGATCCGCGGTGCGTGATCTCGGTCGGTCCGCAGCCTCTCAGCCCTGGCCGGCGTCGGAGGCGCCGCCCGCATCGGAGGCCGAGGCCCCCAGCAGGGCCTCGCGCAAGGCGCCGGCGGTGTCCCAGCCGGTGAACTGCTCGCCGTTGATCTCGAGGTAGGGGGTGCCGTTGCCGTTCTCGGCCGCCCACGGGTCCACCACCTGGCGGACCCACGGCTGGTAGGTGCGCGAGTCCATGCAGTCGCGCACCGCGTCGCTGGCGCCGGCCTCCTGGGCGTAGGCGAAGATCTGGTCGTTGTCCAGACCCGCCGAGCCCTCGGAGGGCTGGTTCGCGAACATCAGCTGCATGAACGGGATGGCATTGTCCGTGTTCTCCTCATAGACGCAGGCGAGGGCGTTCGCCGCTCGGGACGAGTAGTCGCCCGTGGTCGAGTAGGAGTCCAGCATGCGGCGCGGCACCAGATGGAGGGTGATCTCGTCGTTCGCGACCATCTCGGCGACATCGGCTCCGTTGATCTCTTCGAAGTTCCCGCAGATCGGGCACATGAAGTCGATGTGAAGCTCCAGCACGGGTGCCCCAGAATCCTCGGGCGCCCCGAGGAGCAGGTACGACTGCTCCGCGGTGACGCCGGCGGGCGTGGCCACCGGTCCGGCCGGTCGCGTGCTCCTCCAGATCAGGTAGCCGATGCCGCCGGCAAGCACCAGGGCGATGACCACGACGATCGCGATGATGACGGTCCGCAGGGATCGCTGTCGCTTGAGCTCTGCCTGGCGCTGCTTGCGCAGCGCCTCCCGCTGGGCCTCGCGGCGCTCCTGCGCCGACTTCGACGAACCGGACGTCGCCATGAATCCTCCTGGCCGCCTGTCGGCAGCGGTCTCGCACATGCTGGGGTCGGAGGGAGTGTAGCGGGGCCACCTCCCTCGGTCCTGGGCGCGCGGGGCGCGACGCCCTGCCGCCTCAGCCGCGGCGCCAGGGCAGCAGCTCGTCCAGGCGCCACCACTCCCCCAGCGGGAAGTAGTCCACCTGGCCGCCGCGCACCGCGATCGTGGCGCCCACCGCGGCGATGATCAGCAGCAGCAGCGCCATCACGATGGCGCCCCACAGCCGGTCCGGGGCGGCGGCGTCGAGCATCCGGTGCGCCCCGTTGCGGGTGGTCCGCGAGCCCAGGCCCACCCACACCAGCAGCAGCGTGACGCCGATCGCCGTGGCGAACACGACCCCGTCGGGCAGGGTGGCGCCCTGCAGCGCGGCGGCGCCGTCGACGGCCACGCCGATCAGCAGGCCGAGCCCCAGGGGGAGCACCGCCTGCAGGACGATCTCCACGACGGAGACCACGAAGCGGAAGGGGCTGGCCGATCCCACGGCCATGCCGCTGGCCGGGGCCGATCCGCCGCGCGCGCGGCGCAGCGTCAGCGCCCGATGCGACCTCTCCCAGGTGCGGGCGAGCGCGCCCAGCAGGATCAGCAGCGCCAGCGACAGGTACGGGGAGACGGCCGCGAGGCCGATGAGGATGAGATGGCCCGTCCACACCAGCAGGTGCCGCCGCGGCGGCGGCGCCATCCATGCCGGAAGGGCGGCCTGCCCGGGCATCTGTCCGGGCACCTGCCCCGGCATCTGGCCGGGCGCGGGGGCCGGGGAGCCAGCCTGCCCGGGCCAGCCGGCCTGGCCCTGCTGTCCGGGCACCGGCTGCTGCCCGGCGTAGGGCTGGGCGGGGTAGTGCTGGGCGGGGTAGTGCTGGGCGGGCGCCGGGGCGGGGTCCTGGCCGGCGCGCACGGGGCCGGTCCCCAGGGGCGGGGCCTGCTCGCCCGGGGCGGCGCGCACCACCGGCATGACCTGCGTGCGCGGAGCGTCCTGGATGGGCGGGAGCACCTGGGTGGGCGGCTCGGCGAGGACCGGGATCACCTCGGTGCGCGGTTCCAGGCCCTGGACCGGCAGGGCCTGGGTGCGGGCCTCCGCGCCGCGGGCCTCCGCGCCGCGGGACGGTGCGGGGCGCGGCGCCCCGGCCCAGGGATCGCCGCCCCGGAGGGCGTCGCCCCGGGGATCATCGGCCCGGGAGTCGCCGGCCCGGGGATCATCGGCCGAGGAGTCGGCGGGGATCGCGGCGAGCACCTCGGTCCGGGCATCGCCCGGCGGCTCCTGCCCGCCGCCCCCGCGGGTCCAGGGGTCGTGCTCCTGGGCCGGCAGGGCGCGCGTGCCGGTCTGACCGGCGGAGAGCACCTCGGTCGCTCCGGCGCCGGCGTCCGCGGCGGGGGCGACGCCGGTGGGAGCGGCGTGCGCGGCCGATGCGCTGCCGGCTGCGGCGGCCGCGCCGCCGGCGAGGGCCGCCGTGCCGCCGGCGGCGAGGACCTCGGTGTCCCCCGGGTCGTCGTAGAGGGTGAGGTCCAGCTCGTCGAGCTCCTCGAGCCAGGCATCGGGCTGCGGGCGCTGCGCAGGATCGGCCTGCAGGCCGCGGCGCAGCCAGGCCGCCAGCTGCGTCGGCGCGCCCTCGAGATCCGCCTCGCCGCGCTCGGCGCGCAGGAAGACGAGCTCGGCGCGGCCGGATCCGAAGGGCGGGCGACCGGTCGCGGCGAAGGCCAGCAGCGCGGCCAGCGCCCACCAGTCCCCCGCCTCGCCCGAATGGTTCGTGCGCACCACCTGCGGATCGAGATAGGAGGCGGTGCCCATCACCAGGCCCGTGGAGGTCAGGCGCGACTCCTCGGCCGCCATGGCGATGCCGAAATCGATGATCACCGGGTCCAGCCCGGGGCCGTCCGGGTCGTAGGAGACGAGATCCTCCGGCAGCGCCCGGCGCAGCATCACGTTGGAGGGCTTGAGGTCGCGGTGGATCACGCCCGCGCCGTGGATCAGCTGCAGGGTCTCCCCCAGCACCAGCCCGATCTCCCGCACCGCCTCGGGGTGCAGGCCGCCGTGGGTCTCCACCGCGTCCTCGAGGGTGGGCCCGGGGATGAACTCGGTGACGACGAAGGCGTCGGGCGAGTCGAGCTCCGCGTCCAGGATCTTCACGATGGCGTCGCTGCGCACCAGACGCTGCGCGGCGACCTCCCGGGCCAGCCGCTCCCGGGCCCGCGGATCGTCGGAGATGTCGTGGCGCAGCAGCTTGATCGCGACGGCGGCGCCGTCAGCGTCGTCGCCGCGGTAGACGATGCCCATCCCCCCGGCGCCGATCCTCTCGTGGATCACGTATCCGGACTCGGCGGCGAGCACCTCGAGCCGCGGATCGCGGTGCGGGGCGCGGGAGGCGGGCTCGGCAGGGTCGGACATGCTCGCCATGCTAGCGACCCCCGCGCCGTCCCCGGGCTCCGGCGCCGCACCTGTGCGGGACCTCCCCAAGCCCTGCGCAGAACCGCCGCGGGGCCCGGCGGGGAACCCTCGGCCGATGGGCAGTTCTCCCCGTGGCCTCCGGCGGAGCCGCGTGGGATGATTCCGGCGCAGGGCCGGGGATCGCCTCCGGACCCGGAGAGGGGAACCCCGATGCGAAGCAACCTGTTCGACGCCAGCAACCAGGAGCGCCAGACCGCCGAGCGCTGGAGCCTGCAGTCCTCCAAGATGCTCCGCTGCGCGCTGCAGCCCGATGCCCCCGAGATCATCTCCGCCCAGGGCGCCATGGTCGCCTATCAGGGGCAGATGGACTTCTCGTACCAGGGCTCCGGCGGCGGCATGAAGCTGCTGAAGAAGATGGCCACCGGCGAGGGCGGGAACCTGATGCGCACCCGCGGCCACGGCGAGATCTTCTACGCCCGCGCCGCCGAGGAGATCTTCCTGCTGCAGCTCGAGGGCGACGCGATCACCCTGAACACCAAGAACATGCTGGCCTTCGACTCCTCCATCCAGTGGGACATCCGCTCCCTGGGCGGGGCGGGGTTCATGGCCGGCGGCCTGTTCAACCTGCTGCTGCAGGGCCACGGCATGGTCGCGGTGACCTCCGACGGCCCGCCGATGCTGCTGGACTGCTCCCAGCAGCCCACCTTCGTGGACCCGCAGGCCGCGGTGTGCTGGTCGGCGAACCTGCAGCCGCAGATCAAGAACGACTTCAAGATGGGCTCCCTCATCGGCCGCGGCTCCGGCGAGTCCTTCCAGCTCGGCTTCCACGGCCCGGGCTTCGTCGTCGTGCAGCCCTCCGAGGGCCGGCCCGTCGTCGCGGCCGGCTGATCGGCCGGAGCCTCCGGGCCCACGGACCCGGCTCCCCCGACGGGGAGACGGGCCGTCGGCCTACGATGAGCCGGTGACCTCCCATCGACCGGACACGCTCCCGGCGGAGCTGCGCGCCCTGGGTCCGGCGGGGCGCCGGCGCGCCGCCGGCGCCGCCCGCGACATGCTCGCCGCGGAGCTCTCGCAGCGCCCCGGGGAGATCGTCGACCCCGTCCCGGTGGTGGTGGACGACGAGGCCTGGCAGGACCTGGTCGCAGGGCTGACCCAGCGCGCCCGCCTCCTCGACGAGCTGTACGGCGACCTGTACGGCCCGCGCACCGTCCTGACCGGCGACGTCGCCCCGGCCGAGGCGGTCTTCGCCGATCCCGCCTACCTGCGTCCCGCCGTCGGCATGCCCGCCCACGGCGCCGCGCACCTGCACATGCTCACCTGCCGGGTGACCCGCACGGCCGAGGGTCGCTGGATGGTGCTGGAGGACTCCACCGACACCCCCGGCGGCAGCGGCCTGGCCATCGAGCTGCGCCGTGTGCTCTCCCGCTCGGTCCCCTCGCTGTACCGCTCCACGCCGCTGCACCGCCTGCAGCCCTTCTTCGACACCGTGCGCACGTCCCTGCACGCCCGTCTGCGCGCCGACGGCCGCGCCGGCCGCCTGGTGGTGCTCATCGACGAGGCGGGGGATGCGCAGAGCGCGGACCATCGGCTGCTGGCGAGCCTGCTGGGCGCCCCCGTCGTCTCCGCGACCGATCTCGTGATCCGCGACGGCAGCGTGCGCCTGCACGCCCCGGCCGGCACCGCCGCCGAGACCACGGGCGTGGACGCCATCTGGCGCCTGGTCCCCTCCGCGCAGGTCGACCCCCTGGACCTGGGCCCGACGCCGCTGGGCGGGGTCACCGGCCTCACCGAGGCGGCGCGCCGCGGGGAGGTCGCGGTGCTCAACCCCATCGGCGCCGGGATCCTGGAGAACCCGGCGCTGCGCGCCGCGCTGCCGGACCTGTGCCGGCAGGTCCTCCACGAGGACCTGCGCCTGCACTCCCCCGCCGGCCCTCTCGGCCCGGAGCGGGCGACGGCGCTGTCGCTGGACCCCGACGGCGGCGAGGAGCTCGTCGAACGTCCCGTGACGCTGCAGGTCATGGTGGTCGCCGGGGAGTCGGGCTACGAGGTCCTGCCCGGCGGGATCGCCCGCACGGATGACGACGCGCCCCCGGCCCTGAAGGACGTGTGGGTGCTGGTGCCGGAGCCGTCCTCCGCCCCCGAGGGTGCCGAGAGCCGGGGCGAGGCGCTCGAGGGCATCGGCGCCCTGCCCTCCCGCACGGCGATCACGCCGTCGATCGGCACCGACCTGTTCTGGTTCGGCCGCTACCTCGAGCGGGTCGACCAGACCGCCCGCATGCTGCGCACCGTCGTGGACGTGGGCAACGACCTGAGGGCCGAGCGCTCCGCCTCCGCGCTCACCGCCCGCACCGTGCTGCTGCGCGCGGTCACCGACGTGACCGCGACCTATCCCGGCTTCACCGCGATCGACCCGACCGACGGCGACGCCGTGGATGCCGAGCTGGCCTCGGTGGTCACCGACGTCTCCCGCCCCGGCTCCCTGGGGCAGTCCTTCCGCGCCCTCGAGCACAGCACGCTCAGTCTGCGGGACCTCGTCGGCGAGGACATCTGGCCGGCCCTGACGCGGATGCGCGAGACCCTGCGCGCCCCGGCCGCCCTCGAGGGGCCGCTGGAGCAGTCCCTCACCGTCCTGGTCGACGGCTGCCTGACGCTCACCGGCGCGATCACCGAGTCCATGAGCCGGGGCACGGGCCGGGACCTGTGGGAGGCGGGGCGCCGCATCGAGCGGGCCCTGGGGCTGCTGGCCCTGCTGGGCTCCGTGTTCTCTGAGCGCCGCTCCCTCCGCGTGGAGCAGCGGGTCTCCGCGGCGGTCGCCACCATCACCGGGGCGAGCACCGCCTTCCGCCGCGCCTACCGCTCTCCTCTGCACCCCGAGCTGCTCGCGGAGATGCTGTTGGCCGATGCGGCCCTGCCGCGCTCCCTCGCCTTCCAGGTCGAGCGGCTGCGGGAGGCGGTGGACCGCCTGCCCGACACCTCGGCGACCAGCGAGGTCCGCTCCCTGCTGGCCGATCTGCGCTCCCGCACCGAGTCGCTCTCCGCGCGCAGCCTGCTGCAGCCCGAGGCGGAGGGCTCCGCCCGCACCGGCGTGCCCGCGCAGCTCGGCGCGGCCCGGGACCTGCTGCGCACCCTGTCCACCGCGCTCGAGGAGGAGTTCTTCCGCGCTCCCGAGCGCACGGCCGCCTGGGGGATCGACGATGTCTGAGCCGAGCGCATCGGGGAGCGCCGCCGCCCGTCGCACGCCGGCGCCGCCGCGCATCCCCCTGCAGGTCGAGGGGGCCGCGGCGCCGGAGCCCGTGGACTATCTCGTCCATCACCTCACCAGCTACCGCTACCAGCGCACCGTGGACCGCAATTACGGCCGCGCCCACGTCGAGCCGCGCGCGACCCCGTACCAGCGGGTCCTCTCCCATGAGGTGACCGTCGAGCCGGCGCCGGCCGTGCTCACCGCCCACACCGACGTCTACGGCAACTCCTCGACCTTCCTGCTGGTGAACGGGCCGCATGACGCCCTGGACGTGCATTCGCGGGCGCGGGTGACGGTGCTGGGCCGCGAGTACCCGCCCGAGCGGCTCGCCGCGCCCTGGGAGTCGTGCACCCAGGACCGCTGGGGCAACCTCATGCCCGCCGAGAGCGTCGACTTCGTGCTGCCCTCCCCGCGGATCCGCACCATCCCCGCGGTGCGGGAGATCGCCGAGCAGGTCTTCACCCCAGAACGGCCCATCGGCGAGGCCCTGGCCGACCTCACCCACCGCATCCACACCGGCTTCACCTATTCCTCCGGGGCCACCACCGTGACCTCGACCCTCGAGGAGGTGCTCGCCGCCCGCCACGGCGTGTGCCAGGACTTCTCGCACGTGGGCGTGGCCGTGGCCCGCTGCATGGGACTCGCGGCCCGGTACGTCTCGGGCTATCTGCGCACGGCGAGCGCGGATCCGGCGACCCTGGGCACCGCCCCGACCGGGGAGATGATCGGCTCCGCGGCCTCCCACGCCTGGCTCAGCGTGCTCGTGCCCGGATGCGGCTGGGTCGACATCGACCCCACCAACAACACCTTCGTCGACCAGCGCTTCGTGACCACCGCCTGGGGGCGCGACTACACGGACGTGCCGCCGCTGCGGGGCATCGTGGTGGGGCCCGCGGGGAACCGCTCGACCCTGGAGGTCGCCGTGGGCGTCGTGCCGGAGGCGCGGGACTGAGCATCGGCCCCCCGCCCCGCAGGCGTATCGGGCCCGCCCCGCAGGCGCATCGGCCCGCCCCGCAGGCGCGGCCGGGGGTCGCCCGGTCCGGAATGTGACGCCGGATGTCGACCTCGATGGCCTCGTGTGACATCGTGTGACGTCCGGGATGCCTGGAATGTGTCGACATCGGACGAACGGTGTGAGGACGCCCACGCACCCCCAAAGGTCTGCGAATACCCCGTATAAGCTGGTTCGACAATCCCGTCCGGAGAAGAGACTCGAGGTCCGATGTCCACCACCCAGCCTCTGCGCCTTGCCGTGATCGGCGCGGGCCCCGCCGGGGTCTACGCCGCCGAGACCCTCGCCCGCACGCCCCGCGTGAAGTCCGGCGAGCTGACCGTCCAGTGCGACATCTTCGATGCGATGCCGACGCCGTTCGGCCTCATCCGCTACGGCGTCGCCCCCGATCACCCGCGCATCAAGGGCATCATCACCGCCCTGCACCGCATCCTCGGCCGCGGCGACATCCGCTTCATCGGCGATGTCGCGGTCGGCACCGACCTCAGCTTCGAGGAGCTGCGCGAGCGCTACGACGCCATCATCTTCGCCACCGGCGCCCTCAAGGACGCCCGGCTCGACATCCCCGGCATCGACCTCGAGGGCTCCTTCGGCGCCGCCGACTTCGTCGCCTGGTACGACGGCAACCCCGACTACCCGCGCACCTGGGACCTCTCGGCCCAGCACGTGGCGATGATCGGCAACGGCAACGTGGCCCTCGACGCCGCCCGCATGCTCGCGAAGTCCGCCGACGAGCTGCTGCGCACCGAGATCCCCGCCAACGTCTACGAGGGCCTGAAGGGCGCGGCCACCACCGACGTGCACGTCTTCGGCCGCCGCGGCCCCGCGCAGACCAAGTTCTCCCCGCTGGAGACCCGCGAGCTCGCCCACCCCCAGGGCGTCCAGGTCGTCCTCGAGGAGCGCGACTTCGCGCAGATCACCGAGAAGGAGTGGGAGGAGATCCGCGCCGACAAGCGCACCGATCAGATCGTCACCACCTTCACCGGCTGGCTCGAGGAGCAGAAGCGCCGCGAGGCCGCCGGCGAGGAGCCCACCGACCACCACGGCGGTCCCGTGCAGCGCCGCCTGCACCTGCACTTCTGGCATCGGCCCGTCGAGGTCCTCGGCGAGGACGGCAAGGTCACCGGCATGCGCTTCGAGCGCACCGAGCTCGACGAGCAGGGTGCCGTGGTCGGCACCGGCGAGTTCGTCGACTACGAGCTGGGTGCCGTCTACCGCGCGATCGGCTACCACGGCTCCGAGGTCCCGGGCCTGCCCTACGACGAGCGCCGCGGCGTGATCACCAACGAGGCAGGCCGTGTCATCCGCGACGGCGCGCCGATCCCCGGCGTCTACGCCAACGGCTGGATCAAGCGCGGTCCCGTCGGCCTGATCGGCGCGACCAAGTCCGATGCGGTGGAGACCATCTCCTGCCTGCTCGAGGATCTGGACGCCGGCGTGCTGACCCCCGCCGCGGATCGTGACAACGACTCGATCCTGCGCCTGCTCGAGGACAAGGACGTGGCCTACACGACCTGGGACGGCTGGATGGGCCTGGACGCCCACGAGGTCGACCTGGGCGCCGCCGCGCTGGACGCCGAGGGCCAGGCCCGCCCGCGCATCAAGGTCGTCGACCGCGAGGAGATGGTCCGCGTGGCCCGCGAGGCCCAGGCCCAGCGCGACCGGGTGCCCGCCGAGGCCCACTGACCCGCGCGCCCGCGCACGCACCGACCACGACGCCCGCTCGCCTCGCCGCGAGCGGGCGTCGTGGCGTCCGGCCCCCCGCGGGGACGTCCTGCGACGCTCGCCGGTGCCGGCTCCGCGTCCCTGCAGGGGCCCCGCTCAGCGCCGGATGCCGGCGAGGAAGTCGGCGATGCGGTCGATCGCGTCCTGGAGCACCTCCACGCTGGGCAGGGTCACCAGGCGGAAGTGGTCGGGCTCCGGATAGTTGAAGCCGGTGCCCTGCGTGACCAGCAGCTTCTTCGAGCGCAGCAGGTCGTAGGCGAACTGCTCGTCGTTCTCCACGCGGTACATCTCGCGGTCGAGCCTCGGGAACATGTACAGCGCCCCCTCGGCCTTCTCGACGCTGACCCCGGGGATCGCGGACAGGCCCTCGTAGGCGGCGTCGCGCTGCTCGAGCAGCCGGCCCCCGGGCAGCAGGAGGTCGGTGATGGACTGGTACCCGCCCAGCGCCGTCGCCACCACGTGCTGCGCGGGGACGTTCGGGCACAGGCGCATGTTGGAGAGCACGTCCAGGCCCTCGATGAAGCTCGCGGCGTGGTCCTTCGGTCCGTACAGCGCCATCCACCCGGCGCGGAAGCCGGCCACGCGGTACGCCTTGGACAGGCCGTTGAAGGTGATGGTCAGCAGGTCGTGCGCGAGGGAGCCGATGGGCGTGTGGGTCACGCCGTCGTAGGTGATCTTGTCGTAGATCTCGTCGGACAGGATCAGCAGGTCGTGCTTGCGGGCGACCTCGATGATCTGCTGCAGCACCGACTCGGGGTAGACCGCGCCGGTGGGGTTGTTCGGGTTGATCACCACGATCGCCTTGGTCCGCTCGGTGATCTTGTCGGCGATGTCGGTGATGTCCGGCCACCAGTGGTTGTCCTCGTCGCACCGGTAGTGCACGGCCCTGCCGCCGGCGAGGGAGACCGAGGCGGTCCACAGCGGGTAGTCGGGCATCGGCACCAGGATCTCGTCGCCGTTGTCGACGAGCGCCTGGCACACCATCTGGATCAGCTCGGAGACGCCGTTGCCGAGGTACACGTCGTCCAGCTCCATGCCGGGCATGCCGCGAGTCTGGTAGTACTGCGCGACGGCGCGGCGGGCCGCGGGGATGCCCTTGGACTCGGAGTACCCCTGGGCGGTGGGCAGCTGGCGGATCATGTCGACGAGGATCTCGTCGGGCGCCTCGAAGCCGAACGGCGCCGGGTTGCCGATGTTCAGCTTGATGATCTTGTGCCCCTCGGCCTCCATGCGGGCTGCCTCGGCGGGGACCGGTCCTCGGATCTCATAGCAGACATCACGCAGCTTCGAGGACTGGTTCAAGATCATGGTCGGCCTCCTGGCCTGGTCGGGGGCGGCCAGCATATCGCCGCGGCCCTCCCGCCCTCCCGGGCTCTCGCCGCGCGGCCCGCGGAGCGGAGCGGACGGGCGGGCGGCCGGCGTCCGCACCGTGAGCCACATCTCTTCTCCGATTTACTTTCATGATGTAATTTTGTCGCACCGCACCCCGCCGGGCGCGGACGCCGCCTCACCGGAGAGAGACCGATGCCGCCTCGCAGCACGAACCTGGACGCCGCCGTCACCGCGCCCGTCCCGGGACTCACCCACCGCCTCCACCTGCGCGCCGCCGGCGTGAGCGTCCTGCTGGACGTCACCGACGGCCGCGTCCCCGAGATCGTCCACTGGGGCGAGGACCTCGGCGAGCTGCGCGGCGAGGAGATCGACCGGATCGCCCTCACGGCGGTGCCGAGCATGCCGCAGAACGCGGTGGACGTGCCGGTGCGCGTGGGCGTCATCGCGCAGTCGGCCGATGGCTGGGTGGGTCGCCCCGGCATCTCGGGCTCGCGGGCCGACGGCTCCGGCTTCGCCCCCCGGCTGCAGGTCGCGGCGATCCGCCGGGCCGATGTCACCGGGCCGGGCACCTCCGCATCGGCTGAGCTCGCCGCCGCCGCGGCGCCGGTGGAGCAGCCGGCCCTCGAGGCCGGCCCCTCCCGCGTCGAGGTCGACCTCCTCGACCCGGAGCTCGCCCTCGAGGTCGCCCTCGAGATCGAGCTGCTGCCCACGGGCCTGCTGCGCCTGCGGGCCGCGCTCACCAACCGCGGCGAGGCCCCCTACCAGCTGCAGGAGCTCACCCTCGCCGTCCCGGTGCCGGCGCACGCCTGCGAGCTGCTCGACTTCGCCGGCCGATGGGCCAAGGAGCGCACCCCGCAGCGCACCGCCTTCGGCGTCGGCACCCACCTGCGCGAGAACCGGCGCGGCCGCACCGGTGCGGACTCCGCCTACGTGCTGCATGCCGGCGCCCCCGGCTTCGGGTTCCGCGAGGGCGAGATCTGGGCGGTGCACACCGCCTTCTCCGGCAACCACCGCCATCTGGCCGAGAAGCTCAGCACCGGCCGTCAGATCCTCGGCGGCGGCGAGCTGCTGCTGCCGGGCGAGGTGCGCCTGGCCGCCGACGAGACCTACACCGGCCCGTGGCTGTACGCGAACCACGCGCGGGGCCTGGACGCCGTGGCCGGCCGCTTCCACCGCCACCTGCGCTCCCGCGCCCAGCACGTCGGCACCGACCGTCCCGTGACCCTGAACGTGTGGGAGGCCGTGTACTTCGACCACGACCTGGCCCGGCTGCGGGACCTCGCCGACCGCGCGGCCGCCCTCGGCGTCGAGCGGTACGTGCTGGACGACGGCTGGTTCGGCTCGCGCCGCGACGACTCCTCGGGGCTGGGCGACTGGGTCGAGTCCGAGGACGTCTGGCCCGCACCCGAGGGGCTGTCCCCGCTGATCGACCATGTGACCGGGCTGGGCATGCAGTTCGGCCTGTGGTTCGAGCCGGAGATGGTCAACGAGGACTCCGAGGTGGCCCGCGCCCACCCCGAGTGGATCATGGCGCCCTCCCCCGACCGGATGCCGCTGCGCTCGCGCCAGCAGCAGGTCCTCAACCTCGCCATCCCCGAGGCCTACGCCCACGTGCACGGCCAGATGCAGGCGATCCTGGACCGCTACGACATCGGCTACATCAAGTGGGACCACAACCGCGACCTCATCGAGGCGGCCACCCGCGCCACCGGCGCCGCCGGCGTGCACGCCCAGACCGAGGCCTTCTACCGCCTGCTCGAGGAGCTGAGGCGCGACAACCCGGGGCTGGAGATCGAGTCCTGCTCCTCCGGCGGCGCGCGCGTGGACCTCGAGGTGCTCGAGCGCACCGACCGGGTGTGGGTCTCGGACTGCATCGACCCCCTGGACCGCCAGCAGATGAACCGCTGGACCAGCCAGCTCATCCCCCTGGAGCTGATGGGCAGCCACATCGCCTCGGGCCGCTCCCACACCACCGGACGCCTGCACACCCTGGCCTTCCGTGCGGCGACCGCCGTCTTCGGCCACCTGGGCATCGAATGGGACCTCGCCTCCGCGAGCGAGGACGAGCTCGCGCAGCTGCGCGGATGGCTCGCGCTGCACAAGCGCGTGCGGGAGCTGCTGTTCACCGGCGACCTGGTGCGCGCGGACCGCGCCGCGGAGGACGTGCTCTGGGTGAGCGGCGTCGTCTCCCCCGCACAGGACCACGCGCTGTTCTCGATCACGGCCATGACCCGCAGCGGCCAGGTCCAGGGCGGGCGCCTCCAGCTCCCGGGCCTGGACCCCGCGCGGCGCTACCGCGTGCAGGTCCACCTCGGCGACGAACGGCCCCACGGCCTCACCGCCCCGGTGTGGATGCAGCGCGCCCTCGACGGCGAGGCGGTCGTGCTGCCGGGCTCCGCGCTGCTGCGCGCCGGCATCGACGCCCCCGTCCTCGACCCCGAGCAGGCGATCCTGCTCGAGCTCACCTCCCCCGAGGCCTCCGCCTCATGACACGAGGAGGGGCGCCCGCCCCTCCGGACAAGGAAGTGCGCATGACCTCCGCGACGACGACGACGCGACGGCCATCCGCGACGAGCCCCACCCGGGGCGGCCGCGGGCGCCGGAAGGATGACACGGCCCTGGCGCTGCTGTTCATCGCACCGGCGAGCATCGGCCTGCTGGTGTTCCTCATCTGGCCGCTGCTGACCGGTATCTACTACTCCTTCACGGAGTACACGACCCTGACCCCGCCGAGCTGGGTGGGCCTGGCCAACTACCGCGAGATGCTCACCGACCCCATCTTCTGGAACTCCCTGAAGGTGACCATCTGGTACGTGGTGCTGAACATCGGCATCCAGACGGTGGTGGCCCTGGTCATCGCGGTGCTCATGCAGCGCCTGACGCAGTCCACGGTGATGCGCTCGCTGGTCCTGGCCCCGTACCTCGTCTCCAACGTGGTCGCCGCCATCACCTTCCTGTGGCTGCTGGACACGCAGCTGGGCATCGTCAACCGCCTGATCGCGGGCATCGGCCTGGATCCCGTGCAGTTCTGGACCTCGGAGACCTGGGTGATCCCCACGATCGCCCTGGTCAACGTGTGGCGGCACATGGGCTACACGGCGCTGCTGCTGTTCGCCGGCCTGCAGGCCATCCCGCAGGGCCTCTACGAGGCGGCGCGCACCGACGGCGCGGGCGAGGTGGCGATGTTCCGCCGCATCACCCTGCCGCTGCTGCGACCGATCCTCGCCCTGGTGCTGATCATGTCGATCATCGGCTCGTTCCAGGTGTTCGACACCGTCTCGGTGACCACGCAGGGCGGCCCCGCCGACTCCTCGCGGGTGCTGCAGATGTACATCTACCAGAACGCGTTCGCGGAGTACGAGTTCGGCTACGCCTCCGCCCTGTCCGTCGCGCTGCTGATCATCCTCATGGTGATCACCTTCGCCCAGTACCGGTTCTCGCGCGCCGGCCAGTCGGACCTGAACTGAGAGGAGGAGACCGATGACGACCACCACCGCACCGACGGCCCCCGCACCCGGCGCCGCCGCCCCCGTGCCGACCCGGCGCCCGCGCCGCCCCTTCAGCTGGGGCCGGCTGATCGCCTGGATCGCGATGATCGCGATCCTGATCATCACCCTGTTCCCCTTCTACTGGATCCTGCGCACGGCGCTGTCCTCGAACACCGCCCTGGGCACGGACCCCGGCAGCCTGCTCCCGGTGGGCTGGAACCTCGGCGGCTTCGAGCGCGTCTTCGGGCTGCAGGACGTCGAGACCGCGATCTCGCAGGGAGGCTCCGGGGCCTCCATCAACTTCTGGCGCTACCTGCTGAACTCCGTGATCGTCGCGACGACCATCACCGTGGTGCAGACCTTCTCCTGCGCGCTGGCCGCCTACGCGTTCAGCCGCCTGCACTGGCGCGGCCGCGACACCGTCTTCCTGGTGTTCCTGGGCTCGCTGATGATCCCGCAGATCTTCACCCTGCTGCCCAACTTCATCCTCATCAAGAACCTGGGCCTGGTGGACACGCTGGCCGGGATCATGCTGCCGACGCTGTTCATCTCCAGCTTCGGGATCTTCTTCCTGCGGCAGTTCTTCAACAACGTGCCGCAGGAGGTCGAGGAGGCCGCGCTGCTGGACGGCGCCGGGAAGATCCGCGTGTTCTTCACGCTGATCCTGCCGATGGCCTCGGCGGCGCTGACCACCCTCGCGCTGCTGACCTACATGGGCGCGTGGAACGAGTACTTCTGGTCGCTGATGGTCTCCTACACGGACTCCTCGCGGGTGCTCACGGTGGCGCTCGGCGTCTTCCGGGCGCAGGCGCCGGGCACCGGACCGGACTGGTCGGGCCTGATGGCGGCGACCCTGGTCGCGGCCGCGCCCATGCTGATCATCTTCGCGCTGTTCGCGAAGCGGATCGTCAACTCCATCGGCTTCAGCGGGATCAAGTGAGGAGCGCACGATGACGCCATCCAGCACCGGCCGCAGGCCGAACGACAGCAGCACCGGCCGCAGGCCGGACGACAGCAGCACCGGCCGCAGGCCGAACAACCGCGGCATCGGCCGCAGGACCGTCCTGACCACGGGCGCGGCGCTGGCCGCCGGCGCGGCCACGGCAGGTCTGGCCGGCTGCGGCGGCAGCGTCGGCGCCGCCGGCACCACCACCATCGACTACTGGCTGTGGGACGCCAACCAGCTGCCCGCCTACTCCGCGGCCATCGAGGCCTTCATGGCGAAGAACCCCGACATCCACGTGCGGATCACGCAGATGGGCTGGGACGACTACTGGACCAAGCTCACCGCGAGCTTCGTCGCGGAGGCCGGCCCGGACTGCTTCACCGACCACCTGGGCAAGTACCCCGAGTTCGTGAAGCTCGGCGTGATCAGCCCGCTGGACGGCATCGGCCAGCTCGACGAGATCCCCGGCGACCGCTTCAAGGAGGGCCTGCAGGATCTGTGGACCGGCCAGGACGGCGCCCGCTACGGGATCCCCAAGGACTACGACACCATCGCCATCATGTACGACCGCACGCGCCTGGCCGAGGCGGGGATGACGGACGAGGACCTCGTGGGCCTGGACTGGAACCCCGAGGACGGCGGGACCTTCGAGAAGGTCCTCGCCCACCTCAGCGTGGACGCGCACGGCGTGCGCGGCGACGAGGAGGGCTTCGACCCCACCGATGTGGTCACCTACGGCATGGCCGCCGGCCCCGGCGTCGACTACGTCGGCCAGTCGGCGTGGTCCCCCTTCGCGCTGTCCACCGGATGGACGTTCACGGATGAGCGCACCTGGGGGCGCCGCTTCAACTACGACGACGAGCGCTTCCAGGCCACCATGGACTGGTACTACGGTCTTGTGGACAAGGGCTTCTACCCGCCCTTCGGCACCTTCGGCGACTCCTCCCCCGAGCAGGTGCAGATCCAGTCCGGGGCCAGCGCCCTGGCGCTGGCGGGCTCGTGGATGATCGGCACCTACAACGGGCTGGACGAGGTCGATCTCGGGATCGCTCCGCTGCCTGCGGGCCCCGTCGGCACGCCCGTGTCGATGTTCAACGGCCTGGGCGACTCGATCTCCTCCCAGTCCGAGCACAAGGAGGAGGCGTCCCGGCTGATCGCCTTCCTCGCCTCCGACGAGGCGCAGGAGATCATCGGCGGCTTCGGGGCGATCTTCCCGGCCACCGACATCGGCACCGAGAAGGCCATCGCCGCGCATGCCGAGTCCGGACTGGACGTCACCCCGTACACCGACCGGGTCGATCGCGGGGAGACGGGCCTGTACCCGCTGGTGGAGAACTCCGCCTCGATCGCGGCGATCATGCAGAGCGCCTTCGACCGCCTGTGGATGCGCCAGATCGACGTCTCCGAGTTCACCGCCTACAACGACCGGGTCAACGCCCTGTTCGAGTAGGCACCGGCCACGGAGCAGGACGCCCCGGGATCCGCGACGGATCCCGGGGCGTCCTGTGCGTCGGGGTCTCAGGGGCGGTCGGGGCGCACCGGGGCCTCTGCCGCGGCGAGACGGGCGCGCAGGGAGGCCAGCTCCTCCCCCAGCTCCGCGGGCAGGCGGTCGCCGAAGGTCTCCAGGAACGCGCCGATCCCCTCGGCCTCGGCCTGCCAGGCGGCGGGGTCGACCGCGAGCAGCTCCTCGAGGTCCTCCGGGGGCAGGTCCAGGCCGGTGAGGTCGAGGTCCTCGGGCCGGGGCAGGGCGCCCAGGGGCGAGTCCTGCGCCCCGGCGCGGCCCTCCAGGCGGCCGATGATCCAGTCGAGCACGCGGATGTTCTCGCCGAACCCGGGCCACAGGAAGCGGCCGTCCTCGCCGCGCCGGAACCAGTTGACCTGGTAGATCCGCGGCGCGGCGTCGGTGTACATCCGCCGGCCCATCAGCAGCCAGTGGGCGAGGTAGTCGCCCAGGTGGTAGCCGCAGAAGGGCAGCATCGCGAAGGGCTCGCGGCGCACCTCGCCGACGGTCCCCTCCGCGGCGGCGGTGCGCTCCGAGGCGATCGTCGCGCCGAGGAAGACGCCGTGCGCCCAGTCCCGGGCCTCGACCACCAGCGGCACGTGCGCGGCGCGGCGGCCGCCGAAGAGGATCAGGTCCAGCGGCACGCCGTCGGGGTCCTCCCAGTCCTCGGCGATCTGGGGGCACTGCGCGGCGGAGACGGTGAAGCGCGAGTTCGGGTGGGCCGCCGGGCGGCCCGAGGACGGCGTCCAGTCCCGGCCCTGCCAGTCCACGAGGCGCTCCGGGGGCGTGTCCGTGAGCCCCTCCCACCAGACGTCGCCCTCCGGGGTGCGGGCGACGTTGGTGAAGATCGTGCGGCCCCACAGGGTCTCGATCGCGGAGGCGTTCGTCGCCGGCCCGGTGCCCGGCGCCACGCCGAAGAACCCCGCCTCGGGGTTCATGGCGTGCATCCGGCCATCGGCCCCGGGACGCATCCACACGATGTCGTCTCCGAGGGTCTCCACCCGCCAGCCGGGCAGGGTGGGGCGCAGCATGGCGAGGTTCGTCTTGCCGCAGGCCGAGGGGAACGCCGCCGCCACGTGGTACCGGCGGCCCTGCGGGGAGACGAGGCGGATCAGCAGCATGTGCTCGGCCAGCCAGCCCTCGTCCCGCGCCATCACCGAGGCCAGGCGCAGCGCGACGCACTTCTTGGCGAGGATCGCGTTGCCGCCGTAGCCGGAGCCGTAGGAGAAGACCTCCAGCGTCTCCGGGAAGTGGATGATGTGCTTCTCCTCGTGGCAGGGCCAGGCCGTGTCCTCCTGCCCCGGCTCCAGCGGCGCGCCCACCGAGTGCACGGTGCGCACCCACGCCGCGCCGTCCGAGATCTCGCGCAGCACCGGCGCGCCGACCCGGGTCATGACGCCGATCGAGACGACCGCGTAGGCGCTGTCGGTGATCTGCACGCCGATCCGCGAGTCCTTCCCGCCGACGGCCCCGAGGGAGAAGGGGACGACGTACAGGGTGCGGCCGCGCATGGCGCCGTCCAGGAGGCTGTCGCGCAGGGCGCGCATCTCCTCGGGATCGGCCCAGTTGTTGGTGGGACCGGCGTCCTCCTCGCGCGCGGAGGCGATGATCGTGCGCGCCTCGGTGCGGGCGACGTCGCCCGGGTGCGAGCGGGCGAGGTAGGAGTCCGGACGCAGCACCGGGTCGAGCTTCTCGAGCTTCCCCTCGGCGACCAGGACCCGCAGGAGCTCCTCGTGCTCCTCCTCCGAGCCGCTGACCCAGTGCACTCGATCGGGACGCGCGAGCCGGGCGATGTCGTCGACCCATGCGAGCAGGTCGGTCATCCCCGCCGTGCCGCGGTACGGGGCCTGGCCGAAGGGGCGCGCCGCCCGCGGGACGGCGCGCGAGGGATCCGGGTCGGCCGCGGGGCCCGATGCCGATGCGTTGCCCGATGCGGGGCCCGATGCCGGGTCCGATGCCGGGTCCGAAGCGAGGTCGCCGGGAGCGGCGCCGCCCAGCCGGGGCGCGGAGGTCGAGGGCGTGGCCGAGCCGGAGGCGGTGGGAGAGGCCGCGGTGCGGGACTCGATGAGGGTCATCTGATCTCCTTCGAAGCAGGTGCGATGATGACATCCTGCGGGTGTATCGACGCCTCTGAAGACCAGGAACCGAGGAAAGATCCTCGATTCTTTCGATATGGTGAAGACATGGCGCGCACCGACCTCGCCCTGACCACCCTGGGGCACCGCATCCGACATCACCGCACCGCGCGCGGCCTGACCCTCGAGGCGCTCGGGGCGGAGGTCGGCGTCGCCGGGTCCCAGCTCAGCCTGATCGAGAACGGGCGCCGCGAACCGAAGCTCTCGCTGCTGCAGGCGATCGCCCGGGCCTGCGGCACGGACCTCGGCGACCTCCTCTCGGACGAGCCGCCCAGCCGGCGGGCGGCCCTCGAGATCGAGCTGGCCCGCGCCCAGGACAGTCCCGTCTTCCGCCAGCTCGGCATCCCGCCGGTGCGGGTCACACGGAGCATGAGCGACGAGACCCTCTCCTCGATCATCGGCCTGCATCGGGAGCTGCAGCGCCGCGAGAGCGAGGCGATCGCCACCCCGGAGGAGGCGCGGCGCGCCAACACCGAGCTGCGCCTGCGGATGCGCGGGGAGAACAACTACATCGGCGCCATCGAGCAGATCGCCCAGCAGCAGCTGCAGGCGGCTGGGCATGCGGGCGGGGCCCTCACCCACCGCACCGTGAGCACCATGGCGGAGCGTCTGGGGCTGCAGCTCATCTACGTCAGCGACCTGCCGGCCTCCACCCGGTCCCTCACGGACCTGGAGAACGGGCGGATCTACCTCCCGCCGGCCTCCGTCCCCGGCGGGCACGGGCTTCGCTCCATGGCCCTGCAGGCGATCGCGCACCAGCTGCTGGAGCACGCCTCCCCCACCTCCTACGCGGACTTCCTCCGCCAGCGCCTGGAGATCAACTACTTCGCCGCGGCCTGCCTCATCCCCGAGGCGGCGGGGGTCGAGTTCCTGCAGCAGGCGAAGAAGGAGCGGAACCTGGCCGTGGAGGACTTCCGCGACGCCTTCGGCGTGACGCACGAGTCGGCGGCCCTGCGGATGACCAACCTGATGACCGAGCATCTCGGGATGCGCCTGCACTTCCTGCGCGTCGAGGAGGACGGGGCGATCGCCCGGGCCTACGAGAACGACGGCCTCCCGCTGCCCCAGGACGTCACGGGATCCGTCGAGGGCCTGCCGGTGTGCCGGAGGTTCCAGGCGCGCGCGGCGCTGCGCGCGCAGAACCGGCCCACGGAGGAGCACCAGTACACCGACACCCCCGCCGGGTCCTTCTGGTGCGCGACCCAGACCGGCTCCTCGGCGAGCGGCGGGTTCTCCATCTCCGTCGGCGTCCCGTACCAGGACACCCGCTGGTGGCGAGGGCGGGAGACCACCGCCCGGGCCAGCTCGACCTGCCCGGACGAGGCCTGCTGCCGGCGCCCCACGGGAGAGGCGGCCGCGCGGTGGAGCGGACGGGCCTGGCCCAGCGCGCGGGTGCACACGCACATGTTCTCGCCCCTTCCCCGCGGGGCCTTCCCCGGCGTGGACGAGATCGAGGTCTACGACTTCCTGGAGCGCCACGCCGCCGAGCCGGGGCTCACGCGCCCTCCCCGCCGATGAAGCGACGCACCGCGATGACGGCGGCGCCGCGCGCCCAGTCGTCGAACTCCGCGGGCAGCAGGCGCACGACCACGTCGCGCTGGGCCCGGGTCAGGCGCGAGCGCAGGGCCTCGGGGAAGTCGGTGCCCAGGCGCAGCAGGTCCACCGCCTCGCCGCCGAGGATCAGCGCCTCCGGGTCCAGCACGCCCACCAGCCCCGCGCCGGCGACGGCCACGGCGTGGGCGACGTCGCGGGCCACCTCCAGGGCGGGCTCCTCCCCCGCGCGCGCGGCATCGACCAGGGCGTCCAGCCCCTGGCCCGGCGCGATCGCCCCGCGAGCGCGGGCGGCCTCCAGCACGTGCGCGGTGCTGGCGACATCGCGCAGCGGGACCCCGCACCCGTCGCGGGTGATGGTGGGCAGGCTGCCCGTCAGGCCCGCCAGGTGCAGGCGGCCGCGATGGACCTCCGTCTCCACCACGCTGCCCACGCCCACCCCGGCGCCGATGGTGATCACCGCGAAGCTGCGATGGCGCCGGCCCACCCCGAACCAGGACAGCCCCTCGAGCAGGGCATGGAAGTCGTTGCTCACGCTCACCGGCAGGCCCAGGCGCTCCTCGAGCACGGACCGCAGGGGGAACGGCTCGTACCAGCCGAGCATCGCCGAGGCCGCCACCGCCCCGTCCGCCCCGACCTGGGCGCCGATGCCCACGCCGACCCCCGCGACCCGCGGGTGCGCCGCCACCAGCGGCGCGCACAGCGCGACGGTCTCCTCGACCACGCTCGCCGGATCCGCGCTGGAGAGATCCGTGCTCAGCTCCTCGAGCGCGACCCCGCGGACCGTCACCACCGCCGCGTACACGCTCTGCGCGGTGATCTTGATGCCGATGAAGCGGGCGTGGTCCTCGTCGACGTCCAGCGGCTGCTGCGGCCGCCCCTTGAGCTGGGGCAGCGGCGGCAGCTCGCGCAGCAGCCCCGCCTCGAGCAGCTCGCGGGTGAGACGGGTGAGGGTGGGACCGGACAGCCCCAGCAGGCGGGCCAGGTCGGTGCGGGCGTGCGGCCCCCATCGGACCAGATGCTCGTAGACCTCGCCGGCGCTCGACGAGCCCGGCGCGGCGGGCAGCGCGCTCGCGGGGGCGCCCGGGCACGGGACCGCCGCGGGCGCACCGGCCGGCGGCACGGTCGGGTCGGTCCGGGGATCCATCCGGCCATTATCCGTGCTGCGGCGCGCCGCGGGGCCCCTCCCCGCAGGTCGGACACGACGCGCCGGTCCCAGGCTCCGCCCCGGGAGAGCCCATGGCGGTCCCAGCCCCGCCGATAGGCTGGTGCGCATGGTCACATCCGGTTCCTGCGCCCCTGATCCCGACATCGCTGCGGCAGGACTGGAGGGCAATCCCTTCGCCCGGGCCTCCGAGCTGCCCTACGGGCTGCCGGACTTCGCGGCGATCCGGCCCGAGCACCTGCTGCCGGCGTTCCGCGCCGGGATCGCCGAGCAGAAGGCCCTCCTCGCGCGCCTGGCCGCCGCGCAGGACGCGCCGACCTTCGCCTCCGTGCTCGAGCCGCTCGAGCACGGCAGCCCGGTGCTGCGCCGCGTCACCCCCGTCTTCTTCCACCTCGTGGCCTGCGACGGCACCGACGAGCTGCTGGAGATCGAGAAGGAGATCGCCCCCGAGCTCACGGCCCTGGACGACGCGCTGCACCTGGACGCGCGCATCTTCGCGCGGGTCGATGCGCTGCGCCGCGCGGCCGAGGACGGCACCGTCGCGCTGAGCCCGGAGCAGCGCCACATCCTCGAGCGGACCCACCAGCGCTTCGTGCTGCGCGGCGCCCGCCTGGACGACGCCGGCCGCGAGGCCCTCGCCGCGCTGAACCAGGAGATCTCCGAGGCGCAGACCGCGTTCTCGCAGGCCGTGAAGAAGGACCTCAAGGCCGCGGCGGTGCCCGTGCACGAGGAGTCCCAGCTCGCCGGGCTGGATGCGGCCCAGCGCTCTGCGGCCGCGACCGCGGCGGCCGATGCGGGGCTCGAGGGATGGCTGCTCACGCTGGGCCTGCCCACCGTCCAGCCGCTGCTGACCTCCCTCGAGGACCGCGCCGTGCGCGAGCGGCTGTACCGCGCCTCCGTCGAGCGCGGCACCGCGACCTGGGAGCTGGCCCCGCGCATCGCCTCCCTGCGGGCGCGGAAGGCGGAGCTGCTGGGCTTCGAGGACTTCGCCGCCCTCGCGGTCGCCGATCGCACGGCCGCCCTGCCCGTCGCGGTCGAGGACCTGTTCGCCCGGGCCATCGGCCCTGCGATGGCGAACGTCGAGCGCGAGCGCGAGCGGATCGCGCGCCGCGCCGCCGAGGACGGCGTGGACGAGCTCGCCCCCTGGGACTGGGCCTACTACGCCGACCGGGTGCAGCGGGAGGACTTCGCGGTCGACCGCGCCGAGCTGAGCCCGTACTTCGCGCTGGACCGCGTGCTCGAGGACGGCGTGTTCCACGCCGCCGGCCAGGTCTACGGCCTGCGCTTCACCCGCCGCGAGGATCTCGCGGCCCACCACCCGCAGGCCGCGGTGTGGGAGGTCCATGACGCCGACGGCGAGGGCCTGGGACTGTTCATCGGCGACTACTTCACGCGGGACACCAAGCGCGGCGGCGCCTGGATGACCTCGCTGTCGCTGCGCTCGCACCTCGAGGGCACGCGCCCCATCGTCACCAACACCATGAACATCTCCCGCCCCGCCGAGGGCGAGCCGGCGCTGGTCACCCTCGACGAGGTCCGCACGATGTTCCACGAGTTCGGTCATGCGCTGCACGGCCTGCTGAGCGACGTGGAGAACCCCTCGGTCGCCGGCACCGCCGTCCCGCGCGACGTGGTCGAGTTCCCCAGCCAGGTCAACGAGATGTGGGCGCTGCGCCCGGGCATCGTGGAGCACTACGCCCGCCATGTGGAGACCGGGGAGGTCGTCCCGCCCGAGCTGCTGGAGAGGGTCGAGGCCGCGAGCCTGTGGGGCGAGGGCTTCGCCACGGTCGAGTACCTCGCTGCGGCGGTGCTGGACTGGCGCTGGCACCGGATCGGCGCCGACGTCCGCGTCGAGGACCCGCGCGCCTTCGAGGCCGAGCAGCTCGAGGTCGCCGGCCTCGCCCACCCGCTGGTCGCGCCGCGCTACCGCACCGGCTACTTCCACCACACCTTCTCCGGCGGATATGCCGCGGGCTACTACTCCTACTTCTGGGCGGAGGCCTTCGACGCGGACTCCGTCGCCTGGTTCGAGGAGCAGCTCGCCGCCGGCGTGCCGCTGCGCGAGGCCGGGGACGCGTTCCGGGCGGGGATCCTCGCCCTGGGCGGGTCCCGCGATCTGCTCGAGGCCTATCGGGCCTTCCGCGGCCGGGACCGCGAGGTCCGCTACCTGCTCGAGCGCCGCGGCCTCGCCTGATGGGGACTTCTCCCCATCGGCGCCGGGTGCACGGCTCGGGCATCTCTGACATGCTCGAGGCTCCCGGTGCCGTCCAGGCCCATCCGTGCACGACCGTGAGGTGACCATGACCGAGAACGCCGATCCGGGCGCCGCCGCGAGCAGCGCGGACGAGACGCAGACGATCTACACCGCCTACGAGATCGACTTCATGCTGAACCTGCGCCGCACCGAGGCCGCGGAGATCACCCGCGAGCAGATCGGGATCCGCAGCGCTCCCGAGCAGGCGGCCGACTTCGTCTCCGCGGCGGTCGCCGCCGGGCTGCGCGCCCGCGGCAAGGTCGAGCAGTCGGCCGACGGCCAGTGGCTGCTGGGCCGCGAGGGCCAGATCGTCGCCGGCACGCTCACCAGCGCGAACCGCTGGCTGGGCATGGCCCTGGCGCAGGGCGGGGCGATGCGCATGGCCTTCCTCGTCGCCGCCGAGCAGTCCGTCCTCATGCTCACCCAGGACGAGCTGGACACCTTCCTGGTCACGGCCCTCGCCTCGCCGGACCAGGTGCCGCAGGCCGTCACCGACATCGCCCGGGCCTTCCTCGCCCAGGCGCCCGGGAACACCGTCTCCCTGCGCCGCTGCGACGCGGGCGACCCGGCCACCACCACGCAGCTCATGCTGCACGTCGAGGACGACGGCGCCTGGAAGGTGGGGCACGAGCCCCTCACCGAGGAGGACGTCCTGCAGGTCTCGGACATCAGCTCCGAGCAGGTCCTGCCGGTGGTCGCCGAGCTCTGGGCCGACGGCGTCAGCGCCGCCCCGCACGCCTGACCGGCCGGACCGGCTTCCGGCCGGTCCCGCAGGAAGGCTCACCGCTCCGCGCCCCGCGGGGCCGGCTCACTCCGGGACGGGGGCGTGGCGGGCGCGGGCCTCGCGCAGGCGCGCGCGGAGGTTGCGGAACGAGCGATGCAGCCGGTGGGCGAGGTAGAGCCCGGCGGCGAGCAGGAGCAGCGCCAGCACCGCGGCGAGCGCCGGCAGCGCGACCGCCAGCACGCCCATGAGCAGGACGGCGGCGTCCTCGCCGGCGGAGACCAGGGCGTTGGAGACCGGCTCCGGGGACACGTTCACGGCGGCCCGGGCGGTCGACTTCGCGGTGTGCGCGCCGAAGGCCGCCGCCGCGCCGAGCACCGCCATCACGATCGCGGCGGTGGTGCTGGTCTCGCCGCCCAGGAGGTAGCCGATGGCGCCGCCCGCGATGGGGCGCACCACGGTGTGCAGGGCATCCCAGAACGAGTCGAAGTAGGCGATCTTGTCGGCGGCGAAGTCGACCACCAGCAGGATCCCGGCGATCACCAGCAGGTCGGTGCGCTGCAGGACCGCCGGCACCTCCTCGATCCCGAAGAGGCGTCCCGACAGCCCCAGCAGGAAGATCATGAAGTAGGGCCGCACCCCGCTGACCCATCCCGATCCGAGCGTCATCATCAGGGCTTCCATGCCCGCCCACCGTCCTTCCCGGCACGTCGCACGATCTCCGCGCGCAGCTCACGGATCTCCCGGCGGGACGGCTGCGCATAGGTCCACACCGGACGGTCGAACAGCGGCATCACCACGCGCCCGCCGCCGCGCAGCACCAGCGCCGCGCTCACCCCGTGCACGGGGTGCACGGCGCGGCTGTCCACGCCCGCGATGTCGCGCCACGGCACCCGGCGCGAGCCGAACGCCCCGAACACGGTCACGGCCTCGGAATCCCGTTCCAGGCGGGAGCGCACCGCGGCCAGGGCCAGCACGCCCCAGCGCAGCGCGGCCAGCAGCAGCACCAGGGTGCCGAGCCCCAGCCCCGCGACCACCACGACCACGGCCACATCGGGCGCGTGCCCGGCGGGGACCCGCATCAGCAGCAGGAGGCCCAGCACGCCGGGCACCAGCGCGGCCCACAGCCACAGCGCGGCGATCGCGGTGCGCAGCAGCGCCGAGCGCACGACGATCCGCGAGGTCGTCACCCGCACCGGTCCGCGCCCCGTGCCGGAGGCGCCGGGGACCGCCGGGCGCTCCTGGGTGCTCAGCTCCGGCCCATGGTCCAGGGCCCTCAGCATGCGCTCGATGGTTCCCGCGGAGCGCCGGAAGTCCGGCAGGGCGCGCGGCGGCCCGGTGTCCGGGTCCAGCCGCCGAGGGATCGTCATGGCATCACCGTAGTCGGCCCCGGCCCGCCCAGTCCCGGCGCGTACAGTGCCGTGCATGAGTCCGACCCCGTCGTTCCGCCGCCCTGCCCCGCTGTACCCGTCGGTGGCCGATGCGATCCCCGGGGCGCCCGACCCCGCCCAGACCGCGGATCTCGCCCACCAGAGCGCCGAGGCGCTGCTGCACGGCGTCTTCCACAGCGCCGACGAGGACGTCGTCCAGCGCGTGCTCACCCTCGTCGAGCGCGAGGGCCTCGGGGACCTCGCGACCCTGTGGTCCGCAGCCCCCGCGACCTCGCTGCCCGGGGCGCTGTGGCGCCTCTACGTCCTGCACACCTGGGTGCAGCGACAGACGGAGGAGGTCACCCTGCGGTACCGCGAGGGCTCCCGGACGGTGCCCGGGCTGCGCTACCTCGCCGGCCTCGAGGAGCCGCCGAGCCTCGAGCAGACCCGCAGCGCCATGGACCTGATCCTGCGCGGCGCCTTCACCGGAGACCTGTCCGTGGCGCTGGCCCGCGCCGGGGCGGTGGCGGTGATCGCCGCGCACGGCACGGCGCATCTGGCCGACTCCGAGTCCACCGAGGCCGCGCAGCGCGAGCTCACGGTCCAGGCCGAGCGCCTGCTCACCACCGGCGAGGAGCTCGCCGCCGCCGGCCACGCCGCCCGCCACGGCACCCTGGACTGAGATCCCGCCGCCCACTCCGAAAGCGGCCCTGACGTCGGATCATGCAGGATCTTCCCCACACGTGGGGCAGACCGGCCCCGCGATCCGATCGAGTGCTCTACGATGGATCGTGCGCCGGGCCGCGGTTGCCCCGGGCTCCAACATTTGCCGCTTCGAGCGGCCTTCGCGCCGACAGGCGCATCCCGGTCCGGCGCGTCTGCTTCTCGTCCGCCCCGGGGCCTCTCCCGTCGCCCTCCCCGGGCGGCACGTCCCGCGGGGCCTCGCATACGGAGGGCTGGTGCGTCTCTTCCCACGGCAGTTCGAGCGTCCCCTCCACAGCCTGCTGACGGACCTCGCCCAGCTCCTCGCCGGCAGCGCAGAGCTCCTCTCCCGCACCCTCGGACAGCCCTCGCGCGACCGCTCCCGCGCCCTGCCGGCCCTGCACGAGAACGCCACCCGCGCCTCGGAGCTCACCGCGCGCATCGGGAACCGCCTGGCCGAATCGCTGATCACGCCCTTCGAGGCGGAGGTCCTCTACGAGTTCGCGCTGTCGATGGCCGATGCGACCGACCGCATGGAACGGATCGCGGAGCTGACCGTGTCCTTCTCCCTGGGCCGCATCTCCACCCCGATGCTCGAGGCCGCCCAGGTCGTCGAGCGGGCCGCGGACCTCACGGTCGAGGCGGGCTGGACGCTGCCGGACCTGCGCGGCCTCGGCGAGTACCACCGCGAGATGCGCCGGCTGCGCCGCCACGGGGACCGCCTCGTCGAGCGGTCCATCGCCGAGCTCTACACCCGGGGCGGCTCCGCCGCGGACCTGCTGCGCGGCCGCGATGTCGCCCAGGGGATGCTGGAGCTGCTGGCCCTGCTGGACCGGGCGGCCCGACAGGCCGACCTCCTGCGCATCAAGGACACCTGAGGATGGCCGTCGAGCCCCTCGCCGCGGTGATCACGCTGCTGGCCGTGCTGCTCGCCTACGTCAACGGATTCCACGACGCCTCCAACGCCGTGTCCACCACGATCACCACCCGCGCCCTGCGGGAGCGCACGGCGCTGGGGATGGCGGCGCTGCTGAACCTGTTCGGGGCGCTGCTCGGGATCGGCCTGGTGACGATCTCGTCCACCTGGGCCTTCGAACGCATGGGCCTGGGCCATATCACCGCGGGGGTCGACACCCCCGGCCCGGTGCTCCTGTGGATCATCCTCGCCGGCGTCCTCGTGACGATCCTGTGGGATCTGATCACCTGGTGGATGGGCATGCCCTCCTCGAGCTGGCACGCCCTGTTCGCCGGGGTCGGGGGCGCGTCCCTCGTGCTGGGCTGGGACGCGGACTGGCCCACCATCGCCCGCAGCTCGCTGCTGCCGACCGCCTTCGCGCCGCTGCTGGGGGCGGCGGCCGCCTACGCGACGATGCAGCTCATCTCGCGGATGCTCACCAGCGACCGACTGCGCAGCGGCCACCTGCGGTTCGCGCAGACCGTCTCGGCAGGGCTGGTCGCCACCGCCCACGGCCTGCAGGACGCCCTGATCCCGATGGCGGTGATCGTGGCCGTCGCGACGACCTCCCCGATGCCCGGCGCCGTGCTGGCCTCCGCCCCGTACACCGTGGCCATCGCGATCGCGCTGGGCACGCTCATGGGCGGCCACCGGATCATCCGCACCCTGGGCTCGCGCCTGACCGACCTGACCACGCCGCAGGGCTTCTCCGCGGAGGCCGCCACCGCGACCCTGATGGGCCTCGTCTCCCTGGGCATGGGCCTGCCCGTCTCCTCCTCCCACTCCATCGCGGCGGGGATCATGGGGGCGGGGCTGGCGCGGGGGCCGCGGGCGCTGCGGCTGCCGGTCGTGCGGCGGATCCTCGCCGTCTGGCTGGCCACGCCCTTCGCCTGCTTCGGGATGGGGCTCATCATCGCCCGCCTCGCCCAGACCAGCATCGGCATCTGAGGGACCGGCCCCGGCCGGGTCGCGAGGCGGCGCTCGGCGGACTCCCGGGCGGCGTCGCTATCCTGGCCCGGCGCTCCCGGGAATCCGGACAGCGCCCTCCCGACCGTCGACCGCGGCGCCGGGCGCGAACCGCCGCCGCGAAGGAGACCCGATGTCCGAGCAGGATGGCCTCACGCCGAGCCCTCGGCGCCCGCGCCCCGTCTACGGCCTGCCCGCCTCTCCCCCCGGGCCGGGCGAGGCTCCGCCCGACTCGCAGGCCCCCTCCTCGGACGCCGGCTGGGCGCAGCACCCTCCCGCCGGATCGATGCCGCCGGCGGGGTCCGGACCGGCGGCGGCCCCGGCCTCCTCCGGCGCCTGGGGCCAGCCGTCGGCGCAGCCGGCCGGGCACGCCGGCCACACCCCGGGGCCGGCCGGAGACCCCGCCGGCCCGTACGGCCAGGGACCCTCCGCCCCGAGCTGGCAGGCCGGGTCGGCGCAGTCAGGTCCGCAGGGCCCCGCGTCCGTCGATCCGGGACGTCGCCGCGGGCGCGGCACGATCCCGCTGGTCCTGGGACTGGTCATGCTGCTGGTGCTCGCGCCGGCGGCGCTCGTGATCGGCCTGGTGCTCTCGGTGAACCATCTCGTGGGCGACGCGGTCGCCGGGCCGACGGTGATGCCCGGATCCACGGCCACGGTCGAGGTCCCCAGCAACTCCATGGTCATCGTCTACGTCCCCGAGGCCGATGCCGCCACCGCGGAGTGCACGGCCGAGGGCGAGGGCGGGACGGTCACCGTCGTCCCCCAGTCCAGCACCGTCCAGTTCGGCGACGGCAGCACGTACCACCAGGTGCTCGGCGCGGTCGCGCAGGGCGACACCCGCATGACCATCACCTGCACCGGCACCACGGCCGATGCCGCCTACCTCGGCCCGTACAGCATCTTCGGCATGGCCGGGCCGATGCTCGCCGGCATCGGCGGCGGCGTGCTGCTCGGTCTGGTCGGCCTCGTGCTGCTGATCGTGGGCATCGTGACCAAGGTGCGCGGGCGCCGCGCCTGACCTGCACGTCTCATCTCCCGGCTCCCGGTCGGAGCGGCCCCGGGGACCACCTAGAGTGGCCGGACCATCGTTCCCATGAAGGGAGTGCGGATCATGCATCCCCGCGCAGGCAAGAAGGCACAGCCCGAGGACCTGATCGACGTCGACGCGGTCCTCGACGCCTACTACGACCTCCACCCCGATCCTTCGAATCCGGACCAGGCCGTGGCATTCGGCACCTCCGGGCACCGCGGCTCCTCCCTGGACACCGCCTTCAACGAGGACCACATCGCCGCGACGACGCAGGCGATCGTCGAGTACCGCGCCGCCCAGGGGATCCAGGGCCCGCTGTTCATCGGCCGCGACACCCATGCCCTGTCCCGCCCGGCCTTCGACACCGCGCTCGAGGTCCTCGCGGCCCACGGCGTGACGGTCCTGATCGACGCGATGGACACCTACACCCCCACCCCCGCGGTCTCGCACGCGATCCTCGTGCACAACCGCGGCAAGGGACCGCAGGACTCCTCGCGGGCCGACGGCATCGTCGTCACCCCGAGCCACAACCCGCCGCGCGACGGCGGCTTCAAGTACAACCCTCCGCACGGCGGGCCGGCCGGGTCCGAGGCGACCGGCTGGATCGCCGACCGCGCCAACGAGCTGCTGGCCTCGGGCCTGCGCGAGGTGCGCCGGGTGGACCGCAGCAAGGCCGTCCAGCACGCGGGCCGCTACGACTACCTCCACACATATGTGCAGGACCTGCCCAGCGTCGTCGACATCGCGGCGATCCGCCGCGCGGGCGTGCGCATCGGCGCCGATCCCCTGGGCGGCGCCGCCGTCGACTACTGGGCGATGATCGGCGAGATGCACGACCTGGACCTCACCGTCGTCAACCCCACCGTCGACCCGCAGTGGTCCTTCATGACGCTGGACCGCGACGGCAAGATCCGCATGGACTGCTCGAGCCCGTGGGCGATGGCCTCGCTGCTCGAGCAGAAGGACACCTACGACATCGCCACCGGCAACGACGCCGATTCCGATCGCCACGGGATCGTCACGCCCGATGCGGGGCTGATGAACCCCAACCACTACCTCGCGGTCGCGATCCGCTACCTCTTCTCGCACCGCCCCCAGTGGCCCGCGGGCGCGAAGGTCGGCAAGACGGTGGTCTCCTCCAGCCTGATCGACAAGGTCACCGCATCGCTGGGCCGCGAGCTCTACGAGGTTCCGGTGGGCTTCAAGTACTTCGTGCCCGGGCTCATCGACTCCTCCGTCGGCTTCGGCGGCGAGGAGAGCGCCGGGGCGTCCTTCCTGCGCCACGACGGCTCGGTGTGGACCACGGACAAGGACGGCATCATCCTGGCGCTGCTCGCCTCGGAGATCCTCGCCGTCACCGGCCGCACGCCCAGCCAGCTGCACGGCGAGCTCGTCGCGGAGTTCGGGGCGAGCGCCTACGACCGCATCGACGCCCCGGCCGGCCGCGAGCAGAAGGCCCGGCTGAAGGCCCTCAGCCCCGAGGAGGTCTCCGCCTCCGAGCTGGCCGGGGAGCCGATCACCGCGAAGATGACGGTCGCCCCCAACGGCGAGGCGATCGGCGGCCTGAAGGTCTCCACCGAGTCGGCATGGTTCGCGGCCCGTCCCTCGGGCACGGAGGACGTCTACAAGATCTACGCGGAGTCCTTCCGCGGCGAGGAGCATCTGCGCGAGGTGCAGGAGGCGGCGAAGAACGTCGTCGACGGCGCGCTGAACAGCTGACGTTCCTCTCCTTTCCCCATCGGCCCTCCTCGGTCTGCGGCGCATCCGCTATCGTGGGGGGCCGTTGGCCGTCCCTCGGGCGGCCTCTCCGCGAGGTGGGATCCTTCACGCCTTCTTGCGGGGTGCACCGCTTCGGCGGATCCTGAAACGTGCACCGGACTCCGGGATCGACCACCCGGGAGCCGATATCGGACGACCGGAACAGCGAACCGCAGGAGAGGGGGACGCACATGCGGAGCTCTGCGCGCGCACGCGCGGCCGTCGCCGCCCTCCTGGCGACCAGCGTCTTCCCCCTCGCTCCCGCCGCCGCGGAGTCCCCCGCCCCCTCGGATCCCGCCACCGTCGAGGCCCCGGCCGATGCCGCCGATGACGGCCTCGAGGTCGAGATCACCCGCGGCGCTCATGGCGATGACCAGGGCAGCTCGGAGAAGGGGCGCAGCCCCGAGGACGTCCCTGCCGCGGACCGGCGCGCGCCGGTGGAGCCTGCGGCCGATGCGCCGCCGTTCGAGGAGACCGTCCCCGACGAGGACACCTCCGTCCCCGACGAGGACACCTCCGTCCCCGACGAGGACACCCCTGCGCCCGATGAGGACGCCCCTGCCCCGGACGAGAGCACCGAGGATCCGCCCCCGGCGGAGGTGACGGAGGACGCCGCCGCTCCCCCCGAGGAGGAGCCCACCAGCGCCCCGGTCGAGGACCCCGATCCCGAGACCACGCCCGTCGAGGACCCGGAGACCACGCCTGCCGAGGACCCGAATCCCGAGACGACGCCCGTCGAGGATCCCGATCCCGAGACGACGCCGGTCGAGGACTCCGCGATCTCGGATCCGCAGCCCAGCGATCCCGTCTCCCCTCCCGTCGAGGAGCCCTCGACGCAGCCCGACTCCGAGGAGTCCGCCACCGGCGACCCGACGACGACCACGAGCGCCGCGCCCTCCGCCCCCACCACCACGACCGCATCGTCCACGACGACGCCGACGGCCTCCCCCTCCCCGACCGGGACGCCGACCGCAACCCCCTCCGAGACCGCCACCCCGACGGCCTCCCCCACGCCGACGCCCTCCCCGACGCCGACCTGCGACCCCGAGCCGGCTCCCGCCCCGAGCGACGGGACGACGAGCGAGCCCGATTCCACGACGACCTCCCCCACGGCGACGCCCACCGCGTCACCGTCGCCGGAGCCGACCCCGTCGGACGACCCGAGCTGCGAGCCGACGCCCGACCCCGACGACGGCATCGCCCCGCCGGGGACCATCGCTCCGACCCCGACCGAGGAGCCCAGCAGCGGGGACCCCAGCACGGGAACCCCCACCGAGCAGCCCAGCAGCGAGGCACCCACCGAGGGGGAGGGCTCCGGGACGCCGACCGACGACTCGTCCGAGGGGACGGGGCCGGAGCCCACCGCGTCGCCCACGACCCCGGCCCCGTCGCCCACGACCCCGTCGACGTCGCCCACGCCGTCCAGCCCGGCGCCCACGACGCCCACCGAGGAGCCGTCGACGCCCCGCGAGTCGCCCACCACGCCGACGGAGGATCCGGAGAGCTCCGCCGCCGCCACGAGCGCTCCCGCTGCGCCGGAGCCGACGACCCCGAGCGAGCAGCCCTCGACCCCGACGGAGCCCGCAGCCTTCTTCCCGCCCGGGGCGGTCCCCGAGGACCCGCCGGCGACGGACGAGAGCACCGACCGGAGCGCATCGGCCGCAGCGCGGACCCCTGAGCAGTCCCAGACGGCCGATCGCGGCGCGCCGCAGGCCGAGGAGTCCGAGACCCTGCACACCGGCGCGTCCCGGACGCAGGACGAGGACGAGGACGACGGGCGGATCGTCAAGCTCATCAGCACCTTCACCGAGGACTCGGATTCCGCGTGGGGCCGCATGGGGCAGGTCCTCGTCGTCGCCCTCGGCGTCGGGTTCCTGACGGCCGCGGGATTCGTCGCCGCCACCTGGCACGGACGTCACCAGACGGTGCGGGCCGAGCGCCGGGCCGCCCGCGAGGCCTCGAAGGGCCGCTGAGCCCGAAGGCCCCTGCCCGCGCCGCTGAGCCGGGAGGTCCTGCCGGCCGCAGGGGCCGGGCGCGCTCAGCGCCCTGCGACCCGCTTGGCCTCGAGCAGCTCGGCGATGTGCTCGAGCAGGGTCGGCAGCGCTCCGCGCAGCACCTCGATGGTCTCGTCGAAGGCCTCCTGGCCCTCGTACCACGGGTCCGGGACGGAGATGTCCTCGTCCTCGGCGCCGGCGGGCAGCAGCGGATCGAAGGTCCGCCACAGGGAGATCTCCGGGGTGGGGGCGTCCGGCGGGATCTGCTCGGCCTTGCGCAGCAGCGCCGCGGCATGATCGGTCGTCATCGGCAGCAGCAGGTCCCAGGTCGGCAGCTCCGACTGGTGGATGCTGCGGGCCGTGTGCTCGAAGGGCTGGGTGTAGCCGGCATGCTCGAGGGCCAGGACGGTGCGGGGGTCCATCGGCTCCCCCTCGGCCTCCCAGCTCAGGCCCGCCGAGTGCACCTCGACGTCGGCGGCGAGACGGGGATCCGCGCGCACCGCCTCGCGCAGCATCACCGCTGCGGCGGGCGAGCGGCAGACGTTTCCCGTGCAGACGGTGAGGACGCGCAGTGCAGTCACCCGGCCATTGTGACAGCTCCGGCACCGTGCGGGGCGCCGTTCCACCGGCTCGCGCTCCGCGGGGCCCCGGCGTGCGTTCCGGGCACGGCTGTGGCACAGTGTCGGTGCCCCGTGTCGACCCGTACAATCACCAGGGAGCGCCGTTCCTCGCCCCATCTGCGGGGACCAGCGATACATGACCTGCACTGGAGGACTGCCTTGGCCGAGATCATCCGCGCGAACAACGACACCTGGCATCTGGTCCGGGAGATCCGCCTGCGCTCGCTGAGCTCCGACCCGTCCTCCTTCGGGCAGAGCTGGGACCGCGAGTCCGCCTACGACGACCAGGCATGGCAGCGCCGGGTGGACGAGGCCGCCTGGTTCCTCGCCGTCGAGGACGAGCAGCCCGTCGCCGTGGTCGCCTCGCGGCACGAGGAGGACTCCCCCGCCAACGAGCGCGAGCTGCAGGCCATGTGGGTCTCGCCGTCCTCCCGCAAGTCGGGCATCGCCCACGCTCTCGCCGAGGCCGTCTTCGCCTGGGCGAAGGCCGACGGCGCGGACACCGTGACGCTGTATGTCGGGCCGACCAACGCCCCCGCCCGCAAGCTGTACGAGTCGCTCGGCTTCACCGACACCGGGGACCGCTGGCAGGTCGTCGAGGACGATCCGGACTCGTCCTGGATCAAGATGTCCCGCGCGGTCTGACCCGCCCCCGCTCTCGTCCGGCATGCCGCGACGCCCCGCAGGACCGCGCCCTCCCCTGCCCTCCGACGCCCCCTTCATCCCGGCCCGGGACCGGCCGCACTGGGCGGCGCGCACGGAGAACACGAAGAACCGGCTGATGGGCCGCGTGCTGCAGCGCCTCGGCTGGGACGTGCGCCTGCAGCCCTTCATCGGCTACGGCGCCCCCGGTCGCATCCGCGTGCTGGCGAAGGTCCTGTACGCCTCCCCCTCGACCCCGGCCGACTATCACGACCAGCCCGTCCATGACATGCGCACCATGGCGGTGCGCGGCTGGCGGAACTTCGCCTCGCAGGTCGCGCCCTTCGCGCGCGTGCGCGTGACCATCGCCGGGGACGAGTTCCTCGTCCACGCCGACCGCTCCGGGATCATCGACACCGAGCTCGTCGTGGACCTGCCGCCCGGACGGCACCAGGCCGTCCTGTCCACGCATCCGGGCAACGCCGTCACCGCCGAGGTGCTCGTGTTCTCCCCCGAGGAGCGGATCGGCGTGGTCAGCGACATCGACGACACGGTGATGATCACCTGGCTGCCGCGGCCGCTGCTGGCGTTCTGGAACGCCTTCGTCATCCACCAGTCCTCGCGCCGGGTGGTGCGGGGCATGCCGGCGCTCTACCAGGAGATCCTGCGCGAGCATCCCGCCGCCCCGGTGGTATATCTTTCCACCGGCGCGTGGAACGTGTTCCCGGTGCTGCGGCGCTTCCTGTTCAAGAACGGCTACCCCGACGGGCCGATGCTGCTCACCGACTGGGGTCCGACGAACACCGGGTTCTTCCGCTCGGGCCGTGAGCACAAGGTCCGCGCCCTCGCCCGCCTCGCCGAGGCGTTCCCGCAGGTGAAGTGGATCCTCATCGGCGACGACGGGCAGCACGACCCCGACACCTACCGGGCCTTCGAGGCCTACCATCCCGACCATGTGGAGGCGATCGCCATCCGTCAGCTGACCGAACCGGAGCAGGTCCTCGCCCATGGCAGCCGCCGCCCGCTGGCGGAGGCGCCGTCCCGGCTTCCCGGCGACTCCCGTCGCACGGTCCGGGCGCCCGACGGCCACGGCCTGTCCCGCGCGCTGCGGGGCCTGGGGGTGCTCTCGTGAGCGCCCCGCAGATCCGCGCGGCCGATGCGGCCGACGTGCCGCGCATACTCGAGATCGTGGAGGCGGCCTACCGCGGTCCGGGCGGCTGGACCACCGAGGAGGGGCTGGTCTCCGGTGCCCGCACCGACGAGTCCGAGGTCCGCGCCCTGATCGCGGCGCCCGCGGTCGCGCTGCTGGTGGCGGAGGCCGACGGCCGCGTGATCGGCTGCTGCTACACCGAGCGGGCCGGGACCCGGGCGGAGTTCGGGCTGTTCGCCGTGGATCCGGCCGCCCAGGCCGGCGGCATCGGCCGCGCCCTGCTGGAGGCGCAGGTCGCGCTGCTGCGCGAGGCGGGCGTGCTCGAGCTGGAGATCCACGTCCTCCAGGGGCGGGACGAGCTCAACGCCTGGTACCAGCGCCGCGGCTTCGTGCCCACCGGCGCGACCCATCCGTTCCCGCTGGACCCGTCGGCCCTCGCCGATCCCGAGGCCCGGTTCGACGTCCTGGTGCGCGACCTCAGCCACTAGGCTCGCAGCCATGAGCATCGACGCCTTCGTCCCCGCCGCGCACCGCTACGACAGCACCGACTACCGGCGGGCGGGGCGCTCCGGCGTGCTGCTGCCGCCGATCTCCCTCGGCTTCTGGCAGAACTTCGGCGAGGACCGGGATCCGCAGACGCTGCGTGCGATCGTGCGCCGTGCGTTCGACCTGGGCGTGACCCACTTCGATCTCGCCGACAACTACGGCCCGCCCCCGGGCAGCGCGGAGACCCACCTCGGCCGGATCCTCGCCCAGGACCTGGCCCGCTACCGCGACGAGCTGATCATCTCGACGAAGGCCGGCTATGACATGTGGCCGGGGCCCTACGGCAGCTGGGGCTCGCGCAAGCACATGCTCGCCTCGCTGGACCAGTCCCTGGGCCGCCTGGGCCTGGAGACGGTGGACGTCTTCTACCACCACCGCGAGGACCCGCACACCCCGCTCGAGGAGACGATGGGCGCCCTGGCCCACGCCGTCCGCTCCGGCAAGGCGCTGTACGCGGGCGTGTCCAACTACTCCCCCGAGCGCACCCGGGAGGCCGCGCGGATCCTCGCCGACCTCGGCACGCCGCTGCTGATCCACCAGCCCTCGTACTCGATGTTCAACCGCCACATCGAGGGCGGCCTGCTGGACGCGGTCGACGAGCTGGGCATCGGCGTGGCCGTCTTCTCCCCGCTGCAGCAGGGCCTGCTCACCGGCCGGTACCTGCGCGGCGTCCCGGAGGACTCCCGGGCCGGCGGGGCCAGCGTGTTCCTCAGCGCGGAGACGGTGCGCGATCCCCGCTACCTCGAGCGGGCCCGCGGCCTGGCGGAGATCGCCGCCGGGCGCGGGCAGAGCCTCGCCCAGATGGCGCTGGCCTGGGCGCTGCGCAACCCGCTGGTGACGACGGCCCTGGTGGGCGCCTCGAGCGTGCATCAGCTCGAGCAGAACGTCGCCGCGCTGGAGGCCGGTCCGTTCACCGACGCCGAGCTCGCGGCGATCGAGACCTTCGCCGTGGACGGCACCGGCCGCTGAGCCTCCCGGTCGCAGGTCCGGCGGGCTCAGCGGTCCGGCGGGCTCAGCGGTCCAGCGGGCTCAGCGGTCCAGCGGCAGGGACGGGGCCAGGCGCAGCAGGCGGTCGTTGGCCGGCAGCAGCGCGTCGTAGAGCTGGTCGAACACGGGCCGCAGCGAGGCGTAGACGGCGGCATCGGCCGGCCGGGGGCGCTGCCGGGTGGCCACCGGGATCATCTCGGCGGCGACGTCGATCGAGGCGATCAGGCCCAGCGCCTGCATGCCCAGCAGCGCCGCCCCGAAGCCGGAGCCCTCGTGCTGGGCCGGGAAGCCGATGGGGGCGCCGAGGGCATCGGCGAGCGTCTCCCGCCACAGCGGGTGCTGCATGACCCCGCCGGTGGCGCGGATCTCGTCGATCTCGAGCCCGGCCGAGCGCATCGACTGCAGGACCAGCGAGAGCTGCAGGGCCACGCCCTCGACGGCCGCGCGCACCAGGTGCTCGCGCCGATGCCCGCGGGTCAGGCCCACATAGGCGCCGCGGGTGGTGCTGCCCCAGTGCGGGGCGCGCTCGCTGAGCAGATACGGGAGCATGAGCAGTCCCCCGGAGCCGGCCGGGACGGTCGCCGCCTCGTCCAGGAGCTCGGCGGCCGAGGGCAGCTCGGCCGCCTCCGGCGCGGGGCCGTCGCCCGCGGGGCCCTCGGCCGCCGGGGCCGGGACCGCGGGGCCGCGGGCGATCTGGGAGCGCACCCAGTCCAGGGTGACGCCGCCGTTGTTGATGGCGCCGCCGATCACCCAGCGGTCCTCGGTGAGGGCGTAGCAGAACACCCCGCCCAGCGGGTCGACCGCGGGATGGTCGACGGTGACGCGCAGGGCGCCGCTGGTGCCGATCGAGCAGGCGGCCACGCCCGGGCGCACCGCGCCGACGCCCAGGTTGGCCAGCGGCCCGTCGCCCGCGCCGACCACCACCCGGGTCCCCGCGGGCAGCCCGGTGGCGGCGACGGCCTCCTCGGTCAGGCCCTCGAGGACGGTGGTGGTGGGCACCAACTCCGGCAGCTGCTCGGGGCGCACGCCGGCCAGGCGCATCGCCTCCTCGTCCCAGGCCAGGGCATGGATGTCCATCAGGCCCGAGGACGAGCCCAGCGAATGGTCCGTGACCAGGGCGCCGCACATGCGCAGCAGCACCCAGTCCTTGATCCCGGCCCAGATCGCGGCCTTGGTGCGGATCTCCGGCTCCTGCTCCCGGAACCAGATGAGCTTGGGCAGCGGCGACATCGGATGCACCGGCGTGCCGGTGCGGCGGTGCAGGGCGAGCCCCTCGGCCGAGGCCCGCACCCGCTCGGCCTGGGCGGACGCCCGGGTGTCGGCCCAGGTGACCACGGGCGTGAGCGGGGCCAGGTCCTCGTCCAGGGCCAGCAGGCTGTGCATGGCCGAGGAGAACGACAGCCCCGCCACCCGCTCGGCGCCGATGCTCGCGACGACCTCGCGCACGCCGGCGTAGGCCGCGGCGAGGATCAGCTCGGGGTCCTGGACCGCATGCCCGGGATGGGGCGCGTGCAGGGGGTAGCCGTGCGAGGCCGAGGCCAGCTGGGCCCCCGACACGTCGTAGGCGACGGCCTTGGTGGCCGTGGTGCCCATGTCCACGCCGATCACCACATCGCGTGCGGGGGCCTGCGCTGCGGGGTCGTCCAGTGCTGCCATGGTCTGCGTCCTTCCGTGCGGGGTCGAGCGGGATCGGCCCGGGCCGATGGAGCCGGGGGCTGCCCCCGCCGGCCGGGACCCCGAGGGGACCTCGGCCGACGGCCGGCAGCGGGGGCTCAGACGACGGCGGTCATGCCGCCGTCGACGAAGATGTTCTGGCCCGAGACGAACGCCGAGGCGTCCGAGGCGAGGTAGAGCAGCGTCCCGGCGAGCTCGCGCACCTCGCCCCAGCGCTGCGCCGGGGTGCGGGCGGTGAGCCAGGCGGTGAACGCCTCGTCCTCGACGAGGGCCCGGTTCATCTCGGTGGCGAAGTAGCCCGGGGAGATGGCGTTGACCTGCACGCCGGATCGCGCGAGGTCGGCGGCCATGCCCTGGGTCAGCAGCGCGACGCCGCCCTTGCTGGCCGAGTACGGGGCGATCGTCTGGCGGGCCAGCTTCGACTGGACCGAGGCGATGTTGATGATCTTGCCCGAGCCGCGCTCCACCATCGCCGGCGCGAGGTGCCGGGAGACGTAGAAGACGCTGGAGAGGTTGCTCGCGATCACCGTGTCCCAGTCCTGGACGGGGAACTCCGCGATCGGGGCGCGGCGCTGGACCCCGGCGTTGTTGACCAGGATGTCCGGCACGCCGTGCTCGGCCAGCAGCGCGGCGATGCCCGCCTCGACCGCGGCGGCGTCGGTGACGTCGAAGCGGACCGCCTCCGGCCGCTGCCCGGTCTCCGCCTCGACCGCGGCCCGGGCCGCGTCCAGGGCGGCCTGGTCCCGGCCGTGGAGGAGGACGCGGGCGCCCGCATCGGCGAGCGCGGTGGCCAGGGCCAGGCCCAGGCCGCGGGAGGATCCCGTGACCAGGGCCAGGCGGCCGGTGACGTCGAAGAGGTCGTGCCCCGCCATCAGAGGACCACGTAGATGACCAGGACCAGCACGAAGCCGACCACGGACTGGATCGCCTGCTGGACGGTCCAGGTCTTCAGGGTGGTCTTGACGTCCATGTTCATCAGGCGCCCGACCAGCCAGAAGCCGGAGTCGTTGACGTGGCCGGCGAACACGGAGCCGGCCGCGGCGGCCAGGGTGATCGCCGCGGTGTCCACGACGCTGAACCCGCCGGACATGACCGCCGGGGAGAGCAGGCCGGCGGTGGTGACCAGGGCGACCGTCGCCGAGCCCTGGGCCACGCGCAGCACGAGCGCGATGATGTAGGCGGCGAAGATGACCGGCAGGCCCCAGCCGGAGAGGGTGTCGGCGAGCGCGTCGCCGATGCCGGAGGCGCGCAGCACCGAGCCGAACATGCCGCCGGCGCCGGTGATGAGGATGACCGAGGCGACCTGGGCGAGCGTGCCGTCGACGAGCTTCTCGAGGGCCGAGCCCTTCTCGCCGCGGGCGGTGCCGAGGGCGACCAGCGCCACCAGCACGGTGATCAGCAGGGCGACGGGCGACTCGCCGATCAGGCGCAGGGCGTGGACCCAGCCCTGGGTCTTGTCGACGATGCCGGCGCTGCCCAGGGCGTTCAGGCCGGTGTTCATGAGGATGAGCACCAGCGGCAGGGCGACGATCGCGACGACGAGTCCGGCGCTGGGCGGGTTGGCGATCTCGTCGTCGTCCTGGCCGAAGAGGTTGGGGACCTCGAGCGGGTTGCGGGCGTTGGCGAACCGGGCCCACAGGTAGCCGGTGATGTACCAGACCGGGAAGGCGATGACGAGGCCGACCAGCAGCACGACGCCGAGGTTCGCCCCGAAGAACTCGCTGGCGGCGACGGGGCCGGGGTGCGGCGGCACGAAGACGTGCATGACGGAGAACGCGCCGGCGGCGGTGATGCCGTAGAGCAGGAGGTTCTTGCCGCCGATGCGGCGGGCGACGGCGAAGATGATCGGCAGCATGACGATCAGGCCCGCGTCGAAGAAGATCGGGAAGCCCAGCAGCAGCGAGGTGACGCCGAGGGCGAAGGCGGCGCGCTTCTCGCCGAAGATCGAGACCATCTTCTCCGCGACGACCTTGGCGCCGCCGGAGGATTCGATGAGCCGACCGAGCACGGCGCCGAAGCCGATGAGCAGGGCCACGTTCCCGAGCGTCCCGCCGAAGCCCTCCACGAGGGTCTTCACGAGGAACTCGGCGGGGATGCCGGTGGCGACGGCGGTCAGCAGGGAGACGATCACGAGCACGAGGAACGCGTGCAGCTTGACCCTGATGACGAGGAACAGGATGAGCGCGACGGCGACCGCGGCGATGCCGAGGAGCGGCCCGGCGCCCAGGGTCTGGGTCCAGTCTTCCATGGGGGATTCTCCGTTGAATGCGAGGGACAGGAGGCGCCGTGCCGTCCGGACGAGCCTCGGGCCCCGGCGCCGTGGAGCAAAGGTACTACTTTTTCAGCCGGTAAGGTAGCACCATTGAGGAACTCGGGCTGTGATCCGGACCGCCCGCTCCTCGGCCGCCGCAGCACGACGAAGGAGACGCGATGGCGATCGGCATGCACCGTGACGTTCTCGACGATATCGGGGGGCGCATCGCCGCCGGGGAGCTTCCGCCGGGAGAGGTGCTCACCCTGTCGGGGATCGAGGAGGCTCTCGGCGCCTCGCGGACGGTGGTGCGCGAGGCGGTGCGGGTGCTCGAGAGCCTGGGCATGGTCACCTCCCGGCGCCGCGTCGGCGTGACCGTGCAGCCGCGCGAGCAGTGGGACGCCTTCTCCCCCCAGCTGATCGGCTGGAACCTGCGCGGGCCCTTCCGCCAGCGCCAGCTCGAGGCCCTCGCCGAGCTGCGCGTGGCCGCCGAGCCCATGGCCTCCCTCCTCGCCGCGCGCCGCGCCACGGCGGCCCAGCGCGCCGAGCTGCGCCGGCTCGCGGAGGTCCTCGTCGACCTCGGCGGCCGCGGCCTCGGGGACACCGAGCCCTATCTCGAGGCCGATGTCGCCTTCCACGAGCTGCTGCTGGCCGCCTCGGGCAACCCGCAGCTCGCCGCGCTCGCCCGGCCGGTCCAGGCCGTCCTCGAGGGGCGCACCCGCCTGGGCCTCACCCCGCCGATCCCCGTGCCCGGCACCCTCGAGGAGCACATGCGCCTGGCCCTCGCCATCGCCGAGGGCGACGAGGACGCCGCCGAGCGCCATTCCCGCTCCCACATGCGCACCGTCTGGGGCGAGGTCGCCGCGCCGGAGGCCTGAGCGCGCCCGCGGCGCGGGGGCTCAGAGCACCGAGAGCGCGCCCGCGCGGGGGCTCAGAGCACCGAGGCGAGGAAGTCCTTCAGGCGGTCCGAGCGCGGGGAGTCGATCACCTGGGCGGGCGGGCCCTGCTCGATGATGCGGCCCTCGTCCATGAAGACGACCGTGTCGGCGACCTCGCGGGCGAAGCCCATCTCGTGGGTGACCACGACCATCGTCATGCCATCGGCCGCGAGGTCCTGGAGGACGGCCAGGACCTCGGCGACCAGCTCCGGGTCCAGGGCGCTGGTCGGCTCGTCGAACAGCATGAGCTCGGGCTTCATGGCCAGGGCCCGGGCGATGGCGACGCGCTGCTGCTGGCCGCCGGAGAGCTCCGAGGGGTAGTGGTCGGCGCGCTCGGCCAGGCCCACCCGGGCGAGCAGCTCCCGCGCCTCGGACTCGGCCTGCGCCTTCTCCATGCCGAGCACGTGGACCGGCGCCTCCATCACGTTGTGCAGCGCCGTCATGTGCGGGAACAGCTGGAAGCGCTGGAAGACCATGCCGATGCGGGCGCGCTGGGCGGCGATCTGCTTCGCCGACAGCTTCTGCCAGCGGCCGTCGGCCAGCGGCTGCTCGGCGTAGCCCTGCGTGACGCCCTCGATGCGCACGCGCCCGGCGCTGGCCTCCTCGAGCTGGTTGATGCAGCGCAGCAGCGTCGACTTTCCGGAGCCGGAGGGGCCCACCAGCACGGCGACCTCGCCCGGGCGGACGGTCAGGTCGCAGCCCGTGAGGACGTGCACGTCGCCGAAGGACTTGTGCAGGCCCTCGATCTGGATCGCGGGGACGGCCTCCTCGGCGGGGGCGGCGCGGTGGGTGTTCTCGTGGCTCATCACAGCTCCACCTCGGGGAGCGGGTTCTGCGGGGTCGTGCCGGCGCTGTTCACGGCGGACTGGCGGGAGCGCTTCGTCCCGGGCGCCCCGGGGGTGCGGGCGTCGAAGCCGCGGCCGAAGTACTTCTCCAGGTGGTGCTGGCCGACCATGAGCACGCTCGTGATCGCGAGGTACCACAGCGCCGCGACGATCAGCAGCGGGATGGGCGTGAACAGCTTGTTGGCGATGCCGTTGGTGGCGAAGGTGAGGTCGAGGGTGAACGGCACCGCGAGCACCAGCGACGTCGTCTTCAGCATGCCGATGGTCTCGTTGCCCAGCGGCGGCACGATCACGCGCATGGCCTGCGGGACGATGATCCGTCGCAGGATCAGCCCCTCGCTCATGCCCAGGGCGCGGCTGGCCTCGCTCTGGCCGCGGTCCACGCTGTTCAGGCCCGAGCGGAAGATCTCCGCGAGGTAGGCGCCCTCGTTCAGGCCCAGGCCGATCACGGCCGCCCAGAAGGCGGTGAACAGGTCGCGGGTGGAGAAGGACAGCAGCTCCGGGCCGAAGGGCACCCCGATCACGATCTTCGGGATGATCACGGTGAACAGGCCCCAGAACACCAGCTGGGTGTACACGGGGGTGCCGCGGAAGACGAAGATGTAGGCCCAGGCCACGCCGCGCAGGACGGGGTTGTCGCTGCGGCGCATGATCGCGGCGAGCAGGGCGATCACGGTGCCGACCACCATGGACAGCACCGTCAGCAGCAGCGTCCAGCCCACGCCCTGGACGACCTTCACGTCCAGGATGTACGTGGCCACGGTCCCCCAGTCCAGGACGGGGTTGGTCAGCAGGAAGTTCACCAGCGCCACGACCAGCAGCGCCACGATCACGGCGGCGATCCAGGTGCCCGGGCGCGGGGCGGACCTGGCGCGGATGGGGGTGTAGTCGCCGGCGGCCGGCGCGGCGGCCGGGGGCGGGGCGATGGAGGAGGTGCTCACGGTTCGGGGTTCACTTCCGCGGTCGGGATCATGCCGGATTCGTTGCCCCAGGCGGCCAGGATGCGCTGCATGTCGCCGGAGTCGATAAGGTGCTGGACGGCCGCGCGGATCGCCTCGGCCAGCTCGGGCTGGTCCTTGGCGACGACGATGCCGTTCAGGGCCGATTCCTCGATCTCGCCGATGCCCTCGAGGGTGCCGCGCGAGCGGGTGATCGCGTAGGCGGTCACGGGGGAATCGGCCATGAGGATGTCGGCCTTGCCGCCGGCGACGTTGGTCGCGGCGTCGGAGTTGGAGGCGTAGGCGAGCAGGTCGTAGGCCTTCTGCCCGTCCTCGCGGCACTCCTGGGAGCGCTCGAGGGACAGCTCCTCCTGGTAGGTGCCGACCTGCAGGGCGACGCGCTTGCCGCACAGCTGCTCGGGGTCGATGCCGTAGGGGTTGCCGGCCCGGACCGCGTAGGAGATCCCGGCCTGGAAGTAGGAGATCATCGTGACGGCCTCGAGCCGCTCCGCATTCACGGTGAAGCTCGAGATGCCCACGTCGTAGGTCGCGCCGACGGCCGGGATGATCTGTGCGAACACGGCCGCCTCGGTGCGGGTGGCGAGCCCGAGCACGCGACCGATGCCGGCGAGGATGTCCATGTCGTAGCCCACGGCCTCGCCCGAGGATCCGATGAACTCCCCCGGCGCGTAGTTCAGGGCGGCGCCGTTGATCAGCTCACCCCGCTCGCGGATGTGCGCGGGCACCAGGGCGGCGATCTCGGGGACCTCCTCGATGCCGGAGAGGTCGACCTCGGGCACCGCATTGGACTCGGCGTCCAGGCGCTCGCTCGCCCGGGTGCAGGCCCCGAGCGCCGGGGCGGCGCCCGCGCCGAGCGCGACGGCGGGCAGGGCGCGCAGGAGCGTGCGGCGCCGGGGCGGATGATGCGTCATCCCTGCATAGTATGCATAGCCTTGCATAACGCCCAACTCCTCGCGGGGAGAGCCTCGCCACCCGGGGCGCCCGGCGGGAGGGCTCAGTACCCGTGCGCGGCGGCGTACTCCTCGACGGCGCGCTTGGCCTCGGCGAGGCCCGCCCCGGTCGCGGTGCGGTACTCCTTGATCGCGAGGATCATCTGGCGCCGGCGCAGCGCATCGAGCACGGGGGCCGGCATCGAGTCCTCGACGCCGGCGGCGCGGACCGCGGCCGGGTCGAGACCCGCCTGCGCCGCGAGCGCGGTCAGCAGGGCCTCCTGCCGGTCGAGCCGGTCTCGGAGGTGGGCGATCTGGGACTCGAGGTGCGCTGTGCGTCCGAACATGCGGCCACCCTAGCCCTCACATGCCGGGCATCATCCCGCCGCCGCCGGCGCCCGCGGCGACGGCGTCGGCCTCGGGATCCTCGTCGTCGTCGGGATCGTGCGCGGCGCCCTCGAACTGCGAGCGGTACAGGCGCGCGTAGGCGCCGTCGGCCGCGAGGAGCTCGTCGTGGCTGCCCTGCTCGACGATGTCCCCGGACTCCATCACGAGGATGAGGTCCGCGTCGCGGATCGTGGAGAGGCGGTGGGCGATCACGAAGGAGGTGCGCCCCTCGCGCAGCCGGTTCATGGCCTCCTGCACGAGCACCTCGGTGCGGGTGTCCACGGAGCTGGTCGCCTCGTCGAGGATCAGCAGGCTGGGCTGGGCCAGGAAGGCGCGGGCGATGGTCAGCAGCTGCTTCTCGCCGGCGCTGATGCTGCCGCCCTCGTCGTCCAGGACCGTGTCGTAGCCCTCGGGCAGATGGCGCACGAAGTCGTCGACGTGCGTGGCGCGGGCGGCCTCGAGCACCTCCTCGTCGGTCGCGTCCAGGCGCCCGTAGCGGATGTTCTCGCGGATCGTGCCCTCGAACAGCCAGGTGTCCTGCAGGACCATGCCGGTGCGCTCGCGCAGCTGGCGCCGGGTGAGGTCGCGGATGTCCACGCCGTCGATCCGGATGCTGCCGCCGTCCAGCTCGTAGAACCGCATCACCAGGTTGACCAGGGTCGTCTTGCCGGCGCCGGTCGGGCCGACGATCGCGACGGTGTGCCCGGGGTCGGCGACCAGGGAGAGGTCGCGGATCAGCGGGCGGTCGGGAGAGTAGGAGAAGCGCACGTGGGAGAACTCCACGCGGCCCTGCCGGATCCGGGAGACGGCCCCGGGGACCTCGGCCTCGAGCTCCTGCTCCTCGGCGTCCAGCATCTCGAAGACCCGCTCGGCGCTGGCCACGCCGGACTGCAGCATGGTCGCCATCGAGGCGAGCTGGGACAGCGGCTGGGTGAACTGCCGCGAGTACTGGATGAAGGCCTGGACGTCGCCGAGGGTCATCTGCCCCGAGACGATGCGCAGGCCGCCCACGACGGCGACGAGGACGTAGCTGAGGTTCCCCACGAACATCATCAGCGGCATGATCAGCGAGGAGACGAACTGGGCGCCGAAGGACGCCGTGAACATCGTCTCGTTCTTCTCGTCGAAGCGGCGGCCCACCTCGCGGCGGCGCCCGAAGGCGGTCACCAGCGCGTGGCCGCTGAAGGCCTCCTCGACCTCGGCGTTGACCACGCCGGTCGCGTCCCACTGCTGCTGGAACAGCTTCTGGGAGCGGGAGCCGACGATGGCCGTGATCGCGAGCGCGACGGGGATCGAGGCCAGCGCGATGATCGACAGCTGCCAGGACAGCAGCAGCATCATGACGATCACGCCGACCGCCGTGAGGAAGGCGTTGACCAGCCCCGTCACCGTGTTGATCAGCGTGTTCTGGATGTTGTCGATGTCGTTGGTGACGCGCGAGAGGATCTCCCCGCGCTTGGTGCGGTCGAAGTACGCCAGCGGCAGGCGGTGCAGCTTCTCCTCCACCTGGCGGCGCAGGCGGTAGACCATGCGGAAGATGACCCGGTTCAGCAGCACGCCCTGCAGCCACATCAGCAGCGAGGAGGCGACGTACAGCCCCAGCGCCAGCAGCAGCACCTGGTGCAGCGCGGGGAAGTCGATGCCCTGCCCGGGGGTGAAGTCCATGCCCGAGAGCATGTCCGCCGTGGTGGTCTCGCCCTGCGCGCGCAGGGCGGCGATGATCTCCTCGCGGTCGGCCCCGGCGGGCATGTCCCGCGAGATGAGGCCGGAGAAGACGATGTCGGTGGCGCGGCCCAGGATGCGCGGGCCGACCACGGCCAGCAGCACGGCGATCACGCCGAGGCCGATGGCCCCGAGCATGTAGGCCCGCTCGGGGCCCATCTCGCGGATCAGCCGCTTGGTGCTGGGCCAGAAGTTCTTGGACTTCTGCCCCGGGCGCAGGCCGCGGCCGGCGTCCTTCTCCGCGGCGAGCTGCGCCGCCTCGTGCGCCTCGTCGCCGGCGAGGACGGGGGTCGTCTCCGGCGCGACGGCCGGGGTCGCGCCCGGGGTCCGGTCCCGGCCCGGGTCCTGCGGCGGGTTCTGCGTGCTCATGCGACCACCTCCTCGGCGCCCTGGGACCGGATGATCTCCAGGTAGGTCTCGGAGCTGGCCAGCAGCTCCTCATGGGTGCCCGAGGCGACGATCTCGCCGTGGTCGAGCACGAGGATCAGATCGGCCGATGTCACCGTCGAGACCCGCTGGGCGACGATCAGCACGAGGGCGTGCCGCGTCTCGGGGAACAGGGCGGCGCGCAGCCGCGCATCGGTGGTGAGGTCCAGGGCGCTGAACGAGTCGTCGAAGACGTAGATCTCGGGCCGGGCCACCAGCGCGCGGGCGATGCACAGGCGCTGGCGCTGGCCGCCGGAGACGTTGGTGCCGCCCTGCGCGATCACCGAGTCCAGCCCGTCGGGCATGGCGGCCACGAAGTCGCGGCCCTGGGCGATGGTCAGGGCGTGCCACAGCTCCTCGTCGGTCGCCTCGGGGTTGCCGAAGCGCAGGTTGGAGGCGACCGTCCCGGAGAACAGGTACGGCTTCTGCGGCACCAGGCCCACGCGGGAGGCGAGCAGGTCCGGGTGCAGCGTCTCGATGGGCGTGCCGTTGTGGAGGACCTCGCCCTCGGTCGCGTCCAGCAGGCGCGGCACGAGGTTCATGAGGGTCGACTTGCCCGAGCCGGTGCCGCCGATGATCGCGACCGTCTGCCCGGCGTGGGCGTCGAGGTTCACGCCCCTCAGCACGGGCCGCTCCGCGCCGGGGTACGTGAAGCTCACGTCCCGCAGCTGCAGGCGGGTGGGGCCGGGGACCTCGGTGATTACGGATTCGCGCTCGCGGACGGAGTCGTCGACGTCGAGGACCTCGGCGATGCGGCCGGCGGAGACCATGGCCCGCGGGATCATCATCGTCATGAACGACGCCATCATCACGGCGATGAGGATCTGGATCAGGTAGGCGATGAAGGCGGTGATCGAGCCGACCTCCATCTGCCCGGACTCCACGCGCGGGGCGGCGAACCACAGCACCAGCACGCTGGAGACGTTGAGCATGAACATGATCAGCGGCTGGATGATGATCATCAGCTGGCCGACCCGACGGTTCAGGTCCGTCAGCTCGGCGTTGACGTCCTCGTAGCGCTGGCGCTCGAGGTCCTCGCGGGTGAAGGCGCGCAGCACCCGGATCCCCGTGATCTGCTCGCGCAGCACCCGGTTGATGACGTCGATGCGCTTCTGCATCCTGCCGAACAGCGGCGAGGCGAGCGCGACCAGCGTGCCGACCGCCAGCAGCATCAGCGGCACCATCACCGCGATCAGCCAGGCCAGGCCCGGCTCGACGCTCAGCGCCAGCACGATGCCGCCGATACCGGTGATCGGCGCCTGCACCAGGAAGTTCATGGCGAAGAACGTGAGCATCTGGACCTGCTGCACGTCATTGGTGGAGCGGGTGATCAGCGACGGGGCGCCGAACTCGTGCAGCCGCTGCGCGGAGAAGTGCTGCACCGTGGTGAACACGCGCTCGCGCAGGTCCTGGCCCAGGCGCATGGCCGACCGGGCGGCGAAGTAGTTCGCGGCGACCACCGCGATGATGTTCCCGACGGTCACCACGAGCATGTAGCCGCCCAGGCGCCAGATCGTCGGGATGTCGCCCTGGGCGATGCCGTCGTCGATCATGTACGCGTTGATGGTCGGGAGATAGAGCGCGGCCAGCACGCCGGCCACCTGGAAGACGATCACCAGGAGGACGGCCGGCCAGTACGGGCACAGGGACGACAGGGAGAGCCGTAGCAGGGTCACAGGGTTCCTCTCATAGGTCGCACCGGCGGAGCTCGGCGGGGCTCGACCGAGCTCCTCGCGGCCGATGGGGACGGCCGCCAGGCTCCGGAGGCGCGACCGACGTAGCCTATCCAGCGGCGCCGACGCACGACATCCCCTTATCGGGAGGTATCGACGGAGGTCGGGGGTCCCGCCGCGACGGGACCCGCCATCGGGAGGATGCTGCGGCGCCGTGCGCGGCCGGCGCTCCCCAGGGACGGCGCGGACGCGTCGTCTACCGTGGCCGGGTGAGCAGACGCATGCAGAAGATCGTGATCCTCGCGGTCGCGCTGGCCCTCGTGGTGCCGTTCGGCGCGTTCGGCGTGTCCTCTCTGATGGGCGGGGACCAGGATCCGACCTCCTGGTCCGACCAGCAGTACCCGCGTCCCGAGATCGCCGAGCCCGAGCTGCCGGCGCCGGTCCTCGAGCAGTCCGAGACGGGCGCCCGCGAGACCGTCGAGCATCTGCTGGGCTCCTACACCTACATGATGACCACCGGCGACACCGCCGCCTGGGACGAGGTGGTGGACCCCAACTGCTCGGTCTGCGTGCAGTTCATGGCGAACGCCGAGCAGCTCCATTCCCAGGGCGGCTACCTCGTCGAGGGCGAGTTCACCGTGGAGTCGACGACCTTCGACGGGACCGGGGAGCCGCCCGTCACGGGCACCGTCTCCGCCCGCTTCACGCAGGCCCCGAGCCTGATCTTCGAGGAGGCCGAGGGCGAGGCGTACCCGCTGGAGGGCGTGAGCGGACGGCTCGACGCCTCCGTGGCCTGGGACGGCGAGCGCTGGCGCATCACCGACATGACCCTGCAGCCCGATGCCGCGCCCTCGGACGCCGGCGGCGCCTCGGATGCCGGCGGCGCCTCGGATGCCGGAGGCGCCTCGGACCTGGGCGGCGCCTGAACCGTCCCGGGCCCCTCCCTCGTGGCGCTGCGATCGCCTGCGTCCGCGGCCTCATCGAGCCTGACGTGGGTTCCGCGTGGCGCGCGCTATGACCCGCCGGGAGCGCACATCAGCCGGCTCCGAGGGGGAGGCGCTCAGGTGCGGGCGTAGAGGAAGAGGTCGGTGCGGTACGGCAGGCCGATCGTGCTGCCGGGGGCATGGCCGAGATGCTCGTGGAGATACCAGTCGAGGTTCGCGAGGACCTTCGCGCGCCGCTCCGGCGTCGCGGTGATGACATAGCTGCGCGTGCGCGCCAGGTCGATGACGTCGTGCGTGGGCATCGGGTCCTCCCAGGAGTGCACGAGCCGCTCGCGCAGCACGAACGGCGCGGCGACCTCGGGCGCGAAGTCCTCCCGGTGGATGTCGCCCGCGTGCATGATCCGCGAGAGCCGATGCACCCACGGGATCGTCACGTCGAGCATGTTCCAGACCAGGGCGAGCATGCCGCCCTCCCCCAGCAGCCGCGCCGCCTCGGCCGATGCCGCCTGCGCGTCGAACCAGTGCCAGGCCTGTGCGGCGGTGACGAGGTCGGCGGATCCCTCGGGAAGGCCCGTGTCCTCGGCCGATGCGAGGCGGGTGCGGATGCTCGGGGAGGCCGCGCGACCGGCGGCCGATGCTCCGGCGCGCAGAGCCTGTTCCCCGGTGCCCAGGGCCGATGCCCCGGCGCGCGGGACCGATGCCCCGGCGCGCGGGACCGATGCTCCGGCGCGCAGGGCGGACTCGAGCATGGCCTCGCTCGGGTCCACGGCGGTCACCTCGACCCCCTGGGCGGCGAGGGCCCAGGACAGCTTCCCGGTCCCGGCGCCCAGGTCCACCGCCCGCACCGGATCCGCCTCCGGGAGATGGCGCAGGATCGCGTCGATGACCGCCGGCGGGTATCCGGGACGCAGCCGGTCGTAGTCCTCCCCCTGGCTCCGGAACGCCGCGGCGAGCGCCTGCTTGCGCTCCTCGCTGCCGAAGCGGGGCGTGTCCTTGCCGGAGATGGGCGGGATCGGGGGATGGACGACGTCCGCGGCGGGCTGGGCGGGCTGCGAGGCATCGGGCATGGCTCCCATCCTACGGAGCGGCATCGGGACCGGGGCCGCCTGCCGGGGCAGGCCGCAGCAGCCGGGGACGGCCGTGCTCGACGCGCCACAGCTCGTCGCCGTCCTCGAAGCCGAGCTCCTTGTGGGTGATCACGAGGACGAAGCGCTCCGCCCCCGTCTCGCGCAGCAGGTCCAGGAAGTCGGCGTCCCCGGCGACGTCGATCGCGCTGGTCGGCTCGTCGAGCACCCACATCGGCCGATCCTGGAGCAGCAGCCGGGCCAGGCACAGGCGCTGGAACTGGCCGCCCGAGAAGGCGGCCCCGCCCTCGTACCCCTCCCCCACCCGCTGGTCCAGCAGGCGGGGAGCCGCCTCGAGCAGCGGGCCGAGCCCGGTGCGCCGCAGCGCCGCGGCGATCTGCTGGTCCGAGGCGTCCGTGCCCATCCGCACGAAGTCGCGCACGCTCAGCGGCAGCATCGCCTCGTCCTGGTGGAGCACGCTCACCTCCTGCCAGGACGGCGGGGTCGAGGTGCCATCGGCCCGCAGCCAGCGGACCGCGCCCTGGTAGGGGTGCAGCGCTCCGGAGGCGAGCTTCGCGAGGGTGCTCTTGCCGGCGCCGTTGGGGCCGGTGAGGACCACCAGGCCCGAGGCGGCGAGGCGGACGGAGACCTCGTCGATCGCGGGGGCGGTGCGGCCGCGATAGGTGAAGCTCGCGCCCTCGAGCTCGATGCCCTCGAGGCGGGTCGGCTCCCCGCCCGTCCGCGACGGACCCGCCGCTGCCCGCTGCACGAGCGGCGCGTCGAGGTCGCCGACGAACTGGGCGACCTCCACGCATCCCGAGGCCCAGACCACCAGCTGGTTCAGGGTCGCGAGGGCGGCCACGGAGCTGGCGACGATCGCCATGTCCCCGACGGAGACATCCTGACTGCGCAGCAGGACCAGCAGCGCGGCGGTGACGAAGGCCGTCGTCAGGACCGCGCAGACCACGCACAGCAGCGCCTCGGTCCGCTGCGCGCCGAGGATGAGCCCGCGCACGACCCGCCACATGCGCATCGACTCCCCGCGCACACGGCCTCCGCCGCCGTGCTGGAGGATCGCGTCGAACGCGCGCGGCTGCGCTCCGAGGTGGAAGAGGTCGTCGTGCACGCGCTGCGGCGCGGCGGCGTCCTCCTGGGCGCGCTGCCAGACCGTCCGGATCCGGTGCATGACGACCAGCGGGGCGGCCGCCCCGGCGCACATGAGCACCGCCACCAGCGGCGAGACCGAGAACAGCACTCCTCCGACGCCGAGCGAGGTGACCGCGGCGACGCCGACGTTCAGGAGGGTGTCGAGCAGGACGCGGCTGCGGTCGTCGGCGCTCTCGCGGCGGATCCGCAGCCGGTCCTGGACGCCGGGGTCGGAGAGGTCCCCCGGGGCGGCGTCCACGAAGACGGCGAGCTCCTTCTCGAGAAGATCGCCGGAGACATCGGTGTACAGCTGCTCCCGGAAGGGGATCTGGATGCTGTTGACGACCGTCGAGAGCCCCAGGGTGAGCCCCAGCAGGACGATGGGCAGGAGGCTGATCCGGTCCCCCTGCCCGACGCCGTCGACGAGCATGCCGAGCACCCGCAGCTGCACCGCCGGCATCAGCGCGAGGACGAGCGCCATCACGATGACCAGCAGGCTCAGTCCCAGATGGCGACGGAAGGCCGTGCGGAGAACGAGCGCGACACCGCGGCGCACACGTCCCCGTGTCCTGTCCGAGCCCGGCTCGTCAGATTCGTGCATGACACCCCCTGGCGCGTCGTCGGCCGGCTCGGCCTCGGCAACGGCCATGCCGCGTCGACCCCGCGGCGGATTCCTCCCGTCGAATCATCCTATGTTTTCGCGGGCGGATGTCCATTCGACGTGCCCGGGAATGCGGGATCCGACCGTCAGCGGAACGGTCGGCTCCCTGTGTTCGTCCCCTGGACGGCATCACCCGGCCCGCTCGCGCTCCCCGACGGGCAGGGCTCGCGGTTATCCACAGTCCTCGGGTACCGCTGGCGACGGCTCGGGCCCGGTGATCGGATCTCCTGCATGAGGGTCGCCGGAATCGCGCATCGAGATGAGCTGTCGCAGTTCGACATGTCGTCTGACGAACTGTTGGCCATGGTCCGCGAGGGGGCAGTGCGCAGGGTGCAGCGCTGGTACGTGAAGCCTGAGGCGCCGGCCGACGTCGTCGCCGTGCTCGCGAAGGGCGCCCGGCCCACCTGCATCGACGGCGCCGCCCTCCTCGGGCTGTGGACGCCTCCGGTCGCCACGGCTGTGCATGTCTTCCGACCTCGGATGGGAACGGGCCGACGCGACCGAGCGATCCTGCCCACAGGGGTCGATCCGACGGTGCGCGCGACGCCGATCCGCAGGAATCGCGACGGCAGCATCCGGTCCGGGATGAAGCTCGTCCCCCTGCAGTTCCACGGGCCGTCTCTGCGTCACTGGCCGGACAATCAGCCGGTACCGCCGCTGTCGACCGTGCTGGAGCACTGTGCACGGTGCCTGACCGTCATCCAGGCGGCGACGATCATCGAGTCCGCTCTCGAGAAGCGTCTGCTCACGAGGAGCGGGCTGGAGGATCTTCTCGCCGCCCTGCCCCGAGATGCCCGCCGCGCGCTCGCACGGGTGCGCAGCGATGCGGGATCCGGCACCGAGACCACCGTGCGTTGGTGGTTCGAATCCCGCCGCATCAAGGTCCGCTCGCAGGTGGTGATCCCTGGAGTGGGCCGGGTCGATCTGCTGGTGGGAGACAGCTGGGTGATCGAGTGCGACAGCCACGAGTTCCACGAGATCAAGGACCAGTACGAGAACGATCGCTCCCGCGACCTGGTACTGCGCACGCTCGGATACACCGTTACGCGTCTCACCTGGGAACAGGTCTTCCTCACCTGGCCGGCGACCGCCAAGATGCTCGAGACGATCTACCGCCGTGGTGACCACCGCAGGCCGATCCCCGACCGAGCCTTCCGCGCGGCGTGACCGAGTTCCGCGGAGCATGACCGAGTTCTGCGGGGCGTGACCGAGTTCCGCGCGGCGTGACCGAGTTCCGCGCGGCGTGACCGAGTTCTGCGGGGCGTGACCGAGTTCCGCGGAGCCCCACCGACGGACCGGCCTCTCGGACCTCACGACGGCGCGAGGTCGCGACGGTCGGGACGGTCGGGACGGCCACCTCGGAGCAGACCCCACGCTGTGTGCCCCGAGCTGAAGATCGTCACGGGACTAATACGGGGACACAGGCCGATATAGCGTCCATGTCCCCGTATTAGTCCCGTGCCTCCAGGGTCGCCGGGCCACAGAGGCGAGAGCGGCGGCCACGGCGGCCGGGGCGGAGGCGGCGGCCACGGCGGCCAGGGCGAGAGCGGCGGCCGCGGCGGCGGGCTCAGCGCTCCTGGCGGTGGGCGACCCAGGAGCCGTGCAGCCCCGCGTAGATCCCCTCGGGCAGCGCGACCAGCTCGGCGTGGGTACCGCGCTCGACCAGGTGGCCGCGGTCGAGCACGAGGATCTGGTCGGCGCGCTCGGCGGTGGACAGGCGGTGGGCGATGGTCACCGTGGTGCGCCCACGGGCCAGGCCCTCGATGGCGTGCTGGAGCCGGACGTCGGCCGCCGGGTCGACGGCGCTGGTCGCCTCGTCCAGCACGATCACGTCGGGGTCGGCGAGATAGGCGCGGGCCAGGGAGACCAGCTGCCGCTCCCCCGCGCTGAGCGCCTCGCCGCGCTGGCCGACGCGCGTGTCGAGGCCGCGCGGGAGGCCGTCGAGCCAGTCCTGGAGGCCCAGCTCGACGATGGCCTCGCGCATCTGCCGGTCGCTCGCCTCGGGCCGCCCGTAGCGCAGGTTCCCGGCGACGGTGGTGTCGAACAGGAAGCCGTCCTGCGGGACCATCACCACCCGGCGGCGCAGGGAGGCGAAGGGCACCCGGTCCACCGGGACGTCCCCGATCAGCACCTGGCCGGCGCTGGGATCCATCATGCGGGTGAGCAGCTTGGCGAAGGTGGTCTTGCCCGAGCCGGTCTCCCCGACGATCGCCGTGTGCGAGCCGGCGGCCAGCTCCACGTCGATGCCGTGCAGGACCTCGGGTCCCGTGGGGTACCGGTAGCGCAGGTCGCGCACGACCAGCGAGAGGCCGCCGTCGGGCAGCTCGCGCGCATCGTCCCGCGGTGGGAAGCGCCGGCCCGTCTGCGGGTCCATGCCGCCGGCGGGGTCGGAGACATCGGCCGGGGTGTCCAGGACGCCGAGCACGCGGCGCCAGCCGGCGACGGCGTTCTGCGCCTCGGAGAGCATCTCCGCGCCCATCCGGACGGGCTGGCTGAACAGCGACACGAGGAACACGAAGGCGACCAGCTGCCCGGCGGTGACCATGCCCTCGCCGAAGCCCAGCACCCCGGTGCCGAGGTAGATGCCGACCACGATGACCACGGCGGTGGAGATCCCGTCGAAGGCCTCGGCCAGGACGAAGGAGCCCGACATCGGCCGCAGCACGGAGAACTGGCGGTCGCGCACCTCGGTGATGCGCTCGGCGTTGTCGTCGTGGGCGCGGCCGGTGATGCCGTAGGCGCGCAGGGTCGCGGCCCCCACGAGGGACTCCGAGACGGCGCCGAGCATGCCGCCGACGGCGGTGCGGACCTTCTGGTAGCGGGCGCGGATGCGCTTCTGCAGGAAGCCCATCAGCACGAACATGGGGATGTAGACGATCCACACCACCAGGGCGAGCGGCCACGAGAACACCGCCATCACGACGGTGGCCAGCAGCAGCTGCAGCGACATGACCACGAGCATGATCCCGCCGAAGCTCATGAACTGGCTGACGGTGTCGACGTCGCTGGTCACGCGGGAGACCAGGGCGCCGCGCTGCTCGGTGCCCTGGGTGAGCAGCGAGAGGTCGTGGATGTGCCGGAAGGCGCGCTCGCGCAGGGTCGCCAGCGCCGTCTCCGCGGTGCGGAACAGGCGGCGGTTCATGAGCACGTTGCTGGCGGCGGTCACCAGCAGCACCAGGGCCGCCAGGCCCGTGGTCCCGGCGATGATCGCCATGTCCGGCTCCGGCGGGGCGATGATGCCGTGGTCGATCACGCGCTGCACGGCGATCGGCACGACGATCTTCCCGGCGGTCGCGATGACGGCGAGCAGCAGGGTGATCCAGATGCCGCGCAGGGCCTCCGGGGTCAGGGACAGGCCGCGGCGGATCGTCGCGATCGCGCCGTGGTCGGCCGAGGCCCCCGGGGCCTGCAGGGTCGAGGACGAGAACGCGTCCTTCTGCGGGGTGACGGCGGTCGGGCTCATGCGTCCTCCTCCCCTGCTTCGAGCAGGCTGTGCGAGATGGCGGCCTCGTCGTAGGCGTCCACCAGGGCCCGGTACGCGGGCAGGGACTCGCGCAGCTCGGCGTGGGTGCCGGCGCCGCGCACCCGGCCGTGCTCGAGGAAGACGACGCGGTCGGCGATGGAGATGGTCGACTTGCGGTAGGCCACCAGCAGCAGCGTCGACTCGGTCATGTGGGTGCGGATCTGCGCGAGGATCGCCTCCTCGACGGAGGGGTCGCAGGCGCTGGTCGCATCGTCGAGGATCAGCAGGCGGGGCCGGCGCACCAGGGCGCGCGCCAGGGCGATGCGCTGTCGCTGCCCGCCGGAGAGGGAGCCGCCGCGCTCCCCGAGGACAGTGTCCAGCCCGTCGGGGAGGCCGTCGACGAAGCCCTCGGCCTGGGCGATGCGCAGGGCCCATCGGACCTGCTCGTCGTCGAAGTCGGCGCCGAGGGTGACGTTGTGGCGGACGGTGTCGTCGAAGACGAACGCCTGCTGCAGCACCAGGGCGACGTCGCCGGTGAGCGCCGGGGCGGTGAGGTCGCGCAGGTCCGTGCCGTCCAGGGAGACGGACCCCTCGGTGGGGTCGACCAGCCGCGCCGCCAGCAGCGCGAGGGTGGACTTGCCGGAGCCGGTCGCCCCGACGACGGCGAGCACGCGGGAGCCCTCGGCGGGATCGGCCACGAGGCTCACGTCGTGCAGCGCGGTGGTCTCGGCGAGGTCGAGGTCCTCCAGGCCCTCGCCGGTGCGCGGGGCGAGGACCTCGAACTCGTCGTCGCGGTAGGCGAAGGAGACGTCGTCCAGGACGAGGCGGCCGCGGGCATCGGCCGGCAGCGCGGAGGTGCCGTAGGTCTGGCGGCGGCGCACGGTCAGCACCCGCTGGATCCGCGACCAGCCGACGACGGTGCGCGAGAGGTCCCCCAGCACCCAGCCGAAGGAGCGGATCGGCAGGGCCATCAGGGTGAAGAGGTAGGCGACCTCGACCACCTGGCCGGTGGTGACGTCGCCGGAGGTGATCCGCCAGGCGCCCAGCAGCACCACCAGCAGGATCCCGACGTTGGGCAGCACGTCGATCAGCGGGTCGAACCAGGCGCGCACGTAGCCGAAGCGGATGCCGTTGCGGCGCAGCTGCTCCGCGGCGTCGGTGAAGCGCTCCTCCTCCTGGTCCTCGCGGCCCATCGACTTCACGACGTTGGCGCCGTCGAAGGACTCGTGGGCGATCTCGGCGACCTTGGCGCGCAGGCGCTGGGACTCCATGGCGATGGGCGCGGCGAAGTGCTGCAGCAGCACGTTCAGCGCCAGCAGCATCCCCACCATGCCGAGCATGACCAGCAGGATCAGCGGATCCACCCGGGCGACGACCACGGCCGCGTAGGCGAGCATGACCACCGTCGACAGCGCGAAGGGGAAGGGCATGAGGGCGAAGAACGTCGCCTCGACGTCCGCGTAGACCGAGCTGAGCAGGGTCCCGGTGGACTGGCGGCGGTGCCACAGCAGCGGCACGTCCGCGAAGACCTTCGAGAGCCGCTCGCGGTACTCGCGCTGCAGGTCGAACAGGCCCACGTTGGTCAGCACGCGGCGGGCGGCGACGGTGACCGCGCGCAGCAGGCCGATGCCGATGATCGCGAGCGCCCCGGCGACCACGGCGCCGGTGACGGGGCGGCCGGTGGCGAAGGCCGGCACCACGACGCCCTCGGTCACGCGGCCGATGACGGAGCTGGTGGCGATCTGCAGCAGGGCGAAGGCGATGCCGGCGAGGATCGCGATGGTGAAGGGCAGCGGGCGCTCCGCGACCGCGCGGAACAGCCGGGACAGGCCCGGCACCAGCACCCGGGGGCGCGCTGGGGCGGCGGGCTCGGCGGAGCGCGGGGCGCGGGCGGGTTCGGTCCCCAGGTCGGCGGGGCGGGATGCGGAGTGCAGTGACGACGTCGTCATGGCGAGCTGGTCGAGGCTCCTCGGATGGTGGGCGGTGCGGTGCGGGTGCGGTGCGGTGCGGGTGCGGGGCGGGGCGGGGCGGGGGCGGAGGGCGCGCCGCGTCAGAGGGTGGTGAAGTGGACGACCGCGGCGACGGCGAAGGTGATCGTCGCGCAGAAGGCGAGGCTCAGCTCGATGGCGATCCCGATCCCGAGCGCCTTGACGGCGACCCACGTCGAGGTCAGGCCGTGCTTCCAGTCCTTCAGGCGCAGCGACTCGGCGACGTACAGGCCGATCAGGAAGCCGATGGGCAACCCGAGGAAGGGGATGACGAAGATCCCCACGATGCCGGCGGCGATGCCCACGAGGATCGGCCAGGTCGGCACCTCGTGCTGCTTGAGCCGCCGCCCGGTGAGGACGTAGCTCGCGGTCATGCCGGCGGCGCCGAACAGCAGGATCAGGCCGAAGGCGACCCATGCCGGCCAGCCGCCGATGACGATCGCCCAGATCAGCGTGGCGATCACGTAGGTGATGGTCCCCGGCAGCACCGGCAGGACGATGCCCGTGAGGCCGACGATGTACGCGAGCGCGGCGAGGACGGTCACGACGATGTCGAGGGTCAGCGAACCCATGGGGCCTCCGATGCAGGTGAGGGACGGTCCCCGGGCGGTGTACAGCGCTATCCCGGGACCGTGTCCATCGTATCGGTGCGCAGGGTCGCACGGCGAGGGCGGAGGCCCGTGCGGGAGGCCGGGCGCCCGACCGCGAGGATCAGAGGAGGTTCACGAGGACCACGAAGGTCACGGTGCCGAGGCCGACGCTGAGCAGGGTGCGCCGCCCGCCCAGCAGGTGGGCGAGGACGGTCACGGCGACCGCGATCGCCGCGGGGAGGATCCGCGTGGGGTCCGCGTCGATGGAGGACCGCAGGGTCGCGGCGGCGAGGATCCCGAGGATCCCCACGGGCATCCACAACGCCATGGCGCCGACGAAGCGCGACTCCCGCAGCGGTCCGAGGATCGCGAAGGGCACGGCACGCAGCGCGAAGGTGATCCCGAAGCCGATTCCGAGGACGGCGAGGAGGTATCCGGTCTCAGGCACGGTCGGCCTCCTGGGGGTCGGCGGGAGCATCGGCCGCATCGGCCGTGATGCTCGGATCGGTCGCGGCGGCGGGCGCGGCGAGGGGCGGGACGTCGGGCTGGGCGATCGGCGCGGTGCGGTGGGTGAGCAGGAAGCGCACCGCGAGCAGCACGAGGAAGCCGAGCAGCCCCAGGAAGAGCGCGTCCTGTGGGGCGACCAGCAGCGCGATCGAGAACGAGAGCGCGGCCAGCAGCAGCGAGGGGATCTCGCGGCGGCTGCGGCAGGCGTCGAGCGTGAGCGTGATGAACAGGGCGCACAGGGCGAAGTCGAGGCCCTCGATGCGCCCGGGGATGACCGCGCCGAGGCCGACGCCGACCAGGCCCCCGCCCACCCAGTAGCTCTGGAAGGAGAGCTGCATCGCGATCAGCCGGGGCGCGCTCCAGCCGCGCGGCGTCGCGGCGGTGACCGCGTAGGCCTCGTCGATCAGCGCATACACCGAGTACAGCCGCGCGAGCGGGTGCCGCACGACGTGCAGCGGGAAGGAGAAGGCGTAGAACACGTGGCGGAAGTTGACCAGGAGCGTGGTCAGCGCGATCGTCGCCAGCGGGGTCGCCGCGGCCATGAGCCCGACCAGCAGCAGCTCGGCCGAGCCGGCGAACACGAGGATCGACAGCCCCGGTGCGACCCACCACGGCAGTCCGGTCTGGACCACGAGCAGGCCGAACGCCACGCCGATGGGGAACATCCCGAGCCCGGCGGCGAGCGACATGCGCACGCCGGCGAGGATCTCGCGGCGTCGGGTGAGGGCCGCGGCGGCCCGGGGCGCGGTGGATGCCACCGGGGCGGCAACGGGGGCGGCTGCGGGATCGGCGGCCGGGGCGGCGGCGGGATCGGCCGCCGGGGCGGCTGCGGGATCGGCCGCCGGGGCGGGCGCAGCGTCGCCGCACAGGGTGCTTCCTTCGTTCACAGCGCAATCATCCCACCTGGGACCGACGCGCCGATTGCGATGTGGACCGCACCCGCGGCCTACCATGCAATGCATGCACCTTGATGACGTGGATCGCGCAATCATCGACCATCTCCGGGAGGAGGGGCGCCTGTCGAACGTGGCCCTGGCCGAGCGGGTGCATCTGACGCCGGGGCCGTGCCTGCGCCGCGTGCAGCGGCTGGAGGCGGAGGGCGTGATCCTGGGCTATTCGGCCGATGTCGCTCCCGAGGCCCTGGGGCAGTCCTTCGAGGTGATCCTGGAGGTCGAGCTCACCGTCTACGACGCGGGCACGATCGCCCACTTCGAGTCCACCATGGCGGCCTTCGACGAGGTCGTGGAGCTGTACCGCCTGTTCGGCTCCCCGGACTACTTCATCCGCGTCGCGGTCTCGGACCTCCCGGCCTACGAGCGCTTCCTCACCGAGGAGGTGATCACGATCCCCGGCATCGCGAAGGTGTTCTCGCGGTTCGCGATGAAGGTGCTGAAGTCCTCGCGGCGCACCGCGCCGGGCGTCGCCGCGCCGGACGCCCCGCCCCGGGGTTCGGCGGTCGCCGTGATGGCGCGGTCCCCGCGCCGCGGCTGACCCGCGGGCGAGGCGGAACCCGCGGTCGCGCCCTCACGCGAAGACGCCGTCACGCGGTCGCGGTGACGGCGGAGCTGCCGTCCTCCCGGCGGCGCACCCGGATCTGCTCGGGGATCTGCTGCTTCATCTCGGTGACATGGCTGACCAGGCCGATGGTCCGGCCGTGCGCGGCCAGGCTGCTGATCTCGCCGATCACGCGCTCGAGCGACTCGGGGTCGAGGCTGCCGAAGCCCTCGTCGATGAAGAGGGTCTCCATCTGCACGCCGCCGGCCTCTGCGGTGACGATGTCCGCCAGGCCCAGGGCCAGGGCGAGGGAGACGAAGAACGTCTCCCCGCCGGAGAGGGTCTCGGGGACGCGCGTCTGGTCGGTGCGGCGGTCGATGACCAGCAGGTCCAGGCCGGTCTTCTTGGCGCCGCGCGCGCCGGGGTCCCGCAGCAGCTCGAGGTCGGAGTCGGAGAACAGGGCGAGACGGGCGTTGGCGGCGTCGATCACGTCCTCGAAGCGGCGCATGAGCACGTAGGTGGACAGCTGGATCCGGTCCCCGTCGCTCGAGCGGCCGGTGGCGAGGTCGGCGACCCGCACCACGGTCGTGGCCTCGGCGCTGACGGACCGCACCTGCGTGATCGCTCCGTGCAGCCGCTCCTGGGCCAGGCGGCTGGCGGCCAGGACCGACTCGCGACGCCCGGCCTCCTTGTCGGCGACGGTGGTGGCCTCCTCGGCCGCGGCCGCCCGGGCGCGGGTGTCGGTGCAGGCCTGCTGGGCCCTCTCGCGGGCGGCGTCGCCGGCGTCGAGCTCGGCGATGCCGTCCTCGGCGAGGCCGTCGGCCAGCCGTGCCTGGTCGGTGCGGCGGCGCTGGAGCATCTCCTCGAGCTCGGTGCGCCGGGCCGGGGCCAGCAGGGCGGAGCGCACGGCGGCGTCGTCGGCGAAATCGCCCAGGCGCACCTCGGCGGCCAGCTCGCGGGCCCGAGCGGCGGCCTGGTCGGCGGCGACGTGCGCATCGCGCAGGGCGCGGGCGGCGCGGGCCGTCGCGGTGTGCGCGGCGCGGCGTTCCGCGACGGTGGCGGACTGCTCCCGGGCGGCGTCCACGCGGGCGGCATCGGCCTCGAGCGCGGCGGCGGCCTCGCGGATCGAGGTCTGCTCGGTGCTGGCGGCGAGGGCCTGGGCCTCCCGCTGCGCGGCGAGCCGCCGGTCCTCCTCGTCGTGCGCCTCGATCTCGGTCTCGAGTTCGGCGACGAGGGCCTGCTGCTCCTGCAGGGTCGTGAGCTGGGCGCTGAGCTGCTCGTGGGCGGCGAGGGCGGCCTCCAGGGTGAGGCCGCCGGCGCGTTCGGCGGCGTCGTCGTGGCGGCTCTCGGCGAGCGCCAGCGCCTCCTTCGCATCGGCTGCGGTCCGCTCGGCGCGGCGTCGCGCCTCCTCGGCGGCGTCGACGGTCTCGGCGTCGACGTGGTCCGCTCCGGGCTCGGCGGGATGCGGGTGGGCCTGGGCCCCGCAGACCGGGCAGGGGTCGCCGTCCACGAGGGCGAGGGCGAGCTCGGCGGCGAGGCCCGCGTTGCGGCGCCGGCGCAGCTGCGCCTCGGTCTCGGCGGCCTCGTCGGCGGCCCGGCGCGCCGTCCGGGCGCGGGTGCGGGCGGTCTCGACCTGAGCGGAGAGGTCCTGGGCGCGCTTGGCGTGGTCGCGCCGCTGCGTCGCCGCGTCGAGGGCGAGGCGCGCATCGGCGAGGCCCTCGGCGGCCGTGCGGGCCGCGTCCCGGCGCTCCAGCAGGGCGGTGCGGGCCTCGGGGCGCTGCGCGAGGGACGTCTCGAGCGCGGCGAGGGCCGCCTGCGCCGTCTCCAGGCGGGTGCTGCGCGCGGCCAGCTCGCGGCGGCGCTGCGGCAGCTCCTTCTCGAGGGCCACCAGGGCTGTCAGCTCCCCGGCGGCGGTGGTCGCCGCATCGATCCGGCGGTCCAGCTCCTCCAGGGGGGCCGGGCCGTCCAGCAGCGCGACGAGCTCGGCATGGTCCGCGGCGTGCTGGTCGCGCAGCGCGGCTAGCCCGGCGGCGGCCTCCGCCTCCTGGCGGCGGGCGCGGTCGCGGCGGGCGATGGCCTCGGCGACGGGCTGGGCGGCGCGATCCGCCTCCAGGCAGGCGCGGGCCTCGGCGGCCTGCGCGGCGTCCTTCTCGAGGCGGGCGGCGAGCTGGTCGAGGGCGCGGCGCCGGTCGATGCGGGCGAGGGCGGCGGCGGCGGTGTCGGCCGCGGTGCGGGCGGCGAGGGCCTCCGCGCGCAGCTTGTCGGCCCGCCCGGCGGCGGCCGCACCGGCCTCGGCCGCCTGGTCGACGAGGGCGGAGCTCGCCTCGCCGAGGTCCTCCAGGTGCAGCGCCGCGGCGTGCGCCTCGAGGTTCTCGCGCGCCTGCTCCCCGGCCTCGTCGGCGGCGAGGCCGGTGGCCTCCACGAAGCGGGCCACGGCGCGGGAGAGCTCGGCCGTGGCGCGCTCGACCTGGGCCGATGCCTCGCGGCGCATCTCCTCGAGGCGCTTCTCGACGTCCTCGTAGATCTCGGTCCCGAACACGCGCTGGAGGACCTGCTGGCGCTCCCCGGTGCGGGCGCGCAGGAAGCGGGCGAACTCGCCCTGGGGCAGCAGCACGGTCTGGGTGAACTGGCTGTGGCTGAGGCCGACGGCCCGGGCGATCTCCCGCCCCACCTCGTCCAGGCGGGTGGCGAGCGGCGTGAGGCCGGCCCCGTCCCCCGGCTCGTCGGCGACGAGGGCGGGGATCAGGTCCGGGGAGCCGATGCGCCACAGCACCGCCTTGGCCTGCTCCTTCGTGGTGCCCGTCCCCCGCCGCTTGGCGCGGCGGTACTCGGGCTCGCGGCGCACGCGGAAGATCCCCTGGGCCGTCTCGAAGATGAGGTCGACGACGCTGGCCGTGGTCGGCGGGGCGAACTGCGAGCGGATGCGGTCGCTGCTGGCCCCGGCGCCCGCGACGTTGCCGTAGAGGGCGAAGACCAGGGCGTCGAGGATCGTGGACTTCCCCGATCCCGTCGGGCCCTCGAGCAGGAACATCCCGCTGGCGCCGAGCGCGGCGAAGTCGATCTCGACCTCGCCGCGGAACGGGCCGATGCCCCGCAGGTACAGGTGGTGGAGCTTCACGAGGCCTCCTGCCGGGCGGTGCGGACGTGCTGGTAGGCGGCCTCGAGCACGGCGTGCTCCTGGGGTGTGGGCGCGGCCTGCGTGACGAAGGCGAGGAAGTCGTCCATGACCTCGAGCGGGTGGGCCTCGGGGCGGACCTGCGGGGTCGCCTCGTCCCGTTCGCGCCCCTCGGGCTCGAAGGTCGTGTGCAGGAGGTGGGGATAGACGGCGCGCAGGCGCTCCTGGAGATGCGCGGGGCGGGCGGCATCGGTGATGGTGACCTTCAGCCAGTCCTGTCCGTGCTCGTCGGCGCGGGCGAGGATCTCCTCGAGGGTGCCGCGCAGCTCCGTGAGGCGGCGCGGGACGGGGGTCGCGATCCGCTCCACGGCCACGTCCCCGGGGGCGCCGAGCTCGACCAGCAGCACGGACTTGCGCTGGGTGCGCTCGGAGAAGGAGAAGGCCAGGGGCGAGCCGCTGTACCAGGCGGTGGGCTCGATCGCCGCCGGTCCCTCGACCGCCGGGGCGGACTCGCTCGCCGGTGCGTCGGGCCCGGATCCGGGGGCCGCTCCCCCGCCCGCCCGGCGGGCGACATCGGCCCGCACCCGGGAGGTGAGGTCCTGGCAGCCGTGCAGGTGCCCCAGCGCCACGTAGTCGATCCCGTGGAACAGCCCCGCGGGCACCGAGTCCACGCCGCCGACGGTCAGGTCCCGTTCGGAGTCGCTGCCCTCGCCGCCGGTGACGAAGGTGTGGGCGAGGACCACCGATCGCGGCCGGGGCCCCTCCCCGGCGCGGCCGGCGATCCGCCGGCGCACCCGGTCCAGCGCCGCGGCGGTCACGGCCTCGTGGCTGCGGGCCAGGGACGGGCCGTCCTCGCCGGCGAGCTGCACGCGCGCGATGTCGGGCTCGAGGTAGGGCAGGCCGAAGAACAGCACGTCGCCGTGCTCGTCCGGCACCACCACGGGATGGTCCAGACCCGGCAGGTCCGCCAGGATGTGCACGCCGGCGCGCATGAGCGCCGCACCGAAGCCCAACCGCGTGGCGGAGTCGTGGTTGCCGGGCGTGAGGACGACGGTGGTGATCTCCGCCAGGCGCGCGAGGGTGGCGCCGAGCAGGCGCACGGCCTCCACCGACGGCACCGCGCGGTCGTACACGTCCCCGGGGATCACCACGACATCGACCTCGCGCTCGCGCACCAGGTCGACCAGGAAGTCGTGGAAGACCTGCTGGTAGGCGTGCAGGTCCTGCCCGTGGAGGGTGCGCCCCAGGTGCCAGTCCGAGGTGTGCAGGATTCTCATGCGCCCACCCTAGGCGCGCCTCCCGACGGACGAGGACCCGGCGCCCACCGCTGTGGAAAGCGGCGGCGTCAGGCGCTGGTGCCCGTGTAGAAGCCGTAGGTGGCGTCGGCGTTGCGGGCGGCGAGATCGGCATCGGCCCCGGAGGCGGCGTGGGCGATCGCCCAGCCGTCCGCGGCGCCGCGGTAGAAGGACCGGCCCTCCTCGGTCTGGGCCCAGGCCTCCGCCTCGGCCGGGGCGAGGGATCCCTCGACGGCGCTGAGGTGCAGGGACAGGCCCAGCAGACCGCCGTCCCAGCCCACGCCGGTGGCGCCGGGGCCGAAGGTCTCCCACATCTCGGCGGGGACGTCGGCCACCCGCGAGACGTGCTCGAGCTCGAAGCGCGTGGTGGTCTCGCCGGTCGCGGCGAGCCGCACCGTGATCCAGGAGACGCCGCCGCCGAACTCCCAGGTGGCGCTGTACCCGGCGGTGCCGTCGGCCGGGGGATCGCAGGCGAGGATCTCCCCGCCGGCGTTGCCCTCGAGCTGGTAGCGACCGCCGAGGCGCAGCTCGCCGCTGATCGGCAGGAACCAGCGGGCGATGCGATCGGAGGATGTCACGGCCTCCCAGACATCCTCGATCGGCGAGGGGTAGTCCTGCTCGAGGGACTGCACGTGCGAGGGCTCGCCGTCGCGCTCCTCGGTGCGGTAGCCACGGGTGACGGCGGCGAGCTGGGCGGGGACGTCGACCATGTCAGGTCTCCTTCGTGGGTGGGGCGGGCCGGCCCGCGGGCGCGATGCCGGAGGTGTCGTGAGGGTCCTGGATGTGGCGGCGGGATCCGGGGTCGGGGGCAGGGTCGAGGTCGGGGGCAGGGTCGGGGCCGGGGGCCGATGGGCGCTCGGCCGCGAGACGGCGCTGCCGCCGTCCGCGCGCGAGCTCGGTGCCCAGGGCGTCCAGCCGCGGGAGCCAGAACCTCTCGAACGGGGTCAGCCAGTCGCGGGCCTCGGCGGGGCCGCGGGCGTCGACGGCGTACAGCCGACGGCGGCCCTCGGGGCGGACGGTGGCGAACCCGTGCTCGCGAAGGACGCGCAGGTGCTGGGAGACCGCCGGCTGGCTGATGCCGAACTCCTGCTGCACCGCCGCGCCGATCTCGCCCGCGCTGAGCTCCCCGTCGTCGGCGAGGAGCTCGAGGATCCTGCGCCGCACCGGGTCCCCCAGGACGTCGAGCGCATGCACGGGACCAGCCTGCGCCCGCGCGTCATATAAGTCAAGGCTTAATTCTGGCAGGCGAAGGTCCGGGCGGAGGGTCGCGCGGCGGGCCGGGCGGAGGGTCGGGCGGCGGGCACGGTCACCCCGCGAAGGGATCCCGACCGCGCCGCAGGTCCTCGAGCCACTGGGCGCCCAGCCGCCGGCCGTCCGGGAACTCGTCGCCCCGGTCGAAGCGCCAGGTGGTCACCATCGCCAGCATCAGGCGCCGGCAGCGGGCGACCAGCTCGGCATCGGCCCCCGGATAGTGCTGGGCCACGGCCGAGGGGGCATGGGCGATGTCGAACTCGACGGGCCCGCGGCAGCAGGTCTCGAAGTCGAGGAACTCCGGCCCGGTCTCCGTCGCCAGGATGTTGCCGGGGTGCGGCTCCCCGTGCAGGATCTGCTCCGCGGCCGTCCCGACGATCCCCGGGCGCAGGGCCCGCAGGGTGTGCACCAGCAGCTGCCGGTCGGCGGGGGCGAGGTCCGGGGTCCGCGCGGGATCCGCCAGCAGGCCCAGCGCCGCGTCGACGCGGTCGGAGGCGTGCGGGGTCGGCTGGGTGACCAGGCGCATCCCGGCGTGCAGACGATGCAGCGCATCGGCGTACTCGGCGGCCGGGACGGCCCGCGTCGACACGGGCTTCCGGTACGCCCACAGGGAGATGACGAGATCGCCGCGCCGATGGACCTGCGGATCCTCGCGCGGCAGCACCGGCACCACCGGCGCGCCGGTGCGGGCGAGCTGATCGGCGATGCCCACCTCGACGCGCGCCGCCTCGAGCGGACCCGTGCCGATGCGCGCGACCACCGCGCAGGGCTGCAGCAGGACGGTGAGGGTGTTGGAGGCGTGCAGGATCTCGAGGTGATCGACCTCGAGGCCCAGCTCCTCGGCGAGCTGCCGGGCGGCGGCGAGCGCGCGCGGGCGGTCCGGGGGCGTCATCGCGGATCGGAACGGGCAGGACGGACGACGGCAGGGCCGAGCTGAGGGTCCATGCGCTCATCGTGCCATGCCGGGCCGCCCGCCATCGCGGAAAATCTGCTGGTCGCGGCAGGGTGCCCCGCCCTACCGTGGGCGCATGCCCTCCACTCCCCCGCCCGATGCCTACTACGCCGATCCGCGCCTGGCCGCCTGCTACGACACCATCGACGGCTCGCGGGAGGACCTCGACCACTACCGGGCGATCGCCGAGGTGCTCGGCGCCCGGACCGTGGTGGACCTGGGCTGCGGGACCGGCAGCTTCGCCGTCCTCCTGGCGTCGGCGGGATACCAGGTCATCGGCGTCGACCCTGCCGCTGCCTCCCTCGATCTTGCCCGCGCCAAGGAGTGCGCCCTTCCCCCGGGGGCCGCTCCGATCACCTGGGTGGAGGGGGATGCGACCGCCATCGGCCCGCTGGAGGCGGATCTCGCGGTGATGACCGGGAACGTCGCCCAGGTCTTCACGACCGACGAGAGCTGGGAGACGACCCTGCGAGGGCTGCGCGCCGCCCTGCGCCGGGGCGGACATCTCGTCTTCGAGTCGCGCCGGCCCGCGGCCCGGGCCTGGGAGCGCTGGCAGGCCGAGGATCACGAGCAGCGCCACGAGGTGCCCGGCATCGGCACCGTCCTCACGCGGCCGCGCGGGATCACGGTCGACCTGCCGCGGGTGACGTTCACCGACGAATTCGTCATGCCCGACGGGACGGTCCTCACCTCGACCTCCACGCTGCGGTTCCGCGAGGAGGCGGAGCTGCGCTCGAGCGTCGCCGCGGCCGGATTCGAGGTTCTCGAGGTCCGCGAGGCCCCCGATCGGCCCGGCCTCGAGCACGTGGTCATCGCCCGCGCTGTGTGAGGGCCCCGCGCCATGTGAAGGCCTCCTCGAGGTGTGAAGGCCTCCGCGCCGTGCGCGGGAGGGCACCGTGCGAGTGCTTTCGCGCCGTGTGACGCTTCCGAGCCATGCGATGGCCTCGCGCGGAGGTCATCGGCCGCGGGATGCGGACTCTCCCCGCGCCAGAAGTCATTCTGCGTCGCTTGAACGGGTGTTCAAGCGACGCAGAATGACTTCTCGCAGGCGCGGGGCCGCCGGGACGTCAGCCGCGGGCGCGGGCGCGGGGCCGGGACGTCAGCCGCGGCTGCGAGAGACGTCAGCCGCGGGCGCGGGGCACATCAGCCGTGGGCGGCGTGGGGGCCGCCCTTGCCGAAGCGGCCGCCGGGGCCGTAGGGCGCCTGCCCGGGGGCGGGCTTGCCCGGGGCGCTGCTGCTTGGGCTCGTCGCGCCCGCGTCCAGGCCCACGACCAGCGGGTTGTGGTCGGAGGAGCCGAAGGGCCCCGCCTCGTAGAGATCGGTGACGTTGGTGTTGTAGCGCCCGTACTGGGTCAGCACGGACTCGGGGGCGTTGATCGACCAGTCGGTGGCGCCGGTGACGCGATCGGCGGCGGACTCGTTGGCGAGCACGTGGTCCAGCGACCCGGTCATGCCGCCGTAGCTGTAGGACCAGCCCTCGGGGTCGTGCACCGCGCCGAGGTCGACGTAGCCGTCCTCGGCGAACAGCTGGAGGGGCTCCTCCTGGGTGTAGGCGTTGAAGTCGCCGCCCAGCAGGACGTCCTCGACGCCGAGCTCCGCGGTGCGCTCCTCGGTCCACTCCCGCAGGGCCTCGGCCTGCTGCAGGCGGGAGGTGCGGGCGTTGCCCTGGACCGGGTCGGGCTCCAGGCCCGCGTCCTCGGCATCGGCCGAGCCCTTGGACTTGAAGTGGTTGATGACGAAGAGGAACGGCTCGCCCTCGCCGGTCTTCCCGCTGCGGCCCGGCCCGTCGGTGACGGGCACGAAGACCTGGCCGATGGGCTCGCGGGCGTTGTCGAAGGCCTCGTCGCCCACCAGGATCTGGGCGCCGCCCTGCGCGGTGACCGCGGCGGGCTTGTAGATGATGGCGTTGGTGATGACGTCGCCGCCGCCGTCGGTGCCCTGCGCCGCGTAGGCATCGGCCGTGGGGACGTACGCCCAGGTGCCGGCGCCGTCGTGCGCGTTCAGCGCGTCGACGAGGGTGGCGGTCGCCTCATCGGGCGTCTCCCCCAGACGGGCGGAGTTCTCGATCTCGGTGAGGCCGACGACGTCGGCGCCGGTGCCGGAGATGGCGGCGACGATCTTGTCCTGCTGGCGCTGGAGGTCGTCCTCGCCCCAGGCGCCGCGCAGCTCGCAGCCGCCGCGCACGGTCGTGCCCTCGCCGGCGCGGTCGGTGTAGGGCGTGCAGCCCGGGGTGTCCTCGCCGAGGGTCGTGAAGTAGTTCAGCACGTTGAAGGTGGACACCTTCAGGTCGCCGCCCACGTCCACGGGGGCGTCCTGGCGGGTGTCCTCGAAGGTCACGCCGTCGGTCGCGGAGTCCTCCCACGGCTGCGTCGGGTTCAGGCGCCACGCCTCGTGGGAGTAGGCCACCACCACCGGCTCGGTGAAGGTGGCGGCGGCGCCCACGCGCACCGGCTCCTGCGTGGTGAGCCAGCTCATCGGCTGATCGGCGTTCCGGGAGAAGTCGGTGGTGCGCCCGTCGTCCAGCAGCACGAGCTTGTCGGCCTGCGCCGCGAAGTAGGCGGTGGCCTCCTGGCCCGGCGCCATGATGTCGCCGGCCTGGACCAGGGGCTCGTCGCCGATGGCGAGGCCCACCTCGCCGTAGCGGTGCGTGCTGTACACGTCGGTGACGGTGAAGTCGCCCTCGCCGGGCAGGTACAGCATGTGCTCCAGGGACTCGCGCTGGGCCTCCTCCGTCGGGAAGGCGTCCAGCGTCACCGGCTCCACCGCGGGCAGCGCCTCGGCGAGCGGGGCCAGCCCGCCGGCGCGCACCGAGACCTGCGTGGAGCCGTAGTACTCCGAGACGGTGCCGGTGACCTGCACGGAGTCGCCGATGGCGACGTCGGCGACGGTGTCGGGCGAGTACACGAACACCGCGTCGGAGGCCGTCTGCGTGCTGAGGTCCCGCGCGCCGCCGGTGCCGCCGGTCTGGAGGATATATCCGTCCAGCCCGCCCTCGGCGTACACGGCGGTGACCACGCCCTCGGTGATGACGGTCCGGTCGACCAGGGGGCTCTGCGCGCCCTCGCCCTGGATCTCGGCGATGGTCGCGGGCACCGGGACGCGGTCCGTCGGGTCGGTGGGATCGGTCGGGTCGGTGGGCGCCTCGGCGCCGGAGGGCTGCGGGGTGGGCGCGCCGACGACGAAGTCGGTGCTGTTCTCGCCGGTGGCCGCGACGCGCGCGGCGGAGGTCGCGTTCGAGGTGCGCGGGGCGGGGGCCTCGCCCGAGAAGGTCGCGGCGGCGCCGTAGCCGACGAGGTCCACCACGGCGGGGTCGCTCGCGCAGGTGGTGCCCGTGCAGGCGAGGCGGCCCTCGCTGTCGGAGAGCGCGAAGACGCCGGAGGTGCCGGAGGCGTTGATCCCGCCGGTCGCATCGGCCGCGGGCAGGACCTCGCCGTTGCCGTTGCCGGAGGCGAGCTGGATCAGGAAGGTCCCGCCGGCGGGGATCTCGCCGCGCAGGGTGACGGAGTTGTTGAAGGTGCCGCTCGCGGAGGCGTACTGCAGCGTCCAGCCGTCCAGGGAGACGGGCTCGGCGCCGGAGTTCGCGAGCTCGACGAAGTCGCTCTGGTAGGCGGCGCCGGAGTTCCCGCCGCCCCCGTAGACCTCCTGGATGACGACATCGCCGGGGACGACGACCTCGGCACGGGCGGCGGGGGCGAGGACCAGCGACGGCACGAGGCTCGCGCCGAGGGCGAGGGCCGCGAGGGCGGCACCGGCACGCACGCTCGCGCGACGACGGCCGGGGGCGGTGCTGCGGGGATGCATGGGATCTCCTGGAGACGGGAGCGGGGCGGGGCGGGGCGGAAGGCAGGACGGGCGCGCGGACGCAGCGGGGCGGCCGGGCGCGAGGCCGGGAGAGGTCGAGGGACGCCGCGTGCGTCCGATGGACCCCTCGGCGGCGGGAACGGGGCGGCCGGTGCCCGGGCGGGGCACCGGCCGCCCTGCCGGTCAGCGGCGGCCGAGCCGGCGGCGGGCCGTCAGAGCGCCGATGCCGGCGAGCAGCAGCACGGCGGCGCCGATCGCGAACGGGGCGATCTCCGCGCCCGTCCGGGCGAGGTCGTCGCGGTCCGAGCCGGCATCGATGTCGCCGGCGCCCGGGTCGACCGGGGTGACCACCGGCGCGGTGGTCGGGTCGCCGGTGGCGTCATCGGTGGGCTGCGCGGAGGGCTCCTCGCTGGGCTCCGGGTCGCTGGGCTGGGTCGGCTCCGGGTCGGCGGGCTGCGTCGGCTCCGGCTCGGTGGGCTCCGGGTCGGTCGGCTCGGTGGGCTCGGTCGGCTCGGTGCCGCAGTCGGCCGGGGCGTCGCCCGTGGACTCGACCTCGAGGGTCAGCGCCGGGACGCGGGTGCCGGTCTCGGGAAGGGCCGTGACGGTGGCCTCGTGGGTGCCGGCGGGCAGGCAGAACCACTCGTCCAACTCGACCACCGCGGCGAGCTCGCCGGTCGAGGCATCGGCCTCGTACGGGGCCTCGTAGGTCTGGTCGCCGACGGTGACCTGGACGGACTGGATCTGCGGGGCGCCCAGGCTGCGGGACTCGAACTGCGAGAAGCGCCAGATGATCGGCGTGGACCCCTCGCCGTCCTGGGTGCCGCGCTGCAGCTCCTGCACCTCGGTGCCGCGCTGGGCGAAGCTGGGCTCGATGCCCTCGTGCGCGGTGAGGTACTCGGCGAACGCGTCGCGGTCCAGGATGCCGGTGTCGGTGCGGTTCGTGCCCTCCTGGAAGGTCCAGAAGTTGTCGCCGCCCTCGGTGAGGAAGCTCGCCGCGACGACGGTGTAGGTCGCCTCGAGGTCGAGGGGCTCGCCGTCCACGGTGATGGACAGGATGCGCTCGCGCTCGGGCAGGGTCGAGTCGTAGACGTAGTCGACGTTGTCGGACAGGCCCAGCGCGAGGAAGGGGCGCGAGGGGATCTCGCCGTCCTCGTCGCGCTGCCACTGGTCCTCCAGCAGCTCCTTGACCTGGGCGCCGGTGAGGTCGACGGTGGAGAGGTTGTTGGCGAAGGGCACCACGCCGTTGGCCTCGGCGAAGGTCACCACGCCGTCGCCCTCCTCGCCGTCCGCCGCGTACCACAGCTCGGCGCGCACGCCGCCGGGGTTCATCACGCCGATGGTCGCGGCGGTGCCGGAGTAGGAGTCCTGGTGGGTGGCCCACACCATGGAGTCCGCGATCATGTTCGAGAGGGAGGACTCGCTGCCGCGGTCGTCGCCCTTGGTCGATCCGCCGGTGGGGCCGGTCGCGGTCCACACGCCGTCCTGGTAGGCGGCGACGCTCGGGTCCCAGGCGGTGGTGAGGTCCGCGGCGATCTCGCCGACGGGCTCGGCCGCGGGGCCGGCGGCGTCCTCGATCGCCTGGTCGGCGATGCCGGCGGCCTCGAGGTAGGCGGGGTCGGCGTCCGCGTCGCACTGCTCGAGGGGTGCGGCGCCGACGTCCAGCAGCTGGTTGCCCTCGGCGGTGGCGTCCCAGTCGCCATCGGCCCCGAGCTCCAGGGTCAGCTGGGACAGCGCGACGCCGTAGTTGCCGGTCTGGATGATGGGCCGCACCTCGCCGTCCTGGCCGGGGACGGGCGCCTCGTAGGCGTAGGTCTTGTGGGTGTGCGCGGTGTAGATCGCATCGGCCTCCGGGGAGGTCTCCTCGACGATCTTCCGGAAGACGGCGCTGTCGGTCTCGGGCGCCTCGCCGGGCGCGCTCGCGGAGACGTCCGCCCCCTCGTGGTAGGTGACGACCAGGACGTCGTAGTCGGCGCCGGAGGCGTCCAGCTCGTCGATCGCGGTGTTCACGGAGTCGACGGGGTCGCGGAACTCGAGGCCCTCGATGCCCCCGGGCGAGACGAGGGACGGGGTCGAGGCGGTGACGGCTCCGACGACGGCGACCTTCACGTCCCCGGCCTCGACGATCGAGTACGCGTCCAGGGCGCGGGAGCCGTCGGCGGTGTAGACGTTCGCGGCGAGGTAGTCGAAGTCGGCACGGTCGGCGACACGGCCGACGAGGTCGTCGTAGCCCTGGTCGAACTCGTGGTTGCCCGCGGCCGAGGCCGTCAGGCCCAGGGCGTTGAGGAAGTCGATCGTCGGGTTGTCCTGCTGCAGGAAGGACGCGAACTCGCTGCCGCCGATGTTGTCGCCGCTGGAGATCAGCGTCGAGTTCGGCACGTCGGCGCGGGCCTGGGTGAGGGTGCAGGCGAGGGCCCGCCCCTGGCTGAGGTGACCGTGGAAGTCGTTGATGTCGTAGAGGGTCACCTGGTCGCCGGTCTGCGCGGCATCGGCCGCCGAGGGGGCGAGGGCGCCGGGAGCGAGCGCGAGCGCGGCCAGGGCGAGGCCGGCCATCGTCGAGCGCGCGGCGCTCCGGGCAGAGAACGCGGTCATGGATGTCTCCTGGGAGCAGCGTGGATGCGAGGTGTGAGCCGCTCCTATCCAAGCCCTCCCGCAGGCGACACGCGGACCGGTTCGGGGAACTGGTCCCGGTCTGTTACCGGAAGTTCATCGGCTTTGACCTGGCTTTACTCTCTGCTGAATCGGTCTTTGCCTCCCTCGCGGGGCACTGCCGGGGAGGCCGGCCCCGCCGGGGAGGCGCGGGCCCGTGCCCTGCGGGCGCGCCCGGGAACGTCTGATGCATCCCATCGCCTGGCGGCCCGGACACCGTGTCATCTAAGGTTCTGGCGTCGTCGATGGAGCGCGCCGTGGTGCGGTTCGGTAGCATCGACTGGACTGCGGCGCTGCCCTCGGCCAAGGACCTGCTCCCCGAGCCCCTCCCCTAAGGAGATCACCGTGCTGTCGCTCTTCGGTCGCCGACCCATCGTTCCTGCGAAGGACGGTGCCAGCTGGCCCCATGTCGTGATCCTGGGCGGCGGCTTCGCCGGCGCGAACGCCGTCCTCGGCCTGCGGGACACCCGGGTGCGCGTCACCCTCGTGGACCGCAACGTCTACAAGACCTTCCAGCCCCTCCTCTACCAGGTGGCCACCGCCGGCCTGAACCCCGGGGACGTCACCATGTTCCTGCGCGGGCTCTCGCTGAAGGTGCCCAACATGCGCTACCAGCAGGGCGAGATCCTCGGCGTGAACCCGGAGGAGAAGTACGTCTGCATCGACGGCGGCGGCGTCGGCGAGAAGAAGCTCCACTACGACTACCTCGTGATCGCAAACGGCGCGACCACCACCTACTTCGGCACCCCGGGCGCCGAGGAGCACGCGATGCCGATGTACACGCGCTCGCAGGCCCTCGCGATCCGCGACCGCGTCTTCTCCGAGCTCGAGCGCGCCAGCCGCCAGCGCGGCAGCGACCGCCTGAACGTGTCGATCGTCGGCGGCGGGCCCACCGGCGTCGAGATCGCCGGCGCCCTGGCGGACTTCCGCCAGCAGGAGCTGGACATCCTCTACCCGGAGATGGACCCGGGCACCCTGCAGATCACCCTGCTGCAGCGCGGCACCGAGCTCATCAAGGAGTTCCGCGAGACCTTCCGCCAGTACGCGGCCGATGAGCTGCGCGAACGCGGCGTCACGCTGTGCCTGGGCCACGGCGTGAAGTCCGTGGGCTACGACCACGTGATCCTGGACGACGACTCCGTCCTCGAATCGGACATCACCATCTGGGCGGCCGGGGTCGGCGTGCCCGACATGGTCAAGGAGTGGGGCCTGCCGCAGAACAAGCGCGGCCGCATCCTCGTGGACGACACCCTGCAGGTCCAGGGCTTCCCCGGCGTCTACGCCGCCGGCGACATCGCCGCCCAGGACGACGAGCTGCCGCAGCTGGCGCAGCCGGCCATCCAGATGGGTCAGGCGGTGGCCCGCTCCATCACGGCCGATGTCCGCGGCCAGCAGCCGAAGCCGTTCCGGTACCTGGATCTGGGCACGATGGCGACCATCGGCCGCCATGCCGCGATCGCGGAGATCCCCCACTTCCCGGACCTCTCCGGCTCCGTGGGCTGGATGGCGTGGCTGGGCGTGCACGTCGGCAAGCTGCTGGGCCACCGCAACCAGCGCGCCGTCGCCATGAACCTGCTGTCGCTGTACAGCGGGACCCGCGCCACCCACCAGCCGAACCCCGTGGTCGGCGAGGTGGACTCCCTCAAGGCCGCCCGCCAGTTCGAGGAGGCCGCCCGCCAGCGCCGCTTCGGAGAGGGCGCGCAGGGCGCCTGACCCCGGCAGCGGCCACGGGCCGGCCCCGCCCGCGCGACGCCGAGGATCGACGCGCCGCGCGGTGCTCAGGCCTCCCGGCCGAACCGCTCCATGTCCTTGTAGTTCCCGGCGACGATGAGCTCGTCGCCGGGGGCGTACACGGTCTGCGCCGCGACGTACTCCCATCGGCCGCCCATGGCGCGGCGCGCGACGATCCGCACCCCGAAGTCCTGCTCGATGCCGGCATCGGCGGCCATGCGGTGGATCAGCGAGGTGGGGGCGGCGAAGCGCCCCATCACGAAGCCGCCGCCGTAGTCGGTCCAGTCCTGCGCGGAGTCGGCCAGCAGGTGCGCGACGCGCCGCCCCATGGCGGCCTGCGGGCTGATCACGTGCTCGACGCCCAGCTGCGCGAGGATCTGCTCGTGGGCGGTCGAATCGGCCTTCGCCCACAGCCCGGTGACCCCGGCGCGCAGAAGGTGCGAGCAGGTCAGCACGCTGGTCTCGATGCGGCTGCCGACGGCGACGACGACCCGGTCCATCTCCGCGACGCCCAGCTGCGCGAGGGCGTCCGCGCGGGAGATGTCGGCGCGCGCGGCGTAGTTGAGGTCCTCGCTGAGCTCCTGGACGATCTCCTCGTCGGCGTCGACGCCCAGCACCTCGATGCCCTGGGACTCGAGCTCGAGGGCGAGGGAGGAGCCGAAGCGGCCCAGGCCCAGCACGGCGACGGAGCGGATCTGCGCGGGATCGGACGTCCCGCGACGCGATGAGGTGTTCCTAGCCAATGGTCGGCCTTTCCTTGGGAGGTTCGAACAGCAGCGGGCGGCGGCGCAGCGCGAGCGCCGTGCCCAGGGTGATCGGGCCGACGCGGCCGATGATCATCAGCCCCACCAGCAGGATCTTCGACACCGGCGAGAGATCCGCCGTGATGCCGGTGGACAGTCCGGTGGTGGACAGCGCCGAGGTGACCTCGAACAGCACCCGGTCGAAGGGGATCGACTCGAGGACCATCACGACGAAGGTCGACACCGCCACCAGCGCGCCCATCAGCCCGACGACGGTGATGACCTCGCGGTGCACGGCACGGGAGAGCCGCTTGCCGAAGGCCACCACGAAGGGGTCCCCGCGCAGCTCGCTGCGGATGATCAGCAGCAGCACCATGACGGTGGTGACCTTCATGCCGCCGGCGGTGCCGCCGGAGCCTCCGCCGATCATCATGAGCACGTCCGTGCCCAGCCACGACTCCGGGCGCATCGCGGAGGTGTCGATGGCGTTGAAGCCGGCGGTGCGCGAGACCACCGAGTGGAAGACGGCGTTCCACAGGCGGTCGCCCCAGGACATCGACCCCAGGGTGGCGGAGTTGGAGCTCTCCAGGGCGAGGGTCAGCACGGTGCCCGCGCCGAGCAGCACCGCGGTCCCGGTGAGCGTGAGCTTGGTGGTCAGGCTCCAGCGGCGCGGCGTGCGGAAGCGCCGCAGCATCTCCACGATCACGGGGAAGCCGATGCCGCCGAGCACCACCGCGACCATGACCGGGGCGAGGATGAACGGATCGGAGTTCTCGCCGATGAGGCTGTCGCTGTCCAGCGCGAACCCGGCGTTGTTGAAGGCGGAGACGGCCAGGAACGCCCCGCGGAACAGGGCGGTGCCCGCGCTCATCCCGTCCAGGAGGTAGCGCACCACCAGCACCGCGGCGATCACCGCCTCGACGGCGAAGCTGATGGCGAGGATGCGGCCGATGATCGCGGGCGCGTCCTGCAGGGTCCCGGCGCTGGACTGCGCGATCGCGGCGCGGGTGCGCACGCCGATGCGGCGCACGGTGAGCACCGCGAGCAGCGTCGACAGGGTCATCACGCCGAGCCCGCCGATCTGGATCAGCACCATGATCACGAGCTGCCCGGCCGGGGACCAGTAGGTCGCGGTGTCGACGGTGATCAGCCCGGTCACGCACAGCGCCGAGGCGGCGGTGAACAGGGCGTCCACCAGCGGCGGGGCGTGCTCGCCGATGCGGGTGAAGGGCATCATCAGCGCGGCGGTGCCGGCGGTGAGGATCATGGCGGTGCCGGCCGTGATCAGCCGCGCCGGGGATCGCATCCAGCGCCGCACCGAGCCGGGGCCTCGGGTCGGGGCGTCGGATCGCGCGGGCTGCGGATCCCGGGACGGAGCGCTGCGGGGGGAGAGCACGCCGGAGAGCATACGCCTGCTGCGGCCGGGCCCCGACCGCAGGTCACGGGCGGGTCGGCGGCGCTCGGAGCGGCCGACGGCCGGGGCGGGGAGCGTCAGAGGCTGCGGATGAGGGCGAGGAGGAGGTCCGCGTCCTCACGCAGCGCGGCGCGGGGATCCGCGGTGGGCGCGGCGTGGGACCGGCGGGTCGCGGCGGTGCTCGCCGCCCGCGGCACCGGAGGGGGTGCGTAGCGGGAGGCCTCGAGGGCGGCGCCGATGCGGGCGGCCGCCTCGTGGTGGCGGGCCGTGACGACCGCGGCCTCGGATCCGCGGCCGGCCCATCGGCCCAGGGTGGCGAGGCGGTCCAGCATCGCCTCCAGGGCGCGGCTCGGCGTGAGGGTCGCATCCAGCTCGAGGTCGCCGGGGGGCCGTCCCCAGCGGCCCGTCCAGCCCAGCAGCCGGATGGCCCGGCGGCGGTGGACGATGGCCTGCCCGATCTCCTCCCAGGCGAGCTGGGCGGCGGCGCGGCGCACCGCCTCGGCGTCGGCCCCGGCCTCCGCCTCGCCCCCGGCCTCCGCCTCGGCTCCGGCCTCCGCCTCGGCCCCGGCCCTCGCCTCGGCCTGCCCGTCGGTCCCGTCCGCCACCGGGCCGAGGCCCGCCCAGCGGGCGTCGCGGGCACGGGCCCGGTGCCGCGCGCGCCACAGGAGGCCGCCGCCGAGGCCGGCGCCGCCGAGCAGCGCCCCGCCCAGGACCAGGGCGCCGGTCCCCGGCCCCTCGCCGTCCCCGTCCCCCGCGTCGCCGCCGGGGTCGGTGCCGCCGCCCTCGGAGGCGGTGCTCGCGGACTCGGAGGGCGTCTCGGAGGCGCTCGAGGTCTGCTCGACGGGCGCGGTGGTCTGCTCGGCGCTGGGCGCCGTCGCGGGGGTCGTCTCCTCGGCGGGGGCGTCCTCGTCCTCATGCCCGGGAGCGCTGGTGCCGCTGCCGGCCGACGGCGGGGTCGGCTCGAAGCGCACCCAGCCGTGCTCGGCCCCGAACCAGACCTCGGGCCAGGCGTGGGCGTTGTGGTTGGTGACGGTGCGCTCCTCGCCGTCCTCCGTGCCGGCGGTGAAGCCGATGGCGACGCGGGTGGGATAGCCGCGCGCGTCCATCATCAGCGCGAAGGTCGCGGCGAACTGCTCGCAGTAGCCGATCCGCTCGGTGAGGAAGGAGGCGATGGGGTCGCTGCCGGGCGGCGTGGTCACCGACAGCGAGTAGTCGAACTCGGCGTGGAAGAACGCAACGAAGGCGCGGGCGGTGTCGTAGGCGCCGGCGGCGCCCGCGTCCGCGGCGACCTGTTCGGCGAGGTCGGCGATCATCTGCGGGACGTCCCCGGCGAGATAGCCGGCGTCGAAGGGCTCGGTGAACGCCGAGGTGCTCAGGGCCCGCAGCTGCGCGGCCGTGCTCCCGGAGGGGCGGGAGGCGACCTCGTACGCGACGCCGCTGAGGTCCTGGACGCCGTCTTCGAGCAGGAGGGTGCCGTCGGCCGCCCCGGCGGCGGCGATCCGCCCGTCCAGCGGGGTGCTGTACCAGCCGATGGCCGGCGGGGCGGGCAGCGCGTCGCCCTGCAGGGAGGTGAGGGAGACCTGGTAGGTGATCGCATCGGCCGGAGGGCCCCCGGCCAGGCGGCGGTCCGTGAACGCCGCGGGCAGCTGGTCCCCCGCGCCGCCTGCGGCCCAGCCGTCGCCGCGACGGAAGCTCGCCCCGTCGAAGCGGGTCAGGGTGTGCAGGCGCAGGTAGTCGGGGTCGCCGCCGGTGACCGTCATGCGCAGCACCTCCGCCTCGCCGCGGCGCATGAGGTCGCGGCGCACCGAGATCGAGTCGTCGATCATCACGGCGCCGAGATCGGTGGCCTCCTGGCCGCGCCAGGCGTTGATGGTGTCGATGTCCAGCGGCAGCAGCGGGCGCACCGGCCGCGGCAGGATCGCGGAGAGCATCGGAGCCCCGGCGAGGACCGCGCCGATGGTCCCGGCGGTCAGCGCGGTGACGGCGGTGCGGCGGCTGAGGGGCCCGGTGTGGGGCCGTTCGTCGCCGTGGAGGTAGGAGCCGTCGGCGTGGAGGGTGCGCGCGGCGAACACGATCAGGGCGCCGGCCAGCGGCCCGGTCGCCGTCCACCAGGGCCCGCCCGCCGGGTACATGAGCGCGGGCACCAGCATGAGGGCCAGCAGCAGGAACCCGGTGGGGGTGTGCCAGCCCAGGTCGAGGAACAGCAGGTCCAGCACCACCACCACGAGGGAGACCGCGAGGGTCAGGACCACCTGGCCGGGACCGGTGAGGTCCACCGGGGCGCGGCCCCCGCCGATCTCCTCGATGCCCGCGCGCAGCACGGCGACCTGGGCGTCGAGCAGCCCCGTGCCGGGGGCGACGATGCGGTGCTGGGCCTCGAGCACCCCGGTGGTGAGCTCGGCGAAGACGGTCACCGCCAGCACCGTGCCGAGGTGGATGACGGGGACCAGCGCCGGGATGGGCACGAGGGCGCGGGCCAGCGCGCCGATGCCGAGCACCGCGATCGTGCTGCACAGCGGCACGAACCACCAGGAGGGGGCGGTGAACAGCAGCGACAGCGGCGTCCAGGCGAGCAGGGTGGCGACGGCGAGGATCCCGCCGCGGGCGAGCGCGGCGGCGGGATCGGGGGCGGGGCGGCCCAGCAGCGGGCTCATCGCGCCGCTCCGATGCCGGCATCGGCCACGGCCCGAAGGATCTCGCGGAGGCTCGCCTCGCAGCCGGCCTCGACGCGGCGCCAGCTGCCGCGCGCGCCGCCGCCGGCGACCTCGACGTCGGCCGGTCCGCGGCCGGGGCGCGGCTCGGGCAGGACGGCGAGGGCCAGGCGGCGCGGGGCGCTGCCGGCGAAGCGGTCCAGGTCCAGGTCGGCGAAGGCCTCGCCGTCGCCGGCGCCGATGGCCAGCGCCACCGCGACGGGTCCCGGCGCCCCCTGGTGGGGGTCGCGGTGCTCGTCGGTGTCGCCGAAGCCGACGGCGGCCAGGGCCAGCAGGGCGGCGTGGGCGGAGATCGCATCGGCCTGCGCCCCGTGGTGCGCGATCCCGCCGGACCCGCCCGAGGCGGCGCCCGCCCCGTACCGTCCGGAGCCGCCGGCGGCGGAGGCGCCGAGGGGGTGCTCGCGCCCCGCGGCGACGATGCGGTCCCCGCTCGCGTCGAGCACCGTCACGTCGTACCCCTGGCCGCGCAGGGCCAGCAGGGCGGTGGCGGCGTGGTCGACGGCGCGGTCCTGGGCGCGGGCGATCGCCTCCTCCATCGCGGGCGGGAAGGGCCCGGCCGGGGCGCGGGTGTCCAGGACGATGAGGGCGTTCACGCTGGTGGACGGCTCGTCCTCACGGGTCATGAGGCGCCCGGTGCGGGCGCTGGCCTTCCAGTGCATGCGGCGGATGTCGTCGCCGGGGACGTACACCCGGGCGATGGGCCCCGGGTCCCCCTGGGCCCGGGAGCCGGCGGAGGCGGAGTCGCCGAGGGCGCGCCCCAGGCGCTGCGCGAGGACGAGGTCGATCTCCTCCACCGCGGGCAGGCCGACGACCTGCGCGGGCGCCGGGACGATGCGGCGCAGGTGGAACAGGCCCAGCACGTCCCGCACGAGGATCCCGCACGGGCCCAGCTCGTGCACTCCGCGGCGGCGCACCACCAGGCTGTGCGGCATGCTCGGCGCGAGCGGCAGGTCGCCGTGGCCGCCGAGGGCGGCCGGCAGGTAGGAGCGCACCACCCCGCGGCCCAGCGGCACGCGGGCGAACAGGGCGGTCGGGACCAGGCGCATCTGGACGTCGACCGCGCCGCCGGCCCGGACCGCATCGGCCTGCACCCGGCGCTCGAGGTCGAGACGCACCCCGCTGAGGAGGATCATCAGGCCCGACAGGCCCAGCGCGACCAGCAGCGCGCTGGCGAGGTAGTGCAGCAGGGCCAGGCCCGTGACCTCGGCGCCCAGCAGGAGCAGCGGCGCGAGCACGATCGCGAGGGTCCCGCGGCCGGTGGGCCGCACCAGGGAGCGGTGCGGCACCCGGCTGCGGGCGCGGCGGCTCACCGTTCCAGCGGGGTCGAGGCGAGGACGTCGCGCAGGACATCGGCCGCGCTCACCCCGCGGGAGAGGGCCTGCGGGGCCAGGTGCAGGCGATGGCGCCACACGGGGCCGATGACGCCGCGCACGTCCTCGGGCAGGACGAAGACGCGGCCCTCCATGGCGGCATGGGCCTTGAGCATGCGCACTAGGTGCACGGTGGCGCGGGGCGAGGCGCCGAGGACCACCTGCCCGTGGTCGCGGGTGCCGGCGGCCAGGCGCACCACGTAGTCCAGCAGCGCCGGGGAGGCGTGGACGCGGCGGATGGCGCGGATGTCCGCGGCGATCTGCTCGGGGCTGGTGCGGGCGCGGATCTCGTCGGACGCCTCGCGGGCGCTGGCGGCCAGCGGCCCGGTCTGCACGGCGAGCATCCGCAGCTCGGCGTCGTGGGCGGGATAGCCCAGGGAGGTCTGGGCGAGGAAGCGGTCGCGCTGCGCCTCGGGCAGGTGGTAGGTGCCCTCCATCTCCACGGGGTTCGCGGTGGCGACGACCATGAAGGGGCTCTCGAGCACGTAGGTCTCGCCGTCGACGCTGACCTGGCGCTCCTCCATCGACTCCAGCAGCGCGGACTGCGTCTTCGGCGAGGCGCGGTTGATCTCGTCGGCCAGCAGGATGTGGGTGAACACGGCGCCGGGACGGAAGCTGAAGGCGCCGGTGCTGGGGTCCAGCACGCTCGCGCCGGTGACGTCCCCCGGCAGCAGGTCGGGGGTGAACTGGATGCGGGCGCGACGGGCGCCGAGCGCCGCGGCGAGGGCCTTGGCCAGCAGGGTCTTGCCGACGCCGGGGACGTCCTCGAGCAGGAGGTGGCCGTCGGCTAGGAGCACCGTCATGGCCAGCCGGATCGCGCGGGGCTTGCCCTCCACGACCCGGGCGACCTCCTGGACGACGTCCGCGGCGGTGCGGGCGATGCGCTGGGCCTCGGGCTCGGTCAGGAGCGCCTGGTCCGCCTGGGGAACGGCCTCGAGCATCTGAGCCTCCTGGTCAGGGACGGACGTGCGGGCCGCGGCCGCGGCGATGCCGGGCGGGCCCGGCGAGGCTGCCGCACCGGCTCCGCCGGCCCTGCCGCAGGCGGCAGGAGTTGACGAAGACTTGGTGTGGCCCTGGTGACGACCAGGTTCAGCGTCGGGACGCCGACCTCTAGAGTGTACGGAGGATTTCCTGGGTGGCACGGTGCCGTCCGCGCGGCACGAGCCGCGTGCGCGCTCCGGGCCGATCGTCCCTCCGCGAGGACCACGCGGCGGACGGTGGCCGAGGGTCCTCTCCCCCACGACCCCGAGGAGTACGGATCGTGCTCACGCGACCGCGCCCGCCCTTCGCCCGCCTCGGCGCCGGCCTCGTGCTGGTGGCCGCCTGCGCGGGGGTCCCCGCCACCGTGGCGATCGTCGAGCATGCGCCCACGGCAGGTGCCGTGGCGCCCGCGGACCTGCCCGATGTGTGCTCGAACCCCAGCGCCTCCGTCTCCCCCTCGACCATCGCGCCCGGGGAGAGCACCGAGCTGACCGGCTGCGGCTTCCCCGCGAGCACGGCGGTGCGCGTCGACGTCGAAGGGCCCTCGGTCTCCTCGTTCTCCACCACCTCGAACTCCCGCGGTCAGGTGAGCACGCCCGTCACCCTCGACGAGCCCGGCGAGTACCGCCTGATCCTCACCGCCGGGGCCGACCAGGCCTACGCCACCGTCACCGTCGCCGGGTCGGAGCCGTCCGAGCCGACGGACCCGACGGAGGACCCCACCGAGGAGCCGACGGACGAGCCGACGGCAGAGCCCACCGAGGAGCCGACCTCCGGCGAGCCCACCACGCAGGAGCCCACCGAGGAGCCCACCTCGGGCGAGCCCACGACCGAGGAGCCCACCGAGGAGCCCACCTCGGGCGAGCCCACGACCGAGGAGCCCACCGAGGACCCGTCGACCGCGCCGAGCGAGGACCCCTCGACCGCGCCGACGGACCCGGAGACCTCCGGGGAGCCCACGGACGGCTCGACGTCCGCGCCGGCCCCGGATCCCTCGACCGAGCCCACCGAGGGCGAGACCGAGACGCCCACCGAGGAGCCGACCACGACCCCCTCGCCGGAGCCGACCGCCCCCGAGACCACGACCGTGCCGGTCGATCACGAGGCGACCACCGATCCGGAGGACGACCAGGACACCGAGGCCCCGCAGACCCCGTCCGAGGAGCCGAGCTCCCCCGCCGGCTCCGCGACGGCCGGTCCCGCCTCGGGCGTGGGCATGGCCTCGGCCATCGCCGAGCTGCTCGGCGCCGAGCAGGGCTCGGGCGCGACCACCTCTCCCGCGCCCGATGAGACCGGGGCGTCGGCCGGCTCCCAGGAGCCCGGCGAGCTCGCGAACACGGGCGTGGACCTGCGCCTGGGGCTGGTGGGCATCGCCCTGGCCGTCATCGGCGGCGGCCTCGCGCTGTGGTCGGGCCGGCGCGCGCTGCGAGACTGAGCCTCCGAGCGGAGTCCTCGAACGGCATGCTCGATCGCCGTGCGGCGGCGCCGCTCATACGGCGTCGCTCAGGCGGCGTCGGTCTCCGGGTCCGTGTCCGGGTCGATCCCGGGGATCGGCACTGCGAACTCGAGCGCGAGGCGCCGGATGATCTCCTGGTACACCTCGGGCGTGTAGTGGAAGGCCGCCAACCCCCAGCGGTGCTCGGGATCCGCGAGCACGGCGAGGGGCTGCAGCTCCAGGATCCGCAGGCCGTGATCGCGCAGGTGCTGGTAGTAGCGCCGGTAGGACTCGTTCGCCTCGCGCGCGGGCACGCCCATCGACCAGGGGGTCGGCTCGCCGGCGACGGTGATCAGCGCCCACGGGACCTGCAGCACGACGGTCCGCGCGAGCAGCCCGTGCTCCTCGAGGGCGGCGATGAAGGCATCGGCCCGCTCCGTCCAGCGGGCGAAGTGCTCGTCGCTGCCGAAGGGGATGTGGCGGGCGTCCTCGACGGCGGCGAGCGCCTCCGGGACCGACACCAGATCGATGCTGCGGGTGACGACGGTCCCGTCGGGGTACTCGTGCACGCCGTGGCGCTCGTCGACGAGGTCCCACAGCAGCACGTCGACGTCCTCGGCGACGGCCTCGAGGTGGGTGCGCAGGTCGCCGGCGAAGTCGGAGACCATCATGCGGCGCTGGAAGGCGGAGTCGATGGGCGCATCGGCCGGGAAATGGCTGCTCGCGTCGCTGCCCGCGGAGAGCAGGGACTGGCGCGCCACGTAGACCTGGATGCTCATCTGCCCCTCGCCCGCGGCCTCGACGGTGTCCCGGGCGACGCAGCTGCCGTACACGGCGACGCGCGCAGGGCGGGCGCTGGCGGTCGGCTGAGCGGTCACGGATCTCCTCCAGGGGGCGGGCGGAAGCGGGCCTCAGAGTACCCGCACGCGCCCGCGCGCGAGGGCTCCGCATGGCGGATCGCACGTTCGCGGCGGCTCCCCGGCGCTCCGCGGCGACGGCGCGCTACCGGGTGCCGGTGGCGGGCAGGCCCAGCCCGTCCAGCTCCTCCCAGAACGCGCCCGGCACCGCCGTGCCCCGCATCTGCTCCAGCTGGGCGATGCGCTCTGCGGAGGAGATCCCGACCACCGTGGAGTGCACCAGCGGCGAGCGCAGGGAGAACTGCAGCGCCGCCGCCGGCAGGGTGATCCCGTGGCGGGCGCAGAGCTCCTCGACGCGCCGCACCCAGTCCACCAGCTCCGCCGGGGGCTGCCGGTAGGCGTAGGTGGCTCCGCTGGCGGACCCCTTGGCCAGCAGCGCCCCGCCGAACGGGGCGGCGTTCAGCACGCCCATGCCGCGCTCGCCCGCCTCCTGGAACAGGGCCGTCGCGCTGCGATCGGCGAGCGTGTACCGGTTGTGGTTCAGCACCACGTCGAAGGCGCCCGTGCCGACGTAGCGGTGCATCAGGTCGAGCTTCCCGGCCGCGATGCCGATGGCCCCGACCGCGCCCTGCTCCTTGAGCTCCTGCAGGCCCGCGACCGGGCCGTCCTCGGCCATGCCCTGCTCGACGCTGATCCCGTACGGGTCGTGGAGGTGCAGCAGGCCGATCGTGTCGACCCCGAGCCGTGCCCGGCTCTCCTCGAAGGACCGCAGCACGCGATCGCGGTCGAAGGCGCCGGTCTCGGGATCGGCGTCGACCTTGGTCACGATCGCGCGGCCGTCGCCGATGCCCGCCTCCCGCAGGGCGAGGCCGAGGACGGCCTCGCTGCGGCCGCCCGCGTAGGCGTTGGACGTGTCGATCAGCGCGTAGGGGCCGTGCAGCATCGCGGCGGCCAGCTCCACGGCCCGGGCCTCTTCCGGGCTCCCGGGCACGGTGCCGGCGCCGAGGCCGGAGGTGCCCAGGGTCAGGGGGCTGCAGAGGAGGTCGGTGCGCGGCAACGGGCGCGCCTCGACCGGGCGGCTCGCGCGCGGCGGGGCCTCGGGCGACGGGGAGGCGTCCAGGTCGGGTCTCGGATCCATGACCGCGAGCACATCACACGGGAGGCTCCGCGTCCAGGCGTCGGCCCGAGGATCTGCCCTGGCCCCGGCGAAGGACGACGTAGGCTGTGCCCGTCCCTGCCCCGCCCATCGCCTCGAGGTCCTCTCGCATGTCAGCGCAGCCCCCCGGCTCCTCCGGCCGGACGCCGGAGTCGCCTCTCCGCACCGCCCGCACCGCCCTGTGGCACCTGCGCAAGGGCGGCGTCCCCCAGCTGCGGACGTGGCAGCAGCGCCGGCGGATCCGCGCCACCACCGCCGACGGCTCGGGCACGCAGCAGGACGGCGGGCCGCTGTCCTTCGAGGCGGCCGTGATGCCGCAGCGCCCCCCGCGCTTCGAGGGCCTGCGCGCCGCCGTGATCCTCGACGACTTCTCGATGCTGGCCTGGAGCTACGAGTTCGAGACCGTGGCCGTGACCCCGCAGGGCTGGCGCGAGCAGCTCGCGCAGGCTCCGGTGGACCTGCTGCTGGTGGAGTCGGCCTGGCACGGCAACGCCGATGCCTGGCAGTACCAGCTCACCGGCTCGAAGGCCCCCTCGGCGCCGCTGCGGGAGCTGGTGGCGCACTGCCGCGAGCAGGGCATCCCGACCGTGTTCTGGAACAAGGAGGATCCCCCGCACTTCGAGGACTTCCGGGAGACGGCACGCCTGTTCGACCAGGTCTTCACGACCGATGTGACGCTGCTGCCGCGGTACCGCGAGGAGCTGGGCCACGAGCGGGTGGACGTGCTGCCGTTCGCGGCGCAGTCCGCGGTGCACAACCCGGTGCGCCCGCAGAACGGGCACCAGGCCCGCGACGTCGCCTTCGCGGGGATGTACTTCGCCCACAAGTTCCCCGAGCGCCGCGAGCAGATGGACCTGCTGCTGGGCGGGGCGCTGGACGTCTCCCCGCGGATGGGCACGGGGCTGGAGATCTTCTCCCGCTTCCTGGGCGACGACCAGAACTACCAGTTCCCCGGCGAGCTCGCCGATCGGGTGGTCGGCTCCCTCGCCTACCCGCAGATGCTCACCGCGTACAAGGCGTACAAGGTGTTCCTCAACGTCAACTCGGTGGTCACGAGCCCGTCGATGTGCGCCCGGCGGATCTTCGAGATCACCGCCTCGGGCACCCCGGTGGTCTCCACCCCTTCCCCCGCGATCGGCGAGTTCTTCGAGGACGACGAGGTCCCCGTGGTCGCCACGCGCGAGGAGGCCGGCCACGTGGTGCGGGCCCTGGTGCGCTCGCGCGAGCTGCGGGACCGCGCCGTGCACCGCGCGCAGCGGAGGATCTGGCGCGAGCACACCTACACCCACCGCGCCCGCACGGTGCTGGACGCCGTGCAGGTCACCGGGCGGCGCGATCCGCGCGGGCTGCCCGGTGCGGCCTCGCTGCCCACGGTCAGCGTGCTCGCGGCGACCAACCGCCCCGAGCAGATCACGCACCTGCTGGGCCAGGTAGGCCGCCAGCGCGACGTCGAGGTGCAGCTGATCCTGGTCACGCACGGCTTCGACGCCGCCGGCGGCGTGGACGCGGCCGCCGCCGAGGCGGCGGGGATCCGCGACCTGCAGGTCCTCGCCGGCGACCCGGCCTGGACCCTGGGCGCCTGCCTGAACGCCGCCGTCGCCCGCGCGGAGGGGGCCGTGCTGGCGAAGATGGACGACGACGACCTCTACGGCCCCTGGTACCTGCACGACCTGCTGCAGGCCCGGGAGTTCTCCGGCGCGGACGTGGTGGGCAAGCACGCGCACTACATGCACCTCGCCGGGCCCGATGCCACGCTGCTGCGCTTCCCGTGGATGGAGCACCGGTACACCGACCGGGTGATGGGCCCGACCCTCACCGCCGGGCGGGAGGTCTTCGCCGCGCATCCCTTCGAGGACGTCTCCCGCGGGGAGGACACGGCGTTCCTGCAGGCCGTGATCGACGGCGGCGGGACGATCTACTCCGCGGACCGCTTCAACTTCGTCCAGCAGCGCGGCCAGGTCGCCCAGCACTCCTGGACCGCGGGCGACCGCGAGCTGCTGGCCACGGCCGATGTCGCCTGGTTCGGGACGAACGACGCGCACGTGATGATCTGACGATGGCCGATGTCCGCCGGCGCTCGCGCACCCGACTCGTCGTCCCGGCCGCGCTCGTCGTGGCCGTCCTGCTGGTCACAGCGGTGGTCGTGGGCCTGCCCGATGCCCGCGAAGGCCTCCTCCCGGGTCCCGCAGGGCCGGCGTCCCCCTCGGCGGCGCCGTCTCCGCGGCCGCAGGACGAGCTCGACGCCCCGGGCTACGACCCGGACCCCGGGCCGCTGGCCCTGCCCGACATCGCCGCCTCCACCGCGGAGCCGGTGACCGCGTCCTTCGCCGTCCCCGAGGGGGCGCAGCGCTGGGACGGGAGCATCGGCCTGAGCTTCGAGGCGACGGACCTGGCCTCCCCGCTGTGGGGCTCGGAGTCCTCCAACCTCGACGAGATGCTGGAGGCGCTGGACTCCCCCGTGCTGCGCTTCGGCGGCAACAGCGTGGACCGGCGTATGTGGTGGACCTCGAGCGGGGAGAGCGCCCCGGACTGGGCGGAGGCCACCGTCACGCCGGCCGATCTGCAGCGGGTCGCCGCGGCGGCGGAGGCCGCGGACGCCTCGGTGACGATCACCCTGGACCTGGGCCATGACGACCCGCAGCGCGCCGCGGACATGGCCGCCCACGCCCGGGAGGCCTTCGGCCGGCGCCTGCTGGCGGTGTCGATCGGCAACGAGCCCAACGGCTTCTTCCACGCCAACCAGCCGCAGCTGGCCGTGCGGGACGACAGCTGGGACACCGACGCCTACCGGGCCGCGCTCACCGAGCACTCGGCCGCGATCGAGGCCGTCGCCCCCGGCACGCCGATCGCCGGGCCGGGCGCCTACGACGCCCCCTGGTGGCGGGCGTTCGCCGAGTCCGGGATCCCGCACCAGCGGGCGCTGACCATGCACTGGTATCCGCTGTGGGACTGCTCCGGCCCGGCCTCGTCGATCGCGAACCCGACGGTCGAGGACCTCACCTCCCCGGCGCTGCGCGAGCGCGCCCGGCAGCTCATCGGCATGGGGGCCCAGGTCGCCGAGCAGCACGACCTGCCGCTGTGGATGGAGGAGACGGGGCCGACCTCCTGCCCGGGCACCAACGCCACCTCCCGCACGCACGCGCAGGCGCTGTGGACCGGGGACTACGCCCTCACCGCGGCGGAGTCGGGCGTGGAGCGCCTGGCGTTCCACGCGACCCTGCAGGCCTGCCAGGGCGGCGCCCCCATGAGCCCGGTCTGCGCGACGGGCTCCCTGGACCGGCCCGGCGGGCTGCTGCGCGGCCGCACCAGCTTCCTGGCGATGCTGCAGCTGGCCCAGCTGCCCGCGGGCACGGTGCTGGCCCCCGCGGTCAGCGGCGACGGCCGGATCATGGTGCACGCGGTCCTCGGCGACGACGGGACGCTGGGCGTGATGATCGTGGACCTGCGCGACCCGGAGGGCGCGGCGCCAGTGCCGGTGCAGCTCAGCGCCCCCGGCGGCCTCGACGCCGCCGCGCCGACGGCCTGGACCCTCGCGGACGGCTCCCTCCTGGCGGGCGACTCCCTGGAGGCCCCGTCCTCCCGGCTCGGAGCGCCCGCCGCCCCGGCCGGCGCCCTCGCGCAGGCGCCGCTGGGGCGCGGGGCGCCGCTGAGCGTGGCGAGCACCCCGGGCAGCACGCTGCTGCTGCGGTTCGCACCCGTCGCCGAGGCCGCGCCCTCCGACGGCGGCGGGGCCTCGGACCAGGGAGGAGCCGCCGAGGCCGGCGGCTGAGCGGGTCCCGCGGGATCGGGCCGCCCGTGGCGCGCTCCGCCCGCAGTCCGGACCACCCTGTGGCCCGAGCCGCCCGTCCAGCGACGAGGGTGAACAGCGGATGGCCCGCCGGCCAACGCCCGGGCACGTGGGCCGGGCCCCGAGCGGACCCGCCGAGAGTTTTCTGTGATCCCCGCCGTCCCCGCGCGGAAGGCCCTACGCTTCGCGCGCGACACCCGTTACGGTGACGGGAGCGTCCCGACGCATCCCTCGTCCCCCACGCCAGGAGCACCCATGAGCCCGAACGTCCCCCTCGACACCGTCAGCGTGATCGGCCTCGGCTACATCGGACTGCCGACCGCCGCCGTGCTGGCCCAGGCCGGGAAGACCGTGATCGGCGTCGACGTGAAGCAGGCCAACGTCGATGCGATCAACGCCGGCAAGGTGCCGTTCGTCGAGGAAGGGCTCGAGACGGTCGTCGCGGGCACCGTCGCCCAGGGCAAGCTGAGCGCCCAGACCGAGACCCCGGAGGCCGACGCCTACATCGTCTCGGTCCCCACCCCGTTCAAGGGCGACCACGACGCGGACCTCTCCTACATCGAGGCGGCCGCCCGCGGCATCGCCCCGAAGCTCAGCGGCGGCGAGCTGGTCGTGCTCGAGTCGACCTCCCCGCCCGGAGCCACGGAGTTCATGGCCGACGTGATCCTCGGGCTGCGTCCGGAGTTCACCCAGGAGCCCAACCTCCCCAACTCCCTGTACTTCTCCCATGCTCCCGAGCGCGTGCTGCCCGGCCGCATCATGATCGAGATGGTCGAGAACGACCGCATCATCGGCGGCCTGACCCGCGAGGCCGGCGAGCTGAACCGCGACCTGTACGCGAGCTTCTGCACCGGCGAGCTGCTGCTGACCGACGCGCGCACCGCCGAGATGGCCAAGCTCACCGAGAACGCCTTCCGCGACGTGAACATCGCCTTCGCCAACGAGCTGTCGATCATCGCCGACCGCCAGGGCATCGACGTGTGGGAGCTCATCGAGCTGGCCAACCACCACCCGCGCGTGAACATCCTCCAGCCGGGCCCCGGCGTGGGCGGCCACTGCATCGCGGTGGATCCGTGGTTCATCGTCTCCGCGGAGCGCGAGCACTCCAAGCTCATCGCCACCGCCCGCAACGTCAACGACTCCAAGCCGCAGCTCGTGCTGGACAAGGTCATGGAGAAGGCGGACCGCTTCAAGAACCCGACCGTCGCGGCGCTGGGCATCGCCTTCAAGGCCAACATCGACGACCTGCGCGAGTCCCCCTCCAAGGACATCGCCGTGGCCCTCAGCGACCGCCTCTCGGACGGCACCGTCCTCGTGGTCGAGCCGAACATCGAGGAGCTGCCCCGCGAGTTCGAGGGCAAGGGCAACGTCGAGCTCGCCGACCTCGACGACGCCGTGCAGCGCGCCGACATCGTGCTGCTGCTGGTGGACCACGACCCCTTCAAGACCTTCGACCGCGAGAAGCTGCAGGAGAAGGTCGTCATCGACACCAAGGGCCTGTGGCGGTGAGCCCGGAGCCGTCGAAGTCCTCCGGGTTCTCGTGGTTCCGCGGCCAGGCCGCGGGCCGAGCGCCCGCCGCCGGGGCGGCATCGGCCGCGCCCTCTGCCGCGCCCGGCCCTGATCCCGAGGCGGCCCTCGAGGCCGCCCGGGCCCTCGCCGCGACGGCCGAGACGACCGAGCGCGCCCTGCTCGCCTACCGCGATGTCGTCGCGGTCTCCGGGTTCTCGACGCCCGCTCTGCTGGAGTACGCGCGCTTCCTGGTGCGCCACTCGCGCGGCAGCGCCGCCGAGGAGGTCCTCGCGCTCGCGATCGCCCAGGACGGCACGCAGATCGATGCGATCGAGCTGTACCTGGAGCTCGCCCGCGAGCTGGACCTGCCCGCCGACCGCACCACGTGGCTGTTCTCCCGCCTCGCCGCGGACATCGCCGGGGTGCCCGCCGCGCACCGCGGCGCCCTCGACTACGCCATCCCCCACCGCCTGGACGCGGTGCTGGCGATCGTCGGCGCCGACGGCGACCCGGTGAGCCGGGCGATCGTCGCGATCAACCAGCTCTACCTCGACAAGGCCGCGACGGACGAGGCGATCCTCGCCGCCGCCGAGGGGCTCGGGGAGAACGACCGGCTGCGCGCACACCTGACGGTGGCGCTGGGCCGCGGCAACCGCAAGGTCGCCAAGGAGCTGCTGGATGCGGCGCCGGCGCAGGCCGTGCCGATGAACGCCCTGCGCCGCGCGATCCGCCGCGCCCGCACGGCCAAGAAGGACAAGCAGCTCACGCAGTACCTGGAGGCGTACCTGCGCTTCCGGCCCGGCGACGGGTGGGCCGCCGGGCTCCAGAAGGAGCAGCAGCGGCAGGCCGTCAGCAACTACCAGCTGGGCAAGACCGGCTTCCCGTTCCCCAAGATGCGCAAGACCCCGGCGTACGAGGCGCGGCAGGACCATGTGTTCTACCTGCTGCACAATTCGCTGCCGTACAACTCCGCCGGCTATGCGACCCGTACCCACGGGCTGCTGTCGGAGCTGAACCGTGCCGGCTGGGACGTCGACGGTGTGACCCGCCTGGGCTACCCGTACGACATGCCCGGCAAGGCGGAGCTCCCGGACGTGCCGATGCAGGAGGTCGTGGGGGACGTCGACTACCGGCGCCTGCTGACCGGCCGCGAGATCGAGAAGAAGAACCCGCTGTACTTCTACACGGAGCGGTACGCGAAGGCCCTGACCGAGCTGGCCCGCCAGGAGCGGCCGGCGATCATCCACGCCGCCTCGAACCACTGGAACGGCCTGACCGCGGTGAGGACGGCCCGCCAGCTGGGCCTGCCGTCGATCTACGAGGTCCGTGGCCTGTGGGAGGTCACCCGCGGCTCGCGCAACCCCGAATGGGCGCAGTCCAACATGTTCAAGTACATGGCGCGCATGGAGGCGGACGCCGCCAAGGGCGCCACGAAGGTCTTCGCGATCACCGAGGCCCTGCGGGAGGAGATGATCTCCCGCGGCGTCGACGGCGACAAGATCACCGTCGTGCCCAACGGGGTGGACACCGCCCGGTTCACCCCGATCCCCCGCGACGAGGAGCTCGCCTCGCGTCTCGGCGTGGCCGGCAAGACGGTGATCGGCTACGTGGGGTCCGTCCTGGACTACGAGGGCATCGAGCTCATGCTCGAGGCCGCCCGGGTCCTCACCCGCACGCGCGAGGACTTCCACGTCCTCATCGTCGGCGACGGCGCGGAGCTGCAGCGCTTCGAGAACTACGTCGAGGAGAACGAGCTCGAGCACGTCGTGACCTTCACCGGTCGCGTCCCGCACGAGGAGGTCGAGCGCTACTACTCGCTCATCGACATCACCCCGTTCCCGCGGCTGCCCCTGCCGGTGTGCGAGATGGTCTCGCCGCTGAAGCCCTTCGAGGCGATGGCGATGGGCAAGGCCGTGGTCGCCTCGGACGTCGCCGCCCTGAAGGAGATCGTCACGCCCGGCGTGAACGGCTACCTCCACGAGAAGGGAAGCGCGGAGTCGCTCATCGAGCAGCTCACCAAGCTGCTCGACGACGCCGAGCACACCCGCCGCATCGGCGCCCAGGCCCGGGACTGGGTCGTGGAGAACCGGGACTGGAAGCAGCTCGCGCAGATCATCGCCGGCACCTACGCCGAACTGAGCCGCTGAACACGGGCTGCCACACCTGAGTTCCGCCGGGGTCCGGTCACGTCTGTGGCCGGACCCCGGCGCGCGTACCACTTTCCTGAAGCCGGCCTTTCGTACACTTGAGCTCCGATCCACCCTTGCGCGGGCGATGACGCCCTGTCGCACCGAGAGGAATCTGATGTCCCCCAAAGTCTCCGTGGAAGCCGCCACTCGGCAGTCCTTCGGCGTGATGTTCAATCGCACCAGCAAGGATGCAGGGCTGGCGAAACGGCTCCTCGAAGGCAAGCTGGAACTTGTCCCGCACCCCGTCTGGGAGTTCGACGGTGACATGGACTGGCGTGCAGACCCGTTCCAGGACCGGAACTGGCGAGCGCAGCTGCACATGCTCCGCTGGATGGATCCATTGCGACGCCGTGCCGAGAGCGGCGACGATGCGGCGGCCGAAGCCTGGCTCCGCTTCGCGGAGGACTGGGCCCTCAAGAACCCTCCGGGGCGACGAAGCGCACCCGAGGCATGGATGAACATGGTCGACGGACTGCGAGCTCTCGAGCTGTGCCTAGCTGTCCCGTTCGTCTCGACCTACCGACCGAGCGCGCTTGAATGGCTCGCGGCCGCGATTCGCACGCATGCGGACTGGATCGTGGACGAGCGTCATCTCGGTCATTCCAATCACGCCCTTCATCAACATCAAGGGCTGTTCGTCTGCGGAGCCGTCCTCGAAGACGCTGGCCTCCAGGATCTCGCCGCACGTCGGCTTGAGGAGCTATTCAGCACGGCATATGACGAGCAGGGCATCAATGCCGAGGGCGCCCTCATGTACCACCTCGCGAACTACAACTGGTGGTCGATGGCGCGCCGACGTCTCGAAGCAGAGGGGCGAGAGGTCCCGACAGCTCTGAAGAAGTTGGACGAGGTCCCGGTCGAGCTCGCTCACGCGACCAAGCCCTCTGGCACCTTTGTCGGAATCGGTGATACCGATGGAGGCTCTCCTTCTCGCATAGACCATCCTGCGACGCGATGGGTGAGCACTGCGGGAGCGGACGGCGAGCCGCCGGAAGACCTGATCCGTATCTACGACGCAGGCTACCTTTTCGCCCGTAGCGGCTGGGGAGACCAAGAGCGCGATTTTGCGGACGAAACGTTCTGGTCCGTCTCGTTCGGACGGGCCGATCGCGTCCATGGTCATCCAGATGGATCTTCGATGACATTCAGCTCTATGGGGCACGAATGGATCACAGACCCTGGAAAGTACCAGTACGGGCACAGTGCAATGCGCGACTACTGTATTTCACGGGCTTCTCACAGCCTCACGAGCATCGAAGGTGAAGACTACCGCGTCGACTCGAAGGTGGTCTGCACGCGCAGACACCTGGATTCCAGTGTCTACGACGTAACGTTCGTAGATCATGGATACGATGGAGTAACTCTCAGTCGACGCATCGTCTATTCGATTTCCGGGGAGTACGCCGTTGTCATCGACAACGTCGACGCAGACTCTCAGGTCACCGCGGTCCAAAACTGGCAATGCGGCCCCGACACGACTGCCCATCAAACAAAGCGCGGCTTCGAGCTTTCTGGACCAGAAGACCGGAACGCAGCCGTACTCTATACAGGTACGCGACCGGATCTCAGTTTCGCCGAAGGCGAAGAGTCTCCGATATCAGGCTGGGTTGCGACTGGCTGGAAGAAACGTGCGGCGGCCCCGGCCTTGCGTTTCACCAAGACCGGCCGTAACTTCCGGTTCGTCACTCTTGTCGCGGCAGGGTTCAGGGGTTCGACACCTGCGATGAAGACGATAAAAAGTTCAGTCAAAGGCCGGCTCCGCCTCCAAGTAGACACAGGAAGAGTTGCGGAGCAGATCGTCATCGACCCAAACACGGTAAAGGTCCTTGGACTTTCAGAGGATCCGGACGAGCTAGCTCGAAGTGCGCATTCTACTCCCGGGGTGACTCTGAACCCGCTGAACGCGAAAATCCGCCACCGCATCCTTGCGGCGACGCGTAGGGCACGCAAGAAGGCTTGGGACGAGCGCGATCCCGAAACTCGCGAATCTGAAGCAGAATCACTCCGAGAACTCCAGTCCTCTTTCGAGGTTCGCGACGGAATCGATCTAGGTCTTCAGGCGGCGATTTCCGACCTCACCCAGGTCTCCTATTCAGGACTATCTCGCAAGGAAGTCAGGCGCGATCGTCCCGGCCTCATCAACTGGGACAGCCACCCAGGATTCCAACCGACTCTCACCAAAGCACCCATGGTGAGCTGCTACGGGAGCACTGCCGAAACGCCTCTCCTTCAGGGCGACTTCCTCGCTACCTACAATCTCGGGTCCCTGGTACTTCCGGCACTCGTGATCCCGGCTCCCGGCGACACACTCACGGTCATGTTCCACACAGCCGTCGACCGTGCTCGCGTGAATCTTCCTCTCTTCCAGCGCGTGCGCTATCAGCGGGAGTTGACGGCAGGACCGATCGTCGCGTTCGGTGACCCCACCCTCGATCTTTCCCGCGAGCTCCGCCTTGGGTGGTACCTCGGCACCGAAGACATCGACCTCCCTCGTTCCATCGGGGCGATCGTGACGCGTCTAGCCTCCTCTATGGACGCATACAAGATCGTCCTGGAGGGCGGCTCAGGCGGCGGGTTCGCGGCATTGCAGGTGGGAGCTCACATTCCCGGATCCCACGTCATGGCGGCCAATCCACAGACCGACCTACGCAAATACAATGTCCGAGCCTATCGCGCAGCGATGACCGCATCCTTCGGCATAAAAGACGCTGGTTCCGACCCGCAGCTCCTCCCGAGAATCGATGCCGCCGAACGCATCATCTCCAAAGACGCAACCATGAGCGTGACCCTTGTAATGAACTCGGGAGACATCTACCACGAGCGACACCACGCGGCCCCCTTCCGAAAAGCCGTCAGCAAGTCATCCAACGTGGAGATCATCGACGTGCCGGTGGATCTCGGCGCCGGCCATCAAGGAATCAACAATGAACTTTACGGCACGATCATGACAGGAATCTACGACCGGATAGGCTCAGAAAGAGCGTAGCGGGTTCCGTCAGCACTCCGGCACGTACGACGATCAGATTTCTGCGAGCTTCGGGTCGTAGAATTTCATAATGTCGACGAGCGGCCCATCGTCGAACCGGTCGGACCGCGGGAGCCCCCACGCGGCCTCGAAAAGGGCACGATCATTCATCGCAGAGAGCGACTGCATGACGACGGACATCTCAGCGTGTTGAACTGCGGTCCACGTGCCCATGCGCTGCTCCCAGTAAATAAGGTCTCCCACGTCACACCCGAAGAGTCCCGCCCCGTAGTTTGCGCGCTCCAGAAAGCCTCTCACCGCGCGACGAGTGAAGTTTGAGTAGAACTCGCCCGCGTTTAAACGAATCGAGCCCGCGTAAAGCGCAAACCCAAGCTCGACTGCATCCTCAGGGAGATACGGCTTCTCTCTCGTGTTGAATGGGCCGCGCATAACCTCTCCGCCCAGCCCTTTCAGGAAAACGTCCCTTGAGCCTGCACCGACCCTCATCTGCGCGGGTAACATGGGCAACCCCCGTGTGTGTCCGGCGGCTCGGGCAGCTGCCTGGCGAATCTCATCAAGTTCCTCGAGATCCGGTCGCTCGCTCATTTTGATCCATGAATGCTCCCTTCCGAGATGATCGGCGAGCACAGGAATTCGCGCCGCTTCGGGCTCAGGCATTCGATCCCAAGTAACGTAGCGCGCGGCCATGCCAAGAGCTTCAGTCGTCGCAATCACAGTCCTCGAGTCCTGCCCACCAGTCAACCCGATGACCGGGTGATAGCGGCCATCCAGATACCGGACCAGCGCGGCGAAATAATTGCCCCACAGCTCTCGGAGTTCCTCTGCCGTGCTCTTGGGGCAGGGACGCCACGGCCAGTATCTCGACGTCCTTCCCTCATGCATGTGGAATCGATTGTTTGGCACGAGATGCTTGATGCGCTCGTACCTCGTCAGGTCCCCTGGGAGAAACCGAGTCCTCCGTGCTCGGTACTCCGAAGTCAACATGTACCGAGTCACATCTCTCGACAACTTGAACCCCTGGCTCTCCGCGAGCAAGGTAGCGTGCGAAGCGACAATTGGATCGTCGCCCTGTGAGTAAAACACCGATTGAGACCCTAAAGGATCGTGGTACACCACTGCCCCTGCATCGTCGACGACCAGGAGAACGAATCGACCCGAAAGTTGATCCAGTGCTCGCAGGTCTCCGCCGGCCACGTCGAAGAGAAGTTCGTCGAGGGATTTTCCCCCGTGAGCTACGAAGATATCGCCAATCGCGAGAGCAACGCGACCCTCTGCGTCCGCAAGCCTCTTCATGTCAGCCTCCGGATGCACCCATATCTTATACTCATGCACGAGAACTCGGTTCCATTTGGAGAACGCGGAGCTGTCCGCGAACTTATGTGCAAGGGGCGCAATAATGAACCCCCGCCGGAAGTCCCACTGTGTCAAAGCCTTCACCTCTCCAGATCCGCGCTATTGCCTTTTAGATCGATCCTTCAACTAAGAGTACTTCGTGCAAGACGTCCAGGGTGCCTCTATCTCAGATATGCGCGAAGCGGCCACGCCAGCTCAGACGCGCCGATAGTCCTCAGGGTGCGACGGGGACGGCGACGAATGAGGAGCCTGCGCCATGCACCACGAGCGGTGCGGGCCCGGCGTTGTCGACGGCCAGGACGATCCGCACGGTGTCGCCGCAGGTGATGTCCGGCAGCTCGCCGGACTTGTCGATCGACAGCATCTGATGGTGGGTGCGCCGGTCCACGTGCTGGGAGTCGTTGAGCATGCTCAGGCTGGCGCACGTCCGTCCGTCCGGGCCCAGGACGTCGGCTCTCAGCTCGACGTCGTACTCGCTGCCGCGCGCATCGGTCTCCGATTCGAGGCACATCGGCTCGCCGCCTTCGCGGGAACCGTTGACGATGGTGCAGGTCGTCACGTGCACGGTGCTGAGCACCTGGATCTGCCCCGTGCCGAGGTCCTCGAGGGGGACCTCCTCGAGGAAGGCCGGCACCCGCTCCCCCGCGCCGACCACGCGCGGCAGGCGCGCGGCGGAATCGAGCACGAACGCCTCGTCCCCGACCGGCGCCGCCGACCAATCGATCTTGACGTCCACCGTCGTGCCCTTGGCCGCGGCGTTCTCATTCGGTGAGCTCACCACCAGGCGGCAGGTCCGCTCGCCGTCGCCGGAGACCTCGTAGAGGAACTGGTTGTGCAGGGTGACCGGCTCGTCCTGCAGGAGGTTCTGCGTCCCGCCGATGGATCGGGAGTCCTCGCCGTCCGGCCCGACGCAGGCCAGGGAGACCCCGAAGTACATGGCGCTGCCCGGAGAGCCCGCTGGCTTCACGGTCTCCACGCTGAACCGCAGGAGGTACGTCTCCCCTGCCGAGACGGGGAACGACGCGGACGTCGTCCGGACCGTCTCCGGGACCGTCAGGGACACCGATTCGGAGACCTGGGTGCCCTCGTGCTCGCCCGTCGGATTCGGCGGGATGGGTCCGGGGACGTCCGGCTTCCACAGCACGACCACGGCGATGACCAGCAGGATGACGACGGTGAACGCAGACAGCGCCCATCGGAGTCGCCGACGTCTCCTCGCCCCGTCCGGCGTGCGTGCCATGGCCACTCCTTCGGCGTCGTCGTCCCCGCGGTCAGGAGTTCCGACCATCGCCGGCCCTCCAGGCGTCTCGCACGTCTCAGCAGTCCGCCGCACACTATACGGATCGTGATCGATCCGGTTCTGGGTGCGTCGGCCGGCAGCAGGAGCGCCGGGCGGTCCGGAGCCGGCTCCGTCACCGGATCGCTCCCGGCGAGCGGACGCGGTCCTCCGGATCCCGACCGTCCTCCGCGCTCGGGGCGTCGACCGGACCGGCCCCGGAGACGTCGCCCGGTCGCGTGTCTCCGGCCCGATGCGGAGGGGGTATATCGTCCGCTGGCGCGATTCGTCGGCACGTCTCCGACCCTGCCGAGAATATCGCCGCGGGTGCATTCTCCGGGCGATGGGGCCGGTCCGGCCTGCGTGACCGTGTTGTGACGTTGCCGAGTGATAACTCGCCCGGATCGCGACGGATCGTGACCATAGGGTTCTCCTATGGAAATGGGGTGGGGCCTCGGGGATCGGCCTCGAACGATCGATGATGCGCGCGCGATGAATGCGCGGCTGTATGGCGATGAGGCACAGGCGCGGGCCGAAGCCGAAGACACGGGCGGGGAGTACTGCCCCCGCTGCGGAGCCGTCTATCTGCCGCTGCCGGGGTTCCGGGACGGCGGGCACCAGTGCCTCCGGGACGGGACCGCCGCAGAGTTCATGATCACCGGATGATCCGTCGCGTCCGCCGTGCGGGCGGGAGCGGACCGGGGCGGATCAGACCGGGTCTGCGGGGCGCGGGTGCCTCGCATCGGCCAGCACCAGCTGGTACGGCGACAGCGTCATGATCTCCCCGCGGTCCCGCAGCGCGACCAGGTGGTCCAGCACGGCGGTGAGGCCCTCGACGGAGAGCTTCCCGTCCCGGCCCAGACGCGAGGGATGCAGCATGAGCTGCAGGCCCCGGCGCTTCCTCGCTGCGGCGTCGATCCGGGCGATGATCTCCTCCACGGGACGGGCGTCCATGGTCACGTGCGCGAGGCCGTCGCGAACGGTCCCGTCCAGGACCCGCTGCGCGGTCCCGGGGATGTGCCCGGAGACCACGGCGTGGTGGGCGAGGATGATGCGCCCGGCCTCGGTGGTCCACTCCTCGGGGCGGGACCCCTTGGCGAACCCGGCGTAGTCCTCCCCCGGGATCCCCGGCGGGTTGAAGCCCCAGACTCTGCCGCGGGTCGAGGGCAGCTGCTCCTCGATCTCGGCGAGGGAGGCGACGACCTCGTCCAGGATGTCCTCGGTGGTGCTCACGCCCCGATGGGAGGCCGTGTGGTTCCAGATCTCCACGTGCCGCGCACGCACCCAGCCGTCGATCTCCTCGGCGGTGACGCCCCGGTTCTCGCGCAGGTCGCCGGTGCGGGGGTTGTGGGCCTGCGCGACCGTGATCCGCCGGGCGATGGTCAGCGGCAGGACGTGCTCGGCGAAGTTCACCATGCCGTGGTCGAAGCGCAGCGCCACCGCGCCGAGCCCGCCGGTGTCCACCGCACCGCCCATGGCATGCACGAAGGCCGTCCGGCGGATCTCGTGCTGGATCCAGGCCTCGGCCGCATCGGGCGCCCGCAGAGCACCCGTCATGAGCCGAGGTCCCGCAGCCCCCGCAGACGCCAGGGCCGGTCCGAGGGCGCGGCCGCCTCGTCCCGGACGATCTGCAGGTACTCCTCGGACCCGGGGACGCGGTGGCCCGGCCCGAGGTACGGGGTGAGGGTGCGCAGCCGGTCCGCCCGCTCCGAGGCGGCGAACGCCTCGGTGAAGGGTAGGAAGTGCTCCTGGTGGTGATGGTCGTCGCCGGGGTTCTGGATGAGCAGGACGTCCTGGTCGAAGCCGATCCGTCGGTACCGCTCGATGAGATCCATGCGCGGGGCGTGCACCGGGTCGTCGCTCACGGTGTCCCGGCCGAACAGCGCCCAGTGCGCGACCTCGGCGATCCGGGGCACGTAGCGGTCCACCTGGATCTGCGGGTTGAAGGAGACCACGCGGGCTCCCTCGAGGTACGCGCCCTGCTGCAGGGCCGCGAAGCCGCCGCCCGAGTTCCCGACCAGCAGCACCTTCTCGATCCCGCGGTGACGGGCGTACGCATCGATCATGCGGGCGATCTCGCGGTGCAGGTCCTGGTCCTCCGTGCCGACGTACCAGGAGAGCATCATGCGGGAGTCGAGGTCCAGGCACGGGTCCGAGAAGAACATGACGGGCCCCAGCCCGAGGGTCGGCATGGAGCGCAGGCGCTCGTAGCGGGGCATCGTGAACTTCGTGCGGTCGGTGGCGCCGTGGAAGTAGACGGTCAGGACGTCCCCAGGGGCGTCGTGGAGGTAGGCCGAGGGGACCAGCTGGCCCAGGTCGACGCTCCACACGAAGGGCTCGCGCGCATCCGTGGGGACGGTCCCTGCGTCCAGGGTGGTGCGCACGGGCACGGAGTATCCGGGCTGGACGAGATCCTCCTCGGCGAAGCGGACCAGGGGGCCGCGGCGCAGGTTCCCGACCTGGGGGTGGCGCTCCACGCGGTCGGCGAGATCCGTCCCGGCGAGGTCGATGAGCGCGGCGCCGTAGCCGTGGTCGCGCAGCCCGTGCACCCGCAGCTCCTCGCCGGCGGCGAGCAGCCGGTCGATGCCCCGCTCGCGGGCGGGGACGCCGCCGCCCGCGGCACGGACCTCGGCCTTGATCTCCTCGATGGCGCGGCGCACGGCGACGCGCTGGGCGAGGGCCTCCTCGGGGGTCATGTCCCCGGCCGCGCCGAGCGCGATGGTCCGGGCGACGGCCTCCTCGGGATCGAGACCGGAGGGCACCACGGCGGAGAGCTCGGGCGTGACCACGAGCGTCTCGTCCAGGTGCTTGTCCCGGATGTCGACGGTGAACTCCTTGCCGCCGCGCGGCACGCGGCGGGCGTCGAAGACGGCGGGATCCACGACGTCGGAGACGACGGTGATGGCCCGGTTGCTGCGCCCCACCAGGGGCACCCGGATGCGCCAGGCGATGCGGCGGCCGTCCGCATCCGCGATCTCCTCGATCCGATGGTCCTTCAGACCGGCGGTCGACACGTGCAGGGCGACGGTGCGCCCGTCGGCGTGCAGCCGGAAGCCGCGCGCCCCCGGCTCGATGCGCACATCGGGGGCCACGATCCACTGCAGGTGGGCGACGTGCTCCTGCGAGGACCGCACGGTGTCGTCGACGACGACGTAGTTGCCGGTCCGGGCCAGGACCACATGGCGCTGCCATTGCACCCGCAGGTGGACGTCGGCCTTGACCATCAGGCCCTCGACGCGCTCGTCGGCGTAGTGGCGCACCAGCTCCGCCCCGCCGTGCAGGCGGTAGCGCACGTCCTCGACGTCGACGATCGAATGGGCGTCGGAGCCGGAAGCCGCCTCGTCCACGGGGTCGATGAGCCAGGCCCGGCCCTGGGAGTGGTAGGTGAGGCGGGCAGGGTCGTGGTGGGCCTCGCGGTCGCGCACAGGACCCAGCACCATGGTCATGAGCGTCTCGTCGCGGGCGTCCCGCTCGGTCTCGCCCCAGCCGCTGCGCAGGCTCACCAGGCCCGTCGGGTCCACGCGGGAGATCTCCTCGGGCGCCGATCCTTCCTCGCCGCCGGTGATGACGTACCGGGTGCGCGGATCCTCGGCGCCGGGGATCTGCTCCGGAAGCGCCCCGCCGACCGGGACCAGCGTGCCGTCCGGCGCCAGGGCATGGCGCCAGAATCCTGTCGCGCGGATCCGCGCGAAGATCTCGTGCCCCGGGTCGACCTCCGCCTCGCGCAGGGCCTCCTCCCACTGGCGCGCCGCCTCGGCGACCGCGGAGAGGTCCTTCGCCACGGCATAGCCGTCCGCAGTGAACGCGGACTCGGCGGCGGCGATCGTGCTCGCACGCAGCTGCTCGGGGCCGTCGCCCTGCCGCAGCTGCAGCGCCAGGCGGATCCGCAGCAGCTGCAGGCGGCGCTCGGCGGTGCCGCCCTCGGACTCCAGCTCCGCGAGCCGTTCCAGATGCGCGGGGATCAGGGCCAGCGCCTCGCTGCCCTCGGGCGCGCCGAGGGCCAGGGCGACGGCGCGCTGCTCGAGCGGGATCGGCCGCCAGGCGTCCGAGGCCGGATCCTGCGCGGTGCGGGAGCGGGACCAGGCCAGGGCGATGCGGGTCCATGCCGCATCGGCGCCCTCGACCGCGCCGCGAGCACGGCGCAGCGGGTCGATCCACCGCAGCGACTGCAGCGCCAGGGCGTGCACGCGCGGCAGGTCGCCGCCCGCGTCGTACGAGGCGGGCTCCAGCACGGCCACCGTGCTCTCGCCGATCCTCGTGCGGCCCTCGGCCAGGAACGTCGCGGCGCGCACGTCGCTGGCCCGGGACGCGAAGTAGCCCGTCTCGAGACGGGCGAGGAGGGGATGGGTCATCGTCCGCGCACCTCCTCCGCGCGACGGTTCAGCGCATCGACGTGGGTGCCGATGCGGTCCACCCACATGGCACGGTTCAGCCAGGACTCGTGGACCGGCAGGGCGTCCTCCCCGCGGATGATCTCGAGGAAGTCGCCGATGCGGTCCTCGCGCAGGAACTGCGGCCACAGCCGGGGGCTGCGGAACGCCTCCTGGAAGTAGTCCGGATCCGTGTCGTAGGTGGAGAGCTTCTTCTTCATGCTCTTCTTCGAATCCGCGATCTGCGCCTTGTAGTAGGGCACGCTTGTCCAGGCCGGCATGGCGCGGCGCACGATCTCGTCGGGGAAGACCTTCTCGATCCTCTCCTGCGGGTCGAGGTCGAAGCAGGCGCGCACGTACGCGGGGCCGGAGAGCATGATCGCGGACATCGAGCCGAGCGCCTGGTTGCCCCAGCGGCGGAACTTCTCCGTGAGGTAGAGGTAGTCCAGCGCGGCGAGGTCCTCGCGGCCGTGGCGACGGGCCCGCTCGTAGCTGCGGTCGAAGAACCCGTCCATCCCGGCGGCGGCCTCGGGGGTGACGAGGTTGCCCTGGAAGCTCTTGGCCGCGTACGCGACGGGGTGCGGCAGCTTCTCGATCTTCTCGAGGTCCCCGGGCCGGTGGTAGTAGTACCCGTGCATGATCTCCCCGCCGACGCCGCCGATGCTGAGGCCGGCGCGCCCGCCCGGGATCCGCACGTTGGAGCGCACGTTGGTGGGGGCGGCGTCGCCGTCCCACATGGCGAAGGCGTTGTGGAAGCGCTCCTCGAGGCTCATCGTGATGGTGCCGGGACTGGGATAGGTGAGGTCGTGGCGGACCTCCTGGCCCGGCGCCTCCAAGCCGGAGAACTCGGCCATCAGCTGCTGGGCGATCTCCGCCTCCGCCTCCAGCGTGCCCAGCGTGATGACGCGGGCGTCCCCGCCGCCGCTGAGCCAGATCGCGGCGGTCATGCGGGAATCGCGGCCGCCGCTGAGGTACACCGTCGAGGTGCGCACGCTGAGCCGGTCGAGGTTCCGGGCGATCCGCCGGGTCTGGTCGATCATGCCCTCGTAGTCGGGCCGTGCGTCGCGGCGGCCCACGAGCTCGGTGAGGTCGGTGTGCTCGCCGACGGTCACCTGGCCGGACGGGGACACGTCGATCGTGCCGGCCTCGCGCAGGCGGCGGATCCCGCGGATCGGCGAGTCGTCGCCGGTGAACCAGCCGGCGTGGACGTAGCGGCTGATCGCCTCGGCATCGGCCTCGACGGGCCCGTCGAGGAAGTGGGTGAGGATGCCGATGTGGTTGGAGGCGGCGACGAAGTCGTCGTTCATGACGTAGTACATGCGCCCCAGGCCTAAGGTGTCTGTCCAGACCTGCACGGAGCCGTCGGCCCGGCGCAGGATCCCGGCATGGTTGGGCAGCAGCCGGCCCTGGCGCCCGCCGCGCACGATCGGGGCGACCGTGCCCCAGTAGCCGTCGGCCTCGCAATCCTCGTCCACGGGGATCGGCGGCTGGGACACGGCGATGATCTCGCCGGCCTCCTCGTGCCAGGTGGAGGGCCGCCAGGCCCCCGCCATCCGGTCGGCGTTGAAGATCGCGGTGCTCTCGTCGAGATGGCGGTGGTCGACCGCCTCGCCGAAGACGGTGCGTGCGTCCTCGACGACCGCGTCGAAGAGCAGGGGGAGCAGCGATCGGGCCCTGCGAGTCCGGGCGGAGCAGACGAAGGTGATGTTCACGGGGGGTGCTTCCTTGTCGTCAGGTGGTGCGGACGGCGGGGATCAGGACAGACGCAGCGTCGTCGTGACGCTGGCGCGGGTGTCGATCGGGAAGGTGAAGCCGAGGGACCACGTCGGCTCGAGGTCGCGGTCCACCCGGGAGCGCCAGCCGCGCATCGGCTCGCGCTGCCCGCGCACCGGCTCGATCGGCGTTCCGGGTCCGGTGATGCTCAGGCGCACGGGCTCCCCGGGACCGGGGGCGATCAGGACGATCTCCTCCCCCACGCTCTCCAGCTCGAAGCCGCCGTCGACGTTCAGCCAGACGGTCCCCTCGCGGACGTGATCCGCCCCGGAGTGGACGGCGTCCAGGAGCCGCAGCTCCCGGCCCGGGATGTAGACCACGCGCCGGCGGTGCACGTAGTCCTCGTGGCGGACCCGGCCGCTGAGGTCGAAGCGCCCGCCCTTGTCGAGGCATTCGCCCAGGCCGCTGCCGTAGGGCTGGCGGCCGTGACGGCGCTGGTTGCGGCCGTCGAGCATGAGGGTGTTGTGGGCCATGGTGCTCTCGACGTACTGGCGTTCGGGGGCTGCGTAGTAGTAGCCCTCCTCGCGCAGCGGGGAGTCCCGCCCCAGCAGCTCGCCGTAGCCGAAGCGTCCGGCGTCGGTGAGGATCTGGCGGCCCCGGTCGAACCAGACGACGTTGAGGTCGTCGGCGTGCTTGTGGGCGCGGGAGTGGAAGGCGGCGCTGAAGGCGAGGTACCCGCCCTGGGACAGCTCGCCCGGTCTGCTCGGCTGCGGGGAGCGCACGAAGGCGTAGCCGCCGTCGGGGTACACGGCGAGCTCCTGCGTCGCCGGCTCGCCGTGCGCGCCGTCGGTGAGGATGAAACGGGTCTGCGGATCGATCGACTCCGCGGTCGAGGCCACCACCGGGGTCGCCGGGGAGTCCCCGAACTGCAGCATGGTCCCGTCGGGCTGGACCATCCAGCCCAGCACCTGCGCGGCCCGCTCGATGCGGCCGCGGATCTCCTCGTCCTCGATGAGCCCGTCGCGCACGGCCAGCTCGAAGGAGTTCAGGAGCATCCGGTGGTAGTCCGGGGAGTGCTCGAGGTGGACGCCGTCCGGGCCGAACTGCGAGCGCGCCATGCGGGCCAGGCGCTCCTCGCCCTCCTCGGCCGTGCGGGGGGCGTCCGGCAGCATGCCCAGGTGCTTGGCGGCATGGACCTGGGACACCGCGGTGTAGAAGCCGTGGTTGTTGCGGGGGTTGAAGGCCCGGTCCTCGTGCAGCTCGTCGAGGTGCCAGGCGAGGGCCTCGGCCAGGACCACGGTGTGGTCCCGGAGGTCCTCGCGCCGCGCGGCACGCAGGGCGAGGGCGATCAGCCGCGGGGTGCGCAGCGACTGCGACATGTCGTACCAGACCATCGGATCGGCCTCGTCGTCGGCGTCGCGGTGCAGGGAGATCCAGCTCAGGGCGATGCGGACCGCCTCGTCCAGCCAGCGGCCGCCGTCCTCCTCGTCGGCGGCGCGCAGCAGCGGGTCCATGAACTCGAAGGCGTGGAGGTGGAACCCCCAGGAGCGGTGCTCCCGGCCGTAGCGGGACCAGTCCGTGAGCGCGGCGACCGGGACGGGCTCGAACTTCGCGAACCTCCACCCGGTCTCGAGGACGGCCCGGGGGTCCTGCCGGCTGCGGCTGATGGTGAACCAGCCGGTGAGGTCCGGCAGCGGCGCCTCGCGCAGGGCCGTGAGGGCCTGGTCGAGGTCGACGCCGCGCTCGCGCAGGGCGTCCCGGGAGCGGGCGACCAGATCAGCGGGGGCCGGTGCGGGGCCTTCGGGCCCGGGGGTGTCGGCGGCGGTGTCTGACGGGACCGAGCGGAGGCTGTCGCTCATGGGGTACTTCCTGGTGGTGCGGCGGTGCAGAGCCCGGCGGGCGCCGGGCGGAGGAGGATCGCAGGGACGGGGACGTGCTGCCGGGGCGGCGGCGGTCAGGAGAGGCGGAGGATCGTGCTGACCGCCGCGCGGGTCTCGACGGGGACGGCGAAGCCGATCGACCAGACGGGCTCGAGCGAGCGGTCCTGGCGGGAGCGCCATCCGCGCAGCGGATCCGTCGCCCCGCGCACCGGTTCGAGCAGGCGGCCGGGGCCGGTGATCTCGAGCCGCAGCGGCCCCTCCTCGGAGGGGCGCTCCAGCACGAGGGTCTCCTCGGACTGGACGAGCTCGAAGTCGCCGGCGACGTTGAACCAGATCACGGCCTCGCGGGTCTCCGGGGCCTGGGAGAAGACCGCGTCGAGCACGCGCAGCTCGCGGCCCGGCGTGAAGACGACGCGGCGGCGATGGATGTAGTCGGCGTGGTGGACGCGCGCGGAGAGGTCGAAGACCTCGCCGTCCTGGGTCGCGTCGAGGATGGCGCTGCCGTAGGGCTCCCGGGAGCGGCGCTCCTGGTCGGCCCCGTCCATCATCAGCGTGTTGTGCGCCCGGGTGCCCTCGACGTACTGGCGCTCCGGGGAGCCGTAGTAGAAGCCCTGCTTGCGCAGCGGCGAGTCGGCGGGCAGCAGGTCGCCGTAGCCGTAGCGCCCGGCGTCCACGAGGATCTCCGCGCCCCGGTCGTACCAGACGACGTTGAGGTCATCGGCGTGCTTGTGGGCGCGGGAGTGGAAGGCTGCGCTGAAGGCCAGGTAGCCGGACGTCCCGAGCTCGCCGGGCCCGCGCGGGGCGGGGCTGCGCACGAAGGCGTAGCCGCCGTCGTGGAAGACGGCGAGCTCCTGGGTCGGGGCCTGCCCGCGGGCGCCGTCGGACAGGATGAACTCCGTCTGCGGGTCGAGCGAGGTGGCGCCCTTGGTCGTCATAACGGTGGCCGGGGTGTCGCCGAGCTGGACGAGCCGCCCGTCGGGCTGGACCATCCATCCGAGCACGTGCGCGGCCCGGCGGATCCGCTCGCGGATCTCCTCGTCCTCGATCAGCCCGTCCTGGATCGCGCGCTCGAAGGAGCCCAGCAGCATCCGGTGGTAGTCCGGGGAGTGCTCCAGGTGCACGCCGTCGGCCGCGAACTGCCGTTCGGCCATGATCCGCATGCGGTCCATGCCCACCTCGCCGGTCCGTGCGGCCCCGGGAACCGGTGCGCCGAACCGGGCCAGGTGGAGCTGGGACGCGGCGGTGTAGAAGCCGTGGTTGTTCTTGGGGTTGAAGGCCTCGTCGCGGTGGAGCTCCTCCATGTGGCGCAGGAGGCCGTCCACCAGGATCGCGGCCTGCGGACGCAGATCGTCGTGCCTGCTCACGCGGATCAGCAGGTTCAGCAGCATCGGGGCACGCAGCGCGAGCGACATGTCGTACCAGGCCATCGGATCCTCCGGCGGCTCGTCGCCGAGGTACGTGGCCAGCCAGTCGAGGGCGATGTCCAGCGACGCCTCGAGCCAGCGCCGGTCCCCCGACTCGGTGTGCTCGCGCAGGAGGGGCTCCAGGAACTTCCAGGTGTGCAGGTTGAAGCCCCAGGTCCGATGGCGATGGCCGTACGAGGCCCAGTCGGGGCTCTCGGCGACGCGGATCGGCTCGAACTCCTCGAAGACCCATCCGTGCTCGAGGATGTCCTGGCCGCTCTGCTTCATGCGGTCCAGGGAGAACCAGCCGGTCAGCGGCGCGGTCTCGACGTCCCGCAGGGCGTCGATCACGTCCCCGGCATTCACGGCCCGCTCGCGCAGCCGGAGCTCCGCGGCGAGCGCCTCGGAGGCCGGCCCGGCGTAGCCGAGAGAGCGGTACACGCGGTAGTACTCGCTGACGTTGCTGTCCCAGGTGCGGTGGTTGCGCACCCACGCCGCGGCGCGGGCGCTCAGGTCGGCGCGTCGCGCCGGGTCCTCGACCAGGGCCAGCAGCTTGCGCGAGAGGTCGTCGGCGCTGCCGGCGGTGAACGTCTCGACCGCCTGGGACTGCCGCGCGATCTCCTGCAGGGCGCCCACGTCCGAGAGGATCACGGCGCGGCCGGTGGAGAAGGCCTCGAACGGCTTGAGCGGCGTGACGAGATCGGCGACGGCGGCCGGCTTGCGCGGCACCACGAACAGGTCGATGAGGCCGTAGTAGCGCAGCACCTCCTCGTGGGGCACGCGCCCGGTGAAGTGCACGCCCTGCATCTTCTGGGCCTCGGCATGCTTCTTGAGGGTGGGGAGGTAGTCGCCGTCGCCCACGATCAGCAGGCACATCGGCGCGTCCGAGACGTTGGAGGCGAGGTGATAGGCGTCCAGCAGGGTGTCGATGCCCTCGTACTCCACGATCGAGGAGATGTACCCGACCACGACCGCGTCCGGGGGCAGGCCGATCTGCGCCTTGAGCTCCTGGTCGGGCTCCTGGACCGGGAAGCTGGAGGGCTCGACGGAGTTGGGGACGATCGAGACCGCCGAGGGCTCGATGGCGCCGCGGGCGGACTCCAGGATGTGGTCGCGCATGACCTCGGCGAGCGTGAACACGTGGTCGGCGAGCTCGCGGACGACCTCCTCGGCGTGCCGGCGCAGCGTGTAGGCGGCCGGCAGCCCGTACATGGAGAACAGGCTCTCGGCCTCCTGGCCCCAGCCCTGCGAGGTGATGGTGCGCGAGAGCCAGGACTCCTCCCAGAAGCCCCGCGACTCGTACACCGTGGGGATCCCGTAGCGAGCCCCCACGGCGTGCGCGATCAGCGCGTTGAAGAAGTCGGACTGGGCGTGCAGGACGCTGGGCCGGACCTGCTGCACCAGGTGCGCGAGCTGCACCATGTTCTCGGCGAGCCACTCGTCCAGGAGCAGGTCCTTGCGCGGCTTCCCGGGGAGCAGGTAGTAGTCCACGCCCTGGTGGACGTAGTGCTCGATCTGCTCGACCTCGTGCTCGGTGATGCCGGCCTGCCCGACGATGGCGACGGGGAGGCCCTTGCGGGCCTGCGCGAGCGCCGTGTACTGGGTGCGCAGCGTGTAGCCGGTCTGCGTGTCCGGCAGGACGCGACCGACCACGTGGAGGATCGGCCCCTGCGGATCGTGCGGGTCGCCCTCGGGAAGGTCCGGGGAGACCGTCGTCGGGTGCGCGAACAGCTCGATCTCGTGCTCGATCTTGTCCACCGCGCGCGCATCGTTCTCGCGCCGGGACTTGCGGGCGACCTCGGCGACGACCCTCGCGGCGAGGTCCCAGTAGCCGGCGGCCCGGAACGCGCGGTAGATCGCGCGGAGGTTCGTGAGGCTCTGGCCGGACAGCAGGTCGAAGTGCTCCAGCAGAGGTCGGGTGCGCAGGAAGTCGCCGTGGGAGAGGTAGTCGTCGAACAGCCGGGCGGCGAGCTCCGGGGAGATGACCGCCGTCGGCGTGCGCCCGAGCATCAGGGCGGATTCGAAGGACGCCCGCGTGATCTCGCGCGAGGTGCCCGACAGCTGCGCCACCTCGGTCTCGACCTCCTGGAGGAAGCCGGCGGGGACGCGCTCGCGCAGGACGCGCACGTCCTTGCGGACGCTCTCGAGGCGCTCCTTCCCCCGGGCGTGGGCAGTGCGGAGGTTCTGGACCCCGCCGCTGAGCGTGCGGCTGGACTCCTCGAGCGCCACGACCTGCTCCGTCAGCCCGGCGACGCCGGTCGCGGTGGCGCGGTGACGCTCCGCGAGGTCACCGACGGCACCGTCGATCCGGGACACGACGCCGCCGGTCCGGGCGAGCTCCGTGCGCGCGGACGCGAGCGCGGCATCGATGCCCTCGAGCCGGTCCCCGTGCTCGCGCAGCGAGCCCTCGAGGCCGTCGGCGCGCCGCTCCAGGGCGCCCGCACCGTCCTCGAGCGCCGCGGCGCGCTCCTCGAGGGCGCGCTCCGCCGCCTCGAGGACGCTCGCGCGATCCGCCAGGGAGCGCTCCCGTTCCTCGAGGTTCTTCGCCCGGGTGGCCAGACGGTACGTCGAGGTGACGGCCTGGTCGATCACCCGGTGCGCGACGATGCACGTCCCGATGACCAGGACGATCCCCAGGATGCCCGCTGCCGCGGCGAGCAGGGGCTGCCCGGTCGCCGCGGCGAGGGCCAGGAGGATCACCGCCAGCGCCCAGCCGGCCCCGCCGGCGAGGATCGCCGTGCGCACGTTCTGTCTCATGGCTTCATGCCTCGTTCCTGCTGTCCTGCGGTACTACGGGCGCCGACGGCGCACGGTCACTGCGTGTGGCCGCCGAAGTCCTTCGGGCGGGGGCCGCCGCTGAACTTCCAGCGGATGGCGGCGATGGTGCGCTCGGCGGCGCGGCCGTCGCCGTAGGGGTTCACGGCATTGGCCATCGCGCCGTAGGCCTCTTCGGAGTCCAGCAGCAGGGACACCTCGTCGACCAGGCGGCGACGGTGCGTACCGATGAGCTTGACGGTCCCGGCGACCACGGCCTCCGGGCGCTCGGTGTTCTCGCGCATGACGAGCACCGGCTTGCCGAGGCTGGGGGCCTCCTCCTGGACGCCGCCGGAGTCGGTCAGGACGATGTCGGCGAGGCTCAGCGCCCGCGTGAACTGCGCGTAGGAGAGCGGCTCGAGGAGCACGACGTTGTCGAGCCCCTCCACGGCCGGGCGGATCGCCTCGCGGACCTTCGGGTTCTTGTGGATGGGGAACACGACGGTGAGCTCGGGGTACTTCCGGGCGAGGTCCGCGACCGCGCCGCCGATGTCCTCCATGGCGGAGCCGAGGTTCTCGCGGCGGTGCGCGGTGACCAGCAGGACCTTGCCCGCCTCGCCGGCGCTGCGGGCGTTCTTCAGCGCCTCGAGACGGTCGTCGTCGAAGGTGACCTCGAGGGTCCTGGTGGCGAACAGGAGCGTGTCGATGACGCTGTTGCCGGTCACGACGATGTCGTTCTCGCTGATCGCCTCGTGGACGAGGTTCGCCCGGCTGGTGGAGGTCGGGGCGAGGTGGAGCGTGGTGATCTGGCTGGTGAGCTTGCGGTTCGCCTCCTCGGGGAAGGGCGAGTTGATGTCGCCCGAGCGCAGCCCGGCCTCGAGGTGGATGACGGGGATCTGCCGGTTGAACGAGGCCACGGCCGCGCCCATCACGGTCGAGGTGTCGCCCTGGACGATCACGGCGTCCGGCTTCTCCTGCTCGAGGATCCCGTCGACGCCCGAGACGACCTTGGCCACGATCCCGTTGAGGGTCTGGCCGGCGCTCATGATGTCGAGGTCGTGGTCCGGCTCGATCCCGAACATGGTGTTGACCTGGTCGAGCATCTCGCGGTGCTGCCCGGTGACGACGGTGATCGACTCGAGGTCGGGCTCGGCCTCGATCGCCTTGATGATCGGGGCGACCTTGATCGCCTCGGGCCGGGTGCCGTAGATGGTCATGATGCGAAGAGTCATGGAGTCTTTCCTGAGCGGTGAGGGGAGGGGGTGAAGGAGGAGGACGGGCCCCGTCAATCGGGATCGTCGGGGAGCACCGTCTTGAGGAAGGTCCGCTTCGGGGACGGCGTCCGCGCGTTGAAGACCTGCGTGAAGGGATCGGGTTCGAGCTCGGGCGCCTCGCGGCGCCGGCCGTGGGGCTCATCGGTCTCCGCCGCGGAGGCGGGCTCGAACAGCCTGGCCTCCCGGCGCTGCGTCTCGCCCTCGAGGATGGCGTCCCGCAGCAGGCCGGCGGCCTTCGCCTCCTCGCCCATGGCGAGGTTGTGGGCGAACCACCGGTACTTGCGGGCGACCTCGACGGCGTCGCCGTCCTGGACCACCTGGCCGCGCTCCATCCAGATGGCGCGCGAGCACATGTTCTCGATGGTCTGGGCGGCGTGGTTGACCAGGAACACGGTGCCCGCCTTGGCGAGCATCTGGTCCATGGCCTTCTTGGAGCGCTCGGCGAAGGTGGCGTCCCCCGTGGCGAGGGCCTCGTCGATCATGAGGATCGCCGGGTCCGCCGCCAGGGAGATGGCGAACTTCAGCCGCCCCGCCATGCCGGAGGAGTACGTGCGCATCGGGAGATCGATGGCGTCGCCCAGAGCGGACAGCTCGACGACCTCCTCGAAGGCGGCATCGGCCTGCGCCGGGGTCAGGCCCATCGCCAGCGCCCCGAGCTTCACGTTCTCAGCCCCGGTGAGATCGGGGATGAGCGCCGCGCTCACGCCGAGCAGCACCGGCTTCGCCGAGGTCAGCACGGTGCCGGAGCTCGGCGGCTCGAGACCGGCCAGGGTGCGCAGCAGGGTGGACTTGCCGGAGCCGTTGCGGCCGATGAGACCGACGAACTCCCCCGATCGCACGGCGAAGGAGACGCCGCGCAGCGCCGCGACGGACACCATCTGCTTGCGGGTGAGCTTCCCGGCGAGCCCCTTGCGCGGCTTGCGGTCGGTGCGCTGGACCTTGTAGCGCATGCGCACGTTGTGCGCGACGACGGTCACCGGGGAGTCCTCCGGGGAGACCCAGGGGTGCTCTTCGATCGGGGTGAATGCCTCGGTGCGGTCCGGGTCACTGGCCTCCGCCATAGCTCGCCTCCCCTCGCCAGAAGTACACGAACCCGCCCACCAGCAGGCCGAGCGACCAGGCGCCCAGGATCAGCCAGGCGTCCGGAGGCGGCATCGTGCCGTGCTGCAGGATCCCGCGATAGGCCCTCAGCATCTGGTACACGGGGTTGACCTGGATGACCGAGGCGGCGACCGGGTGGGTGAGGAACCGTTCGATCGGGAAGATGACCCCGGAGCCGTACATGAGCACGCGCGAGACGAAGCTCATGAGCTGCGAGACGTCCGGGATCTGGAACCCCAGCCGCGCGAAGATGAAGCTCAGCCCGAGGTTCATCATCCACTGCAGCGCGAGGACGGGGAGGATCATCGGCCACATGATGTTGGGCAGCTCGTGCTCGCCCAGCACCATGATCATGACCAGCATCGCCCCGACCGCCCAGAGCATCTGCATCCCCTGGCGCAGCACCGCGGAGATCGGGATCGCCGCCCGCGGGAAGGAGAAGGCGCGGATCATCGCACGGCTGTTGTGGAGGGAGCTCGGTGCCGAGGTGATCGCGGTCGAGGTGGCGCGGAACATGAGCACGCCGATGATCAGGTAGGCCGCGAAGTTGTCGATGCCTTCTCTGGTGGTCTTCAGGATCACGCCGAAGATGAGGAAGTAGAACGCGGCGTCCATCAGGGGGCGCAGCAGGAGCCAGATGTTGCCCAGCCGGTTCCGGCTGTTCTGGGTGACCACACGGTGGCGGGCGTCCATCCAGATGAAGTGCCGGCGCTCCCACAGCTGGGCGACGTAGGCGTCCAGGGAGGGCCGGACGCCCACCGGGGAGAGGTTCTCCGCCCGCAGCCCGCGCGACTCGAGGGTCGCGATGATCTGCTGGGCGTCCTTGGGCTCGCTCGCCGTCGGCATCACACCTCCTTCTTCGGGGCCAGGACCGTCTCGTAGACCTCGCGGTATCTTCTCACCGCACCGCTCCAGGATCGGCCTGCGGCGATCTCCACCCCCGCGACCCGGCGCGTCGCGGCGTCCGGCGCGTGATCTCGCGCACCGGCGAGGGCGGCGCTCAGCGCCTCCGCGAGGGCCTGCGGGTCCTCCGGCGGCACCAGCCGCGCGGCGAGGCGCCCGTCGGGACCGGTGACGACCTCCCGCAGCGCGGGCAGGTCCGAGACGATCAGGTCCCGGCCGAGCGCCAGGGCCTCCACGGGCTTCTGCGGGGTGACCGCCCGGGCGACGGCCACGTCCCGCCGCGGCACCACGACCACGTCGAGCGCCTCCACCCAGCGCCGGGCCTCGTCCCGCGGCACCCGGCCGGGCAGATGCACGCGGTCGGCGATGCCGAGGTGCGCGGCGAGCTCGATCAGCCCGGGTCGGGAGACGCCCTCCCCGGCCAGCACCACGTGCACGCGCTCCCGCAGCTCCTCCGGCAGCCGGTGATCGGCCACCAGCACCGCGACCGCGCGCAGCAGCACGTCGAATCCCTCGTAGTCCACCAGGGCGCTCACGGCGCCGACCAGCACCGCATCGGCGCCGAACCCGGGCAGCTGGTCCAGGCCGACGAGGGCGCGCGCCCGCGCGGGACCGATCCCGCCGCTCAGCAGCGACGCGTCGACGGCATTGGGGACCAGCGTGATCGCGGCGGGATCCACGCCGCGCTCCACGAGCTGCTCCGCCATGGTCCCCGAGAGGGTGACGACGGCGTCCGCGGCACGGGCCAGCTCGGCCTCGGCGGCGGCGATCATGCGGTACCGCTGGGAGGCGGCGGCCTCGGCCCGGGCCTCGTCGCCGCGATGGGAGGCGACCCAGGTCTGCTCCATGAGCCCGCGCACCTCGAACACCCACGGCAGCCCCGTCATCTCCGAGACGGTCCGGGCGACGAGGGCGTTGAGGTAGTTGGTGGTGGTGTGCAGGACGTGGGGGCGGAACTCCTCGACCAGCTCGAGGGCCCGCGCGATCTCGGCCTGGACGCGCTGGGTCTGGGTCTGCGGGAGGGAGCCGGGCAGGGTCCTGGCGTAGCGGATCCCGTCGACCACGTCCTCGTCGCGGGCCAGCGGCACCCCGACCATCACCGGGTACCCGGTGCGCGTGAGCGCCAGCGATGCGATGCCCTCGTCCCGCAGCGCGGTGAGGATGCGGTGGCTGCGCAGCGAGTAGCCCGACTGCGTGTGCGGGAGCGAATTGGTCAGCAGATGCAGCACCCGCAGCTCGTCGCCCGCGGGTCCCGGGACGGTCCTCGCCTCCGGGCGGCGGGAGCCGTCCGGCGGCGGGACCCGCATCCCCGGGGCGAGCAGCTCGCGCTCGCTGCGCAGGCGGAGGGCGTAGCGGCTGTCCTCGAGACCCGCCTCCCGCAGGATCGCGAGGGCGCCGTCGAGGTCGCCGCGCGACCAGGCGGCGCGGGCGCGGGTCGGGGCGGGGGCGTCGGTGCGCAGCAGGTCCAGGCGGTCCAGCAGGATCGCCACCTCGCCGCGCAGCCGCTCCCCCGGCCGGGCCGGGGCGAGCTCGAGGGTGCGCTCGGCGGCTGCGGTGCGGCCGGCCATCACCGAGCCGAGCGCGCCGAGGCCCGGCAGCACCGGCCCCGTCCGCGCGATCGCGCGGCCCAGCAGCATCCGCGGGCCGAAGGGAAGGCGGCGCCCGGCCTGGATCGCGAGCAGGGCAGGGTCGTCGACGCAATGCTGGGCGGCGGCCTGCGCGAGCAGACGGGCATTGCGGAGGACACCGCGAGCTCGGGACCACGCCGGCCGGGACAACGTGCCTCCAGGGCCTGGGTGCGTCACGCGCCCGAGGATACCCGGCGCTCCGGCTCTCCCCGACTCTGCGGCGGGCCGCGCCGGCGGCTGCTGCGCGTTCAGGCCACACCCCGCCAGGCGGCGCGACGGCGGCGCTCGAGCCCGACCACGTGGTCGGGGATGGCGTCCAGGACGTAGGCCTTGTTCAGGGCGGACTCGTGGGCGGAGTTGCCCTCCCCTGCCGCGACCATCTCCTCGATGCTCGTCATGAACTCCGGGGTGAACCACTGCTGCCACTGCGTGCGCTCGTGCACCAGGCGCTCCATCGACCCGGGAGAGGTGTCCCAGGTCCGGATCCCCCGGGCCTTGGTGGTGCTGGTCGCCTCGGCGAGCGTGGCCTTGTAATAGCCCACCTGCTCCCACGCGGGGATCAGGGCCCGCGACAGGGCCTTCTGCATCACCTTGTCCAGCCGCTGCTGCGGCGTGAGGTCCAGGCAGGCGCGCACGAACACCGGGTTCAGCAGCAGTACCAGCGAGGTCGAGTTGAGCTGGGCGTTGATCCACCGGCGGAACTTCGAGGTCATCTGGAACACGTTCAGGGCGGTCGCGTCGTGATGGCCGAGAGCGCTGGTGAACTCCTTCTGGTGCTCGAGGAACTCCAGCATGCTGCGCCGCGAGGACTCGGTGTTGCCCCGGCCGGCGAAGGCCTTCGCGACCCGGTCCACGGGGTGATCGAGCTTCCGCACCAGCGCGAGGATCTCCGGGGTCGCGTAGTAGATGCCGTGCATCACCTCGCCGTTGGCCCCGCCGATCGTCAGGCGGCTGCGCGCCGGGGGCCTGCGGATCGCGGCCTTGAGGTTCCCGGGGGCGAAGTCGCCGTCCCACTGCAGCAGCCCCTGGGCCAGGCGGTCCTCGATGGAGAACTGCGCGATGCGCCCGGGATTGGGGTAGGTCACGGTGTGCTCGAGGCCGCGCTCGGACATCGGCCGCTCCGCCTCGAGGGCGGCGACCAGCTGCTCGGCGATGTCGACCTCGCCCTGCAGGGTGCCGACGGTCTGCAGGCGCCCCGACTTCCCGCCGGCGATCCACGCCGCGGCGGTCACCCGCGAGTCCTGCCCTCCGGAGAGGTGGACGATCGGGTCCTGCACGGCGATCTCGCCGCCGTTGGCCGTGAGGATCGCCATGGACTCGGCCACGGCCTGCACATCCGGCTCGGTCTCGCGGTAGCCGAAGTGCTCGGCGTCCTCGCTGTAACGGCGGATGGTGACCTCGTCGTGCCGGCCGACGGTGATCACCTCGGAGGCGCCCAGCCGCCGCACCGACGCGATCGGCGAGCGGTCCTCCGGCCAGAAGCCGACCTGGGAGAGGACATCGGCCCCGTAGTCATCGGTCTCGAGCGGGGCGGAGGCGAATTGCGAGACCATGCCGATGTGGGTGCCCACCGCGACGAAGTCGTCGTTGCGCACGTAGTACGCGCGGCCGAAGCCGAACAGGTCGTTCCAGGCTTCGAACCCGCCGTCGTGCCACAGGGCGATGCCGAAGTAGCCGGGCTGCACGGTCCGGCGCCCGGCGTCCTCGCGCAGGGTGCCCAGCGCCCATCGCTCCCACTCGCGGCGCGGGACCTCCTGGGTCACCGAGACGGGAGGCTGCGACAGGGACAGGCGGCCGTGCTCGTCCTCGAGCCAGGTGGGGGCGTTCCAGGTGCCGCTGACCGCGCGGGCGTTCATCAGCACCCGTCGATCGGTGCGCTCGAGGGCCATGTCCTCCAGCCCGTAGGCCTCCGTGCCGATGCTCAGGGCCGATGCCCACACGGCCGGCAGGAGGTCGCGCCCGCGCGCGGAGATCGCCGCCGCGCCGAAGGTGATGTTCACTGTCGTTCTGCTCCCTGTCCCGCTGCGGGACGATCCTCGATGGTGCTGGTCCGGGGTTCCGACGGGCGCCGGCCCGTCGCGTCCGGAGGTCTCAGTGCTCGATCGCCCCGGCGATCCTCTCGCGCAGCTCGATGAACTCGGGCATGCGGCGCATCTCCTCGCCCAGCTGCTTCCCGGCGTGGGCCGAGAGGGTGATCTCCTGGTCCAGGACGATGCGTCCGGGCCGGGCGCTCATGACCAGCACCCGGTCCCCCAGGAACACCGCCTCGTCGACGTCGTGCGTGATGAACAGGACCGTGCGGTTCTGGGCCCGCTGCAGGGCGAGCAGATCGGCCTGGAGCCGGGCGCGGGTGATCGCGTCGAGCGCGCCGAAGGGCTCGTCCATGAGCACGACCTCGGAGTCGTTCGCCAGCACCCGGGCGATCTGCGCCCGCTGCTGCATGCCGCCGGAGAGCTCGTAGGGCCGCTTGTCGCCGAAGTCGCCGAGGCCCACCAGCTCGAGGTGCTCCTGCGCGCGCTCGGCGCGCTCCTTCTTGGAGATGCCGCGGATCCGCATGCCCAGCGCCACGTTCTCGCGCACCGAGAACCACGGGTAGAGGTTCGGCTGCTGGAAGACGACGCCGCGCCCCGCGCCCGGGCCGGTGATCGGCTCGCCGGCGCAGCGGGCGGACCCGCCGGTGGGCGTGAGGAAGCCGGCGATGACCTTGAGCAGCGTCGTCTTCCCGCAGCCCGAGGGGCCGACGACGCAGACGAACTGCCCGCGGGGGATGTCCAGGTCGGTCTCGGCGAGCGCGTGGACGACCTCGCCGCCGTCGGTGATGTAGCGCTGGGAGATCCCCTCGAGGGAGACCAGCGGCTCGGCGGCGGCAGGCGTCGCGCTCATCGGGAGACCTCCTCGATCGCGTCGGGATAGGGCATCTGCTGGTAGACGGCGGGCTCGGCCTGCGCGTCGATCTCCCCCTGCGCCTCGAGGAACTCCGCGGTCCCGATCAGGGCGCCGCCCAGGGCGCCGGGCGCATCGGCCGTGCCGAAGTAGTCCGGCCCGGCCTGCTCCGCGGCGCTCGGGTAGAGGTAGCCGTCCAGCAGCCCGCCCGCCTCCTCCGGCGTGATGCCCAGCTGCACGGCGATGGAGGCGGCGGCGCGGTCGGGCTCCTCGGTGAGCAGGCGGCTGCCCTCGGCCTGGGCCGCGGTCCACATCCGCACGAACTCGGGGTTCGCGCCGATGAAGTCATCGGTCCCGGCGACGAGGTCGAAGGTGGGGGCGCCCGCCGTGGCGGACTCCTCGCTCGAGGTGATGACGTGCCCGCCCTCCAGCAGCTGGGTGAGGGTGGGCTCCCAGATCCAGGCGGCGTCGATCTCGTCGCGCTGCCAGGCGGCGAGGATGGCATCGGGCGCGAGGTTGATGACCCGCACGTCGGAGACCAGGCCCTCCTGCTCGAGCAGGGTGAGCAGGGAGTAGTGGGCGGTGGAGCCGAAGGGCACGGCGATGGTCTTGCCGCGCAGCCCCTGGAGGTCCTCGATCGCCGGATCCTTGACGACGAGGGATTCGGCCTGGCCGATCACGTCGCTGATCCACAGCACCCGGATGTCCTTGTCCAGCGGCGGGGAGGCGGCCTTCACCGCGGGGCTCGAGCCGACCTGGGCGATGTCCAGCGAGTTCGAGCCGAAGGCCTGGATGACGTCGCCGCCGGAGTTCATCTTGACCCAGGAGATGTCGGCGTTGGGCATGCACGCCTCCAGCAGCTGGAGGTCCTTGACCACGAGGTCGCCGTTGGGGATCGCCTGCCAGGCGATCCGTGCGCTGGTGGTGATCGACGGGTCCGGCTCGACCGGGCAGGCGACGGCCCCGGAGAAGTTGTCCGGGTGGCTCGTGCGGCCGGACTGCACGCAGCCGGTGAGCGCGATCGCGAGGCAGGCGGCCGCGACGGCCAGGCGCCGGGGTGCGGTGGTGCGGGGCGAGGTCATGCTCAGACCTTTCCGTGCCAGGGGGTCAGCCGGTCGCCGACCAGACGGATGCATCCGTCCAGCGCGACCGCGACCAGGCCGATCACGATGATGCAGGCGATGGTCAGCGGGGTGTTCAGCTGGGTGCCCGAGATGTAGGCGAGCCCGCCGATGCCCGGGATGCCGTTGTTGAGCTCCGCGGCGACGACGGTGGTCCAGGCGAAGCCGACGGACAGGCGCACGCCGGAGAGGATCGAGGCGGCCGCCGCCGGCAGCACCACGTACCGGGCCACGTCGACGGGGCCGGCGCCCATGGACCGCGCCGCGAGCACCTGGTCCTCGCGCACGCCGCGCACGCCGTCGATGGTCGCGATGACGATCGGCGGGAAGGCCGCCAGGAACAGCAGCAGGTACTTGGAGGTGTCGCCGATCCCGACCCACACGATGATCAGGCCGATGTAGCCCAGCGGCGGCAGCGCCCGCAGGAAGTTCAGGTAGGGCGCGAGGGCCGTGTTCACCGGCTCCCACATGCTCATGAGGAAGCCCAGCACGACACCGGCCACCACGGCCAGGGCGACGCCCAGACCGATGCGCTGCAGGGAGGCGACCAGGTGCTCCCACAGGTAGTAGTTCTGGACGCCGCAGACGGTGCGTCCGGAGGCCTCGTCCACCACCAGGCAGCGGTTGGCGTCGACGAACGCGGAGAGCACCGCGCCGGGGCCGGGGAGGTAGAGCGGATCGATCAGCCGCAGCGCGGCGACCGCCCACCACAGCAGGATGACCAGCAGCAGCACCGCGGCCTGCAGGGCGCGGGTGCGCAGCGTCCTGCGGGAACGGCTGCGACGAGCCCGGGTGGCGACCTCCGCGGAGGCGTCGGCGGCAGACGCAGTGGTGCTCATGCAGGTACCTCGGTCCAGCGCAATGACAGGAAACGCCCAGGACCCTACCGCAGACCCCGCCCCGCCGTGACCCGTACGTTACATTTGGCATCCGCTCTTCCCCCGACGCGCGGGGACGCACTCCCCCACGGCGCCCCTGCGGAGAGGCCGCCATGCCTGCTCTCCTCGCCCTGTCCCTGATCGGCGCGTTCTGCCTGCTCGGAGTGGCCCTGCGCCGCCGGATCCCGCCGCTGCGCAGCGCCCTCGTCCCCGCCACCGTGATCGCCGGGTTCCTCGGCCTGATCGCCATGAACCTCGGCCTGCCCCGCCTCGTCGACGGGGTCGACGCGTCCGTGTTCGCGGCGCTGACCGCGCAGCTGTTCACGCTGTCCTTCATCTCGATCGGCCTGGCCCGCGCGCCGCGGACCGACTCCCCCGGCACCGCGGGACGCACCGGGGGCCGGCGCGCCTCGGGGCTGCTGCTGGGCGCCTGGGCGATGGGCCTGACCTGGGTGGTGCTGTTCACCGCGCAGGCCATCGCCGGGTTCGGCGTGGTCGCCGCCGTGGGCGGACCCTCCGACATGCACCCGATGTACGGGCTGCTGGCCGCCTTCGCCTTCGCCCAGGGACCCGGCCAGGCCGCCACCTTCGGCGCGATCTTCGAGCAGCAGGGCTGGGAGGGCGCCGTCGACGTCGGTCTCGCCTTCGCCGCCGCCGGGTTCTTCGCCGCCTTCGCGCTCGGCGTCCCGCTCGCGCGCTGGGGCATGCGCAAGGGCCTGGCCCGCCACGCCGCCCCGTTCACGCCCTCGGTCCAGCGCGGCTATTTCGGCCCCGAGGAGGACACCGAGCAGATCGGCCGCCAGACCATGTTCTCCGGGAGCATCGACACCCTCTCGCTGCACATGGCCGTGATGGGCGTGTGCTACCTCCTCGCCCACGGCCTGTCCTGGGCGTTCTCCTTCCTGCCCGGGTTCCTCGGCACGACCATGAGCGGGCTGATGTTCTTCAACGGGCTGCTGGCCGCGTACATCGTGCGCTGGGCGATGGGCCTGCTGCGGGCGGACCATCTGCTCGACCCGGGGATGCAGAACCGGATCACCGGCTTCACCTCCGACTTCCTGGTGGTCGCCTCGTTCATGGCCGTGCAGCTGGCGGTGGTCCTCGCCTGGATCGTGCCGATCCTCGCGACGATCGCGGTGGTCACGGCGCTGTCCCTGGTCATCGCGTTCTTCCTGGGACAGCGGTACGGCTCCGACCACGACTTCGAGCGCGCGATGGGCATGTTCGGCACGGGCACCGGCACGACCCCGACGGGCCTGGCCCTGGTGCGGATCATCGACCCGGGCATGCGCACCCGCACCATGGCGGAGATGGGCCTGATGAACCTGCCGGAGATGACCTACCTGCCGGCCATGCTCGTGATCTCCGCGGCCTTCGCCGGCAGCCTCGGGGCCTGGCCCGCGGCCGGCATCCTCGTCACGCTGCTGGCGGGGATCGTGCTGCTGATGCTGGCGACCCGCTCCATCGGCCCGCGCACCTGGACCTTCCGCGGCGGGCACGCGGCCGCCCCGGCCGCCGACGCCGAGACCGCCGAGTCCACGGAGTCCGCGGACTCCCCCGCAGCCGTCGACCCGTCCCGCGACTAATGCCCGTCCGCGACCGACGCCCCGTCCGCGACGGACGCCCGCCCGCGGCCCTCCCGACCCGAAGGAGCCCCATGGCCACCCTGTTCCACCACGGCAGCATCCTCACCATGACCGACCAGGACGAGCGGCCCGAGTCGGTCCTCGTGCGCGACGGTCTGATCGAGCACGTCGGCCCGCTCGCCGAGGGCCGCGCCCTGCTGCGCGAGGGCGACGAGGAGGTGGACCTCGACGGCGCCGCCCTGCTGCCGGGCTTCATCGACCCCCACGGGCATCTGCTCACCCACGGGATGATGGCGGCGTGCGTGGACCTCGCCGAGGTCCGCAGCATCGACGAGATGGTCGCCGCCCTCCGGGAGGAGCTGGCGCGGCGCCCGGACGCCGACGCGGACCGGGCCCTCATCGGGGTGCGCTACGACCCGGCCCTGCTCGCCGAGCACCGCCACCCCACCCGCCACGACCTGGACCGCGTGAGCACCACGGTGCCCGTGTTCGTCCTGCATCGCAGCGTCCACATGGGGGTGGGCAGCACGGAGACGCTGCGGCGCAGCGCCATCACGGCGGAGCTCCCCGATCCCGAGGGCGGCCGCTTCGGGCGGGAGGCCGACGGCCGCACCCCCGACGGCTACATCGAGGAGCTGTCCGCCCTCGCCGCGGTCGGCCGCGGTCTCGCCGTCGAGGGCGGCGGCACCGCCCTCATCCCGGGACTCGCCATCGACCCGGCCGAGGCGCTGCGCCTGGCGCAGCAGGACTACCTCCGCCACGGCATCACCACCGCCCAGGAGGGCGCCGCCGACCCGGCGGCGGTCGACGCCCTCGCCGCGGCCGCGCAGGCCGGGGCGCTGGACCTGGACGTGGTCGCCTACCCGCTGATGTCCCACGGCGGGGCCGGCTGCTTCGCCGACCATCCCGAGCTCGCCGGCGCCTACCGCGGCAACCTGCGCCTGGGCGGCTACAAGATCATCCTCGACGGGTCGCCGCAGGCCCGCTCGGCATGGATGAGCAGCCCCTACGAGCCCCTCGAGGAGGGCCCCGTCCCGGCCGATGCGACCGCGGAGGCGGGCGCCGACGCCGCGGCCGAGGAACCGGGCGCCTGCGCCTGCGGCTACCCGGCGCTGCGCGACGAGGAGCTGGCGGGATACGTCGACCTGGCCGTGGAGCAGGGCCGCCAGCTCATCGTGCACTGCAACGGCGACGCGGCCGCCGAGCAGTGGATCCGCGCCTGGGAGCAGGTGCTGGAGCGGGACCCGGCCGCCTCCCGGATGCGCCCGGTGATGATCCACGCCCAGACCGTGCGGCCGGACCAGATCCTCCGCATGGCGCGCGCGGACATGATCGCCTCGATCTTCGCCGTCCACGTCTACTTCTGGGGCGACGTGCACCTGCGCAACCTGGGCCCCGTGCGCGGGCGCCGCATCTCCCCCACCCGCACGGCCCTGGACGCGGGGCTGCGCGTGACCCTGCACCAGGACGCGCCCGTCACCCCGCCGGACATGATGCTCACGATCTGGGCGGCCGTGAACCGGATCAGCCGCGAAGGCCGGCCCATCGGCCTCGAGCAGCGCATCTCGACCTGGGAGGCGCTGCGCGCCGTCACGGCCGATGCCGCCCACCAGTACGGCGAGGAGGACTCCAAGGGCACGATCCGCCCCGGAATACGCGCGGACCTCGTGGTCCTGGACCGCGACCCGCTGGCGACGGCGCCGGAGCAGCTGCGCGACATCCGCGTGCTGCGCACGATCAAGGACGGGCGGACCGTGCACCGGGCGTGAGCGCACGTCCACCGTTGGGCGCCGCAGCGCCCCCCGAGGGCTCGGCGGCGCTCAGGCCCGCGCGAACAGCCCCACCGCGTCCCAGGCGACCCAGCCGCCCTCGACCAGGTGCAGCTCGAGCACGTTCTCCCCGGCGTCGAGCATCGCGGCCGGCACGGGGAGCTCATGGTAGGAGCGCTGCAGGGTCGATCCGGGCACGGTCGCATCGCCCTCGCGGGAGCCGCGGGTGGCGCCCTGGGGCAGCGTGACATCGGCCAGGTGCTTCCCGCCGACGCTCACCCGCAGCGTCCCGCCCAGCCGCGTGGTGTCCACCAGCCAGAGGGCGAGGTCGAGGTCGCCGGCGGGCCGCTGCGGGAGCGGCACCGTCCAGCGGGCACGGTAGGCCTTCCTGCCGGCCCAGGCGTCGCCCGGGCCCGGGAGCAGGTACGGCCATGCCTCTGCGGGCCGATCGGTCCCCTGCACGTACTCGATGACGGCGTCCGGGTAGGTGGTGGGGATCCGGGCGTAGGAGGAGGGGGCGAAGCGGTGCTCGAGGGTGCGCCCGTCGAAGACGCCGATGCTCGCGATCTCCCGTCCGGTCGCGGTGACCGAGGGCTGGGAGGCCGCGGTGACGGGATCGCTGGGCCGGCCTCGCCGGCCGGCGTCGGAGACCGCCAGCACGGTGTAGGTCCGCTCCTCCCCCGCCGGGTCCAGCCCTTGGTGGACGAAGCGGGGGTAGACGGTCTTGCCGACGAGGTCCTGCTCGCGCGGGGCATCGGGCGCGGCGCCGCCGGCCACGGCGTAGATGCGGTAGTGGTCGATCAGCGGATCGAAGCCGAGGCTGTCCCAGCTCAGGGTGATGGTGGTCAGGGCGGGCTCGGCGACGATGCCCGAGACGGTGGCGGGGCGGGGGCTCATGGTGCGTCCTCTCAGGCCGGGATCAGGCGGGGGTCGCCCGCCGGGGTGACGAATCGGGCGGAGAGCTCCTTGGGCGCGGTGTCATCGGCCTCGATCCAGGGGACGATCCAGAAGCTGGAGGTCATCTCCTGCTCGGTCAGGCGCACGTGGACGTAGCCGCGGCGGCCGTCGTAGTGCTTGACGTAAGGGTGACGGGTCCAGTCCTCGGTGTAGCCGTCGGTCACGGCGCCGTCGCCGTCGGAGGCGACGGACGTGCACACCAGCTCCACCCCGATGGTCTGCGCGTCCGGGTCCGCGGCATCGGCGCGCAGCTCGGCGGCGACGTGCTTGTGGATGTCGCCGGTCAGCATCACCGCGTTCCCGGCCTCGGCCATGGCCTGCAGCAGGCGGCTTCGGGCGGCCGGGTAGCCGTCCCACATGTCCGTGCGGTCCTCGGAGATCGGGGTCAGCACGACGCCGTTGGCCAGAAGGTTCCACGTCGCCGGGGACTGCACGAGCCGCTGGTCGGCCCATTCCTCCTGCTCCGCCCCGAGGATGCTGCGGTCCTCGGCCTGCTGCTCCTCGGCGCTCGCGGGCTCGGGGTCGCGGAACTGCCGGGAGTCGAGCAGCGTGAGACGCGCCAGCGACCCGACGTCGATGCCGGCGGTGATGTCGGTGGCCGGCCCTTCGGGCAGCGCCGCCGCGTCCAGCGGCATGTTCTCGTAGTAGGCGCGGTAGGCGACGGCGATGCGGTGGGCGAACAGCTCGTCGGGGAGTCCGTAGGCGGAGCGGGCGCCCTGGTAGTTGTTCTGGACCTCGTGGTCGTCCCAGACGGCGATCGCCGGCACGCGGGCGTGCACGGCCTGCAGATGGGGATCGGACTTGAACAGGGCGTAGCGCAGGCGGTACTGCTCGAGCGTCTCGACCTCCACGGCGTGGGCCGCGGAGACCTCGGCGCCCTGGCGCCAGAGGTTGCTGCCCGTGATGCCGTACTCGTAGATGTAGTCGCCGACGAACAGGACCAGGTCGAGGTCCTCCTCTGCGGCGAGATGCCTGTGGGCGGTGAAATGCCCGTGGTACCAGGCCTGGCAGGAGACCACCCCGACGGAGAACGACTCGACCGCGGCCCCCTCGGCCGGCAGCGTGCGCAGATGCCCGATGGGGCTCGTCTGCCGCCCCACCACGAAGCGGTACCAGTAGTCCGTGGCGGGGTCGAGGCCCTCGACGCGGGGATGCACGGCATGGGCCAGCTCGGCCTGGGCCAGCGCCTGGCCGCGCCGGACGATGCGGGTGAAGCCCTCATCGGCCGCGACCTCCCAGCGGACCGCGACGTTCCGGGCCGGCATCCCGCCGTGCCCGTCCTCGGCCAGGGGCTCGGGGGCGAGTCGCGTCCACAGCACGGCGCCGTCCGGGCGCGGGGCGCCGCTGGCCACGCCCAGGGAGAACAGCCCCTCGCGGTGGGGCAGCGGGTCGGCGACCGCCGCGGGGGCGTCGATGCCGAGGGCGATCACGGCGGCCGAGGCGCCGCTCAGCTGCAGCAGACGGCGGCGGTCGAGGGTCGGGACGGGCGGGGCGGGCGGCATGCGCACTCCTGGGGTCGTGACGGGCTGGGAGCGCTCCCAGCCTCCCAGACGCCGGTGACCTGCGGGTGGCCTTCGTCGGAACATCGGCCGACGGCGCACGCCGCCGCACGCGCGAGATCGACCGGATCCTCCGTGTCAGGACGATCCGGCCGATCGTGCGAGCACCCGGCCGACGACGACCTGGGCCGGCGACGGCTCGGGCCGGCGGCGGCTCGGGCCGGCGACGCCCCGAGCCGGCGGCTCCTCGGCCCGGCCGGCCCGGCTCAGCCGGCGTACACCAGCCCGTAGTGGTCCAGGGCGTCCTCGACCGGCTGGAAGAAGGACGAGGTCCCCTCGACGTAGCCCTGGTCGAAGCCGCAGTCCTGGCCGGCCGGGCCGCCGGAGGTCATGCCGATGGCGTAGCCGCCGGCGACGTAGGCGCCGCCGGAGTCCCCGGCCGCGGTGCAGATGTCCGAGGCGCCGAGCCCGGTGACCCGCGCCTGCTCGCGGCCCTGCGCGTCGGTGTACGCCACGGTGTAGCCGTACCCCTTGATCTCTCCGCAGGTGATGCCGCTGGTCGCGCCGGACTTGCAGGCGTCGGTGCCCACCGGCGGCGTCCACGTCCCGCGGGACGCGTCCAGCTCCTGGCCGTAGCCGTAGTCGTTGACCTCGCTGGTCATGTCGACGCCGGCGGCGATCTTCGCCAGGCCCATGTCCTGGTCGTCCTGCCCGTCGTAGGAGACGAACTCGGTGCCGGCGTTCCTGGCCAGCAGCGTGCCCGACTCGTCGCGGATCTCGTCGCGGCCCTCGAGGCAGTGCCCGGCCCAGATCATGTACTCGTCCCCGGAGCTGTTGCGGGCGGGGAACCCGGCGGAGCAGTAGCCGCCGGTCTCGCTGATCACGGCCTTGTCGCCGCCGGTGAAGGTGGCGTGCGCGGCCATCGGCGCGCCCTCCTCGACGACGACGGCGTCGCCGAAGGGCGCGGCGTACTCCTCCACCGCGGAGGCGTCGCCGGAGACGGTCAGCACGACCGCGTCGCGCCGCACGTCGGGGGCGATCGTGACGAGCCCGGTGTCCACCGGCACGGAGGAGGTCAGCTCGGAGGTGATCTGCCGCAGCTCGTCCTCGCCGTGCTCGGGGGCACGCACCTCGAGGCCGATGTCCAGGGCGATCTCGGCCTCGATCGAGCCGACCGGGGCCTGCAGGACCAGGCGGTTCTCGGCGTCGAAGTAGGCGCCGTCGAAGTCGAGGCCCTGGGCGTGCAGCTCGGCGTACAGGTTGTTCTGGGCCTCCTGCTCCTCGAGCCGGTCGATCTGCTCGTGGACGCTGATCCCGGAGCCCTCGGCCAGGAGGGAGATCTCCAGGGGCGAGAGCTCGAGGTCGATGAGCTTGGGGTCCGGATCGGCCGGAGGGCCGTCCCCGGAGGGATCGGCGAGCGCCGGCAGGGCGCTCGCGGCGAGGAGGCAGGCTGAGGCGAGGGAGGCCAGGGGGAGGATGCGAGCGAACTTCACGGCGCTCTCCGTTCGGTGGTGCGGGGGTGGGGAGGGATGCGCACGTTCCGGGAACGTGCAGAACCGCACGGTAGCCACGATTCTGTGGCGCGTCTAACAGCGCAGGTAACGGAGAGGTCACGGCGGCGGGTCGGCGCCCACCTCCGGGCCGACCCCCGGGCCGACCCCCGGGGCCGGTCCCCGGCCCGGGCCCGGGGTCTCGGCTCAGCGGGCCGCCGCCCCCAGGTGCTCGCGCAGCGCCTCCAGCTGGTCCCGCGGCGCGAAGCCCGCGGCGCGGATCTTCGCGAGGTCCAGCACGGAGCGGCGCGGGCGCGGGGCGATCGTGCCGTCGCCCTCGGCGCGGCCCTGGGCGGCGTAGTACTGCGCCGTGCTCACCCCGGTGATCCGCGCGGGATCGTGGCCCGTGGCCGCGAAGACCTCTCGTGCCACATCGGCCCAGCTCATCGGCTCCCCCGCATTGGAGAGGTGGTAGGTGCCGAAGGGCGCATCGGCCCGCAGCAGGTGGTCAATCGCAGCGGCGAGATCCGCCGTGAAGGTCAGGCGGCCCACCTGGTCCTCCACCACGCTCGGGTCCACGCCCCGGGCCGCGAGGGACGCCATGGTGTCCACGAAGTTGCCGCCCGCGCCCACCACCCAGCTCGTGCGCAGCAGGTAGTGCCGCGGCAGGGTCGCCACCAGCTGGTCCCCGGCGGCCTTGGTCTGCCCGTACACGCCCAGCGGGCTCGGGGCCTCGTCCTCGCCGTGGACATCGGCCGAGCCGTCGAAGACGTAGTCGCTCGAGACGTGCACGAGCACCGCCCGATGCCGGCGCGCCGCCTCCACCAGGCGCCCCACGCCGGTCACGTTCGCGGCCCAGGCCTCGCGGCGGCCCTCCGGCGTCTCCGCACGGTCGACCGCGGTGTACGCGGCGGCGTTGACGATCACCCCGTAGGGCGCGAGGTCGACGGCGTCCACGCTCGCGGCATCGGCCAGGTCCAGCCGGTCCCGGCCCACCACGTCGACATCGGCCCGCCCCTGCCACAGCGCGGCCAGCGCCCGGCCCAGCTGGCCGGTCGCGCCGATGACCAGCGTGCGCCGCGGCGGCACCGGGGCGACCTCCTCCAGGCGCGGATGGGCGAGGTCCTTGGCGGAGCGCTCCGCCTGCTCGAGCGGGATCGGCCACGGGATCGCGGCGGTCTCGTCGGCCAGGTTCAGGAAGGTGTACTGCGCCTGCGCGGCCTCGGACCAGTGGTCGTTGACCAGGTACGTGTACGCGGCCGGGGCCTCCAAGGTCTGGAAGGCGTTGCCGACCCCGCGCGGCACGAAGATCGCGACCTCGGGGGTGATCTCGTGCCAGAACGCGGTGCCGAAGGTGGGGCCCTCGCGCAGGTCCACCCAGGCGCCGAACACGCGGCCCGTCGCCACCGAGATGTACTTGTCCCACGGCTCGGCGTGGATCCCGCGGGTCACCCCGACGGCCTGGTTGAAGGAGATGTTGTTCTGCACGGGCCCCAGGTCCGGCAGGCCCGCAGCGATCATCTTCTCGCGCTGCCAGTTCTCCTTGAACCAGCCGCGGGCGTCCCCGTGCACGGGCAGATCGACCACCAGCAGGCCGGGGATCGGGGTGGTGCGGACGGCGAGCTCGGTCATGGCGTGCGCTCCTTCGGGATCCGGGGGTCGGTCACTGGCCGCTGGCGGCGTACTTGGCCTCGGTGACGTCCTTCTGGTGGCGCCACCAGCCCTCGTGCTCGCGGTACCAGTCGATCGTCGCGGCCAGCCCCGCCTCGAAGTCGCGGTAGGCCGGTTCCCAGCCCAGCTCCGTGCGCAGCCTGCTGGCATCGATCGCGTAGCGCAGATCGTGGCCGGGCCGGTCGGCGACCAGGTCGTAGTCCTGCGGGTCGCGGCCCATCAGCTGCAGGATCAGCTCGACGACCTGCCGGTTCGACTTCTCGCCGTCCGCGCCGATCAGGTACGTCTCCCCGATCCGCCCCGCATCCAGGACCCGCAGCACCGCGCTGGAGTGGTCGTCGACGTGGATCCAGTCGCGCACGTTCGCCCCGCTGCCGTACAGCCGCGGCCGCACCCCCAGCATCAGGTTCGTGATCTGGCGGGGGATGAACTTCTCCACGTGCTGGCGCGGCCCGTAGTTGTTCGAGCAGTTCGAGATCGTCGCCTGCACCCCGAAGGACCGCACCCACGCCCGCACCAGCATGTCGCTGCCGGCCTTCGTCGCCGAGTACGGGCTGGAGGGGTTGTAGGGCGTCGCCTCCGTGAACCGGCCCGGATCATCGAGCTCGAGGTCGCCGTAGACCTCGTCGGTCGAGATGTGGTGCAGCCGCGTCCCATGGCGCCGCGCCGCCTCCAGCAGCGTGAACGTGCCGATCAGGTTCGTCTGCAGGAACGGCGAGGGATCACGCAGCGAATTGTCGTTGTGCGACTCGGCGGCGTAGTGCACCACCGCATCGGCCGCCGAGACCAGCTCGTCGACCACCGCCGGATCCGCCACGTCCCCCTCGACCAGGGTGACGCGGGAATCGGGCAGCCCCTCCAGGGACGTCTTGTCCCCGGCATAGGTGAGCTTGTCCAGCACAGTGACCGTGTCATCGGTGTGCTCGAGCACATGATGCACGAACCCGGAGCCGATGAACCCGGCCCCACCGGTGACGAGCAGATGACGAGTCATGGATGGTCTCCTGGAGTTCACTGCGCCGGACGGTCCCGTTCACGGCGGTGGCGTTGACTGCGCGGGTGAGGCGCGGGGCCCGTCCCCGCACGACCGAGCCGCCTCGCATTCTACGGATGCGGCACGGTCCCTCGCTCCGCTCGCGAAAGGCAGCCCGCCCGTGGTCGACCTCCTGCCCTCCCCGGCCCCGCCCCGCACCGCCCCCAGCCCGGACCCCGCCCCCGCCCCGGCGGACCGCGCCCCGGCCCCCGGACCGCTCGCCGTGTCCGTCATCGGCTGCGGATACCTCGGCGCCGTGCACGCCGCCTCCCTGGCCCAGATCGGCCACCGCGTCACCGGCCTGGACGTCGACGCCGACCGCATCGGCGCCCTCGCCGCCGGCCGCGCCCCGTTCCACGAGCCCGGCTTCTCGGAGGTGCTCGCCCGCGGCGTCGAGGAGGGCCAGCTCTCCTTCACCGTCGACCCCGGCGACCTCGCCGGCTGCGACGTGCACTTCCTGGCGCTGGGCACCCCGCAGCGCGAGGACGGCCTCGGCGCGGACCTGCGCTACATCGACGCCGCCCTCGACGCCCTCGAGCCGCACCTGCGCTCCCGGGCCGGCCGCCCCACCCTCGTCGTCGGCAAGTCCACGGTCCCCGTCGGCACCGCCCGCAGGATCGCGCAACGCCTCGCCCCCCTCCCCGGCGTGCACCTCGTGTGGAACCCCGAGTTCCTGCGCGAGGGCTTCGCCGTCGCCGACACCCTCCGCCCCGACCGCCTCGTCTACGGGGTCGCCGACCCGAACGGGGCCGATGCCGCCGTCGCCGTCGCCCTGCTGGACGCCGTCCACCGCCCCCTGCTCGAGGCGGGAGTGCCGCGCCTGGTCGTCAACTACGAATCCGCGGAGCTGGTGAAGGTCTCCGCGAACTCCTTCCTGGCCACCAAGATCTCCTTCATCAACGCGATCGCCGAGCTGTGCGACATCACCGGGGCCGATGTCTCCGACGTCGCCGAGGCCATCGGCATGGACGACCGCATCGGCCCGAAGTTCCTCCGCGCCGGGATCGGCTTCGGCGGCGGCTGCCTGCCCAAGGACCTGCGCGGCCTCATCTCCCGCGCCGGGGAGCTCGGAGCCGTGGACTCCTTCGCCTTCCTCCGCGAGATCGACGCCATCAACACCGGCCGGCGCGAGTACGCGCTGCGCCTGGCCCGCCGCGCCCTGGACGGCCGGCTCGAGGGCCGCCGCGTCGCCGTGCTCGGCGCCGCCTTCAAGCCCGACACCGACGACGTGCGCGACTCCCCCGCCCTGGACATCGCCCTGCGCCTGCACGGGGAGGGCGCCGACGTGCGCCTGGCCGACCCTGCCGCCCTGCCCGGCGTGCGCCGCCGCTACCCGTCCCTGCCCACCGCCGACACCGCCGAGGACGCGCTGCGCGGCGCCGAGCTGGTGCTGCTGCTCACCGAATGGCCCGAGTACCGCGCGCTGGACCCCGTCCGCGCCCGGGTCCTCGTCTCCCGCCCCGTGATCATCGACGGCCGCGGCGTCCTCGACCTCGGCAGCTGGCGCGACGCCGGCTGGGAGGCCCTCGGCCTCGGCCGCCGCTGACCCGGGTCCGGCCGGCCCCGGACCCGCCCCATCAGGCCCCCGCCCGGCCCATCAGGCCCCTACCCAGCCGAGCCCCGCCTGCCCCGGCTCCGCTTTCCCATTGCCCGGCCTCTGATCCTGCTCCGCACCGGACCGATCCCGCAGGTCGGCGGACACAGACGGCTGTCCCAGGTCCTCGAGCCAGGCGATTGCCTGGCTCGAGGACCTCAGCCAGCCGTTCGTGCCCGCCCGCCGCATCGGCCCGGGGTTATCCACAGCCCGCGGAGGCCTCCGTGCGCCGAGCCCGATGACCCGCGAGCATGGGCGGATGCGCACAGGGCTGAGGGCACTTCTGAGACTCTGGACCTACCGGGACCTCCGGGCCGCCGGGGTGAACCGCCGAGAGATCGCCGCGCGGCTCGAGAGCGGCACGCTCCGCCGCTGCGCCCCGGGCTGGTATGCGGAGGCGGGCGCACCTGCGGATGTCACCGCGGCCCTGCGGCGAGGAAATCGGCTGACGTGTGTTCCTGCCCTGAAGCACTACGGCGTGTGGGTGGTGCACTCCCCGGGTCTGCACGAGATCGGTCGGCGCATGACGAGCGCCGCGCTCGTCCCCGCATCGGACGATTCGCCGGTCCACACGCATGGCCGCCTCGAGGCGTGGCCGGACGACGAGCCGATCATGCCGCTGCTCGTGGCGCTCGAGCACGCCGCGGCCTGCGTACCGGTCGAGGACCTCGCCATCATGCTGGACTCGGTCGCGAACCGGGGGCTCGCGCACCCGGATGACCTCGAAGAACTCCTCCTCCGTCTGCCCCAGAAGGTGCGCCGGGCGATCGGCACGATCGAGAAGCGCGCAGAATCCGGTACCGAGACTCGAGTACGTCGTCACCTGCAGAAGCTGCGGGTGAAGCTCGGCGTGCAAGTCCGGATCGCAGGAGTGGGCCGGGTCGATCTGCTGGTCGGGGAGAAGCTCATCATCGAGTGCGACAGCCGGCAGTTCCACACCAGCGACGACACCTACCACGAGGACCGGCGCCGCGACCGGGAGGCGGTGCTGCGCGGATACGTCGTCGTCCGGCTGACCTGGCGCGATGTGATGCTCGATTGGGAGAGCACGTCCTCGTACCTCACGGACCTCGTGCGCCATGAGATCCATCGCGCTCCACGGATGCGTCGGGCCGGTCGGGTCGAGTCCCGGCCCCGACTGCGGACGCAGCCGTCCCTCCGGGCCCGGGTCGACATCCCGAGACGTGTGCTCGGAACCTCCGCAGCGACGGCACCCGGCCGGGCAGGCCGCGACTGATCGGAGTGATCCGCCCGCGCCCGCCTGCCGCGGGCGGGTACGCGCCCTTCGGGTACGCGCCGTGCGGGTACGTGCCGTGCACGAACGGCGGTCTGAGGTCCGCGAGCCAGTCAATCGCCTGGCTCACGGCTCTGGGAACGCCGTTCGTGTTCGGGCCCCGGACGGGACGGGCCGCCGAGGCAACCAGCGACCCTCGCGGAGACGAGCACCCCATGCGCGCGCCCGCCGACCGCGGGCAGGTGCGGAGCGTGCACGAACGGCGGTCTGAGGTCCGCGAGCCAGGCAATCGCCTGGCTCACGGCTCTGAGACCGCCTTTCGTGTTCGCGGCCGGGACCGAGCAGGGCGGCTGCGGGGCGCAGCGGGGTGGGGCGGCTGCGGAGCGCAGCGGGGTGGGGCGGGGACAGGGTGGGGCGGCGACGGGGCAGGGGGTCGAAGCGGGGCCGGCGGGGAGAGATGTTCGTCGCGGCGGGAGGCGGTCCGGGGTGCGGGGACACCCGGTGTTCACCGAGGCATAGTTGGATGCCGGGGTGACCGATCCCGTGCCCGGCCTCCTGCCCAGCCTCCTCGCCCGCGACAGGGCGCCGTCCCCGCGCACCCTCGTGGACGTCTTCCGGCGCACGGTCGAGGCCAGCCCGGACGCTCCCGCGATCGACAGCGGCGCCGAGTCGCTGACCTATGCGGAGCTGGACGAGGCCGCCTCGGAGATCGCCGCCCGCCTGCACGAGATCGGCGTCGGCCCCGGGGCGAAGGTCGGGGTGCGCATCGTCTCGGGGACCACGGACCTGTACGCGGCGATCATCGGGACGCTGATCGCGGGCGCCGCCTACGTGCCGGTGGACGCCGACGACCCCGACGAGCGCGCCCGGGTCGTGTTCGAGGAGTCCGGGGCCGCGGCGATCATCGGCAACGGGCTCATGATCACGCCGGTGGGCCCGGAGCGGCCCGCCATCGCGCAGCCGCGCCCGCCGCTGCCGGAGGACGACGCCTGGGTCATCTTCACCTCCGGCTCGACCGGGAAGCCGAAGGGCGTGGCCGTCACGCACCGCAATGCGGCGGCCTTCGTCGACGCCGAGTCGCGGATGTTCCTGCAGGAGCAGCCGATCGCCCCCGGCGACCGGGTGATGGCGGGGCTGTCCGTCGCCTTCGACGCGAGCTGCGAGGAGATGTGGCTGGCCTGGGCGTACGGCGCGTGCCTGGTGCCGGCGCCCCGCTCGCTGGTGCGCTCGGGCGTGGACGTGGGGCCGTGGCTGGTGGCCAACGACATCACGATCGTCTCGACGGTGCCGACGCTGGTGGCGCTGTGGCCCGGCGCGGCGCTGGAGAAGGTGCGCCTGCTCATCATGGGCGGGGAGGCCTGCCCGGCGGAGCTCGCCGCGCGCCTGCAGGCCCCGGGCCGCGAGGTGTGGAACACCTACGGCCCCACCGAGGCGACCGTCGTGGCGTGCGGGGCCCTGCTGGACGGCACGGACCCGGTGCGCATCGGTCTGCCGCTGGACGGCTGGGACCTGGCGGTCGTCGACGAGGAGGGCCGCCCGGTGCCCGAGGGCGGGACCGGCGAGCTGATCATCGGCGGGGTGGGGCTGGCCCGCTACCTCGACCCGGACAAGGACGCCGAGAAGTACGCGCCGATGCCCACCCTCGGCTGGGAGCGGGCGTACCGCTCCGGGGACCGGGTGCGCCACGACCCGGCGGGCCTGGTCTTCGCCGGCCGGGCGGACGACCAGATCAAGCTGGGCGGCCGCCGCATCGAGCTGGGCGAGATCGACGACCAGATGCTGCGGCTGCCGGGGGTGCGCTCCGCCGCCGCGGCGGTGCGCTCCTCCCGCTCGGGCAACCGGCTGCTGGTCGGCTACCTCACCGTCGACGACCGCTACGACGCGGAGGAGGCCAAGACCCTGTTGCGCGAGCGCATGCCCGCGGCCCTGGTGCCGCGCCTGGCGGTGGTGGACGAGCTGCCCACCCGCACCTCCGGCAAGGTGGACCGCGACGCGCTGCCCTGGCCGCTGCCCGCCGCCGGCCCCCGCGGCCTCCGCGGCCCGGGCGGGCCGGGCGGCCCGGCGCTCTCGGGCACGGCCGCCTGGATCTCGGAGATCTGGGCCGATGTGCTGGGCGCCGAGGCCTCCTCCCCCGCGGACGACTTCTTCGACCTCGGCGGCGGCTCGCTGACGGCCGCGCAGGTGGTCAGCCGCCTGCGCACCCGCCATCCGGAGGTCGCCGTCGGCGACGTGTACGCCCACCCGCGCCTCGGCGACCTCGCCGCCTTCCTCGAGGCGATGGGCAGCACGAGCGTCGCCTCGGACCGGCGGGTGCCGCCGCTGCGCCGCCGCTCCCAGATCGCGCAGCTGGTGGCGCTGGTGCCGCTGCGGGGCCTGGCGGCGCTGCGCTGGATCACCGCGCTGATGATCCTCTCGAGCATCGGCGCGGCCCTCACCGACCTGCCGTGGATGCCGGCGTTCCCGCCGGGGCTGCTGGTCGCCGCGGGCGCGGCCTTCCTCACCCCGCCGGGCCGGATAATCCTCGCCGCGCTCGCGGCGCGGATCCTGCTGCGCGGCCTGCAGCCGGGCGCCTACCCGCGCGGCGGCCGCGTGCACCTGCGGCTGTGGCTGGCCGAGCGGATCCAGGACGAGCTGGGGGCCGCGGCCCTCGGCGGCGCGGCCTGGTTCCCGTTCTACGCCCGCCTGCTGGGCGCCCGCATCGGCCGGGACGTGGACATGCACACCCTGCCGCCGGTCACCGGCATGCTCGAGGTCGGCGCGCACGCCGCGATCGAGCCGGAGGTCGACCTGGCCGGCACCTGGATCGACGGCGACCGGGTGCGGATCGGCACCGTCCGGATCGGCGCCCGTGCCCGGGTGGGGGCCCGCAGCACCCTGGGCCCCGGCGCGCGCATCCGCAAGGATGCCGAGGTCGCCCCCGGCTCCTTCGTCACCGCAACGGTCGGCGCCGCGGAGTACTGGTCCGGCGCCCCCGCCTCCCGCCAGGGCACGGCCCGCGGGCCGTGGGAGGCGACGCCCCCGCGCCGCAGCCCCCTGTGGACGGCCCTGTACGGCCTGGTCGGCGCACTGATCGCGGGGCTGCCGGCGCTCGCGGTAGTGGTCGGCGCGGCGGTGCTGGCTCCCGCCGTGCGCGGGACGGAGACCCTGGGCGCGGCGCTCGCCGCGGCGCTGCCCTGGCTGCCGGTGGCGGCCCTGGCCGGCTACGCGACCCTCGCCCTGGGGGTGCTGCTGCTGACCCGGGTGCTCGCGCTGGGCATCACCCCCGGCCACTACCCGGTGCGCTCCGGGGCGGGCGTCGCGATCTGGGGCACCCTGCGACTGCTGGACGAGACCCGCACCTGGCTGTTCCCCCTGTACTCCGGCGCCCTCACGCCGATCTGGCTGCGCCTGCTGGGCGCCCGGATCGGTGCGGGCGTCGAGGCCTCCACCGTGCTCATGATCCCGAAGCTGGTGCAGGTGGGCGACCACGCCTTCCTCGCCGATGACACGCTGATCGGCTCCTACGAGCTGGGCGGCGGGCGGATCCGCGTGGAGCGGGTGAAGGTCGGCAAGCGCGCCTTCGTCGGCAACTCCGGCATGCTGGCCCCCGGCCGCAAGGTGCCCAAGCAGTCGCTGGTCGCGGTGCTCTCCGCGGCGCCGCGACGCAAGTCCGCCAAGGCCGGAACCTCCTGGATGGGCAGCCCGCCGCGCAAGCTGCGCCGCACCAGCTCCGACCAGGACGAGGCCCGCACCTACGATCCCCCGCTGCGGCTGCGGGTGCTGCGCGGCCTCGTCGAGACCTGCCGCCTGCTGCCGATGCTGGTGGCCATCGTCCTGCACCTGGCCGTCGCTGCCGCGCTGTGGTGGCTGATGGATCCGCGGCCGACGGGCCCGGCGCCCCGCGCGACCGCCGCCCTCGGCGCCCCCGAGAGCACGCTGTGGGGCCCGCTGCTGGTGCTGCTCGCGGGCGGGGCGGTGCTGCTGGCCGGCAGCGTCGCCGCGGCCGCGATCACGGTGGCCGCGAAGTGGCTGATCGTGGGACGGCACCGCGCGGGCGACCATGCCCTGTGGACCTCCTTCGTGTGGCGCGACGAGCTGGCCGACACCTTCACGGAGGTCCTCGCCGCGCCGTGGTTCGCCCGCACGGCCACGGGCACCCTCGCCCTGACCTGGTGGCTGCGGGCGCTGGGCGCGCGCATCGGCCGCGGGGTGTGGTGCGAGAGCTACTGGCTGCCGGAGACGGACCTGGTCTCCCTGGGCGACGGGGCGACGGTGGGCCGCGGCTGCGTGGTCCAGACCCACCTGTTCCATGACAGGGTGCTGAGCATGGACGCCGTGACCCTCGCCGACGGCGCGACCCTGGGACCCAACAGCGTGATCCTGCCGGCGGCGAGCATCGGCCGCCATGCCACCGTCGGCCCGGTCTCGCTGGTCATGCGCGGCGAGGGCGTGCCCGCGTCCACGCGCTGGGTCGGCAACCCCATCGGCCCCTGGGAGGAGCAGGAATGAGCGCAGGACGAACGAGCGCAGCAGGAGCGAGCACGGCAGGACCACGCGGAGCGGGCACCGACCCGTACGTGCCCGGGCACGGCGAGGCGAGCTTCGCCGTGGACCACTACGAGATCACCCTGGCCTACAAGGTCGCGGGAAACCGACTGAATGCGGAGGCCACACTGCGCTGCCGGGCGCTGGCCGATGCCCCCGCGATCCGGCTGGACCTGCACGCCCTGCGCGCGCAGAAGGTCTTCGTCGACGGCCGCGCCCGCCCGTCGCGCCACCAGCAGGGCAAGCTCGTGATCGCCCGGGCGATCCGCGCCGGCGAGGAGTTCGAGGTGCGGGTGCGCTACGACGGCAGGCCGCGGCCGGTGCCCTCGCGGGTGCTGGGCACGGCCGGCTGGGAGGAGCTGGCCGACGGCGCGATCGTCGCCGCGCAGCCCCACGGCGCGCCGTCCTGGTTCCCCTGCAACGACCGTCCCGACGACAAGGCCACCTACCGCCTGCACGTGAGCGCGCCGGCGGACTACTACGTGGCCGTCTCCGGCGAGCTGGTGGGCACCCGCCGCCACGGCAGCTCGGTGACCTGGACGTACGAGCAGCCGGTGCCGATGGCGACGTACCTGGCGACGGTGCAGATCGGCCGGTACGAGGTGGTGCGCGAGTCGGCGCCGCCGGTGCCGGTGCGCACGATCGCCCCGCCGCAGCGCGACCGGGCCGCGTTCGACGCCTCCTTCGGGCGGCAGGCGGAGATGCTCGCCTTCTTCGCCTCCTGCTTCGGGCCCTACCCCTTCGACTCCTACACGGCGGTGATCACCCAGGACGACCTGGAGATCCCGCTGGAGTCGCAGGGGCTGTCGACCTTCGGGCAGAACTTCGTCTCCGCCGAATGGGACAGCGTCCGCCTGGTCGCCCACGAGCTGTCCCACCAGTGGTTCGGCAATGCGGTCACCGCGAGCAGCTGGCGCGACATCTGGTTGCACGAGGGGTTCGCCTGCTACAGCGAGTGGCTGTGGTCCGAGCACTCCGGCGGCCGGTCCGCGGCCGAGCGCGCGGCGCAGCACCACTCCAAGCTCTCCCGGCTGCCGCAGGACCTGCTGCTGCGCGACCCCGGCCCCGCGCTGATGTTCGACGACCGCGTCTACAAGCGCGGCGCCCTGACCCTGCATGCGCTGCGCTGCCGGGTGGGGGATGCGATGTTCTTCGACATCCTGCGCTCGTGGGTCGCCGAGCACGCGGCCGGCAGCGTCACCACCGAGATGTTCGTCGAGCACGCCGCGGCGCGCTCCGGCGAGGACCTGGGCGGGCTGTTCGACGCATGGCTGGACCGCCTGCCGCTGCCGGCGATGCCCGGCCCTCACCAGGCGGCGAGCGCCAGGCGGTAGCCCTCCGGAGCGGGGAGGTCCCGCACCGGGTGGTCGGCCGCCCGCAGGGAGGCCATCGGCACCGCGAGGCCGCGGCCGTCGGCCTTGAGGATCGCCTCCTTGCGGCACCACAGGGCCGCCTGCGCGGCGGGGTCGCGGTCCTGGCCGTGCTCGCTCGGGTGCAGCACGAGCGTGCTGTCCCAGCCGGCGGCGACGGCGGCGATCTGCTCGATGTCCACGCCCAGGTGCGCCTGGCGCCCCACCGCGGTCACCAGGTGCGGGCCGGAGCGGGAGATGCTCACCCCGACCTGCTCCCTGCGCCCGGCGGCCCGCGCCCAGGGCCGTCCGTGCGCGGAGGAGCCGCAGCGCGGGCACAGCCGCCCCACCTGCACGGTCGCCGGGCCGACGCCGAGGAGGGCGGCGACCTGATCGCGGAGGATCGCCTCGGCGTCCGCCGCGACCGGATGGATCTGCACCTCGGGGTCCACCCGGGAATCCTAGGTCAGGGACTGCACCTTCACGCGGATCACCGTGTCCGGCGGGAGGTCGCCGGTCACGGCCTCGCGCACCGTGCGCTGCAGCAGCGCGACGATCTCCCGCACGGGTCCGGCGCCCCGCTCCAGGCCGACCTCGAGGGTGATCGTCCCGCCCTCGGGGTCGATCACGACGCCGTAGTGGACGGCGCCCTCGCCGGCACGGCGGATCCGGGCGTCGATGGTGCGCAGCGCGGAGCCGATCCCCGGCTCGATGCCGCGCACCCCGGGCAGGGCGCCGACGATCTCGACCAGCTCGGAGGCGGTGATCCTAGGCGGTGTCGTCATCATGGAGATCCTCGATGTGGATGTCGACGGCGGGCAGGGACAGGTCGAGCTCGCGCTCGCAGGCCTCGAGAACGGCGCCGCGCACCGTCTCGGCGAGCGCGGGCAGGTCGCGGCAGCGCCGGGAGGCGGTGATCCGGCAGGCGATGCGGACGGGCCGGCCGCGGGAGAGCCGCTCGCCGTGGGGCTCGGCGTGGTCCACCCGCGAGCGCAGGGCCCGCACCCCGGGCACGGCGTCGACCGTCTCCCGGATGAGGGTGCGCAGGGCCAGCTCGGAGAGGCTGTAGGGCCCCTCGGGGGTGGGCGGCATCTCGACCTGCCGGCCGTGGCGGACCTCGGCGCGCACGGAGGCCTTGATGAGGTCCATCGCCCGCGCGGACAGCTGCACGGAGGCGTCGCCGCGCTCCTCCTGCTGCGTCCATTCCCTCCGGGCGGAGCGGATCATCTCCTGATAGCGCAGGGTCGCCTCGTGGGAGAGGGTCTCCTCGGGGTCGTCGGGGGTCTCGGGCGGTTCCGGGGTCGGAGTGCGCGTGTCGTCGGTCATCTCCATCCCTCCATCCGGTCGAAGATCTGTCTGCGGGCGCGGGCCAGCCGGCCACGGACCGTGGCCTCGGTACCGCCGGTGATGTGCGCGATCTCGCGGTACGGGAGCTCCTCGACCTCGCGCAGCACCCAGGCGGTGCGCAGGTCGGGATCGAGCTGGTCGAGGACGTCGGTGAGGGCGCGCAGCTGCGCGTTGACCTCGGCGCTGCGGGCGGGGTCGGGGGTGCGGCCGATGCCTGCGCGGAGGCCGTCGCCGTCCGGTGCGCCGTCGGCGACGAGCTCGAGGTCCTCGTCGGCGTGCGCCCGGGTGGCGCGCCGCGCGAGGCGGCGCACCACGTCGGTGGCCCGCCGCGTGCAGATCCGGGAGATCCAGCCGCGGAAGGCGGCGGGCTCCTCGAGCAGGCCGATGCGCTTCCAGGCCTGCACGAGGGTGTCCTGCACGACGTCCTCGGCCTCCTGCCGATCGCCCAGCAGCAGGTAGGCGGAGCGGAACAGCCGCCCCTGGTGGCGGTCGACGAGCTGCTCGAAGGCGGCCACGTCCCCGTCCTGGGCGCGCAGGACGAGGAAGCGGTCCTCCTGGCGCTCCTCGTCGTCGGGTGCGGTGCTCATGCGGCCCCGGCTCCTGCCGCGGGCGCCGGCGCCGGGGCCGGGTCCGGGTCCGGCTCCGGGTCCGCCGCGGGGGCGGGCCCCGAGGGGGCCGACCGCGCGGCCTCGACATGCGCGGGGCGGCGGCCGCGGGCGGCCGCGGTGCGCAGCGCCACCAGCACGTCGACGCGGTCCGGGTCCGCGCCGAGGACGGTGCGGACCTCGCGCGCCAGCAGGGCACGGGCTCCGGCGATCGCCGCGGCGATCTCCGCGTCCTCGGCCACGCCGATGCTCGCCTGGATCCAGGGTGCGCTGAGCGGCCCGCCCAGGCGGACCACGGCCGAGCGCACCCCGGGCTCCGCCTCGACCTGCTCGGTCAGGGCCCGCTCGAGCACCTGCGGCCGGAAGGAGGCCAGCAGGGTGCCGTCCTCGTCCAGCACCCGGCGGCGGGTCGCATCGGGCCGGGTGGGGATCTGGGACCGCAGCAGCGCGATCCCGGCGGCGACGCCGAGCGCCGCGAGGACGACCGCGGCCGGCAGCAGCCCGGTCCGATGGGCCTGCGCGAACCGGGCGAGCTCGGTCCCCGGCTCGGGCAGGGCGGGGGCGAGCTGCGGCCAGGCGGCGCCGAGGTCCAGCGGGACGGCGGCCAGCAGGACGGCCGCCGTCAGCGCGGCGAGGCCGGCGAGGGCCAGCGCGGTCCGGTTGCGTGCCCCGGAGATGCTGCGCATTCCTGTCCTCCTCTCAGGAGGTCCGTCGTGCTCGCACGAGCACGCGCGGGTCGTGGACGGGGCGGATCTCGGCGATCGTCCCGTGGGCGGCGCGCCGCGCCGCCGCGAGGACGGGCGCGGTGTCCTCCAGGACGGTCGACACGGTGATCCGCACGGTGCGGGGTCCGGCGGCGGCCCGGGCGGACCGGACCCCGTCGACCTGCTCGAGGCGGGCCCGGAGGCGGCGCTCGAGGTCGCGGTGCGGCAGCGCGGTGGTGCCGGGGACGGCGTCGCCCAGCACCGCGCGGGTGCGCGGCCGGCCGGGCCGCAGGGCGGCGACCAGCAGCACGATCCCGAGGACCGCGCAGCCGGCGGCGGCCGCGAGCAGGGCCCGGTCCGCGAGGCGCAGCGCCCCGAGGCGGGCCATCGGCTCCTGCAGCGGCGCGGGCCAGCTCCCGGTGAGGAGCAGCGCGCCGAGGGCCCACAGGGCCAGGCCGCCGGCGGTCAGCAGGGCGAGCGCCAGCAGGGTCGCCGGGACGGTGCGGGTGGGGCGCGCCACCAGGGGGCGGGGGCTCGTGCTCATCGCGGGCCTCCTCGCGCGGGGTCCTGGGGGCGCAGCGCCCGGATCTCGACGTCGAGGCGCCCCACCGAGACGCCGGCGAGCGCCTCGACGCGCCGGACGACGTGCGCGCGCAGCGACCGGAGGGTCGCGGCGAGCGGGACGGGGTGGGCGAGGTCGACCTCGAGGCGGAGCACGGCCGTGCGGCCGTACAGCTCGCAGTCGGCGTCGGGGCGGGCCGCGGGGCGGGCGCCGCGGCCCGCGGCCGACGCGGCGGTCTCCGCGGCGGCCTGCTCGGCGATGCGGGCGACGACCTGCCGCGGGACCGTCGTGCTGCCCCGGACGAGGGTGTCGAGGCCGGTCACGGTCATCCCCTCCGGCGCTCGGAGATGCCCTGGATGTCGATCCGGCCGTCGATGACCAGGCCCACGGCCAGGCCCACCATCGCGAACACCAGGACGAGGAAGAACTGCGAGAACGTGCCGAAGGCGAGGACCGCCCCCAGCAGCAGGCCCACCAGCAGGCTCAGGTGCGATGTCTTCATGACAGCTCCTTCGGGTCGGGGCGGGCGGGTCACTGCAGCTCGGTGCCGCGGGCGCCCTCGTCGCGGGCGGCGTCGTCCTCGGGCAGGTGGACGTCCACGACGTTGACGTTGACCTCGAGCACCTCGAGGCCGGTGGTGGTCTCGATCTGCTCGATGATGCTGCGGCGGATCGCATCGCCCACCTCGACGATGGAGGCGCCGTACTCGACGACGATGGTCACGTCGATCGCGGTCTGCGTGTCGCCCTTCTCGACGCTGATCCCCCCGGCGACGTTGGTCTGCGCGTTGGGGATCCGGTCGGTGACGGCGCTGAACATGCGCCGGGCGGCGTTGCCCATGTCGTGCACGCCGGGAACCTCGCGGGCGGCCATGCCCGCGATCTTCGCGACCACGGTCTCGTCGAGGGTGGTGATGCCGCGGCTGGTCTGCAGCGGTCCGCGCGGCGTCTGCGCCGCGTCCTCCTGCCGCGCTCCCGCCGCGGCCGCGCGGCTGCCGGGCCGGGCGTCCTGCTGCTGACCTGCCTGCGGGTCGGGGGTGCTCGCCATGGTTCCTCCTGTGTTCGGGCCGGTCGTTCGCCGGCTGCCCTTCGCGGACACCTCCAGGACGTCACGACCGCCCCGGATGTCACGCGCCGCGATGTGGCGCCGCACACGTCCCGGGAACGGAGGAGCCCCGGGCCGCCGCCGGCTGGCGGCGACCCGGGGCTCCGGGATCGGGCGGGGTGCGCCTCAGGCGCGGTCCTTGGTGATCAGGCCCCACACGAACGAGAAGACGATCGCGCCGATGACGGCGATGAACAGGGAGCCCCAGGACCAGGGATCCGAGAGCACGGCCCCGACCCCCTTGCCGCCGAAGATGCCGAACAGGAGGCCTCCGACGAAGGCGCCGATGACACCCAGCAGGATGGTGCTGATCCAGCCCCCGGCCTGCTTCCCGGGGAGGATGAGCCGGGCGAGTGCTCCGGCGATGAGACCGACGATGATCCAACCGATGATGACCATGGGTTCTCCTCCTTCTACTTCCTCAGCGCCCGGCGCGATGCCGGGTCGCGGCGAGGGCTCCGCCGTGCGGCGGGAGCACCCCTGTCACGCCCCTGACGGGACGCAGCTCACGCTCTACGGTACGCCTTCTGCGCCAGGACGCCAGGGCCTCGCGCAGTGCTGCGACCAGGACGATCGGTCGACCGCACGGTCGGAACGGGGCCGCCGGGCGCGCCGCCGCCCCCGCGCATCCGGTCCTCCCGGCGCGGGCCGCGGCGACCGGGATCCGCACCGGGCTCCGGGATGCGGCGGCCCGATCCCCGGCCTCGGGACCATCGTCCTCCCCGCCCGTCGCGGGGCCGCGCCGCCCCGTCCGCCGGCGCCCGCTGCGGCGGCGGCCCGGAGCCCGTCGGGACGACGCGGCGCAGCGGCCCGCGGCCGGTGCGGACCACCCGGAACCCTCGCGTCACCCCAGGTCAGCACGCGACCGCTCGGGGCGGCGCAGCCGGTGGGCGGGCCCGGGGCCCGGCGACGGCGCGCCCGCGCAGCGCATCGTCGCCGCAGCGGCCCTGCTGCGGCGACCGCGGTCGCCGGGAGACCGCCCTGAGCGCGGCCGCCCTCGGGGGCGCTATCCCCGTCGGACCGCCGGCCGGGCGGCGGGG
>NZ_KK069991.1:91416-370952 GCF_000576425.1 Brachybacterium phenoliresistens | reverse complement strand
CCCGCCCGCCATCTCTGGAACAGCCGCGTGCAATGGCTCGAGGGGCCGGAGCACATGCGCCGCCCCGCCGGTGCTGGGGCGCCCGTCCGCGCGGGCGCCGACGCACCCGGGGCTCAGGCCTCGGCGAGCACGGCCTCGGCCGTGGGCACGTCGGTGATGAGGTGCGTGAACAGCTGCGCCCGGGCGCCGGCCCGGATGGAGCGAGCCTTCTCGCGTCCCGCCGCGAGCGCGAAGATCGTCGGCACCGCGTGGAGCTGGTCGAGGCTGGGCCGCACCAGGCGGTCCGAGCCGGGGAAGGCCATCGGCTCGCCGTCGTCGCCGAAGAAGTGCAGGCAGATGTCCCCCGCCGCGGCCTCGAGGGAGGGCTCCTCGCGCGGGACCACGCTGGTGAGGGATTCGCGCCGCGCATACGGGGCGCCGACGCCGACGATCACGGCCCGCGCCCGGTCCCACAGGTCGGTGATCTCCCGGAAGCTCGGATCGGCCTGCAGCGAGGACCAGAGGCTGGCGCTGGGCAGGGCCGGCGCGAAGATCGAGCGGGACTCCGCACCGGTGCGGGCGGCGATGCGGCGCGCGGTGTCGTTGGTCTGATAGGCCTGGTCGGGCTCCTGCAGGCCGCCGACGGTCGGGGCGATGATCACGCCCGGCAGCGGGGGCAGCATGGGCATGCCGCTGACGGCGAAGGTGGTCCGGCCCGAGGAGATCAGCAGCGCGTCGCCGCGACGCAGCCCGAGCGCGGCGAGCTCCTCGGCGAGCAGCTCGCCGAGTCCGCGGTACTCGCGCTGGACCTGGTCGCCCGGGGCGATGCGGACCGACTCCACCCCGAGCGTCTCCCGCAGCCGCGCGGCGAGATCGTCGAGATCGGCCGTGGTCACGTCGAGCACCTCGAAGCGGACCATGCCGATGCGGCGCGCCTCGGCCAGCAGCTTGCTGACCGTGGGGCGGGAGACGCCGAGCTTGGCCGCGATCTCCGCCTGGCGCAGGTCGTCGAGGTAGTAGGCCGAGGCGGCGCGATGCAGCAGCTGCAGATCCATGGTCGTCTCGAGCACGCGCACCTCCTCCTCGTCGCGGCGGGCCGCCGCTGGGGCCCGGGTGCGGGCACGATCCTATAGATACCTCCCGGTCCCGCGCCGTCCCGCCCGCCGGATCCGCCGCGCGCCGGCTCCTGCCGGGCGCCGCATCGGCCGTGGCGGGAAGCGCGCGGGGGCGTGGCAGGATGACAGCGTCGCCCGGACCGGTCCGCGCGGGGCGGACGACGAGGTCACGACGGCGAAGGGTGCAGTTCCATGGCTCCAGGCACGCAGCGGCCCGCGCCCGCCCCCGGCAGCGTGGTGCTGGGCGTGGACGTGGGCACCTCGAGCACCAAGGGCGTGCTCGTCGCGCCGGACGGCGAGGTCCTCGCCACGGCCGTGCGCGAGCACCAGGTCTCCCGTCCCGCCCCCGGCCACGTCGAGATGGACGCGGGGATCTGGTGGGACGAGTTCCTGGGCATCGCCCGCGAGCTCGGATCGGCGGCCCTGGCCCGCGGGTCCCGGATCGCGGCGATCGGCGTGTCCGGCATGGGGCCCTGCGTGCTGCTGGTCGACGAGGACGATGCTCCCGTGCGCCCGGCCATCCTCTACGGCGTGGACACGCGCGCCGAGGCGCAGATCCGCGCCCTGGACGCGCGGCTCGGCCCCGAGGAGATCCTGCGCCGCAGCGGGTGCTCGCTCACCGCGCAGGCCGCCGGCCCGAAGATCCTCTGGGTCGCCCAGAAGGAGCCGGAGCGCTACGCCCGCGCCCGCCGCCTGCTGATGCCGTCCTCGTTCCTGGTGCGCCGCCTGACCGGCGCGTACGTCCTGGACCGTGCGAGCGCGGCCCAGGTCGCGCCGCTGTACGACATCGCCGCCCGCGACTGGCACGCCCCCTGGGCCGAGGCCGCCGCTCCCGGCCTGGAGCTGCCGCGCCTGCTCTGGGCCGACGAGGTCGCCGGGCACGTCCTGCCCGGCGTCGCCGCCGCGCTCCCGGGCGTTCCCGCGGGAACGCCCGTGCTGGCGGGCACGATCGATGCCTGGGCGGAGGCCGTCAGCGGGGGCGTCCGCGCCCCGGGGGATCTCATGCTCATGTACGGGACGACCACGTTCCTGCTGGCCATGACCCCGCAGCCGGTGACCAGCCGCCACCTGTTCCCGACCCCGGGCACGACCGAGGGCACCAGCATGCTCACCGGCGGCATGGCGGCCTCCGGGGCGATCACCACCTGGCTGCGGGACCTGCTCTCCGCCCCGGACGTGGGCGAGCTGGTGGCCGATGCCGCGCAGAGCCCGCCGGGCGCCCGCGGCCTGCTGGTGCTGCCGTACTTCTCCGGGGAGCGCTCCCCGCTGGCGGATCCGGAGGCGCGCGGCGTGGTCGCCGGGCTCACCCTCTCGCACGGGCGCGGGGACCTGTACCGGGCCGTGCTCGAGGCGGCCGCGTACGGGGTGCGCCACCATCTCGAGGAGCTGCGCGCGCAGGGCTGCGCGATCTCCCGGACGGTCGCGCTGGGCGGCGGCACCCGCACCGGGCTGTGGCCGCAGATCGTCGCCGACGTGACCGGGCTGGCCCAGGAGCTGCCGCGCGTGACCATCGGCGCCTCGTACGGGGACGCGATGCTCGCGGCGGCCCGCGTGCTCGGGGCCGATGCCTCCTCGTGGAACCCGGTCGAGCGGCGGTGCGAGCCCGACCCCGCGACCCGGGAGCGCTACGACGCGCTGTACGGGCTGTACCGGGAGCTGTACCCCGCGACCCGCTCCATCAGCCATGCCCTCGCACGGATGCAGGAGGAGGACTCCCCCGCACCGCGGGCCTGATCAGCTCCCGGCTCCGGCCGGGATCGCGGCGAGCGCCGGGAGCGCCGGCAGCGCCGGCAGCGCCGCGGCGATCACGTGATCCCCAGCAGATGCGGCAGGTAGGCGACCGCGAGCACGACCACGAGCCCCACCAGGTAGAACGGCAGCAGCGCGCGGGCGGTGGCGAGCACCGGGACCCGCCCGATCGCCGCCGAGATGAACAGGGTGGTCCCCACCGGCGGGGTGTACAGGCCCAGCGCGAGGGTCACGACCATGATGATGCCCAGGTGGATGAGGTCCAGGCCGATCGCGTCCGCCAGCGGCAGCAGCACGGGCGTGAGCAGCAGGATCGCCGGGGCCATGTCCAGGAACATGCCCGTGACCAGCAGGATCACGATCATCGCGAGGATGACCATCCACTCCTGCCCGAACGCTCCCGTGATCGTCCCGGCCAGCGCCTGGGGCGCCTCCTGGATGGTGAGCAGCCAGGCCAGGGCCGAGGAGAACATGATCAGCACGAGCACCACGGCGCTCGCCGCCGCCGATTCGACCACGGCCCGGCGCAGCTGCGTCAGGCTGAGGTCCCGGTACAGCAGCACGCGGATCGCGACCGCGTAGATCACGGCGAGGACCGACACCTCGGTGACGGTGGCGACGCCGGTGAACAGCACCACGCGGATCAGGATCACGGGGATGAGGATCGCCGGGGTCGCGAACAGCAGGTCCACCAGCAGCCGCTTGAGGGTGAAGCGCGCCTTCACCCGAGGGAACCCGGCCTTGGCGGCCACCGCCCAGCACAGCACCAGCAGCAGGACGGCCGTGAGGACGCCGGGGCCGACACCGGCGTTGAAGACCTCGGCGACCGAGGCGCCGGAGGCGGCGGCGAACAGGATCATGGGGATCGACGGCGGCAGGATCACGCCCAGCGTGGCGGCGGAGGCGTTGACCGCTGTCGCGTACCCGCCGCCGTACCCCAGCCGCTGCGTCCAGGGGATGACGACCTTGCCGATGCCGGTCGCATCCGCGACGGCCGATCCGGAGATCCCCGAGAAGACGGTGTTGGTCAGGACGCTGGTCATGCCGACGCCGCCGCGGAACCGGCCCACCACCCGGGTGGCCAGCCCGATCACCTGGCCGCCCAGCGTGCCGCTGAACAGCAGGTCGGCGGTGAGGATGAAGAAGGGGATGGCGAGCATCGAGTAGTCGCCCACCGGGCTGAACGACTGCTGGGCGAGTCCCTCCATGGGCAGGGAGCCCACGGCGAACAGGCCCACGATCGCCCCGGCGATGATGGAGAAGGCGACGGGCACGCCCATCAGCAGCAGGACGAGGAAGACGACGATGGCCAGCAGGGCTTCAAGCACCGGGAACCTCCTGCGTCGGGGCGGCGGCGCTCGCGGCGGCCACGCGGTGGTCGGGCTCGGGGGCGCCGTGGCGGGCGTAGTGCACGGTGCGGGCGGCGGCCTGCACGGTCATCACGGCGACCATGACGATGAATGCGCCGAAGCTGCCCAGCTGGGGCCAGCCCATGATCGGCGTGGACTGCGCCGCCATCGGCGGGATCAGGTAGGCGGCGAGATAGGTGAGGTACCCCAGCAGGACGGACACGAAGGCCCACGTGAGGATCTGCGCGCGATCGTAGGCCTTCCCGTGGAGGCGGCTGACCAGCACGTCCACGGCGATGTGGCCGCGGGTGGCCTGGGCGACGACGGCGCCGCCGGCGATCAGCCAGGGGAAGAGGTAGGTCGGCCCCTCGGAGGCCACGGGGAGCGACGAGTTCAGGACGTAGCGCAGGACCACCGAGACGGTCACGAGCACGACGATGATCGCGGTGCCCGCGATCGCGAGAACGGAGCCCACGGTGGCCGCGACGGCGTTGACGGGGTCCTCGGGGCGGGACTCCTCGGCATGGCCGCCGGTGGTGTCCAGCGCCTGCAGGTCCTCCTCGGTGATGACGGGGGCGCGCCCGTCGGCCGAGGCCGGGGACGACGGGGAGGATGCTCTGGGGCTCATGCCGGCTGCTCCTCGTGCTCGGCGCGGATCGCCTCCGCGGCGGTGGTGATCTGGTCGAAGAAGTCCGGGTGCTCCGCCTGCCATCGCTCGGCGACGGGAGCGGTCGCCTCGCGGAACTCGGCGCGATCGGGGTGGGTGACCTCGAGGACCTGTTCGAACTCGGTGTAGATCGCGGCGGTCTGCTCGGTCATCAGGCGGCGCTGCTCCTCGACGGCGCCCTGCGCGGCCGAGGCGATGACCTGCCGGATGTCCTCGGAGAGGTTCTTCCAGCGGGTCGTGGACATGACGAAGGGGTTCACCTCGTACTTGTGGCCGGTCACCGCGAGGTGGGACTGCACCTCCTGGAGGGAGGAGCTCTTGATGTTGACCACCGGGTTCTCTTGGCCGTCGACCGCCCCCTGGCGCAGCGCGAGATACAGCTCGCCGAAGGCCAGCGGGGTCGGGTTCGCCCCGAGCTCGCCGAAGATGTCGATGGTCATCGGGTCGTCGGGGGTGCGGATCTTGAGCCCGGCGACGTCCTCGGGAGAGGCGATCGACCGGACGGAGTTGCTGATGTCGCGCATGCCGTTGTCCCACAGGTTCAGGACGTGGAAGCCGACCTCCTCGGCCCGTGCCGCGATGGTGTCCTGCAGGGCGCCGTCCAGCACGGCGTAAGCGTGCGCGGAGCTCTCGAAGAGGAACGGAAGACCGATGAGGGCCGCCTCCGGCACATAGGAGGAGAAGGGCCCCTGGGAGTTGATGGACATGTCCAGGGTGCCGGCGGCCACCGACACCATCATCTCGGTGTCGTTGCCGACGGATTCCTGACCGAGAATCTGGATCTCGACCTCGCCGCCGGACTGCTCGGCGACCAGACGCTGGAAGGCGAGGGCGCCGTCGGACCGGGGGTTCCCGGGGGCGGCGCCGTGGCCGAGGATGATGCGCACCGAATCGGTGCGGCGGGGTCCGTCGCCTCCGGCGCAGGCGCTCAGGGCGGCCGCGCCGGCGGCGGCGCCGGCCAGCCCCTGCAGCAGGCTGCGGCGGCGCAGGCTGCGGCGGCCCTGGGGCACGTCGTCGTGCATGTCTCCTCCTTCGGAGTACGGGGTTCGGCGAGGGGCGCCGGCGCGGTCAGCCCGCGTCCGCGCCGGTGACGAGATCCCGCACGAGGGCCAGGCTGCGGGCCACATCGGCCTCGCGGTCCTGCTCGGCGATGTCGTGGGTCTCGAGCTCGAGGACGTACCGCACGCCGGGGACGTGCTCCTCGAGGGCGGCGACGACGCCGGGGAGGTCGACCTGCCCGGCGCCGAGGGACAGGTTGAGGTCGCCGGGGACTGCGTCGCGCAGATGCACGCGCTCGATCCGCGGCGCCGCGCGCGGCACCCAGGCCACCGGGTCCTCCCCGCCGGCGACGACGTGGGAGACGTCCAGCAGCAGGCCGATGCTGTCCGGGCCCACCCGGTCCAGCAGCTCCTCGGCCGCGGCGATGGTGTGGATGTAGCGGCGATGATGCAGCACCTCGACCAGCAGGCGCACGCCATGGCGGCCGCAGATCCCCGCGGCGCGGTCGAGGCGCTCGGCGATCAGCGCCATGTCGGCCGCGTGGTCGCGCACGGGGCGGTGATCGGCGCGGCCGGCCGGGACGATGAGCGCGCCGCCGCAGGCCGCGGCGAGCGCGGCGAGGCCCTCGAGGGTCTCCTCGAGGCGCCCCTCGTCCAGGGCGGGGTCGTTGAGATCGCCCGGGTCGGCGTTGACGGCATCGGCCGCGAGCCCGGCCGCGGCGACCTCTGCCGCGAGGGCGGCCGGGTCGCCGGTGAAGGGCACCGGCACGTGATCGGTGACCGCGGGGATCGCCCCCAGGTCGATTCGGGTCGCGCCCATGCCGGCGATGAGCGCGAGCGCCTCGGCGAGGGGACGGTGGCGGAAGGAGATGGTGGAGACGCCCACGCGGTCGGCGTCGGGCAGGGCGGCAGAGGGCAGCGAGGAGCGCGTCATCGGGTCCTGGTCTCGGGAGCGGGGCGGAGGGGCGGGGGCGCGGCGTCGTCGACGCCGCGCCGGGATCCTCAGGAGATGTAGGCGCCGCCGTTGATGGACTGGGTGGTGCCGGTGATGTAGCCGGCGTCGGGGCCGGACAGCCACACCACCAGCGCGGCGATCTCCTCGGGGGAGGCCTGGCGGCCCATCGGGATGGAGGCGTTGATGGCGGCCTCCGACTCCTCGGTGGCATCGGCCGCGCGGATGTTGGTGTCCGCGGCGCCGGGGGCGATGGCGTTGACGGTGATCTGGTGCGGCGCCATCTCGCGGGCCAGGGAGCGGGTCAGCCCCAGCACCCCGGCCTTCGCGGCGGAGTACGGGGTCTTGGAGAAGACGCCGCCGCCCTGCTGCGCGGAGACGGAGGACATGTTGACCACGCGGCCGTACCCGCCCTCGAGCATCGCCGGCAGGAAGGCGCGGGAGGTGTAGAAGGAGCCGGTGAGGTTCACCGCGATGATCGTGTCCCACAGCTCGTCGGTGACCTCGAGGAACGGCACGGGAGAGGCGATCCCCGCGATGTTGGCGAGGGCGCCGACGACGGGCAGCTCGGAGGCGGCGATCTGTGCGGCCACGTCGTCCACGGCGGCGCTGCGGGTCACGTCGACGGCGAACCCGGCGGTGGGGACGCCGTGCTCGGCGGCGACCTCCTCGGCGACGGCCTTCGCGCCCTCGCCGTCGCGGTCGAGGATCGCCACGGCCCATCCCTCCCGGGCGAAGCGGTGCGCGGTCGCGCGGCCGATGCTGCGGGGCGCGGCACCGCCGGTGACCACGGCCGTGCGCTGCACGGTCTGCTGGTCGCCGGTCTGGGGGGCGGGGGCGGGAGTCGTGTCGTTCACCGCGGGTCCTCTCACATCGTCGTGGCGCCGCGCTCGGCGCGGGCCGCCCGGGACGCCGGGCGGAGCTTCTGGGAGGAGACGCTATGCAGTGGCCCCGGCACGGACAATCGGTCCGACCATCCCCGGACGAGGCTCGCGGACATCGCCGCAGGCCACAGGCATGGAAGATCCGCACTATTGGTCAGACCAATCCTGGTCGCCGCCTTCCGTCCCCGCATGCCACCCTGCCGGTTTCCCGCATGCCGCCCCGTCGGCGCTTCCGTCCCCCGTCGCGCCGTCCGCCGCCACCTCTCCCGTCGTGCCGCCTGCGCGCCCCCGCACGCACCGGCCCCGTCTCGCGCGGCGTCCGCAGATCATTGGTCGACCAATTTCTGTGCCCTGCTGTCCGCCCCTGACCTGCGCCGTCATCCGGTGCAGGCCCTCAGGCGGCGGGCGGGACGCGTTGCCGCGGCGGGGTCGGCGTGATTCGATCCTCTCGCCCGTCCCCCACGACCGAAGGAGGTCCCATGGACTCCGATGCCCTGGAGTTCCTGGACACGCTCGTGCGGGAGGGGACCCGGACCGAGAAGGGGATCCGTCTGCCCACCGAGCGGCGCCTGGCGGAGATCAGCGGCCTGTCCCGGTCGCAGGTGCGCGAACGGCTCTCGGGCCTGCAGATGCTGGGCATGCTGCAGAAGGTCCAGGGCTCCGGGAACATGCTGGTGGATCCGTCCACCAGCGGGACCGGCAACGTGTTCACCCTGATGCAGCGGGCGGGCCTCGTCTCGACCGCGCAGATCGCCCAGGCCCGCGAGATGCTCGAGATCGCGATCGCCCCGCGGATCCTCGAGCACGTCACCGAGGCCCAGATCCTGGCGCTCGAGCAGACGGTGCACGACATGATCGACGCCTCCGCCGCGCGGGACTTCGCCGCCGGGCTGAAGGCCGATCACGACTTCCACCTGGCCCTGTTCGACATCCTCGACAACCCGATCATGACCTACATGGTCGGGAGCATGAACCAGGCCCTGCACGACCTGCTGCTGGAGCGCCGCCGCGTCGTCATCAGCCGCGAGATCGCCGAGAACGGCGGCGTGATCCCGGAGATGTTCACCACCGACGAGGTGCACTTCGAGATCACGCGGGCCCTGCGTTCCCGCCGCCGCGAGGCGGTGAGCGCCGCGATGGTCGAGCACTTCGAGCGCTGGCGCCGCGTCTCGCGCCCGCGCCCCCACACCGCCCCCGCCCCGCGAGGAGAGACATGAGCACACCGCAGACCCCGCCCGTCCCCGAGGCGTCCGCCGGGCCGCCCGCCCCGCAGGCCGCATCGGCCCCGGCCTCGGCCCGGGACACGGCCCTGGATCCGGAGCGCATCGCCCGCATCCAGGAGGCCGCCTATCGGATCCGCCGCAACTCCCTGATCCAGGCGGAGGTGCAGGGCCAGGGCTACATCGGCCAGGCCCTGGACATCGCCGACGTGCTCGCGGTGCTGTTCACCGACCAGCTGCGCCTGGATCCGCTGGACCCCGAGTCCGAGGACCGGGACCGCTTCCAGCTGAGCATCGGCCACTACGCGCTGGCGCTGTACGCGGCGCTCACGGAGGCGAAGTTCTTCCCGCTCGAGGAGCTGGAGACCTACGCGACCGACGACTCCCGCTTCCCCATGTCCTCCATGCGCACCTACACCCCGGGCGTGGAGATCTCCGGCGGCTCCCTGGGCCACGGTCTCGGCATCGCCAACGGCGTGGCCATGGGGCTGAAGCGCAAGGGATCGGACCGGTTCGTCTACAACCTGCTCTCCGACGGCGAGCTGGGCGAGGGCTCCACCTGGGAGGCCGCGGCGGTCGCCGGGCACCACCGGCTGGACAACCTCATCGCGATCGTCGACTTCAACGACCAGCAGGCCGATGGGAAGAGCACCGACATGCTCTCCATGGAGCCGGTCACCGACAAGTTCGAGGCCTTCGGGTGGATCGCCCGCCGCTGCGACGGCAACGACGTCGCCGCCGTCCTCGCCGCCCTGATCGAGCTGCGCGAGATCCAGGGCCCCCGCCCCCGCGTGCTCATCGCCGACACCCGGCTGGGCAAGGGCGTCGACTTCCTCGAGGACCGCGAGAAGCTCCACTTCATGCGGGTCGAGAAGGAGGAGTGGGCGCGCGCCCACGAGACGCTGAAGCAGTCGCACGAGGCGCTGGTCGCCTCCCCGCAGAAGGACGACGCCCGATGAGCACCACCACCCCGAAGCTGACCAGCGGCGCCATGAGCGTCGACATCGCCAAGGAGGGGCAGCGCACCGTCGCCGCCCCGCTGGGCCACGCGCTGCTGGAGGCGGCGCGGGAGGACGAGCGCATCGTCGGGCTCTCCGCAGACCTCGCGAAGTACACCGACCTGCACATCCTCCGCGACGCGATGCCGGAGCGCTTCTACCAGATCGGCATGGCCGAGCAGGCGCTGCTGGGCGCCGCGACGGGCCTGGCGATGGAGGGCTTCATCCCCTTCGCGTCCACGTATTCGGTGTTCGCCACCCGGCGGGCCTACGACTTCCTGTGCCTGGACATCGCCGAGGCGGACCTCAACGTCAACATGGTCTGCGCGCTGCCGGGCCTGACCACCGGCTACGGCCCCTCCCACCAGGCCACCGAGGACGTCGCGATCCTGCGCGGCATGCCGAACCTGACCATCGTGGACCCCTGCGACGCGATCGACATCCAGCAGGCCGTCCCCCAGCTGGCCGCGAGCGACGGCCCCACCTATATGCGGCTGCTGCGCGGGAAGGTGCCCGCGGTGCTCGACGAGTACGGCTACTCCTTCGAGCTCGGGAAGGCGACGATGATCCGCGAGGGCGGGGACGTCCTCATCATCTCCACCGGCCTGATGACCGAGCGCGCGCTGGAGGCCGCAGCGCAGCTCGAGAAGGACGGCGTGGGCGTGGCCGTGCTGCACTCCCCCACCCTCAAGCCCTTCGACGAGGAGAGCGTCGTCGCCGCGCTCGGCAAGGGCCGCCTGGTCCTCACCGCCGAGAACCACTCGGTGGTCGGCGGGCTGTTCGACGCCGTGGCCCGCACCCTGGTGGGCCGCGGGATCGGCGAGAGGGTCACGCCCATCGGCCTGCCCGACGCGTTCCTCGACGCCGGCGCCCTGCCCACCCTCGAGGACCGCTACGGCGTGTCCACCGCGAAGATCATCGAGCGGATCCGCGAGCTGCTCTGAAGCGCGGCTCCTTCGCCTGTTCCCACCCCGCCCCTACCGTGTCGACCACAGCTTCCCTCCAGTGGAGGTGCTGGTTGGTGATGTGCGAAGGCGGGGCGGACTCGGACGACCGATGGTGATCTCCCGCCATGTCAGAAGATCGGAGAGACCCCAGACTCTCGTAAAATTCAAGTCCATCCTTCAGGCAATACTATTCACCAGGTCGGCCCGAACAGCCTTTCCGAGTCGACACGAAGCTTTCGGGCGACCGCCCGTACTTCGCGACGCTGCTCGACATCTCGGGTCATGTAGGAAACAATCCTAGCCGCCTTGAGCAAGAAGAACGGCAGTAGGCGTGTTGCCAAAATACTCTCGATGCCCGGCGAGGCGGAATCCCGAAAGGCCGGCGAACCGTCCGGCTTCTCGAGGATGTACTCGTCGGCAACATGGATCCCGGGGTGCGAGAGCTCGGACAGCATCCGATAGTAGGCGTACATCTCCGGGAGACCGAGGGCGTCCGTCATCTTCTCGAAACTTCTGAGATGCTGAGACTCCGCGACATCAAGCTTGCTCCAGTCCGGAATGGCTGTCGACATACCTTCCGGAATGAGGGCACTCTTCACCATTGCTTCCCTCAAGTTCTTGCGATTCCGATCCGCCTCATTGATGGCGGCTTCGGCCGCATCCTCGAACCGGTCCATCCACACGACCCAAATACCCGTCTCCAGCGCTTCTCGGGCGACCGGAACCAGTGTAATCGGCAACGATTCGGGAAGATAGGGGCGCACCGTCTTAACAAGTTGGAAAAGGTGCTGTGTGAGCGTGACGATGACTGCGGCTTGACGTTGCGTCTTTGAAAATTCTCTGCGCGGATTGAGCCGAATGGATCCGATCGCAACCCAACGCTCCCAGATCCCCAGTAGCTCATCCATTGCGTCGACTAAGTCATCGAGCTCGAGGTCGGCTGGCCTGCTCGGTTCATGGGACATGCCCCTATCATCCCCTATCAGCACGACTCGCGGCAGCAAGAACTCGGTGGCCAGCCAGTTGAGTGCACACGCCCACCAGGCTGACTTCTACTCGGCGGGCCCGAACCTGCCGCAGCCTTCGGTGGTCAGCGAGTAGGCACTGCTCGGAACGGTGATCTCGACGCGGAACGCGCTCGAGATGAAGTTGTTGTCGATGATGTCGCCATCCTCGTCCAGGAGCTCCCAGTAGCAATTCTCGACCGGGCTGTCCTCGCGCTCGAGCACGTAGGTTCCGGGCTGGACGTCTTCTCCGACCCGGTAGGTGCCGTCGAAGAAAACGCGACCCTCGGCGATGAGTCGGTCCTCGACGATCGAGGCCTCGATCCGATCGCGCACGACAGGCGCGTCGGGATGATCGGGACAGAGCACGAGGGCGGCCGCGAGCTCGGCTTGCTGGCCATCGCTGTAGGTGTTGAGATCTCCGCCGTACCCGAGGCCCGGCTTCGCGCAGAGCAAGTACAAGGTCGAGATGTCCCCGTTGTCGTAGCCGGCGGCCTCATAGGCCTCAGCCTCGACGTCCATCCACTGCGACCTCGAGACGCGATCGACGTCGCAGCTGTATCGCTGCTCCGCGGGTGCGGCCCAGGCTTCCTCCAGGCTCGAGAACTCCTCTCCCCCAGCCTCGCCCTCGGCGTGGCAGGAGATCTCCAGCGCTCGCATCATCGGATCCGTCGGAGTCGGCGTCGTGGTGGCCGCCTCCGTCGTCTCGGTGATGATCGGGGCCTTGGTCGTCGCCTTGACCACGGCTGCCGGCGTGCTCTCTGGAGAAGGAACGGCCTCTGGCTCCGCGGTACCGCACGCGGCGAGAGCGAGCACGGCGAGGGTGACCGCGAAGCCGCGACGGATGTGGGTGGTCATGAGGCGATGCTCCCAGCCCCTTGGTGACGACCCGGTCTCGACCGGGCCTCAGTTCGGTCACAACCGGCGCGGGCGGCCCTGAGGACGGCTCACCACCGCATCCTCGGCCTTCGTCAGGTGCCGCTAGATCAGCTCGAGCACCGGCCCCTCGTGCACCGCCCGGTAGACGCGGTTGCGCAGGGCGTTCGCCTCGGCGGCCCAGAGCGTGGACTCCAGGGGGCGCAGCACGATGCGGATCAGCAGGTTCTCCTGCTCGGGGCCGATGCCGAGGCGCTCCCGCGCCGCGGCCGGCAGCTGCGCGGCCGGGGTACGGGAGAGGATCGAGACGGACTCGAGCAGCTCGGCATCGTCCCCGAGGGCGGTGCGCACCCGGTCGCCGAGGGTTTCCTCGTCCTCCCCGGCGGGCAGCACCACGGACAGGTCGCGACGGGCGGCGGGCTGGGAGGAGACGGGCCGCCACGGCGCGAGGTCGCGCATCTGCGCGAGGACCCGCGCATCCCGCGCCCGCAGCAGGCGGATGTCAGGGATCTGCTTGCGCAGCATGAGCGCCCGGTCCAGGCCCATGCCGAGCGCCAGCCCGGACCATCGGCGCGGGTCCAGGCCAGAGCGCTCGAGCACCGCCGGATGGATGCGCCCGCATTCGGCGATCTCGAGCCACTGCCCATCCAGCAGCACGTCGATCTGGCGGCCGCCGTGGGTGTACGGGTGGGTGGCGGGGGTCAGGCGGCGCCGCGCGCCGGGCAGCACGGCCTCCACCACCGCGTCGATCATGGCGAGCATGTCGGCGTCGGAGGTGCCGGGGTCCTCGCGCAGCCGCCACAGGTCGACCTGATGGGGCTCCCCGACGTGGCTGCGGTCCACCGCGTCGCGGCGGTAGACGAGTCCGGGCACGACGATCAGCTCGTCCACACCCTCGCCCTCCCGGCCCCGGTACTCCTCGAGGATCGCCGGCAGCTGGGCGCTGGTGTGGCTGCGCAGCATCGTGGTCGGCGAGAGGTACCGGGTGTAGCGGCGGGCGCGGGTGACGTCGTCCGGGGCGTAGCCCAGGCGGTCGTAGTTGTCGCGCACGGGGACGATGGGCGGGGTGCGCACGGTGCGGACCGTCCCGCCCCCGGACGGGCGCAGGGCGTCGGTGACGGCGGCGAGCAGCAGCTGCATGGCGTGCTGCCCCTGGCCGGGGTCGGTGAGGTCGCGCAGGGTGAGGGCGCGGTGCAGCTGCTCAGGGGTGAGGTAGTCGTCCGGCGTCGGGGCCGGGAGGGCAGGGGCGGGAGCGGGGTGGGCGGTCATGAGGGTCTCCTGCAGGAAGCGGTCCGATCGGGGCGGGTGCTCCCCCGGCCGTGCCTGCGCGGACCCGGCGCCTGCTCAGCGCAGCATCAGGACCCCGCGGCCGTCATCGGCCGGGGGTCGGGAAATCGCTGCATGCGCCTCATGGTCCGGAAGGGTAGCACCGCCCCGCGCCGGCGGTCGGGGCCGGAGCGGGGCGGTGCGCCGCATCGCGCGGATCCCTCGGCACCCTCGCGGGGCCGCGGGGCCGCTGCTCAGCGGGCGATCTGCCGATGGATCCCGAGGTCGACGCGCCCGGGCAGCAGGTCCTCGCGCAGCGCGCGGGTGCCCCGGTAGTCGCCCTCGCGCAGGGACCGGAAGGGGACCGGCCGCTCGGCGTCGATCCCGGCCAGGCGCTCCCGCAGCCGGTCGACCTCGTGCGCGACGCCCTCGGCCCCGAGCGCGTCGGCATCGGTGACGAGGTGGATGTCCAGCACCTCGATGCCCACGTACCAGAGCGTGCCGTGGGTGAGCGGGAACAGCAGCGACTCGATGTCCCCGCTGATCCCGCGCGGGCCGATGGAGGCAGGGTCCTCCCCCGCCGTGACCACCACCAGCGCCCGCCGGCCGGCGAGGCCGCCGTCCCCGTAGCGCCGCGGCACCGCGAGCTCCGGGTCCATGTCGCCGTAGGCGAAGCCCTCGGTGAGCACGCGGTCCAGCCACCCCTTGAGGATGGCCGGCGTGCCGTACCACCACAGCGGGAACTGGAGGACCAGCAGATCGGCGGCGGCGAGCTTGCGCTGCTCCTCGCGCACGGGCTCGGGGATCTGCCCGGCGGCATGGGCCTGCGCGATCCGGGTGGCCAGGTTCCCGGCCTCGGTCGCGCGGTCGCCGGCGTCCTGCGTGCGCAGCACCGGGTCGAAGCCCTGCCGGTACAGGTCGCTGCGGAGCACCTCGCCGCGACGGGCGAGCGCCGCCGTGCCGGCGCGGAACAGCTGGTCGTTGAAGGACCCTTCCTGCGGGTGCGCATGCACCCACAGCGAGGTGCCGGGGGTCGGGGCGTGGGCGAGCAGCGCCGGGGCGAGGTCGGGCGAGGCGGCGTGTCCGGGGGTCGAGGGGGTGTTCGTCGTCGGGGTGTTCGTCGTCGTCATGCGACCCAGCCAACCAGCACGATGCGAGACGCTGAATATCGCAGAATCTCGCAGCGATGCGCGAGCGTCTACGCTGGGGGCATGGACGCTCTGACCCGCCTGATCGAGCGCATCCGCGCCTCGGGTGCGCTGCTGGGCACGAACCTGCTCACCCCGCCGTGGCGGATCCGCCTGGACGAGGGCGCGACCATGACCGTGGTGACGATGCTGCGCGGCAGCGCCTGGCTCGAGACCGGGGACGGCCCGCCGCGGCTCCTGGCCCCGCGGGACCTCGCCGTCGTCACCGGGCCGCGCGCGTTCTCGGTGACCAGCGATCCGGACTCCCCCGCGCCTCCCCGGTACGTGTGCCTGGCCGATGGATCATGCACCGATGCGCACGGCGCGGCGCTGCCCGAGAGCGAGATCGGGCTGGCGACGCGCGCCTGCGGGGATCGCCTGGACGCCGAGCACGCCCTGTTCACGGGGTCGTTCGCCGCGACGGGGCGGCTCACGCGGCGCCTGCTGGGCGGCCTTCCGCGCGTGCTGGTAGTGCCGGCGGAGCGCCGGAGCCGCGCGCCGATGGACCTGCTCGAGGAGGAGCTGCGCCGTGACGAGCCCGGGCAGCAGGCCGTGCTGGACCGCCTGCTGGACCTGGTGCTCATCGGGGCGCTGCGCGACGGGCTCGCCCACCCGGAGGACGCCCCCGACGGCGCGGCGGCACCGGCCTGGTTCTCCGCGGCGGCGGACCCGGTGGTCGGCCCTGCGCTGGAGGAGATCCACGGCAGTCCGGAGCTGCCGCACACGGTGGCGTCCCTGGCGGATCGGGCGCAGGTCTCCCGCGCCGCGTTCGCCCGCCGCTTCCGCGACCTGCTCGGGGAGTCCCCCATCGCCTACCTCACCGGGTGGCGGCTGTGCCTGGCCGCGGACATGCTGCGCGAGGGCGAGGACACCCTCGAGACGATCGCCCGGCAGGTCGGCTACTCGAGCGCCTTCGCGCTGAGCACGGCCTTTCACCGGGAGCACGGCGTCCGGCCGAGCGCCTACCGGGCCGAGGCCGTCAGCGCCTGACGACAGCGGCCGGCGCCGGACCGGCTCCGCCCGCGCCCGGCCGCCGCGCAGGCCGGCGGCCGTAGTCTGGGCGCACACGAGAGCGCGCCGCACGGCGGCATGAGGGGAGAGCACCGATGAGCGAGAGCACCGACCTGACCGGCATCGAGTTCGCCGACGCGCAGGGCGCGACGCGGACCCTGCAGGACTACGCCGGCGGGCCGGTCCTGATCGTCAACGTCGCCTCGCGGTGCGGCCTCACGCCGCAGTACGCGCAGCTCGAGCAGCTGCAGCGTGACTACGGCCCGCGGGGCCTGACGGTGCTGGGCTTCCCCTGCAACCAGTTCATGGGCCAGGAGCCCGGCACCATCGAGGAGATCCTCGAGTACTGCTCGACCACCTGGGGCGTCTCCTTCCCGATCCTCGACAAGATCGAGGTGGGCGGCGAGGACGCGCACCCGCTCTACCGGGCGCTCACGCAGGTCCCGGACGCCGAGGGCACCGCCGGCCCGGTCCAGTGGAACTTCGAGAAGTTCCTGGTCACGGCCGATGGGTCCGTGACCCGGTTCCGGCCGAAGGTCACGCCGGATGCGCCGGAGGTCATCGAAGCCATCGAGGCGGCGCTCCCCCGCTGAGCGCCCCGCGCCCCGGCCGCGCAGAGCAGTCCGTGGGCTGCTCCTGCTCCGGCCGCTACTCCTGCCCGCCCCGTCCCGGCTGTGCGGCCGCGAAGGCGGGGAGTACGACGTCCTCCCGCAGCGCGCGCCGCGCGGCCTCCGGGCCGAACCCCGCGTCGAGGCCGGTCAGGACCGTGCGACGGACGTCCTCGAGGGACCAGTCGAAGGCCTCGGCGAGCCGGGCGAGCTCACGGCTGGTGCAGGTCCGGCTCATGAGGCGGTTGTCGGAGCTGATCGACAGCGGGATCCCGGCGCGCAGCAGGGCGTCGGCGGGATGCGCGGCCATCGTCTGCGCCGCGCCGGTCTGCAGGTTGGAGCTGGGGCAGACCTCGAGGCAGATCCCGTCCTCCCGCACCCGGGAGGCGATCGGGCCCGGCCGCCCCTCCGCCGAGAGGTCCTCGGCCAGCCGCACGCCGTGGCCCAGCCGTTCGGCGCCGCTGTCGAGGGCATCGCGGATCGAGGCGAGGCCATCGGCCTCCCCGGCGTGGACCGTCACGCGCAGCCCGGTCTCCCGGGCCCGGGCGAACTGCTCCCGGAACGGGGCGGCGGGGAAGCCGAGCTCGGGCCCGGCGAGGTCCACGCCCCACACGCCCTGCTCGCGGCGGGCGGCGGCGACGTCGACGAGCTCCGGGTCCGCCGGGAGGTGGCGCAGGAAGCACAGCAGCTGGCCGACGAGGAGGGGCCGGCCGGCGGCGCGCGCGGCGGCCATGCCCTCCTCGAGCCCGGCCTGGACGGCGTCGACCGCCTCGGCGAGGGTGAGGCCGCCGGCCAGGTGCTGCATCGGCGCCCAGCGGGTCTCGGCGTAGACGACGCCGTCGGCGACCATGTCCTCCACGAACTCGCGGGCGATCCGCCGCAGCGCGGGGGCGGTCTGCATGAGCTCGAGGGTGCGGGAGAACGTCGCGAGGTACCGCTCGAGGGAGCCGGAGTCGGCGGACTCGGCGAACCAGCGGGCGACCGCGTCCGCCGGGCCCTCGGCCTCGCCGCCGCCTGCGGCAGATCCCGCCGCGGGTGCGGACCGGTCGGGAGCATCGGCCGAGGGCGGGAGGATCCCCTGCTCACGGCACAGGTCCAGCACGGTCTGCGGGCGCAGACCGCCGTCGAGATGGTCGTGGAGCACGACCTTCGGCAGGGCGCGCAGGGACTCGAGGGGCAGCGGCATGGGCTCTCCTGGCGGGGGCATGGGGTCGGCGAGGGCGGGGGTCCAGTCTGCCATCGGCCGCTCAGGGCTCCGCGCGGTGCCTCCAGGTCGAGTCGAGGTCGAGCGGGGCACCGCCGAGGGCGGCGATCACGTGGCGCTCGTAGTCCGGGATCGGCGCGGGCAGCGCATCCAGCGCGAACCAGTCCAGGCCCGCGCACTTGTGGGGCTCGACGATGCGGGGCTCGCCCTCCCAGCGGTCCGCGCACCAGAACCAGTCCACCCGCTGCTCGATCGGGGCGTCGGTGCCGTCGGTGCGCTGCATGACGGTCAGCAGGGCGAGGTCCTCCGGGGCGATCCGCACCCCCAGCTCCTCGCGGGCCTCGCGCACGGCGGCGTGCCGGGCGGCCTCGCCGAGGTCCACGTGCCCGGCGGCGCCGGCCACCCAGTGCCCGTCGCGGTAGCCGGTGTTCGCGCGCTGCTGGAGCAGCACCTCGACCCGGCCGCCGTCGCCGCGCCGGCGCAGGTAGACGTAGGAGGCGGGGATCAGGGCGGGGTGCGCGACCATGCCCGGACCCTACCCGGGGACCGGGGACCCCTGGCGCAGGCGAAGCGCTTCGACTAGTGTCCCGTGTCATCCGAGTCACAGTGGACGTGAACCGGACGTCGGCCGCCTGCCGCTGCAGGCCCCATCGGCCCTGACTCCTCATCAGGGCGGCCATGACCTGGAGATGTTCCCTCACGAAGGAGTGCGTGGTGCACCGATCCCTCCCCTCTGCCCCGAAGCGAAGCGCTTCGATCCTCGCGGCCTCGGCGCTCCTGCCGCTGTGCCTCGCGGGCCTGCCCGCCGCGGCCGATGCGCCCGGCGCCCGCCCCGCCGGAACGACCCCGGTGACGACCGCCGGCCTCACCTCTCCGCTGCGGCCGGGCCCCCGCGACCCGGCGCCCTCGCGCCCCGCCGTCGCCGGCTACACCTGGGGGAACGTCCAGATCGAGGGCGGCGGCTTCGTCCCCGGCATCATCTACAACCCCACCGAGGACGGGCTGGTGTACGCGCGCACCGACATCGGCGGGGCCTACCGCCTGGACCGCGAGGCCGACCGCTGGGTGCCGCTGCTGGACCATGTGGGCTGGGACGACTGGAACCGCAACGGCGTCCTCAGCCTGGCCACCGACCCCGTGCGCACCGAGCGGGTCTACGCCGCGGTGGGGATGTACACCAACGAGTGGGACCCGGACCACGGCGCGATCCTGCGCTCCGAGGACCACGGCGAGACCTGGCAGGCGACCGAGCTGCCGTTCAAGGTCGGCGGGAACATGCCCGGGCGCGGCATCGGCGAGCGCCTGCAGATCGACCCGATGGACCCCGACACCCTGTACTTCGGCGCCGAGGGCGGCAACGGCCTGTGGCGATCGACCGACGCGGGCGTCACCTGGGCGGAGGTCGAGTCCTTCCCCAACGCCGGGGACTTCGTGCCGGTGCCCGGCAGCGAGTGGAGCTACGAGACGCAGAACGTGGGCGTGCTGTGGACGGCCTTCGACACCCGCGGCGCCGTCGCCGGCGAGGGCTCGCGGACGATCTTCACCGCCGTCGCCGACACCGAGGACATCCTGTACCGCTCCGACGACGGCGGCGAAACCTGGGCCCCCGTCCCCGGCGCCCCCACCGGCTTCCTCCCCCACAAGGGCGTCATCGACGAGGCCAGCGGCAGCCTGTACCTCACCACCTCGAACACGGCCGGTCCCTACGACGGCTCCGACGGCGAGGTGTGGCGCTACTCGATCGACGACGGCACCTGGAGCGACATCACCCCGCCGCAGCGCCCCGTCGGCGGGGACTTCGGCTTCTCCGGGCTGAGCGTGGACGCCTCCGACCCCGACACCCTCATGGTGACCACCCAGATCCAGTGGTGGCCGGACATCCTCATCTTCCGCAGCACCGACCGCGGCGAGACCTGGACGCCGATCTGGGACTACACGACAGGGCAGGACGGCGAGAGCGTCCTGGAACGCCGCTACACCCAGGACATCTCCCGCGCCCCGTGGCTGACCTTCGGGGCGCAGCCCTCCGAGCCCGTCGCCGGGGCGGAGCCCTCGCCGAAGCTCGGCTGGATGGCGGAGTCCTTCGAGATCAACCCCCACGACCCCGACGAGGCCATGTACGGCACGGGGGCGACGATCTACCGCACCGAGAACCTCACCGCCTGGGACGAGGAGGGCGGCACCGTGCGGATCAGCGCCCAGGCACAGGGCATCGAGGAGACCGCGATCCAGGACCTCGTCGCCCCGGAGGGCGAGGTCGACGTGCTCTCGGCGATGCTGGACCTGGGCGGCTTCGTCCACGAGGACGTCGACACGGTCCCCGGCATGATCACCGACCCGTACATGGGCGGCTCCACCAGCGTCGATGCGGCCGGCGCCGCCCCGGAGGTGCTCGTGCGGGCGGGCACCGACGGCTCCGGCGTGCACCGCGTGGCCGTCTCCCGCGACGCCGGCGGCAGCTGGGCCGCGGGCTCCCCGGTCGAGGGGGCGCAGGGCCCGGGCCTGGTGGCCGTCACGGCGGACGGCGGCCGGATCGTGTGGTCCGTCCCCGGCATCGGCGTGCAGGTCAGCACCGATGGCGGGGCCACCTGGACGGCCTCGGCCGGGATCTCCGGCGCGGCGCGCGTGGAGGCGGATCGGGTCGATCCGCAGCGGGTGTACGCCTGGAGCGAGGGCACGTTCCTCACCTCCCACGACGGCGGGGCGAGCTTCGCCGCGAGCGCCGGGGCCGGCGCGGGAGATGCCCCCGGGGCATCGGCCGCCCTGCCCGTCCGGGGCGAGGTGCGCTTCGGCGCCGTGCCCGGGGCCGAGGGCGAGGTCTGGCTCGCCGGCGGCGCCGAGGGCGAGCCGTACGGCCTGTTCCGCTCCCGCGACGGCGGGGACACCTGGAGCGCGCTGCCCGGCTTCGACGCGGCCGATGCGGTCGGCTTCGGCAAGGCGGCGCCCGGGGCGAGCACGCCCGCGGTCTACGTCTCCGGCGAGCGCGACGGGGTGCGCGGCATCTTCCGCTCGATCGACGGCGGGGCCGGGTGGACGCGCATCAACGACGACCAGCACCAGTGGGGCCGCACCGGCTTCGCCATCACCGGCGACCCGGACGTGTTCGGCCGCGTCTACATCGCGACCAACGGCCGCGGCATCGTGATGGGCGACATCGACGTGGCCGGGAAGGCCGACGGCCGTCCGGGGCGCGGCCGCGGCTGACCGGGCCCCATGTGGCGGGGCGGCATCGGCTGTGGAAGCCTGAGCACCTGAGCGCCGGCATCCCGGGATGCCGCCCCGACCCCCAGGAGAGCCCCATGACGTCCGCCCCCTCCGCCCCGTCCACCGCTGCGCGGGACGCCGCCCCGATCCGCACCGCGATCCTCGGCTACGGGCTGTCCGGGCGCATCTTCCACGGGGCGTTCCTGCGGCTCGATCCCGCCTACCGGGTCGCCGTCGTCGCGACCTCGAACGCGGAGCGCGCCGCCCAGGCCCGCGAGGACCACCCGGGCGTGCGGATCATCGCCGATCCGCTCGAGGTCGTCGACCACGCCGCCGATCTCGACCTGGTGATCGTCTGCTCGCCGCCAGCGGCGCATGTCGAGCACGCCTCCGCCGCCCTGCGGGCCGGCCTCGACGTGGTCGTCGACAAGCCCTTCACCCCCACCAGCGCCGAGGGCGAGGCGCTCATCGGACTCGCCGCCGAGCAGGGACGCCGGCTCTCCGTCTACCAGAACCGCCGCTACGACGCGGACTTCCTGACCCTGCGCGGCCTGCTCGAGGACGGCGCGCTCGGCACCGTGCACACCCTGGAGTCCCGCTTCGAGGGCTGGAAGCCGGCCGGCGGGCGCGGCTGGAAGGCGCACACCTCGGCCGCGGCCGGCGGCGGGATCCTCTTCGACCTCGGCGCGCACCTCATCGACCAGGCCGTGCAGCTGCAGGGACCGGTCACCGAGATGCTGGCCGATGTCCGCTGCGTGCTCGGCGGCCCCGACGACGTCGCGCACCTGATCCTCACCCACGCCTCCGGCGCCGCCTCCTACCTGACGATGACCAGCCTCTCCGCGATCGAGGGGCCGCGCTTCCTGGTCAGCGGCGACCGCGGCGCCTGGCGCACCGAGGGCAAGGACCCGCAGGAGGCCGCGCTGCGCTCCGGCGTCCAGCCCGATGCGCCCGGTTTCGGGGTCGAGTCCGAGGCCGAGCGCGGGCGGATCAGCACCGGCGAGGGCACCACCCCGACCCCGGCCGGCACCGGCGACTACGGCCGCTACTACCGCGAGCTCGCCCAGGCCCTGCGCACCGGCGGGCCGCTGCCCGTGGACCCCGCCGACTCCGTGGAGGTGCTGCGGATCATCGAGGCGGCGCACGCCGGCCGGCGCACGGTGTTCTCGTGACCGCGGCGCCGCGCACCGCCGTCGTCCTCGGTGGAGGCGCCCTGGGCACCTCGGTCGCCATCCACCTCGCCCGGGCGGGCGTGGCGGTCACCCTCGCCACCTCGGGCGCGCTGTACGACGGCGCCTCCGGCCGTTCGCTGTCCTGGCTGAACTCGGCCGGGGACCGCAGCGCCGCCTACCACGCGCTGCGCCTGTGCGGCATCGACCGCTACCGCACCCTCTTCGCCGCCGATCCGACCCGGGACTGGCTGCGGTTCCCGGGCGGGCTGTGGTGGACGGCCGATGATCCCGGCGGCGCCGCGGAGACCCGCGCCCGCCACGACGTCGAGACCGCCCGCGGGTACGCCTCGCAGCTGCTGACCCGCGAGGACGTCGCCCGCACCGTCCCCGACCTGGATCCCGAGGCCGCCGCGACCGCCTCCATCCTCAACCCCGGCGAGGGATGGGTGTCCCTCCCCCACCTCGTCGAGCATCTCGCCGCCGAGCTGCGCGGGCGCGGCGGGGAGATCCGCACCGGTCTCGGCGAGTGCGCCCTGATCGTGGAGGACGGCCGCGCCGTCGGCGTGCGCGACGCCGCCGGCTCCGCGCTGCGGGCCGATGCCGTGGTCGTCGCCTGCGGCGCGGGGACATCGGCCGTGATGGCGCGGGCCGGCGTGGAGATCCCGGACGCCTCCCCGCTGTCGATGCTGGTGACCACCGAGCCGGCCGATGTGCGCGCGCCCGTGCTGAACACACCGCGGGCGGCGGTGCGCCCGAACCCCGGCGGCACCTTCTGCGTGGACCACGACTGGTACGTCGACCGGATCCTCGAGCACGAGGACGGCCGCTGCACCGTCGACGAGGCGGTCGTCGAGGAGCTCCTCGCGGAGGCCTCGCGCCTGTTCGCGCCGGGCACCCGGCTGCGCGCCGCCGGCTGGGCGGCGGGCCGCAAGCCCATCCCGGCCGACGGCGAGCCGGTGCTGGGCGCCGTCTCGGCGCTGCCGGGCTGCTCGGTCGCCTTCACCCACTCGGGCGCGACCCTCGCGCTGATCGCCGGGGAGACCGTCGCCCACGAGGTCGTCACCGGCCGCCGCCACCCGCTGCTGGCCGAGTTCACCCCCGACCGCTTCGCCGCCTGATCACCACGGCACGACCCCGTCGACGTCGAAGAACGTGCCGGTGGGGCCGTCATCGGGCAGCGTCGCGGCCCGGATCGAGCTGACCGCCCCCTCCTGCGGGGTCTTCGTGCCGCGGTGCCCGTTGAGGTCGGTCGCGACGAATCCGGGGCAGACGGCGTTGATGAGGATGCCGCTGCCCTCGAGCTCCCGGGCGTACTGCACCGTCACCGCGTTCAGCAGCGTCTTCGACGGCGAGTAGGCGACGGCGATCGGTCCGGTGTTCTCCTGCGGGTCCTGCTGGCGGGTGAGGGACCCGGCGCTGCTGGAGACGTTCACGATCCGCGGTGCCGGGGATCGGCGCAGCATCGGCAGCATCGCATTGGTGACCCGGACGACGCCCAGCACGTTGGTGTCCAGCACCCCCGTGAAGACGTCCAGATCCACCGAGGTCGGCATCTGATCGAGATCCCCGACGATGCCGGCGTTGTTCACGAGCACGTCCAGCCCGCCGCCCTGCCGCTCGACGATCTCCGCGGCACGCATGACGCTGTCGGTATCGGTGACATCGAGCGGCACCTCGAAGGCGTCCACCCCTTCCTCTCGGAGCCGGGCGACAGCCTCCCGCCGCCGCTGATCATCCCGAGCGCCCACTCCGATCTTCCAGCCCAATGCGCCCAGGCCACGGGCGGTCTCGAATCCGATTCCCTTGTTCGCGCCGGTCACCAGCGCTGTTCTCTTCTCGCTCATACGATGAGGCTAGGCTGGCTCCGCCCGGGGAGTCCAAGACCGATCCGGGCACGATCAATACCCGTGACGCAACGATGTGGGGGCGACATGCTGGAGACCCGCGAGCTGACGTACTTCCTCGCCGTGGCGGAGGAGCTGCACTTCGGGCGCGCGGCCGGGCGCCTCGGCATCGCCCAGCCGCCGCTGTCCCGCGCGATCCGACGGCTCGAGTCGCAGCTGGACGCGCAGCTGTTCGAGCGCACCAGCCGGTCCGTCGCGCTGACGCCCGCCGGCCGTGTGCTGCGGGAGGAGGCCGGCAGCGCGCTGACGGCGCTCGAGGCCGCCGAGCGCCGCACCCGTCGCACCGCGCGCGCCCTCGCCGAGCGGCCCTCCGTCGCCCTGGCCACGAAGGCGGGAGCATCGGTCGACCTGCTGACCGACCTCCTGGACCGCTACGCGGCGGCCGACGGCGCCCGCGTCGAGGACGTCGACGTGCTGCTGTGCGGCATCGGCGAGCAGGAGCAGATGCTGCGCGACGGCCGCGCGGACCTCGCCCTGCTGCACCTGCCCTTCGACTCCGTGGAGGGGCTGGACTACGAGGAGATCCTCGTCGAGCCGCAGGTGCTGGTCCTGCCCCGCCGGCACCCCGCCGCCGAGGCGCCGGAGCTGAGCCTCGCCGAGGCGTCCGCCCTGGAGGACCTCCCTCTGGCACGGTTCCCCCGCGGCAACGGCGGCCATGACCCCGGGCCCGGGCCGACGTTCACCGATCACGTCCAGCTGATGCAGCTGATCCGCATGGGACGGGCCGCCGTGGTCCTCCCCGCCTCGGTGCGCACCCAGCTCGACCCCTCGCTGGCCTGCGTGCCGGTGCCCGACGCCCCCGCGGTCACGACCGTGCTCGCCTGGCCCCCGCACAGCCGCTCGCGTACGGTCGCGGCGCTGGTGCGGGCCGCCGTGCGCCTCGCCGAGGAGCATGCCTCGATCGCGCCCGCCGTCGCCCCCGCATAGCGGACCTGCTCCATCTCGTGGCTCTCATCGGCCGAGCGCGGCCTGGGCCTCCTCGAGGTCGATGAGGTCGGCCATCGTCATCGAGCCGCGCCGAGGGGACGTGGCCGCGTGCTGCGCCGCGAGCGCGGTGAGCCGGCCGGTCGCCTCGGACTGCCCGACCCCGTCGACCTGCAGGGTCGCTCCGGTGCGGCGGTTGCGAACGAGGACATGCCACCGGTCGCTCCCGGCATGCGGCACAGCCCTCAGCAGGCCGCGCAGCCGCGGGATCCTGCCGACCGCGCCGAGGGCCGCGGTCAGCGCCGGCGAGCTGAGCGCGAGATAGGACCGCACATCGATGCCCCGCTGCGCGCGGAGCAGGACGTGATCGGGGAAGTCCGCGCGGAGATAGTGGCGGGACCTGCCATCGCGCCCGACCGCGCGCGTGCTGGAGCGCAGGTTCCGCACCGGTCGACCCTCCGGGGGCCGATGGACGTCGGCCCCGACCAGGGACGCCGTCCACGCGACGGCGGCGGGTCCGTGCGCTTCCCCGGATCCGAGCATGAGGAGGACGTCGACGTCGTCGCCGGGACGCGGCTCGAGCGACGAGACGAGGACGGTGCTCAGTCCGGGCACCAGCCCTGCGCCCAGCACGACGGCGCCCGATGCCGCCGTGCGCAGCTCCTCCAGGTATGCCCCGGTGGCCGAGATCTCGACAAGGGGCGTGCCGCCGACGGCGGCGGCGAGCTCGGCCCGTTCGATGCCCGCGGCGTTCACGACGACGTCGTGAGACCGGGACAGACGGGACAAGGCCGCGAGGTCGCCGCGCAGGTCGACGACGGCGTCCGCGTCGGCGTGCCGGCTCGCCCCGGTCACGGTGTGGCCCTGCCGGGTGAGCTCTCGCCGGACCACCTGTCCGACGGCGCCGCGGGCACCCAGCACCAGCGCCCTCATCGCGCGAGCTCCTGGCCGGGCCGCGGAGCTCGCGGATCGACGGCCACCGCCGCATCGGTCCGCGCCGGCTGCCCCGCGCTCCCGGGCCGGCCGGGATCGGCACCCGGACCGCCGTCGCCGGCCCCGACACGGGTGCTGACGGCGGCACCGCCGTCCGCTCCGACTGCGATCAGGAGGACCACGGCTCCGCTGGCGATCACGACGATCCAGCCCGCGACCGTGGACGGCGCGACACCGCCGGCGGCGGGCCCGACGACCAGGGTGCCGGCCAGGGCGATGCCGATCGCGGTCCCGACCTGCCGAGCGGTGGAGGCGATGCCGCCGGCGACGCCCGCACGGTCCGATGACAGGGCGCCGACGGCCGTGCTGGTGATCGGGGCGTTGGCGAACCCGACGCCGATCCCGACGAGGAGGGAGGAGAGCAGAAGCAGCGCCGAGGGGTCCTGGCCCAGGGCGAGAAGCGCCGTCGGACGGGTCGTGAGCAGGAACAGGACACCTCCAGCGGTCAGCGCGGAGCCGGCGATCAGCAGGGGCGGGCGGGGCCCGATCCGCCCGACGAGGGCACCGGAGAGCGGGGCGCAGACGGTGGCGCCCAGCGCCATCGGCAGGATGACCGCCCCGGCGTCCAGCGGAGACCAGCCCTGGGTCTCCTGCAGGAGGGCCGTGCTCATCAGCAGCGTCATGCTGAAGGCGAGGAACACGGCCACGGCTGCCAGCACAGCCCCCGCGAACTGCGGCGACCGGAACAGGGAGGGCTCGATCAGTGGCTCCCTCCGGCGCGCCTCCCCGAGGACGAACGCGGCCGAGAGCGCGACGAGCGCGCCGTACCCGAGGATCGCCCACGGCGAGCCCCAGCCCAGTCGCCGCCCCTCGATCAGCAGTGCCACCCCGAGGACCAGGATCAGCACGAGAAGGACCTGCCCCACCGGATCGAGCCGACGAGCCCGCCGTCCTCGCGATTCCGGGACCACGGCCGCCACCAGCAGCAGCGCGACCAGCACGACGGGGACGTTGATCCAGAACAGGGCGCGCCAGTCCAGCAGTGCGAGAAGAGCCCCTCCGGCGACCGGTCCGACCGCCATGCTGAGCCCGAAGACCGCTCCCCACACGCCGATGGCCGAGGCGCGCTCACGCGGGTCGGGCATCGCGTTCACCACGATGGCCAGGGCGACCGGCGAGAGCATCGACGCCCCTGCGCCCTGCACCGCGCGGGCGGCCACGAGGATGCCGGGCGCGGGCGCGGCGGCGCACGCCAGCGATGCCGCCGCGACGGTGATCAGCCCCGTCCGGAACACGCGACGGCGACCGAAGCGGTCCGCCAGGGCCCCGGAGCTGATGAGCAGTCCCGCGAAGACGACCGTATAGGCGTCCACGACCCATGCCAGGCGATGTCCCTCGATGCCCAGGCCGCGGCCGATCTCCGGCAGCCCCACCGTCACGATCGTCGTGTCCAGCCCCACCAGGAACAGCGCCAGCGCACAGACCCCCAGCACGGCCCACCTCCGGCGGGCGCTCAGGCCGCCACCTGCGGCACCGGTCTTCTCCGTCATCCGGGCATCGACCTCTCATCTCGCGCCCGCCGGGTCGACGGGCTCACCAGGTCCGACAGAGCGCCGGACCGGGATCATCCTGCGCGGACGAGGAGCGGCTGCCGAGCGATCTTGCAGATCCTGCACACTGTTCGCATGGAGACCCCTGTCGCGGAGATCATCGATGGCATCGGCCCGAGGCTGCGCGCGATGCGCCTCGAACGCGGCCTGACCCTGGCGGACGTCGCCGAGCGGACCGGCCTCTCGCAGAGCGGGCTGTCCCGGCTCGAGACGGGCCACCGCCAGCCCACCCTCGACCTCCTGATCCCCCTGGCGGAGATGTACCGGGTGTCATTGGAGCGGATCATCGCCGCGCCCGCGACCGGGGACCCCCGCATGCATCTGGTGCCGCACCGCCACGCGAGCGGCGGAGTCGTCGTGCCGATCACGCGGTATCCCGGCCGGATCCAGGTCTTCAAGCACGTGCTGGGACCGCGCGAGCCGCGCCTGACGAGCCACGAGGGACACGCCTGGCTCTTCGTGCTCGCCGGGACCCTCCGGCTGCTCCTCGGGGAGGACGAGCACCTGCTCGCACCCGGGGAGACCGCGGAGTTCGCCGCGTCGACGCCGCACTGGTTCGGTCCCGCGGACGGGAGCTCCGTCGAGATCCTGCACCTGTTCGGGCCCCGGGGCGACGCCGCCGTCCCCCGGGTCTCGCCGCGCGGCGCGGGCCGTCCGGCCGGGGACCGCTGAGCATCGGCCCTGACATGCCGCGAGGCCGGCGGACCAGGATCCTCAGGATCTGGTTCGCCGGCCTCACGAGATCGCGCCGACCGGAGCGCTGCCGCTCAGGCGGGCCCGATCAGGCGGTCGCCGCCTCGGTGTCCTCGTCGACCCAGTCGAAGGTGCGCTCGACGGCCTTCTTCCACAGGCGCAGGGACCGCGCGCGGGTCTCCTCGTCCATGTTCGGCTCCCAGCGCTTGTCCTCGGCCCAGTTGTCGATGACGTCCTGCTCGCCGTTCCAGAAGCCGACCGCGATGCCGGCGGCGTAGGCCGCACCGAGCGCGGTGGTCTCGATGACCTTGGGCCGCACGACCGGGACGCCCAGGATGTCCGCCTGGAACTGCATGAGCGTCTCGTTCATGACCATGCCGCCGTCGACCTTGAGCTCGGTGAGGTCGACGCCGGAGTCGGCGTTCATGGCCTCGAGCAGCTCGGCGGACTGGAAGGCGGTCGCCTCCAGCGTCGCCCGGGCGATGTGGTTCTTCGTGATGTAGCGGGTCAGGCCCACGATCGCGCCGCGCGCATCGGACTTCCAGTACGGGGCGAACAGGCCCGAGAACGCCGGCACCACGTAGCAGCCGCCGTTGTCGTCGACCTGCTTGGCGAGGTCCTCGATCTCCGGGGCGTCCTTGATCAGACCCAGGTTGTCGCGCACCCACTGCACGAGCGAACCGGTCACGGCGACGGAGCCCTCGAGGGCGTAGATCGGCTTGTTGTCGCCGATCTTGTAGCAGACCGTCGTCAGCAGGCCGTTCTCGCTGCGCACCAGCTCCTCGCCGGTGTTGATGAGCATGAAGTTGCCCGTGCCGTAGGTGTTCTTGGCCTGGCCGATCTCGAAGCAGGCCTGGCCGAAGGTCGCCGCCTGCTGGTCGCCGAGGATGCCCGCGATCGGGGCGTCGACGAGGACGCCCTGCTTGCGGCCGTGCCCGTAGACCTCGGAGGAGGACTTGATCTCCGGCAGCATGGACAGCGGGATGCCCATGTCCGCGGCGATGTCCGCGTTCCAGTCCAGGGTGTCGATGTTCATGAGCATCGTGCGGGAGGCGTTGGTGACGTCGGTGACGTGCACGCCGCCGCTCGCGCCGCCGGTCAGGTTCCACACCAGCCAGGCGTCGGTGTTGCCGAACAGCAGGTCCCCGGCCTCCGCCTTCTCCTTGGCGCCCTCGACGTTCTCGAGGATCCAGGCGACCTTGGGGCCGGAGAAGTAGGTCGCCAGCGGCAGGCCCACGCGCTCCTTGTACTTGTCGGCGCCCGCGTCGCCGGCGAGGCGGTCGCAGATCTTCTGGGTGCGGGTGTCCTGCCAGACGATCGCGTTGTACACGGGCTGGCCGGTGTTCTTGTCCCACACCACGGCGGTCTCGCGCTGGTTGGTGATGCCGACGGCGGCCAGCTGGTGGCGGTTGATCTCGGCGGCGGTGAGCGCCTCGCCGATCACGCGGCGGGTGTTCTCCCAGATCTCCATCGGGTCGTGCTCGACCCAGCCGGACTTCGGGAAGATCTGCTCGTGCTCGCGCTGGCCGGAGGCGACGATCTGGCCGCCGTGGTCGAACACGATCGCGCGGGTCGAGGTGGTGCCCTGGTCGATCGCGAGGATGTACTTCTGGTCGTCGTTCATCGGTTCTCCTTCGTTGGACGGTTCGATGGGATGAGGGGAGGGCTCAGAAGTAGAGCTGGGACGCCACGCCGGCGAGCACGCCGCCGATCAGGGGGCCGACGACCGGCACCCACGAGTATCCCCAGTCCGAGCTGCCCTTGTGCGGGATCGGCAGGATCGCGTGCGCGATACGGGGGCCGAGGTCACGGGCAGGGTTGATGGCGTAGCCGGTGGGCCCGCCGAGGCTGGCGCCGATCGCGAGGACCAGCAGCGCGACGGCCAGCGGCCCGAGGCCGCTGGGGGTGTTGCCGAACTGGATGATCACGAACACGAGGACGAAGGTGCCGATGATCTCGGTGACGAGGTTCCAGCCGTAGGAGCGGATCTCCGGGCCGGTGGAGAAGGTGCCGAGGATGGTGCCCGGGTCCTCCTCCGCGTCGTAGTGCTTCTTGTACGCCAGCCAGCACAGGACGGCGCCGACGAAGGCGCCGATGAGCTCGGCGACCAGGTAGGCGATCGTGGTGCCGACCGTGATCGGAATGCCCGGGCCGTACTCCGTGGCCCCGCTGGTCAGCAGGCCGAAGGTGACGGCAGGGTTCAGGTGCGCGCCGGACTTGTAGGCGACGTAGACGCCGGCGAACACGCCGAGGCCCCATCCGAAGTTGATCAGCAGCCAGCCGCCGCCGTTGCCCTTGGTGCCGCGCAGGATCACGTTGGCGACGACGCCGCCGCCCAGCAGGAGCAGCATCGCGGTGCCGGCGATCTCCGACAGGAAGATCGTGCCGATGGTTCCCATGGATTCTCCTCATCGAGTGGTGCTCCGCGGGTGCGGAGCGGGAACGGGATGTCCGTTTCGGGGCCGATGCGGCCCGCGAGGGGACCGGCACGGTGCCGATCCCCGGGAAGGAGCCGGCGGGTGCCGGTCCCGGGGTGGGTGCCGGCGGATGCCGGCGCCCGGTGGGACGCGCCTGCGGGCATCGGCCCGCGGGCGGGGTTCAGGAGCGCGCCGGGACCTCCGGCGCGGAGGCCGCGGCACGGGCCGCGGAGGCATCGTCCGAGGTCGCCTCGGAGGCGAGACGGGCGTCGATGAAGGCGCGGTAGGTCTCGACCTCGCGCGCGGTCGTCGCCGCATCCCAGCCGAGCAGCGGGCCGACCAGGGCCGCGATCTCGTCGGCGGCGTCGGCCCCGCGGTCGCGGGTCTCGTAGTCCAGCCGGGTGCGGCGCTGGAGGACGTCGGCCAGGTGCCGGGCGCCCTCGGCGCGCACCGCGTAGACGGCCTCGGCCCGCAGGTAGCGGGGGGCGTGCTCGAGCGGGGTGCCCAGGGAGGGGTCCTCGTCGATCAGCGCGAGCACGTCGTGCAGCAGGGTGCCGTACCGGAACAGCAGGCGGTCCATGCGGATCTCGTCGAAGCCGTAGCGGGCGGCGATCTCCGCCTTCTCCCGCACCAGCGCCGCGTAGCCCTGCGCGCCGATCACGGGGACGGTGCGGGTGAGGCTGGGCCGGCCGGGCTGGTCCTCGCGGATCGCGAAGTCGACGACGTCCTCGGCCATCACCCGGTAGGTGGTGAACTTGCCGCCGGCGATCGCGCTCAGGCCCGGCTCGACCTCCATCACGGTGTGCTCGCGCGAGACCTTGGTCGAGGCGCCGCCCCCGGCCTTCTTCACCGGCTGCAGCAGGGGCCGCAGCCCGGTGTACACGCCGATGACGTCCTCGAGGGTGAGGTCCTGGGCGAGGATCGCGTTGGCGTGCTCGAGCACGTAGTCGATGTCGGTGCTGGTCGCGGCCGGGTGGGCGACGTCCTCCGTCCAGGGGGTGTCGGTCGTGCCGATCACCCAGTACTCGTCCCACGGGATGATGAACAGCACGGACTTCTCGGTCTGCGTGATGATCCCGGTGTCGGGGACGGCGGGGATGCGGTCGCGGGCGACGGTCACGTGGATGCCCTTGGAGGCGAGGACCTCGAGGCCGGCATCGGCATCGGCGAGCTCCTGCTGCTCCTGCGTCCACACGCCGCCGGCGAGGATGGTCTCGCGGGCGTGGATGTCGAACTCCTCGCCGGTCTCCTCGTCGCGGACCCGGGCGCCGATCACGCGCGGCCCGTCGTGGAGGTAGTCGATGACCGTCGTGTAGTTGGCGACGGCGGCGTCGTGCTGGGCGGCCGAGCGCACCAGCATCATCACGAAGCGGGCGTCGTCCATCTGCGCGTCGTAGTACTCCAGGGCGCCGACGGCCTTGTCCCCGTCCAGCGCCGGGAAGACCTCGAGCATTTTCGCGTGCAGCAGGTGGCGGTGGAAGGGGACGGCGCGCTTGCGGCCCACGGACTGCATCGCGTCGTACAGCAGCACGCCGGAGCCGATGAAGCCGCGGTCGATGACCTTCTTGAAGAAGGGGAAGACGAACTTGATGGGCTTGACCAGGTGCGGCGCGGTGCGCTCGATGAGCAGGTCGCGCTCGCGCAGCGCCTCGGCGACGAGCTTGAAGTCGAGCATCTGCAGGTAGCGCAGGCCGCCGTGCATGAGCTTGGAGGAGCGCGACGAGGTGCCCGAGGCCCAGTCCCGGGCCTCCACGAGGCCGACGCCCAGACCGCGGGTCGCGGCGTCGAAGGCGGCGCCCGCCCCGTTCACCCCGCCGCCGACGACCAGCACGTCCAGCGGGGCATCGGCCGTGGCCGCCCGCAGGCGCGCGAGGTGCTCGCGGCGGGAATCAGGGGTGAGTTCGGACCGCTTCAGTGCAGGCGTCGCAGGCACGGGGAGCTCCTTTGCTGTGGCGTTCTTGCGCCCATCCTGGAACTGTCGTGCACCGCACCGCAAGCGAGATGCACATACGTGCAACACTGGTCCGATGGACCCTGCGAATCGGCTCGAGGCGGCGTTCGCCGCTGCACGGATGTACTACGCCGAGGGGCAGACGATGGAGGCGATCGCCGGCACCCTGTCCGTCTCCCGCTCCACCGTCTCGCGGATGCTGCGCGATGCCCGCGCGGAGGGCCTCGTGGAGATCTCCCTCCATCCGCCGGGCGTCCAGCGCGTCGAGGAGCTGCGCCGCACCATCGCCCACCGCTTCGGGGTGCGCGCCCATGTGGTCGCCGTCGGCCCGCCCGACAGCGAGCGCGAGCGCCTCCAGGCCGTCGCCGCCGCCGGTGCCGGCGTCCTCGAGGAGATGCTCGAGCCGGGCATGACCGTCGGCATGGCCTGGGGCACGACCATCGCCGCGCTCGTCGCCCACCTGGACCCGCGCCCCACCCCGGGGCTGCGGATCGTCCAGCTCAACGGCGCCATCAACACCGAGGGCGCCGGCATGACCTACGTGTCCACGGTGCTGGCCCGCGCCGCCTCCCTGTGGGACGCGACCGTCCACCATTTCCCCGTGCCCGCCTTCTTCGACTTCGCGACCACGCGCGAGGCGATGTGGCACGAGCGCTCGGTCCAGCGCGTGCTGGAGACCCAGCGCCAGTGCACCCTGGCCGTCTTCGGCGTCGGCGCCTTCGACGCGGAGGTCCCCAGCCACGTCTACACGAACAACTACCTCACCGAGGAGGATCTCGCCTCGCTGCGGGCCGATGCCGCGGTCGGCGACGTGTGCACCGTCTTCCTGCGGGCCGACGGCTCTTTCCGCGACATCGCCATGAACCGCCGCTGCTCCGGCCCGGACCCCGCGCAGCTGGCCCGCATCCCGCGCCGCCTGCTGGTCGCCGCCGGCAAGTCGAAGTCGCTGCCGCTGCGCGCCGCCCTGCGCGCCGGCGTCGCCACGGACGTCGTCGTCGACGAGGTCACCGCCGCCAGCCTCCTCGCCCTGCGCTGACCCCGGCGCCCACGCCCCCGAGGATTGTCACTCCCTATGCCCTCAGCGAGCTCCAGATGTCATGAGGAGTGACAATCCTGCGCTGGTCGCCCGTGGATCACTCGGAACCGCTCGCAGACGATCGGCATGTCCGGACGGAAGCCTCTCGTCCCGTAGTCCCGCCAGAACGCCTCATGGATGCGTCGCCAGTCCGCGAGGCTGCGATCGCCCTCCCCCTCGCTGTGGGCGTGCTCCTCGCTCACCTGGTCGAAGGGGACGGTGCGGACCTCGGTCACCTCGAGCACCGCGCGCGGCGCACCGGCTCCGTCGAGGATGATCGAGAGGTCGCCCACCTCGGGAACCTTCTCCCCTTCGGCCTCGTAGTCCCACAGAGCCCCTGCGGTCCCCGTCTTCGTGCCCGCGAGCACCAGCGCGAGGAGACCGTCCGCGTGCTCGGGCGTCGCGCCGAAGGCCCATGCCGGCGGCAGCTCCTCCGGAAGCGACGGGTGCACAGCTCGGGCATCGGCCCAGAAGGAGGTCAGGTCGTCGGAGCTCATCGGACGAGGTTATCGCGCCGCGAAGGGGGACGAGGACGTGGACTTCCTGGGGATCTCCGGCTGGGAGGGCGTCATGCTGATCGGGGCGCTCGTGCTGGTGGTCGGGGCGCTCGCTGCCATCGTGCTGGCCGCCGTCCAGCTCATCGCCATCGGCCGACGCCTCGAACGGCGCCGCTCTCGGGGGGAGCATGACCAGGACACCGCCGTCGGGTGCGGGCTCGACGATCAGCGATAGCGGGGCTGGCGCCGGGCGAGCTGGAGCGTGAGCCCGCGCGATGGCAGAGCGGCCACCACGCCCGTGATGTGATCGTCGCTCGGCACCGCCGCCCCGCGCTCGCGCAGCGCACGCGCGAGGCGCAGAAGGATGCGCAGGGGGCGCCGCGCGTCCTCGCCGTTCGCGCGGGCGAGGGTCCATCCGAGCGCGGCGAGCTCGTCCCGGCGGGCCTCGTCGTCGCGCCACTGGTCCTTGGTGGTCCGATGCCCGTCGCCGTCGTATTCGAGGGCGAGCATGACGTCCTTCCACGCGAGGTCCAGCAGCCGCCGCCTTCCGGTGGCGGGGTCGACGACCGGGAGATTCGGATCGGGCTCCGACAGTCCGGCGGCCAGGATCAGCATGCGCATGATGGACTCCCCGGGCGAGCGCACGTCCTCACGAGCGAGCACGAGCGCAGCGCGCAGCAGCGGAGCGCCGGGCTGGCCCTGCTGTGTCTCGAGGTGGCAGCCGATGTCTGAGCGCCCGACGCCGGAAACCGGCTGCGTCGTGCTGAGCACGCCGTCGACCGCAGCGACCAGGTCGTACAGCGGAATCATGGTGGCGAGCTCCCGGAGCACCTCCTCCGGCGTCGAGACCACCAGCTCCCCGAGCTCCTGCACGGGCCCTGGTTTCCAGCGGTGCACGATGACTCCTCGACGCACGGCCTTCCCTGCGGACGGTGGGATGCGGGCGTGGATCTTGGGGAGCTGGGCGCCGCTGCGCAGGGAGAGTCCTGGTCGCACCGAGGGGATGATCGGAACCGCGTTCCACCGTTCCCCTCCCTCGTCACCCGGTCCGGGACGCAGGAAGGCGACGCCGTTCTCGAGCGTCCACGGCAATCGGACCCCGTGAAGGAGCGCGGCCGTCGTATGGCTGATCACGCACCCGGGGAGCACGTGCCGCTGCAGCACGTACGCCATGGCGTTCACGCTCGCCGGATGGTCCGTCGGCGTATGGAACCCGCGGTAGACCACGGTGAAATCCGGGCCCGAGAGGTCCCGGCAATGGTGGCCCAGTGCCTCCCACTGCGCCCGCGAGAGCAGCGCGCCTCGATAACGATCCGGATCCCGTCGCATGCAGGCGACGCTAGGCGGATCCAGATCCCCGCGCGCCGCCCGCCCTCGGATTGTGGATAACGTGCTTCACGGCGCGGGCGCAGAGCACTCGGTGTCCGCCGGGCGCCGGGCGCCGGACGCCGGACGCCGGGCGCCGCCACGATTGTCAGTCCCTATGCCATCCAAGGCCCGCAAGTGGCATAGGGACTGACAATCCTCGAAGCGTTGGGCGGACGGAGGCCACCGGGCGCCCGATCTTCACTCCGCGTCGGAGAGGTCCAGGCGATCGGGGTGGGTGTAGACGTTCATGCGGCCGTCGCCGGCGGAGGCCCCATCGGCCCCGCCGCCATCGGCCCCGCCCCCATCGGCCCCGCGGAGGAAGCCGATGAGGGTCATGCCGACCTCGTCGGCGGTGTCGACGGCGAGGGAGCTGGCGGCGGAGACGCAGGCCAGCAGCGGGATCCCGGCCATGTACGCCTTCTGCACGATCTCGAAGCCGGCGCGGGAGGAGACCAGCAGCATGAGGTCGGACAGCGGGAGCATGTCCTGCAGCAGGGCCCAGCCGATCACCTTGTCGACCGCGTTGTGGCGGCCGACGTCCTCGCGCTGGACGAGGACCTCGCCGCGCGGGGTGACGAGCGCGGCGCCGTGGATGCCGCCGGTGCGGCGGAAGATCGTCTGCTCGGCGTCGAAGGCGCGCTGGGCCGCGAACAGGGCGCGGGGCGTGGTCGTCCAGTCCTGCGCGAGCGCGAACCTGCCCTTGCGGCGGACGTCCTCGATGCTCGCGGCACCGCAGACCCCGCAGGCGGAGCTGGTGACGAACTCCCGTGCCAGCACGGGCAGCAGCTGGGGGCGGCGGGTGGTGAAGTCCATGACGTTGTAGGTGTTGCGGGCGTAGCCGGACCCGTCCTCCACCACGGCGCCGTCGCAGTAGCGCGCCTCGGCGATGTCCTCGCGCGCGGTGATGCGGCCCTCGGCGTGCAGGAGCCCGTGGACGAGCTCGGTGTCGTGGCCGGGGGTGCGCATGGTCATCGACAGCGGCTGCCCGTTCAGGCGGATGTCCAGCGGCTCCTCGACGGCGAGATGGTCGCCCTTGCGGCCCCGATGCAGCCGCCCGTCGCGGATGCGGACCGTCGTGATCCTCCTGGCCTGCGTCACCCTGCCCATGTCCCCGAGCCTAGCCCGGGGACAGGGACGTCGGGTGCGCCGGGCCCGTCCGCCTCACCCTCAGGCGACGATGCCCTTCTCAGCGAGCCACTCGCGGGCGATGTCGGCGCTCTTGGCCTGCTCGTCGATGCTGCGGGTGTTCAGCGCGATGAGCTCCTCGGTGGTGAGCGCGCCGGTGACCTTGGCGATCTCGGCCGCGGCGGCGTCGTCGACCTTGGACGAGGCGATCGGCACGACGTTCTGCGGGAGGATCAGCGACTCCGGGTCCTCGAGGGTGACCAGGCCGTTCTTCTGGATGGCGGGGTCGGCGGTGTAGATGTCGGCCAGCTGCACGGTGCCGTCGGTGAGCGCCTTGACCGTCAGCGGGCCGCCCGAGTCCTCCACGGGCACGAGGGCGACGTCCACGCCGTAGGTCTCCTTCACGCCGGCCGGACCGTAGGGGCGGGCCTCGAACTCGCTGTTCGCGGCGATCTTCAGGTCCTCCTGCACCCCGGCGAGATCGGGGATCGCGGTCAGCGAGTTCGCGGAGGCGAAGTCGGCGGTGGTGGTGTAGGAGTCCTGGTCGGTGGCCTCGGCGAACGGCAGGGCGGTCAGGCCGTCGGGAAGGACCCCGGCCAGCGCCTCGGCGATCTCCTCGGGGCTCGCCGAGGGGGCGTCCGCCTGGTAGTACTGCAGGAGGTTGCCGGTGTACTCGGGCAGCAGGTCCACGGCCCCGGACTCGAGCTCGGGCAGGTACACCTCGCGCTGACCGATCTGGTACTCGCGGGTGATGCTCAGCCCCGCCGCCTCGAGGACCTGCGCGAACAGCTCCGCGATGATCTCGTTGGAGTAGTAGGCCTGGGAGCCGACGACGAGCGCGCCGGCGGCGCCGCCTCCGGCATCGGAGGCCCCGCCGCCCCCGCCGGAGGCGTCCGAGGTCTCCTCGGCGAGCGGGTCGGAGCTCGAGCAGGCGGCGGCGAGGGAGGCCAGGCCTCCGGCGCCGAGCGCGGCGAGGGCGCCGCGGCGGGCGATGGGTCGGGCGGTCCTGCGGATCATGAGGGCTCCTTCGGGAGGGTGTGCGGTCTGGGGCGGCCGATGGGCGGTGGGGCGGCGTCAGCCGGCGGGCACCGCGCCGCGGGGTCGGGTGAGGGCCTGGACGAGCAGCAGCGCGCCGTCCAGGACGAGCGCGAGCGCGATCACGAGCAGGGATCCGGCGAGCATCTGCGGGTAGTCCTGGGTCTTCAGGCCCAGGAAGATGAACCGGCCCAGCCCGCCGTTGCCGACGTACGCGGCGAGCATCGCCGTGGAGATGACCTGCAGCGTCGCGGCGCGGATGCCGGTGATCACCAGCGGCATGCCCAGCGGCAGCTCGACGCGGGTGAGCACCTGCATCTCGGTCATGCCCTGGGCGCGGGCGGCGTCGACGGTGCGGGGGTCCACGGCCTCGCAGGCGGAGTAGGCGCCCGCGAGAAGCGAGGGGATCGCGAGGATCACGAAGGCGAGGGTGGGGGCCAGCAGGCCGATGCCCACCAGCAGGGCGAACAGGGTGACCAGGCCCAGGGTGGGCAGGGCGCGGGCGGCGCCGCTCGCGGCGACGGCCAGGCCCCTCCCCCGCCCGGTGTGGCCGACCAGGAGGCCCAGCGGGATCGCGACCACGGCGGCGAGGACGACGCCGAGGGCGGTGTACCCGAGGTGCTCGGCCAGGCGCATCGGGATGCCGCCGGGGCCGGAGTAGCGGGCCGGGTCCAGCAGCCAGTCCAGGGCCGCGAGCAGCTGGTTCATGCGGCACCTCCTGCGGCGGCGGCCGCCGGGTCCGGGGCGCCGGCGGGCGACGGCTCCGCCGGGGCCTTCCCGGCCGATGCCCACGGCATCAGCGCCCGCCCCGCGAGGACCAGCAGGCCGTCCAGGGCGAGGGCGATCGCGGCGGTGAGCACGATTCCGGCGAGGATCTCGGCGGTGATGCCGCGCTGGAACCCGTCGACGAACAGCATGCCCAGGCTGGGCACGCCGAGCACCCCGCCGACGGTCACCAGCGACACGGTGGAGACGACCACGACGCGCAGCCCGGCCAGCAGCACCGGTCCGGCCAGCGGCAGCTCGACCGCCCAGAAGCGGGCGACGGGGCCGTAGCCCTGCGCGGTCGCGGCGCGCAGCACGTCGCCGTCCACCGAGCGGAAGGCGTCGATCGCGGCGGGGACCATGAGCGCCAGGCCGTAGAGCGTGAGGGCGACGATCACGTTGACCATGGAGCGGATCGAGGTGCCCAGCACGATCGGCAGCACGATGAACAGCGGCAGCGACGGGATGGCGTACATCAGCGCGGCGGCGGTGCTGATGCCGCCGCGCAGCACGCCGAGGCGTCCGGCGAGCTTCGCGACCGGCAGCGCGAGGACGAAGGCGAGCACGATCGCCGGGAGGGCCTGCAGCAGGTGCGCGCCGGCGTGGCCGCCGATGACGTCGAGGTTGCCGAGGACCCAGCTCATGCCCGGTCCTTCGCGGGGCCGTCGGGCACGGCAGGGTCGCCCTCGGCCGCCTGCAGCACGCCGGCGGCCCGGCCGGTGCCGTCCACGACGATCCGCGTCCCGTCCCGCTCCTCGAGGCGCAGGGCGCGGCGGCCGCGGTCGGCGCCGATGAACCGCTCGACGAAGTCGTCGGCGGGGGCGGCGAGGATCTCCTCGGCGGTGCCGGCCTGGGCGACCTCGCCGCCGGGGCGGAGGATCACGACCTGGTCGCCGATGAGGAAGGCCTCGTCGATGTCGTGGGTGACGAAGACGATCGTCTTGCCCAGCTCGCTCTGCAGTCGCAGCAGCTCCGTCTGCAGCTCCCCGCGCACGATCGGGTCCACGGCGCCGAAGGGCTCGTCCATGAGCAGGATGTTCGGGTCCGATGCCAGCGCCCGGGCGACGCCCACGCGCTGCTGCTGCCCGCCGGAGAGCTGGGAGGGGTAGCGCGTGGCGAGGCCCCGGTCCAGGCCCACGGTCTCCAGCAGGTCCAGGGCGGCGGCCCGGGCCTCCCGCTTGGGGGTGCCGGTGAGCATCGGGACGGTGGCGACGTTGTCCTGCACGGTGCGGTGCGGCAGCAGCCCGGAGGCCTGCATGACGTAGCCGATGCTGCGGCGCAGGGCGACCTTGTCGGTGGTGGCGACGTCCTGGTCGTCGATGAGCACGCGGCCGGCGCTCGGGTCGACCATGCGGTTGATCATGCGCAGCAGCGTCGTCTTGCCCGACCCGCTCGAGCCGACCAGCACGGTCGCGGTGTGCGAGGGGATCGTGCAGGAGAAGTCCTCCACCGCGACGGTGCCGCCGGGGTAGCGCTTCTGCACGGATTCGAATCGGATCACGGAGGGTCTCCTCGCGCTCGGGGAAGGCGCTCCTGGGAGCCTATGCCACGGCCGGGACGGATGGCGCGGCGCTGACCGGCCGGTTCCCTCTCCGCGGACAGACCCTGTCCGCGAGCGCCCCGATCTGCCCTGATCAGCCCTGCTTGTCCGGCCGATCGGCGCCGCACCGACCTGCGCCGCCGCTCGTGCCTCGCGCCGGCTCCGGCCGGAGCAGCCCCGATCAGCCCTGCGCCGCTCTCTTCTGCATGCGCGCGTCCAGCACCAGCGCCACCCGCGTCAGCAGGAGGTTGATGACGATGTAGATGCCGGAGACCACGAGGTAGGTCTGCACCAGGAAGCGGGTGATCGAGACCATGTTCTTGCCCTGGAACTGGAGCTCGTTGTAGCTGACCACGAAGCCGAGGGTGGAGTCCTTCAGCAGCGAGACGAGCGCCAGCACGAGGCTGGGCAGGACCAGGCGCACCGCCTGCGGCAGGATCACCGAGACCATCGACTGCCGGGGCATGAGGCCGATGGCGGCGGCCGCCTCGTGCTGGCCGCGGTCCACGGCGCGGATGCCTGCGCGGAAGACCTCCGCCGTGGTCGCCGAGGACACCAGGATCATCGGCACCACGAGCATCCAGAAGCGGTCGAAGGTGACCCCGTAGGCGGGCAGCGCCAGCAGGAACGCGTACACCACCAGCAGCATGGGGATGCCGCGGAAGAACTCGATCCACGCCGTCGCCGCCCAGCTCAGCGGTCGCAGCGGGGCCAGCCGCGCGAGCGCCAGGACCAGGGCGAAGGGGAAGGCGATCACGGCCGCGACGGCGGTGGCCCGCAGCGTCCCCCAGAGCCCCTCGCCGAGGAAGGCGATGTAGTCGCGTCGCAGGTAGGGCAGCCATTTCGCGGCGTCGAGCTGGCCGTTGACGGCGAACTGCCACAGCCCCGCGCCGATCAGGCCGGCGATCCCCAGCACGCTGAGGACGGACAGCAACAGGATCCGCCGGCGGCCCTTGGGGCCGGGGGCGTCGAAGAGGACCTGGGTCGCGCTCGAGCTGTTCGTGCTCATGCCTGCTGCGCCCCCATCATCGCCTGGGTGGTGGTGGGCCTGCGCCGGCGGCCGGGGGCGAGGGCCTTCTCCAGGGCGATGCCGCCGGAGGCCGCCGCGAGGGACAGCGCCAGGTAGATGACGCCGGCGACGAGGAACAGCAGCACCGCCTCGGCGGTGCGGATGTTCAGCTGCTGGGTGACGTAGGTGATCTCGGCGACGGAGATCGCCGCGCACAGCGAGGAGCCGATCAGCGTCCCGATGAACACGTTGACCAGCGGCGAGATCATGGTGCGGAAGGCCTGCGGGAGCACCACGTAGCGCAGCACGCCGAAGAAGCCCAGGCCGATGGACCGCGCCGCCTCGGCATGGCCGATGGGCACGGTGTTGATGCCGGAGCGGACGTTCTCGCACACGAAGGCGGCGCTCGAGAGCGTCAGCCCCAGCACCCCGCACCAGAAGTACGGCAGCAGCAGCCCGGCGTCCGGCAGCCCGAAGGCGATGAGGATCAGCAGGCTCAGCAGCGGGATGTTGCGGAAGATCTCCACGTACACGGTCGCCGCGCCGCGCAGCGGCGGGATCGGGCTGACCCGGCACACGGCCAGCGCCGTGCCCAGGATCAGCGCGAAGCCGTAGCCCAGCACGGTCAGGGCGATCGTGGTGCCGATGCCGCCCAGCAGCATCGGCCAGTTCTCGAGGATGATCTCCATGCCGCCGCTCCGATCAGGCGGGCAGCTCGCCGATGGTCGGCGGCGTGGGCGCCTCGCCGTCGATCACCTGTCCGATGGTGGCGTCGTAGAGCTTCGTCCAGGTGCCGTCGTCGATGATCGTCTGCAGGAAGGCGTTGACGAACTCGAGGGCGTCGGCCTTGTCCTTGTTCAGGCCGATGCCGTAGGGGTCCTCGGTGAAGGGCTCGCCGACGACGGTGACGTCCGGGTCGGCCTTGGAGTTGCCCAGCAGCACGCCCTGGTCCAGCACGTACGCGTCCACGCGCCCCTGCTTGAGGGCGGCGACGCAGGACTCGTTGTCGGCGAGGGTCTCGACCTTGCCGGGGTTGGGCACGTTGTCCTCGATGGCCTGGATGCCGGTCGAGTTCGACTGGGTGACCAGGTTCTTGCCCTCGAGGTCCTCCGGACCCGTGATGCTCTCGGCGTCCTCGGTGCGGACCTGGATGGACGTGCCCGAGAGGTAGTAGGGGCCGGCGAAGTTGATCTTCTCGAGGCGCTCGGGGGTGATCGAGTAGGTGGCGATCACCGCGTCGACGGTGTCGTTCTGGACCATGGTCTCGCGGGTCTCGACGGTGGTGTCGATGTACTCGACCTTCTCCTCGCCGCCCTCGCCCAGGATGTAGCGGGCCAGCAGCTGGGTGATCCCGGCGTCGAAGCCGGTCACCCTGTTTGTGGCGGGGTCGATGATCGAGAAGACCTGGTTGGCGGTGGTGCCGCCGCGCACGAAGGAGTCCTTCTCCTTGATGGCGGTGGCCCAGGCGCTGCCGGAGACGGCGGCCTCGTCGGCCACGGGCCCGGCGGCGATCGCGGCGTCGTAGGCGGAGGCGCCCTCGCCGCCGCCGTCGCTGGCGCCGTCCCCGCCGCCTCCGAGGGACGGGGCATCGCCCGTCTCGCTCGAGCAGGCGGCCAGGGCGATGCCGGCGGGGAGCGCGGCGGCGGTGGCGATGACGGCACGGCGGCCGAGAAGAGGACTGCGGCCGGGAAGAGCACTGCGGCCGGGAAGCGTGCTGCGGAGGGTCATGGGAACTCCTGGGTTCGGGCCGCCGGGCGGCGGCAGGGGTATCGGGACGTGGCGTCGGGGAAGGGGAGACGGGGGACGGGGGGACGGTGCGGCCCGCCGCGGGTCAGTGCGCGAGCACCTTGCCGAGGAAGTCCTTGGCGCGCTGGCTGCGGGGAGCGGTGAAGAAGGCCTCCGGCTCGGCGGACTCGACGATCTCCCCCGAGTCCATGAACACGACCCGGTCGCAGACGTGCCGGGCGAAGCCCATCTCGTGGGTGACCACGAGCATGGTCATGCCGGCCTCGGCCAGCTCGGTCATGACGTCCAGCACCTCCTTGATGACCTCCGGGTCCAGGGCCGAGGTGGGCTCGTCGAACAGCATCGCCTTGGGGTGCATGGCCAGGGCCCGCGCGATGGCGACGCGCTGCTGCTGGCCGCCGGAGAGCTGGGCGGGGAGGCTGTGCTCCTTGCCCTGCAGGCCGACGCGGGCCAGCAGCTCCATCGCCTCGGCGCGGGCCTCCGCCTTGGGGACGCCGCGCACCTTCATCGGCCCCAGGGTCACGTTCTCGACGGCGCGCAGGTGCGGGAACAGGTTGAACGACTGGAAGACCATGCCGACCTCGCTGCGCAGGCGGGCGAGCTCCCTGCCCTCCTCCGGCAGCGGGCGGCCGTCGACGGTGATCACGCCGTCGCTGACCGTCTCGAGGCGGTTGATGCAGCGGCACAGGGTCGACTTCCCGGACCCGGAGGCGCCGATCAGCGCGACCACCTCCCCGCGATGGATGTCCAGGTCGATGTCCTTGAGGGCCGCGAAGTCGCCGAAGAGCTTCGAGACGCCCCGCACCGAGATCAGCGGCTCGCCGACGGCGGCCGCCGCGCCGTCGGGCGGGGGGACGGGAGTGTCGCGCGCGTCGGTCATAGGCATCACTATGTCCCCGGCCTGGGCCGATGTCCACGCGCGGGAGCATCGGCCCAGGATCCGGGACCCAGATGTGACCTCGCGGTCAGCGCACCGGGCCGGCGGCCTCAGGCGTGCGACGGGCCGGAGTAGGCGCCCTGGTAGACGGCGTCGAAGGGGGCATGGCAGGACTGGCGGTTCTCGATCGCGCTGGTCACGACGGCCTTGGCGGTGCGGGCGGCTTCCAGGGGCGTGGCGCCCTTGGCGAGCTCGGCGGTCACGGCGGCCGCCAGGGTGCAGCCCGCTCCCGAGACCCGCTCCTGGCCGACCTTGGGGCTGCGCAGCTCGACCAGCTGGTCGCCGTCGAAGAAGACATCCACCGCCTCGTCGCCGGCGATGCCGACCCCGCCCTTGGCCAGGACCACGGCGCCGGAGGCCGCGTGGATGACGCGGGCGGCCTCGGCCAGCTGCTCGACGCTCTCGATCGGGCGGATCCCGGAGAGGATCTCCGTCTCGGCGAGGTTCGGGGTGACGAAGGTGGCCTGCGGCAGGATCTGCGCCTTCAGGGCGGTGTCGGTGTCCAGCGCGAAACCGCCCTCGGACTCGTCCTTGCAGATCAGCACCGGGTCCAGCACGACGTTCGTGAAAGCGTGGCGCTCCAGGGCCGTCGCGACCACGTCGATGGTCGCGGGGGTGCCCAGCATGCCGATCTTCACGGTGTCGATGTCGTGGTTCGCGGTCGTCGCCTCGATCTGGTCCTCGATGACCTGCGGCTCGACGGGCACGAAGCGGTGCCCCCAGCTGTTCTGCGGGTCGAAGGAGACGATGCACGTCAGCGCGACGGTCCCGAAGGTGCCCAGCTGGTGGAAGGTCTTGATGTCGGTCTGGGCGCCGGCGCCTCCGGTGGCCTCGGAGCCGGCGATGGACAGGGCGACACGGGGCATGGGTGCTCCTCCTCGGATGCAGGTCGGTGGGGCATCGGCTGATGGCACGATGCGCGTCCGAGCGCTCCCAGGACCTCCCCGTCGGGGGCCGGTCCGTCGCCACGGCGAGGGATGATCCTACGCTCATCGGCCTCCCGGGCGCAGACGCGCCCCCACGGCGGCCGGTACAGTGCAGGGCGTGCTGCGCGGTCTGCTCGACCGCCACCTCCGGCCGAGCCTCAAGTTCCTCGCGGTGGGTGGCCTGGTCTTCCTCCTCGACGCGGCCCTGTACAACCTGCTGGTGTTCTGGGATCCCGGGCAGGGGTGGGGCCACGGCGTCCTGTTCGCGCACCCGATCATCGCCAAGGTCATCACGATCTCCGCGGCGTCCTGCCTGACCTACCTCGGCAACCGGCTGTGGACCTTCGGGGACCGCCCGGCCCCCGGGACCACCCGCTCGGTGATCGCCTTCGTGCTGGTCAACATCATCGCCACCCTGCTGCAGCTGTCCTGCCTGGCGTTCTCCCGCTACGTCCTGGGGCTGGACTCCCCGCTGGCGGACAACATCTCCGGCACGCTCATCGGCCAGGCGGTCTCGACGTCCTTCCGCTACGTCACCTACGGGCGCTTCGTGTTCCCCTCCGCGGCGCGCGCCGCACAGGACTCTGCGCCGCGGATCACCACAGCCGTCTGACGTCCGCCTAGAATCAGGCGAGCCCCCTCGTCGGGTCGGCCCTCCCGGCCCTCCTCCCCGACGATGTCGCGCTGCAGGGTCCCGCGCTGCGGGATCCGTCGTCCTCGGACACCACGGGAAGGATCAGCGATGACCACCACCACCGAGACCCGAGCGGGATTCAGCCCACGGGTCGCCCTCCAGAAGGTCGGCACATCGCTGTCGAACATGGTGATGCCGAACATCCCGGCGCTCATCGCCTGGGGCATCCTCACCGCCTTCTTCATCCCGGACGGCTGGACGCCCAACGAGCCGCTGGCCACCGCCGTCGGCCCGATGATCCACTACCTGCTCCCGCTGCTGATCGCCAACACCGGCGGCCGCATGATCTACGAGGCGCGCGGCGCCGTCGTCGGCGTCATCGCGACCATGGGCGTCATCGCCGGGTCCGACTGGCTCATCGACCAGGAGAACGCCGCGGCCCTCGCGACCTGGATCGCGGACGGCCACGCCGCGGAGGACTTCGCGGAGCTGGGCAAGGTCCACATGTTCATCGGCGCCATGATCATGGCGCCGCTGGCCGCCTGGGTCATGAAGAAGCTCGACCGCCTGTGGCAGGACCACATCCCGGCGGGCTTCGAGATGCTCGTGAACATGTTCTCCGCCGGCATCTTCGGCTTCATCGCGCTGGTGGCGGGCTTCTTCGGCCTCGCCCCGATCGTGAACGGCCTGATGAGCGCCCTGTCCGCGGGAGTGGGGGCCCTGGTCGACGCGCACCTGCTGCCGCTGGTGTCGATCCTCATCGAGCCCGCGAAGATCTTCTTCCTCAACAACGCCATCAACCACGGCGTGCTCACCCCGCTGGGCCTGACCGAGGCCAGCCAGAACGGCAAGTCCGTCCTGTTCCTGCTCGAGGCGAACCCCGGCCCGGGCGTCGGCATCCTGCTGGCGTACACGATCTTCGGCCGCGGCGCCGCGCGCGCCTCCGCCCCGGGCGCCGCGATCATCCAGTTCTTCGGCGGCATCCACGAGATCTACTTCCCGTACGTGCTCATGAAGCCGATCCTGATCCTCGCCGCGATCGGCGGCGGCATGGCGGGCGTGGCCGTGAACGTCGCCTTCGGCACGGGCCTGATCGCGCCGGCCTCCCCCGGGTCGATCTTCGCGATCTTCGGCGTGGCCGCCCGCGACTCCTACCTCGGCATCGCCCTGGCGGTCCTCGCCGCGGCCGCGGTGAGCTTCACGCTCTCGGCGCTGCTGCTGCGCATCGGCAAGCAGGACGACGGCGACATCGCCGCCGCCACCGCGAAGATGGAGCAGATGAAGGGCAAGAAGTCCTCCGTCGCCGGGGCGCTCACGGGCGCCGGCGCCGGAGCCTCCGGCATCGCCGTCTCCGGCCACACCGGCCCGATCTCCCGGATCGTCTTCGCCTGCGACGCCGGCATGGGCTCCTCCGCGATGGGCGCGACGGTGCTGCGCAAGAAGGTGCGCGCCGCCGGCTTCGCGGACGTCGAGGTCACCAACAAGGCGATCTCGAGCCTGTCCGACGAGTGGGACGTGGTGGTCACCCAGAAGGAGCTCGCCGACCGCGCCCACGAGCGCACCGCCTCCGCCGTCCACGTGGCCGTGGACCAGTTCATGAACTCGCCCCGCTACGACGAGGTCGTCGAGCTCGTGAAGGCCCGCAACTCCGGCGACGCCCCGGAGGCCGACGCCGCCCCGGCGGCTCCCGCGGCCGCTGCCCCCGCCGCCGAGGCCGGCCCCGAGATCATGCCGCTGTCTTCCATCGTCATCGCCGGCACCGCCCGGGATGCGGCCAGCGCGATCGACGAGGCCGGCGGCCTGCTGGTCGCGGCGGGCGCCGTGGACGAGGGCTACGTCGCCGCGATGCATCAGCGCGAGGCGACCGTCTCGACGTTCATGGGCAACGGCCTGGCGATCCCCCACGGCACCGGCGAGGCGAAGGCCTCGATCAGCCGCTCGGGCATGTCGCTGATCCGCTACCCCTCGCCGATCGACTGGAACGGCAACGAGGTGCGCTTCGTGGTCGGCATCGCGGGCGTCGGCAACGAGCACCTGGACCTGCTGCAGAAGGTCGCGATGATCTTCTCCGACCCGGCCCAGGTGCAGCGGCTCGAGGATGCCGGGACGGCCGAGGAGATCCGCGCGATCTTCGACGAGGACTGAGAGCATGGGCCGGCCCCGGACGAGCACGGACATGACGCGAACGCGAGAAGAGGGAGACCGATGAAGGCAGTGCATTTCGGCGCAGGGAACATCGGCCGCGGGTTCGTGGGCCTGCTGCTGCACGAGGCGGGGATCGAGGTGGTCTTCGCCGACGTGCAGGACGCGCTGATCACGGCCCTGAAGGAGGCGGACTCGTACACGGTCCACGCCGTCGGCAGCTCGGGCCGCGACACGGTCGTCGAGGGGTTCCGGGCGGTGAACTCCGCGAGCGAGCTCGAGGCCGTGGTCCAGGAGATCGCGACCGCGGACATCGTCACCACCGCCGTCGGCGCGCACATCCTGAAGTTCGTCGCCCCCGCCATCGCGCAGGGGATCGCGGCCCGTCCGGCCGATGCGGGACGCGTCGCGGTGATGGCCTGCGAGAACGCCATCAACGCGACCGACATCCTGGAGGCGGAGGTCCGCAGCGCCTACGAGGGCGAGGACCTCGAGGCGCGGGCCCTGTTCGCCAACACCGCCGTGGACCGCATCGTCCCCGCCCAGGCGCCCGATGCCGGCCTCGACGTCACCGTCGAGACCTTCTTCGAGTGGGCGGTCGAGCGCGGCCCCTTCGACGGCGCCGAGCCGGACATCCCGGGGATCACCTGGGTGGAGGACCTCGAGCCGTACATCGAGCGGAAGCTGTTCACCGTCAACACCGGCCACGCCGCCACGGCCTGGTTCGGCTGGGCCGTCGGGATCGAGAAGATCTCCGACGCGATCTCCGAGCCGTCGATCCGCGGGAAGGTCGCCGCGGCCCTCGCCGAGACCGCCACTCTGCTGGTCACCAAGCACGGGTTCTCCGCCGAGCAGCAGCAGGCGTACGTCTCCACGATCCTCGAGCGCTTCGCCAACCCGCACCTGCCCGACACCGTCGAGCGGGTGGGCCGCGCCCCCGAGCGCAAGCTCTCCCGGCACGAGCGGATCATCGGCCCCGCGGCGGAGCTCGCCGAGCGCGGACTGGACCACCACTCGCTGGTCGCCGTCCTCGCGGCCGCGCTGCGCTTCACGCCCGAGGGCGACGAGGAGGTCGTCCGCGTCCAGGAGCTCCTGGCCACGGGCGACGCCGACCAGGTGACGGCGACGCTCACAGGGCTCGCGGCGGATCATCCCCTCCACCCCGCCGTGCGCGAGGCCGTCGCCGCCCGCATCGCCGAGCTGCAGGCCTGAGCGCCCGGGCCGCGCGGGCGGGCTTTCCCGTCCGCGCAGCGCCCGCACCGCCGCCGAGGTAGCGTTACCTCTACGACCATCGCTTCCGTCGCCCCCGGACCATCGGGGCGGCTCCGAGAAAGGCTTCGAACATGGCAGAGCGCACCGTCACGGTTGCCAGCGCGTCCGGGCTCCACGCCCGTCCCGCCTCGATCTTCGCCAAGGCCGCGGGCGAGCAGCCCGCGCAGGTCACGATCGAGAAGGTGGGCGGCAACCCCGTCCAGGCCTCGAGCATCCTCATGCTCATGACCCTGGGCGCCGGCAACGGCGACGAGGTCACCCTGCGCGCCGAGGGCGAGGGCGCCGAGGAGTCCGTCGCGGCTCTGGCCGCGCTGCTCGAGAAGGATCTCGACGCCGAGGAGTGAGCCTCCTCCCCCGGAGACGGAAGAACGGCGGCATCCCCTCGGGGGTGCCGCCGTTCTCGCGTCCGGGCGCTCAGCTCACAGGCCGAGCTCCTCGAGGATCGGCAGGCCGGCGCGCACGGCCTGCTTCGCGGCGGAGGCGGTGGGGGCGGCCACGGCCGCGGCCGCGAGCTCCTTCGCCTGCTCGAGGGAGATGGAGGAGAGGACCTTCGCCACGGCCGGCAGCGAGCGCGGCGTCATGGACAGGCTGTTCACGCCCAGGCCCACGAGCACGACCGCGAGCGCCGGGTCGCCGGCGGCCTCGCCGCACACGCCCACGGGCCGCGCGGCCTTCTCCCCGAAGGACTCCGGGTCGCCGCCGGCGGTGCGGGCGCCGCGAGCCGTGGCCTGGACCAGGGAGAGGACGGCCGGCTGCCACGGGTCGTTGAGGTGGGCGAGGGAGCCCAGCTGGCGGTCCGCGGCCATCGTGTACTGGGTGAGGTCGTTGGTGCCGATGGAGGCGAAGTCGGCGACCTGCAGCAGGCGGTCCGCGGTGATCGCGGAGGACGGCGTCTCGACCATGATCCCGGCGGGCTCGAGGCCGCGCTGCCGGCACAGGCCCACGAAGTCCTCGGTGTCCTCGAGGGTGGAGATCATCGGCGCCATCACCCAGGGGGTCGCCTCCGTCTGCTCCGCGGCGGCCGCGATCGCATCCAGCTGGTGGGCGAGGACCTGCGGCTTCTCCCAGGAGGTGCGGTAGGCGCGCACGCCCAGGGCGGGGTTGGGCTCGTCGGCGTCGGTGAGGAAGGGCAGCGGCTTGTCGGCGCCCGCGTCGATGGTGCGCACCACGACCTTCTTGCCGGGGAAGTGCGCGAAGACGTCGCGGTAGGCGGCGGTCTGCTCCTCGAGGGTGGGCTCGTCCTCGCGGTCCAGGAAGAGGAACTCGGTGCGGAACAGGCCCACGCCGTCGGCGTGCGCGGCGGCGGCCTTCTCGGCATCGGCCGCGTTGCCGATGTTGGCCAGCAGCTGCACGCGGGTGCCGTCGGACAGCTCGGCGCCGCCGCCCTCGTATGTGAGGGGGTTCTTCTGCAGCTCGGCCCAGGCGGTCGCCAGGGCCCGATGGTCCTCGGTGACGGCGTCCGTGACCAGGCCCGCGGCGCCGTCGACGAAGACCTCGGTGCCCGAGGCGATGGCGTCCACGCCCTTGGCGGCGACGATCGCGGGCAGACCCAGCTGGCGGGCGAGGATCGCGGTGTGGGACTGGGGGCCGCCGTCGGAGGTGATCAGGGCGATCACGCGGGCCGGGTCGAGGGTCGCGGTGTCCGCCGGGGCGAGGTCGACGGCGGCCAGCACGAACGGGGTCTCGTGCTCGGGGATGCCGGGGGCCTGCTCGCCGCGCAGCTCCGCGACGATGCGGGCGCGCACGTCGCGGACATCGGCCGCACGCTCGGCCATGTAGCCGCCGAGGCCCTCGAGCATCGTGGCGACCTGGTCGCCGGCCTCCCAGACGGCGCGCTCGGCGCTGAGCCCCGACTGCACCAGGGCCTGCGCGCTCTGCACGAGGGAGGGGTCGGCGGCCATCTGCGCGGTCGCCTCGAGGACGGCCCGGCCGCCGCCGGTGGCGCGCTCGGCACGGCGCTCCAGCTGGGACTGCACCGACGCGGCCGCCGCGGGGATGCGCTCCGACTCGGAGGCGGCATCGGCGCCCTCGGCCGGGGCCTGCCCGGCGGGCGGCTCGGCGACCGGAGGAGCCATGGTGAGGACCTCGCCGACGACCCGGCCGGGGCTGACAGCTACGCCTGTGAATTCGGACATCGGGGTGCCTCCCAGAGATTCGCTGAACGCTCGGGCCCCGGGTCCCCGCGCGGTCCGCGGCACGTTCCGCGGCGGCGAGGCGCCGGAGCGCGCGGTCAGTCTACGGGGCAGGGCCGATGCCCGGATGCGCGGTCCGTCCGATTCGTCCGGTGCGCTCGCGCGGCGGCCCCGCCCCCTGTGATCAGAGGAACTCGAGCGGATCGAACTCGTCGATGGGGATGATCCGCACGCGCGGCAGGCGGCTGGTGAACGCGTCCACGTCGTACTCGAGGTCGAGGATCTCGACGCCGGGGACCTGCCGCAGCCCCGAGGAGACGAACTCGCTGAAGCCGATCACCGCGACGCGGCGGTCCTCGTCCTCGGCGAGGGCCTGCATCTGCGGGACGAAGTCGCCGTCGTGGCTGACCAGGGCGACGTCGGCGGCGCGATCGCGCAGCGCCTCGGCGGTGCGCTGGATGGCGATGTCGACGACCTTGCCCTCGCCCTGCAGCGGGATGGGGCGGTAGCCGATGGCGAGCAGCGCCTGCACGAAGGAGACGGGCAGGTCCGCGCCCACGGCGAGAAAGAACAGGCCCGTGACGGGCTGCTGCCAGGACTGCTCCATCTGCGTGAGCAGCTTGTTCCAGCGGGGCCTCTCCTCGGGGTGGGGCCGGCGCCCGAGGACGGAGCCGCCCAGGGTCGCGTCGATGTTCTCGCCGTCGACGAGGAGATAGGTGGCGCGTTCGCTCATGGGGCGACCCTACCGCCCGGCCCCACCCCGCGCCGGGGACGACCGATGCCCCGCCCCACGGCGGTCGTGGGACGGGGCATCGGCTCGGGGTCCGTCAGGACGTCACAGGGTGCTCGCCAGCGGGTCGAAGTCGACCGGGACGGCGGGGACCTCGGAGACCGAGGACTCGACGCTCACGAACTCGCCGGTGGCCGCGGACTGCTCGGCCGAGAGCATCACGTCCAGGACGTGGTAGCCCAGCTCGCCGCTGGCCACGTGCGGGCGGCCCTCGGCGATGGCGCGGACCATGTCCAGCAGGCCCAGGCCGCGGCCGGTGACCACGCCCTCCTGCGGCACCTCGATCCACTCCTGCGCGGGCGGGGCCTCCTGCAGCGCCTCGAAGGGACGCACGTAGGCGATCCGGCCCTCGAACATGTTCGGGTCCGGGACCACGAGCGAGCCCTCGGTGCCGTGGATCTCCACGATGCCCTGGCGGGCCAGCGGGGAGTCGAAGCTGAGCAGCGAGGTGCCCGTCTGACCGGCCTCGAAGGAGGTCAGCACGGAGATGGTCGAGGGGACCTCGACCGGGAAGGTCTGCCCGGCGTTCGGGCCCACCTTGATGGCGCGCTCCTCGCGGGCCTTCAGCCCCAGGGCCGCGACCTTGTCCACGGAGCCGAACAGGCTCACCAGCGTGGTCAGGTAGTACGGGCCCATGTCGAACAGCGGGCCCGCGCCCTTGGCGAAGAGGAACCCGGGGTTCGGGTGGAAGACCTCGGGGCCCTGGTACTGCATCGACGTCTGCGCGAACAGCGGACGGCCGATGGTGCCCTTGGCGATCTCCCGCTTGGCCGTCTGCACGCCGGGGCCGAGCACGGTGTCGGGCGCGCAGCCCACCCGCAGCCCGGCCTGCTCGGCCTGCGCCAGCAGCGCCGAGGTGGACTCGCGGTCCAGGCCCAGGGGCTTCTCTGTCCACACGTGCTTGCCCGCGGCGATCGCGGAGGCGGAGACCTCCGCGTGCACCGCCGGGATGGTCAGGTTCACGACGACCTGCACGCCCGGGTGGTCCAGGACGTCCTGCGCGGTGCCCGCGGCGGGGACGCCGTGCTTGGCGGCCTGGGCCTTCGCCCGCTCGACGTCGAGGTCGCCGAGGATCAGCACCTCCACGTCGGGGAACGAGTTCAGGTTCTCGAGGTAGGTGTCGGAGATGACCCCGACGCCGATGAAGCCGACTCCGACGGGTGCGCTCACGCGACGTACCCGCCGTCCACCAGGAAGGTGTACGAGTCCTTGATGTCCTCGAAGACGTCGCCGGGGGCGTTGTCGTACTCGATGACGGCGTACTTGATGCCGGTCGCGGCCTTGAGCGCGGCGTCGGTGGGCACCTCGCCCTCGCCGGCGTGGCGCTGGTCCAGGTCGGAGGAGTCGAACTTCGGCGCATCGGGCGCGAAGGGGTTCGAGGCGGGGGCCACGCCGTCCTTGACGTGGATCGCCACGAGGCGGTCGCCGATCTCCTGGACGAGGCCCACGACGTCCTGGCCGCCCACGAGGGCCCAGAACAGGTCCAGCTCGATCTCGACGGAGGGGTCGATGAGCGAGAGGAAGCGCTGGTAGGCGGTCTGCCCGTCGAAGGTCGCGAGGAACTCCTGCGCGTGGTTGTGATAGCCGACGGTGAGGCCGAACTCCTTCGCCTTCTCGGAGGCGGCGTTCAGGCGCTCGGCGACGTCCTTGACGCCGTCCTCGGTCAGCCAGCGCTCGGTGGGGACCATCGGGTCGATGACGGTCTTCATGCCGATCTCGGCGGCGGCCTCGAAGACGACCTCGGGGGCCGGGGTGGGGATGGAGCCGTCGGGGGTCCACAGCTCGTCGGAGAGCAGCGGGGCGTGCCCGGTGGGCGAGGCGAGGCCGCTCGCGTCCAGGGCCGCGCGGATCTCCTTCGGGCGGCGGACGAAGTCGAAGGCCTCGACGTTCTTCAGGCCGATGGCGGCCAGCTTGTCGAGGGAGCCGCTCATGTCGGCGGAGAACTCCGCGGCCAGCGTGTACAGCTGGACGGAGGCGAGAGGGAGTGCCACGGAAGACCTGCTTTCGTACGTCGTCGTCTGGGTGAGGCCCACATCACGGATGATGCGCACGAGAGTACGCTAGCACGTAAAACCGCCATCTGGAGGTTTCCGATGTGGTGTGATGACCGCATGACTGCCAAGGAGCCCGCGATGCCCTCAGACGCCCCCTCGGCCATAGGTCGCCCCGGCTCGTACTCCAAGGGCGTGGCCCGGCGCCAGGAGATCCTGGACCGCGCCATCGAGGTCTTCCAGGAGCGAGGGGCGGACGGCACCTCGCTGCGCCGCATCGCCGGTGCGATCGGAGTCTCCCACGCCGCGCTGCTGCACTACTTCGATTCGCGCGAGCAGCTGCTGGTCGCCGTCTACGAGCACGCCGAGAAGCGGCGCGACGAGACGGTGGTCGACCAGCCCGAGCCCGAGCGCGGCATCGACATCATGATCGAGGCCGCCAACGCGAACATCGAGGTCCCGGGGCTCGTCCAGCTGTACTCCACGCTCGTGGCCGCCTCCCTCGAGGCCGATGCCGGCCCCTCCCGCGAGTACTTCACGGCCCGCTTCGAGCGGGTGCGCGAGGACCTCGAGCAGCGGCTGCGCCGCGAGCAGGCCGAGGGCCGCATGCGCGCCGACGTCGACGTCCGCCACGTCGCCGCCCTCATCGTCGCCGCCTCCGACGGCCTCCAGATCCAGTGGCTGCTGGAGCCCTCCGTCGAGCTGCAGGCCAGCCTGGAGACCTTCGGGCGGCTGCTCGCCCCCTGACCGGCCCGCCCCTGTCCGGCGCGCCCGATGCCGGCGGCGGCACCGCTCAGGCGCGGGAGAGGTCGTGCGTGTCCGCGCCCCGCGCGAAGCCGGCCGATCGATAGGTCGCGACGGCCGCCGCATTGGCGGCCGGGGTCGCCACGACCGCGCCCGAGGCGCCCATCTCGCGCAGCGCCTCGAGGCCGGCCCGGGTGATCAGCCGGCCCAGGCCGCGGCCGCGGTGCTCCGCATGCACCCCCATCGGCTCCACCAGACCCGGCAGACCCGGCCCGGCGGACCACACGGTGACCGTGGCGACGGGCGCCCCGTCCCGGTCCCGGGCGAGCAGGCAGCGGGCGCGGCGGGCCGCCGGAGCGGCCGCCATGGCCTGCCATCGGCGAGGGTCCGGGACGGTGCGCATCCCGAACGCCGAGGCCAGCACCTCCCCGACCGCGCGGGTGTCCTCCGGGCCCGCGACGACCGTGCGCACCCCGCTGCGCTCCTGCTCCGCGGCCGCCGCGCCGCCGCCGGCCGGGTGCTGCGCGAGATCGCAGTGCAGCAGCGCCCAGGCCTCGTCGGTGCGCCACCCCCGCTCCCGCAGCGCCTCGGGCAGCGCCTCGCTCCCGCGGACCGCCAGGGAGGCCGGGCCCTCCGGCAGCACGTCGCGCTCGGGATCGGTCGCATCGGCCGCGATGCTCCGGGCGAGCTCGCGGTCCGATCCCGCGCCGGGAGCCAGCGCCACCCGGGCGAGGCCCGGCCCGTCGAGCAGGCCGATGCCCAGCACCTCCTCGCCGCGACTCCACACCCGCAGCGCGGCGGCCGTGGCCTCCGCCCCGAGCCGCTGATGCCAGCCCAGGTCCCCCGGATGCAGCTCGTGCGCGGACCCGTGCGCCCACCATCGGCGCAGCGTGTCGTCCAGCGCGGGCAGGTCGCGGGCCTCGGGGGTGATGCGGCGGATGTCCATGGCCCGATCCCACCAGAGGTCCGCGCGCGGCGCATCGGAATATCCCGCGCCGCCGGCCCCGGGCCGGGCGCGTACCGTGGAGGGGTGAGCACCCCCTCCGCGTCGCCGACGAGGACCGCGCCGCCGCTGCGCCAGAGCTATGCGGCCGCGGTCCCCGAGCTCTCCGTGCCCTGGCGCGCCGAGGCCATGCCCGATCCGCGGATGGTGCTGCTGAACCAGGACCTCGCCCGCGAGCTGGGCCTGGACCCGGAGCATCTGCGCAGCCCCGAAGGCCTGGCCCTGCTCACCGGCGCCACCGACCTGCCGACCACGGCGCAGGCCTACGGGGGCCACCAGTTCGGCTCCCCGAACCCGCACCTCGGCGACGGCCGCGCGCTGCTGCTGGGCGACCTCGTCGACACCCGCGGGCAGCAGCGGGACCTGCACCTCAAGGGCTCGGGGCGCACCCCCTTCTCCCGCGCCGGGGACGGGCGCGCCCCGCTGCGGCCGATGCTGCGCGAGATGGTGATCGGCGAGGCCCTGCACGCCCTCGGCATCCCGACCACCCGCGCCCTCGCCGTGCTCACCACCGGCGAGAGGATCCAGCGCCACGACCCCGCGCCCGAGCAGGGCGCCCTGCTCGTCCGGGTGGCCGCGAGCCACCTGCGGGTGGGCACCGTGCAGTACGCCGCCTGGACGCAGGAGCCCGACGTCCTGGCCTCGCTGGTCCGCTACGCGATCGCGCGCCACCACCCTGCTGCGGCCGATGCCGAGGTGCCGGCCCTCGCCCTGCTCGAGGCCGTCGCCGAGGCGCAGGCCTCGCTCCTGGCGCAGTGGATGTGCGCCGGCTTCGTGCACGGGGTGATGAACACCGACAACATGACGCTGCCCGGGGAGTCGATCGACTTCGGCCCCTGCGCCTTCCTCGACGTGCACGACCCGCGCGCCGTGTTCAGCTCCATCGACCGCGGCGGCCGCTACGCCTACGGCAACCAGCCCGGCATCGCCCTGTGGAACCTCTCGCGACTGGCCGAGGCGCTGCTGCCGCTCATCGACGCCGTCCCCGATGCCGCCGTCGACGCGGCGACCGCGGTGCTCGAGGGCTTCGAGGGCGCCTACCGCACCGCCTGGTCCCACCGGATGCGCGCGAAGCTGGGCCTGCGCGAGGACGCTCCCGAGGAGCAGGTGCTCGACCTGGGCGCAGAGCTGCTGGACCTCCTCGCCGCGCGCGGCGAGGACCGCACGGAGTTCTTCCGCGCGCTCGCGGAGGGCGGCGGCGCCGCGGATCCGGCGCTGTCCGCATGGGAGGCGCGCCGCCTCGCGCTGGCCGGCACATCGGCCGCAAAACGGGCCGCGTCCACCGCGCGCATGCTCGCCGCGAATCCCGTGGTCATCCCCCGCAACCACGCCCTGGACGCGGCGCTGGACGCGGCGGAGGGCGGGGACCTGGCGCCCGTCGAGCGGATCCTGGAGGCCGTCCGCGACCCCTTCGTGCGACGGCCCGGGCTCGAGGACCTCGAGACCGCCCCGGCCGGGTCCCCGGGCTTCATCACCTACTGCGGCACCTGAGCGGCCCTCAGCCCGCAGTCGCCGCCGCGGTGGCGACGATGCAGGCGGGGCTCGGGACGGGGACGGCGTCGACGAGCTGGAGCCCGCCGTCGCCGGTGACGCGGAACCGGGTCACCGCGTCGGAGCGGTTGTTGGCCACCAGGAGCCACGCGTCCCCCGGCTGCTCCTCCACCAGCAGGCAGAACCATGGCCAGGCGCCGCCGCTGGGCACGATCTCCCGCCGATGCGGCACGCCCTGCGCGTCCACGTCGAAGATCGCGATCGAGTCGTGCCCGCGGTTGGTGGCATACAGCCGCGACCCGTCCGCCGAGACGCTCAGGTGCGCCGCCCAGGTCTCCCCGACGAACTCCTCCGGCACCGTGGAGGTCCTCGCGATCCGCGTGAGCGCGCCGTCCTCACCGACCCGCACCGTCTCGAGGGTGCTGTCGAGCTCGCAGAGGATGTGCAGGACCCCGTCCCCGGGCACGATGTGCCGCGGCCCCGAGCCCGGCGCGGTCCGGTGCACCACCTGCACCGGCCCGAAGCCGCCTGCCGGATCGAGCGGGGCCGAGAGGATCTCGTCGGTGCCGAGGTCCGCCATCAGCACCGCATCCCACGCGGCGGTGACGATGCCGCAGTGGGGGTGGCTGCGCTCCTGCCGCGGGTGCGGGCCGCTGCCGGACCCGGCGTGCTGCGCCAGCAGGCGCGGCACGCGCGGGGCAGGGTCGACAGAGCCGGCGGGGCCGGCAGGGCCGCTGTCGAAGAGCGACCAGCCCCCGGGAGGGGCCGTGACGACCAGGCGCCGCCCGTCCGGGGCGACGGCGAGATAGCAGCCGCCCTGTGCGCCCTCCGCGACCTGCGCGAGGACCTCCTCGTGCTGCGGGTCCCAGCGCAGCAGCGCCGAGTCCTCCTCGGTGTTGCGCAGCAGCAGGAGCGTGCCGTCGAGCGGGTCGCGCTCGGCCCAGAACACGGCGTCCGGGGAGCCCGGGACCGGCTGCGCGGCCAGGCGCTCCCCCGCCTCGAGGGTCCAGAGGCCGGCCTGCAGGTCCTCCTGCCCCTCCCGGTTGCTCCAGGTCGTCACCGCGTATCGCGCCATGGCCCCGTCCGTCCCTCCTGCGCCTGCCGGCCTCGTCTCGTCTGCGTCCGATGCTAGCCCCCGCGGCGGTCTCCCGATCATCGCGAGGAGAAGATCCTCGCAATTGTCAATACCGGTGCCGAAAATGTGGATGACCGGGCAGTGGGGAGGAGAAGCGAGAATGGGGATAACCAGGGCGTCGGAGACCGTTCGAGCAGGCCACAGGGGAATTGGGGGCGATGCATCGCCACGGAAGTCGACCTCCGTAGAAATCTTCCAGAAATTGTCCACATCGGTGGACTGCGTGGCGACACAGGCGTAGACTCGACGTAGTTTCGAACGTATGCACGAAGTCCGCACAGGCGCGGAGAGCGGTCTGCGGGAGGGGGTGGGAGCGGTGCTCCAGGAGATGCCGTCGGAGGACCACGGCGCGCCGGATCCGGCGTCCGCCGGCTCTTCGGCCGCCCGGCCGCCGTCCCGCCCCACGGACGGGGCCGATGCGGCGCCGGGCAGGCCGGAGGTGCGGATCTCCCCGACGACGATCCCGCGCGGAGAGTCCTGGCGCATCGAGGATCCGCGGTACGCGCACCGGAGGATGCAGTACCGCCGGGCGATGGCGGACGGCACCCCGCTCCCCGTCGCGGCCGTGCCGGACGAGCCCCTGGAGAGCGTCGCAGGCTTCGTCGCCGCGGCGCCCGCGAGCACGAAGCGGATCCGGGCCCGGGACCCCCGCACGCGGGAGTCCCTGCCGTCGCGGCTGCCGGAGGGGTGGGAGATGAGCGAGGCCGCCCAGGCCATCTGGGATGCCGGCGCCGCCGAGGGCCCCGTGCTCGCAGCCCGCAACCGGGCCCTCGCCGTGCTGTGGCAGCCGGAGGACGACGCCGACTCCGACGGCGACTGCCACGCCCTGGTGGCCGCGCAGGCGCTGCGCGTGCCCCTGCGCCGCGCCCAGTACATGATCCGGGACGCCCACCATGCGGTCACGACGTTCTCGGCCTGCCATGAGCTCCTGGAGCAGGGCGCCTTCCCGGCCTCGTGGTTCACCAGGATGCTGCGCGACACCCGTGACCTCTCCACCGTCTCCCGCGAGGGCATCGATGCGCTGGTCTCGTCCTGGGACCTGCGGATCGGTGCGGAGCGCTTCGAGATCCGGCTGCGGGAGATCATCCGCTGGGCGGAGGACCTCGAGGCGAAGCAGGCCCAGCAGGACCAGGACGCCCCCTCCGAGGTCGAGCGCTCCGTGGGCGTCATGGACCTGGGGCGCGGCATGTCCTGCCTCCAGGTCACCGGCCCCACCCCGGAGATCGCCTCCCTCGCGCGGCGCCTGGACGTCTCCGCCCGCGCGGTCCAGGCGGCCCAGCGCGCCGCGCTGAAGAACGGCGACGGCATCCCGTGGGACGTGGACGGGCTGGTCGAGCAGTCGGGCCACTCGCTCCGGGTCGGTGTGCTGCGCTACCTCCTGCTGACCAAGGCGTCCCTGCAGACCGACGGGATCGACGTCCCCCAGGACCGGTTCCGGCTGAACGTCACGGTCCCCGTGATGACGCTGCTGGGACGGTCCGAGGCGCCGGGCACGCTGGAGGGGACCTCCCCGCTGCCCGCGGATCTGGCCCGCGCCCTCGCCGGGGGCGAGGGGACCTGGTACCGCGTGCTCACGGATCCCTGCACGGGCGCGTTCCTCCCGCTCGCCGCGACGACGTACCGCCCCACCGCCGCGATGCTCGAGCACCTCCGTCACCTCAATCCCACCTGCGCCGTCCCCGGATGCCGGCGGGCCATCTCGATGGGCGCCCAGGCCGACCACATCGAGGAGTTCCTCGCCGGCGGCCCCACGAGCATCGAGAACCTGCACTGGCTGTGCGAGCACCACCACCAGGAGAAGACGGCCGGCCTCCTCGACCCGACCCGCCTGCACCCGGCGCGCCGGGCGGCGGACGGCACCTGGGAAGCAGGGCGGACCCGATGGCTCATCGGCTCCGGCGACGGCCACCACGTCATCACCGAGGAGCGCGATGACGTCGACCTCCTCGGCGCGATGTCGGTGCGCCGGCTCGCGGAGCACTACCGCGACCACCCCGACGGACCGTGCCGCCGCGACTGTCTCGACGGCGCCCGGCATCGGCCCGATGGTCCCCCCGATCCGCCGCCCGAGGGCGATGACGATGGCGGCAGCCTGCCCGGAACGAGCCCGCCCGAGGACGCACCGCGCGTGATCGAGCTGCCCTCCTGGTCGGAGCAGTGGCCGCGCCTGTGGGCGTGGATGCGCTCCGAGGACCGGCGGGGGACCGCCGTGGACCAGCCGCTGCCCCCGCCGCCGGAGCCCCCGGGCGGCGGGGACTGGGGACCCGCCGGCCCCCCGCCCTTCTGAGGCAGCGGGGCGGGTGTCGCGAACGTCCTATCCGCCCCGCGCCCGCGCCGCGAGGATGGGCCGATGAGCACGACCAACTACTACGACACGTTCATCCAGGTGGCCGAGGACTGCCCGGTCCAGCAGGCCGCGACCCCGCCCGAGCGCCCCTCCCCGACGGTCGCGCGGCTCCAGTTCGAGCTCCTGCGCGCCGAGCCCTACGCGATGACTTCGGACGATCTGCTCTTCGCCGTCCACGCCCGGCGCAAGGACATCCCCGAGCAGGATCGCGACCAGGCGCGCACCGCGTTCTTCGCCCGCTCGCAGGCGTGCCTGCGCGCCTCGCCGCTCCCCCAGCGCTACGGCTGGGGCATCCACCATGACGCCGAGGGAAGGATCGCCCTGGTCGCGGCGGGCACCGAGGACTACCGCCGCTTCGCCGAGGACGAGGATCTGGCGCAGGTGCGGGCGATGCGCTCCTCGCGCCGCTGACCCCGCCCCGGGGAATCCCCGGCGGCGCCCGGGCGTTGTGCGCGCCATGAGCCCCTCGCGCGATGATCAGGTCCCCCGGTGGCGCATCGAGGGCTCGGCCAGCATCGACGTTCCCGCCGGCGGCCCCGTGCTCCCGCGGCGCTCCTCGCTGTGGATCCTCGTGCGGTCCGGGAGCATCGGCCTGGGCTGCGGCAGCGCGCAGCTGGAGCTGGAGGCCGGCGACGCCGCCTACCTGCACCGCGCGCGGCTGCACCGCATCACCGCGCTGACCGACGCCCGCGTCGACCTCGCCGATCTGCGGCGGGACCAGGCCGGCACCTCGGACCGACCCCTGGTCGTGCGGGGCTTCGCCGATCGCCAGAGCGGTGTGGTCTCCCTGCTCTCGCAGTGCCCGGTGACCCCGCAGCTGCGCATCTCCCGCCCCGGCGTGGCCGACGCCTACGGCGACCTGCTCGGCTCGGCGATGCTCAGCGAATCGGCGGTGGCGGGCCTTCCCCGCCCCGACGCCGTGGTCCGCACGGTCGCGGCGCTGCTGGAGGACAGCCCGCATCGGCCGTGGACGCTCGCCGAGCTCGCGGCCGCCGCGCACGTGGGCACGACCGCGCTGGTGGATCGCTTCCGGCGGGAGACGGGCCTGGCGCCCATGCAGTACCTGCGGCGGGTGCGGATCGAACGGGCGATGGACGAGCTGCATCGCGGCGACCGGCCGGTCGCCGCGATCGCCCGGGATGCCGGCTACGGCTCCGCCGAGGCCTTCGTGCGGGCCTTCCGGGCGCTCACCGGCTCGACGCCGGGGCGCTGGCGTCAGTCCGCGCGGGGACGGACCCGGATGGAGGCGTACCCGATGGCTGCGAGCCCCGCGAACACGGCGCCGAGGGCCATGGTGGCGGCCGGGCCGCGCTGATCCACGATCAGCCCTCCCACGATCGCGCCCAGCATGATGGCGATCTGGAACGCGGTGACCTGCAGCGCGATGGCGGACTCCACGCGACGCGGCTCGACGGCGGCGACCCACAGCTGGGAGACCACGGGCACCATGTTGAATCCGAGGCCCCAGGCGATCACGGCGACGGCGAGGACCGGGACCTGATCGGTCGTGGCCATGCCGATCAGGGCGAGCATGAGGATGGCGGGGCCCGCGGCGGCGGCCCAGCGGAGCCGGCGGGAGGCCCAGCCGCCGGCGAGGTTCCCCAGCAGACCGCCGAGGCCCCAGGCCAGCAGCAGCACCGCGACCACGGAGACGTCGACCGCCTCGATCGCGACGCGGATGTACGGGTAGGCGGTGAAGTTCGCGAAGGCGGCCAGCCCCACCACGAGCACGCCCGCGATCAGGCGGCGGTTGGTCAGGGTCGCCCGCATCATCGCGAAGCCGGCGCCGGGCGCCGCCGGCACGGGCGGCAGCAGCCGCCACAGGAGCACGCCCGCGGCGAACGTGACCACGGAGACCAGCACGAACACGGCCCGCCAGCCGATCAGGTCCCCGAGCACCGAGGAGACGGGCACGCCGATGATGGTGGCGGTGCTGGTGCCCAGGGCGACGGTGGTCGAGACCAGGGCGGGCCTCCCGGTGACGTGCACGCCCACCCCGAAGGCGAAGGACCAGAAGCCGGCGAGCGCCGCCCCCAGCAGCACGCGGGCGGCGAGCACGACGGCCAGGCTCGGGGCGATCGAGACGACGAGGTTGGAGACCACGGCGAGGGCCAGCAGGCCGAGCATGACGGTGCGGCGGTCCGCGCGCGGCAGCACGGCGGCGATGGTGGGGGCGGTGAGGGCGCCGGCCAGCGCCGTCGCGGCGACCGCCAGACCGGCCCGCCCCTCGCTCACGCCGAGATCGGCGGCCATGCCCGGCAGCACGCCGGCGGGGATGAACTCGGAGCCGACCAGGGAGGCCGTGCCGGCGGAGAGCGCGAGGGCCGTCACCACCGGGTGGTGGGCCCGGCCGGCGGGGCGCGGCGCGGAGGCGGGCGCGTCCTCGGGTCCGCTCGGGGCGAGGGTGCGGGGCGAGGAGCTTGTCATGGTGACAGCATCGCCCATGCGGGCGACCCATGACTGATCGGACCGCCGCACGGATTGATCGTGCGACCGCCGGGGGCCGCCGGGGGCACGGCGTCAGGGGGCGGTCGGGGTGCTGGTCCCGGTGCGGGAGGAGGCGGCGGTCGGAGGCAGCGGCGATGCGGTCTCCTCGAGGGGACGCAGCGTCTCCGGGGCGGCGACCTCCCCCTGGCGGGCGGCGCGGCGGGCCCGGAAGCGCACGCTGGCCAGGACGATCGTGAACACGAGGAACAGCGCGCCGAGGGCGGGCCCGCCGCCGCCGCTGAGGAAGGTCCAGACCGCGGCGCCCGCCCGGTTCGAGAGCAGGCCGTCGATCGCGGGGTCCGGCAGCAGCACCACCGCGGACAGGGCCGGCACCGCCAGGCCCGGCAGGACCAGGGAGTAGGGCGACCAGCGGGTGACGAGGATCCCGAGCACGATCAGCACCGCCCCGACCAGGATGCAGGCCGCCGCGACCACGTCCAGCCGGAAGTCGAAGGTCATCAGCGCCTGGTAGACCCCCCTGCTGTATCCCCAGACCAGCGCGAGCGCCCCGAGCAGGAGCATCGCCGGCACCGCGATCATCCCCAGCAGGGCGGTGATCGCGGGCGCCGCGGGACGGCGGCGGGCGAGGGCGAGCGCCCCGCCCATCGCCGCGGTGATCGGCAGCAGGGCGACGGGCAGCCCGAATCCGATCGCGTCGAGCACGAGGGTCGGCAGGATCGGGCTCCGGCTCCAGAAGGCCTCCATGAGGGCCGGCACCGCGGCCGTCGCCACCGCCGCCAGCGCGTACACCGCCGTGACCAGCAGTCCGGCGGAGCTCCACACCCCCGTCAGCGCCAGGATCACCAGCAGCAGGATGCCGATGAGGATCAGGCCCAGCCCTCTCAGCACCATCGGCTCGGTCAGGTCCGGCACGCGGTCCAGCCGGTAGAAGGTCGTCTGGACGTACTGGTTCCAGGTGCGGCTGCCGTCGGCGAGCAGCGCCAGGGAGAGGGGCGCCAGCACCAGCCCGATCAGCGCCGTGAGTATCCGCGGAAGAATCCTCGAACCGTTCATGCCAGGAGCTCCTCGTGCTGTCCTGCGACGACGACGGGCCTCGATGCCCGCCGCGTCCGGGTCTCCTCTGCAGTCTAGGGCCGATGCTCAGCGGACGCACAGCTCGTCGAGGGCACCGGGACAGGTCCGCATCCCTACGATCAGCACATGAGCAGCCACGGCGACCATCGCCCGCCCCCGTCCTCCGATCCGTCCGGCCCGGTGCGGCGGCGCCGCCTCTCCTCCCGCGCGCTGACCGGGATCGTCGCCGCGGCGGCCGTGCTCGTCCTGGGGCTCGGCGGGTTCCTCATCGGCTCCCGCATCTACGCCGACCAGCGCAATGCCGCAGCCCCGGAGGCCTTCACCGCCACCGCGGAGGCCTCCGCTGCGAGCGACGGCGGCGGCGGCGGGAGCACCGGTGCGCCGGCGGCCGGCGAGGTCGAGGGGACCTGGACGGTCGCCGAGGGATCGCAGGCCGGCTACCGGGTCGCCGAGGTCCTCAACGGCCAGGACGTCACCGTCGTGGGCCGCACGTCGTTCGTCACCGGCAGCGCCGAGATCACCGGGACGTCCCTCTCCGAGACGCGGATCGTCGTGGACCTGGCCTCCGTGGAGACCGACGCGGCCCAGCGCGACGAGTACTTCCGCACCCGGGCGATCGACACCGCGGCCCACCCCGAGGCCGTCTTCACCCTCACCGCGCCGGTCGACGTCGCGGCCCTGGCCGAGACCGGCACCGCGACCGTCACCGTCCCGGGGACGCTCGAGATCAACGGGCAGACCCAGGACGTCCGGATCGCGCTGACCCTCGCCCGGTCGCAGGACGGCGCCCTGACCGTCGTCGGCGCGGCCGATGCGACCTGGTCCGACTACGGCGTGGAGGCCCCGGACCTCGGCTTCGTGAGCGTCGAGGACGCCGGGCAGATCGAGTTCTCCCTGGTCCTCGCGGCGGCCTGAGCGCGCGGTACGGTGCTGGCCATGACCTATGCGCTCCACGGCTCGCTCCCCGTCCCCGCCACCCCGATGCAGACCTACGCCCTGCTCAGCGACGTGCCCCGCACCGGGGAATGGAGCATCCAGACCGAGGTCGTCGCCTGGGAGGGCGATGCCCGCGGCGTCGGGGCGACGTTCTCCGGCCGCAACCGCACCGCGCAGCGGGAATGGACCACCGTCTCCCGCGTGATCGAGGACGTGCCCGGCGAGGCCTTCGCCTGGGCCGTCGGCCCGGGAGAGGCGATCTGGGGATACCGGATGGCGCCGCACGAGGAGGGCACCCTGCTGACGCTGCACACCGCCTTCACCGAGCGCACCGCGGAGTACTTCGTCGAGCGCTTCGGGGAGGACGCCGCCCGCGAGGAGGAGATCCGCCGCCGGGCCGCCGAGGAGGGCATCCCCGCCACCCTCGAGCGCATCGCCGGGATCCTCGCGCGGGAGCACGGGGACGCACCCGAGGAGTGACCCAGCCTCCGCCCCGCACCGGTCCCGACATGACGAAAGCCCCCGCCACACGGCGGGGGCCTTCGAAGACCGGGATGAATCCCCTGGTCAGGAGCGGTAGCGGCGGGATTTGAACCCGCGGTACGGGGTTACCGTACACATCATTTCGAGTGATGCACCTTCGGCCGCTCGGACACGCTACCGCCGGATATCCTACGTCTCCCCCGCGCCGCGACCAAACGGGCCGGCGCCCGCCGCGAGTCAGATCACGTTCCGGTGCGGATCATCTCGGCGCACTTCTCGCCGATCATCATCACGGTGATGTTGGGGTTGACCGTGACGATCTCCGGCATCACCGACGCGTCGGCCACCCGCAGGCCGCGCACGCCCTTGACCCGCAGCTGCGGGTCCAGCGGGGCGGCCGGGTCGTCGGCCGCGCCCATCGGCACCGTGCCCACGGGATGGTAGACGGTGTTGTGGGTGCGGCGGATGTACTCGGCGAGCTGCTCGTCGGTGGTCGCCTCGGCTCCGGGCGCCAGCTCGCGTCCGGCCCACTCGGCCATCGCCGGCTGCGCCATGATCTCGCGGGCCTGGCGGATGCCGGCGATCATCACCCGCATGTCATGGCCCTCCGGGTCGGTGAAGTAGCGCGGATCGACCTTGGGCTTGTCGCGGAAGTCGATCGAGCGCAGCCGCACCGTCCCGGTGGAGCGGGCGTGCGTGACGTTGGGGGTCAGGCAGATCATCTCGTCGGCGGTGGGATAGCCGGCGCGGTAGGTGTGCATGTCGAAGGGCACCGAGCCGTAGTGCATCATCAGGTCCGGCCGGTCCAGGCCCTCCTGCGTGGCGGCGAAGATGCCGATCTCCCACCACTGGGTGGACTCGCGGACCATCGGTCGCTTCGCCTCCCACTGGACGACGCCCTCCGGGTGGTCCTGCAGCGTCGAGCCGACGCCGGGAGAGTCCACCAGCACCTCGATGCCGACCTCCTCGAGGTGCTCGCGGGGACCGATGCCGGAGAGCATGAGCAGCTGCGGGGTGTTGATCGCCCCGGCGGAGACGATCACCTCGCGCCGCGCCGCGATGCGGGTGCGGCGGCCGAAGGCGTTGTCGAGGACCTGCACGCCCGTGCAGGTCCCGGTCTCGTCGACGTCCAGCTTCGCGACCCACGAGTCGGTGAGGATCGTGAGGTTCTCCCGCTCGAGGATCGGATGCAGGTAGGACACCGAGGAGGAGGAGCGGGTGCCGTCGGCCCTGCGGTTGACCTGGAAGAAGTTCGCGCCGCGCACCACCGTCTCGCCGGTGTTGAACCGCGCGCGCGGGATGCCCGCCTGCTCGCAGGCGTCCAGCAGGGCGACGCCGCACGGATCGGTCGGCGGCACGTTCATGAGCCGCACCGGCCCGTCGTGGCCGTGCAGCGGGCCCTCGTCCTCGTTGTCCTCGAGCTTGGTGAACAGCGGGAAGGTGCTCTCGGCCTCCCAGCCCTCGGCGCCGTGCTCGTGCGCCCACTCGTCGAGGTCCTCGCGCGGGGCCCAGAAGGCGATGCACGAGTTGTGGGAGGAGCAGCCGCCGAGGACCTTCGCCCGGGCGTGGCGCATGAAGGAGTTCCCGTTCTCCTGCTCCTCGATCGGGTAGTCCCAGTCGAAGCCGGACTCGAGCAGCTCCATCCAGCGGTCCAGCTGCAGCACCACGTCGTGGTCGGTGTCATGCGGGCCGGCCTCGAGCAGGCCGACGCTGACGTCGGGGTCCTCGCTCAGCCGGGCGGCGACCGCGGCGCCGGCGGAGCCGCCGCCGACGACGACGTAGTCGAAGGTGCGGGTCGTCTTCATGGGTGGGTGCTCCCTCACTTCTCGGTGCCGGCGGTGCTGCCGTGGTCCGCGAACCAGCCGGTCACGGCCGGCGCGAGGTTCTGGTAGATGTGCTTGACCTCCTGGTACTCGACCAGGCCCGTCGGCCCCAGCTCGCGGCCGACGCCGGACTGCTTGAACCCGCCCCACTCCGCCTGCGGCAGGTAGGGGTGGAAGTCGTTGATCCAGATGGTCCCGTGGCGCAGGCGGCGCGCGACGCGCTGGGCGCGGCCGGCGTCCTGCGTCCACACGGCGCCGGCGAGGCCGTAGATCGTGTCGTTGGCGGTGGCGACGGCCTCGTCCTCGCTGCGGAAGGTCTCCACGGTGACCACAGGGCCGAAGGCCTCGTCCCGCACCACGCTCATACCGCGGCGCACCTGGTCCAGCACGGTGGGGAGGTAGTAGAAGCCGGAGGCGAGATCGCCCTCGCCGAACCGGCCGCCGCAGCGCAGCCGCGCCCCCTCGGCGATGCCGGCCTGCACATAGGCGTGGACCTTGTCGCGGTGCTGGGCGGAGATCAGCGCGCCCGTCTCCGCGTCCTCGTCGAAGGGGCCGCCCAGGCGGATCCCCTCGGCGCGGCGCACCAGCTCGTCGACGAAGTCCTCGGCGATCGACTCCTCGAGGATCAGCCGGGCCCCGGCCGAGCACACCTGGCCGGAGTGGACGAAGGCGGCGTTCAGGGCGTTGTCCAGGGCGGCGTCGAGGTCGGCATCGGCGAAGACGACATCGGGGTTCTTGCCGCCCAGCTCGAGGGCGACCTTCTTGACGGTGGCGGCGGCATTGGCGGCCAGCAGCCGGCCGGTCGCCAGGCCCCCGGTGAAGGAGACCATGTCGACGTCGGGGTCGGTGGACAGCGGCGTGCCGCAGGCGGCCCCGGCGCCGAGGACCAGGTTCGCGACGCCGGCGGGCAGCTCGAGCTCCTCGAGCACCTGCATCATGAGGATCGCGGTGTGCGGGGTGAGCTCGGCGGGCTTGAGCACGAAGGCGTTGCCGGCCGCGAGCGCCGGCGCGATCTTCCATGCGGCCTGCAGCAGCGGGTAGTTCCACGGGGTGATCAGGGTGCACACGCCCACGGGCTCGTGCTCGATGCGGCTGGCCACGCCCGCGTTCCCGGCGTCGACCACGCGGCCGGCGTCCTGGCCGGCGAGCTTGCCGAAGTAGTCGAAGCAGGCGGCGATGTCGTCCATGTCGATGCGGGACTCGACGATCCGCTTGCCGGTGTCCAGCGACTCGGCGCGGGCGAACTCCTCCTTCCGCTCCCGCAGCCGGGCGGCCGCGCGCAGCAGAAGGTCCCCGCGCTCGGCGGCGGGGACGGAGGACCAGACGCCGGAGTCCACGGCCCGGCGGGCGGCGCGGATCGCGGCGACGGAGTCGCGGTCATCGGCCTCGTCGACGATGGCGACGACCTCGCCGTTCGCGGGACAGCGGATCTCGCGGGTGCCGCCGCCGATGGCGGACGTCCACTCGCCGTCGATGTACAGGGTGCGGAGCATGGTGCCTCCTCGAGGGGCGGTCGGGGGTCGCGGCGCCGCTCAGGGCGCGGCGTCGGTGCGGAAGTCGTCCTGCCAGTCGGTGACGACGGGATTCTCCTCGGTGATGGCCGCGCCGCGCCGCCCCTCGGAGATCCGCAGGAACTCCAGGTGCGACTCGTAGTGGCCGAGGACATCGGCGATGAGCTGCTCCGCGGTGTAGCCGAACACGTCGTACCCGTGGGAGCCGGTCGCGGTGAACACCTCGAGCCGGTAGTAGCGGCCGCGCTCGCTGACGGTGCGGTAGGCGAAGGCCGGCAGCTCCCGGCCGACGGGATAGATCTGGTAGGTGAAGTCCTGCTGGTCGGGGAACCGGGCCCGCAGCAGCAGCGAGTCGACCTCGCTGCCCTCGACCTCGCAGCGCTCGAGCTCGGCGTCCACCCCTGTGGTCTCCAGCTCCTGGGCGAGGGACTCGAGCGCGGGCCGGGCGACGGTGTCGAGGTAGCGGATGCTCTGGGCGCGCTGGGGGAAGCCCATCGACCGCTTCAGGCGCTGGCGCCAGCTGGTCTCCTGCGCGCCGAAGCGGCTGGGGACCGTCGCCCGATATCCCTCGCGCTGGCGGGCCTCGATCCGCAGGGCGCGCAGCAGGGAGGCCATCACCAGGTACAGCAGCACCGAGACCGGCAGCCCGATGATGAGGGTGGCCGCCTGCAGCGTGGGCACGCCGCCCACCAGCAGCATCGCCAGGGTCAGCAGGCCGGTGGCGACCGCCCAGAACACGCGCAGCCACACCTGGCCGTCCTGCTTCGGATCCTCGATGATCGAGGTGAAGTTCGCGAGGACGAGCGCCCCGGAATCGGCCGATGTCACATAGAACAGGAATCCGGTGAGCAGCGCGACCGCGATCACCGCGGGCGCCGCAGGATACTGCTGGAGCAGATCGAAGAACGCCCGTTCGGGAAGATTCATGGCGGTCTCGGCGAATGCCACGTCACCGCGCATCGCGATCTCGAGGGTCGAATTCCCGAAGATCGACACGAAGATCGTGATGAACGCGAAGGGGATGGCGAGCACGCCGGCCACGAACTGGCGGATCGTCCGCCCGCGCGAGATCCGCGCCAGGAACAGGCCCACGAACGGGGCCCACGCCACCCACCATGCCCAGAAGAACAGGGTCCACGTCTGCATCCAGGCATCGGGCTGCTCCCAGGCGAAGGTGTCCATGAGCATCCCGGAGAACCCGGTGGCGAAGTCGCCGACGTTCATGACCAGGCCGTCCAGCAGCCGGCGCGTCTCGCCCGTGACGAGGATCCACACCAGCAGCGCGATCGCGAGGAGCACGTTGAGCTCGGAGAGGCGGCGGATCCCCTTCTCGACGCCCGTGGCCGAGGAGATCGTCGCCAGCGCCACCGCGAGCACGATCAGGGAGATCCGGGCGGCCACGCCGTCCGGCGTCCCGAACAGCACGTGCATGCCGTAGCTGAGCTGGACCACGCCGATGCCCAGCGTGGTGGCGATCCCGAAGACGGTCCCGAGCACCGCGAGGATGTCCACGCTGTGCCCCGCCCAGCCGTCGACCTTCCTGCCGAACAGCGGCGCGAGCAGGGAGCGGATGCTCAGCGGCAGGTTCCAGCGGTAGGCGAAGAAGGCGAAGGCACCGCCCATCAGCGCATACATCGCCCAGCCGACGGGGCCGTAGTGGAACAGCGTCCACACGATCGCCTGCCGTGCGGCGTCGACCGTTCCGCCCTCGCCGACGGGCGGGGCCAGGTACTGGGCGGCCGGCTCCGAGACGGCGAAGAACATCAGGTCGATGCCGATGCCCGCCGCGAAGAGCATCGCCGTCCAAGTGAACAGGCTGAACTGGGGCGTGGCGTGGTCCGGTCCCAGCCGGATGCGGCCGGCCGAGGACAGCGCCAGGTAGAGCACGAAGACGACCACCACCGCCGCGGTGAGCACGAAGTACCAGCCGAAGCTCGTGGAGATCCACGCCACGACCGTGGTGATGACCGCGCCGGCGCTGTCCCGGGCGATGATCGCCCACAGCGCGGTGGCGAGGATGACGGCCGCGGAGCCGATGAGGACGGGCCACCGGGGAGCGGGATCGTGCACGGTGCGGGATCCGGTCGTCGTCGCCTGCGTCTGCACCATGCTCACCCGTCTGCGTTTCGTATCGTCCGTGCGTCATCGATCTCGTCTGTTCGGCGCACGCCGGGGCGCAGCCGAGGCCGAGTGTAACAAATCGGCGATCCCGTCGTTCCGGAGGGTGATTTCCTCGCCGATTTCCTCTACGATTCTCCGTCGGCCTCCGCGTTCCCGGAGGAGGTTTCCGTGGGCGGCAGCGCGAGGTCCGCCAGGGCGATCCCGGCGCCCGAGTACAGGTTCAGCACCGAGCCCACGCCCTCCGCCTCGAGGTGCTCGACCTGGTCCTGGTGCTGGGCCACGGCGGCGACCGTCCCGGCGAAGTCCGCCTCGCGCAGCTGCTGGAGGGCGAAGACGTTCGAGTCATGGATGGGCATGGCCAGGATGACCGTCTGCACGAAGCCGCCGGTGCGGATCCGATGCCAGAAGTCGAGGTCCGTCGCGTCCCCCTCGACGACGTGGTAGCCCTGGGCGTGCAGGCGCTGGACCACGCCGTGGTCGTTGTCCACCCCCAGCACCCGGCGCTCCCCCGTCTCGAGCAGCCGCTCGTAGGTGGCCCGGCCCACCCGGCCCATGCCGAAGACGACCACGTCCACCCCGGTGGTGTCGATCGGCCGGTCGGCCTCGCGCAGACGGGACGGATCGGCCTCGGGCAGGCGCTCGACCAGCCGGGCGATGATCCGTGCGGAGCGGGCGTTGAGCACCGAGGAGATCACCATGCCGAGGGCGACGGCGATCGCCACCACGGCCAGCCACCGCTGCCCGAGCAGGCCGCCGCCCACCCCCACCGCCGCGACGATGAGGGAGAACTCCGAGAAGTTGCCCAGCACCAGGCCGATCCGCAGCGAGGTCCGGTTGCGCAGCCCGAACAAGCGGCTGAGCAGGGCGAAGCTGATGATCGTGGTGGGCAGCAGCACCGCGCACAGCAGCACCGCCAGCACCAGGTCCTGCCAGCGCGGCACGACCTCGAGGCCGATGGTCAGGAAGAACCCGACCAGCAGCAGCTCCTTGATCCCGAACAGCGCCTTGGACAGGTCCAGCGCCCGCGGATGCGAGGCCAGCAGCATGCCGATCACCAGCGCGCCGAGGTCGCCCTCGATGCCGACCAGCTCGAACAGGGCGTAGCCGGGCCCGATCGCCGCGACCACGCCGAACAGGATCAGCAGCTCCCCCCAGCCGACCAGGTCGAGGACCTGCCGCAGCACCCAGGCGGCCGGGATCAGCAGCAGGACCACGGCGATCGCCCAGGGGCTCGGCGCATGCCCCTCGCTGCCGGAGATGAAGGCGACCGCGGCGAGATCCTGGATGACGAGGATGGCGATCGCCGTCTGCCCGTACAGGGAGCCGTCGTCCGAGCGCTCCTCGAGCACCTTGACGCACAGCACCGTCGAGGAGAACGACAGGGCGAAGCCGACCAGCGCCAGGGTGCGCCAGCCGCCGTCGAGGTCCGCCAGGCCCAGCGCGCCGGCCAGCAGCAGCGTCACCGCCCCCAGGACCATGCTGACGGCCATGTCGGCGGCGGCCGTGCCGAAGGCCTCGGGGCGCAGGATGGTCCGGGCGTCGAACTTCAGGCCGATGGTGAACAGCAGCAGGGTGACGCCCAGGTGCGAGGCCTGCTCGAGCCCGGGGAACGGGGTGACGCCCAGGGCCCCCAGCAGGAACCCGGCCACCAGGAAGCCCACCAGCGGCGGCACCCGCAGCAGGTGCGCGACGATGCCCAGGACGGTGGCCGTCCCCAGCGTCGCCACGATCTCGACCATGGTCGGGGTCCTCACCTCGGATCACCAGGGCACGGGCTTCCCTGCCTGCTCCGATGCTAGCGCCGCGGGGTCCTCCCGGAGGGGCCGCGTGCGGAATCGGCCGTGCCCTGGCGCGGGGGCAGGGCACGGCCGAATCCGGACCCGCTCAGACCAGCTCGAGGTGGGATCCCTTGCGGTTCAGGGCGATCACGGGCGTGATGGTGGGGTGGCCCGCCGCGCGGATCGCCTCGAGATCCGCCGTGATCAGCGGGTCGCCGGCCTCGACCCGCTGCCCTGCGGCGACGTGGGTGGTGAAGCCCGCGCCCTTCATCTGCACCGTGTCGACGCCGACGTGGATCAGCACCTCCGTGCCGTCGTCCAGCTGCAGCGCCACGGCGTGCCCGGTGTCGAAGACATGGGCGACGGTCCCCGCGGCCGGGGCGACGACCTCGCCCGAGGCGGGCTCGATCGCGAGGCCCGGGCCCATGATGCCGCCCGCGAAGGTTGCGTCCGGCACGTCCTCGAGGGCGACGATCCGCCCCGCGAGCGGCTGGCGCAGGCGGACGATCTCGGTGAGGAACCCGGCGCCCGGGGCGGCCTCGGCCGCCGCGGGGGCGTCATCGGCCTCGACGGGGGCCGAGGGGGCCTCCACCCGGCCGGCGATCAGATCGTCCATGGCGTCCTTCACGAACTGCACGTTCAGGCCGTAGATGACCTGCACGGAGGTCCCGCCGGGCTTCATGACGCCGGCGGCGCCGGCGCGCTTGAGGGCGGGCTCGTCGATCACGGAGACGTCGGCCAGCTCCATGCGGAGGCGGGTCGCGCAGTTCTCGAGGTCGACGATGTTCTTCGGGCCGCCGAGCGCGGCCAGGAAGGCGGCGCCGGTGCCCAGGAAGCCGCCCGCCGCGGCGGAGCCCTCGGCGCCGTCCCCGCCCTCGGCGAGATCGGCCGCGTCCTCGCGGCCCGGGGTCTTCAGACGGAACTTCAGGATGATGAACCGGAAGGTCAGGAAGTACACGACGAACCAGAACACGCCCATCACCGGGATCGCCCACGGGTTCTGGGCCATCGGGTTCACCCAGCCCAGCACGAGGTCGATGAACCCGCCGGAGAAGCCGAAGCCCATGCGCACCGGCAGCATCGCGCTGACCGCCATGGAGATGCCCATGAACAGGGCGTGGACCACGTACAGGCCGGGGGCCAGGAACATGAAGGCGAACTCGAGGGGCTCGGTGACGCCGACGAAGAAGGAGGAGACCGCCCCGGAGAGCAGGATGCCGGCGGCGATCTTCTTCCGCGCGGTGAGCGCGGTGGTGTACATCGCCAGGGCCGCGCCGGGCAGGCCGAACATCATCACGGGGAAGAAGCCGGTCATGTACTGGCCGGTCACGCCGCGCGTGCCCTCGCCGCTCTGGAAGTTCACCAGGTCGTTGATGCCCGCGACGTCGAACCAGAACACCGAGTTCAGCGCGTGGTGCAGGCCCAGCGGGATCAGCATGCGGTTGAGGAAGCCGTAGATCCCGGCGCCGATCGGCCCCTGGGTCACGATGAACTCGCCGAACAGGACCAGGCCCGTGTACACCAGCGGCCAGATGACGAACAGCGCCAGCGCCACGACGAGCGACATGCCGGCGGTGACGATCGCGACCGAGCGGCGACCGGAGAAGAACGACAGCGCGTCCGGCAGCTTGGTGTCCTTGAACGTGTCGTAGGCATAGGCGCCGATCAGGCCGCAGATGATGCCGACGAAGACGTTCTCGACCTTGGTGAACGCCGGGTCGACGTCCGCGACCTCCGCGATCCCGCGGAACTTCGCGACGTTGTCCGGGCTCAGCAGCGTGGTCACCGTCAGCCAGGAGACGAGGCCGGCGAGCGCCGCGGTGCCGTCCGCCTTCGAGGCCATGCCGATGGCGACGCCGATCGCGAACAGGACGGGCATGTTGTCCAGCAGCGCGCCGCCGGCGGCGGAGAAGAACACCGCGACCACGTTGCTCTCGCCGCCGGAGGCGCTCGTGATCCAGTACCCGATGCCGGAGAGGATCGCGGCCACGGGCAGGACGGCGACGGGCAGCATCAGCGATCTGCCGAGTCGTTGGAAGAACTTCATCGATACCTCCGGGGGCGGGGACGCGCGGGGTCGGCGTCGTCGTCAGGTGGCGCGGGGTCGGCGACACGGGTGCTGACGAGAGATTACCGTCCGAATCGCCCGAAGTGTGAGCGAAGCTGGCACTTTTCGTGTGCGTTCAACCACGTTCGATCACGTGGCGCTCGCTCAGGAGAAGGGGTAGGCGACGAAGGCGAAGCGGGTGGAGTCCGGGGCCCAGCTGTTGACGTTGATCGTGCCCTGGCCTCCCGGCACCGGGTACTGGCGCACGGGACGGGACCAGTCCGGCAGCTCGACGAGCTTGACCACGACGGGCCGGTCCTCGGGATGGCCGAGGGTGCCCGCCGGGTAGGACAGGTAGCTCGCCCAGCGGCCGTCGGGCGAGGGATGCGGGAACCAGTCGACGGTGCCGCTGGTGAGCAGGTGCTGCGGGCCGTCGCCGCGGGCCTCGTCGAAGGTCGGCGCATCGGCGTTGACGGGAGGGCGCGGGGCCTCGGGGGCGGCGTCCGGGGCGTCGGCGCGCACCCGCGTGATCTGCGCATGGCCGGGGGTGGAGGTGAAGGCCTCGCTCGAGCACAGGATCCAGGCGCCGTCGGGCGTCCACTCGGGCCCGTCGACGTGGCCGTGCCCGGTGGGGACCTCGGTGCGGGCGCCGGTGGCGAGGTCCTGGACGATCACGCGGCCGATCCAGCGCTCGTCCACGTCCACGTAGGCGATGCGCCGCCCGTCCGGGGAGATGCCGTGCAGGAAGTGCCCGCCCTCCCCCTCGGTGACGGCCTCGACGGGCCCGCCGGTCAGGGCGCCCCGGTAGATCTGGCCGTCCTGCGCGGACATGAGGATGTGCTCCCCGTCCGGGTGCAGGACGTGGTCGTTGTTGATGTCCGGCAGGCCCTCGAAGGGGATCTCGGCGAGGTCGGCGGTGGCGAGGTCGAGGGCGAACAGGCGGCCCTCGCCGTTGAGCAGGAGCCGGCCGTCGGCGGTCCAGTTGGGGGCCTCGAGGAGGATCTCGTCGGTCTCGTGGACCACCGTGGGCTCGGCGGCGTCGGGGCCGCCGATCAGCACCGTGGTCCGCTGCCCGGGGCGCAGGGTCCGCATTCGTTCCTCCTGGGGGGTGAGCGTCGATCGTGGCCGCGGGTGCCGCCTGGGACCACCGTAGGCCCCGCACGGCCGCGCCGTCCCGGCGGGAGGCCGGGACGGCGCGGATCGGTGCTTCCCCTCAGCGCTGCTTGAGGCTGCCGCGCAGGTCGGGGACGTCGGCGAGGAGCCGGCGGGTGTACTCGGCCTGCGGGGAGAAGATGACCTCCTCGGTGGTGCCGCGCTCGACGACCTTGCCGTGCTCCATCACCGCGACGCGGTCGGAGAGGTACGTCGCCTGCCCGATGTCGTGGGTGATGAACAGGACCGTCAGCCCGAGGTCGGCCTTGAGGTCGTGCAGCACGTTGAGCACGTTCACGCGCAGCGAGGCGTCCAGCATCGAGGTCGCCTCATCGGCCAGCAGCACCTTGGGCCGCATCATGAGGGCGCGGGCGACCATGACGCGCTGGCGCTGGCCTCCGGACATCTGGTGCGGGTACTTGTGCAGGGCGTCCTTCGGGGTGAGCCCGACGTAGCCCAGGCACTCCTCGATGAGGGCGTCGGCCTCCGCCTTGTCGACCGCGGCGAGCTTGAGGCTGCGCCGCAGCAGCGACCCCACGGTGAAGAACTGGTTGAAGGAGGCGAAGGGGTCCTGGAAGACGGCCTGCACCTCCGTCCAGTACCGGCGCAGCTCGGCGCCCTTGATGTGGGTGACGTCCTGCCCGCGGAAGGTGATCGTGCCCGAGGTGACGGGCATGAGGCGCAGCAGCATGCGGGCCAGGGTCGACTTCCCGGACCCCGACTCGCCCACCACCGCGAGCACCTTGCCGGCCGCGAAGTCCAGGCTGACGTCGTCGACGGCATGCACCTTGTTCCCGGCGACGTTGAAGACCTTGTTGACGTTGCGGCAGCTGAGCACCGCCTCGTCGGTCGGGACGGAGTGGGTGACCACGCCGTCGGCGCTGGTCTGCGGGCCCGATGCGGACTCCGCCCGGTGCGTGTGCGGGGCCGGGTCGGGCGTGGCGTTCTCGTTCACGACGTCGCTCCCTTCGGGGTGTCGGACGGGGAGGTCCCGGAGGCGGCGGTCTCGGTCGCGGAGCGGACCAGCCCGGAGCCGCCCGTGAGCCACTCCTTGCCCTTGCGGCGGGTCTCGGCCGTGGGGTCGAGCACCGAGCCGAGCAGCTTCTCGGTGTACGGATGCTGCGGGTCCTCGACGAGCTGGGCCGTCGGCCCCATCTCGACGATCGCGCCGCGGTTCATGATCGCGAGCTTGTCGGAGATCTGCGAGAGCACCGGCAGGTCGTGGGTCACGAAGACGACGCCGGACATGATCCGCTGCTCGACCATCGCCAGCAGCATCTCCACGAGCATGCGCTGGCTGGACACGTCCAGGGCCGATGTGGGCTCGTCGGCGATCAGCAGGCGGGGGTTCAGCAGCGTGGAGATCACGGTGATCACGCGCTGCTTCATGCCGCCGGAGAGCTGGTGGGCGTACGAGTCGAGCACGCGCACCGGCATCTCGAGCATCTTCAGGCGGTCCCGGGCGAGGTCCAGGGCCTCGTCCTTGGCGACGTTCTTGTCGTGGGCGCGCATCACGTCCAGCACCAGGCTGCGGATCCGCAGCGTCGGGCTGATCGCGTTCATGGCGCCCTGCGGCAGCATCGAGACGGTCGTGCCGCGGTAGGGCCGATGCGCCTTGACGTCGGCCGCGTTCAGCGTCGCGAGGTCGATCTCCCGGCCGTCGATCCCGAGCCGGCCCGACAGGACGTACAGCGGGGGCACGGCGATCATCGCCAGGGCGTTGCCGAGGGTCGTCTTGCCGCAGCCGGACTCGCCGGCCAGGCCCAGGATCTCGCCCTCGTTCAGCTCGAACGAGACGCCGTCGACGGCGGTGAAGTCCTGCTCGCCGCCGCCGTAGACGCAGCGGACATCGCTGACCCGGGCGAGGACCCCGGTCTCTGCCCCGGACTGCGGGGCGGGCGTGGTGGTCATGCGCTCTCTCCTGCCCGGGTGCGTGAGGACCCGTCGACGGCCGATGCGGCCGCCTCCGCGAGGGCCCTGGCCTCGGCGGCGCGGCGCGCCGCCGCCTTCTTCATCTGCTTCTTCTTGCCGCGGCGCAGCCTCGGGTTGAACACCTCGTCCAGGCTGGCCTGCAGCAGCAGGAAGCCGAAGGAGACCAGGGTCAGCACGATCGTCGGCGGGAGGAAGGCCCACCAGGCGCCGGAGGCGACGGCCTGGAAGGCCAGCGCCCAGTGCAGCTGGGTGCCCAGCGAGTCGGTCCCCGAGGGGCCCAGGCCCAGCATCGACAGGGCCGCCTCGGCGAGGATCGCCCCGGAGACCTGCAGCACGAAGGCCATCACCGTGTACGACAGGATGTACGGCAGCACGTCCTTGACGAGGATCTCCGGCAGCCGGGCCCCGGAGAGGCGGGCGACGTCGATGTGCTCGCGGGTGGCGACCGAGGACGCCTGGGCGCGCACGGCGCGGGCGGTCCAGGGCCACGAGGTGATGCCGATGACGATCGCCAGCGACCAGATCGTGCTCTGCGGCAGCGAGATCGAGATGAGGATCAGCACGATGATCGAGGGGATCGCGAGCACCACGTTCGTGAAGCCCATGAGCAGCTCCTCGACCCAGCCGCCGACGAAGCCGGCGATCAGGCCGATGGCCACGCCGATCAGGGTGGCGACGATGCCGGCCACCAGGCCGATGGTCAGCGAGGTGCGGGTGCCGGCCATGAGCACGGCCACGACGTCATGGCCGAAGTTGTCCGTGCCCAGCAGCAGCCCGTTGCCGGGCGCGTCGTAGAGGGAGCCGACCTTCTCGCCGGACCCGGTGGGGTACACGAATCCGGCCAGGCCCAGCAGCATCACGATCGCGACGATGACCAGGGCGATCCAGAAGCGGGAGGAGAGGTTCATCCCGCGCAGAGGGTTCAGGCGCGTCAGCAGCGAGGCCTGCTTCGGCTCCGCGACGGCGGCGAGTTCCTGTGTCATATCACTTCTCCCCGGACTTCGCGGCGCGGATGCGCGGGTCGACGATGCCGTAGACGATCTCCACGCAGAAGTTCGCCAGCAGCACGGCGACCGTGATGATGAGCGTGATCGCCTGGATGACGGGGTAGTCGTTCGCGGCGATCGCGTTGAACAGGAGCGTCCCGACGCCCGGATAGCTGAAGACGAGCTCCGTGATCAGGGCGCCGCCGACGAGCGTGCCGATCGACAGGGCCAGGCCCGTGATCTGCGGGAGCATCGCGTTGCGGAAGATGTAGGTGGTGATCTTGTTGTCGCCGATGCCCATGGCCCGGGCGTAGTTGACGTAGTCCCCGCCCAGCTCGTAGATCGCCATGGAGCGCATGCCCACGGCCTGGCCGCCGATGAACACGATCACCAGCGACAGGAACGGCAGCCAGTAGTAGTCCAGGGCGTCCAGCAGGAAGCTCACGCTCAGCTCGGGCGTGCTGCCCAGCGAGTAGGCGCCGCCCACGGGGAAGACCCCGGCGACCACGGCGAGGCCGTACAGCAGCAGGATCGACAGGCAGTAATAGGGCATCGAGGACAGGAACAGCGAGGAGGTGAACACGCTGCGGTCCCAGTTGCCGCCGCGGAACGCGGCGATCGCGCCCACGAGGTTGCCCAGCACCCAGCCGATGAGGATCGCCGGCAGCTGCACGGCGATCGACCAAGGCAGGGCGTCGCCGATCAGCCCGTTGACCGAGGCCGGGTAGTACGCGAAGGAGGTCCCCAGGTCACCGGAGAACACCTTCCCCACGTACGTGAAGAACTGCTGCCAGAGGGGCTGGTCCAGTCCGAACTCCGCGACGAAGCTGTCGTAGATCTGCTTCTGCTGCTCGCTGGTGACGGAGCCGCCGCGGGCGAGGTTGGAGACGATGACGTCGACGGGGTTGCCGGGGACCAGTCGCGGCAGCAGGAAGTTCAGTCCCACTGCCGCGATCAGGGCCACCGCGTACCACACCGTCTTCGTGGCGATGTAGCGTCCGAGCTTCATGTGAGGGCCTCAGGCGCCGATCTGCTTGATCTTGAAGATCCACTCGTTACCGGCCCCGCGGAACATCGGCGGCGCGTAGTCGTTGTCCTCGGTCGGCCAGTTCGACCAGTTGCTCGCGTTGAACTCGAAGAACTCGTCCGGGCGGTACATGAGCGGGAAGACGGGGACCGCCGTGCGGTACAGGTCGTCCAGCGCCGTCATGGCGGCCTTCTTGGAGGCGTCGTCCGAGGCCGCGGCGGCCGCCGCGAGCAGGTCGTTGACCTCGGCGTTCTCCCAGCGGGTGAGGTTGCGGTAGGCCGTCTGGCCGGCGGGGACCATGTCCTCGTTGCTCATCACGTCGCTGAAGCGCTGCCAGGGCGTGGCGGGGTTGGTGCCCGCGACGTACCAGCAGCACATGTCGAAGTCGCCGTTCTGGATGGCGGTCTGGGCCTGGGCCTGCTGGGGGAAGTTCGTGGAGGCGTCCACGCCGATCGCCTGCAGGTTCTTGGCGACGATCTCGAGGGCGGCGTTCCAGTCGGTCCAGCCCTGCGGGGTGATGAGCTTCCAGGGGCCCAGCTTCACGCCGTCCTTGGCGTAGAAGCCGTCGGAGCCCTTCGCGTAGCCGGCGGCCTGCAGGAGCTCCTCCGCCTTGGCGGCGTCGTAGGTCCAGCCGTCGGCCTCCGCCTTGTCGCGGTCCAGCCACTGGTCCTCGGCGCCGTCGGGGACGATGAGCGAGGCCAGCACCTGCGAGGAGTAGCCGGACATGGCCGTCTCGGCGATGGAGGCGTAGTCCACCGCGTGGGCCAGGGCCTTGCGCACGGCCGGATCGTCCAGGCCGGGCTTGGTGGTGTTCATCATGAGCAGCGGCATCGAGCCGGGCACGAAGTAGGGCTCGTCCTGGAGGTAGGTGCCGACGGGCTTGTTCGACTCCCACATCTTGGAGATCTGGGGGACGAACTGCTGCATGACGTCCAGCTCGCCGTTCTGGAACTTGATGTTGCCGTCCTCGTTGGACTTGAAGATCGGGTGGACGATCTTGCTCATCGCGGGCAGGCCGCCGTAGAAGTCCTTGCCCCAGTAGTCGTCGTGGCGGGCCAGGATGACCTGGGTCTGGTCCGCGGTCTCCAGGGTGAACGGACCGGTGCCCATGAGCTCCTGGGTCTCCCAGGTGGCGAGCTTGTTGCCGGTCTCCGCGGCGGCCTTCTCGAAGACGGCCTTGGGCACGATGAACTGCTGCGCGAGGTTGGTCAGCACCATGCCGATGTTCTTGCGCTCCTGGTTGATCGCGATGCTGATGGTGTTGCCCTCGGCGGTCATCTCGTCGACCTCGAGCCAGAACGCGGCGATGCCCAGCGAGGGGTCGATCTTGCCGAGCTCGAAGGTGTACAGCACGTCGTCCGTGGTGAAGGGGGAGCCGTCGTGCCAGGTGATGCCGTCCTGCAGGGTGAGGGTGATCGACTCGGAGCCGTTGACCTCGTGGGAGGCGGCCAGCCCCGGCTTGAGCTCGCCGGAGACGATGTGGAAGCGCAGCAGCGTCTCGTAGACGTACTGGGCCACGTTGGCGGCGGCGGGCCAGGCGGGGGCGCCGGCGAAGGTGTTGAAGTTCGTGGGAGGGCTCCACTGGAAGCCGGCGATGAACAGGTGCTCGGCGGAGTCCCCGCTGCGGCCGCGGCCGGCCTGGCCGTTGTTCCCGACGCCGACGAGGTCGCTGCCCTCGCCCGCGTCGCCGCCGCCTCCGCCGCAGGCGGCGAGCGCCGCAGTGCCGCCGAGGGCTCCGGTGGCGGCGATGAAGCGCCGGCGCGAGGTGGTGCTGCGCTGGTCCGTCCGGCGCGATTCGAGCTCAGTCATGTCTGAACTGCCTCTCTAGTCTCTGGCTCCCTCATTGGAGCTGCGGGTCGGCACTGACCCGTGCTCGGGATCATACGCACGATCCGGAATGGGTCACGTTCACGCGATCATCACGATCCCGTCACGATATGAACCGGTTCACCTACCAGTGGTGGTTTCTTCGCTGGTCAGCGCCGTGCTCGCCCGCTCGCGGATCGTGCTGGGATCCGCGGCGGAGTCCTCCGGCGCGCCGCCGATGCCGCGCTCCAGCAGGTCCACGAGCTGCGCGCCGTGACGGGACAGGTCCCGACCCAGCGCCGTCACCGGCGGATCGGTGAGCGTGCACAGCAGCGAGTCCTCCATGGCGGCGACCGCCAGATCGCCGGGCACGTCCAGGCCCACCCGGGACAGCGCCACCATCAGCCGCACGGCGAGCAGATCGTTGTCCACGACCACCGCCGTGGGCCGCTGCGCGCGCGGGAGCGCCGCGATCTCGCGGGCCACCGCCTCGGCCGCACCCACCGAGTAGTCCGTCTCGCGGATCCGCGCGAGGCCGTCGGCCTCGCGGACGCAGGTCGTGAAGGACATGATCCGGTGCGCGACGTGGAGGAACTCCCCCGGCCCGGTGAGGAACGTCAGCCGCCGGTGCCCCCGCTCCAGCAGGTGCTCGACCAGCAGGCGCATCCGGCCGCGCTCGTCGGTGACCAGCGTGGAGATGCCGCGCCCCAGCGGCTCGGGGGCGGAGGCCGCCAGCGGCACGCCCAGCCGCGGCAGCGCGTCGATCCGCGGGTCGTCCACCCGCAGGTCCAGCAGGATCACCCCGTCCACCCGCTGCTCCCCCGCCCATCGGCCCAGCAGCGCCGTCTCGTGCTCGACGTCGTCCACCAGCTGCAGCAGCAGCGCCCGGTCCAGCTCGGCCAGGCGCCGCTCGATGCCGGCGAACAGCGACATGAAGAACGTCTCCGCCCCGAGAGTCTCCGCGCTGCGGGCCAGCGCCAGCCCGAACGCCCCGGTGCTCGAGCTGGACAGGGCGCGCGCCGCGTAATGGGGGCGCCACTCGAGGCGCCCGGCGATCTCCCGCACGCGCTGCCGGGTCCCCTCGGACACCCCGGGCTTGTCGTTGAGCGCGAGCGAGACCGCCGTCTTGGACACCCCGGCCTCCCGGGCGATGTCCATGATGGTGATGCGAGGCATGCGCTCTCCCCTCCGACGGCGCTCGGCCGCCTCCCCCGGCGCGCTCCGCTGCGCGCCATGGTGGGCTCACTGTAGACGCACCGTCCGGCCCCGCCGCCGGCCGATGACCGCCGCAGCCCGCCGCGACGGCCGCGCGCCTCGGCCCCCTGCCCGGCTCCCCGGATCGGCCGGGGCCGATAGTCTCGGGCCATGACCAGCGAGCATGCCGCACCCCAGCCCGAGCGCCGCCCCCAGGAGCGGACCTTCCACGGCGACACCGTCCAGGACCCCTACGAGTGGCTGCGCGACAAGGAGGACCCGGCCGTCATCGCGCACCTCGAGGCCGAGAACGCCTACGCCGACGCCCGCACCGCCCACCTCGCCGGACTGCGCGAGACCCTCGTCGGCGAGTTCGTCGGCCACACCCAGGAGACCGACCTGTCCGTCCCGGTGCGCCGCGGGGACTGGTGGTACATCACCCGCACCACCGAGGGCCAGGACTACCCCGCCTTCACCCGCATCCCCGATGCGGCCGACGTCCCCCGCGGGCCCGGCGGCGTCCCGCAGATCGCCCCGGGAGAGCTGCTGCCCGGCGAGCAGGTCATCCTCGACGCCCAGGCCGAGGCGCAGGGCCACGAGTTCTTCTCCCTCGGCGGGCTGCGCCCCTCCCCGCGCCACGACCTGCTCGCCTACGCGGTCGACGTCGCCGGGGACGAGCGCTTCGCCCTGATCGTCAAGGACCTCGCGACCGGCGAGATCCTCGACGACGCCGTCACGGGCATCGGCTACGGGCTGGCGTTCTCGACCGACCAGGAATGGCTGTTCTACGCCCGGGTCGACGACGCCTGGCGCCAGCACCAGATCTGGCGGCACCGCATCGGCTCCTCCGCGCAGGAGGACGTGCTGGTCATCGAGGAGAGCGACGAGCGCTTCACGATCGGCTTCGAGACCTCCCGCGACCGCTCGACCCTCGTGATCCAGGCCGGGTCGACCACGACCAGCGAGGGCTGGCTGCTGGACCTCGCCGACCCGACCTCGGCGCCGGTGCCCGCCGGCGGGCGCCGCGCCGGCGTCGAGTACGCCCTCGAGCACGCCGGCGATCACCTGCTGGTGGTCCACAACGACGGGCACGAGGGCTTCGTGCTGGCCACCGCCCCGCTCGAGGACCCGGCCGCGTGGACCACGATCCTCGCCGCCGCCGACGGCGAGCGGTTCGAGAGCGTCGACGCGTTCGCGGCGGCGGCCGTGCTCGAGCTGCGCTCCGGCGGCCTCGCGAGCGTCCGCGTCATCCCCCGCGCCGGCGCGGCGGCAGGCACGGCAGGCACGGCATCGGCCGAGCCCTGGGATGTGGCCGCGGCCTGGGACATCTCCCACGGCGGCGAGCTGGACTCGGTGTGGCTGGTCGAGAACCCGAACTGGGACCAGACGGCGGTGCGCTACCAGCTGACCAGCCTGCTCACCCCCGCGACCGTCGCCGAGGCCGGCTTCGCCACCGGCGAGCGGACCGTGCTGCGGGTGACGCCTGTGCCGCACTACGACCCGGAGCTCTACGTCGAGAAGCGCCTGTGGGCCACCGCCGAGGACGGCACGCGGATCCCGCTGTCGGTCGCCATGCGCCGCGAGGTCGAGGCCGACGGCACGAACCCCGGGTACCTGTACGGCTACGGCTCCTACGAGGTGTCCATCGACCCCTCGTTCGTGGCGACCCGGCTGTCCCTGCTGGACCGCGGCGTGGTCCTCGCGATCGCGCACGTGCGCGGCGGCGGCGAGATGGGCCGCGCCTGGTACGAGCAGGGGAAGCTGCAGGCCAAGCGCAGCACCTTCTCCGACTTCGTGGCCGCCGGCCGCCACCTGGTCGACGCCGGCTGGGTGGCGCCGGACCGGCTCTCGGCTGAGGGCCGCAGCGCCGGCGGTCTGCTCATGGGCGCCGCCGCGAACCTCGCCCCGGAGACCTTCCGGGCGATCATCGCCGGGGTGCCGTTCGTCGACGCGCTGACCACGATCCTGGACCCCTCGCTGCCGCTGACCGTGGGCGAATGGGAGGAGTGGGGCGACCCGCTGCACGACCCGGAGGTGTACGCCTACATGAAGTCGTACACGCCCTACGAGAACGTGCGGGCCGTGGAATACCCGGCGATCTTCGCCTCGACCTCCCTGAACGACACCCGCGTGTTCTTCGTCGAGCCCGCCAAGTGGATCGCCCGCCTGCGCGAGACGGTGACCTCGGACCAGTCCGAGCGGCCCATCGTGTTCCGCTGCGAGATGGTCGCCGGCCACGGCGGCCGCTCCGGCCGATACGCCAAGTGGGACCAGCGGGCCGATGAGCTCGCCTGGCTCCTGGACCAGATCGGCGCCACCGAGCTGATCTGAGGCCCCCGCCCGGCTGGCTCGCCCGCCCGCCCCGGCGCGGACCCGGAATTGTCACTCTGTATGCCATCGGAGACGCCGATCTGGCATACAGAGTGACAATTCCGGGAGGGACAGCGCCCCGGCGGATCTCCTCCGATCGGACGATGCGCCCTGCGGGCCCCGGCTCCTACGCTCGTCGGGAGCGCTGCGGGTGACGCCGAGCTCGCGCGCCCCGCCCCCGATGTGCGCAGGAGGTGCGTCGCATGGACATCCTCGGCCTCACCCCGCCCCAGCTGCTGATGATCGCGGTCCTCGCCGTGAGCCTCGGCTTCGTGCTGGGCAAGATCCTCGACCGCGCCGGACGTTGAGCGCCGTGTCGGCGGCATCCCCGGCTCCGCCCCGGCTCCGCCGCGGGGCGGCGCGGGGCGTTCCCGCGGGAACGCCCCGCGGGGATGATCAGGGATGATCAGGCGGGGATGATCAGGCGGCGGAGCCGGTGCGCTCGTAGCGGCGCGCGCGGCCCCGGATCCCGGCGAAGCGGAAGGGTGCGCGGGTCACGCGGGGCGTGTCCACGTCCTCGCCGCTGGTCAGCACGGTGCGGTGCAGGTCCACGTACTGCGCGACGGTGACCGGCTCGCGGTTCTCGATGGCGGCGCGATCGGCCTCGGGGCGGCGCACCGACCGGTAGCCGTCCTGGACGATGCCGGTGAAGAACTCGCCGACGCTGCCGGAGCCGTAGCTGAACAGCCCCAGGCGCTTCCCGGCGAGGTCGTCCTCCGCGTCGAGCATCGAGGCCAGCGCCACGTACAGCGAGGCCGTGTAGGAGTTGCCGAGCTCGCGGTTGTACACCAGCCCGCTCTCCATCGCCTCGGCGGGCAGCTTCACGCCGACGTGCCGGGCCAGGGACATGTGCGCCTTGCGGGCCATCTTCGTGAACGGCTGGTGGTGCAGGAAGCGGTCGATCTGCTCGATGGGGACGCCGCCGCGCGCGGCGAAGTCGTCCCAGGCGGCGGTGAGCGAGGAGAGGTAGGCGCCCATCGACAGGGCGCCGTCGACCACGGCGGTGCTCGAGTCGTTGGGACGCCAGAAGTCGTCCACGTCGATGGTCGCCACGCCGGCGATCGGCTCGATCGCCAGCATCGCGGGATCGGCGGTGACCAGCAGGGCCACGGCGGCGGCGCCCTGGGTGGGCTCCCCCGGCGTCTCCAGGGCGTAGCGCGCCACGTCGGTGCTGATGACCAGCACCTTCGCGCCGGGCTCGCGGGCGACGATCCCCAGCGCCATCTGCAGCGCGGCGGTCCCGCCGTAGCAGGCCTGCTTCAGCTCGACCGAGCGCACCGTGGTGGGCAGGCCCAGCATGCCGTGCACGAAGGCGGCGACGGACTTGCTCTGGTCGACGCCGGACTCGGTGGCCACCAGCAGCGCACGCAGACCATCGGTGCCGTGGCGCTCGACGATCCCGGCGGCGGCGGTCGCCGCCATCGTCACCACGTCCTCGTCGGGGGCGGGGACGCTCATGCGGGACTGGCCGATGCCGACCACGTACTTGTTCGGATCGACGCCGCGGGCCTCGGCGAGATCCGCCATGTCCAGCACATGGTGGGTGGTCGCGAGCTCGAGGTCATGGATGCCGACGGTGCTCATGACTGTGCCTCCTCTCCGGGGGTGCCTGCGGGTCGCTGGGCGGCCGAGCCGCGGCCGCGCTCCATGGAGCGGTGCGCGCGCATCAGCTCGCCCTGGTTGGTCTGGGCGGCCAGCAGCGACAGCTCCCCGCACAGCACGGTGGCGGCGATGATCGCGGCGAGCCGGTTCGCGTTGGCGCCGGGCTCCCGCTCGGCGCGGCAGCCGAGGCGCTCGAGGGCCTCATCCACGTGCGCGAGGTGCTTGCCGTTGCCGACGGTGCCGACGATGAGGTGGGGCAGGCTGCAGGAGAAGTACAGCCCCTCCTCGCGCTCCTCGGCGTAGGTGATGCCCTGGGATCCCTCGACGATGTTCGCGGCGTCCTGGCCGGTCGCGAGGTAGATCGCCAGCAGCATGTTGGCGTAGTGGGCGTTCGCGGAGCGCAGCGAGCCGGCGATGGTCCCGCCGACCAGGTTCTTGCGCACCACCAGGTCGACCATGCGCTTCGCGTCCGTGCGCAGCGTCTTCTCGAGGACGTCGTGCGGGATGAGGATGTCCGCGACGACGCGGCGGCCGCGGCCCAGGTCGCCGTTGACGGCGCTGGGCTTCTTGTCGGTGCAGTAGTTGCCGGAGATCGACCCGTACTCCAGGCCCAGGTCCCAGGACAGGATGAGGGCCTGCAGCGCCTCGGCGGCGTGGGTGACCATGTTGTGCCCGGAGGCGTCGCCCGTGGTCAGCGCGTAGCGCACGAACAGCAGGTTGCCGACGACCTCGGTGTGCACGTCGATCAGGCGGGCGAAGCGGCTGGTGCCGGCGACGGCCTCGCGCAGCTCCTCCTCGCGCTCGTGGAGGACCTGGTCGGCGGCGAAGGCGCCGGCGGCGTCGGGGGCGACGAACAGGCTGGAGCGGGCCATGCGGGCATCCAGCAGCGTGGCCCGGATGCCGCCCTCGATCATGCGCGAGACGCGCGCGCCCCGGCCGACGGACGGCCACAGCGGGGACTCGTAGGTCGCCAGCGGCACCTCGACCTCGTCGTCGATCGCGTTGCCGCTGATGCGCAGCGGACCGACCCAGCGGGAGGGGATCTCGACGGTCAGGGTGTCGCGGGGGCTCATGATTCCTCCTGGTCGCTGCCCGCGGGGCGGGAGCCGAGGGGACGGGCGTCGGTGCGGTGGGTGAGGGCGCCGAGGTCGATGCCGCGCAGCTGCGCGAACTCGCGCACCGCGCCGCGCACCAGGACGTCGGTGCCGGCGGCATCGGCCGCGCTGCGGGCCCCGAGCAGGGCCAGCAGCTCGCGGATCCGGGTGAGCCAGGCGCCGATGCCGGCGACCGCGCCCTCCTCCCCGCCGTCCAGGGCGAGGGTGAGGAACGGGCCGGCGACGCCGGCGGCGCGGGCGCCGAGGGCGTAGGCGCGCACGGCGTCCAGCGGGGTGCGCACCCCGCCGGAGGCCAGCAGCTGCGGGCCGTCCGCGGGGGCGTCCAGCAGGCAGCAGGGGGCGGACTGGCCGAAGCCGGCCAGGTAGGAGACGTCGTCGGTGCGGCGGGCGCTCTCGATGCGGGCGAAGTTCGTGCCGCCCGTGCCGGAGACGTCGGCGACCTGCACCCCGGCCTCGGCGAGGCGGCGCTGGGTGCGGCCGGACAGGCCGAAGCCGACCTCCTTGACGACGACGGGCACGCCGGCGCCGGCGACGACCTCCTCGAGGCCGCGCATCCAAGAGGAGAACTCACGATCGCCCTCGGGCATGATCGTCTCCTGCACCGCGTTCAGGTGCAGCTGGAGGGCGTCGGCCTGCAGCAGGTCCACGGCGCGGCGGGCGTCTTCGGCCCTGCGGCCGGCGCCGATGTTCGCCATCACGAAGCCGTCGGGGTTCTCCTCGCGGATCACCCGGAAGCTCGCGGCGGTGCTCGGGTCGTCCAGGGCGATGCCGACGGAGCCGGAGGCCATCGGCACCCCGGTCTCTCGGGCGGCGACGGCCAGCGCGCGGTTGACGCGCCCGGCGGTGCCGGTGCCGCCGGTCATGCCGTTGATGTACAGCGGGCTGGACCAGGTCCACGGGCCCACCTGCGCCTGCAGCGACACCTCGGCGACGTCCACGCCGTCCAGGGCGTGGTGGAGGAACTCGACGTCGTCGAAGTCGTTGCGGGCGATCGGCGCGGAGCGCTGCTCGCGGGCGAGGCGGATGTGGTCCTCCTTGCGGGAGGCGGCGAGGCTCTCAGATCCCATCGGGGTCTCCTTCGGCGGGGTGCACGGCCACGTCCAGGCGGCGGATCCCCTGCTCCCGCCAGGCGGACTCGATGCCGGCGGCGATCTCTCCGCCGGCGCCGGGGCGCACCAGCACGATCCCGCAGTCGCCGCCGCCGGCGCCGGAGGGCTTGCCGGCGGCATCGGCCGATTCGGCGATGTCGCACAGCGCCCGCAGCTTCTGGGTCTCGATGAGGGTGCCGGAGATGGCGCCCAGGCGCTGCAGGAGGCGGCGGGCCTCGCGGATCAGCGCGAGGACGCGGACCTCGTCGTGCGCGCCGAGCGCGTCGACCAGGGCGTCCAGGCAGGTGCGGCTGTCGGCGAGGAACCCGGCGTAGTCCCCGGCCTCCTCGGCGGCGCCGGCGGTCCCGCCGTGCTGCACGCGGTCGCTGCGGGTGACGCCGTGGACCAGGCGCTCGGTCGAGGCCGGCGACCCCGTCCAGCCGACCATGAGGTCCAGGGACTCCGGCGGCGGCAGGTGCCGCACGGAGAACAGCTCCCAGGTCTCGCTCGCGAGCGTCGCCTCGACGCCGTGGGCCCGCAGGTGCTCCAGCAGGGCGGCGCGGTCGGGGGCGGTGTAGCGGATCCAGCCGCCGAAGGTCGAGGCGGCCAGGTCCCCGCCGGAGGCGCGGGGGCTGACCTGGATGGTCGCGAGCAGGGCGAGCTGGAAGCGCTCGGTGCGGGTCAGGCCCAGGCCGTAAAACTCGTCGATCGCGGCGATGGTCGCGACGACCACCGCGGCCGAGGAGCCCAGGCCGAACTTGCGGCCGCTGGTGTCGTCCAGCTCGCTGGAGATGTGCAGGTCGAAGTAGCGCGGCGCGAAGCCGCGGGCGCGGCGCAGCTCCTCGAGGGTCGCGATCGCGCTGATCACGTAGTCGTAGGGGGTGTGCTCGAGGACGATCCCCGCATCCTCGGCGTCGCGGGTCCACACCACCGGCAGCTTGCCGTAGGCGCTGGAGTGCACCCGGCCGGAGTCGGCGCTCTCGGCCAGCTCCTCCAGGCGCACCGACAGGTACCGGTCCACGGCCACCAGCACGGCGGGATGGCCGGGCTCGACCACCGCGTACTCGCCGGCGATGTACAGCTTCCCGGGGGCGCGGGTCTCGATCATCGGACCTCCCCCGTGCTCACCGGCGCGACGCGCTCGTCGACCAGGCGCGCCCCGGGGCCCGGGCGGACCACGCGCACCTCGCCGTGCCCGGCGAGGGCGTCGGCGACCGCGGCGGCATCGGCCGGGCGGGTGATCGCGACGACGTTGGGCCCGGCATCGGCCGTGCCCCAGGCCTGCAGGCCGTCGGCCCGCAGCTGCTCGATCGCGTCGAAGACGCCGACGCTGGCCCCGCGCAGGTAGCGCACCGAGGGCACGGTGGACTGGATGACCGCGTGCATGCGCAGCGCGTTGGTCTCGGCGAGCTCGCCGATGCGCTCCACGTCGCCCTCGCGGCAGGCGGCCAGCATCTCCTCGAGGGTGCGGGCCGTGCTCGCGCGCCAGGCGGCGGCGAACGGCGAGGTCGCGGCGGTCAGGCGCATGGCCTCGCGGCTGGAGACCTTCTTGCCGCCGGCGTCGACGACGACCACGACCATGGCCAGCTCGGGCGCCTCGATCTGCTCGGCGAAGCTCGTCGCGTCGTCCTCGCCGGCGTGCCACACGGCCATCCGGTCGATGATCGAGCGGCAGGCGGAGCCGGAGCCGCGGCGGGCCAGGCGGCTCAGCGACCGGGTGTCCTGCGGCAGCTCGTACACGGCCGAAGCCGCGGTCGCCAGGGCCGCGAAGCCGGAGGCCGAGCTGGCCAGCCCCGCCCCGGTGGGCACCTCGTTGCGGCTGCGGACGACGGCGCGGGCCTCGGAGCCGGCGCGCTCGCGCACCAGGTCCAGGAAGCGGGTCACGCGGCGCAGGGGCTCGCCCTGCGCGACGGCGCCGTTCAGCTCGAGGACGTCCGGTCCGTGGTCCTCCCGCAGCTGCACCGTGGTCGTGGTGGGGAACTCGTCGAGCGTCATGGAGAGGCTGCCGGTGCTGGGCAGCATGATCTGCTCGTCGCGCTTGCCCCAGTACTTCACGAGCGCCATGTTGGGGTGCGCGCGCGCCGTCGCGTCGATGGTCATGCATCGCCTTTCCGAGGTGCGAGCGTCATGGTCCAGGTGCGGGGGGCCCCGGCCGCGTGGAGCGCGAGCGCGAGGTCGTCGGCCGCCTGGGGGGAGGCGGCGAGGGCGAGGACGCATCCGCCGCCGCCGCTGCCGGTGAGCTTGGCGCCGGGCGAGCCGGCCGCCAGGGCGCCCTCGACGAGATCGTCGAGGACCGGGGAGCTCACGCCGATCTCGCGCAGCAGCTCATGGGCGCGCGTCATGCCGGCGCCCAGGCCCGTCATGTCGCCGGAGCCGAGGGCGGCGGCCACGGGGTCGACCAGGGCGCTGAGCTCCTCGATGACCGCGTCGACGACCTGCGGGGCGGCCTCGCGGCGGGCCCGCACGGTGGCGACGGCGACCGCCGTCGAGGCCGAGACGCCGGAATCGGCGATGACGAAGGAGGTGGGCCGGGCCACGGGCACGGAGCCCTGCGGCCGGCGCTGCAGGAACCGGACCGGCTGGTCGGAGACGACGGTGCGCGCGTCCAGGCCGCTGGGGTTGCCGTGGGCGACGCGCTCGGAGGTCTGGATCAGCTCGTGGCGCACCTCGGCGGTCAGCTGCGCCCCGGCGGCATCGGCCACCGCCTCGACGACGGCGGCGGCGACCGCCGCGCTGGAGCCCATGCCGCGGCCGATGGGCACCTGGCTGCCGATGCGCAGGTGGATGCGGTCGGGGTCCAGGCCCACCGCGGTGGCGGCGGCGTGGACGGCGGCGGCGACCGGGGTGAGCTCCGCCGGGAGGGTCGCGAAGGTCCCCGAGTGCAGGCGGCTGGTCAGACGGCTGGTCTCCCCCGCCGGCAGCAGCTCGACCTGGGCGATCGCCTCCACGCTGGGGACCGGCAGCGCGATCGCGGCGGCGCCGTAGACCACGGCGTGCTCGCCGATGAGGATCGCCTTGCCGTGCGAGCGGCCCACCCCGTCGACGGGCCCGTCGGTGAGGGCGGAGCCGTGATGGAGTCCGGTGGCCGAGGCGGCGAGGTCCTGGGCGTCGGGGTCCGCGGGCGAGCCGAGCGCGGTCCGCGTGCCTCCGCCGCGGCGCGGCGTCGCCAGGACGCGCGTCGCCTCGGAGCCGCCGCCGCGCCGGGGGGCGCGGTCCGGGGCGTCGTCTGGCGAGTAGGGCACCGTATGAACCGTCCTCAGTCTCGAGCGGGAAGGGAGGGCGACGGCCGGCCTGTCGCCGCCTGCCACAGTATCCGAGCAGGGGCGTGACGGGAGTCGCTTCCGCCGGTCAGCGTGCGCATCCGCACGCTATCTGCACATCACCTGCGCGCGGGCGGCACGTCCTCGACGCTACGCCGATCCGGGGTTCCCGGGCGGGACCGAGGTCCCGTTCCTGGGCGTTCGCCGTGCGCGCGTGACGCAGCCGACGCGGGCCGCGTGACGGCGCTCGCACCCCCGGCAGAGATCGACGGGAGCTCCCCTCCCGGGGAAGCTCCCGTCGATCTGCGGGGCGCGGGCCGCCTCGGCGGCGGCGGCGGTGGCGGCTCAGAAGGCCGGGATCACCGAGCCGTCCGTGTAGGTGTCGGTGATGAACGTCTTGACGTCCTCGGAGTGCAGCAGCTCGTCGAGCTTGACCAGCGCAGGGTTCTCCGCATCGGCCGCGCGCACCACGAGCATGTTCGAGTAGGGGCTGTCCTCGCTCTTCTCGAGGATCAGCGCCTCCTCGGAGGGCTTGAGGCCCGCCTCGAGGGCGTAGTTGCCGTTGACGACGCCGGCGGCGAAGTCGGCCAGGGAGCGCGGGATCTGCGCGGCCTCGATCTCGGTGAACTCCAGGTTCTTCGGGTTGTCCTGGATGTCGTTCGTGGTGGCGACGGTGAGCTCCACGCCCTCGGTGAGGGTGATGATGTCGTAGCTGGCCAGCAGGGCCAGGCCGCGGCCGCGGTTGGCCGGGTCGTTGGCGATGGCGATCTCGCCGCCCTCGGGCAGCTCGTCGATGCTGGTCAGGGTCTCGGAGTAGAGGCCCAGCGGCTCGATGTGGATGCCCTCGAAGCCGTGCAGCTCGAAGCCCTTCTCGTCCATCTGGGACTTCAGGAAGTTCGGGGTCTGGAAGTAGTTGGCGTCGTCGTCGCCGTCCACCAGGGCCTGGTTCGGGATCTGGTAGTCGGTGTACGGGGTGATCGTCAGCGACAGGCCCGCCGCCTCGGCGAGGTTGTCCTGGACGAACTGGAGGATCTCGGCGTGCGGCTTCGGGGAGGCGCCGACGCGGATCTCGGTGACGCCGTTCTCCTCGGTGGGGCCCTCGGCGGTGCCGCCGCAGGCGGCGAGGGTGGTCAGGGCGGCGAGGCCGGCGCCGGAGGCGAACAGGGTCCGTCGGTTCAGCGTGGTCATGGGGTCTCCTTGCGGGTGATGGGGCAGGGGGAACAGCAGGGGATGCGCTGGGGGTTCAGCTGCGGGCGCGATGGTCGACGACGCGGGCGATCTGCGAGCCGAGGGCCTGCACGCCGATGACGATGGCGATCAGCAGCACGACCGTCGCCACCATCACCACGTTGTCGTAGCTCTGGTAGCCCATGCGGTTGGCCAGGTCGCCCAGGCCCTTGCCGCCGACCACGCCCGCCATGGCGGTGTAGCCGATGGTCGCGATCGTGGTGGTGGTGATCGAGCCGACGATGCCGGGCAGCGCCTCCGGCAGCAGCACCTGGCGGATCAGCTGGGCGCGGCTGGCGCCCATCATCTGCACCGCCTCGATCTTCCCGGCGGGGATCTCGCGCAGGTTGATCTCGATCAGCCGCGCCAGGAACGGGACGGCCGCGACGGTCAGCGCGAAGATCGCCGCGTTCGGGCCGGTCACCCGGCCCACGATCACCCGGGTCACGGGCATCAGCGCGATGATGAGGATGATGAAGGGGAACGAGCGCCCCACGTTCACGACGAAGCCGACCACGCGGTTGACCCAGCGGACCCAGGGGGTGCGCGAGCGCTCCGTCTCGAACAGCAGCAGCCCCAGCGGCACGCCCACGAGCACGGTGAACGCCATCGTCGCGAAGGTCATGTACAGGGTGATCAGGGCGTTCGACCACAGGCTCGTGTTGGAGCCCCAGGTGGTGAACACCGGGTTGCTCAGCCATTCGCTCATGCGACGACCTCCCTCGCGACGACGCCGCGGTCCTCGAGCTCGCCCAGCAGCTGCGCGAGCTGCTCGCGGCCGATGCCGGAGGCGGCCTCGGCCCCGATCGGGCGCAGCGCCAGCTGCACCCGGCCGACCTGCCGGCCACCGATGGTCTCGATGGTGCCGGCGACGATGGTCGCCTCGGCGGCGTGCTGCTCGGCCAGCCGCACCAGGTCCTCGCTGGTGCGCAGGGTCTCGGAGTCGCCGTAGTCGCAGTTGATCACGGTCGCGTCGATGCCGGTGGGCACCGGCGGCAGCGGGATCAGCTCCGCGGAGAGCGGGCCGTGCGGGTCCGCGGCGACCTCGAGCAGGCTGCCGGACTGGGTGATGCGGCCGTTCTCGAGCAGGGTGACGTCGTCGCAGATCTCGCGGACGACGCTCATCTCGTGGGTGATGATGACGACGGTGATGCCCAGGCGCTCGCGCAGGTCGCGGATCAGCCGGAGGATCTGCCGGGTGGTGCTGGGGTCGAGCGCGCTGGTGGGCTCGTCGCACAGCAGCACCTTGGGCTCGGCGGCCAGCCCGCGGGCGATGCCCACGCGCTGGATCTGTCCGCCGGACAGCTGCGCGGGATGGTTCCGCTCCCGGCCCTGGAGGCCGACGAGCTCCACCAGCTCCGCGACACGCTGCTCGCGCTGGGCGCGGGAGGCGCCCGCGATCTCGAGGGGATGGCCGATGTTCTGCGCGGCCGTGCGCGAGTCCAGGAGGTTCGCGTGCTGGAACACCATGCCGATGTTCCGACGCGCCGCGCGCAGCGCCGCGCCCTCGAGGGAGGCGATGTCGGTGCCGCCGACCTCGACCCGGCCCCGGGTGGGCTTCTCGAGCCCGGTGAGGCAGCGGATCAGGGTGGACTTCCCGGCGCCGGAGCGGCCCACGATGCCGTGGATGCGCCCCGGCTCGACATGGAGGTCGATGCCGTCGAGCGCGACGACGGGGTCTCCCCCGTCGGGTGCGGGGAAGACCTTGGTGAGGCCGTCCAGAGTGATCACAGGGGAAGTCAAGCAGAGGCGGAGGGATATGCCGAGCCTTCGTGACACATCACCACATCTTGTGACCCTCCCCGGTGCGGGATCTCACCGGGACCTGGTGCGGGGCCTCACCGCTGCTCCGGGGCTCCGGGACGACCCCGGACCGGGTCCCGCACCGCCCCCTCCCCCACGATCCACGGGACCAATACGGGGACACAGGCCGATATGAGGCCCATGTCCCCGTATTGGTCCCGCGGATGGCCGCGCCCACCCCCGCACCCGCCCGGCGCCCGCCGCGCACCCGGCCGTCGCTACGATCGATGCGTGAACGCCCCCGACCCCGTACCGCCGGCCGAGCCTCCGGCCGCACCCCCACGGCCGCGCTCGGCGTCGCCCCAGCTGCCGGGCACGGCGGGCTCCCCGGCACCCGTCCGCCGGGTGCTGCTGGTGGGGTGCGGGAAGCTCGGCACGCGGCTGGGTCGGCGGCTGCTCGAGGGCGGGGACGAGGTGCTGGCCCTGCGCCGCGCGCCCGATGACCTGCCCGAGGGCTTCGTGCCGATCGCCGCCGACCTCTCCGAGCCGCTGCCGGAGCCGTTGCCCGCGGTCGACGCCATGGTCATCACGCTGCCGCCGGGCGATGCCGAGCTCGGGTACCGCGCGCCGCTGCGGCATCTGGCCGATGTCCTCCCTCGCGTCCCGACACGCACGGTGTTCGTCTCCTCGACGCGGGTGCTCGAGGGCCTCGGCGGTGCGGAGCCGCTCACCGAGGCCGCCGTGCCGCAGCCGACCAGCGTGCGCGGGCTCGCCCTGCGGGACGGGGAGGAGCGCGCCCGGGACCTGTTCGGCGCCCTCGTGGTGCGGCCAGCCGGGATCTACGGCCCCGGCCGGGACCACCTGGTGCGCGGCGTCCGCGCCGGTCGCGCCGTCGACCATTCCCGCCGCACCAACCGCATCCACGAGACCGACCTGGTGCGCACCCTCGCGCTGCTGCTGGACCTCGAGGATCCGCCGCCGCTGCTGCACGCCGTGGACGATTCCCCCGCCCTGCTGGGCGAGGTCCTCGCGCACATCGCCGATCGACTGGAACTGCCGCTGCCTGCCTCTCTGGAGCCGCGGCGCGGCGGCGGCACCGTGCTGTCCGGCCGGCTGCTGGCCGAGCTGCTGGGCCCGCTCGAGGTCCCCGACTTCCGCGCCGGGTACGACGCGATCATCGCCGCCGACCAGCACCGCTGACCCCCGCCGCGAGCACGAACGGCTGCCTGAGGTACTCGAGCCGGGCAATCGCCTGGCTCGAGGACGTGGGACCGCCGTCCGTGCACGCGCCGCAGAGACCTGGGCCACGCACCCGTCGGACACCCCTTGCCCTCTGCTTCGATCACCGTCAATATAGAGACATGTCGATGCACGCCCCGCCGCGGGCCACCCCGAAGCGCCTGTCCACCCTCGACCGCTGGCTCCCGCTGTGGATCGGCCTGGCGATGGTCGCCGGCCTCGTGCTCGGCCGCTTCGTGCCGGGGCTCTCCGGCGTCCTGTCCCGGCTCGAGGTCGGCGGAATCTCGCTGCCCATCGGCCTGGGCCTGCTGGTGATGATGTACCCGGTGCTGGCGAAGGTGCGCTACGACAAGGTCGGCGCCGTGGCCCGGGACCGGCGGCTGCTGGTGTCCTCGCTGCTGCTGAACTGGATCCTGGGCCCGCTGCTCATGTTCGCGCTCGCCTGGATCTTCCTGGCAGACCTGCCGGAGTACCGCACCGGCCTGATCATCGTGGGCCTGGCCCGCTGCATCGCCATGGTCGTGATCTGGAACGATCTGGCCTGCGGGGACCGCGAGGCCACCGCCGTGCTGGTCGCCGTGAACTCCGTCTTCCAGGTCCTCGCCTTCGCCGGCCTGGGCTGGTTCTACCTCACCGTCCTGCCGGCCTGGCTGGGCCTGGACACCCAGGGCCTCGAGGTCTCGATGGCGCAGATCGCCCTGAACGTGCTGGTCTTCCTCGGGGTGCCGCTGATCGCGGGCTTCGCCTCCCGATGGATCGGCGAGCGCCGTCGCGGCCGCGACTGGTACGAGGAGCGCTTCCTGCCGCGCATCGGCCCGTGGGCCCTGTACGGGCTGCTGTTCACCATCGCCCTGCTGTTCGCCCTGCAGGGCGAGGCCATCGCCGCCCGCCCCGGCGACGTCGCCCGGATCGCGCTGCCGCTGCTGGTCTACTTCGCCCTGATGTGGTTCGCCGGCATGGGGCTGGGTCGCATGCTGGGGCTGGGCTACGCCCGCTCGACCACCCTCGCGTTCACCGCCGCCGGCAACAACTTCGAGCTGGCGATCGCCGTCGCGATCGGCACCTTCGGCGCCGCCTCCGGGCAGGCCCTCGCCGGGGTCGTCGGCCCGCTGATCGAGGTCCCGGTGCTGGTGGGGCTGGTCTACGTCTCCCTGCGCCTGGCCCGCACCTGGTTCGGCACCGACCCCTTCGCCGATCCCGCCCCCACCCTCACCGCCGAGGAATCGAGGACCTCATGACCCTCATCGAACCGCTCCCTGCCGCCGACGCGCCCTGCGCGCCCGCGGCGACCCACGCCATCGGCCCCGAGGCGGCGAGCTCCGTCGCCGCCGCCCTCAAGGCCCTCGCCGATCCGCTGCGCCTGCGGATGCTCTCCGCCATCGCGACCGATCCGCGCGGCGAGTCCTGCGTGTGCGACCTCGCCGAGCTCGCCGAGGTCTCCCAGCCCACCGTCTCCCACCATCTGAGGACCCTGCGCGAGGCGGGCCTGCTCACCTCCGAGCGCCGCGGCACCTGGGTCTGGTACCGCATCCCCGCGCCGCGCCGCAGCGCGGTGGCCGCGCTGCTGGACGCCTTCGCCCCCGCCGCCGTCGAAGGGCTCGACCCGGCGACCGGCTCTCCTGCCGAGCCCGTCGCCCCCGTCCCGGACGATCTCGACGACCGGATCACGCACCTCGCTGAGGAGCTCGCCGCCGAGATGCCCGAGCTCGAGGACCATCTGGTCCTGGCGATCGTGCGGGAGTCGTTCACGGCGCTGGCCCGCACGGCGCGGATCACCGCCCATCTGGTCCCGCTCACCGAGCGCTTCGCCCGCCAGCGCCTGGCGGACATCGCCCGCGAGCGCGGCGCCGGAGCGCCCCAGGTGCTGTTCGTGTGCGTCGCCAACGCGGGGCGCTCGCAGCTCGCCGCCGCGCTGGTGAACCAGCTCTCCGAGGGCCGGGTGGTGGCCCGCTCGGCCGGCTCCGCCCCGGCCACCGACGTCCACCCGCACGTGCGCTCGCTGCTGGTGGAGATCGAGGGCGAGGGCGCCACCGCAGAGCGCTTCCCCAAGCCGCTGACCGACGACGCCGTCCGTGCGGCCGACGTCGTGATCACCATGGGCTGCGGCGACGTGTGCCCCGTGATCCCCGGCGTGCGCTACGAGGACTGGAACGTGGGCGACCCGGCCCTCGCCTCCGCCGAGGGCGCCCGCGCGATCCGCGACGACATCGCCGGGCGCGTCCGCGCCCTGCTCGACACCCTCTCCCCCGCCGATTCCTGAGGAGCTCCCCATGACCGCCGCCCCGACCGCCCGTCCCGCCGTCCTGTTGGTCTGCGTCCACAACGCCGGGAGGTCGCAGATGGCCGCCGGCTTCCTCCGCCACCTCGGCGAGGGCCGCATCGAGGTCCGCTCCGCCGGGTCGATGCCGGCCGAGCAGATCAACCCCGTCGCCGTGGAGGCGATGCTCGAGGAGGGCATCGACATCCGCGCCGAGCAGCCCAAGGTCCTCACCCCGGAGTCCGTCCAGGCCTCCGACGTCGTGATCACCATGGGATGCGGCGACGCGTGCCCCTTCTATCCCGGCAAGCGCTACGAGGACTGGGCGCTCGAGGACCCGGCCGGGCAGGGCATCGAGGCGGTCCGCCCGATCCGCGACGAGATCCGCCGCCGCGTGGTCGAGCTCATCGCCTCCCTCGAGCCCTCGGCATCGGCCGAGGGGGCCGCACCGCAGGCCGGGTCGAAGCCGTCCGTGCTGTTCGTGTGCGTGAAGAACGGCGGCAAGTCCCAGATGGCCGCGGCCCTCCTGCGCCATCAGGCCGGGGACGCGGTCGAGGTCCACTCGGCCGGCACGAAGCCCGGCGGCGCCCTGAACGCGCAGTCCGCGGCCTCGGTGGCCGAGGTCGGCGCGAGCATGGACGGCGAGCACCCCAAGCCCGTCGACCCCGATCTGCTGCGCCGGGTGGACCGCGTGGTCGTCGTCGGCGAGGAGGCGCAGGTGGACCCGGTCCCGGGGATGGCCGGCACCATCGACACCTGGGTCCTCGACGAGCCCTCCGCCCGCGGGATCGAGGGCGAGGAGCGGATGCGACTGATCCTCGACGCGCTGCGCGTGCGCGTCGAGGACCTGGCGGCGGAGCTGACCAGGCGCTGACCTGAGGGGCGGCCGGCTCAGGGATGCTCGGCCCAGAGCTCGAGGAGGTCGGGGCCGAGCTGGGCACGGCGCTCCATCGGCAGCGAGTGCGAGGCGCCCGGCCACAGGGTGACCTCGGCCTCCGGGAGCAGTCCGCGGAGGCGCTCGACGCTCGCGGCGCCGCCCGCGAGCTCCGAGGGCACCACGCAGGCCGTCCTCCTGGGCTGGGCGGGCCGGGACGACGCCCGGGCGGCGATCCGCCGCGCCCTGGACCGCATCGGCGCGCCGCAGGGATGACGCCGTCGCTCAGGCGACGGCGGCGAAGGCGCGGACCGGGAAGGTCGCCATCCCCTGCACCGCGACCGGCACGGCGGTGAAGGTCGCGCCGGACGCGGGGAGCTGATCGAGGTTCGTGAGGTGCTCGACCACCGGGATCCCGGCGGCCAGCAGCGTCGTGTGCGCGGGGCGGTCCCCGCCGTCGGTCGCGTCGATGTTCACGGAGTCGATCCCGACCAGCCGGGCGCCGGCCTGCACCAGGTGGTGGGCCCCCTCCGCCGTGAGGAAGGGATGGTCCACGTCCCCGTAGCGCGCGGTGCCCCAGTGCTGCGACCAGCCCGTGCGCAGGAGCACGGCCGCGCCGGCGACCTCGATGCCGCCCAGCGCCTCCGGGCCGATGGGACCGGGGCCGGCGTCCACGACCGCGGCCGGCAGCAGGGCGCAGCTCTCCAGCGGGAGCTGCGCCAGGTCATGGCCGTCGCGGAAGCGGTGGGCCGGCGTGTCCAGGTAGGTGCCCGTGTTGGCGACCATCGTGATCCGGCCGATCCGGAACTCGGTCCCGGGAGCGTAGTGCTCCGCCGAGGCCTCGAAGCTCAGATGATCCTCGATCACCGGGCCGGGAAGTCCCGGGTAGGTGACGGTCCCGTCGGCGATCGGATGGCTGAGGTCGATGCGTCGCATGGGACCGAGGATACGGAGGCCGGCCGCCTCCCCGTCCCGCGGATCATCGTGCGGCCGGGCCGGATCCCTGCGAAGCTGGTGCGATGAGCACCGCCACGCCCGAGGACGACCAGCGGGCCGCCCTGGACCTGATCATCGCGGCGCAGCAGTCGCCGGCGAGCGCCTGCGCCTATCTGGGCACGGACCCGGAGGAGATCCGGGCCGATCTCGCGGACCTCGATCAGGACTGGCGGGAGACGCTGCGCCTGCGCCGGGACGAGGCGGGCCGGATCCTGGCCGCCGCGCTCCTCGAGTGGGACGAGGACCTCGACCTCGCCTGGGTCCACGGCCCGTGGGCGACGGAGGAGGGCTGGCGCACCGCGGCGCCGGCGGTGCTCGCCGAGGTGGTCGAGCTCTCGCCCGTCTCCCGGCACGAGATGTTCGCCGATGACGCCCACGCCCGCCTCGCCGAGCTCGCGCAGGCGGCCGGGTGGGAGCGCGGCGCGGCGCACCATGTGCTCGCGCGGCGCGACGATGCCGTGGACGGGGAGATCGGGGAGCTGACCGGGGGCGACCTGGAGCTGCGCGAGGCGGGGGCCGATGACCTCCCCCGGCTGCGCGCGCTGCACGACTCCGCGTTCCCCGGCACCTACGCGAGCGCCGCGGAGATCCTCGATCCGCGCAGCCCGTACCGCACCCTGATCTGCCCCAGCGGGGACGAGATCGCCGGCTACGTCACCTGGCAGGAGCAGGGAGAGCGGATGCTGCACCTCGACTTCCTGGCCGTGCATCCCGTCGCCCGCCGCCACGGCATCGCCGCCGCCCTGCTCGACGGCGCGCGGCGGCTCACCGGCCGCCCCGAGGCGACCGCGACCGTCCATGAGGACAGCACCGCCGGACAGGCCTTCTTCGTCGCCCGGGGCTTCGCCCGGGAGGCGATCACCCGCCCCTACCGGTTCTCGCGCGCCGCCGCCGCACAGGGCTGAGCCGCACGCGCCGACCCCGCCGGCGGGGACTGCGGGAGCACCCCATGACATCTGTCATGCCCATCCCGTGCAGAACGCATCCGGGCTCGTGATACCCGGCCCTACCTGCACGGACGCCGCCTCGGAAGACTGGGGGGCATGAACACGACGCACCCCTCCCGCCCCTCCCCCGCCCGCGACCGCGGCGTCCTGATGGACATCATCGGCTTCGCCCCGGCTCCCACGCTGTCCCGCGAGCTGTTCGCGCTCGTGGTCAACGCCGCGCTGATCGCGGTGGTCCTGGCCGTCCTCCAGCCGCCGCTGCTCGGCACGATCGTCGTCGCCGCCATCATGGCCGTGTGGCTGCTGGGACGCCTCGCCGCCGGGTTCGCCGTGCGCGGCTACGCCCGTCCCGCCGGGAGCACCCGATGAGCGCGCCGGTGAGCAGCTCCGCCGCCGCCTCCGCCCCTGCGGCGACGCCCGCCGCCGCGGCGGCCTCGGTCCCCGGACCCGCCGGCGAGCCGATCATCACCGCCCACGGCCTCGAGCGCCGCTACGGCCACGGCCGCGACGCCTTCCTCGCCGTGGCCGGGATCGACCTCGAGATCCGGCGCGGGGAGCTGTTCGGCCTGCTGGGCACCAACGGCGCCGGCAAGACCTCCACCCTCGAGGTGCTCGAGGGGCTGGCCCGCCCCAGCGCCGGCACCGTCCGGGTGCTGGGCCGCGACCCGTGGCGGGACCGCCGCCACGTGCGCCCCCACCAGGGGCTCATGCTGCAGAGCGGCGGCTTCCCGGCCGATCTCGCCGTCGCCGAGGCGCTGCGCATGTGGAGCGCCACCCTCACCGCCGCCCGCCCGGTCGGCGAGGTGCTCGAGGAGGTCGACCTCGCCGACCGCGCCGGCACCCGCATCTCCGCCCTCTCCGGCGGGGAGGTGCGGCGCCTGGACCTGGCCTGCGCGATCGCCGGCGGCCCCGACATCCTGTTCCTCGACGAGCCGACCACGGGCCTGGACCCCGAGTCGCGGGCGCGCGCCTGGAGCCTCATCGGCCGCCTCAAGGACAAGGGCACGACCATCGTGCTGACGACCCACTACCTCGACGAGGCCGAGTCCCTCGCGGACCGCCTCGCGATCATGCACCGGGGCCGGATCGTGCGCGAGGGCACGGTGGCCGAGGTCGTCGCCGGGCACCCCTCCACCATCGGCTGCGCCCTCCCGCCCGCCGCCCCCGCGCTCCCGCCGCTGCACGGCGAGGCCCGCCGCGAGGGCGAGCGCCTGCGGGTGAGCACGCCGCACCTGCAGGCGGACCTCACCGCCCTGCTGCGCTGGGCCGAGGCCGAGCGCATCCCCCTGACCGGCATCGACGCTCGCGCCGCGAGCCTGGAGACCGTGTTCCTCAGCATCGCCGAAGGAGAGTCCGCATGACCGCCGCCCCCGCCTCCCCGACCGTCCTCCCCCGCGCCCGCCGGGTGCTGCCCGGCCGTCGCCTGGCGGGCTTGGCCCGCGCCGAGCTGACGATGCTGCTGCGCAACCGCATGCAGCTGGTCACCGCCGTGCTGTTCCCGCTGGCGATCCCGTTCCTCTACCTGCCGATCGCCCGCGCCGGCGCGGAGCCGGCGCAGCTCGCCGGGGCGCTGGGCATGATGTTCGTGATCGCGCTGCTGTTCGTCGTCTACTACAACCTGCTCTCGACGTACGTCGCCCGGCGCCAGGACCTGGTGCTTAAGCGGCTGCGCACCGGCGAGGCGGCCGATGCGACCGTCCTGGCCGCGAGCGCCGTGCCGGCGCTGCTGATCGCCGCCGTGATGATCACGGTGATGGCGGCGATCTCCGTCCCGCTGCTGGACCTGCCGGCGCCGCGCAGCGCCCCGCTGATCGTGCTGGGCCTGGGCCTCGGGGCCGTGCTGCTGGTGCCGCTGGCGCTGGCCACCGCGAACATCACCCGCACCGTCGAGTCAGCGCAGGTCACCTCGCTGCCGCTGATGGCCGTCGCCATCATCGGCACCGGCTCCGCCGTGCCGCTGTCGGCGATGCCGGAGTGGTTCGGGCGCCTGGTCGCCTTCGTCCCCTCCGCGCCGATCGTCGCCCTGGTGCGCGGCGGCTGGCTCGGCGTGGACGCGGACGGCGCGGTCCTCGGCACCGCCGAGCTGTGGACCTCGGCGCTGGGGCAGGTCGGGATCCTGCTGGGCTGGCTGGTGCTGGCGTGCTGGTTCGTGGCGCTGCGCTTCCGCTGGGAGCCGCGGGCGTGACCTCGCGGCGCGAGCGCGGCGAGCGCGGCGAGCGCCCGGCGAGCACGACGTGAGAGGATCGGGAACCATGACCGGACCTGCGACGACACCGCCCTCGCCGGCGTCCGGCCCCGAGCCCGCCGACGTCACCGGGGCCGCTCCCGCACCGTCCGTGGCGCGCCCCTGGGCCGTGTTCCGCCACTACACCGTGTGGTCGCTGGTGGTGCTCGCCGCGCTGCTGCCGCCGATGTGCGCGAGCCTCCTCCAGGACGAGCCGCTGCTGCGCGGGACCCTCGGGGCGCTGCCCACCACCCTGCTGCTGCTCCAGTCCGTCTGCAGCGCCGTCGCGACGCTGCTGATCGTGCGCGCCTGGGACGCGGCGGACCCGGCGCCGATGGGCGAGGACGACCTGCCGCGCCTGGGGGTGATCCGCGCGGGCCGGATGGTGCTGGTCCTCCCCCTGCTGCCGCTGCTCGCTGCGGCGGCGCTGGCCGCGATCCCCGGCCCGGGGCACCTGCACACCCTCGTCGCGGTGCTCGCCGGCTTCGTGCTGGTCCAGGCGATCCGGCTGCCGTGGACCTGGGGGCTGGCGGCGGCCGCGGCGACCGCCCTGGCCGGCAACCTGCTGGGCCTGGACCGGGCGGAGGCCTCGATGGTGTTCGCGCTGCTGGCCGGCCTCGTGGTCGCCGGGCGCAGCTCCCTGTGGCTCGCCGCGCTGGTGCGGGAGCTCGAGCAGGCGCGGGTGGCGCAGGCCGAGCTCGCGGTCGCCGAGGAGCGCCTGCGCTTCGCCCGCGACCTGCACGACGTCACCGGCCGGGACCTGTCGGTCATCGCCGTGAAGGCCGAGCTCGCCAGCCAGCTCATCGAGCGCGGCGATCCGCGGGCCGCGCAGCACGGCCGCGAGGTCGCGCAGATCGCCCGGTCCTCCCTGTCCCAGATGCGCGCCCTGGTCCGCGGGTACCGCGAGGCGGATCTCGCCGCCGAGCTGCGCGGGACGCTGTCCCTGCTGCGCTCGGCCGGCATCGACGCCGAGGTCCGCGGCGAGGCCGCCGATCTGCCGCCCGCCGCCGCCCGCTCCGCCGCGTGGGTGCTGCGGGAGGCGGGGACCAACATCCTCCGCCACGCCCAGCCGAGATGGGTGCGCATCGACCTCGGCCCCACCTCGCTGACCATCGAGAACGACGGTGCAGGCGATGCCCCGCTCCCGGACCGCGGCATCGGGCTGCGGGGCCTCGCCGAGCGCCTCGCCCCCGACGGCACCCTGGAGACCGCCCTGGACCGGGGGGTCTACCGCCTCACCGCGCGCTTCGGCGCCCCGCCCGCCGCCGAACCGGAGGACCCCGCATGACCGCCACGAGGATCGTCCTCATCGACGACGAGCACCTGATCCGCTCGGCGCTCGCGACCATGCTCGAACTCGAGGACGACCTCGAGATCGTCGGCCAGGCCGGGGACGTCGCCTCGGGGGTGGACCTGGTCCGGGACCTCGCCCCGGAGGTCGCGGTCGTGGACCTGCAGCTGCCCGACGGCGACGGCCTCGAGGCCTGCGCGCGGATCGCCCGGGCCGCCGCGGGGACGCGCTGCCTGATCCTCACCTCCCACGCCCGCCCCGGCTACCTCAAGCGCGCCCTCGCACAGGGGGTGCTGGGGTTCCTGCCCAAGACGACGAGCGCCGCCGAGCTCGCCGCCGCCGTGCGCACCGTCGCCGCCGGCCGCCGCGCGATCGACCCCGAGCTCGCCGCGGAGACGATCTCCTCGGGCGACTCCCCCCTGACGCCGCGGGAGGCCGACGTCCTCGAGTACGCGGCCGACGGCGCCGGCGTCGCCCAGATCGCCCGCCGCGCCCATCTCGCCGAGGGCACGGTGCGCAACTACCTCTCCAGCGCTCAGGCCAAGGTCGGCGCCGCCAACCGGCACGAGGCCGTCGCGATCGCCCGCCGGCACGGCTGGATCTGACCCCTGCCGTCCGGTGCCCGGCGGATCAGAACGCCAGGAACACGACCGTCGTCACCAGCACCGCCGAGACGACGAGCGCCGGGACCACGCTGATCAGGCCGATGAGCACCCCGGGGAGCCCGGTGCGCCGCACCAGCACCCCGGCGGCGATGGAGGAGAGCACGAGGGCGCTCACCAGCGTCGGCAGGCCGATGATGACGCCGAGGAACACCAGCGAGTCGTGCGGGGTCAGCGTGCAGCCCCAGCCGATCCCGCTGCACTGCCCGCCGGGGTTCTCCGTCGGCGCCACGAGGATCGCGAGACCGTACAGCAGGACGGCGAGAGCCAGCACCCCCAGGACGGTCAGGGCCGCGCCCCAGCCCCGGCCCGGCCTGTGCTGCTGCTCGTCCGCCATGCCCGCTCCCCCTCGTGCCGTTCAGCGCCCTGTGGAGGACTCTACCCAGCGACCCCCGTGGATCCCTCGGCGCTCCCGTCCGAGCGCGAAGACCCGACCGTCCGCGGAGCGGATCCGGAGGATCGTCCGCGGCCCGCGCAGCAGGCGACGCGCCGTCACGATCTCGTGGCGCCCGGCGATGAAGCCCTCCAGCAGCGCGGCGAGCTCGTCGATCGCGTCGAGGTCCGGTGCGGGATGGTCCGCGAGATCGCAGAACTGGGTCCAGTGCCATTGGTCCAGGAGGACCAGGCCCACGACCTCGCCCCCGACCGCGTAGGTCGCCAGCGGCTTCCGCGCGCCGTCGCCGTCGCGGGAGATGCTCAGCAGGCCCGCGTCCCCGTCGACCGGGTCGATGCGCAGGCCGATCGGCGCGAGGGCCTCCGCCGCCGACGTCCGACACCGGGCTAATCGGACGCGGAGTCCACCAATGCCGTGCGGTAGACCGATTTTTGCATCTTCGCCCTTCGATGGTTGCGGTGGACTTCGGCTCACGATACTCTCTGACGAGTGACATCAGTCACATCAGGGGATACTAAGTCTTGGGGGATTCATGGGGAACTCATACCGCAAACGCCTGCTAGCTTTTGCGTCCATTTTCGTCGTCGCAACTTCCACATGCACATGGGCCACCTCAGCCTTTGCAGACCCGCCGGGAGAAAACCAAAACGACAGCACGGGCAGTCGGGCGTTCCTCTCAGAACCGAGCGCGGAACTCCAAGCTATCGATCAGAAGCTCCGGGAAGCACTGCGGAATAGCGGCGAAATGTTGCTTGGAACGGCTTTCACTTCGGACGGAACCATGATTGAAGTCCACGGCGAGTCCGCCACATCCGAATTACGCTCCGTCGTCCAGGGAGCGCTCAGTCACCGCGAGATGACTTTTGTTCGCTTCGTCGACTCGAACTTCAGCATCTCTGACTTCAATCGCTCTGCGGCGGAAGTACTTGAAGCACGCACGGACTCAGGCGAGCTCGTCGGAATCGGGCTCGACGTCGCGACACAAACTGCGATCGTCACCATTGACACCGACCCCACCGGATCTATATCCGGCCTAAGCGTCCCCGATGGCGAACAGATCACCCCAGATAGTCGGGGGCTCTCGACTGACACTTCCGAACTTATGCGAGAAGTTGAAGCTACTACCCCGCTGCCCGTTAAGTTCACATCGGGAGAACTGAGCGTCTCTGCAGAAAATATGCGCTATCCGAACACTCCGCTTCCTGGCGGTGGACAGATTCGGTCGGCCCCCGACTTTATTTCAGTCTGCTCCATGTCGGTGCCACTGAAGGTGAATGGTGAGACAATGATGCTCACTGCTGGCCATTGCGTAGGCTCCTCTTTCCGAACCACCGGAGCGTCCGGCACATTCGTTGGAAATACGTATACCACCTCCTATAGCACCAGCGGATCCGGCACACTGGAATCATATGGCGATTTTCGACTCCTCCGAGGGGGATCTTATGCCAAGCAGGTTTTGATGGGCCCCGTGTCCACGGCGCACCGCGAGCCTTACGGGGCGGCAGATTTCCTCCTTCCTTCACAGGGCACACTCGTGCTCACGTCAGGAAGAACCACTGGGACCAATGGAAACTACTTAGTACGCCGACCCACTCAACTTTCCAACGTGAACTACGGAACCGAAGAGAATCCGATCATCAAGCGGGTGCGGATGACGGAGATGGTCCTGCCGTCGCCCGACAACCCTCTGGAGTATACATGTGACGGATTCAGGAAGGGCGACTCCGGTGGGGCCGTCTTCCGATTCCGGGCATCTGGAGGGATGATCGCCTCCGGCAACGTGACCGCATTCAACGGCGTAGACAAGACCACCAACTGCCAGTACTACTACTCTCCCCTTGCGTACCTTCTTGATTGGAATTCGGGAGTATCATTTTGACCGGCTATACACCCCCGCAAATGACCACAAGAAGAGTCGTTGCTAGTTCGACGATCTTGGCGATTGCGATTCTCGCAGGTTGCACAGAACATGAGCAGGCCCCAGCCACAGCCCCATCGAAGGAAGCCCTGAGCTCCCTGGAGAGCGATATCGCCACGGATCGTTGCCTGGACGCATATCAGGCGGCACCATGGTTAAGCGAAAGTGACCTTCCTGAAGTTCGCGAACACATAGACTCGGGAGAACCGATCACTATTTGCGATGTCGAATCGTCAGTGGACGCAATGCACGTCAACGTTTACACAGTCCTCCCGCCGCTGTACGGACTAGAGGAGTCCTGGCCCCGCGGCGCGGACCCCGGAGAGAAATGCGAGGTCGACACTGAGAGTTCGCGCACCTCATACTTGATTCTCAACGACGACGTCTGGCGCATCCAAACCCTCATGTGCTTTCCTATGCCCGTTGGATTCCTTTCCGACTTCGACACCCTGAAACATACAATCTAGTGACGTGGCTCACCGAGAGAAATCAATAATGATATCGTATGATGAAGTGGCCCCAGCTTGGCGCGTCGGAGTTGCTATCTTGACCTGCAAACGAACACCTTAGACCCGTTGCGGTAACCGGCGGACGCGAGTCAGCTCGGCGACGGTCGAGGACTGCGGAATGCCATGTCTCATTCCGACGATGAGTGAAGTGTCCGGCACTGCTCGCCCCTGCGGCTCAGCTCGCGCCGGACCCCTCGGCGAAGCTCGCATCGACGATGCCCGCCACGTCCAGCGGCTCGGCGGCCGTGATCTGGCCGGCCTCGATCCACACGGCCTGCATGTTCTCGAGCTGTTCGGGCTGCGGGGCGAGGTCGGGCAGGTAGGTGTACATCGGCGAGGACTTCAGGACCTCGATGTCCTGGCCGAGGGTGTCGGCGAGGATCTGGTAGACCTCGTCGCTCTGCGGGCCGGAGGCGGCGAGGTCCTGCGCGCCCTTCGTGAGCGCGGTGAAGAAGGCCTGCGCCTGCTCGGCGCCGAGGAAGGTCTCGGAGTAGAGCACGCCGGTGCCGGTGACGCCCTGCGCGGGGACGGCGATCGGCGAGGCGACCCCGGCCTCCTCCATCGCGGTGGAGAACGGCGCGGAGGGGGTCGCCGCGTCCACGGACCCGTTGGTGATCGCGGGCTCCTGGTCGGGGGTGGAGAGGTTGGAGACTTCGACGTCGGCGAGGGTGAGCCCGCCCTCCTGCAGCATCGCCGCCAGCAGGTAGCCGCCGGTGGCGCCCTCGCCGCCGGCGACGGCGATCTTGCGGCCCTTGAGGTCGGCGACGGTCGCCACGGAGCCGTCGTCGATCAGCGCCTGGCGCACCTCGAGAGCGGTCGGGGAGTTCTCCGGGTCGCCCGGGGAGATCCCCATCGAGCCGACGACCTTGAAGGCCAGCCCCTGGGCGAGAGCGTTGAACATGCCGGCGCTGAACCCGGCGACCATCACGTCCAGCTGGTCGTTGGACAGCATCGGGATGCCGTCCTGTCCGGACTTCAGCGGCGTCAGCTCGATCGTGATGCCGGCATCGGCGAAGTAGCCCTGCGCATCGGCCACGTACAGCGGGGCGAACAGGCCCGAGGGGACATGGCCCACGCGCACGGTGCCGGAGGCCCCGCCGGCGTCGGAGCCGGCCGGGTCCTCGCCGGTGACGGCGGGACCGCAGGCGGCCAGGGCCCCGCCGACGGCGGTGGCGGAGGCGAGGGAGAGGAGGGTGCGACGACGCATGGTGTGCTCCTGAGGCAGAGGAAAGGGGGACGGGCGGCGGGCGTCAGCGGCGCCAGGGCAGCAGCAGCTTCTCGCTGCGGCTGAGCAGGGTGGTCAGGACGGCGCCGATGATCCCGATGACCAGCAGGCCGACATACAGCTTCTCCGGGATGAACAGCTGCCAGGAGTTCCAGATCAGGTACCCCAGGCCCGTGGTGGAGGCGCCGGTGAACTCGACGGCGGTCACCACGACCACGGCGGTGCCGGTCGCGGTGCGCAGCCCCGAGAAGACGAAGGGCATCGCCCCCGGCAGCACCACGAAGCGGAAGCGGTCGAAGCCGGTGGCGCCGTAGGCGGAGCCCGCCTCGAGCAGCTTGCGGTCGATCGCCCACACCCCGGAGACGGTGCTGATCTGCATGACGAAGAACGTCGTGATGAACACGGCGATGATCTTGGGCAGCTCGGTGGGGCCGAAGATCATCAGCAGGATCGGGAAGATCGCGATCTTCGGCAGCGGGTAGAGCGCGGAGAACAGCGGCCCGAGGGCGGCGTTCAGAGCCCGCGAGGAGCCCATCAGCAGCCCGACGGCGATCCCGCACAGCGCTCCGAGTCCGCCGCCGATGAGCAGCCGGGCCAGGGTGGGGGCGGTGTGCGTCCACAGCTCGCCGCTGCGGAGCATCTCCCCCAGCGCGGCGAGGATGGTGGTGGGCGCCGGGAAGAACCGCGGGTCGATGATCAGCGCGCGGGCGCAGACCTCCCACAGCAGCACCAGCACCACCGGCGCGGCGATCGAGAGCACCAGGTCGCGGGTGCGCAGGGCGTTCTCCCGCGCCCGATGCGCCCGGGCGGCGACCAGGGTGCGGTCCTCACGGTCGGCGGGTCGCGGCGACGGGGCGGGGGCCGATGCGGCGTCCGGGGCAGGGGTGGTGCTCATGCGGTCTCCTCGGCCGCGCGGACGTCCTCGCGCAGCAGGTTCCAGATGCGGGCGCGCAGCTCGCCGAACTCGCCGGTGCGCTCGATGTCGACGGTGCGCGGCCGGGCGAACGGCACGGTGATGTCCTCGCGCAGGGTGCCGGGGCGGCCGGACATGACGATGATCCGGTCCGACAGGATGATCGCCTCGTCGATGTCGTGGGTGACCATGAGGACGGTCTTGCGCTCCTGCTCCCACAGGGCGACCAGCTCCTCCTGCATGAGCATGCGGGTCTGCGCGTCCAGGGCGCCGAGGGGCTCGTCCATGAGCAGCAGCGGGGAGCCGGTGGCGAAGGCGCGGGCGATCGCGACGCGCTGGCGCATGCCGCCGGACAGCTGGTGCGGGTAGGAGGCGGCGAAGTCGCCCAGGCGCACCCGGTCCAGCCACTGCCGGGCGATGTCCTCGCGCTCGCGGCGGCCGGTGCCGGCCATCCGCAGCCCGAAGGCGACGTTGTCCAGCACGGTCATCCACGGGAAGACGCCGTGCTCCTGGAAGACGAAGGCGGCCGGCACGGCGTGCTCCGCGCCGGTGAGGGCGACCTCGCCGACGGTCCGCTCCTCGAGGCCGCCGAGGATCCGCAGGAAGGTCGACTTCCCGCAGCCGGACGGGCCGACGATGCAGGTGAAGGAGCCGGGCTCGAGGTCGAGGGAGAAGTCCTCGAGCGCCCACACGGGCTCGGTGCCGGAGAAGAAGACCTTCGAGACGTCCTGGGCGCGGACGGAGGCCTGACCTCCTTCCGACGGCGGCGTCGGACCTGGGTTCATCGGAGCACTCCTGGAGGGTTCCCGGCAGCCCGGAGCTGCGGCGGGGGTGGGGCACGGGGCACCCGATCCTACTGACCGTCCCACCCTCCGATCCGCGCGTCTCGCACCGTGGTCGGCGCGCCGTGCCGCCGGGGGTGCCGGCGGGTCCCGGGCGGCGCGGGAGTCACCGGCCGCGACGGGCGCGGAAGAAGGCGCGCAGCAGGTCCCCGCACTCCGCGGCGCGGACGCCGTCGGTGAGCTCGACCCGATGGTTCAGCCGTGGCTCGCGCACCAGGTCGTAGAGCGATCCGGCGGCTCCGGCCTTGGGGTCCGGCGCCCCGACGACCACCCGCGCGATCCGGGCCAGCACGATCGCCCCCGCGCACATGGTGCACGGCTCGAGGGTGACCACCAGGGTGCAGCCCGTGAGGTTCCATCGGCCGCGGATGCGCGCGGCCTCGCGCAGGGCGAGGATCTCGGCGTGCGCGGTGGGGTCCTCGTCCGCCTCGCGGCGGTTGGCGGCCCGTGCGATGACGGCGCCGTGCTCGTCCACGACGAGGGCGCCGATGGGCACATCGGCCGGCTCCCGCCGCGCGGCCGCCGCCGCGTGCTCGAGGGCGAGCCCCATCAGCTCGTGGTCGCGGGCAGTGGCTGCGGTCATGCCCCCATTGTCGCCGACGCGGTCAGCTCCCCGAGGCGCCGGGTCGACCCGCGACGGCGTACCGCGCGCAGGCGAAGGCCTCGTTGCGGGCCAGCTCGACCAGCTCGAGGTCCAGGCGATCCGGGAACAGGGGGCGCCCGGCGCCGAGCATGACCGGCGCATAGGAGATGAGGACCTCGTCGAGCATGCCGGCGCGCGCGAACTGGGCGGCCAGGTCCCCGCCGCCGACGATCCACACGTCCTTCCCGGCGGCCGCCTCCTCGAGCCGGGGGCGCAGCGCCGCGACGTCGCCGGAGACCACGGCGACGTGGCCGGCCGGGGCCGCCAGGTCGCGGTGGGTGAGGACGAAGCTGGGCTGGGAGTAGGGCCAGGGCCGCGGGCCCGACTCCTCGTGCTCGAGGATCCAGGCGCAGGTGGTCGCGCCCATGACGATCGCGCCGATGCCTGCGATGAACTCCTCGTAGTTCATCGGCCCCGCCGCGTCGAGGGGCTGGGACAGGAGCCAGTCCAGGCTGTCGTCCGCGGTCGCGATGAAGCCGTCGAGGCTGCTGGCGGTGTAGTAGCGGTAGGCGGTCATGACGGGGCGTCTCCTCCGGTGAGGGTCCTGCGTCGCCACAGGATGGGGTCGGGGTCGGGCGGGGCGTGCTCGGGGCCGATGCCCGCATCGGCGAGCATCCAGCGGGCGAGCTGGCGGCGGTGGGCGGAGAAGGTGAGCTCGTGGGCGACGATCTCGGCGAGCAGGAACGACTCCGGCGGTTCGCACAGGGCGTCGACGATGCGGTCCTGCCAGGCGCCGCGGTGCTCGACGTCGCGGATCATCGCCAGCCACCGCGGGGCGACGTCCCGGTGCCGCTCCCGGAGCGCGGGGACGGCGTCGGGCACGTCCAGGTCGGGCGCCGCGGCGCCCTCGATGCTGGCCAGCCACGGCTCCTTGCTGACCACCAGGTGGCGCAGGACCTCGGCGATCGAGGTGTCGGGGCCGTCCCAGGCGCGCGGGGCGCTGCCCGGCAGGCGCACCCGGCGGCAGGCGTCCTCGTCCAGGGCGGCGGCGGAGTCCAGCAGGGCGTCGATGTCGTCGAGATCGTGGGAGACCAGCAGCGCGAGCACGTCCCCGGCAGGGTGCTCCCGTACCCCTCCGGCGTCGACGTACAGGACCGTCGGCGAATGGAAGTGGATCCCGTTGGGCGCCGGCAGCCAGTGGCCGCGCTCGCGCGGCGGCGGCATCGCGCTCGGCGGATGCCCGTAGGCGCGGCGGAACGCCCGGGAGAAGCCCTCGAGGGAGTCGTAGCCGGCGGCGAACGCGGCATCGGTCGCGCTGGTGCCGCGCTGGATGCTCCATGCCGCCTGCTCGAGGGCGACCCTCCGGCGCAGGGCGGTGGGCGTCTCCCCCGCACCGGCCCGCACGGAGCGGTGGAAGTGGAAGGGCGAGAGGTGCGCGCTGGCGGCCATCTCCTCGAGGGAGGAGCCGTCGGCGTCCAGCACCGCATCCAGCAGGCGCCGCAGGGGATCGTTCTCGCGCATGCCGCCAGTATCCGCACACCCCGCGCCGGGGCGCTTGACCGTGCTTGCTCACCTGCTGCGACGGGCGCCTGCGCCGCCACGGACCCGCGGCGCGTGAGAACCGCCTCCCGCGCGCCCGGCGGGACGGGGATCGGGGTGTGCGCGCCGGGGCGCTCCGGTAGATTCCCCCCATGCGCGTCCTCGAGATCGACCACCCCCTCGTCGCCCACAAGCTCACCGTGCTGCGCGATGCCACCACGCACTCCTCGGTGTTCCGCCAGCTCGCCGATGAGCTGGTCACCCTGCTGGCGTACGAGGCGACCCGCCAGGTGCGCGTGGGCGACGTGGAGATCAGCACGCCGGTGACGGAGATGACCGGCACCAAGCTCACCAACCCCAAGCCGATGGTCGTGCCGATCCTCCGCGCCGGCCTGGGCATGCTGGACGGCCTGACCCGCCTGCTGCCCACCGCCGAGGTGGGCTTCCTCGGCATGGTCCGCAACGAGGAGACCCTCGAGGTCACCACCTACGCCAACCGGCTCCCGGAGGACCTCACCGGCCGCCAGTGCTTCGTGCTGGATCCGATGCTCGCCACCGGTCACACCCTCATCGCCGCCGTCGAGTACCTCACCGAGCGCGGCGCGAGCGACGTCACCTGCGTGACGCTGCTGTGCGCCCCCGAGGGCCTGGCGGCCATGGAGGCCGCGGTGGATCCCGAGATCGACCTGACCATCGTCACCGCCTCCATCGACGAGAAGCTCAACGAGAAGGGCTACATCGTCCCCGGCCTCGGCGACGCGGGCGACCGCCTCTTCGGCGTCGTCGACTGATCGTCCCTCCCCTGCCCCTGGTCCCCTGCCCTCTCCCGGCGGCGCGGACCGGGCAGCCGCGTCATCCGCGGACACGCCGCGACATGGGGCGTCATCCCCGGACCGGCGGCGGCATCGGGCGAGAGCCACGCCACATGCGCGACATCGCCGCAGGCAGCGGGCTCGTCCGGGCGGCGGGCGCGCCCCGCGGGAGCACCGCGGCCCTCGCACCGGTCCCAGATCGTGGAACGTCGATTGCGCTCCGCCGCGCGCCGCAGGCATTGTTGCCGCTATGACCTCGCTCGCGCATCGCTCCGAGGCCGCCCGCCGGGCGGCCCGCTCGATGATGCGCTCGATGCGAATGATGATGTGCATGTGCATGATGCACCGTCAGCCGAGCCTCTGAGCGCTCGAGAATCCTCCGGGGTCGGCTGACAGGAGCCGGCCGAGAGGCGCGGGCTCCAGGTGCCACCGGGAGCACAGCCCGCAGATCCGCCCACCACAGGCGTCGATCACCACGGGATCCCGGGTCCGCCACCGCTCGCGCAGCAGCGCACCGCATCCCCGGAGCCACATCATGACCGTCACCCTGGACCGTCCCGCCGCCCGCACCGCCGCCCGCCCCTACGACCGCGGCGTCGCCTCCGCCTCGCCGGCCCCCGCCGGACAGGCCGTCACCATCACCCTGACCGTGACCCTCCCCTCCGGCACCGCCGATGTGGAGGCCGCGAACCTCGCCGACTCCCTGCGGGCCCACGCCCAGCGCCTGACCTCGGGCCGTCGCGCCCGCGCCAGCGTGCACGTCTCCTCCCCGCACCCCTTCACCGCCACCACGCAGGGCGCCGCCCGGACCCTGCCGCCGACGGGCCAGACCCCCGCCGCCTCGCCCCTGCGCCCCCGCCGGGCCGGGATCGTCTCCCCCACCTCCCCCGCCCGCCGCGACGCGGAGGCCGCCCGCCGCCGCGTGCTGCAGGCGACCGCCGTGAGCCCCTCCTCGGCCGCGGTCCCCACCGGCGCCGCGCTGGTCATCGACCTCTACGGTCGCCGCGTGCGGATCGACGGCCAGGACGTCGACTTCACGTACAAGGAGTTCGAGCTGCTCGCCCACCTGGCGCGCAACGCCCGCACCATCATCACGCGCGAGGACCTCATGAACTCCGTCTGGTCCGGCGCCGGCACGGAGACCGGCGAGCGCACCGTGGACGTGCACGTGCGCCGCGTGCGCAGCAAGCTCGGCGAGTACCGGAAGCTGATCAGCACGGTGCGCGGCGCCGGCTACCGCCTGGACCCCGGAAGCGACGTCGCGATCCTCGGCTGAGGCGAGCTCCACCACCGGGCCCCCACGGCGGGGCCGTGGTGCGGGGCGCCCGTCACGAGGGCGCCCCGCACCCTTGTGCCCGCACGACGGCGAGTCCTTTCCGCACGCCCGGGCGGCCCTGGCGCGGATTTCTTCGCGCGCCCGGCCCGCGGCCGCCGGACCGCCGCAGCCGCATCCTGCGGGGAACGGGATCGGCCCGCGGATCGGGGCTTGCGCCCTATGCCGCCGCCCCGTGCGGAATGCACCGCCGCGGCCCGCGCAGACGTCGACCGGGAACCGCAGACCGATTCCGAATTCCGCATTCTGCTCTGCACCCGGTCGCGCCGCGAACCGCATTCCTCCCCGAGGGAAAACCTCTCGGACATCGGCCCGGACCGCGACAATCACCCCGCAGACACGCGCCCAGAATATGCGCCAGACACCCGCCCATAACCTTCCAGCGGACGACCGACCACAATCTCGAGTAGCCAGATTCGCAGGTCACGGGATGATCACGGACCGCTCTCAGGAACTTCCAAGACGCCCTTGACCCGTGTGCCGCAGGTCACGTAGGTTCAGTGCCGTGCCAGGATCAGTCCAGGTCGCACCCAGTTCGGGCCGCATCGCGGCGGGCGCGCCTCGATGCCTCCCGGCGCGGCACGCATTCGATGGAAAGGTCAGTGGAATGTCAAACAAGACCGGTCGGCGTTGGTATGCGAAGGCGGCGGTCGCGGTGGCCGCATCGGCTCTCGCCCTGAGCAGCGCCCCTCTCGCATATGCCGAAGGTGAACACGACGGCGGACATGGCGGCGGGCATGGCGGCGGTGACGCCTGCACATTCTTCCTCGAGCACATGTGGGCGAATGAGGACGGAATTCCTCTGCTCGGAAGCCCCTCGCACCTGAACGAGTACCACACGGATCCCACGTACGACAATCTCGTCCTCTCCCTCGCGAGCGGCGCCATCGGCAACTCGCAGATGCCGGTCATCGACATCTACGGCGGCCCGCTGGGGTGGATCCCCGTGTTCAACCCCTCCCACGTCAAGGGCCACGGGACCGACTACGTCACCCTCCTGACCTCCTGCGGCGGCGTCGGCATCCCGCTGAACAGCAACGACCTCACCGCGCTGAACGTCGACTCGGTCGAGCAGCTGGCGGACATGTCCGACCTGATCATGCCGGGCCTGCCCTCCCCCGAGATGCTCACGGACCCGACCTACATCTGGAAGACGACGGACGCCTCCGACATCCTGGCGCGCGTCACCCCCGAGACCCTCCTGAACATGGAGGAGTACGCGGGCTTCGCCGGCGACCACTTCGACACCTGGCGCCTGCTGTGGGAGACCGCGCTGAGCGACGTCTCCAGCGGCAACCCGACCGGCGTCCTGGACGTCCTGAAGATCACCGACAACATCCATACCCTCGAGTCGCTCTCCGGCCCCCTCGGCGGCGTCACCGAATCGGATCTCCTCGGCGAGGGCGGCGTGACCGACCTCCTCGGCGAGCAGGGCACCACGGGGCTGCTGGGTCCGGACGGCGTCGGAGGCCTCCTCGGCGAGGACGCGACCTCCGGCTTCCTGGACGGCCTGCCCACGGACGACCTGCTCGGCGGGGACGCCGCCGGCGGCCTGCTCGGCGGGCTCCTCGGCGGGGACACCACCGGCGGCCTGCTCGGCGGCGCGGGCGGCCTCCTCGGCGGCGGTGGCAGCGACGGCGACGGCGACGGTGACGGTGACGGCGACACGATCCCGGGCACCACCAAGTTCTCCTCGATCGCGGACGGCAGCGCCGACGGCGCCGGGGTCGCCCAGTGCCAGGGCTCGCTCACCGGCGACGTCCTGTCGATCACCTGCGTGTACGCCCAGATGCCCTCCGAGGACACCACGGTGGCGCTGAACATCGGCGATGACACGCTCGAGCTGGAGTCCTCCGGCGGGACCAGCGGAGGCGCCGTCGGCTCCTTCGAGCTGACCGAGGACCAGAAGGCCTCGCTCGCCGCCGGCGATGCCACGCTCACGGTGACCTCCACCGGTTCGACCTCGAGCGAGCTCACCTCGTCCCTCGCGCCCTGCTGATCGGCGCACCCTCGAATCCCTGACGTCCCCGTGACGTGCAGCGCGGGACGGGGCGGAGCCGTGGAACCACGGCTCCGCCCCGTCTCCTCGTGGGCCCTCCCCGGGCCCGCTCCGCGCCCGTCGAGGCCCCGTCACCGGCGCCCCGACGGCCCTCCCCCACGGCACGAGCACGACGACAGGAACGACCCCGCATGACCCGCACCGCCGAGACCCGCCCCGCCCTGCGCCCGCGGCCCCGAGGATGGCTCGGCCCGCTCCTGCAGCGCCTGCACTTCTACGCCGGGATCCTCGTGGGCCCCTTCATCCTCGTCGCCGCCACCAGCGGCGCCCTGTACGTCATCTCCCCGCAGATCGAGGAGGTCGTCTACGCGGACACGCTGCACGTGGCTCCGTCCGCCACGACGCTCTCGCTCGGCGAGCAGGTCGAGATCGCCCAGGCGCACGTCGACGGGCAGGCGCCGCTGTCGGCGATCCGTCCTGCCCCGCGCCCCGGGGACACCACGCGCGTGATGTTCGCCCAGGAGGGCCTCGGCGAGAGCGAGTCCCGGGCGATCTTCATCGACCCCGGCACCGGCGAGATCCGCGGCGACCTCACCGTCTACGGCACGAGCGGCTCCCTGCCCCTGCGCTCCTGGATCGACCATCTGCACCGCGGCCTCCACCTCGGGGACGTGGGCCGGCTCTACAGCGAGCTCGCCGCGTCCTGGCTGTGGATCGTCGCCTCCGCGGGCCTCGCGCTCTGGATCGTCCGGGCGGGCCGGACCCGGATCGGCCGGCATCGGGAGCCGTCCCGCCCCCGGGCCGGCGGCCGCCGCCGGCTGCTGCGCTGGCACACCGTGATCGGGTCCGTGGTCCTGCTCGCGGCCCTGTTCCTCTCCGCCACCGGGATCACCTGGTCCCAGCACGCCGGGGCGAACGTCACCGGCCTGCGGGCGAGCCTGGGGTGGGCCACGCCCGCGATCAGCGCCTCGCTCGGCGGGACGGAGCCCGCCGCGGACGAGCACGCCGAGCACTCCGGGCATGCTGAGCACTCCGGGGGGTCCGAGCACGCCGGCCATCACGGCGGGACGACCGATCCATCCGGCGCGGCGGTGGATCCGATGGATCCGATGCACGTCGACCACGTCCTCGAGGTCGCGCGCGGCGTGAACATCGACTCGACCGCCGTGGAGATCCTCCCGCCCGCGCAGCCGGGCACCGCCTGGGTGGTGCAGGAGATCCACCGCAGCTACCCGACCGAGGTCGACGTCGTCGCCATCGACGGCACCACCCTCGAGGTCGTGGACCGCGTCGACTTCGGCGACTACCCCCTGATGGCGAAGCTCGCCCGATGGGGCGTGGACATCCACATGGGCACGATGTTCGGGCTCGTGAACCAGATCGTCCTGTTCCTGGTCGCGATGGGGATCGCGAGCATGGTCGTGCTCGGCTACGCGATGTGGTGGAGGCGGCGTCCCCACGGGGCGCCCCGGGTCCTCGGCGGCCGGGCCCCGCGCCGCGGCGCCCTGCGCGCGGCGCCCTGGTGGGGCCTCGCCGCCGTCGGCGCGGTCGCCGTGGCCATCGGCCTGGTCCTCCCGCTGGTCGGCTGGACGCTGCTGGGGTTCCTGGCCGTCGACCTGGCCCTGGCCCTGCGTCCGGCGCGGGCACCGGCCGCATCGCCGCGCTGAGCGGCGGGACGTCCCCCGGGCGGCGCGCGCCCGGCTCGCTATCCTGACCCTCGGTGCCGCTCGGCGCCATCGGCCCCGGACCGGAGGACTCATGGGCGGCACGCACGCGCACGGCGGATCCCACGACCGCCTCGACCTCCCGGCGTCCCAGGCGCGCCGCGCACGGATCGTGCTGGGCGCGATCACGGGGCTGCTGCTCGTGGCGACGCTGGTGGGGCTGGTGGCCCTGTGGCCCTCCTCGGCGGACCGCCCCGAACGGACCTCCCTGCTCGCCCCGGGCGTGGAGCTGATCAGCGCCACCGTCACGTCCGTCCCCTCCGGCGCGGCGCCGACGGAGGCGGTGGAGATCTCCGCGGAGGTGACCTCCGGGGACGACGCCGGGCTGACGATCCCGGTGGAGGTCCCGCCCGAGGTCGCCGGCAGCGGGCTCGAGCCGGGCGACCGCCTGCGGGTCATGTCCGTCGTCCCCGTCGACGAGGACGGCGAGGTCATCGAGGACGAGTCCCTCGGCGGCGGCGTGTCCTACTACTACTTCGACCACGACCGCTCGCTCCCGCTGCTGCTGCTGTTCCTGGTCTACCTCGTGGTCGTGGCGCTGGTCGCGCGGGGACGCGGACTGCGCGCGGTGGTGGGCCTGTCCGCCGGCGTGGCGGTGGTCGTGTGGTTCATGCTGCCGGCCCTGCTCACCGGGACGGAGCCGATGCTGGTGGCGATCGTGGGCTCGGCGGCGATGATGTTCCCGGCCGTCTACTTCGCCCACGGCGTGTCGATCCGCACCACCACGGCGCTGCTGGGGACCTTCGGCGGCCTGGCCCTGACGGTGCTGCTGGCGATGGCCGGCGCGGATCCGGCGGGGATGACGGGCGCCGAGGGCGACTCCGCCGCCATGCTCTACGGGGCGGATCCGGGGCTGTCGCTCTCGGGCGTGTTCATCGCCGGGGTCGTCGTCTCGGCCCTGGGCGCGCTGAACGACGTGACGATCACGCAGGCGTCCTCGGTGTGGGAGCTGCGGGCCGCGATGCCCGGCGCCTCGCGCCGCCGTCTGTTCACGGCGGCGATGCGGATCGGGCGCGATCACATCGCCTCGACCGTGTACACCCTGGCCTACGCCTACATCGGGGCGGCGCTGCCGCTGCTGCTGATCGCCTCGACCATCGACCGCTCGCTGCTGGCGACCCTCGTGTCCGGGGAGATCTCCGCCGAGGTGTTCCGCACCCTGGTCGCCTCCATCGGGCTCGTGCTCACCATCCCCCTGACCACCGGGATCGCTGCGATGCTGGCCGGCTCCGCGGACGGGGCCGATGCCGGTGCGGCGGGAACGCCGACGCCTGAGGGGGCGGCACGGATCACGGGGCGGCGGCACAGCTCGCGCACCCGGCCCGTCGCGGAGCGCCCGGCGGGCGATGACGGCGCGGAGCGGTCGCAGACCCCGGAGCGCTGATCCGGGACGAGGCCGAGACACAGGACGCGACGAGGGCCGTCCGAGGTCAGCGCGCCCGGATCGGACCGGGGCAGGATGCGGGACCGGAGGAGAATGCGACGAGCGGCCCGGAGCTCTCGCTCGGCTTGCGCCGGGGGCTCACGGACCGCTCGTCAGGCCTGTCGTCCGTCAGGGGTGGGTGCGGGCGACGAGGCTGGACGGGACCTAGCAGGGGGGACCATTCGGTCCCGTCCGGCCGCTTCCTTCGAGGGGGGATCGATGGAAGCGACACGTCTTCAGTTCTCAACTCCTGTGCTGCCGTCCCGGCTCCGTGCCCGGCCGACCGCACGTCCCGATTCTAAGCAGGTATCGCCGCGCATGTAAATCGGAACGCGGGATCCGATGACGCAGGTCGCCGGAGAGTTTCCCGCCGGCTCCCGCCTGGGGCGACGGAACGCCCCTGTTCGGCCATATTTGAGCAAAGAATCCGTCAAGCACGTCTGGAGTCTTCCGGGGAGATGCCCCTGAGCTGACCGAACGCCGCGGGCGAAGAAGCGTCCGACCTGCAGATCCCGCCGGCGGCCCGCTCCGATCCCCGTAGAGTGGGCGTGTGACCTCGCGCGCCTCACGCGCGCGTGAGGCATCCGCCACAGGAACGAAGGGGACAGGCATGATCGCGCAAGCGCGCATCGCATCGGAGACCCGCGCCGCCGTGCATCTCGCCAGCGAGACGATCGAGCTGCACGGCGCCAACCTCACCGAGGTGCGCGCCCGGGTCAAGCAGGTCTTCATCAACGCGTCCCGTCGCGCGGACGCCCCGCTGGACGTGGTGATCGTGGAGGGCGAGACCCGCCATCACCTGCGCGTCGAGCCCAGCGGCAGGATCGCGGCCCGCCCGGCGGACTCCCGCCCGGTCCACGGCCCCGCGCTCGAGCCCGAGCCGGCCTCCGCCCCGGGCGAGGACCTCGAGGCCACCGTGCTGCGGCCCCTGTCGCTGACCGCCCCCGCCGAGGACACGGCCAAGGACACCCGCTCCCCCTGGGCGCCGCTGGGCGCCGGGTCCTCCGCCGTCCCCGCGCCCGCCCCGGCGCAGGTCGGCGCGGGATCCGCCTCCACCGCACCGGAGCCCGCCCCGGGCGCCGTCGAGGGCGCCGCGGCAGCAGCGGCCGCGTCGACGCCCGCGGCCCCGGAGGCCCCGCCGGAGGAGGATTCCGAGAGCACGCGCGCGCTGCCGGTGATCCGCGACGACGCCGCGGCTCCCACCTCCCCCGCCTCCTCCCCTGCGCGCTCGGACACGGACGTCCCCACCGGCCGGCGGCGCGCCGCGCCGCACGAGGAGGACGACGCCCTCGCCCCGGAGGACACCGAGCCCTCGGCGCCGGCGAACTCCGCGCCCGCCGCGACCTCCACGCCGGCCGGGCCTCCGCGTCCCCCGGCCCCCTCGTTCGCATCGGGCGCCCCGGCATCGGCGCCCGCGCCGACGACCCCGGCGCCCTCGGCTCCCGTGCCCGGTGCGCCCGCCCCCGCCGGGGCCCCCTCCTCCTCGACCGCTGCCGGCGGTTCGACCCCCCGCCCCCTCCCCGCAGAGCAGGCCATGTCCCAGCATTCCTCCCCCACCGCCTCCACCCCGTCGCACCTGGCCGCCGCCCCCGAGGCCGCGCCCGCGGCGACCGCACCGGCCGCGGCACCCCACGGCTCCGCGCCCGCGGCCCCGCAGCACGCCTCCCAGCCCGCCCGTCCCACCTTGCAGGACCTGCAGTCCGCGACCACGCGCACCGCGAGCGACGCGGCGACCCGCGGCTGGCAGGGGTTCGTCCACCGGCTCACCGGCGGCGCCGTCTCCCCCGCCCCGGGCCGGGCCGAGGCGATCGAGCGGGAGAACCTCGCCCGCGTCCGCAAGGCGCTGGACGGCCCCAAGAACATCGCCGTCGTCAACCTCAAGGGCGGCGCGCACAAGACCACGGCCTCGCTGATGATCGCCGCGACGCTGGGCGTCGCCCGCGGCGGGAGCGTCCTGGCCTGGGACAACAACGAGACCCGCGGCACCCTCGGCTGGCGCGGCCGCCCGGCGGACCACCAGCACACCGCGCTGGATCTGCTCCACAACCGCGAGCGCCTGCAGGCGCCCACGGCCACCGTCGCGGACCTGGACCAGTACGTGCGGCCCCAGGGCGACACGCGCTTCGACATCCTCGCCTCCGACGAGGACCCGGGATCCGCGTCCTCGATCGACGGGCCCGCCTTCGAGGAGCTCAACAGCACGCTGTCGCGGTTCTACCGCCTCAAGGTGATCGACACGGGCAACAACGTGCGCGCCTCGAACTGGCTCGCCGCCGTGCACAGCGCCGACCAGCTCGTGATCATCTCCACCGTCCGCGAGGACACCTTCAACGCGGCCGCGTGGATGATCGACGAGCTGCGGGCCACGGGCCTGGCCGAGCAGGTCGACCACGCCGTGACGATCCTGTCGCACTCCTCGAAGAACAAGCTCGAGCCCGGGCTGCAGGAACGCCTGCACGGCCACTTCAGCGCCCACACCCGCGCGGTGACCGAGGTCCCCTACGAGCACCAGTTCGTGGACGGATCCCCGCTGGACTGGGGCCGGATCGCCCCGGCGACCAAGGATGCGTGGCTCGCGGCGACGGCCCTGATCGTCGACGGGCTCTGAGGGGCGCGACCGCGCCGGGGCCCGTGATCCCCGGATGCCGCGGAGGCCGCTGACGCCGCTCCTCCTCCCCCGGGAGGTGGTATCCCCCACCAGGCTCCGGGGCGCCTCCGGTCGGTGCCTCCGCCTACCCTGGTGACCATGCTGCACCGCCTGGACCTGCACCTCGACCCCGGTCACGGCCCCGTGCTGTGGGCGCGGCGGGAGGAGGCCGGGCGGGGCGCGCCGCTGTCGGACCTGACCGCGGTGATCCCCCAGCTGCCGACGCCGCTGGCCGACGCCCTGGACGGCGTCGGCCGGCTGCGGCACCGCATCGACGTGCCGCGGCCCCGGGGCCGGACCCTCGAGGTCCGGGGCCACCTGCTGGACGGCCCGCGCCTGATCGACCTGCTGGACGCGACGGAGGAGGTCCTGCGCCGCGGCGACCGCTCCCGGGACCTGGCCGCGGCGCTCCTGCCCGCCGTCGAGGGCTGGACGTCCGTCCTGGCCACCCCCGAGCTGGCGATCTCGCCCGCCCTGGTCGCGGCCGTGCTGCGGGACCTGCAGGCGCAGCGCCTCGTGCGCACGCGGAGCATCGGCATCCGGATCCATGAGGTCTTCGGGGAGGCCTGGGCGCGCTGGAGCCCGCTCGAGGACGACCCGCCGCCGCTGCTGGACCTGCTGGTCGACGCCCGCGCACGGCGCGCCTTCGGCCACCACCTCGCCCAGTCCGGCTTCCCCGCCGAGGGCGACCCGCACGACGTGCTGCCGGCCCTCGGCGGCGAGTGCGCGCTGAAGGTCGACGTCCCCGCCCTGCGCGGCGTGCAGCGTGCGGTGGACGCCTATCTGGACTCCGGCCGCGCCCGGGTGGCCCTCCGCTCCGAGGACAGCGAGCTGGTGGTGAGGCTGTTCGAACCGCCGGACGGCTCCCGGTGGCCGCTGCAGACGTGCCTGCGCGAGCCCGACGGGACCGTGCACCCGGTGGCGGATCTGCGCGCCGTAGGCGACATCGGCACGGCCGGAGCCATGGAGGCATCGGCCGAGGTCATGCGCCTGGCACCGACGGTCCGCGACGCGCAGGTGGACGAGACCGGGGTGGACTGGCTGCTCACGACGGCGCAGGCCTCGGACTTCCTCGCCCATGACACCCCGGCGCTCGAGGCCGCGGGCGTGACCGTCCTGCTGCCCCGGGACTGGACGAAGACCCGCACCACGCTGAAGGCCGAGGCCACCGAGGAGCCCCAGCCCGAGGGCGGCGGCTCCGGGGTGGGCGTGCGCGCCATGGCCGGGTTCCGCTGGAGCGTCTCCGTCGGGGAGACGGAGCTGACCGACGAGGAGCTCGCGGAGATCCGCGAGGCGCAGTCCGAGCTGGTGCGGCTGCGCGGCCGGTGGGTGCGCCTGGACGCCGCGACCCTGCGGGCCGCAGAACGCTTCCTGGACGCCTTCACCGCCCGCGCCCGTCGGCGCGGCGACGTCGACGGGCTGCCCGCCCGCGACCCCGAGGCCCGGGCCGCACGGCTGCCCGCCCCCCGGCCCCTGGGGCCGGACCTGTCCCGCGGCTCCGCCGCCGCGCCGGGCGGCCGGGCGCCGGAGGAGCTGGTCACCGACTGGGCCAGCGTGTTCTCCCTGCTGCTGTCCAGCACCGCGCAGGAGCTGGACGTCGACCTCACCTCCCTGGTGCGCGGCGACGAGAGCGGCTGGTCCAACACCCTGGCGCGCCTGCTGCCCGGCGGCCCCGGCGCGCTGCCCCATCCCTCCCCGGCCACCCTGCGGGCGCAGCTGCGCGGGTACCAGGTCGAGGGCCTGAACTGGATGTGGGCGCTGCACGAGCTGGGCCTGGGCGGGATCCTCGCCGACGACATGGGGCTGGGCAAGACGATGCAGGTCCTCGCGCTGCTGTGCCGCGAACGGGAGGACATCGCCCTGCTCGCCGGTCCCGGCGCGGCGGAGCCGGCCGAGCCCGCCGCGCTGCCGGACCCCGGGGACGACGCCCGGCATCGGCGCCTGCTCGCGGCCCACGGCATCGACGAGGAGCTGCGCCCCGGCCCGACGCTGCTGGTGTGCCCGATGTCCGTGGTCGGGTCCTGGCAGCGGGAGGCCCGCACCTTCGCCCCGCACCTGGCCGTGCACGTCCACCACGGCGGGGACCGGATCCGCGACGAGTCCTTCGGCGAGGGCGCGGCGGACATGGACCTCGTGATCACCACCTACTCCCTGCTGGCCCGCGACCTCGCCGTGCTGCAGCAGGTGCCCTGGCAGCGGATCGTCTTCGACGAGGCCCAGCACCTCAAGAACCGCGCCACCGGCGTCTCCCGCGCCGCCCGCAGCCTGAGCGCCCGCCACCGCCTGGCGCTGACCGGCACGCCGGTGGAGAACCGCCTCGCGGACCTGCACTCCCTCATGGACGTCGTCAACCCCGGGGTGCTGGGGCCCGCCGCCGCCTTCCACGAGCAGATCGCCGCGCCGATCGAGAACGACGGCGACCCCTCCGCGGTGAGCCGCCTGCGCTGGGTGACCGCGCCGTTCGTGCTGCGGCGCGTGAAGACGGACCGGGCGATCATCTCCGACCTGCCCGAGAAGATCGAGATGACCTCGACGGTGCGCCTCACCCCCGAGCAGGCCGGCCTGTACGAGGCCCTCGTCGCCGAGCTCATGACCGAGATCGACGGGGCCGAGCAGAACCAGCGGCGCAGCCTCGTGACCTCCACGCTCACCCGGCTGAAGCAGGTCTGCAACCATCCCGCGCACTATCTGGGCGACGGCTCCGGGATCCTCCGGGAGGGCCAGCACCGCTCCGGCAAGCTGGAGCACGTCGACGACCTGCTGGAGAAGGCCTTCGACAAGGGCGAGAAGGTCCTGCTGTTCACCCAGTTCACGACGTTCGGGCACATGCTGGTGCCCTATTGGCGCGAGCGCTTCGGCCGGGACGTCCCGTTCCTGCACGGCGGGGTCTCCAAGCAGGACCGCGACCACATGGTGGCCGAGTTCCAGGGCCGCCCCGACGAGCCCGGGGCGATGCTGCTGAGCCTGCGCGCGGGCGGCACCGGCATCACCCTGACCGCCGCGAACCACGTCGTCCACCTGGACCGATGGTGGAACCCGGCGGTCGAGAACCAGGCCACCGACCGGGCCTTCCGGATCGGCCAGCGCAAGGACGTGCAGGTGCGCAAGCTGGTCTCCCTCGGCACGGTCGAGGAGCGCATCGACCAGGTGCTCTCCGAGAAGCAGGGCCTGGCGGACCTCACCATCGCCCCCGGCGAGTCCTGGCTCGCGGACCTCGACGACCAGAGCCTGCTGCGCCTGCTGTCCTACGACGTCCCCGAGGAGGAGGGCCGATGAGCATCACCCTGCGCTCGCGGCGCGGCGCGATCGGCGAGGGCTGGCACGCCGTCGCCCTGCGCCGGGCCCTGGAGGCGCTGCTGGGCTCGCGCACCCTCGCGGCCGGGCGCCGCCTCGCCCGGTCTCAGGCGGTGCAGTGGATCGACGTCGGCCCCGGGACGGTGCGGGCCGAGGCGCTCGACCCCGACGGGGAGCTGCGCCGCCCCCAGCTGGGCATCTCCGCGTTCTCCGCCGACGAGCGGTCGGCGGTGCTCCGGGTCGCCGCGCGACGCCACGACCTGGCCCTGCGCATGTCCGCCGGCGAGTACCCCGAGGAGTTCGAGGCCGACCTCGCCCGCGAGGAGATGTCCCTGCTGCCGCACACCACCTCCGACGGCACCTTCCACTGCACCTGCATGGACTGGCCCGGCCCCTGCCAGCACGTCTCCGCGCTGCTGTACCTGCTGGTCGAGGCGGTGGACGAGGATCCGCTGCTGCTGCTGACCCTGCGCGGGCTCGACCTCTCCGACCTCGCCGGCGCCCGGGCCGATGCCGATCCCGGGACGGGCCGCGGGAGCGAGCCCCCGGCGCCCTCCGAGGACGATCCGGCGCCGGAGGACGACTCCGCGCAGGAGCCGGACGGGGAGGGGACGGACCCGCACTCCGCCTCCTTCGACCCGCTCATCGCCGACCCGTCGCTGCTGGTCGAGGGCCTCGGCCCGGAGGCCGCCCGGATCATCGGCGAGTTCTACCGCACGGCGCCGGAGCGGGACGGCGAGACCTGAGCGGCGTCCGGTCCCGCGGTGCGAGCATCCCGCCGCGCCGTCCTACAGTGGGATCCATGTCCCGCTCCCCTCTCGCTCCGTCCCCTGCCGCCTCCCCTGCTCCCTCCGCCGCCGCGGCCGTGCCGGCCGATGTCCCCGCGGATGTTCCCGAGGAGGTCCGCGCCGAGATCGCCGCGCTGTTCGAGCAGGCCGTCGCCGAGCACCGGACCTCCGGCGTGACCTGGGCGGTCATCGGCGGGCACGCCCACGACCGGCCGATCCTGGCCCACGGCGCCGCCGGCGGCGAGCACCTGGTCGACGGCGCCCCGGCACCGGGCAGCGGGCCGATGCGGCGCGAGAGCATCTCGCGCATCGCCTCGATGACGAAGTCCTTCACCGCCGCGGCGATCCTCGCCCTGCGCGACGAGGGCCGCCTGCGGCTGGACGACGAGGTCGCCGAGCACGTCCCCGAGGCGGCCGGCCTGCTGCGCGGGACCCAGCACCCGCTGCTGGCGGACTCCCCCGCCCTCACCCTGCGCCACCTGCTGACGATGAGCGCGGGCCTGGTCACCGACACCCCCTGGGGCGACCGGCAGGAGGCGATGACCCGCGAGGAGTTCGCCGGGCTGCTCGCCGAGGGGCTGGGCTTCGTGCATCGGCCCGGGACCGGGTTCGAGTACTCGAACACGGGATACGCCCTGCTGGGACGGGTGATCGACGAGGTCGCCGGCGCCCCGTACCCGCAGGTCATCCACGACCGCTTCCTGCGGCCCCTCGGCATGGGGGACACGGCGTTCTCCCGGGAGGGCCTGCCCGAGGACCGGGTGGCCACCGGGCACCGCCTGGCCGACCGGCAGGACGCCACCCGTTTCGAGGCGGTCCCCTTCGACGCCCCCGGCGTGTACGGGGCGATGGCCGGGCTGTACTCGAGCGTGGACGACGTGGCCCGCTGGGTGCGCTTCCTCGCCGCCGCCGAGCTCCCGCCGGAGCGCGCCGCGGAGGCCGGCGCCGCGTCGGCGGGCGGGGACGCCCTGCTCTCCGCCGCCTCCCGCCGGGAGATGCAGCAGGCGCATCGCCTGCAGGTCACGCCGCCGCTGCCGGCGGGACCGGACGGCGTCTCCCCCGGCTTCGACCGGGTGCGCGGCTACGGCATGGGCCTGGTCGTGGAGCGCTTCGTCGACCTCGGCGAGATCATCTCCCACTCGGGCGGCTACCCGGGGTACGGATCCTTCATGGCCTGGCATCGCGGGAGCGGGGTGGGCATCGTCGCGCTCGCGAACTCGAAGTACGCCCCCGCGGTCCCGCTGGGGATGCAGGCCCTGCGCCTGCTCGCCCGCCGGGTCCCCGCCCTGCTGACCGCCCCCGCCCCCGAGGCCGATCCGCGCGCCCTGGAGGCCGCCGCGGCGATCCTGGACTGGCTGCGCACCGGGGACGACGCGCCGGCCGATGCCTGGTTCGCGGACTCGATGGACCTCGATCAGCCGCGCGAGGAGCGTCTGCGACGCCGAGACGCCGCGCTCGAGGCCGCCGGCCTGCGCCGGGAGGACCTCGACCGGCTCTCCGCCGGATCGGCCGAGGTGATCGGCCGTGCCCATCTGCGCTGGACCCTGCCGGCGGCCGATGCCGGCCCGACGCCCCAGCAGCTGCGGATCGACCTGGAGATGGACCCGCGCCGGCTCGCGCTCGTGCAGGCGGTGACGGTGCGCACGGCCCCGGTGACCTGAGCGGGCACCGCTCCCCGGCGCGCCGGCCCCCGGACCTCAGACGAGGGCCGCTGCCTGCGGGGGTGCTCCGTCCGCCTGCTGCCCGGTGGTGTGCGGGGCGCTGACGACCTCGGCGGCGCCCCCGTGCTCGGCCGGCAGGGCGCCGACCGAGAAGCTGCGCAGCAGGATGACGACCGCGACCGCGCCGAGGACGACGGCGGCGATCGCCCCCAGCACCACGGCGACCATGAGGGTCTGGCGGTCGCTGATGCCCCCGCCGGCCCTCCCCCCGGTGCCCTGGCCGCCGGTGCCGGTGACCGGGCTCGTCGGCGCCTGCCCGGGGCCCGGGCCGGTCATGAAGCCCTGCGGGGTCGTGCCCTGGGCCCACTGCGGGCCCGTGCGCGGCGAGCCCGCGGAGGCCTGCGCGGCAGGGCTGGGGCTGGGCATCGGGCCCCGTGCCTCGCCGGGGGCGGGGCGCACGGAGCCCTGCGCCGCCTGCCCGCCGACGCCGGCCTGCGTCGCGTGCTGCGGGACCGGTGTCCCGGGGTGCGGCGTCTGCTGCGGGGGCGTCTGCGACGGGGCGGGCGACGAGCCCGGCATGCCGTGGTCCTGGCTCGGGCGCGTGGTCATGCCGTACGCCTGGTCCATCTCCCCCTGGCGGATCGCCTCCATCGCCCCCGGGGCGGCGTTGCTGCGGGGCTTCTCGCGGTCGCGACCCGGAGCATCGGGCGGCAGCGGGGGCAGGGTGTCCTCGAAGGTGAGGGGCGCCCCGTCGGCGAAAGTGAGCGGGTAGCGGGTGGGCACGCGCGGCAGGTCCCGGCGCACGGTCTCCGCGTCCTGGTAGCGCTGGTCCGGCTGCGGCGCCACCAGGCGGCGGATCACCGCCGCGAACTTGGGGCTGACCCCGCGCAGCAGGCCGTCGAGCTCGTCGCGGCGGAAGGCGCCGTCGCGCAGCTTGATCGGCCCGTTCAGGGCCACCAGCGCCACCACGCCGGCCGCGTAGAGGTCGTGGGAGGGGGCGGGCTCGGCCATGGAGAACAGCTCCGGGGCCATGTATCCGGGCGTGCCGTTGACCATCCCGACGTGGGTGAAGCGCACGTCGGACTCGTGCACGGCGATGCCGAAGTCGGCCAGCCGCGAATGGGGCCGCGCGGCGCCGCGCGGCTCGAACATGATGTTGGCGGGCTTGACGTCCCGGTGGATCCAGCCCTGGGAGTGCACGTGCGCGAGCCCGTCCAGCAGCTGGTCGAGGATCACGACGACGGCGGGCTCGGACAGCTTGCCGCGCTGCTTCACCGCGGACTCGAGGGTCCCGCCGGAGACCAGCGGCATGGCGATGACGACGTGCTCGTCCTCCGCGCCCCAGCCGTAGGGGGTCAGCAGGTGCGGATGGTCGAAGCTGACGCCCTTCTCGCGCACGAACCGCATGAGGTCCGCGGAGTCGCGCTGGCGCAGGACCTTGGCGGCGCAGTCCTTGCGCGTCTTCATGTCGTAGGCGCGCCAGACGGACCCCGATCCCCCCTTGGCGATGAGGTCGATCAGGGCGAATCGCCCGACGATCACGTCTGCCATAGCCGCCTTCTGTTGTCCGAGAACCGCCTGCGCACCACCGCGCAGGGGCAGGCCGACCGCCCCACAGTACGATGGATGGAGGCCTCCCGCATCCGCGCGCCCGCGGATGAGCACCTGCGGGCCGGGCCGTCAGGCCCCCGGATCGGCGAGGAGGACACCCATGGTGGACATATGGGCTCCCCTGTCCGGCACCGACTGGATGACCTTCCTGATCCTCGCCGCCGGCATCGCGCTGCTCACGATCATCGGCGTGATCCTCCTGGTCCTCACCCCGGAGGAGCCGCCGGACACCACCGCCGAGGCCCGGGAGCGGCTGATCGCGAAGGACCGTCATACGGCCGATCTCCACCGTCGCCGGCTGGACGCCGATGCCGGTCGCGCCGACCGCATCACCCGCGACCTCACCTGACCCCGGTCCCGCCCGGCCCGGCCTCCCCGGCCCGGTCCCCGGGAGCCGCCCGTGGGCACCGCGGCCGGTACGTCCACCGGCTGTTCATGTCCTGGTGACCGGACGCTCACCAGGCCCTTCCGCGCCGTCAACACCCCCGCCCTAGCGTGGCCGACCAGGCCCGCGGCGCTGCTGCGTGCAGTACCCGTGGACCACGAGAAGGGGGACCCTATGACCGGCGGCCGGACGCTGCTGATCGCGATCGACGGCATCGACGGGACGGATCTGGAGCGTCTGCGCCGCGTCGCGCTCCCCGAGGGGGCCGCGACGCCCCGGCGGCTGCGCGTCCTGCCGGGAGGCCCCAGCGAGGCCTACCCCTCCCTGGTCAGCGTGTGCACGGGGACCTCGGCGGGGCGCAGCGGCGTCCCGACCGATGCGGCCTTCGATCCCGGGAGCCCCTCGGCGGGCCTGCACTGGTACGCGGACTCGCTGCGGGTCCCCACCGTCTTCGACGCCGCCGCGGACGCCGGGATGACCACGGCGGCGCTGCAGTGGCCGGCGACGGCCGGCTCCGGGATCGACCTGTGCCTGCCGCTGGTCGAGGACCTGCGCCGGTACCGGGAGCGCTGGACGATGGCGCGCGAGACGAGCTCCGCCGCCATGTGGGAGCGCCACCTGCGGCCCCGCCAGGAGGCCGGGGTGCATCTGTCGAGCGCCCCGCCCGATGCGCTGGTCGCCGAGATCGCGGCCGAGGCCCTCGCGGGCGGCCGCATCGACCTGATGGCCGTGCGCCTGGCCGCCTACGCCGATGCGCAGCGCCGCAGCGGCCCCGATTCCTCCGCCGCCCGCCGCGCCCTCGGGGACCTCGCCGACCGCCAGCAGCAGATCCTCGAGGCCTTCTCCCCCGGGGCCGAGGACCGGGTGATCCTCCTGCCCGGCCGGCCGTGCGTCGCGGTGCGGGCGCTGGTCCACCCCAACACGGCCCTGGTCGCCGCGGGGCTGGTCCGCACCGACGGACCGCACGTCAGCGACTGGGACGCCTTCGTCATGCCCGATGGCCCCTACGCGGCGCTGCACGTGGACCGCTCCGCCCCCGAGGGCACCGCCGCCCGGGCGCTGCAGGCGCTCTCCGCTCTCGCCGCGGAGCACGGCCTGTGCCTGAGGGAGGTCGACGACGGCATCGGCGGCACCCCGCAGACGGATGTGGTGGCGGTCCTCGAGGGGCACCGCGGCACCGTGTTCGGGCAGGCCGCGACCCAGCGCGCCCGCATCGCGGGCGAGGACCCGTACTACTCGGGCCCCCTGGCCGTGACGGATCCGGACGCCGAGGTCACCGCCGTCGCGACCGGGCCGGGGCTGCCGGCGGACGGCAGCGCCGGCTCCTGGGCCGATCTCGGGGTGAGCATCGCCCGGTCGATGGGGCTCGCGCTGCCCGGCGCGACGGCGCAGGGGCTCCGGGACCGGGCCGCCGCCCCGGACGGCCCCTGACCTCGTCGGCCCGACCGGGTTCCGTTCGACTGTGACGCCGGTTACCGTGGAGGGGACGCACCGACTCCCGTCGCACATCGCACGATCGAGGAGGAATGTCCGATGACCGACCACGTCGAGAACATGCTGCGCACCACCCCCGCCGATCTGGGCGGCATCGACCGCCGGCTCCTGGCGGACTGCATCGCCGCCTGCGCGGACTGCGCCCAGACCTGCACCGCCTGCGCCGACGCCTGCCTGTCCGAGGGGATGGTCGCCGAGCTCACGAAGTGCATCCGCCGCAACCAGGACTGCGCGGACCTCTGCGCGGCCACGTCCCGGGTGCTCTCGCGCCGCACCGCGAAGGATCCGGCGGAGGACCGCGCCCTGCTCACCGCGTGCCGTGACGCCTGCCGCGCCTGCGCGGAGGAGTGCGAGAAGCACGTGGACATGCACGAGCACTGCGCGGTGTGCGCCGCCGCCTGCCGCCGGTGCGAGAAGGCCTGCGAGGACCTGCTGGCCGCCCTGGGGTGAGCCGAGCGACCGCGCACGACCCGCCGCGGCCCCGCCCGGTTCCTGGTTCCCGGCGCCCGGGCGTCCCGGTGCCCGGGCGTCTGCCACGATGGCGGCATGACCCGCGCCGATCGCGCCCTCGTGCCCGAGCTCCTCGTCGAGGACGTCGCGCGGAGCCTCGCGTTCTGGCGCGGCCTGTGCGGCTTCGCGATCGACTACGAGCGCCCCGACGAGGGGTTCGCCTAAATCGTCCGCGACGGCGCGCACCTGATGCTGGAGCAGCAGGGCATCGGCCGGACCTGGATCACCGGGCCGCTGGAGCGGCCGCTGGGCCGGGGGATCAATCTCCAGATCGCCGTCCGGGACCTCGCGCCGATCCTCGCGGCGCTGCGCGGAGCGGGGCACCGGCTGTTCCTCGAGCCCGAGACCCGCTGGTACCGCGTCGGCGACGAGGAGGAGGTCGGCGTCGAGCAGTTCCTGGTCACCGACCCCGACGGCTACCTGATCCGCTTCCAGGCCTCGCAGGGACGGCGGACGATCGGCGGGGCCTGACCGGAACCCGGGCATCTCCGGACCCCGCCCCTGCGCTCGACGCCGGATGCGCTCAGCGCCGGATGCGTTCGAGGCGCGAGGTCATGGTCCCCAGCAGCCGCCGCAGGCGCCCGCCCTGCGGGGCGCTGCGGCGCTCGCGGAGCTCCTCGAGCTCGTCGGCATGGTGCTGGATCTGGTGACGGCCGTCGTGGATCTCGCCGCCGGCGCAGCCCGGTGCGAGCAGCGCCGCGGGCAGCGCCTCTCCCGTGCGCAGGTGCAGGTCGGATCCGCCGTCGGCGTCGATCCGCAGCGTGTACCCCGACAAGCCCTCGCGCGCGAAGATCATGGCGTCCAGGGCGGCGACGGCCTCCTCGAGGGCCGAGCCCTCCACGGTGCGGGGGCCGCGCTCGGGCCACAGGCGCAGGGGGACGAGGTTGCCGGAGACGTCCATCACGGCGTCCAGCAGCCGCAGGCGGCCGGGCCTCTCCCCCTCGCCGCGCAGCGCGACGTGCTGGAGCACCAGGCGCAGCGTTCCCGCCGGCGCGAGGGCCCGCGCGGCCCGCACCACCGCCTCGCAGATCTCGCTCGCGGCGGCTTCCCGATCCTCGCCCGTCGCCTCCGACGGGCGATGCATGCCGATAGTCACCCTCGGATGTTACAACGATAGAACGGCGGGGGGAATGCTCTGCGAGACACCTGCTCAGAACTCCCCGAGCCCTCGCGTACCCTGCAGGCATGCACAGCTCCACACCCGACCAGGTCACGATACGCCCCGCCGCGGAGGCCGATGCCGACGCCGTCGGCGCGATCCGGGCGGACGCGATCGCGACCTCCACCGGGCTGTGGATCGACGAGCCGCCGACGGCGGAGTCCTCCGCGGCCTGGGCGCGCGGGCACCGCGAGCGCGGCTCCATGCTCGTCGCCTGCGATGACGCGAGCGGCGCGGTGCTGGGGTATGCGACCTTCGGCCCGCTGCGGGACTACTCCGGGTACCGCCGCACCGCCGAGGTCTCGATCTACCTGCACGCCGACGCGCAGGGCCGCGGCATCGGCCGGGCGCTGCTGGAGCGGCTCGTCGAGCTCGCCCGCGAGGCGGGCATGCACTCCCTGCAGGGCTGGATCGAGGCGGGCAACGCCGCCTCGATCGCCCTGCACGCCCGCTGCGGCTTCACCGAGGTGGCCCGGATCCCCGAGTCGGGCTACAAGTTCGGCCGCTGGTGGGACCTGGTGATCATGCAGCGCCTGCTGTGACGGGCGCGGGCGCCTCGGCCTCGGCGGGGCGCGGCCGCGCCGTGCCGCGCCGCCGGACGGCCTCGGCGACCAGCAGCGTGACCAGCGCCCCGGCGGTGAGGACCGCGCCCACCTGCAGCGGGGACGTGTAGCCGCCGCCCGCGCTGATCGCGAGCCCGCCCAGCCAGGCGCCGAGGGCGTTGCCGATGTTGAACGCGGCGATGTTGGCGCCGGAGGCGAGCGTGGGGGCATCGCCCGCATCGCCCATGATCCGCAGCTGCAGGGCGGGGACGGTCGCGAAGCCGAGCACGCCCATCGCGATCAGCAGGACCACCGCGGCGACGGGCTGCGCCGCGAGCGCGGCGAACGCCGCGAGCACGAGGACCAGCGCGCCGAGGACGACGACGAGGGTGCGCGGGACGCTGCGATCGGCCGCCCGTCCGCCCGCCCAGTTGCCCGCGAACATGCCCAGGCCGAACAGCACCAGCAGCCACGGCACCCACGAGGAGGCGAAGCCGGAGACCCCGGTGAGGGTGAAGGCGATGTAGGTGAAGGCGCCGAACATGCCGCCGAAGCCGAGCACGGTCACGGCCAGGGAGAACCAGACCTGCGGGCGGGCGAAGGCGCGCAGCTCTCCGCGGAGGCCGCCGCCGGCATCGGCCGCATCGGCCGGATCAGCCGCACCCGCGCGGGCGGGCAGCAGCAGGGCGATGCCGATCAGGGCGAGGACGCCGATCACGGTGATCGCCCAGAAGGTGGCGCGCCATCCCAGCTGCTGCCCCAGCAGGGTCCCGAAGGGGACGCCGAGGACGTTGGCGATGGTCAGCCCGCCGAACATGAGCGCGATCGCGCCGGCGCGCTTCTCCGCCGCGACGAGGGAGGCCGCGACGACCGCGCCGATGCCGAAGAAGGCGCCGTGGGTCAGGGCCGAGAGGACGCGGCCGATCATGAGCGCCTCGTACCCCGGGGCGAGGGCCGAGACGAGGTTCCCGGCGATGAACAGCACCATGAGCCCCACCAGCACGCGCTTGCGGTCGAAGCGGTGCACGGCGGCGGTCAGGCCGATGGCGCCGACCGCGACGGACAGGGCGTAGCCGGAGATGAGCATCCCCGCGGCGGCCTCGGTGACGCCGAGGTCGCGGGAGACCTCGGGCAGGAGTCCGGCGATCACGAACTCCGTGAGGCCGATGCCGAAGCCGCCGAGGGCCAGGGCGAGCAGAGCGATGGGCATCGCAGTCCTTTCGAGGGAGGGATGGGCCCGAAGGGGCCGCGCGGGCAGCCGGATGGCCCCGCGTGGGTCGATAGTCCGCGCATGCAACTACCGGCGTCGGACGCGACGTTAGTTGCATACGCGCGATATTGCAAGGGCGCGTATCATCGGGAGGCGACACAGGCCGCGCACCGGAGAGGAGGCCCGCATGTCCATCGCGGACGATGCCGAGGAGATCCGCGCCCGCGGGTGGCGCACCCTCGCCTCCCTGCACGCCCTCATCGAGACCCGCCTGGAGAAGGCGCTCAGCAGCGAGCACCGCCTCTCGGTCGTGGAGTTCACGGTGCTGGACGCCCTGAGCCGCCAGCACGGCTGGCACATGCGCATGAGCCAGCTGGCCCGCGCCGCGGCGCTCTCGGCGAGCGCGGCCACCCGGCTGGTCAACCGCCTCGAGGATCGCGGGCTGCTCACCCGCGTGCTGTGCGCGGACGACCGCCGCGGCATCTACACCGAGCTGACCCCGGCGGCGGTCACCCTGCTCGAGCAGGCCCGCCCCACCCATGACCGCGTCCTCACGGAGGTGCTGGACGAGGCCCGCGACCGCGAGGAGCTCGCGCCGCTGGTCGACGCCCTCGAGCGCCTGCCCTCCCCCGCCGGGGCCTGAGCCCGGAGGGTCCGCGCGGGCCCGGCCCGCTCACTCCCGGGCGCGGAGGAGGTGGCGCTTGCTGGCGTGGAAGAGCGCGGGGTCCTCGTCGAGCTCGGTGCGGACACGGCGGGGCCGCCAGGTGGACCGCGCGGCGTCGAGGTCGGCGGTCGCCGCGGCCAGGAAGTCCGCGGCCTCCTCCAGCACCGGCGGCTCGCAGGTGGGGCACGAGTTGACCTCGTAGACGACGTGCCCGCCGGTCTCGAGATCCTCGCCGATGTCGACCCCGCCGATGACCGTGCCCGCGGCCCGGGAGGCGCGGGCGGCGAGGTCGATGAGCTCCGGGGTGAGGGGGCACATCGCGATGCTGCCGCCGGCGGTGACGTTGGTGACCCAGTCATCGCCCGGGGCGTACCGGTACATCGCGAAGACGGGGTGGTGGTCGATCGTGTACACGCGGATGTCCCGGCCCGGGTTCTCCACCCACGGCATCGCGCAGAACCCGGAGTCGGGCGAGGCCTCCTCCCGGCGGAAGGCGTCGTAGTCGGCCGCGGTCTCGAGCCGTGCGATCCCCTGGCCGCCGTAGCCGTTCAGAGGCTTGACGACCGTCACGCCGTCCTCGGTGAACCCGGGCGTGAGCGCCGTGCGGTCGTATCCGGCCAGCACGGGATGCCGCAGGAGCCCGTGGGCGGCCAGCCGCGAGCTGTCCAGGAGCTTGTTCTCGGCGCGGAACAGGGTCATCGCGTCGTTGAGGACGGGGATGCCCGCGCGGGCGAGGACGTCCAGCTGCACCATCCCGGGGGTCAGCAGCTCGCCGAGCACCCAGCCGAGGACCAGGTCCGGCCGGATCGGCCGTCCGTCCACCGTGAACGCGGCGCCGGTCGGCGCCAGATGGACGACGAGGTCGTAGGGGTGGATCCGCACCACGGACACGCCCCGCGCCCGGATCGCCGGGAACAGGACGTCGTGGTCCTCCTCGTCGCGATCATCGGCCAGGACCACGAGGAGGGGCCGGTCCCCGTCGAGGCCGTCGTCGAGACGGCTGCGCATGGTGATCCCTCCGGTCGGGTGCTGCTGCCGCGGGCTCTGCTCCGCACGGTCATGGCGGTGATTCTGGGGCAGCCGAGGGCCCGGGTCCAGGCGCGAGGGGCGCTCCGCGCCTCCGTCGGACCGGGCGGTCCGGGGACTTGACGTGCGGGGCCCGCCCTGCCTCGCCCACCCCAGGGCCGCGCACCGCGATGGTCACCCAGGGCAGGACGAGATGGACGATCGGCCCGATCGCCGCGGCATAGAGCACCGTGCCCACGCCGACCGGACCGCCGAGGCTCCAGCCGACCGCGAGCACGGCCGCCTCGAGGACCAGCCGCACCGGGCCGATCGGCAGGCCCCAGCGCCGGTGGATGCCGGTCATCAGGCCGTCGCGCGGCCCCGGCCCCAGCTGCGCGCCGATGTAGACGGCGTCGCTCACCGCGTTCAGGACGATCCCTCCGGCCAGCAGCCCGATCCCGCCGCCGAGCGTGGTCGCCTCCGGGATGACCCGCAGGGCGGCGTCGGCCGCGACGCCGACCCACAGCGCGTTGGCGAGGGTGCCGATGCCCAGGTGCTGGCGCAGCGGGATCCACGCCACCAGCACCAGCACGCTCACCGCGATGATCACGGTGCCGATGCTGAGCCCGGTGCGCGCGGCCACGGCGACGTGGAGCACGTCCCACGGGTCGGCCCCGAGGGCGGAGCGGATGATCATGGCCAGCCCCGCGCCGTAGCCGGTCAGGCCCAGGGCGAGGGTGGCGAGGCGCAGGGGGAGGCGGTCCACGCGCAGCTGGGCGCGCAGCGAGAGGTTCTCCAGGGACATGGCCCCATCGTGCGCCGGATCGGACCCCTCGGACAGGTCCACCTGTGGTGCACTGGTCCCATGGCCCGCCCCGCCGCCCCTCCCCCGCATCCGGTGCGGCTGCTCGTCGAACAGCTGGGGCCGCGGCCGGCCTCCGCCGTCACCGCCTGGCTCGCCGACCGGATCGGCGCGCTGATCGGCGAGGGCCGCATCCCCCTCGGCGCCCGGCTGCCCTCGGACCGGGCGCTCGCGCAGGCAGTCGGCGTCACCCGCGGGACCGCGGTGCGGGCCCTCGCCCTGCTCGAGGAGCGCGAGCTGATCACCTCCCGGCAGGGATCGGGGCGCACGGTGCGCCTGCCCCGCGGCACGGTGGCCCCGGTGGAGTCCCTCTCCGCCCGGTCGACGCCGGCGCAGGCCGGCACCCTGGATCTGCGCGCCACCGTGCTGCCGCCGCATCCGCAGGCGGAGGCGGCGGCCCTCGAGGCCGTCGCCGGGATCGGCCGCGACCCCTCGCGGGGCACGGCCCCCGCGCACGGGCTGCCCGAGCTGCTCGAGGCGATCTGCGCGCACTACGACCGGCGCGGCCTGCCGACCTCCCCCGACGAGGTCACGGTGACCACCGGCGCGGTCGCCGGGCTGCACCTCGCGCTGCGCGCGGTGACGCGCCGCGGGGACCGGGTCGCCGTCGAGAGCCCCTGCTACCCCAACACCGCCCGCGTCGCCCGCGGGACCCGGCGCCGGATCATCCCCCTGGATGCCGGCGCGGCGGCCGAGGGGATGGCGGAGGTCCTCGCCTCCGGAAGCCTGGACGCGGCGATGCTCACCCCGGACTTCCACAACCCGACCGGCCGGCTGCGGGACGCGCGGGAGCGGGGCCTGCTGCTGGAGGCGGCGCGGCTCTCGGGCACGCCCCTGGTCGTCGACGAGACCCTGGTGGGCATGAACTGGCGGGGCCTCACGATGCCGCCGCCGATGGTCCGGCCGGGGACGACGACGCTGCTGGTGGGATCGGCCTCGAAGAGCCTGTGGGCGGGGCTGCGCATCGGCTGGATCCGGGCGCCGCGCGCGCTCACCGAGACCATCGGCCACCTGCGCCTGGGGGTGGACCTCGGGGCGGCCGTCCTCGAGCAGCGGATCACGGCGGCCCTGCTGCCGCAGGGACCGGATCCGCAGATCCTCGCGGAGGTCGCCGCGCAGCACGAGGCCCTGCGCGCGGGCCTGGCCCGGCATCTGCCGCACTGGAGCGCCCCCGCGGCCGACGGGGGCCTGTCGCTGTGGTGCACGGGGCTGCGCCGTCCCAGCCCGGAGCTGGTGGCGCGGGCCGCGGCGCGCGGCCTCGCGCTGACCCCCGGCGGGCTGTTCTCGCCGACGGGCCGCGGCGGGGACGACGCGATCCGCCTGCCGTTCTCCGCCCCGGCCGACCGCATCGGCCGGGCGCTGGAGATCCTCGGGGAGATCGAGTCCGATCAGGCGTGATCGCCGGCGTGCGCGTCCTGCGGGGCCTGCTGGCCGAGGCCGCAGATGCGGCGCACGAAGGCGATCTGGCGGCGCAGCGCCCACTGGGCGCTCGGCCCCTGGATGAGGATCGGGTAGTCGTGCGGGGCGCCGACCTGCTCGTGGTACTCGACGGGGACGCCGGCATCGGCCAGGGAGGCGTGGGCGGCGCGCGCATCGCCCAGCAGGATGTCGTCCCCGCCGGCGACGAGATGCACCGGCGGCAGGCCGTGGAAGCCGCCGAAGCGCGGGCTCAGGCGCGGGTCGGTGCGCACGTACTGCCCGGCGTACAGCCGGCCCGCGCGCTCCAGGGCCTGCGGGGTCAGCACCTCGTCGCGACCCGCCTGGAGCGCGATCACGGGATCGGAGAGGGTCAGGTCCGTCCACGGGCTGGTGAGCAGCAGCGCGGCCGGGGCGCCGTGGCCCTCGTCGCGCAGGCGCTGCGCGACGGCGAGGGCGAGCCCGCCCCCGGAGCTGTCCCCGGACAGGATCCAGCGGCCGGGGGTCAGCTCCGCCTCGCGCACCAGCTCGGCGACCACGCCCGCGGCGTCCTCGAGGGCGCGCGGGAAGGGATGCCCGGGGGGCATGCGGTAGTGGACCATCGCCGCAGCGGTGCCGGCCCGGCGGCGCAGCTCTTCCAGCCACCGCCAGTGCGCCGGCGTCTCCCCGATGGTGTGCGCCCCGCCGTGCAGGTGGATGACGGCCGCCTGCCGCGCCCGGTCCCGGTCGATCCAGGTCACGGGCACCCCCGGCACGGTCCGGTCGCCGATGCGAGTGACCTCGCGGGTCACCAGCGCGCGGTCGACCACGTCCCGCCCGGGGAGCGTGGGCCGCTGCGAGGCCCGCAGCGCCAGCCGGTAGGGCGTGTCCGGGAGCGCGGACAGCAGGCGCAGGCCCCGGCCCGCGGCCCGGGCGGGGGCGAGGTCCTCCGGCGCGGGAGGCACAGGGAGGTCCGGGGTCGTCTCGGCGGCGCGCGCATCGCTCATGGGCACATCCTTCCACGCCCCGCGCCGCGGGTCAGGCGGCCGGCGCCAGCTCGTCGTCGACCATCCGGGCGGCCGACGCCTTCCACGCCACCGCGCCCATCACCAGGGACAGCACCAGCAGCACCACGAGGATCGCGGTCCATCCGGCCAGGGCCTCATGGGCCAGGCCCACCGCGAAGGGGCCGATGGCCGCGAGCATGTACCCGACCGGCTGGACCATCCCGGACAGCCGCGCCGTCACCCGGGCGTCCCGGGTGCGGGCGGGCAGCAGGGCGATGGTCGCCGGGAAGACGAAGCCGCCGATGCCCAGCAGCAGCATCCACAGCAGCGGCGCGGTCCCCGGGGCCAGCAGCAGTCCCGCATAGCCGGAGGCGGTGAGCACGCCCATGGCCAGCATGATCGGCTGCAGGTTCCGCACCCGGGCGATCACCATCGGCATCACCAGCCCGCCGAGCATGCCGCAGGCGAAGGAGACCGAGGCCAGCGCCCCGGCGGTCGCCGGGGCCAGCCCGGCGTCCGCGAGGATCGAGGGGGTCCACCCCATCTGGATGTAGGCGTGCATCGACTGCAGGCCGAAGGTGATGGTCAGGGCGATGGCCATCGGCGAGCGCAGCAGGCTGCCGGGGGCGCGGCCGCCGCCGGCCGGGGGCTGGAAGTCGTGGCCCGTGCGCCGCAGCACCAGCAGCCACACCAGCGCCGGCACCGCCGCGCCCAGCGACCACACGCCCAGAGCGGTGCGCCAGCCATCCGGGGCGGCCTCGGCGATGGGCACGGAGAACAGGGTCCCGGCGGTGCCGCCGGCGGCCAGGACGATCGAGTACATGGTCATCAGCGCGACGGTGCGGGAGCCGCCGTGGCGCTTGACCCACGCGGGCACCAGCACGTTCCCGAGCGCCGGCCCGGCCAGCGCCAGCACCGTGAGCAGGGCGAAGACGGCGCCCCCGCCGGACAGCGGCCGAAGCGCCAGTCCCAGCGCCGCGATCCCGATGGCGACGACGATGCTGCCGGTGAGGCCCAGCCGCTTGGCGACGGGCACCGCCAGCAGCCCGATCACGCCGAAGCACAGCCCCGGCATGGCGGTCAGCAGCCCGCCGTAGGTCTCCCCGCGGCCGAAGGCCTCCGAGATCGGGTCCAGCAGCGGCCCCACCGAGGAGGCGCCGGGACGCAGGGCGAAGGAGATGGTGAGCAGGGCGATCGCGGCCAGCGCGAAGCCGAACGCCCCGCGGCCGCGACGGGCGGGCGCGGCGCCCCCGGCCTCGGCGCCCCCTGCCGCGGCGCCCCCTGCCTCGGCGCCGGCCTCCGGCTCGACGGCGGGCTCGTCGGCGAAGACATCGGCCTCGACCGCATAGGAGTCCGCGCAGACCTCCCGGTCCCCGGGCTCCCCGGCGGGATCGACGGCGGCGGGGGCGGGCACGGGGCGGGGGTCAGGGCTCACCGATCCGTTCTATACCCCGCGGCCCGGCCGCGGCCAGATACCGTGACGCGGATCGGCTCCGCGTGGATCGGCCTCTACCCTGGGCCCATGCCCGACAGCTCCGGCCCGCCGCCCGCCGCAGGCCCCACGATCTTCCTCACCGGCGAGGCGAAGTCGCCCAGCAACAATCCGATCACCACGCAGTGGGGGCTGTTCTTCATCGGCCTCGTGGTCGATACTGAGACCCACGTCATCCGGGCGGCGGACTGCACCGCCACCCTCTCCCTCACGGTCGACTTCGTGCGGGAGCTGCTGGTGGGACGCTCGCTGCTCGAGGATGACGCCCTGGTGGAGTCCATCACCGACAGGTACCACGGGTCCTCGCAGAGGGCGCTCGCCGCCGCCGTGCGCAGCGCCGCCGCGAAGTACCGCGACCTGGCGGCGGACCCGCCGGACATGACCCCATAGCCGCTCTCCGCCCGCCCGGGACCTCACAGGACCGGATCCGCCGGAAGCACCCCGCACGCGCCCGCAGCCGCCGGCGCCGTGCAGGGTGCTTCCGGCGTTCTCTGTTTCTGGGGGTGTTTCCGGCGGCGGACCCATCCCTTCGAGGAGCTCCCCCGTGATCACCGACGGCCTGCTCATGCTCGGCGTCCTGCTGGGACTGTCGTGCGCGCTGATCGTGCTCGAGCGCACGACCGGCTGGACGCTGTTCCGGTACGTGCCCGGCATGGTGCTGATGTACCTGCTGTGCGCGACCCTCAACTCCCTGGGCGTGTTCAGCCACGACGAGGCGACCCGCGCCCCCATCGGCGAGGTCAAGACGGTGATCCTGCCGGCGATGATCTTCCTGTTCCTCTTCGGCTGCGACCTGCGCCGGATCATCCGCCTGGGCCCGAAGCTGCTGATGACCTACGTGGTCGCGGCGGCCTCCCTGAGCATCGGCATGGTGGTGGCTTTCCTGCTGTTCCGGGCCGCGCTGCACCCGGACGCCTGGAAGGTGCTCGGCGCGCTGCTGGCCTCGTGGACCGGCGGCAGCGCCAACATGGTCGCGGTGCAGGACATCCTGCAGGCCCCCGAGTCGATCTTCGGCTACGCCCTGATCACCGACACGATCATGTACTCCGTCTGGCTCATGCTCATGTTCGCCTCGGTCGCGGTCTCCCCGGCCTTCAACCGCTGGACGCGGGCCGATGACTCCTACCTCGCCGCCCACGCCGGCGACGCGGAGGACGAGCAGGCCCGCCCCGTCACCGTCGCCTCCCTCGCGATCACCCTGTTCGGCTCGATCTTCGTGGCGACCCTCGCCCTGTGGATCGGCTCGCTGCTGCCGGAGATCGGCCAGGTCGTCAACGCCACCACCTGGACCATCCTCATCGTCTCCGTGCTGGGCCTGATCGTCGCCCTCACCCCGCTGGGGCGCACGGCCGGCGCCATGGAGGTCGCCTCGCTGATGCTGTTCGTGGTGATCGGCCAGATCGCCTCCGGCTCGGACTTCTCCGCCATCACGCAGGCGCCGCTGTACCTGCTGATCGGCGTGATCGTGCTGGTCATCCACGCCGCGATCATGGTCGTGTACGCCAAGCTCACCCGGACCGAGCTGTTCTCGCTGGCCGTCGCCTCGACCGCGAACATCGGCGGCATCGCCTCGGCCCCCGTGGTCGCGAGCGCCTTCAACCGCCAGCTGGTGCCGGTGGGTGTGCTGTTCGCCCTGCTCGGATCGCTGCTGGGCACCTTCACCGGGCTCGCGATGGCGCAGGTGATGGCGTGGCTGTGAGCATTCCTCCGGCCGATGGCGCGCCGGCCGCCCGGCCCGACGACGCCGTGCTGACGGTCCGGGCGGTGCGGGTGCACCGGCACCGGGCGGCGCTGCTGCGCCCCTTCGTCACCGCCGCCCGGCGCACCGAGGCCGTCGACTACGTGGTCGCGGAGGTCGAGCTGGACGGCGGCGCCGTCGGCCAGGGATCCGCGGCCGATGCCGTCGCCGTGACCGGCCAGAGCGCCGCCTCGATCACGGCCGCCCTGGACGGCCCGGGCCGGCGCGCCCTGACGGGGGCCTCCGGCACGATCGCGGAGCTCTCGGCCCGGATCTCGGCGGCCCTGCCGCAGGCCACCAGCGCCGCGGCCGCCCTCGAGGTGGCCCTGCACGACGCCTGGGCGCGCGGCCACGACGCACCGCTGGCCGCGCTGCTGGGCGGCAGCATCGCCGGCGCGATGGAGAACGACATGACCATCTCCCTCGAGGACCCTCCGGCGATGGCCGCCCGGGCCCGCCAGGCGCGGGCCGCCGGCACCCGCATCCTCAAGGTGAAGCTGGGCCGGGACATCGACGAGGACCGGCGCCGCCTGCACGCCGTCCTCGAGGCGGCGCCCGACGTGCGCCTGCGCCTGGACGCGAACCAGGGCTGGTCCCCCGCCGAGGCGATCCGCATCATCGGCGGCCTCGAGGCCGAGGACCTGCCCCTGGACCTCGTCGAACAGCCCGTCCCGGCGGCCGATGTCGCCGGCCTCGCGCAGGTGCGCGCCGCGGTGGGCGTGCCGATCATGGCCGATGAGGCCGTGTGGTCCCGCGAGGACGCGCTGCGTCTCATCGACGCCGGCGCGGCGGACCTGCTGAACATCAAGCTCGCGAAATCCGGGGGGATCCGCCCCGCGCTCGCCATCGCCGATGCGGCCGCCGAGGCCGGCCTGACCTGCATGGTCGGCGCGATGATGGAGCCGCGCATCTCCATCACCGCGGCCGCGCACCTGGCCTTCTCCCACCGGGCGATCACCCTGATCGACCTGGACCCGCCGGCCTGGTTCGCCTCCCCCGCCCCGGCCGGCGGCTACACCGAGGACGGCGGCATGCTGCGCCTGCTGGGCGGTCCCGGCCTGGGGCTCGACCGGTTGGACGCCCAGGTCGACCCCGCGACGCACGCCCCTGCCCGGCACGACCCTGCCCGGCACGACCCTGTGCCGAGCGACCCCCCGCCGGAGCATCCGGCCCCCTGAAACCCCGGTATCCGCACGACGAAGGAGTCCATCATGGGAACGCACCGACACCACCGCACACCCGGCCGCGAGGAGACCGGCGCCCTGCCGCCGCTCGACGGTCCGCGCCTCACCCGCCGCGGCGGGCTGAGGCTGGCCGCGGCCGGCGCCGCCGGCCTGGTGACCGCGCTCGGCACTGGAGGAGCCATGGCCGCAGGCCCCGCCCCCACCGGCACCGGCGGCAGGGCCGGCGGAACGCCCGCCCGGCCCCCGCAGGACCTCCCGGTCCCGGGCGAGGGCCTCGCCCCGGGCGTGCACGCCCACTGCGCGGTCACGGCCACGACGCTGTGGGTCGAGCCCCGAGGCAATCGGCCCGGGATCGACGACCCGTCCCTGACCACCCCCGTCGACCTCGACGCCTGGAACGCGAACATGCAGGACACCGAGACCCGGCGCTGGCTGACCGGGGAGCTGGAGTCGCAGGCCGTGCTCGGCAGCCCCGTGATCGTCGACGAGGTCGACGGCGACTGGGCACGGATCGTGGTCACCGCCCAGCCCACCCCGCGCGACCCGCGCGGCTACCCGGGCTGGGTGCCGACGACGCAGCTGGTGGTCGACGAGGACTTCGCCGCGGCCGCCGCCTCCTCGCCCACCGCCACCGTCACGGCGCTGACCAGCATGCTCTCGCGCACGCCGTCCGGCAGCGCACCCCTGATCCCGGTCTCCTTCGACACGGTCCTGCCGGTCCTGGGCCGCACCGGGCGCTCGGTGCGGGTCGCGGTCCCCGGCGGCGGATCCGCGCATCTGCCGGCCGAGGACGTCGTGGTCCGCGCCCCGGGCGAGCAGCCGCCCCTGCCGAGCGTCGAGGACATCATCGCCACCGGCGAACGGTTCCTGGGGCTGCGCTACCTGTGGGCCGGCGTCAGCGCCTACGGCTACGACTGCTCCGGGTTCACCTACACCCTGTTCCACCACCACGGGATCACGATCTGCCGCGACGCCGGCCCGCAGATGCGCGACTCCGGCCTCGAGGAGGTGGACCGTGAGGATCTGCAGCGCGGCGACCTGGTGTTCTTCGCGACCGAGCCGGGCGGGGACTCGATCCGGCACGTGGCCCTGTACCTGGGCGAGGACATGATCCTGCAGTCCCCCAACGCCGCGCGCAGCGTCGAGATCATGTCGCTGAGCGAGTACGACCCCGACGGCGAGTACGCCGGAGCGCGCCGCGTCGCGCTCGCGCGCTGAGCCGGCCGCGGGTCAGCGGGCGAGGTCCGGCAGCAGCGCCCGGACGAGGCGGCCGATGTGCGCATCGGCCGCCTCCTGCCCCCTGCCCGCGGTCATCACCGCGAGGTACCGCACCGTGGTCGTGTCCGGGTCGCCGAGGAACGCGACGTCGTGGCGGTAGTCGTCGACCCACCCGGTCTTGGAGCCGACCTCCACGTCCGGCCGCAGCGCGTCGGCGATCACGCGGATCCGCTGGGCGCGCAGCGCCTCCCGGGCGAGCGACCGCGAGCGGGGCTCGAGCCCGCCGGGCCCGGGAGCGCCCGCGACCAGCGCGCGGATCGTGCGGGCGAGGTCGGCGGCGCTGGTCTCGTTGGTCGCCCCCGCCGCGATCGCCGAGGCGTCGCCGATCATCCGCTCCACCCGGGTGCTCGTCAGACCCAGCCGGGCGATCTCCTCCGCGACCGCCGGCAGCCCGACCAGGGAGAGCACGTGGTCGGTCGCCTCGTTGCTGGACCGGTCGATCATCCGCACCAGCAGCTCCCGCACGGCGATCGGCGTGCCCTCGGGCGGATGCGTGGCATCCCGGTGGTCCCCGCCGAGGGCGAAGACCTCCCCGTCGGCCCCGCGGAACCGGGACGTCGCCGTGACGCGGGCCGCGAGGTCGAGCCCTCCGGCGTCGACCGCGCGCAGCGCCGCCAGCAGGACGTGGAGCTTGATAGTGCTGGCGGCGTAGAAGGGACGGTCGGCATCGGCCGCATCCAGCACGCGGCCGGCGTGGTCCAGCAGGCAATGGGCGGTGCGCTCCTCGCCCGGCGCGGGGGCGGTGGGGATGCTCATGCGTCCCGACGGTACCGGGCACGACGACGGCATCGCAGCGCGGGCACCCCGGCGCGGCATTCCGGCGCGGGCACCCCGGCGCGGGCATCCCGGCGGGCCGGCGCCGCGCGGCGGGACCCAGGTCCACCTCGACGGCGCGAGAGACGGGACCAGGGGTGGTGGTGCTCGGCAGGCGGGGTGCCTAGGCTGGCTCCTGGGGACCATCAGGGGGACACCGGTCCCCGGAGCGACCGAGGGGGACGAGGATGACGGTGGAGACGCGCCGATACAAGGTACGACGGGCACTGCCGGGTCTCCTGGTCGCCATCGCCTGCGTGGTCCTGGTGGCCGGGCTGCTGGCGATCTCCCTCGGCAGTCCCGCGAGCCTGCCCCTGGCCATCGGTCTCGCCGCCGTCTCCGTCACCCTGCTGATCCTGGCCGTGGTGCGGCTGCGCGACCGCTGATCCTCCCGCACTCGATCGCGCGCGCTCGCGCACGGCACCTGTCGCCCCGCCGCCGGGCGTGGTAGGCAGGGCGCATGAGGACTCCCCCGCGCCATTGGGCGCCGGCCGAGCAGCCTGCGCACGTCGACGGCCGCGACATCCGCCTGCGCATCTGGGGCAGCTCGACCACCTCCGAGGAGGACGCCCGCGCGGCGGCGCGCTCCCGGCTGCAGGCGATCCTCGCCGCAGGAGGTCCGGGCCGCGGCGACGCCGCCTGGTACTACCCGCGCGGCCCGCTGCGCGAGGAGCTCCTCGAGGAGATCCGCGACGGGGACGGCACGCTGCTGGCCACGATCACCCGCAACCGCTACGGCGCGCAGATCCTCTCCACCGACGCCGTGCTCATCGCCGACGTCGACCTCCCCGTGCGCCGCCACCCGGCACGCCGGCCGGCACCGCGCGGGAGCCTGCTGGATCGGATCCTGCGCCGCGCCCCGGCGCAGGAGGCCGCCGCCCGCGCCGTGTTCGAGGAGTTCGTCGCCGCCCACCCCGACCTCGGGGTGCAGGTACACCGCACCCGCGCCGGATTCCGTGTACTGGTCACCGGCGCTGAGGCGCAGCCCGGAGGCGAACGCGCGCGGCAGCTGCTCGAGGAGCTGGGCAGCGATCCGCTGTACGTCACCCTGTGCCGCTCCGACGGCTCCTTCCGGGCGCGGCTGACCCCGAAGCCGTGGCGGGCCGGCACGGCGGCGCCGCGCGTGACCTGGCCGGCGCGAGCCCCGGCGGAGGCCGAGCGGCTGCGAGCCTGGGTACGGGACTACGAACGGTGCTGCGACCCGTTCGCCGTCACCCGGCGGGAGTCCGCCCACGGCCCCGCGCCGAGCGCGTCCGAGCGCCAGGTGATCGACCTGCACGATCGGCTCGCGCGGGCGGACTCCGGGCTCCCGCTCGCCTGAACCGCGCCGGCGCCTCGCCTCGTGCCGCCGCGGACGGACAGGATCGGGAGGAGAATCCTGTATCCCATAAGATTCATGGACCATCGTTCCCGGCGCCCATCGGCGGGCACCGGGGCAGACCCCGGGAGTGCTCATGAGTGTCAAGCGGCAGGTGCTGCGTGCCGAGGTCCAGGAGATGATCCTGGACCGGCTGACCCAGGGGAGCTGGCGCCCTGGTGCCCGGCTCAGCATCGACGGCCTGGCCCGGGATCTCGACGTCTCCCCCACCCCGGTGCGCGAGGCGCTCGTGGCGCTCGAGAGATCCGGGCTGATCCGCTACCAGGCGCTCAAGGGCTACGTCGTCGCCGAACCGCTGACCCCGCAGCAGATCGCGGAGCTCATCGACGCCCGCGTGGTCATCGAGACCGCGGCGATGACCCGCGCCTTCGCGCACTGGGAGGAGCTCACCGCCGACCTGGTCGAGGCCCATGCCGCGCACCAGGCGCTGGCCGATCGGATCGCCGAGACCGACGAGCCGCCCTACGAGCTGATCCACGAGTACTTCCTGGCCGATGCCGCCTTCCACGAGGCGATCTTCCGCCACGCCGGGAACCGTTTCCTGGACTCCATGCGCGAGACCATCCATGCGCACGCGCATCGGATGCGGCAGACCTGGTCCGCGGGCCCCGGGCAGATCGACTCCGCCGAGGCGATCGCCGAGCACGCCGCGGTCCTGGCGCGGGTCCAGGAGCGCAACCACGACGGCGCGCTGCAGACCCTGCGCACGCACCTCGAGGCGGTCGGCGAGCGCTCGGGCGGCATGCAGGAGGCCGCGCAGGAGTAGGCCGCGGTCGCTCGGTCACTCCCGCGCGCTGCGGCGAAGAGCGCGCGGGGAGGCGCCGGTGACGGCCCGGCACGCCTTGTTGAACGCCTGCAGATCGCTGAAGCCGACGCTGGCCGCGATCGCCGGGATCGACATGGTGCTGCTGGTCAGCAGCCGCCGGGCATGGTCGATCCGGCGTCGCCGGATGTAGGCGACCACAGACTCGGACAGCTCGCCGCGGAACACCCGGGTCAGGTGGTTGGCCGAGATCCCCACGTGGGCGGCGACCTCGGGGACGGTCGGCGGCTCCGACAGCCGCGACTCGATGTAGGACATCGCCGCGCTCGCATGGCTGCGGGCCGGGCGCCCGTCGCTGCTGCGCGGCCTCTCGTCCAGGCGCAGCAGCGCCATCCAGATGTCGGCACGGGTGCGGGCGGGACGGGTGACGGCGGAGGCGATCGCCGAGGTCATGAGGTCCGTGATCGCCGGCAGTTCCGCCCCGGGTCGCATCACGACCTCCAGCCGCCCGCCCGGACCGGGACGCCCGCCGGCCGCGCCGGTGCCCGGGGACGCGATCGGGTCCCCGCGCAGATGGGCGTAGAGGTGGGTCGACGGGCCGCGATAGCGGTAGCGGATCCGGCAGGCCGGCGGCACGAGAGAGACCGATCCGGGGGTGATCCCGTGCTCGACGCCGTCCACCTCGAGCACGGCGTCGTACTCGTACAGGTGCAGGGACCACAGCTCGGGGAGCTGGAACTCCTCCTCGTCGCGCTGCACGCCATGGGTGCTGCGGCCGATGTTCCGGACCTCCGGCGGGGAGGTCAGGTCCAGAGGGGCTGGCTCCGCCGTCGGCATGCTCATGCAGGAATTGAACCAGCATCGGCCGGATGAGCACCATCCGCCACGGGGGCGGCCCTGCCTACGGTGGATCCGCAGCGTCGCCCCGATCTCGCGCCGACCTGCACGGACTACGACACGCCCCTCGGAAAGGACCCGTCATGACTGCGACGGTCGACCGCGAACATCTGCTCAGCTCGGTGGAAATGGCCCATTTCGTCTCGCACGGCGCCTTCGCCCTCCAGGCGGTGGTCCCGGAGGAGATGAACGAGCGGGCCATCGAGGTCCTCGACGCCGGGATCCCCGGCTACCCCTACGGCACGCCCCTGGACACGGCGTTCCCCACCGGCACCTTCGTCCGCGAGCTGCTGGACCTCCCGGCGATCGCCGGGGCGGTGCAGAGCCTGGTGGGTCCGGACCCGGTGATCGACCATCACGCCGTGCACATCCGCCCGCCGCGCGGCGGGGAGGCGCAGAACATGCACGGCGACGCCATCCTCGACACCCGCACCGACGCCTTCGACATGCAGCTGATGTACTACCCGCGGGAGGTCACCCTGGAGCAGGGCGGGACGCTGAGCGTGCCGGGCACCCATCTGCGCCGGATCAACCAGACCGGCATCGGCCGCTACCAGAACCTGGCCGGGCAGACCCGCCTCACCTGTCCTGCCGGCACCGTCGTCTTCCTCCATCACGGCATCTGGCACGGCGGGCGCCGCAACGACTCCGACGTCGCGCGCTACATGTTCAAGATCCGCTTCAACCCGACGGTCCGCCAGCTGCGCCTGTGGAACACCGATGACATCGACGATCCGGCTGTCGTCGAGACGCTGCGGACCTCCTTCGGGTGGACGAACGCGAACGAGGGCCGTCTCGAGCTGGTCAACCGGGCGAAGCTCTGGCGCGTGCTGACCGGCGACCAGCTGTTCGACATCGACAACTACCTGACCCGCGAGCAGCTGCGCCCGCAGTTCGTCGCGCCCGGCGCCACGGACGTGCGCCTGGGATCGAACGCCACCGCAGGGGGCTGGGGTCTCTGACCCGGGCGACCCGCCCCTCGCCCCTCCGCCGCCCGGCTCGACAGCAACTCTCCGACCAGAAGAACAGGACCATCATGACCCTCTCCGTCGACGAATCCTTCGCCGCGAAGCCGATCGACCCGCATCTGCGCCAGCAGGTGCTCATCCTCTACCTGGGCACCTCCGCCCTCGACTCCGAGGTGATCGGCTGGAGCCGCTACGACGGCACCGGCCGATCCCGCCCGACGATGGGCGACAGCGACGAGCCGCCCTTCCGCACCGGTCTGGATGCGCTGCTCGCCGGCTGGCGGCTGATCCAGATGTCGCAGCTGATGCCCCACCAGCCCGGCCACGAGTACGACGTGTCCTACCTGCCCTACGAGTTCGTCTTCGAGCGCCTGGTCGAGACCAGCCGCTGACGGCGCCCGGCCCGTCGGGCGGCGACGCCGGTCGCAGATACCGGCCGGCGAGGTCAGCGCCCGGCGGGCGCCGTCGCCGCGGCCGTCGTCCCGTCCTCGGCGGGGCGGCGGCTCAGCAGCCCCGAGACGGCATCGTCGCGGTGGAAGTCGTAGCCGCCGGTGGTCGGGGCGATCCGGACGTCGCCCGCGCCCCAGTGCAGGGGCGGCGTCGAGGCGTCGATGATCTTCAGCGGGTGCCCGACCTCCGCCGGCGCCACCCGGGCGTGCTCGAGGACATGCGGCCACCACGCCTGCACCGGGCGACCGCTGCGGTCGCGGACCTCGAAGCGGGAGGCTCCGCGGGCCGCGGCCTCCCCGCCGCCGTCTCGCAGACGGTGCAGGGTGAGCCCGCCCTCGTGGACCATCATGTGGTGGCGCCGGCACAGCAGGACCAGGTCCTCGATGTCGGTGCTGCCGCCGTCGCTCCACGGCACCAGGTGGTGGGCGTCCAGATGCCGGGACTGGTGGCAGCCCGGGAACTGGCAGGTGCCCTGGGTGGCGCGCAGGGCGCGGCGCTGGGCGGGCGAGGCCAGGCGTCGCGTGCGCCCCAGGTGCAGGACCTCCCCGTCCTCGTCCGTGACCAGCAGCGCCAGCATCCCGGTGCAGGCCAGGCGCTGCGCCGTGGCCGGCTCCAGCGGCCCCATCCCGACGATCCCGCACCGGTCCCGGTGCCCGCCGGTGTCCAGGGACGGCGCGGGAGGATCGCTCGGCGCCGCGGGCTCCTCCCCCGGCGCGGCAGGCGTTCCCGCGGGAACGCCGTCGGCGGCGAGGGCGTCCGGCGTGACGTGCACCAGGACCAGGTGGCGGTCCTCCCCGCTGCAGTCGGCCGGCGCGGTCTCGAGGTAGGTGCGCGCCAGGTCGAGGAGAGCATCGGCCTTGCGCTGCGGGATGTCCGGGGTGCCGAAGTCGGCGCGGGCGGAGCGGGCATCGTCGTCCTCCCCGATCGGGGCGTCGTCCCGCTGCAGAGCCAGATCCAGCGCTGTCACGATCTCGGCGCCGACCTCCGCCGGGAGCACCGCACGGAGCTCGACCATGCCGTCCTCCCGGACACGCCAGGATGCCGCGCGGGCGGCCTCCTGGGGCATGCGGGTGCCCTCGGCCGCCCGGAAGCCGGAGATGGTGCGGGCCAGCTGCGAGGCGGTCATCGATCGGGCCATCTCCAGCAGAGCCTCCTCCTCGACCCGCCCCACCAGGCGCGTCATCTCGCGGACCTTGGAGAAGGACAGGCGGCCCCGCCGGAACTCCTCGACGGTCGCGGGCATCCGCGGGAGGGCGCGCGCCACCCGGACGTGCTCGCGGGCGGTGCCCGGCGACATCGAGCAGGCCCACGCCAGCCAGTGCGCCGTCGACTTCAGCCCGACGTACCAGCGCAGGGCGTCGCGGGACTCGAACTCCGCCACGAGCAGCAGGAACGCGCACATCGCCTCGGCGATGTGGGCGGCATGCGCCTGGATGCGCGTGCCGAGCCGCTCGGCGTCCTCCCGGTTCAGCGGCGTCACCTGCCCGATCGCGGCATCGGCCGCTGCCCGTGCCTCAGCTGCTGCCCGTCCCTCGGCCGATGCCGGTCCCTCGGCGGCGGTCCGTGTCCTGTCCGCGCCCTTGGTCTCGCTCATGAGAGCACCTCTGTCCCCCGATCCCCGGCGACAGCCCCATCGCCGCCGCCGCAGATCCATCCCACCAGAGGGCACCGACGGTCGACGCCGCCGGACCCGCCGGTGGACGAGCACGGGGTGGGGAGGACCAGCGGATGCTCGGCCTGCTCCCCCGCCGACGGCCGGGACCTGTGCCGCGCCATGGCGCGGGCGGACCATGATCGAAGGCCCCGGAGGCGTTCCCGCGGGAACGTCTCCGGGGCCTCCGGATGGCGGCGGCGGCCCGGGGCCTCCGGGATCCGCCGGGGATCTACGAGACGATCAGCCAGGCCAGGGAGATGATCGCCATCCCGGTGAAGCCGAGCACGGTGCACATCAGCGTCCACGTCTTCAGGCCGCCCGCGACCGACAGCCCCAGGAAGCGGGTCATGATCCAGAAGCCGGAGTCGTTGATGTGCGACAGCGCGAGCGATCCCATGCCGATCGCGAGGATGATCAGCGCGACCTGGATCGCGGAGAAGTCGCCCGCGAGGACCGTGGACTGCACCAGCCCGGCGGCCGTCAGCGTCGCCACGGTGCCCGAGCCCTGCGCCACCTTGAAGATCAGCGCGAGCAGGAACGCCAGCAGCAGCACCGGCACCCCGGCGTCGACCAGCAGGCCCGAGACGGCCGTCCCGATCCCGGAGACGGTCAGCACCTTCGCGAACACGCCGCCCGCGCCGGTCACGAACACGACGATGGCGGCCGGGCCGAGGGCGCCGTCCATGACGTCGGCGAGGTCCTGGCGACCCCAGCCGTGGCGGAAGCCGAGCACGTACATCGACAGCAGACCCGCCACGAGCAGGGCGAAGCCGGGGGCGCCGAGGAAGGAGAGCACGTTCAGGGCGGGCGAGCCCTCGGGCAGGAGCACCTTTCCGATGGTGCCGCAGGCGATGAGCAGGATCGGCAGCAGGATCATCGCGATGACCGTCGCGGCCGAGGGCTCGGTGACGCGGCGCGCGGGGGCGGCGTCGGCGCCGGACGACGCGTCGGCATCGGCCGATGCTCCCTGAGCACCGCCCGCCCCGGACCCGGACCCGCCGTCGCGGGAGCCGCCGGAGCCCGCCGGGACGGTGACCGCGCCCGCGCGGGCGGCCACGAACCGGGCCGCGCCCGCATCGGCGTACTTCTGCGCGACCTCGGGCGAGACCGAGAAGGTGGTGCTGCGCATGATGCGTCCGGACAGGAAGAAGACCAGGAAGCCCATCGGGATCGCGAGCAGGATGCCCAGCACGGTCACCAGGCCCAGCTGCTCCGGCCCCAGCAGCGTGGTGGAGCCGACGATCCCCGGGTGCGGCGGCACCGCGTTGTGGATGAACACCATGAGCACCGCGACCGGGGCGCCCAGGGCGATCGGCGAGCGATGCCCGGCGGCCTTCGCGAAGCTGAAGATGATCGGCACCAGGATGATGAAGGCGACGTCGAAGAAGATCGGGATCGCGACCAGGCCCGAGGCGATCAGCAGGGCCGGGCCCAGGCGCTTCTCGCCGAGGACCTCCGCCGCGCGGTGCGCGATGATCTCCGCGCCGCCGGTCTTCTCGATGATGCCGCCGAGCATGGCGCCGAGGCCGACCAGCAGGGCGACATTGCCGAGCGTGCCTCCCATGCCCTCGATGACGGTGGGGATCACGTCCTGGATCGGGATGCCCGCGAGGACCGCGGTGAGGACGGAGACGAACAGGAGGGAGATGAAGGCCGGCCATCTCAGCTTCATGACCGTGAACAGGAGGATGGCGATCGCCAGGACGGCGACGCCGATGAGATATGCGGTGCTCATGACTGCCTCTCCCCGGGCGGCGCAGCGCTGCGCCGCCCGGGATCGGGGGTGGGGGTGGGGGTGCTCAGCGCTCCTCGGCGCGGTCGAGCTTCAGCATCGTGGCGATGACGGAGTCGAGCTCGCTGTCGTCCCAGATGCGCTTCCAGTCGTCCTTGATGATCGCCTCGCGCCCGTAGTCCATCGCCAGCAGGCAGGCGTCGGAGAACGGGTTGGAGCCGCGCAGGGCGTTGGTCAGGGAGATGAAGATGTGGCCGTAGAAGATCGCCTTCACGGCGTCCTCGGGGATCCCCTTCTCATGGATGGCGTGGTCCATCGAGTCCTTGAGGAACTGGCCGATCATGCATCCGGTGGTCTCCACCAGGGTCGGCTCGAGCTGGGCGAGCTGCTTCACCGTGACCCAGTGGACGTCGATGACGGGGGCATAGATCGCCCGGATGACCTGCTCGAGGCGACCCTTCGCGTCCTGGTCCTCGCCCTCGAAGGCGGCGACGACCTCCTGCGGGGCGGCGATGCCGCCGAAGGTGTCGGCCCACTCCTCGGGGGTGGTGCGCTCGAGGAACACGGAGGGGTGGGCGGGGTGGGCGCACGCCTGGAAGACGTCCTCGCGGGTGGCGAGCAGTCCCGCGTAGGCGGCGGCGGGGTCCAGCGTCAGCAGCACGGACCCGGGCTTCATCTGCGGGACGACGGACTCGGAGACCGTCCCGAGGACCACGTCGGGCACGGCGAGGATGACGACGTCGGCCTCGCCGGCGACGTCGTCGATGCTGCTCACGGTGCGGCCCAGCGCCTCGACGCGCTCGCGGCCCGCCGGGGAGGACTCGCAGTAATGGATGGTCGCATCGGTGAGGTTCAGGTTGTTGGACACGCGCGTGCCCATCTTCCCGGCGGCGCCGACGACGGCGACGGTGAGGCTCGCATCGAGGTCGACCTGCTTGCCCTTGAGGGGGTTGAGGTCCTTGCTGCGATCGGTGGTCATGGTGATCTCCTTGCTCGGGGTGAAGGCGGGTGCGGTGCGGGCTGGGCCGATGGGTCGATGGGCCGATGGGCCGATGGGCCGATGGCCGATGGCCGATGGTCAGGGTGCGGGCGCGGGGGCGGCCTGCGCTGAGGTGCGCAGGGCGTCGAGGGTGGCGCGGGTCCAGTCGCGCTCGATGCGCAGCGTGGTCTCGAGGTCGCCCTGCCAGGGCAGCCAGTGCTCGACGATCGCGGCAGGCGTGCGCCCCTCGCGATAGACCGCGTCGAGCTCGTGGTCGAGGTCGAGCAGGCCCTCCCCCATCCGTGCGCCGGAGAGGGTGAAGCCCACCCAGCCCTCGGCGCGGTCGAAGCGGAAGTCCTTCACGTGCAGGTCGACCACGTGCGCGGCGGTCCGCTCGACGACGTCGCGGGGATGCTCGAGGGCGGAGACGCAGTTGGCGGGGTCCAGGCAGATCCCCACGTGGGGCGAGGCGACCTCCTCGACGACGGCGATCAGCTCGGCGGTGGGGACCTGCTCGTAGGTCTCCAGGGCGAGGGTCGCGCCCTGCGACTCGAGCCGCGGAAGGACCTCCCGCAGCGCGGCGACGGCCTGATCGCGGCCGCCGGCGATCTCGGGGCGCTGGATCATCGAGCGCAGCACCGGGGCGCCCAGCGCCTCGGCGATGTCGAGGTAGCGGCGCAGATGGTCGGGGCCGATGGTGCGGGTGCCGAGCTCGAGGCGCAGCCCCAGGTCGCGTGCCTGATCGCGCAGAGCCGTGAGCTCCGCCCGGGAGAGTCCGTCCACGCACGGGTCGTCGCAGATCTGGAAGACCTGGCAGTCCAGCTCCGCCGCCCGGTCGAGCATCCCGGCGATGCTCATCGGCCGCGGGTTGGCGTCCTGCCATTCCCAGAACAGCGCGTACGTGCCGATCCCGATGTCCATCCGCGTCACCTCGTCGTGGTCCGCCCCGGCCGGTCGTGCCGGGCGCGTGGCCTCACGCTAACCTCGCCACCCCCAACTGGTCAACCAGTTGACCGTCCGCGCGCAGGTGCTCGCCGCACAGCGAGATCGCGGGACGATGAAGAACGGGACGGTGGGCGCGGGAACGCCGATGCAAGGGGCGGGGTCGCCGCGGCGGGCATCGCCGTGCGGCCGGAACGCCGGAGCCGGGGCGCACTAGTCTGGTCGGGTGCCCGAGACCTCCCGCCCGTCCCGATCCGATTCCGCAGCTGCGCCGGCCCCGGCCTCCGATCCGCGCACGCCCTCCGAGCCGGTGGACCCGCTGGATCTGCTGCGCCGCGACGCGCAGGGTTCCCGCTCCCCCAGCGGATCGGTGGCGAGCCGCCTGCTGGACGTGCTGCTGGGCGATTCCATGCGGCCGGGCGACCGGCTGCCCTCGGAGCGTCGGCTGACCGAGGCGATGGGCGTGGGACGTTCGGCGATCCGGGAGGCGATCTCTGCGCTCGAGGTGCTCGGCGTGGTCGAGACCCGAGCCGGATCCGGCACCTACCTGCGCGCCTCCACCTCGGAGCTGCTGCCGCAGACGCTCTCCTGGAGCCTGCTGGTGGACCAGGACGCTACGGAGGACCTCGCCGTGGTGCGCGGGGCGCTCGAGCGCTCGGCGGCCCAGGAGGCGGCACGGGAGCCGGCGGCCGACCAGGTGGCGCGGCTGGAGGAGCTCGTCGCCGCCCAGGAGGCCGCCCGTGGGGACGCCGCCGCCTACATCGAGGCGGACATGGCCTTCCACCAGCACCTCGCCGCGATGGCCGGGAACCCCATCCTTGCCGCGCTGCTGTCGACGTCGCGCTCGCTGCTGCGGGTGTGGTTCGAGCGCGGCGTGGAGGACCCGGCGGACATCGACGTCGCCATCCGGGAGCATCGGGCGGTGTGCGAGGCGATCGCCGCCCAGGATCCGCAGGCCGCCGCGAGCGCCATGGAGTCGCACATGCGCACCGCCGCGGAGCGCCTGGTCCGCACGCCCGTCGACGGCGCCTGAGGCCGCCGACGGCAGGCCGCGCCGACCACAGGCCACGCCGGCAGCCTGTGCCGACGGCTAGCAGCTGACGGCTAGCGGCCGATGACTGGCGGGTAGCGGCCGATGACTGGCGGGTAGCGGCCGACGAATGACGGCCGGCGGGGTCAGCCGGCCCGATGGGCCTCGGCGATGCGCAGCAGCTCGAGGTAGTCCTCGAGCTTCCAGGCCGTGCGGCCGACGAACAGGCCGGTCACGTGCTCGATGCCGAGCAGGTCGGCCGCGTTGTCGAGGTTGACGGAGCCGCCGTAGAGCAGTCCGGCGACGCGGTCGCCGTAGGCCTCGGCGAGGGCGGCGAAGGGCTCGCGCAGCTCCTCGACGGTGGCGGGGCGGCCCTTCTCGCCGATGGCCCAGATGGGCTCGTAGGCGATGACGACCCGGGACAGCTCCGCGGCGTCGAGGCCGTCCAGGGCTCCGGCGGCCTGCTCGAGGATGAACGCGCTGGAACCTCCCTCGGCCTTGACCTGGGCGTCCTCGCCGATGCACAGCAGCGGGGTGAGCCCGTGGCGCAGGGCGGCGGCGACCTTCAGACGGGTGGTCTCCACGGTCTCGCCGAAGTGCTCGCGGCGCTCGGAATGGCCGATCTCGACGAGCTGGGCCCCGGCGTCCTTCGCCTGCGGGACGGAGACCTCCCCGGTCCACGCCCCGGCGTCCTCCCAGTGCGCGTTCTGCACGCCCAGCAGCACCGGCGAGTCCTGGCCCAGCAGCGCGCGCACGGTCGTGGTCGCGGTGAAGGACGGGATGACGAAGGGCTGGATCCCGGCGGGCGCGGAGTCGCCGAGCGCGTCGACCAGTCCCGTCGTCCAGGCGCGGGCCTCGTCGAGGGTCTTGTTCATCTTCCAGCTGGTGCCGATCCACAGGTCGGTCATGGCAGGGCCCTTTCGGAGGCGGGAGAAGATGTGAGAGGTGCGGCGGCCGACACGGGGTCGCCGCCGGGAGCCGCCGACCCACGGGACCAAGCCGGGAGCCGCCGACCCACGGGACCAATACGGGCACATGGGCCGAAATATGCGCCATGTCCCCGCATTGGTCCCGTGGATCGCGCCCGGGCAGCGGCGCAGGGAGGCCGCCGCCGGGCACGGGTCAGGCAGGTGAGGTCACTCGCCCTCGTACGCGCAGATCGCGTCGACCTTCTCGGCGGAGGCCGAGGTCGGGTCGAACTCGAGGTCCAGCCAGACCTTCACCAGCTCCTTGGCGAGCTCGAGGCCCACCACGCGCTCGCCCATGCACAGCACCTGCGCATTGTTGGAGAGCACGGAGCGCTGCACGGAGTACAGGTCGTGCGCGGTCACGGCGCGCACGCCCTTGACCTTGTTCGCCGCGATCGCGACGCCGAGCCCGGTGCCGCAGATCAGCAGGGCGCGGTCGGCCTCGCCGGCGGCGACCTTCTCGGCGGCGGCGACGGCGACGTTGGGGTACAGCTCGGCGTCGTCACGGCCGGTGACGCCGACGTCGGTCACGGACTCGACGCGATCATCGGCCTCCAGGAGGGCCTTGAGCTCCTCCTTGTAGCCGTAGCCTGCGTTGTCTCCTCCGACGACGATCTTCCACGTCATGATGCTCTCCTTGGGTTGCGGGGGTGGTGCGGGGGTCACTTCGCCAGGTGGGCGCCCAGCTCGGCCATGAGGATCGAGAAGGACAGCGCGCCCGGGTCCGGGGTGCCGAGGCTCTTCTCGCCGAGCACGCGCGAGCGGCCCTTCTCCGCGGTGATGTCCGCGGTGGCATCGGCCGCGGTGCGCGCGGCGGCGGCGGCCTCGGAGATGCGGCGGGCGGTATCGGCGGCATCGGCCGGGTCCTCGCTGCCCAGGGCCTCCAGGAAGGGGACGGCCGCGTCGATCATGGTCTTCTGGCCGACCTTCGCGCCGCCCAGGCGCTGGATGGCGTCGATGCCGGACCGCAGGGACTGCAGGGTCTGCGCCGGGGAGCCGGCGGCGTCGTCGCTGTGGACGCTCCCGGCGGCGGTGAGCGCCGCACCCCAGAGCGCGCCGGAGGTGCCGCCGGCGGACTCGGCCCAGGCGTCGCCCGCGTGGACCAGCACGGTGCGCGCGCCCGCCCCGGCGGCGAGGGCCTCGCGGGCCGCGGCCGCCGCGCCGCGGGAGCCGTAGGCCATGCCCTGGCCGTGGTCGCCGTCGCCGGCGATGGCGTCCAGGCGGCCCAGCTCCACCTCCTCGCGGGCGCAGACCTGCTCGAACAGGTCCAGGACGCCGCTGATCTTCGCGGCGTACGCGCGGGACTCCTCGGTGGCGGCCGGGATCTCGACGGCGTCCGCGGTCCAGAAGGACTCGCGGGCGGGACGCTCGACCTCGGGCGTCGCGCCGCGGTGGAAGGCGGGGGTGTCGGCGGGGGCCAGCCAGTGCTGCTCGAGCTCCTCGTCGAGGAAGACGAGGGTGAGGGAGGCCCCGGCCATGTCCAGGCTGGTGATGAACTCGCCGACCTCGGGGCGCACCGGGGTGATGCCGGCCTCGGCGAGGCGCTCGGCCACGCGGGCGTAGACGACGAACAGCTCCTCGTACTTCACGGTGCCCAGGCCGTTGAGGATCACGGCGGCGCGGCCCTGGTAGCCGCCCTCGACGCGCTCGGGCTGCTCGGCGAGGATGCCGTCGACCAGGAGGTCCGCGATCTCGGAGGCGGTGCCCAGGGGCTCGTCGCGCACGCCGGGCTCGCCGTGGATGCCCAGGCCGACGCCCATCTGGCCCTTCTCGACGTGGAACAGCGGCTCGGCGGCGCCGGGCAGGGTGCATCCCTCGAAGGCGACGCCGAAGGAGCGGGTGGCGTCGTTGGCCTTCCAGGCGATCCGCTCGGCCTCGTCGATGTCCGCCCCCGCCTCGATGGCGGCGCCGGCGATCTTGAACACGGGCAGGTCGCCGGCGATGCCGCGGCGGTCGCGGTGGTTCTCGGGGGTGTTGGAGACGATGTCGTCGCTGACGCGGATGATGCGCACGTCCACGCCCTCGGCGCGCAGCTTCTCCGCGGCGACGCCGAAGTGGAGGACGTCGCCGGCGTAGTTGCCGAAGCCGAGGATCACGCCGCCGCCGTTCTCGGCGTTGCGGGCCACGGAGTAGACCTGCGAGGAGGAGGGGGAGGCGAACACGTTGCCGCAGGGGGCGCCGTGGCCCATGCCCGGGCCGACCCAGCCGGCGAAGGCCGGGTAGTGCCCGGAGCCGCCGCCGATCACGAGGGCGACCTGTCCCTGCGGGGTCTGGGTCGAGCGGACCACGCCGCCGTGGACCGAGGCCACGTGCTGGGGATGCGCCGCCACGAGGCCGGCGACGGCATCGGCCGCGAAGTCGGACGGGGAGTTGAAGAGATACGTCATTGTGGATCCTCCGTGGTGGGACGTGCCGCGCAGCGCTTCCGCACCGGCCGAGTACGGGGTCGGCGGCACAGGGCCGCCCAGAGTCGAGATAATCCTATAGGCAACAGGGGTGTCGCGGAAGGGTCTCGTCTCTCAGCATGCCTGACCCGCGCGGAGGATGGGAGCCCGCTCCCGAGCTCAGGGACCCCGCAGCGCCGCGGAGGAGACCTCGCTCACGCCGCCGCCGCGAGCCCGGGCCGCATCGGCGCCGGGGCACCATCTCGGATCGGCGGGACGGGAGAGAGTAGCACGCAGGGCAGATGCTCCGCCGTCGCGGGCACGGAGCCGCGCGCGGGGCCCGCACGGGACGCCTGCGCCGCGGCCGCCCCGCCGCGCTCGCCCCTTCGAACCCCCGTGAGCCTCGCCACGGCGCGCAGGGCGGATAGGTCGGACCACCGGGCGGCACGGATCCCGCGCTGATCGGCGCGGATGCCCCGGGGATCCCGCGCGGGGCCGACGGTTCCGCGCGCCGGCCGCCCTCCGGGCAGCGGCCACAGGGTTGACAGCGCCACAGCGAGGATTGATCCTATAGGAACCTGACCTTCTCGAAGGAGACAACGATGTTCACAGCTGAGACCTGGCCGATCGCGGCCAACATGCTGTCCTTCGGTGCGACCGCCCCCGACGGCGGCCACATCAAGGACGCGCCCGCCACGGTCTGGGCCAGCCAGCTGCGCCAGGTCAAGGCGCTCGGGATCGACCAGATCGACCCCACCGACGCCTGGGTGCCCCTGGCCTCCCTCTCCGACGCCCGCGTCGAGGAGTTCCGCTCCGTGCTGGACGGCGAGGGCATCTCGATCCCCTCGATCTCCATGACCCGCAACTCCGTGGTCGACCGCGAGCACGGCGAGCGCAACCTCGCCGACGCGCACCGCCTGATCGACCTCGCCCCGAGCTTCGGCGCCCTCGTCGTCAACACCGGCTTCATGCAGGCCATCACCGAGAAGCAGGCCGCCGCCGTGTGGTTCTGGCTCGAGGACGGCCACGTCGACGACCCGGCGCTGCGCGACCTGGCCATCGAGCGGGTGCGCGAGCTCGGCGACCACGCCCGGGCCCAGGGCATCCAGCTGAGCCTGGAGATGTACGAGGACACGTACATCGGCACCCCCGACGACGCCGTCGCCTTCATCACCGACGTCGACCACGACGCCGTGGGCCTGAACCCGGACCTGGGCAACCTGGTGCGCCTGCATCGGCCGATGGAGCACCCCACCGCGATGTACGAGAAGGTCCTCCCCTACGCCAACTTCTGGCACATCAAGAACTACACGCGCGACGTCGACACCGCGACCGGCGCCTACAGCTCCGACCCGATGCCGCTGAAGTACGGGTACATCAACTACCGCCAGGTGATCCTGCGCGCCCTCGAGCTGGGCTTCTCCGGGCCGTTCTGCTGCGAGCACTACGGCTCCGACTCCCTGGGCGTCATCGCCGAGAACCGCGAGTACATCCGCCAGGTGCTGGCCTCCGCCGAGCTCTGAGCCACCGGCCGGGGCCGGGGAGCATCCCCCGGCCCCGCCGCCCCCGCGCACCGCCGCGCGCCCCGCGGCCCGCGCACCTCCGATCGCGCACCCCGCGCACCCCTGACCTGCGAAGGAGCAGCTGGCATGACCTCTCAGCCCTCTGGATTCCCCGAGAAGCGCACCGCCGTCGTCACCGGGGCCGGCGCCCCGCGCGGCATCGGCCGCCACGTGGCCCGCAAGCTCGCCGCCGGCGGCTGGGACCTCGCCGTCCTGGACATCGACGGGGACGCCGTCGAGGCCTTCGCCGCCGAGCTGGCCGCCGAGAGCGGCCGCACCGTCGTCGGAATCGGCGTCGACATCGCCGACCCCGCCAGCGTCGAGGCCGCCTTCGCGCGCATCGACGAGACGCTCCCGCCCGTGATCGCCGAGGTCAACCTGGCCGGCATCGCGAGCCCCGCCTCCCTATTCGAGCTGGACGAGGCCACCTTCGACCGCGTCATGGCGGTCAACGCCAAGGGCACCCTGTTCATGATGCAGGCCGCCGCGCAGCGCATGATCGAGCACGGCCTCGGCGGGCGGATCGTGAACACCTCGTCGATCACCGCCTACGACGGCGGCGGCACCTTCTCCAAGATCGGCTACGCGGCCGCGAAGGCCGCCGTGCTGGGCCTGACCCGCGGCGGCGCCCGCGAGCTGGGCCAGCACGGGATCACCGTGAACTCGATCGTCCCCGGCCCCATCGACACCGACATCATGGGCGGAAAGCTCACCGACGAGCGCAAGGCCGGCATGAGCGCCGACATCCCGCTGCGCCGCGTGGGCCAGCCGCAGGAGGTTGCCGGCCTCATCAGCTTCCTGGTCAGCGAGGATGCCAGCTTCGTCAGCGGGGACAGCGTCTTCGTCGACGGCGGCAAGCACATGGTCTGATCCGGCCGCGCCGGCTCCGGCCGCGCCGCCCCCGGCCGGGCCCCGGCCGGACCGCATCGCTCCTCCGCACGTCCCGCGCCCCGCGCGCACCCTTCGAAAGGAACTCCGCATGAGCATCTCCCCCGTCTCCAGCATCCAGACCGTCACCGTCGTCGGCGCCGGCTACATGGGCGGCGGCATCGCCCAGGTCCTGGCCGCCGCCGGCCTTCCCGTCCAGCTGGCCGATGTCAGCGTCGAGGCGGCCGATGCCGCGCTCGAGCGCATCGTCTCCGAGGCCCGCGCCTCCGAGGAGCAGGGCCTCATCCCCGCCGGCCACGCGGAGAAGATCGCCGCGAACCTCTCCGCCGGCAAGACCATCGAGGAGGCCGTCGCCGAGGCGGACTTCATCGAGGAGGCCGTCTTCGAGCTGCCCGAGGTCAAGCAGGAGGTCCTCGGCCGCGTCTCCGCCGCCGCCCGCCCCGAGGCGATCATCGGCACCAACACCTCCACCATCCCGGTGAAGGTGCTGGCCCCGGCCGTGACCAACCCCGAGCGCTTCCTCACCGTGCACTTCTCCAACCCGATGCCGTTCATCCCCGGCGTCGAGCTGGTCGCGGGCGAGGCCACCGACCAGGTCGCCATCGACGCGATCAAGGACCTGCTGCAGCGCGCCGACTGCGAGGGCGCCCAGGTCGCCGACACCCCCGGCATGGTGCTCAACCGCCTCCAGTACGTGCTGCTGAAGGAGGCCACCTCGATCGTCGAGGAGGGCGTGGCGACCGTCGAGGACGTCGACACCATCGTCCGCACCACCTTCGGCTTCCGCCTGGGCTTCTTCGGTCCCTTCGCGATCGCCGACCAGGCCGGCCTGGACGTGTACGCCAACTCCTTCAAGACCTTCGAGGACGCCTACGGCGAGCGCCTGTCGACCCCGAAGCTGCTGCAGGACGCGGCCGCCGCGGACCGCAAGGGCCTCAAGAACGGCAAGGGCCTCGTCGAGGACTACGACGACGAGACCAAGGCCGAGCTCATCGCCTACCGCAACAAGGCCTACGCGAAGATGCGCGAGCTGCTGCGCGAGCTGGGCCCCGCCCCGCGCGGCACCGCCATCTGATCCCCGGGCCGGTGCCCGGCGCCGGCGCCCCGCCTGACGGGCGCGTCGCCCCGCTCCACCGCCCCGATCCGATCGTGCGGCCGCACGGCCCGCTGCGCGCGGCCGCACGATCAGACCCGACCCTCTCCTCCCCGGAACCGGAGCCGTTTCCACCATGGACCCCATCGTCATCGCAGAGCGCCCGACGCTGCTGCTGATCACCATCGCCGTCGTGGCGATCGCAGCACTGCTGCTGCTCATCATCAAGGCGAAGATGCATGCCTTCTTCGCCCTCACCATCGTCTCGGTCGCCACGGCCCTCGCGGCCGGGATCGGCGTCGGCGACACCGTGAACGTCATCATCGAAGGATTCAGCAAGACCGTCGGCACGGTGGCGCTGCTCGTCGGATTCGGCGCCGTCCTCGGACGGCTCGTCGAGGTGTCCGGCGGCGCCCAGGTGCTCGCCGACAAGATGCTGGACACCTTCGGCGAGAAGAAGGCGCCGCTGGCGCTCGGCGTCGCCTCGATGTTCTACGCGTTCCCGATCTTCCTGGACGCCGGCTTCATCGTCATGCTGCCGATCATCTACACGGTCGCCCGGCGCCTGCGCGGCTCCTTCATGCTGTACGTGCTGCCCTCGATCGGCGCGTTCCTCACCATGCACGCCCTCACCCCGCCCCACCCCGGCCCGACCGCCGCGGCCACGGTCATGGGCGCCGACATCGGCGTGGTCACCATCGTCGCAATCCTCATCGCGATCCCGACGTTCTACCTCGCCGGCTACCGCCTGTCGCTGATCATCGCCAAGCGCTACCCGGACATGCCGGTCCCCACCCTGCTGGGCGAGCCGGCCGATGTCCCCGCCGCGCAGCGCCCCGCCTTCGGCACCGTCATCGTGACCCTGCTGCTGCCGCTGGTGCTGATCTGCTTCAACACCGTCATGTCCACCCTCGAGGCCGGCGGCACCGTCGATGCCGACAACGGGATCTACCAGCTCTCCCGCCTGGTGGGCACCACCTCGATGGCGCTGCTCATCTCCGCCCTGGCGGCGATGCTGCTGCTGTACATCCTGCCCCGCAAGGGCGAGAAGGCCGGCGCGGCCCTGTCCTCCCTGGTGGACGACGCCCTCGCCCCCGTCTGCTCGATCATCCTCATCACCGGTGCCGGCGGCGCCTTCGGCCGCGTGCTGACCGAGACGGGCATCGGCGACACCGTCGCCGGCGGCCTGGATGCGGTGGGCCTGCCCGTGATCGTCGCGGCGTTCCTCGTCGCCGCCGCCTTCCGCATCGCGCAGGGCTCGGCGACGGTCGCCGCCACCACGGCCGGCTCCATCATGGCCCCGGCGGTGATGGCCATGGACCTCAACCCCGTCGCCATCGCCGCGATCATCGTCGCCATCGGCGCCGGATCCATCGGCTTCTCCCACGTCAACGACTCCGGCTTCTGGCTGATCGGCCGGTTCTGCGGCTTCGACACCACGACCACGCTGAAGACCTGGTCCGTCGTCGGCACCGCGATCGCCCTGGTCGCCTTCGCGGTCTCGAGCATCGTCTACGTGGTGGCCTCCCAGATCTGATCCCGCCCCCACCCTCCCGGCCCGGTCCGGCCCCGCTTCGGCGCGGCCCGGACCGGGCCGTCTTGGTCTGGTCTGGTCTGGTCTGGTCTGGTCTGGCCCCGCCTGGCCTGGCCCGGCTCGACTCGGCCCGGCCCATCCCGGCCCGGCCCATCCCGGCCCGGTTCGACTCGGCTCGGCCCGGCTCGGCCCGCTCGGCCCGCTCGGCACCTACCCAGCGTCGTTCTGCCTGGCCCGGCCAATCGACCGGATTGATTCTGTCGCTTCCCCGTCGGGAAGCGACGGAATCAATCCGGTCGATGGCGTTGCGACGGAATCACTCCGGTCGATCGCGCTGCGACGGAATCACTCCGGTCGATCGCGCTGCGACGGAATCACTCCGGTCGATGGCGCGGCAACGGAGTCGCCCCGGTCGATCGCGGCGCGCTCGGGCCGTACCGCAGGACCCCACAGGGCGTCGCGGACGACTCCTCAGCGCCGCGGACGGCGGGGACGGCGTGCGGTCAGCACCAGGCCAGTCGCGGCGGCGAGCAGCACGATCCCCTGGGCGGCCAGCGCGACACGGTAGTCGTCCAGGCTCGGCGTGCCGACGCCGCCGGTGCGCAGGTCCAGCACGACGCCGACGATGAGCACGCACAGCAGCGCGCCGCCGAAGCCGCCGATGTTCACGAATCCGGAGGCCGTGCCGATCGCCGAGCGGTGCACCGACGTGCGGGCGAGGTCGAAGCCCACCGAGCAGGTCGCCGAGCCGAACGCCAGGCCGATCACCAGCGGGAGGAAGCCGAGCATGCCGTAGGGCGTCGGCACGGCGAGGCTTCCCGCCCACACCAGCGCGACGATGCCCCCGGCGATCAGGCCGAGCAGCGGCCGATGCTGCGGCACGAGCCCGGTCACGAAGCCGATGCACGGCCCGACCACCACCATGACCAGCACGTTCACCGTCAGGAGGACGGAGACGGCGCTGTGGTCCAGGCCGTGCCCGTTCTGCAGGAAAGGCACGCCCCACAAGTACAGGAAGCTGTTCACGCCGGCCAGGGTCAGGCAGTGCAGGAACAGGCCGGACCACACCCCGCGGGAGGTGACCACCTCGCGGAGGATCGCCGTCGCCGACGGTGCCGGCCGCGGCGCCGGGGCGACCGCCTCGCCGTCGTGCCCGGCGCGCAGCGCCTCCAGCTCCTCGTCGATCCCCCGCTCCCCCGGCGGATGGTCCGCGCCGGCGATAGCGCCGCCGGCCCCGTCCTCCTCGGCCGCGCCGCGGGCATCGGCGCCCTCGGCTCCGTCGGCCGGACCGTCGCGGACGACGGCCAGGGCGAGCAGGCCCGAGACCAGCAGCAGCGCCCCGAGGCTGAGGAAGCCCGCCGGCCAGCCGACGCCGATAACGATGCCGAGGAAGGGCACGGCGGCCACCGCCTGGCCGAGCTGTCCGACCATCGTGGCCAGCTGCGTGAACAGCGGCACCTGCCGGGAGGGGAACCACACCGCCGTCAGCCGCAGGATCGACACGAGGGTCGCGGCATCGCCGGCGCCGGTGAGCAGCCGGGCCAGCAGTGCGAGGGGGACGCCGTCGGCGACGGCCATGAGCAGCTGCCCGGATCCCATGGTCAGCGCCCCGAGGACCATCATCGTGCGCGGTCCCCAGCGGTCCAGCAGCAGCCCGGCGGGGATCTGGGCGGCGGCGTACGTGCCCAGCTGCACGACGCCGAACAGTCCCAGCACCGTCCCCTCGACGCCGAAGCGGACCGACGCCTCGACGCTGACGACGCCGAAGGAGGCGCGCGCGGCGACCGCGGAGAGATACGCCAGGACGCCGACGGCCCAGATCAGGTGGGCTCGGGTCACGCGCGGACCGGGACGGACCGCCCCAGCCGGTCCATCCTCGAAATCCTGCATGATCCCACTGTGCTCCGTCGTCCGGGTCACGGGTCGAGGCTTCCATCAGCTGGATGCAGGCAGGATTCCGTACACTTCTCCCATGCCCAGAACAGGTGAGCAAGACAGCCCCGGACACAGTCCCAGGACCCCCCTCCCGCGCCAGAGCGCCGAAGGGGGGTCGGTCCTCCGATGATCGGTGAGCTCGCGCTCAACATCGTCCTGGTCGTGCTGTTCGTGCTCATCGGCGGCGTCTTCGCGGCGACCGAGATGGCCCTGGTGACGCTGCGCGACGGCCAGGTCACCATGCTCGCCCAGCGCGGCGCCCGTGGGCGGAAGGTCGCCGACCTCGCCCGCAACCCCAACACCTTCCTCTCGGCCGTGCAGATCGGCGTGACCGTGGCCGGGTTCTTCTCCGCCGCCTACGGCGCCTCCTCGATCGCGCCGGCGGTCGTCCCCGTCCTGACCGGCTGGGGAGTCTCCGAGTCCTTCGCGAGCACCCTCGCCACGGTCGTGCTCACGCTGCTGATCGCCTACCTGTCGCTGGTGCTGGGCGAGCTCGCCCCGAAGCGGCTGGCGATCCAGCGCAACGAGTCCTTCGCCTACGTCGTCGCGCCGGTGCTGGCGGGCTTCGCCACGCTCATGCGACCGGTCATCTGGCTGCTCTCGGTGTCCACCAACACGGTGGTGCGGCTGCTGGGCGGGGACCCCGACAAGGCCTCCGAGCAGATGAGCGAGGAGGAGCTGCGCGACATGGTCTCCTCCCACGAGGGGCTGCCGGAGGACGAGCGCCGCATGCTCGACGACGTCCTCTCGCTGCGCGACCGCGAGATCAGCGAGGTCATGCGGCCGCGCCCCGAGGTGGTCAGCCTCGATGCCGAGGAGACGGTGCAGGCGGCCGCCGCGCGCGTCCGCGACCTCCCGTACTCCCGCTACCCGGTCACCGAGCGGTCCATCGACGACCTCCTCGGGTTCGTGCACGTGCGCGACCTGTTCGATGCGGAGCACGAACGGCCCACGGCCCCCATCTCGCAGATCGTCCGCGAGATCGCGTTCTACCCGGCCACCGCGCGGGTCCTGCCCACGCTCACCGACATGCGCGCCGAGGGCCACCACATCGCGGTGGTCGTGGACGAGTACGGCGGCACCGACGGCATCGTCACCCTCGAGGACATCATCGAGGAGGTCGTCGGCGAGATCTTCGACGAGCACGACGAGGAGACCCCGGTCGGGGCGATCGCCGAGTCCGGCGGGCGCGTGGACGGGCGGCTGAACCTGCAGGACTTCGAGGAGGCCACCGGCATCGCCCTGCCGCGCGGCACCTACGACACCGCCGCGGGCTTCTTCATCGAGCGCCTGGGCCGCCTGCCCGTCGAGGGCGACTCGATCGTCGTGGACGGGGTGAAGCTGCAGGTCGCCCGCATGGACCGGCGCCGCGTCGCGGAGATCGACGTCGCCCGCCTGCCCGCCCTCACGGCCGATGCGCCGCAGACCCCGGGGGCTGAGGACCCGGCCGGCTGAGCCGCCGGGACCACGCACCGGAAAGCGCTTGACCGCCTCGAGGGGCCGTCGTACCGTTCCCGCATCCCGGACGGTCCGCCGGCCCCTCGACGGTGAGGCGCCGCGCCGCCCTCTCGACGACGAGCAGGAGTCCGCCATGCCCACCCCCGGTCCCCTCCCCCGACGCCCTCGGTCCTCCGGGGGCGTCGCCCGCCGCACCCTGCTCGCCGGAGGCATCGGCGGCCTGATCGCCCCGGCGCTGCTCAGCGCCTGCGGCCCCTCCGCCGGCGGCGGCGCCGGCACGCCGGGCGGCGGCGTCTCCTTCACCTTCTGGGGCCCGGACTTCTACCAGCAGTTCACGACGAAGATGGTCGACGCGTTCACCGCCGCCCACCCCGAGGTCCCCGTCAGCCTGCAGCCCGCGGAGTGGGGCGGCTACTGGGACAAGCTCGCCATCTCCGTGGCCGGAGGCACCACGCCGGACGTCATCAACATGGACGGCAAGTACATCGCCGAGTACTCCGGGCGCGGCGTGCTCGCCGATCTCGAGGCGCTCGAGGGCCTGGACCTCTCCGGCATCGACGATGCGGACCTCGACGCCGGCCGCGTGGACGGCACCCTGACCGGCATCTCCACCGGATCCAACGCGTGGGTGGTCGTGGTCAACCCGCAGCTGTTCGCCGATGCAGGCGTGGAGATCCCCGACGACACGACCTGGACCTGGGACGACTACCTGCAGATCGCGACGCGGATCAGCGAGTCCGGGGTCGCCACCGGGGTCACCGGCGGCGGCAGCTACGCGGACCTCACCGTCTTCCTGCGCCAGCGCGGCGAGGACCTCTGGGCGGCCGATGGCATGGGCTGCCGCGAGGAGTCCCTGGCCGCCTGGTTCCAGCTGTACAAGGACCTGCAGGACTCCGGCGCGACCCTCGCCGCGGACGCCGCCGTCGAGGACGGCTCCGCGACCCTCGAGCAGCAGGCCTTCAGCACCGCGCGCTCGGCGATGAGCTGGACCTGGACCAACCAGCTCGCCGCCGTGCGCGACGCCGCCGGGAACCCGGAGATCGCCATGCTCCGCGCCCCCTCGGCCGCCGGCTCGGCGCAGGAGAACGGCATGTTCAAGAAGGCCTCCATGTACTGGTCGATCGCCGCGGACTCCGCGGACCCCGACGGCGCCGCCGCCCTCGTGGACTTCCTCCTCAACGCGCCGGAGGCGCAGGCGATCCAGCTGCTCAACCGCGGCGTCCCCTCGAACCCCGAGGCCATCGAGGCGATGGGCGAGGACCTCACCGACACCGACCGCGAGGTGATCGACTTCCTCGACGCCATCACCCCGGAGCTGGGCGCGGCGCCCGCAGTCCAGCCGATGGGCACCGCCGATGCGCAGAACACCTTCACGCGCCTGCTCACCGACGTCCGCTTCGGCAGCGCCACCCCGGCGGAGGCCGCCGCGGCGACCCTCGCCGAAGTCAACGGCATGGTCGAGGGCTGAGCAACGGCATGGTCGAGGCCTGAGCACCGGCGCCGGCCCCCGGCCGCCCCTGCGGTTCCGCTCACAGCGGAGGACGGCGCGGCGCCCGGGGCGGCGTCGTAGATTCGGCCCATGGAACGCTCCGGCCCCGCCCCTCTCGCCCCGCTCCTGCGCGAGCTGATCGGACAGGCGCTGCGCGAGGAGCGCCACGCGCAGGGCCGGACCCTCGCCGACGTCGCCGCCCGCAGCGGGGTGAGCATGCAGCACCTCTCCGAGGTGGAGCGCGGGCTCAAGGATCCCTCGAGCGAGGTGCTCGCCGCCGTGCTGGGCGCCCTGGGGCTGTCCGCCTGGGACCTGCCGGCCCTGCTCGCACCGCGGCCGGTGCTGCTGGACCTCACCGCGGACGGGCCGGACGAGCTCGACGCACGCCGCCATCGCAGCATCACCGCAGGCCACAGCGCTTCCGGCACGCGAGGCGTCTCGCTCCTCGCCGCCTGACCTGCGCCGCCCGACCCACCGCATCGGCCGGGACTCGGGCCGGCCGGGCCGCGAGCCCGACCACCCCGATCCCGCCCGGTCCGAGCTCGCGTCACCCGGCCCGGCGCCGCTCCAGGACGGTGTCGGCGAGGCCGTAGGCGATCGCGGCGCGGGCATCGAGGACCCGCTCCCGCTCGAGGTCGTGGCGCACCGCGGCGAGGTCCCGCCCGGAGTGCTCGGCCAGCAGGGACTCGATCTCGCGACGGATCCGCTCGACCTCCTCCGCGGCGAGGATCAGGTCCGGGATCGCCCCGCGCCCGCTCGCCTCGAGGGGCCGCAGCACGACCCGCGCATGCGGGAGCACGGCGCGCATGCCGGGGGTGCCGGCGGCCAGCAGCAGCACGGGCGCCGCCACCACCTGGCCGATCACCGTCACCGCCACCGGACAGCGCACGTAGGCGAGGGCGTCGTGGATCGCCAGGACGGACTGCACGTCCCCGCCCGCGGAGTTGATGTACAGCTGGATGGGCGACTCGGGGGCCTGGTTCTCGAGGTGGAGGACCTGGGCGATGATCGTGTTGGCGACGCCGTCGTCCACCGGCGTGCCGAGGTAGACGATGCGGTCGCTGAGCAGGCGGGAGAAGACGTCGGCCGTGCGCTCGGCCCCGGTGGAGGTGCGCTCGATGACGCTGGGGATCGTGTAGCTGCTCATCGCAGGCCTCCCGCCCGGCCGGTGGCCGCACCCAGCGGCAGGACGTCGGCCAGGGAGTCGACGGTGCGATCGCAGAAGCCGTAGGCGATCGCGTCCTGCGCGTCCCAGAAGCGGTCGCGCTCGGAGTCCACGGCGATGCGCTCGACGTCCTGGCCGGTGCGCTCGGCGGTGATGCGGATCAGCAGGTCGCGGTTCTTGCGCAGGTCCTCGGCCTGGATCTCGATGTCGGCGGCGCTGCCCCCGAAGCCCGCGGAGCCCTGGTGCATGAGCACCCGGCCGTGCGGGAGGATGAGCCGCTTGCCCGGGGTGCCGTGGGTGAGCAGGTACTGCCCGGCGCTGTAGGCCATGCCGAGGCACACGGTGCGCACGTCGCAGGGGATCAGGTCCATGAGGTCGCCGATGGCGAGCATCGCCGGGACCAGCCCGCCGGGAGAGTTGATGAGCAGGGTGATGTCCGCCGAGGGGTCCTCGGCGGCGAGCAGGAGGAGCCCGGCGCTGAGCTGCGCGCCGTTGTCCATGTCGAGCTCGCGGTCCAGGATCAGGACCCGCTGGTGCAGCAGGCCCAGTCCGGTGCGGTCCGCGAGGGCGGTTCCAGGTTGCGTGGTGGTGTTCATGCTCCGAGCCTGCCGCGGCCGGGGCTCCAAATAGGGCGACTCCACCCAGAGCAGATCAGCGTCGAGCGGAGCGGAGACGTTGCCTCGACCCCGCCGCTCGAGTTGACTTGAGGAATGAACGACGTGAACGACAACGGGGACCAGACGCAGCTCTCGCCCGGCGACTCAGAGAAGCGCAACACCCATCGCCGTTTGAAGCAACGACTGGACCCATCACTAGGCCTCACTTTGTCGCTGACCCTCGGAGCGATTTTTTGGCTGGCACTGGGGCCATTCATTAGAATCTACATGGCGATTGCGCCGCCCGGGGTGCCAAACATCCTGGACACCGATTATCCACTCGTCCATGACTCTCGAGGACTCACCCTCACCCTCGCCCCCATGCTTGTCGCCTTCGCAGTGGCGGTTGGCCTGCATCGATGGCAACCCAACATCGATGACTACCGCACAATAGGCACTCTCGGTACGGCCGTAATCCTGACGGAGTTCGCGTTAGCATTCCTGGTCGTCGACGCATCAGTCGGCGCACTCCAAGCGAGCAGCATCCGTCCCGCCGAAGTAGTGGTGCCGGCAGCGGTCGGCGCCATCGCGATCTATACAGCGAACGCCGCGCTGAGCGCCAGCGACATATTCGGCGAGATCCATTTTCCCCTGCAACTTAAGAGCCTCGAACGCACAGAACGAGAAATCCTCCGGCCATGGCTCGAGAGGCCCGCCCCTTCGGTCACTAAAGCTCGCCTGGCATTGCGTCTGCTCGCCTGGAATGCGATTCCTGGATTGATCTACGGGTTCGGACTGGGGGTGACCCTCAATGACACCGGGACACTCATCGCAATTCCCCTACTGACCACGCTTGCGTCCGTCGGAGCATGCCTGATCGTTTCATTGCCCGCCAGCGTCCCCAAGCGATCGGCGGGGGCCTATGCCGTTCTATCTTCGATAGTCTCAACACTCACCCCGACATTCTTGATCCTCCTGGGAGTTTCTCTATTCCCGCTTACCGAGGATGCAATGGACAAGGGTGCGTTGATCGTCGGAATTGCTGCCATTGGCGCACAGGGAATACTCTACGTTCTTGTGAGCTTTGAAAGGCCGGTCGCCGCCCGCACCACTGGACTCATTCTTCTCTGTAGAGCCTGGAATCACCGCTCCATCCGTCGCTATAAGAAGAACATAGCTTCACTACGGAAGAAGCTAGACGCCCTAGAACCTCAGTGAACCCGAAAGTGCTCGTAGAACCACCTCAGCCCGAGAACCCGCCCCCGCCGCCGGCGGGCATGTCCTTGAACCGGGAGTAGCGGCCCTCGAAGGCGACCGGGATGGTGGCGGTGGCGCCGTTGCGGTGCTTGGCGACGATGAGATCCGCCTCGCCGGCGCGGGGGGACTCCTTCTCGTAGTAGTCCTCGCGGTGGATCAGGATGATGAGGTCGGCGTCCTGCTCGATCGAGCCGGACTCGCGCAGGTCGCTCATCATCGGGGTCTTGTCGGTGCGCTGCTCGCTGCCACGGTTCAGCTGCGAGATGGCGATCACGGGGACCTCGATCTCCTTGGCCAGCAGCTTGAGGGCTCGCGAGAACTCGGAGACCTCCTGCTGGCGGGACTCGACCTTCTTGCCCGAGCTCATGAGCTGCAGGTAGTCGATGACCACGAGCTTGATGTCGTGCTTCTGCTTCAGGCGGCGGCACTTGGCGCGGATCTCCATCAGCGACATGTTCGCGGAGTCGTCCATGAACAGCGGGGCGTCGCCGATCCGGCTCATGGCGCGGGCCATGGCCTGCCAGTCGCGGTCGTCCATGGAGCCGTCGCGCATGCGGTTCATCGGGACCTGGGACTCGGCCGAGAGCAGACGCATGGTGATCTCGGTCTTGTCCATCTCCAGGGAGAAGATGACGCTGGCCATGCCGTTGTGGATCGAGGCGGAGCGCAGCACGTCCATGCCGAGGGTCGTCTTGCCCATGGCGGGACGGCCGGCGAAGATGATCATCTGCCCGGGGTGCAGGCCCTGGGTGAGCTCGTCGAACTCGTGGAAGCCCGTGGGCACGCCGGTGACCTGGCCGCCGCGGTTCTGGGTGGCCTCGATGGCGTTGAGGGTGTCGTCGATGACCTCGCCCAGCGGGAGGAAGTCCTCGCTGCGGCCGCGCTCGGTGACGGCGTACACCTGGGCCTGGGCCTCGTTGATGGCCTCCTCGATCTCGCCGCCGTCGGCCGCATAGCCGAGCTGGACGATGCGGGTGCCGGCCTCGACCAGGCGCCGCAGGGTCGCGCGCTCGACGACGATCTCCGCGTAGTAGCCGGCGTTCGCGGCGGTGGGGACCATGTCGATGAGGTCGGCGAGGTAGGCGCCGCCGCCCACGCGCTGCAGCTCGCCCTTCTTGGTCAGCTCGTCGGAGACGGTGACCAGGTCCGCGGGCTCACCGCGGGAGTACAGGCTCGTGATCGCATCGAAGATGATCTCGTGCGCGGGGCGGTAGAAGTCGTTGCTCTTGACGATCTCGATGACGTCCGCGATCGCGTCCTTGGACAGCATCATGCCGCCGAGCACTCCGCGCTCCGCGGCGAGGTCCTGCGGCGGGGTGCGCTCGAGCCCGCGGTCGGGCCCGGACTCGTACGCCTGGTTCTCGAAGGTCTCGCTCTGCGTGCTCACCGGTCCAGTGTAGGGACCGCGGAAGACCTCTCGGCACGGCCCACATCCGCTCCTCCTCCCCATCGGCCCCGCGACCGCCGCCCCTCTTGACAGCCGGTACTGCACCATAGGTACAGTACTGATGTCACAGACCGCTGGATCCGACGGAGGAGCCCGCCATGACCTCGACCTCCCACCCCCTGCCCTCCGATCCCCGCCCGGCGCGGCCGCCGGCCGGGTCGACCGACGCCGCCCTGCACAGCCTGCTGCCCTATCTCGGTGCGCTCGTCCTGGCCTGCCTCGCGCTGCAGGTCACGATCGCGCTCACCGGCGGGCGCATCGCCCTGCTGGCGGCCCTGCTCACCGCGGTGATCGCAGCCGGCGCCGCGATCTACCTCGGCACCCGGGGCCGGGCGCTGGGCCGCCTGCGCTTCGGGCTCCTGATCGCCCATGCCCTGCTCTACGTGAGCGTGAACGGGTCCTTCGCCCTGCATGCCTTCGTCCGCTCGGCCCTCGGCGAGGGGCTCGACCCCAGCTGGGGCGGGCCGATGCTCGCCATGCCCGGGATCTGGGCCCTGGGGTTCCTGGCCCACGCGGCCGGCTCCCTCGCCGGGCGCGGGTTCGAGGCGGGGCGCGCATGAGCCGCGAGCCCGCATCGGCCGAGGCGACCTCGGCCGATGCGGAGTGGGCGCGGGAGCTCACCGCGAGCTGGGTCGAGACGTACAAGAAGTCGGCGACGACGCTCGCCCTGCTGCGGATCGTCCGGGCGCACGGCCCGGTCCCCGCCGCCGAGGTCGCCGCCCGCCTCGAGGAGGCGACCGGATGGAGCGTCACCGAGCGCGGGCTGTACCGGACGCTGCGGCGTCTGGCGGAGGCGCAGGTGCTCGCCGTCCACCGGGTGGACGTGGCCCGCACCGGCATGAAGCGCCAGGACTTCACCCTGACCTCGATCGGGGCGGCCTATCTCGCCGGGATCGAGCAGGCCCACGCCCGCCTCGCCGCCGCCCCGGCCCCCGCGATCAGCCCGGACGCGCCGCCGGCCCCGGAGTGACCCGCGACTCCCGCGACGGAGCACCCCCTGGGCATTGGTTGAACTTTCCTCTACCGTGAGGGCAACGATCCCCTTCGACCCAGGAGTCACCCATGGCCCCCTCGACCCCCGCCGGCCGATCCGCCCTGAGCGATCTCGGCCTCCTCCTCGCCCGCGTCGCGCTCGGCGTCATCTTCGCCGCGCACGGCTACCAGAAGGTCTTCCAGTTCGGCATGCCCGGCGTGGCCGAGAGCTTCTCCGGCATGGGCGTGCCCTTCGCCCAGGTCGCGGCGCCCGTGGTCGCCTACGCCGAGCTCATCGGCGGCGTGCTGCTCGTGCTCGGCGCGTTCACGCCGATCGTCGGCCTCGTGCTCACGGTCGACATGCTCGTCGCCGCCCTGCTGGTCCACCTCCCCCAGGGCCTGTTCGTCGACCAGGGCGGCTGGGAGCTGGTCGGCGCGCTCGGCGCCGGCGCGCTCGCCCTCGCCGCCGTCGGCGCAGGACGCTACTCGGCCGATGCCACCGTGCTGGGCCGCCGCCGCTCCGCGCGCGGCCGCGCCCGCAGCTCCGCGGCCGCGGAGGTCTGACCCCGCACGGCCCGATCACCCCGGCGAGGGCGTCGACGCAGGTCTCCTGACCTGCCTCGACGCCCTCGTCGTCGGCCCCGCCGACGTGCTGCGGGGGCGTGATCGCGCCCCCGGACGGCGCGAGGAACTCGTCACAGGATCGGCCGCAGCGATGTACAGATGACGCCCCGCGGCGAACGATGTCTCTCCGTGAACGACTCAGGCCCCCTCCCGACGGCGCCCGCCGCTCCCCCGGCGGACGCGCACAACCCCTCCGGCAAGACCTTCTTCGGCCAGCCGCGGCCGCTCGCGAACCTGTTCAGCGTCGAGACGTGGGAGCGCTTCAGCTTCTACGGCATGCAGGGCATCCTCGCGATCTACATGTACTTCCAGGTCGCCGAGGGCGGCCTGGGCATCTCGAAGTCCGTCGCCACCGGCATCGTCGGCGCGTACGGCGGCGCGGTGTACGTGTTCTGCATCCTCGGCGCGCTGGTCTCGGACCGCCTCGTCGGCCCGGAGCGGACCCTCTTCTTCAGCGGCGCGCTGATCATGGTCGGGCACATCGCCCTGGCCCTGCTGCCCGGCGTGCCCGGCCTCGTCGTGGGCCTGCTGTGCGTGGCCATCGGCTCCGGCGGCCTCAAGGCCACCGCGGCGACGCTGGTCGGATCGCTGTACGAGGTCAACGACGCCCGCCGCGACGCCGGCTTCTCGATCTATTACATGGGCGTGAACATCGGCGGCCTGTTCGGTCCGCTGCTGACCGGCCTGCTGCAGAAGGAATGGGGCTTCCACCTGGGCTTCGGCCTCGCCGCCGTCGGCATGGCCATCGGCCTGACCCAGTACGCGCTGACCCGCCGGAACCTGCCGGCGACCGCCTCCCGCGTGCCGGACCCGCTGCCCGCCGGGAAGTACCCGCTGTGGATCTCGGTCGCCCTGTTCGCGGTGCTGCTGGTCGGCGGACTGGTCCTCACCGGCGCCATCACCCCGGCGAACCTCGCCGGCATCGTCGTGGGCATCTCCGCCGTCGGCGCGATCGTGCTGTTCGCCCTGCTGCTGACCTCCTCGAAGATCACCGCCGACGAGCGCTCCCGCGTCATCGCGTTCATCCCGATGTTCATCGGCACCGCCGCGTTCTTCGCCCTGTTCCAGCAGCAGTTCACGGTGATCACCCTGTACTCCGACACCCGCATGAACCGCAGCGTGCTGGGCTGGGAGATGCCGATCTCGTGGGTGCAGTCCTTCAACCCCTTCTTCATCATCGTCCTCGCCCCGATCTTCGCCGCGCTGTGGACGAAGCTGGGGCCGCGCCAGCCGACCACCCCGGCGAAGTTCGGGCTCGGCATCATCCTCATGGGCGCCGCCTTCGTGCTGTTCCTGCCGATGGTCCCCTTCGCCTCCGTGCCGGTGCTGTGGGTCGCGATGATCATGCTGGTCGCGACGATGGGCGAGCTGTCCATCTCCCCCGTGGGCCTGTCCCTGGCCACGCGCCTGGCCCCCTCGGCCTTCCCGGTGATGATGATGGCGCTGTACAACCTGTCCGTGGCCCTGGGCACCGCGCTGTCCGGCTCGCTGGCCGGCTTCTACTCCGCCGAGAACGAGGGCGCCTACTTCGGCACCCTCGGGGCGGTGACCATCGGCATCGGCGTGCTCATGCTGCTCATCGCCCGCCCCATCGGCCGCGGCATGCGCGGGGTGCGCTGAGCTCAGGCCTCCCGGGGACCGGGCACGCGCACGCCGGCGCGGCGCAGACCCGCCTCGACCAGCGCCTGCAGACGCTCCCCGGCCGATCCGGGAGCGACGCCCGCGTCCCGGACCACCTGGTACCGGGCCGCGGTGTCGCTGCGGGCCTGCATGCCGGTGACGATCGCGAGGTGCTCGGGCCGGGCCAGGTAGTGCGCCACGACCTCCTCCGCCAGGCCGGGCAGGCGCGGGTCCTCCGGCGACCAGGTGGCCGCCTCCGCGGCGCGACGGCTCAGCGCGACGAACTGCTCGTCGGCCAGGGCGTTCTCGACGTGCCCCAGGTGCGCCTCGAAGGCCTCGGGGACCATCGCCCGGGCCAGGACCAGGCCCTCCCGGGCGACGGCCACCTCGGCCTCCGAGAAGCCCAGGCCGGGCATCCGCGCCAGGAGGTCCGCCGCCCGATCGGGCAGCAGGGTCCGGTCGCCGTCCCGCAGGCGGCGCAGCACCGACCGTCGCGCCGTCAGCTCCCGGATCCGTGCGGTGACCTGGCGCTCCACCCCGTCGATCGCGCGGGAGAACTCGTCATCGTCGGCCGCGAGCAGCGGGCCGACCTCGGCCAGGGGCACCCCGGCGCCGGCGAGGGCGCGCACCTGGACCAGTCGCAGCAGCTCCGCCGGGCCGTAGCGCCGGTAGCCGGAGACGTCGCGCTCCGGCTCCGGCACCAGGCCCAGGCGGTGGTAGTGCCGCACCGTCTTGATGGTCACCCCGGCGAACGCCGCCGCCTGTCCGATCGTCACCCCGGTGCTCATCGGCCCATCATCCCTGCGCGGGAGCTTCCCCGGCGAAGACGGCCCGCACCAGCGACTGCGAGAGCCGCTGGAAGGGGACAGCCAGGGAGAGCCCGGCGTCGTCGACGTAGTTCATCGTCCCGGTCATCACCCGGCTCCCGTCCGGGGTGATGGCCATCAGCGCGCCGTGGCCGGCGGCGCCGCCGTGGTGGGTGACCACGGTGCCGTGGGCGCCGAGATCCTCGACGAAGACCCCGAGCCCGTACCCCGAGCCGGGGATCGGGGTGGGGCGCGGCGTGAGCATCTCCTCCCGCAGGGCCGGGGGCAGCAGCTGCCCGCCCATCAGGGCGCGCAGGAAGGTCTGCAGGTCGCGGGCGGTGGAGATCATGTCGCCGCCGCTGGAGATCCACGAGGGGTTCTGCCGGGTGACGTCGATGATCTGCTGCGCGCCGTCCTCCTCGATGCGGAAGCCGGCGCGGGCGTGCGGGGCGGGGACGTCCGTCTGGGTGGTCGGCTGCAGGGTCCCGGTGAGTCCGAGCGGGGAGATGATCCGGCGCTCCATCGCCGCGGCGACGGTCTCGCCGGTGAGCGCCTCGACGAGGAGGCGGGCGATCACGTAGTTGGTGTTGGAGTAGCTCCAGTCGGTGCCGGGCTCGAAGCGGGCGGGGCGGGACAGGGCCAGCCGGGCGAGGTCCCGCGGGTCGTGGTCGTCGAAGCGGTGCTCGACCCATTCCCGGCCGGCGGTGGTGGCGGGGATCCCGGGGACCACGCTCCCGTCGGGGTAGTACTCGCCCGTGTGGTTGAAGATGCCGCTGGTGTGCTGGAGCAGCATCCGCAGGCTCACGCGCGGGTCGAGCTCCAGGTCCGGCAGCACCGGGCCCACCGGGTCGTCCAGGGCGATGCGCCCCTCGGCGACGAGGCTCAGCGCGAGGGTCGCGATGAAGGTCTTCGTGCTGCTGCCGATGCGCACGTGGCCGTCGATCGGCGGGGCGCCCGTGGCCCCCTCCCAGTCGCCGTGGCCGGCGGCTCCGGTCCATGCGCCGTGCTCGTCCCGCACCCGCAGGGTGATGCCGGTGATGCCGGCCGCGACCGCGTCGTCGAGGATCTGCTGCAGGGCGTCGCGCCCGTCGTCGGCTGCGCGGGGCGCGGCGGGGGTGCGGTGGTGGTCGGTGGTCGTCATGGCGATCTGCTCCCTCGTGAGGTCCTGCCGCGGCCGGTTCCGTGCCGCGGAGGCGAGTGTGGACCCTGACCTCGGGTCAACCTCAAGGGGGCGATGCAGGATGCGCCGGGCCGATGCTCAGCGCCGGGCGCCGACGGCGTAGGCCGCCTGTCCCACGTGCTGCGCGGCATCGTCGATGATGCTGATCAGGCGCACGCCACGGGTCACGGGCGGCTCCCATGACGTGTCGATGACCGCGTCCAGATCGTCGGCATCGAGGGTGCGCAGGTAGCGGATCAGCTCGTCGGTGACGGCGGCGAGATGCTCGAGCAGCAGGTCCGCATCCGTGACCGAGACGGCCCGGGCCTGCTCGGGGGTGTGGCCGTAGCCGATCCCGTCGCCCAGCTCCCCCAGCGCGAACCGCTCGCGGAACCCCTGCGCCGTCCACACCTGCTCGGTGCCGGAGAGGTCCGCGCGCTGGGCGTCGATCTCCCGCGCGGTGTGCCACAGCAGCCAGGCCGGGGAGTTGTCGTGGCCGCCCGGATGCGCGGCGAGCACCTCCGGGGTGAGCTGCTCGCGCAGGGCGGTCGCCGCCTCCACGGGACGGGCGGCGGCATCGATCAGGACATCGAGGGCATCCATGCCCCGACTCTACGCGGCAGGTCCCCGCTGCGGCAGGCCCCCGCCGCGGCAGGGCCGGCACGTCGCCGATCAGTCGTCCAGGACGATGTCCGCATGCTCGGGGTGGCGGTCCAGCCAGCTCTCCACGAAGGGGCAGATGATCAGCACCTCGCTGCCGCGCGCCCGGGCGTCGGCGAAGGCCGCGCCGGCCAGGGCGGAGGCGACGCCCTGCCCGCGCCGGGCGGGGTCGGTGACCGTATGGATGATCTCGGTGCGCCGGCGCCGCCGCTCGTAGGTGAGGATCCCCCATTGCTCGTCGCCGACGTACGCCTCGAAGCGCGAAGCCCGCGGATTGTCGCGGACCTCGATGGTCACCGCGCGCTGTGCGCTCATCTCGATCACCTCCGACCCTGATTCTCCCACCCGGGCGGGCCGAGCGGCAGGGCCGATCCGGCCGCCGCGGCGCTCAGTCCCGCACGCGCTCGACGCGGATGCTCCCGGTCCCGGCGCGGGCCTCGATCTCGAGGGTGCGGCCGGCATCGGGCACGCCGTCCGTGGGCGTGAGGTCGACGCTGCGATCGCCCAGCCCGGTGGCGAGGTCCAGCCGCGTGGCCGTGCCCTCGAGGACCCGGATCTGGATGTCGCCGACCCCGGTGCGGGTGCGCAGGGTGCCCCGCTCGGCCCGGCTGATCCTCACCGATCCGGTGCCGGTGGTCGCGGTGGCCTGGCCGCGCAGGGCGCCGATGGTGACGCTCCCGGTCCCGGTGACGAGCTGGGCGGTGCCGTCGACGTCGGACAGCTCGACGTCCCCGGTGGCGCCCTTGAGGTCGGCGCGCCCGAAGCTGCCGTGGAGGCGGATGTCGCCGACACCCACCGAGACGACCGCGCGGCTGTCCACGGGCACGACGATGTCGAGGTCCAGGCCGCTGCCGATCTCCCCGGCCGTGCGCGTCAGGGTGCGCAGCGCCGCGCCGAGCCGGTCGGCGAAGGAGCCGCCCGATCCGCCGGGCTCCGCGTCGCCGCCGGAGCCGCGGAAGAGGTCGCCGACGGTCGCCGAGAGGTTCCCGGCCTCGTCGGCCGGGGCGTCCACGCGCAGGTGCCCGCCGGAGAAGTCGATGCGCATCCGCGCGGCGAGCTCGCGCCCGGCCTCGCCGCGCGGCCGCAGCTCGACCCGCACCGCATGGCCGTGCTCGGCCCGCACGCTCACGTTCCCGCGCACGTGCTGGACGTTCATGTCGATGGGGCCGTCGGCGGAGAAGGAATGCACCAGGGGCGGGGCCGGGGCGGGCTCCTCCGCCGGATGCGGCGGGGCCGATGCGGCCGGGGGCGGGGGCGGGGTCGGGGCTCCGCCCGGCGCGGAGCCGTGGCCAGGTCCGAACGAGGGTCCGGGATTCTCGGGGATGTTCATGGGGTCCTCCTGATCAGATGAACCAGCCGCTGGTGCGGCCGGTGCCTCGGGGGTCCTGCGACCCGGTGGCGGGGTAGGACTGCTGGGCGGCGCCGTCCAGGTGCGCGGTCAGAGCACGGACCAGGTAGGCGTTCAGGCTCAGGCCCTCACGGTTCGCGGCGTCCTCGAGCCGGGCCTTGAGGTGCTGGGGCGGGCGGAAGGAGACGCGGGTGGTGGAACCGTCGTCCTCGCCCTCGGGCGGTGCGGGCGGGACGGGGGGCACCGGCGGGACGGCGCCCTCAGGCGGAGGCGGGAAGCCCGGCGCAGGGACTCCCCCGGGCGGCGGGGCGAACCCGCCGGGCGCAGCCCCGAAGCCCCCGGGCGGCACCGCCGCCGAAGGCGGCGCCGGCGGGACCACGCGGACCTCGACCTCGCTGCCGCGCAGGCCGATGTCCACGCGCCCCGGGGCGATCTCGCGGGAGATCTCGGCGGCGAGGGCGCCGATGAGGTCCTGCATGGCCAGGCGGACGGCGGGCTCGACGGTGACGGCGAGCAGGCCCGCCGCCCGCCGCACGTCCTCGTCGCCCACCGCGGCGCTGGCGGCGAGCTGCTCGTGCACGGTGCGGGATGCATGTCGAAGATCCATGGCATCATGCTGGCGCCATCGTGGCGCCACGTCAAGGGGGTTCGGGAGCGGATCTGGCACCACTTCGCGGATCCCGCCCAGGATATGGCTGCTGCCTGCAGGTTCGATGCGGGGTTCCGGTCGGAAGAGATGCCACGGTGGCGCCACCGTCGCCTCGGATCGGCGCGGCGGCGCGCCCTCCTGCGGAGGGAGAGGCGGTCCCCGGAGGGCGCTCAGGCCTCGAGCGCGGCGATCTGCGCCCGCAGCCGGGCGGCGTCGTCCGTGCGACCCAGGTGCTCCCAGCCGGCGAGCGCCCGGCGCGCGGCGCGCAGCGCCCGCTCCGCCTCGCCGCGGGAGGCGAGCATGGTCGCGTGGCGATCGTCGAGATAGGCGGCCCAGTAGCGTGCCCGCTCCTCGTGGCCCGCCGGGACCTCGCCGATCACCCGGATGGCCTCGCGGCGCCGCTCCTCGTACAGCGCCTCGGTGACATCCTCGTCGCCTCGGGCGAGGCCTACCCCGGCGGCGATCACCCGGCCCACCCGGGCATCGACCCGGTAGTCCCACATGAGCGGGGCCGGCAGCTCCTCGGGTGCGGCGCCGGGCCGGGTGCGGCGCTCCATGGCGGCCGCGGCGGCATCGGCCACGCGCCGTTCCCCGAGGTCCACGGCGTGGCGCAGCACCAGCGCCTGCGCCTGGATCTCCTCCTGGATCAGGCGCGCCCGATCGGCGCCGCTGGTGTCGAGGTCGTCGGCGAGCCAGCGGGCATCGGCGGCCATCCGGCGCAGCTCCGCCATCGCCCCCTCGGCGTCGCCGGTGAGCTGATGGATCCGCGCGGACAGCCGCGAGGCCTCCATGGCGGCGCGGCGGTCGCGCCCCTCCTGGGCGATCCGGCGGACCTCCGCCACGGGGATCGCGGCGGCCTCGAAGCGCTGGGCGACGATCCGCTGGGTGGCGACCGCCAGCAGCGGCTGCACGCGGTGCGCGTCGCGCTGGATCCCGCGCTGCAGGGCGGCCAGGCGCCCGGAGACGAAGCCGGCATGATCGGCGAGCTCGGCCCGCATCAGGGCGCGCAGCAGGTCGGTGATGATGCCGATGCGCAGCACCGGATCGTCCACCCGGCGCAGGGAGCGCAGCGCCGCGAGCGCGTGGCGCACCGCCTCGAGCGGGCTCGGGCCGGCGAGGGTGCGGGCCAGCACCGCGTGGGCGGCGGTCTCCGCGCGCTGCGGGTCCAGCAGGGTGCGGCCCTCGACGGCGCCCGTCTGCGCGAGCTCGAGCACGTCCAGCGCCTGACGGGTGGCCCCGGCGCGGTCGCCCATGCCCTCGAGCGCCTGGGCGCTGCGCATGCGGAGGGTCATCTCGACCACGACCGGGTCGCCCAGCAGCTGGTCCTGCACCCGAGGGAGGGATTCGAGGGAGCGGCGCAGGTCCCGCGCCTCCCGCGCCGGGTCGGCCTGCTCGCCCAGCGGCACGATCTCCAGGGCGCGCACCACGCGCAGCAGATCCTCGGAGGCGACGGGCGCCTCGCCGCGACGCCGGCCGCCGCGGGCCGGGGAGCGTCCCGGCGCGCCGGCATCGGCCGCGGCGGCCGGGCCGGAGCCGCCCTCGCCCGGCCTGCCGCGACGGGCCGCACCGCGGTGCGGGGCCGCGGCCAGCGCCTCGGCGACCACGGAGGCGGCGGCCGCGGCATGAGCGGGATGCCCGCTGCGGCGCAGCAGGCCCACGAGCTCCGCGGCGGCATCGGCCCACTGGTCCACCAGCCCGGAGGCGGCCAGGGCCGCGATCCGGGCCTGCAGGAGAGAGGCGCGCTCCGCGGCGGGGGCGGGGACCTCCGCGAAGGAGTCGGCGATGTAGCGCGCCTCGAAGAACCGCTCGGCGTGGATCAGGTCGCGGACCCGATGCGCGGCCTCGGGCACGCTGCGCGGGGCCGGGAGGGGGATGTCCGGGGAGCGCAGCGCCGTGCGCACCTCCGCGAGGGAGGGGATCCGCGCCGGGTCGTCCGCGAGACCGGGCCCGGTCTCGTCGGGCACGGGCGGGGGCGCAGTCATGGAGGGAAGATACCAAGGCGCGCTGGCGGGACCCCGGGGGGAATCCTGCGGCCGAGGTGCGGCATACCCCCTGCCCGTTCGCAGGCGCAGGACCGTAGGATATGCAGGGGCCAGCAGAGGCGCCCGCGCGAGGAGAGGTGAGGGGATGGCGATGGCCACCGGTGCCGCGAGCACGCCGTCGGATCTCGTGGCCGACGCCCCCGCCGCGAGCCCCGACGCCGCCCCCGACGCCCCCGGCCTCGGCGCGCGAGCCGAGCGCCCCGGCGCCGCCGCAGGGAGCGGGAGGCCCGCCGCGGAGCTCCCGCCGCACCTGCGCCCCCACCTGCACGCCGACGGCACCGTCGCGCCCGTGCTGGTGACGGACTTCGACGTCGCCGAGTACACCCGCACCGCCCCCGGCCGTCTGCCGCTGGACCATGCCGCCCTCGCCGCGGATCCCGGCGGCCTGGACGAGGCGGATCTGCGCCGCGACCTCGCCTTCCTGCATCGGCTGCAGTCCTCGGCCCTGGCCGAGGCCCGCTCCATGCTGAGCACCTGGACCGGGAACGAGGCCCGCATCACCGCCTTCCTCGCGACCTGGCTGTACGAGCGGCACTGGGCGGCCGCGGCGCTGGCCGAGCTGCTGGAGGCGACCGGGCCGATGCCGGCCGTGCCGGCCTCCGACGGCGCGGCGCTGTCCGCCCGGCGCCTGGGCACCCGCGCCCGCGCCCTGTACGCGGCCCGGGCGCTGCCGGTGCTCGCGCCGCTGTGGACGGGCACCCTCGGCGAGAACGTCACCGCCGGCCACATGGCGCGGATGGCGATCCTGGAGTCCTCCCTCGCCGCCGCCCATCGGGCGCTGCTGCCCCGCACCCGCGGCGAGGCGCGCCGGGCCCTGGAGCAGCTGCTCGAGCGCACCGGTCCCGCCCGCCGGTTCTTCCGCCTGGAGGCCCACGCCCGCCTGACCCGCTCGCGGGCGGAGGCCCTGACCGCCCGTGCCATGCTCGCCCTGGCCGGGCCGGTGTGGCGTCCCGTCGGCGTGGCCGATCCGGCCGAGCACGCCGCCCTGACCAGCATCCTCTCCTCCCCCGAGTCCCGCGCCGAGGTGCGCCGGGCGCACGAGGACGTGACCCGGCTGCTGCCGGGGCCGCGCCCCCGCGTCCCGATGCGCTGAGACCCCTCCCGTCCCTCCCGTCCCCCGCTCTGCGCCCGCACGCCCCCGAAGGAGGCACCGTTGGCCTTCGACCTCGATCGCTTCGCCGAGTCCTCGCAGCCCGTGGCATGGGCGGACCTCGACTTCGACAGCTTCGACAGCCAGCCGCTGGACGAGCAGACCCTGCGCTCCCTGCGCTACATGTGCGACGTCGAGTACCACACCTCCTGCTTCCTGCGGGACATGCTCGTGACGCCCTCGCACCGGCAGGAGGACGTCGGCGGCTTCATGACCATGTGGAACCGTGAGGAGTTCTGGCACGGTGAGGCCCTCGCCGCGGTGCTGGCGCGCCACGGGATCCTCGTGGACTACGACGAGCTCAAGGCCAAGCGGGTGAAGCTGGGCTGGCAGTCCGCGCTCGGGCCGATGAAGCAGTCCGTGCTCACCAGCCTCGCCGGCACCGACTTCGTGGCCGTGCACATGGTGTGGGGCGCCGCCAACGAGCTCTCCGCCGTGGCCGCCTACCGCCGCCTGTCCCAGATGACCTCGCACCCGGCGCTCTCCCCGCTGCTGAAGCGGATCGCCCAGCAGGAGACCCGCCACGTCGCCTTCTACACCACGCAGGGCCGCGAGCGGCTCGAGGCCAGCGCGAAGGCCCGATCGATCGTCCGGCTGATCCTCTCGCGGGTGTGGCGCCCGGTGGGCTCGGGGATGATGGACGACTCCGAGGTCCGCCACGTGATGGGCCACCTCTTCGAGGGCCGCGCCGAGGACCTCGACAGCCTCGACCACCGGATCCAGAAGCTTCCGGGGCTGGAGGGGCTGACCATCTTCCGCAATGCCTTCGCCCGCATGGGCATCGCCTGAGCCGATCCGCCGGCCGCCGTGGAGCGCCCCGGGACCGGAGTCCAGAGCTACGGCCCCGGCGCCCCGCGCTGCGGGGACCGGGCACCGCCCGCCGGGTCAGGGAGCGAGGACCAGCTGGCTGAGGACCGGCAGGTGGTCGGAGGCCTCGGGGACGTCCGCCAGCACCATGGCCCGGACGGGACGGAAGCTCTCGGTGACGAAGATGTCGTCGATCCGCGCATCAGGGTCCTGGACCGGATAGGTCGCCCCGGTGCCGTGCCCGGCCGCGTCCCAGGTGTCGACGAGGACGTCGTCGATGATCTGGATCTCGGGGGTTCCCGGGCGGGCGTTGAGGTCGCCCATCAGGATCGTGGCCCCGTCCGTGTCGATCCGCTCGATGATCTGCCGCGCCTGCTCGAGGCGGTCGACGGCGGAGCTCGCGGCGAGGTGGGTGCAGCAGACGTCGACCGGGGTCCCGGCGACGTCGAGCGAGGCCCGCAGCAGGCCGCGCTGCTCCTGGTCCGGGGACCGGAACAGGGGGATGTTCTCGGACTCGAGGATCGGGTGCCGCGAGAGGATCGCGGTCCCGTACTGGATCCGCTGAACGCCGGAGACGGGCGGGTCCCGGTCGATGTTCGCCCCGAAGACCACGTGCATGCCCAGCAGATCGGCCAGCTCGGCGGGCTGATCCGCCCAGTCGCTGCGCTCGGAGTAGTGGCGGTCGACCTCCTGCAGGCCGATGACGTCCGCGCCGCTGTCGCGGATCACGGCGGCGATGCGCTCGAGGTCCAGCACGCCGTCGGAGCCCTCGCCGTGATGGATGTTGAAGGTCATGACGGTGAGCACCCGGGCTCCGGGACGGGCGGGGGCGGGCCCGGCCGCCCCGGCCGGCGCGACCGCCAGCGTGGACGATGCCAGGGCGAGGGGAACGGTCAGAAGGGTTCTGCGCAGCATGACGGTGTCGCCTCTCGGGAGATGCACGGCTCGGGGGAGCCCGATGTCCGATCCACCGTAGGGCGAGGGACCCCGCCTCGGAGAGGGCTGCGCGGGGATTCGGGCGACGTTCGGGAGCCGTTCACCCGGTCGTCCCGGCCCCCGCCGACCGCGCCGCACAGCGGGAGACGGCCCGGCCGGGCGCCTGCCGGCCGCCGGCCGGCCTCCCTCACACGAACAGTCACCCTGCGTGCCATCGGGGGTCCCGATCTGGCAGGCAGGGTGACTGTTCGTGGAGGGCGGGGTTCGCACCCCGGGCCGGTCAGGAGCGCGGCGGCATGCCCCAGGGGTTGTCGGCGGAGGCGGTGCCCTGCGGGCCCTGCGTGTAGGGGTCGGTGCCCGCAGGATCGGCCGCGCCGGAGGGACGCGCCGGCGGTGCCAGCGGGCTCGGACCCGCCGCGGACTGCGCTGACGCGCTGTAGCCGCCCTGCGGGGCGGAGCCGTAACCGCCCTGCGAGGCGGGGCTCCCGTAGCCGCTCTGCGGGGCGGGGCCCGCGGAACCGTAGCCGCCCTGCGGGGCGGGGCCCGCGGAGCCGCCGGAGCTCTTCGGCCCCATCGGACCGGCGGGACCGCGCGGCGGGCCGACCGGGCCGGACGGGGACGCGCCCGGGCCGGACGGACCCTGCGGCGGGCCTCCCACGGGCGTGGACAGCAGCGGCGGGGACAGCTGCAGCTGGCGCATGGGCATGCGGTCGGAGTAGTCGGCGCCGTTGAACCGGCCGAACTGCCCCAGGGTGCCGGCGGGCCGGACCGCATCGGCCGCATCCAGCATGGCCAGGACCTGCTCCGGCGTCGGGTACGGGCCCGAGAAGGTGCTGCCGGCCGGGAGCGGCCCGCGGTACCAGGCGCCGGGCGAGGTGTAGAGGCCGAAGATCGCGTCCCCGGGGCGGAACCACAGGTGTCCCCGGCGGCTGCGGTCGCGCAGCGCGTGGGCGCGCCAGGTGATGATCGGGTGGGAGGAGCGCCAGTTGACGATGTGGACCCACAGGCCCTTCTCCGTCGCGGCGCGGTCGGCGAGCTCGTGGACGTTGACCTCGGCGTTGAGGTACTTGCCGCCGGAGAGCACGCCCATCGCCCCGAGGGAGCCGCCGGGGCAGTAGGAGTGGCCGAAGTTGTCCGCCGTGTACTCCTGGGAGCGGGAGAACGCGCTGCCCAGCAGCGGCACGTAGGAGATGAGGTTGGCCAGCACCAGACGGAAGTAGGACACGTGGCCGGCGGCGATGTGCCCGACCTCGTGGCCGATCACGAAGCGCAGCGCCTCCGGGTCGCGCGGGGCGCCGCCGACCTCGAACATGTCGGAGTACAGCACCACCGAGCGGCGGAAGCCGTGTCCGAAGGCGAAGGCGTTGATGACGCCGTTGCCGGAGGCGACGTAGGCATCGGGCACGCGCCGCAGCCCGAACTGCGAGGCGGCCTCGGCCACGATCCGGTATCCCTCGGGGAACTGGGTGGGGCTCATGCGCAGCGCGGTGGCCCGCTGCTGCGCATACATCAGCGCGCGGGCGATCCAGATGATGAGGGGGAAGACCAGCAGGATCACGAACAGCTGCACCAGGTAGGAGCCGATCAGGGTGTCGCCCAGCGTGAAGATCGTCGGGCCGGTGCCGCGGATCAGGTTGACGATCGTCATGATCACGAAGATCAGCCAGATCAGGTAGCCGATCCCGGTGACGGCGACGCCCACGCCCAGCAGCGGCAGCTCCCACGGGTGGCGGATCCGCTTCTGCCCCAGGATCCCGTGACGCGTCGCGCCGTTGATGAGGTTCGGCGCCTCGTCCCTGCGGGCGGGCGGAGCGGCGGGGCCCGAGGGCGGGCCGACCGGCCCCGGGTGCGGCGACGGATGGGTCATGGGGGTGCTCCTCGGTCCTGCGGTTCGAGCTGTGCAGGGCCGACGCTACCGCCTTGCGCTCTACGCGCCCTCCGGATATCCACAAAGCCCGCCCGGCGCGTCGGCGCGGACCCGCCGTCGCGGACCGTCCCTCGCGGACCCGCCGGCGCGACCCGGACCGCGCCCGAGGGCGGTTCTCGACCACAATGGGCAGGTGCCCTCCTCCCCTGCCTCGCCGACCGCATCCGGCTCCCCCGTCCCCTCCGCGCGCCGCCTGGTGGACCGCGACATCCTCCGCCTGGCGGTGCCGAGCCTCGGGGCGCTGATCGCCGAGCCGCTGTTCCTGCTGGCGGACTCCGCCTTCGTGGCCCGGGTGGGCACCACCTCGCTCGCCGGTCTCGGGCTGGCCTCCGCGATCCTCACCACCGTGGTGGGGCTGTCGATCTTCCTGGCGTACTCCACGACGGCAGCCGTGGCCCGGGCCGTCGGCGCCGGCCGCATGCGCGAGGCGATCGCCCGCGGGGTGGACGCCTGCTGGCTGGCGCTGCTGATCGGCGCCGGCAGCGTGGTGCTGCTGCTGGTGGGCGGCCGATGGCTGCCGGGGCTGTTCGGCCCCTCCCCCGAGGTCCTCGCCGAGGCGACCGTCTACCTGCGCATCAGCGCCTTCGGGGTGCCGGCGATGCTGCTGGTGCAGGCGGCGACGGGGCTGGTGCGCGGCCTGCAGGACGCCCGCCTGCCGCTGTACGTCGCCGTCGGCGGGGCGGTCGCGAACATCCCGCTGAACGCGACGCTGATCTTCGTGCTGGACCTCGGGATCGCCGGCAGCGCGATCGGCACCGTGATCGCCCAGTGGGGCATGGCCCTGGTGCTGCTGGCGGTGGTGGTGCGCGGCGCCCGCGCCCATCGGGTGCCGCTGCGCCTGCACGGCGGGCAGGTCGCCACCGCCGGGCGCGATGCGCTGCCGATGCTGGTGCGCACCCTGTCCCTGCGCGTGGTGCTGCTGGCGGGGACGCTGGTGGCCACCCGGCTGGGCGATGTGCAGCTGGCCGCCCACCAGATCGCCATGACCGTGTTCACCCTGCTCTCGCTGGCGCTGGACGCCCTGGCGATCGCGGGCCAGGCCCTCACCGGCCGCTTCCTCGGCGCGCGCGACGCGGCGAGCGTGCATGCGGTGACCCGCCGCCTGATGGTGTGGGGCGTCGGCGGCGGCATGGTGACCGGGGTGCTGCTGCTCGCGGCGAGCTACGTGATCCCGGCGGTCTTCACGCCCGATGCCGCGGTGCAGGAGTCGCTGCGGGCGGCGCTGTGGGTGCTGATGATCGCCCAGCCGATCGCGGGGTACGTGTTCGTGCTGGACGGGGTGCTGATGGGGGCGGGCGATGCCCCGTACCTCGCCCGCGCCGGGATCATCAACGCCCTGGTCACCCTGCCGTGCGCGGCGGTCGTGTGGTTCTCGCCCTGGCAGGGGCCGATGGGCCTGGCGGCGCTGTGGGTGGCGTGCACGCTGATCTTCCTCGTGGCGCGGTCGGTGACGCTGGGGCTGCGGGTGCGCGGGGACGCCTGGATGCGCCTGGGCGGCTGAGCGCAGGTCAGGGCGCCGGGGGCGTCTGCTCCTCGAGCTCGGCGAGGCGGCGCTGCAGGTGGCGGCGCGCGGCGGCGCCGGGAGTGGCCTGCAGAGCGCGGCGGTGGGCGGCGATCGCCGCGGGCACGTCCCCGGCGCGGCGCAGGAGATCCGCCTCGATCGCCGTCACCTCCGGGACCTGCCCGGCGCGCGGGTCCTCCCGCGCGGCGGCGAGCGCCGCGAGGCCCGCCCGCGGACCGTCCCGCTGGCCGATGGCGACCGCCCGGTTCACGGCGACCGCCGGGGACCCGCCCGCCGCGTACAGGGCGTCGTACCAGGTGACGATGCCGTCCCAGTCGGTCTGCGCCACGGAGGCGGCGCGCGCGTGCCGGGCGGCGATCTCGGCCTGCGCACGGTAGGGGCCGACCTCCCCGTCACGGGAGTCGGGGGCGCGGCGCGCGGCGGCGAGCGCCTGCAGGCCCTCGGCGATCAGCGCCCGGTCCCATCGGCCGCGGTCCTGCTCCTCGAGGGGGACCAGGTCGCCCGCGCCGTCGCGCCGGGCGGGGCTGCGGGCGTGCGTGAGCGTCAGCAGGGCCCGCAGCGCCTGCGCCTCGCCGTGATCGGGGAGCACGGCGCTGACCAGCCGCGACAGCTCGATCGCCTCGCGGGCGGGCGGCTCGCGCGGGCCGTCCTCGCCGGTCGCGCCGTAGCCGTGGGTGAAGATCAGGAAGACCACCCCGAGCACCGCGGCCGCCCGCGGGGCGATCTGCTCGGGCGGGGGCGCCTGCAGGCGCAGGTCCTCGCGGCGGATCCGCTCCCGGGCGCGCTGCAGGCGTTTGCCGAGCGTCCCCTCCGGCACCAGCAGCAGCGCGGCGATCTCCCGGACGGACAGCCCGCCGACGGCCTTCAGGGTCAGCGCCACCTGGTCCTGCAGCGGAAGATCGGGATGGGCGCAGGCCAGCAGCAGGCGCAGCCGATCATCGAGCTCGCCGTCCTCGGCCGGCGGCCCCGGGGCGGGCATCGCCGCGATCCGCGCGAGGATCTCCGCCTCCCGCCCGCCGCGGCGCAGGACGTCGACCGCGCGGCGGCGGGCCACCGTCATCAGCCAGGCGGCCGGGTTCGCGGGCACGCCGTCGCGCTCCCAGGCGAGCAGGGCCCGCTCGGCGGCGTCCTGCGCGCAGTCCTCGGCGAGCTCCCACTCCCCCGTGGCGCGGATCAGCGCCGCGACGATGCGCGGGCGCTGCTCGCGCAGCGCCCCGGCGAGCGCCTCCGCCGCGGAGGCGGCCGGGTCCCGGGGCGCGCCGATCAGCCCTCGCCCATCGGCCACAGCGCCCGCAGCTCGAGCACGCCCTCGTGGGCCATCGGGTGCCCGGTCGCGATGCGGACGGCCTCCTCCGCGCTCTCGCACTCGAGCACGTCGAAGCCGAGCACCAGCTCGCCGCCCTCGGCGAAGGGGCCCTGGCTGACCAGGGTCTCCCCGCCGCGCACCCGCACGGCCATCGCCTCACCCGGAGGGCGCAGCCGGTCGCCCATCACGTAGTTCCCGGACGCGTTCGCGGCGTTCCACCAGGCCTCGACGTCGGGGGCGCCGTCCCGGTCGGCCTGCGTGGGCGGCGTCGCCGAGTCCTGCACGTCCTCGCACACCAGCATCAGATACCTCATCGTCATCCCTCTCCTGCATCCGGTTCTCTGTCATCCTCGCCGCCGAACGCCGGCGAGTCACCCCTACGACGAACGGGAGGACGCGGATCGGACATCCGCGGCGAAGGAATCCGGCGACTCCCGGCCTCGGGGTCCAGGATCGCGCGGATCGGGGCGCTGCGGCAGGGGCTCAGCGCGGGCAGATCAGATCGGCCACGATCTGCGCCTGCAGGCCGATGAGCTCCTCGCCGACGGCCACGGCATCCGGCCCGAGCTGGCCGAACACGTGCGCGCTGATGATCCCGACCAGCGCGCTCCAGGCGGCCACGGCCCGCAGGGCCACCTCCGGCGGGACGTCCACGCCGAGCTCGGCGGCCGCGTCCTCGAGGAGGCGAACCGCCTCGGCCGGGAGGGGCTGCGGCGCGTCGGCGCCGGCACCCGTCGCGGCGTCGGCACCCGTCGCGGCGTCGGCACCCGTCGCGGCGTCGGCACCCGTCGCGGCGTCGGCACCCGTCGCGGCGTCGTCCAGGCGGGCATCGGCCGCATCGGCGGCGTCGGCGGCGTCGGCGGCGTCGGCGGCGATCTCCAGCAGCCGCGCCATCACCCGGGTGCCGGGGGCGGTGGTGGACTCCGCGGGCGCCGCGTAGCCCCGCACCGGCGTGCCGTAGAGCAGGGTCCAGCGCTCGGGATGGGCCAGCGCCCAGGCGGTCATCGTGCCGGCCAGGGCGAGGAACCGGGTGCGGGGGTCGGGGCTCGCCGGGCCAGGGCCCGCCGGGGCGGGGGCGTCCGGGTCGAGGCTCCCATGGTCGCGGTCTGCCTGGTCGAGGGCGGCGTCCACGCGGTCCGCGAGCTCGGTGAAGGCATCGGCGATCAGCAGGGTCAGCAGCGCGTCACGGCTGTCGACGTAGCGGTAGATCGCGGAGGAGACCATGCCCAGGCCGCGGGCGATCTCGCGGACGCTGAGCTCCGCCGGGCCGCGCTCGACGAGCTGCGCGCGGCCCAGCGCGAGGATCCGGGCCATGGTGCGCTCGCGGGCCTGCGCCCTGCTCATGCCGGAGGGCTGCCGGGTCGAGCGGGACGGGGCGGAGCCCTCGGGCGGGTCGGCGGGCGGGTCGGCGGGAGCGGTCATCGCCCCATCGTGCCACACACCGAGAGCAGTGCTCTTGACTCCGCAGCGAGAGCGGTGTTCACTGAACCCGTCACAACCGAGAGCACTGCTCACAGTTTCTGGAGGCTCCCATGCACCACCTCGTCATCGGCGAAGGCCAGATCGGCCGCGCGATCATCGAGCACGCCCTCGCAGACGGCGACCAGGTCACCATCCTGCGACGCCGCGACGCCGCCCCCGAGCCGCCGCTGCGCCGGGTGCGCGGCGATGTGCAGGACCCGGCGGCGCTGTCCGCCGCGCTCGAGGGCGTCGAGGCGATCCACGCCTGCTTCCACGCCCCCTACGACGCCCGCATCTGGCGGCGCGACCTGCCGCCGCGCGAGCTCGCCGTGCTCGACGCCGCCGCCGAGCGCGGCATCCCCGTCGTCTTCCCCGAGTCGATGTACGGCTTCCAGGGCGCGGCGCGGCGGCTGTCCGAGGGGGCCGCGTACAGCCCGCAGGACGCCAAGGGCGAGGTGCGGGTCGCGCTGATGGAGCAGCGGCGCCGGCACCCGGCGCGCACGCTGAGCATCGTCGCCGCGGACCTCCTCGGCCCCACGGCGGTGGGGACCGGCGCCGCGGTGGTGTGCACCCTGCTCATCGAGCGCATGGTCGCCGGGGCGCGGCCGATCGTCTTCGGCGACCCGGCGGCGCCGCACGTGCTGACCTTCATCCCCGACCTGGCCGTGGCGATGCTGCACGCCGCGCGCCATGCCGAGCGCCTGGCCGGCGCCGCGGGCGACGCGGTGCTGCATGCACCCTCCGCCCCGGCCCGCTCGCAGGCGGAGCTCATCGCGGCGACCGCCGCGCAGCTCGGGACGCCCGCGCGGTGGGCCCTGCGGATCCCCCGCACCGCCCTGCGCGCCGCCGCCCCGGTCAGCACCTTCGCGCGCGAGCTCGCCGGGATCTCGGGCCTCTGGTACGCGCCGTGCACCCTCGAGCCCGGGATCCTCCAGGAGCAGGAGGGGCTGCGGCCCACGAGCTGGGAGGAGGCACTGCGCCGGACCGTCGCCGCCGCCGTTGCCCCGGCGGGCGCCGAGGCCGGGCCGGTCCCCGCGGCGCGCTGATCCCGGCGGGCCCCACGCCGGCCGGGGCCTGCCGGCACGGCCCGTGCCCGGATGCGGCATGCTGGGAGGCGGGCCCGTCCCGCTCGGACCCGCCCCGCAGCCCGCTCGGAAGGAATCCCGCCATGTCCCGTTCCCGCGTCCTCGTCGTCGGAGCCAGCGGCCTGATCGGCTCCACCGTCGCCGATCTCCTGGACCAGCGCGGCCACGAGGTCGTGCGCTCGTCCCGGTCCTCGGGCGAGCGCGCGGACCTCACCGACCCCGCCTCGATCGAGGCGCTGTTCGAGCGCATCGGCCCGGTGGACGCCGTGATCGCCGCGACCGGCTCCGTGCCGTTCAAGCCCCTCCCGGAGCTGGGCGTGGAGGACTTCCGGGCCGGGATCCTGGACAAGGCGCTCGGGCAGATCGCCCTGGTCACCCTCGGTGCGCCCCGGCTGCGTCCGGGCGCGTCGTTCACGCTGACCAGCGGAATCCTGGCACAGAGCCCCGTGGCCACGGGCGCAGTGGCCTCCGCCGCCAACGGGGCGATCGACGCCTTCGTGCGCGCCGCGGCGACGACCCTCCCCGGCGGCGCCCGCATCAACGCGGTCAGCCCGACCGTGCTCGCCGAGGCCGAGGGCTATCACGCGAGCTTCCCCGGCTTCGTGCCGGTGCCCGCCGCCACGGTCGCCCAGGCCTTCGTCCGCTCCGTGGAGGGCGTGGAGACGGGTCAGGTCTTCGCGGTCTGAGCGCTCGGCCGGACGCCGACGGGCTCACCACGATGGCCGACGGGCCCTGACGATCTGCCTCGCGGCGACCGCCAGGGCCCGACGGCACGAGCGGATCACATGTAGTCGATCGCGATGGACCCGTCCGCCGCGAAGACGACGGACGCCGAGATCGAGAAGGACGTCGTGCGCGTCTCCTCCGTCGTCGTCCCGTCCCACTGCTCGTACTGATAGGTGAAGACGGCCTCGCCCGATCCGTACTCGGATTCCGCGTAGAAGTACCCCTCGCCCATGTTCGTGAGCGTGACCTCCGGATAGGTGGTGATGCTCCAGGTCCCCGAGTCCGCGCCGTAGACATAGGTGCTGAACGGGCACCCGTCGGGCTCGGTGACCTCCTGCTGCGCGCACTCGTCGAGATCGGCGACGACCTGGGCGGAGACCGCCTTCTCGCCCTCCGCGTTGACCTCGTAGCTGGGGAACGCGTAGGCGGGCTCGACCGGATCCCCGCCGGCCGAGATCGAGAACTCGATGGGCATCTGGTCGAGGTAGGGGCTGTCGTTCGGGTACGTGACGGTGTAGCGGCCGGGGAGGACGGGCAGCCGTGCCATCTCGAAGCCCTCCTCGTCGATCTCCGTCGGAACGTCCTGGAGATCGACGCTCACCCCGTTGACCTCGATGACGCGCGACCCGTCCATCGGGAGGTAGGTGTAGACCTCCGCGAGCTGCACGTCCTCGAGCTCCCAGTGCGGGAAGAGCAGGAACGAGCGCCCGGTCCGCTCCAGGACGAAGACCTGCTCGGAGCGCACACCGTCCTGCTCGAGCGTCGCGGTCACCGTGGCGATCTCCCCCTCGGTCTCGACGCTGTCGATCGTGTACCCGCTGATCCCGCCCTCGGTCGCAGCCCCGATCTGATCGGAGAGCAGCACGCGCTGGCCGTGGGACACGTTGGGCGGCGAGATCGAGACGGCCTGGCCGTAGTCGCCATCCTGCACGGCGCCGAGATAGGCCTCGACCTGCTTGCCCGGGCTGAAGAACATCGAGCTCACGACACCGATCGCGATGGTCGCCGCCACGGCGAGGACAGCGAGCGTCCCCACCGCGATACCCCCGGCGAGCACGCGCCGCCGTGCCTTCGCAGACAGCGGACGGGCGACGGCGGCGGGCGCCGGGACGGGAGCGGCGACCGGGACGGCCGCTCGCTGATGCGGTGCCGCAGACGCAGGGGTCGCAGGATCTGCAGCCGGACCTGCGTCGCCCGGCATGATCCCGTACTGCCCCGGCGCCGGCGGCTCGGTCTCCGGGACGGGCACGGGACCGCTCGGGGCCGTCGCCGCGGACGCGGCGGGACGGCGGAACCAGGACAGCATCGCCGCCGGGACGAAGGGGGCGAGGATCGGAGCGAGGAATCGTGAGGAGACCTCGACGACTGCTCCGGCGATCCCGAACAGCACCGGGGTCCAGGGCGCGAGCGAGAGGGCGGCGCGGCCGTCCCCGACGGTGCTCGCCTGGACGGAGATGCCGACGTGTGCGAGGACCAGCGCGATGATGCCGCCGACGAAGAACACGACGGGCAGCGCGGTCCACGAGATGAGGAGGGCCGCAACGCTTCCGGGCACGATGCTGCGGGCGTGGTTCCAGAGGACGGAGACGCCGACGACCACGGCCAGGCTCAGCAGCAGCGTCGGAAGCCACACGTACCACTCCAGGTCGAAGACGGTGAACCACTCCGTCGCTGCGCCGCCGCCGACGAGGTCCACCACGCTGCCGGAGATTCCGGCCGAACCGCTGGAGAGCGCGCTGAGCCCGGTGGCGTAGGCGAGGAGATGGCCGAGCAGGAGCGGCACGGCGAAGAGAGGCGCGAAGACGGCGCCGATCTCTCCGTCGGCGATCGAGGTCACGGCGTGGGCGAGCCAGATCCAGATCCCGACGACGACCATCAGCGCGAGGGCGTGCACGGCCATGAGGCGGGCCCCTGCGGAGAGATCGGCGACCACGGGCCACCAGGCCGGCCTGGGGGCCCCGCGCAGCTGCCCGAGCAGGAGCGACGCCGACCCCAGCAGCCATGCACCGAAGAACGCGTCCGGGCCGGCGGCATGGACGCTGAAGTCGCCGATCCCCCCGGTCGGGATGGGCTGCGCCGCGATTCGGGCCGCGACGAGGACGACCAGCGCCAGGACCAGGCCCCCGAGGACCGAGTTCACTGCGACCCCCAGCAGGCGCGAGGCCGGCTGGCGCCTGCGGACGAAGCTGCCGCCCAGGAGGCACGTGACGACGAGCGCCGCGGTGACCAGGAACGGCAGGAACCGCAGGCTCATGGACACCTCGCCGGCGAACGGAATCATGGCGTCGAGGCCGTAGGAGCCGAAGGTCCCCAGCGCGACGACCTGGAACGGGAGGCGGATGAGCGCCCCGATGCCGGTGAACGCCTCCTCCGCGCCGAGGACCTCCTGGCCGAGGTCGCCGGTCGCCTCGCCGCCTCCGACGATCGCGACACCGATCCCCGCGGAGAGGAGAGCGAACACGGCGGCGATGAAGGCCACCAGATACCCGACCCCGGCGACGGCGAGCGACGGCAGGGGGTTGACCAGCCCGATCGCGCTCAGCTGGCGACCCAGCTGTGCGGCGGCATCGGCGGCCTGTCTGCTGGCATCCGCTCCCGTCACGCCGGGTCCGGAGGCGGGGGTCCCCGCGGCGCCGGCGACTCCGACCGCGGGAGCGGGGGCCGGGCCCGTCGTCGGCCCCGGCGGCCCGGGCGGCCCAGGCATCGCAGCAGGCGCGGGACCCGGTGCCGGAGCCGGCGTCGGTGCGGATGCGCCGGCGTCCGGCTGTCCGCTGCCGGGCGAGGACCAGTCGTACGGATCGTCGGGCCCCGTGCGGCCTCCTGGACCAGGCTCGGCGCGTTCGGGCATGTTGTGGTCGTCGTTCATCGTCTCCCTTTCCCACCAGGGTCCCCTGAGCATCCGATTCCCCCGGATGCCTCGCCGTGTCGGCGTGTTCGCAGGGCGCTCCCTGCTCGTCACCAAGTACCTCACAGGAACGGCGGCGAAGGGAAGTCGCGACGACGGATGTGGACGGGCGCCGGCCCGCCGCGCTGAGAGCCCCGGCTCAGCGCCGCCAGAGGTCCCAGGGCTGCGCGCCGGGCCGGAAGCCGAAGGCCTCGACCATGGCCATCGCCTCGGGGAAGCCGTGGGCCAGGGTGCGCGCCTCGTGGGAGTCGCTGCCGATGCTCACGGCGCGGCCGCCCTCCTCGCTCCACCACTGCGGCATCCACGGCTGCAGGCGGCGGGTGTTCATCTCCAGCGCCCGGCCGCTCGCCGCGATGGCCCGCATGGCCGTGCGGAACTCCTCCTCGAAGCGGCGCGGGTCGAAGGGGCCGGCCTCCTCCTCGGGCCAGTACCGCACCGCGTAGTCGAGGTGGGTGACGATCTCGAAGGGCTCGTCCCCGGCGACGAGGGCGGGGACCTCGGCGAGGTAGCGGCGCATCACCGCATCGGCCGGCATCCGGCGGTAGAGCGTGTTGGGCTCGGCGCGCAGGCCGTCGAACTCCAGGGTGTGCAGGGAGCCGATGATCCGGTCGAACATGTCCAGGTCCAGCTGCGCCCGGGCGGCCTGGATGCGCAGATGCGGCTGCCCGAACTCGAGGCCGGTGCCGATGCGCAGCTGCGGGAACGCGGCGCGGCAGCGCTCGATGCTCTCGAGATAGCCGTCGACGTCGAAGCGGGGGACGGCGACGATTCCGTCGGCGCCCAGCAGGTGGCGCTCGTGGTCGCCGAAGTCCTCCGCGTCGCTCATCCACGCATCCTCGAGGTCGAGGTGCTCGGTGAAGAACAGGGCGGGCAGGCCGATGCGCACGGCGCGGGCGCACGTCGCCTCCATCGTCCCGCGGGCGGCGGAGCCGGGACCGCCGGTGTCCCAGGAGAACTCGCTGTGGACGTGGCTGTCGGCGCTCAGGCTGGTCATCGCCCCAGCGTGCCACAGCGCGGGGCGGGCTCCCGGGCACGGGCCCGCGCGCGGACGGAAGTTCGCCGAGCGCCCGCGCACCGCGGTGACTGCCGGTTCGTGAGCAGATCTTGATCCTCCGCTCATTTTCGCCCAGGATTGTCGGACTGCCCGCCCGCCCCCTTCCCCCCCTCCAGGAGCGACCCCGTGCTCTCCCGTCTCGCCGACTCCCTCGAGAAGGTGCTGGGTCCGGACGCCCCGCGCCCCGCCGCCGCCCCCGCCGGTTTCCACGCCTCCGGCTTCCTCGGGGAGACCCTGTCCTTCCAGATCGCCCTGCAGCTCGAGGACGGCGACCCGGCCGACGGCGCCCTGCGCCTCGAGCTGGACGGCCCGCTGGCCGAGCATGCGCAGATCAGCGTGGTGCGGCGGGTGCCGGTCTCCTTCCCCGCCCCCGCCCCCGAGCGGGCCGATGAGCACTACCTCGTCACCGAGCCCGGCGAGTACCCCGACCTGCTGGAGCCGGTGGAGGACGGCCGGGTCCGCGTGGGCACCGGCGTCTGGGAGGCGCTGTGGATCGATGTGCGCGTCGAGGACGAGGCCGCGGCGGGCGAGCACGAGCTGGCCGTGCATCTGCATGCCGCGGACGCATCGGCCGCGCAGCCGCTCGCGTCCCATCGGGCGCGGATCCAGATCCATCCGCACCGCCTGCCGGAGCTGTCGATCCTCAACACCCACTGGCTGCACGCGGACAGCCTCGCGGTGCGCTACGGCGTCGAGGTGCTCTCCGAGGAGCACTGGCGGCTGCTGGAGGCCTACCTCGCCGCGGCGCGCGCGATGGACGTGAACTCGGTGCTCACGCCGGTGTGGACGCCGCCGCTGGACACCGCCGTCGGGCACACCCGGCCCACCGTGCAGCTGGTGGGGATCCGCGAGGACGCCCCCGGGCAGTACTCCTTCGACCTCTCGCAGCTGGACCGCTGGCTGCAGATCTGCGCCGATGCCGGATTCCGGGCGCTGGAGATGGCGCACCTGTTCACCCAGTGGGGCGCCCGATGCACCCCGAAGATCGTCGTCCAGACGCCGCAGGGCCCGCAGGAGCGCTTCGGCTGGCACGTCGAGGCGACCGATCCCGCGTACCGGCAGCTGCTCGAGCAGCTCCTGCCCGCGCTGCGCGCCCACCTGGACGCCCGATGGGACGGGCAGGTGCTGTGGCACATCAGCGACGAGCCTGGCGAGGAGGATCTCGCCCCCTACGAGGCGGCGCGGGCGCAGGTCACCGACCTCCTCGAGGGGGCGCAGGTGGTCGACGCGCTGAGCTCCTTCGAGTACGCCTCGCGCGGACTGGTCGACACGCCGATCGTCGCGACGAACCACGTCGAGCCGTTCCTCGCCGCCGGTCGCCGCCCGTGGGTGTACTACTGCGTCTCGCAGGGGAAGGACGTCTCCAACCGCTTCATCGCCCTGCCCTCCGTGCGCAACCGCGTGCTGGGGCGGCAGCTGTTCGTGCACGGCGCGCCCGGATTCCTGCACTGGGGCTTCAACTTCTGGTGGGCCCAGCACTCCCTGCACGCCATCGACCCGTTCGAGGACACCTGCGCCGGCGGCGCCTTCCCCGGCGGCGACCCCTTCGCCGTGTACCCGGGCCCCGACGGCACGCCCTGGCTCTCGATCCGCTACCGGGTCCTCGCCCAGGCCATGGCCGATCACCGCGCGCTGAGCCTGCTCGCCTCCCTCGCCGGGGCCGATGTCGCCACCCGGCTCGTCGACGAGGGCGGCACGCTCACCTACTCCTCCTTCTCCTACGACGTCGACGCACACCTGGCGGCACGACGGGCCGTCGACGAGGAGATCGTGGCGCGCCTCGCCATCGCCGGGAGCGAGAACGGCCGCTGAGGAAGGGGGCAGGATGGGCGTCTCGCGCGAGTCCGCCTCTTTCCGGGCGACGCTCGAGAGACGGAAGACCCTGGCGCTCGGGATCCTGGCGATCGTGGCCGTCGGCGCGTGCGTGATCAGCCCCGTGACGGACAGACGCGCCTACCTGCCGCGACAGCGATCATGGGGGCTGCGAGATGAGCACGGCGCGCGAGGGCTTCGGAAGGTCTCTTCTGCTCACAGCCATCAGCTACCCCCTGTTCGCACTGGGGCTGGTCATCCTGTTCGCCGGCCCGGAGGTCGCCGGAGCGGTGCTGACGGCGTGCGGGACCTTTCTGATCGCCACCACAGAGGTCTGCTACAGCATTCAGAAGCTCCGCGCGACATAGCGCGTGCGGCGAAGGCGCACCGGGCGGAGTGCGGACCGAATCGGGGGAAGTGCGGACAGAGAGGTTCCCGGGTTCTTCCGAGCCGCCGTCGCACCCATGAGGTCCTCCGGCTCAGCTCCCGCCCAGCAGCAGGGCCATCTCCCCGGTGTCGCTCCACTGGATCGTCCCGGTGACGGTGAATGGAACCGTCACCGAGATGCGCGGGTCGTAGAGCCCGGAGGTCGTGTCGAGATACGTGAAGGTCGCGCTGCCGGCCTCGGGCTGGGAGCGCACGGTGAGCAGGCCGTCCAGGTTCTTCTCGATCTCCACCTCCGGGACCACGTCCACCGTCCAGCTGCCCTCGGTGACGTGCGCTGGGACATCGGCGGCGAAGGGGCAGCCCAGCGGCGCCGGGGAGGTCGATGCCGCGCAGGCGTCGAGCTTCTCGGCGAGCTTCACGCGCGCCTGATCCTGCCCCTGCTCGCTGAGCTCCCACTCCGGCCAGGTGTCGTAGGGCAGCCCCGCCCACTCCCCCGTGGCGTGGACCGTGGTGGGCAGGGACGTGATCAGCTCGCTGTCCTCGATGTCGTACAGGATCTCGTAGTCGCCGGGGAAGACCGGCAGCAGGGCGACGTCGAGCTGGTACTCGACGTCGGTCTGCGTCACCAGCCCGGCCAGGCCCACGCTCACCCCGTTGACGGTGAGGCTGTCGACCTCGCTGCTGATGAAGACCTTCAGCATGTCGTGGGCCGGCGGCTCCAGCACCCAGCGGGGGAAGAACGCCACCGCCGAGCGGAGGCGATGCAGCGTGAACTCGTGGATCGTGACCACCCCGTCCTGCTCGACGCGCGCGGTGACCTGGGCGTCGTCGCCGCTGCGATCGACCTCGAGGATCTCGTGGCCGCTCAGGCGGTGGCTGGTCGAGGCACCGATCGCATCGGTCAGCAGCAGGCCGTTGGTGACCCCGTCGGGCCCGGCGAGATGCGCTGCGGCGTCCGAGAACCTGCCCTCCTCCAGAGCGGTCAGGTACGCCGCGACCTGGGCGCGCGGGCTGTGCAGGCCGCGGTTGAGCGCGCCGAGCGCGAGGGCGGCGCCGGCGACCAGCACGATCGCCATGCCCAGCACCGCGACGCGCAGCAGCAGGCGCGGGCCGCGGGGCTCCGTCGCGGACGGGTCGGCGCGGACCTCCGGTGCGCGGCCCTCGGGTGCGCGGGCCGAGCCCGGAGGATGAGCGCCGGGCAGGTCGCCGTGCGGATCGCCGGGCAGGGCGAGGCGACGATCGCCGGGCGGGGCGGCGAGGGGAGCCCCCGGCAGCGCGTGGGGTGCGCCCGATCCGATGATCGGATCCGGGGATATCGGGGTGCCCGGGTCCCACGGGTAGGCATGCGTGGCCTCCGGGGCCGAGGAACCAGCCTGTCCCGGGCGGTCGCTCGTCCCGTCCGCATCCGTGCCCGGCTCCTGATCTGTCATCGCACCCCCTGCGCGGACGCCCCCGCTCCCCTCCGGCCATCGTGCCCGCTGCCCGCGCGCCCGACAAGGGACGCAACCGGATCGTGAACGAAGGTCGGCCCTGCCGGGTCCTGCGGCATCGCTGCAGGCAGACCGCGAACGCACGGCCCATCGGCGACGGCCGGGAGCATGGCTGCCCGTCCGCGACGACGCGGCGGGGTGCCGCGCGCGCGACGATGCGGCCTGCACGGCACGCCCCGGGTGACCGGGGCGATGCCGCACAGGCCGCATCGTCTTGGGCGTCGTTCACGCCCCCTCCGCCATCGGCGGAAGGATCCTGCGTCAGACGAGCGCCGGCTCCTGGGCGGCCGCGCGGACCTGGAGGGTGGCCTCGACGAGGTTCTTCAGGCTGGCCTCGGTCTCGGCGTAGCCGCGGGTCTTCAGGCCGCAGTCGGGGTTGACCCACAGGCGCTCGGCGCCCACGGCCGCGCGGGCGCGGGTGAGCTGCTCGGCGATCTCCTCGACCGAGGGCACGCGCGGGGAGTGGATGTCCCACACGCCCGGGCCGATGCCGCGGGGGAAGGCCTCCGGGTCCAGCGCCTCGACGATCTCGCCGCGCGAGCGCGCCGACTCGATCGAGGTGACGTCCGCGTTCAGGGCGTCGATCGCGTCGACGACGACGTTGAACTCCGAGTAGCACAGGTGGGTATGGATCTGCGTGGCCTCGGCGACCCCGGAGGTGGCCAGGCGGAACGAGGCCACCGACCAGTCCAGGTAGGCGTCGTGGTCGCGCGTGCGCAGCGGCAGCAGCTCGCGCAGGGCGGGCTCGTCCACCTGGACGATGCCGATGCCGGCGGCCTCGAGGTCGTTCACCTCGTCGCGCAGGGCCAGGCCCACCTGGGCGGCGGTGTCGCCGAGGGGCTGGTCGTCGCGCACGAAGGACCAGGCGAGGATGGTCACCGGGCCGGTGAGCATGCCCTTGACGGGGCGCTGCGTGAGGGACTGCGCATAGGTCGCCCAGTCCACCGTGATCGGGGCGGCGCGGTGCACGTCGCCGAACAGGATCGACGGGCGGGTGCAGCGCGAGCCGTAGGACTGGACCCAGCCGTGCTCGGTGGTGGCGAAGCCCTCGAGGTTCTCGGCGAAGTACTGGACCATGTCGTTGCGCTCGGGCTCGCCGTGGACGAGGACGTCCAGGCCCAGCTCCTCCTGCAGCGCGATGACGCGGGCGATCTCGTCCTTCATCGCCTGCGTGTAGGCGGCGTCGTCGATCTGGCCCTTCCGGTGGGCGGCGCGGGCCTTGCGGACCTCGCCGACCTGCGGGAAGGAGCCGATGGTCGTCGTCGGCAGCTCCGGCAGGCCGAGGGCCTCCTGCTGTGCGGCGGCGCGGACGGAGAACGCGGCGCGCTCGGTGTCGGCGGCGGTGACGGCGGCGGCGCGCTCGCGCACGGCCGGGACCTGCACGCCCGCGAAGGTCCGGGCCACGGACAGCGGGCCGTCCACCGACCCGGCCGCGACCGAGCCGGAGGCGAGCTCGACGACCTCGGTGACCTTCTGGTCGGCGAAGGCGAGGGTCTCGCGCAGCTCGGCGGGGAGCTTCGTCTCGAGGGTGACGTCGTGGGGGACGTGCTGGAGGCTGGTGGAGGTGCCGACCACGACGCCGCCGGTGCCGCCCGCCTGCTCGAGGCGGGAGGCGAGCTCGGCCACGCGGGCCGCGGCGGTGCCCAGCTCCGCGCGCCAGATGTTGCGGCCGTTGATCACGCCCGCGACGAGCTGGGTGGCGCCGGCGCCGGCGAGGTCCTCCACCGCGGGCAGCTGTCCCTTGACGAGGTCGAGGTGCAGGGCCTCGACGCCGGAGGCCAGCAGCGCCGGCAGCACGCCCTCGGGGTGGCCGTAGCCGGTGGTCACGAGGATCGCGGGACGGTCCGCGGCGGCCGCGAGGACCGCGGTGGACTGTGCGACCAGCTCGGACAGCTCGGCCGGGGTCAGACGCTGATCGGCCGAGAGCGCGGGCTCGTCGATCTGGACCCAGGCGGCGCCGGCCGCGCGCAGGGCGGCCAGCAGCTCGACGTACACGGGCACGAGGTCCGCGAGGCGGGTGATCGGGTCGAAGCCCTCGGGGGCGTCATCGGCCGCCTTGGCCAGCAGCAGGAGGGTCAGCGGGCCCACGATCACGGGGCGCACGGAGTCGCCGGCCGCGGCGGCCTCGCGCACCCAGCGCACCAGCTGGTCGCCGGCGAGATCGAAGGCGGTGTCGGGGCCGATCTCCGGCACCAGGTAGTGGTAGTTCGTGTCGAACCACTTGGTCATCTCCAGCGGCGGGCGCTGCTCGTCGCCGCGGGCGAGGACGAAGGTGGAGGCCAGGGAGATGCTGCCGTCCTCTCCCTGGAGGTCGGCGAAGCGGGAGGGGAGGGCGCCGACGGTGACCGCGGCATCGAGCACCTGGTCGTACCAGGAGAAGGACTCGGGGATCGCGCCCTCGCCGGCGAGTCCCAGCTCGGCCAGGCGGGCACGGGTGGCGGCGCGCAGGGTGCGGCCGGTCTCCTCGAGGGCGGCGAGGTCGCTGCGGCCGGCCCAGTAGGACTCCTCGGCCTTCTTCAGCTCGCGGTTCGGGCCGATCCGCGGGTAGCCGAGGATGGTCGCTGCGGGCAGGGCAGGGGTGCTGGTCATCGGGGGTTTCCTTCGGTGGGGTCGATCGGACGCGCGGTCCGGGGGTGGACGTGCCGGCCCGCCCTCACGACCGGGCGGCCGTGCGGGTGGGGACGGGAGCAGATGCGGCGGGGGCCGCCGGGAGGGTCAGACGCCGACGGGCTCGCGGGCCCATCGGCCCAGGTCCAGCCGGTCGAGCACGCCCAGGGCGTCGACGTGCTCGTTGAAGGTGAACAGGTGGACGCCGGGGGCGCCGTCGTCGAGGACGGCACGGATCAGGTCGACGCTCGCAGCGATGCCGATCCGCCGCCGCTCCTCGGGGCCGGAGGCCGTCTCCAGGGCGTGCAGGTGCTCGGCCGGGGCGTGGACACCGGAGAGCTCGGCGAAGCGGGTGAGGCGGCGCACCGAGGTCATCGGCACGAAGCCGGGGATGATCGGGATGGTCACGCCGGCGCGGCGGGCGCGGCGCACCAGGTCGCTGTACTCGGCGGGATCGAAGAACGCCTGCGTGATGGCGAAGTCCGCGCCGGAGCGCTCCTTGGTCAGCAGCACCTCGATGTCGTGCTGGTGGGTGGGCGACTCGGGGTGGCGCTGGGCGTAGGTCGCCACGCCCACCGCGAGGCGGCCGGCGGCGAGCGTCGCCGTCTCCTCCCGCTCGATGCGGCGGATCAGCTCCACCAGGTAGCGGGCGAAGGGGAACTCGTCGTCCCGGGTGTCGTAGCCCGGGGGGATGTCGCCGCGCAGGGCGAGGATCCCGCGCACCCCGAGCTGCATCAGGGTGCGGATGGACACGGAGAGATCCGCGGCGCTCGAGCCGACGCTGGTCAGGTGCACCAGCGGCCGCAGCCCGGTCTCGGAGAGGATGTGGTCGGTCAGCTCGAGCACCCGCGGGAAGTTGGTGCGCGCGGACGCGCAGGTGACCGACACGTAGTCGGGCTGGGTGCATTCGAGGGCGGCGACGGTGCGCCGGACCTTCTCGAGCGAGGCGTCCCCGCGGGCGGGGAACAGCTCGTAGCTGAGCGCAGGACGGCGCGACCGGGGGGCGGGGGCCTCGGCGCGCGATGCGGCCGGGGCGGCCCCGGCGCCGGCGGCGGCGTCGTGGGGGACCTGCGGAGCGATGGACATGTCGGCGACGATATGCGGAAGGCGCGCCGCAGCACACCCATCATGACGGACCGTGAACCTGACCGGTGTCATCCGGCCCGGGCATCAGCTGTCCCGTCGCCACTGCCCGGGGGCGGCTGCTCTCAGGAGGTGTGGACGTCGTGCGGGATCGGCCGCGTGTCGTCCTCGAGGTGGACCCAGGCGCAGGGGGTGTACCCGCCCTCGATGACCTCCGGGCCGCCGACGGGGTTGTCGAAGCCCACGTGGACCAGCATCCAGTGCGGACGGAACAGCCACGGCGTGCCCCACACGTCCACCTCGCCGAAGGTCAGCGGCGGAGGATCGGTGAGCGCGGCGCCGCCCTCCGCCGGGGCGTCCTGCAGCACGTAGTCCTCGACCGGGAACTGGGCGTCCGTGCCGTCGCGCTGCGGGCAGATCCCACCGTGCCCCTGCATCCCCCCGGTCAGCACCGGCCATCCGTCCACGACCGTGACCTGTCGCGTGACCTGCACCGGCCCGTCGGAGGCGCAATCCTGCTCCAGGCCGTCCTGGAGACGCAGCGACTCGGTGACGACGAACGCCCCCTCCGCGGAGGAGATCTCATGGATGCTGTCGCCGCAGCGGGCCATCCGGGCGATGGGGTTCTCCACCTGGACGGGCTCCTCGGCCTCCGGATCCCACAGCCAGATGTACCAGATCTGCTCGAACCCCTGGCCGTCGGTGATCTCGAGAGCGGCGAAAGCGTCCTCGTGCCCGTCGCCGTCGACGTCCGTGTACTCGATCTGCGGGGCGACGACGATGGTGCGCAGCCCCTCGTGGGTCGCCGGCGTCAGCACCATCTCGTGCACGCTCTCCCGCCACGGGACGGAGGCCAGGTCGGCGTCGCGGATGGTCGGGCCGTCCGGGCTCTCGGCCGGGGAGGACGCCGGATCGTCCGCGCCCGGCGACGTCGCATCCGGCTCGGCATCGGCCGGGGAGGACGTGGACCCGCCCGCGTCGGAGGACTCGGCCGCGATGATGCCCGGGGGCCCGGAGGAGCAGGCCGCGGCCGTCAGGCAGAGCGCCGCGAGCAGGGCGATGCCTCGCGGGGCGGAGCCTCGCGCTCGGGAGCGGCGTGCCCGGGCCCCGCGCGACCGGGGGCGGGCTGGTCGGGAACGGGACGAGCTGATCATGGCGGGTCCTCCCTGCGCCCCGGCATCCGCAGCCGCGACGTGCAGCCAGGATAGGGAGACGGCCCCGTCGCGACCCTCCGGTACGGGTCACCATCGGGCAACGATCGGCGCCGCCGGACGGGCATCGGCCGGCGGATCGGCGGGCCGGACGCCGGCGGGCCGCGGGCGACCGGTGCGGGGAATGCGGCGAGGACCGGTTCTATTCCCGCCTGTGCGGAGAGGGATACCACCGGGGAAATCCCTGGCCGGTCCCGCCCCGGCGTCCCTAGACTGCGGGCGTGCAGACCTCGCCCGCTCCCGCCCCGCAGGCCCTCGCCTCAGACACCATCTCCCCCCGTGACCGCAGCGTGATCGCCCTGCTGCTGATCAGCGCCTTCGTCGTGATCCTCAACGAGACGGTGCTGTCCGTCGCGCTGCCGCCGATCATGGACGACCTCGGCATCACCGAGACCACCGCCCAGTGGCTCACGACCGGGTTCATGCTGACGATGGCCGTGGTCATCCCGATCACCGGCTTCCTCATGGGCCGCTTCTCGACCCGGCAGGTCTTCACCCTGGCGATGACGACGTTCAGCGTCGGCACCCTCATCTGCGCGATCTCCCCGACGTTCCTGCCGCTGCTGCTGGGCCGCATCGTGCAGGCCTCCGGCACCGCGATCATGATGCCGCTGCTCATGACCACCGTGATGAACCTGGTGCCGGCCTCCCAGCGCGGCCGCACCATGGGCAACATCTCGATCGTCATCGCCGTGGCCCCGGCCGTCGGCCCGACGATCTCCGGGCTGATCCTCTCCCTGGCCCCCTGGCGCTTCCTGTTCATCGCGGTGCTCCCCATCGCGCTGATCGCGCTGCTGCTGGGCCTGCGCCGCATCGAGAACGTCCAGGAGTCCACGGCGACCCGCGTCGACCCGCTGTCGGTGGTGCTCTCGGCGATCGGCTTCGGCCCCCTCGTCTACGGCCTGACGGGCATCAGCGGCGGCGGGCACGGCGCCACCGAGGCGGCCACCGCGGGCGGCCCGCCCGTCGCGGCGATCGTGGCCCTGGTGATCGGCGTCGTCTCGCTGCTCCTGTTCGTGCTGCGCCAGCGGAGCCTCCAGCAGGCCGATCGCGCCCTGCTGGACCTGCGCACCTTCGCCTCGCGCAACTTCACCGTCGCGATCGCGCTGATGGTCGTCATGATGGGCGCCATGTTCGGCACCATCGTGCTGCTGCCGATCTTCCTGCAGCGCGTGCAGGAGCTGAACACCCTGACCGTGGGCCTCATGCTGCTGCCCGGCGGCCTGCTGCAGGGCCTCGCCGCCCCGTTCGTGGGACGCCTCTTCGACAAGGTCGGCCCGCGCCCGCTGCTGATCCCGGGCCTGGCCGCGGTGACCGTCGGCATCCTCGTGCTCTCCCGCGTGCCCGAGCAGATCTGGATGATCGTGGCCGGACACATCATCATGTCCGTCGGCCTGGCCTTCGTGTTCACGCCGCTGTTCACCACCGCGCTGGGCTCGCTGCCGCGCCACCTGTACCCGCACGGCTCCGCGATCGTCGGCACCGTGCAGCAGGTCGCCGGTGCGGCGGGTGCGGCGCTGATGGTCTCCGTCATGGCGCGCATCTCCGCGGGGACGATCTCCGACGGCGGCACCGCCCTCGAGGGCATCTCCGCGGGGACGTCCTTCGCCTTCACCATCTCGGCGGTGCTGGCCGTGATCACGGTGGTCATCGCGTTCTTCGTGCGCCGCGCGCCGGAGGAGGCCCCCGCCTCCCCCGCGGCCCATGCCGAGGACGTGGAGCTCGCCGGGCCTGCCGACCAGGGCTGACCTCCCTCACCGCCGGCCTCCGCAGCTCGTCGCTCGCGCGAGATCGACCCCCGCTCCCCTCGGGGCGCGCCACATCGACCAGAGCTTCCCGTCGCGGGAAGCTCTGGTCGATCTCGCGTGGTGCGAAGAGCAGCGAGGAAATCATGCGGATGGTAGCGCACAAGGCATGCGAATGGTAGTGCAGGAAGCTTGCGAATGGTAGCGTAGCCGCCATGGAATACCTTCCTCGAGCAGTGGACCGGGTGCTGGACGAGCTCATGGAGGATGCTGCAGCGATCTCCCTCGACGGGGCCAAGGGCGTCGGGAAGTCCGGCACCGCCCTTCGGCGCGCAGACCACGCGTGGTTCCTCGACGACCCGGACCAGGCGATGCAGCTCCAGGCGGACCCGCGGTTCATCTCGGCGCCGGAGGGCACCCTCCTCCTCGACGAATGGCAGCTGGACCCGCCCATCTGGGACTCCGTCCGGCGACGCGTGGACGAGGGAGCCCCTGCCGGCCGATTCCTCCTCACCGGGAGCGCGTCCCCCGCGTCCGCACGAGGCACCCACAGCGGCGCAGGGCGGATCCTCTCGCTGCACATGCGGCCGATGGCCCTGCACGAGCGTCGCGGCGCCGCGACGACCGTCCGGCTCGCGGATCTGATGGCCGGCGACGCCGAGATCGCCGGTCGCTCCTCCTGGTCCCTCGCGGACTATGTCGACGCGATCGTGGCGAGCGGGTTCCCCGGCATCGCCTCGGGGCCCGCGCGCAGCATCGGGCGCCAGCTCGACTCGTACCTCGCCCGCATCATCGACCGCGGGATCCCCGACCTGGGGGCATCGGTGAGGCGACCGCAGACCTTCCGGAGGTGGCTCGCGGCATACGCGGCGGCATCCTCGACCACGACGAGCCACGCGAAGATCCTGGAGACGGCAGCGAGCGAGGACGGGTCACGGCCCGCCAAGACCACCGCGATCGCCTACCGGGATCATCTCGCGCAGCTGTGGGTGCTGGACGAGGTCCCGGCCTGGGAGCCCTTCCGGGTGTCCCTCGGCCGCATCTCGCAGAGCCCCAAGCATCAGCTCGTCGATCCCGCGCTGGCGGCACGAGCGCTGGGCCTCTCCTCGTCCGCGCTGCTGTCGGCGCGCGGGGCGCACATGATCGGACCGCTGTTCGAATCGCTCGCCACGCTCAGCGTGCGCGCGGCCGCGCAGGTCGTCGACGGGAGGGTCGGTCACCTGCGCAGCCGCAACGGGGACCGCGAGGTCGACCTGGTCGTGGAAGGGCCGGACGGCCGCGTGGTCGCGTTCGAGGTGAAGCTGTCGACGACGGTCCGTGATGACGACGTGCGCCACCTGCTCTGGCTCCGCCGGCAGCTCAGGGACGATGTCGCCGATCTGGTCGTCCTCACGACGGGCGAAGCCGCCTATCGCCGGCCCGATGGCGTCGCGGTCATCCCCCTGGCGCTCCTCGGACACTGATGCCCCCGGGCCCGACCTGGTGCCGCCGACCGGACGGCTGGCCGGTCGGCGGCGGGACGGGACGGACCGTCGGGCGCGGGCTCAGACCTCGGGGCCGGCGCCGTCCCGGTGATGGCGCTCGCGGCGCTCCTCCCCCACGGTGAGGGAGGCGTCGCCGGAGGCGGTGTGGTGGGGGTCGCCGGGCCCCTTGGGCTGGATGTGCCCGGGGTCGAGGGTGCGCGTGACGTCCTCGGCCGTGAGGGCCGGGATCTGCCCGGTGGCGGTCTCGTACCAGTCGGACAGCGCCGGGTCCTCGCTGTCGATGCCGGCGCCGGCGCCCTCCTCGGCCGCGACCTCGGTGGCCTCGAAGACGAAGTCGTCCCCGTGCTCGGCGATGCCGCGCCGCACGCCCTGGGCGATGGCGGCCCGGGCGTAGCGCTGGCGCAGCATGTACGGGTCCGAGTTCAGCTCCTTGGCCCAGGAGACCATAATGCCGATGACCACCAGCGCGAACGGCAGGGCGGAGACGACCATGATCGACTGCAGCCCGGACAGGGCGGTCTCCCCGCCGGCCAGCAGCAGGGCGAGGGCGGCGGCGCCCAGCAGCACGCCCCACGTGATGGTGACCCAGGTGGAGGGCTCCGGGCGGCCGCGCTGGCTCATCGAGCCCATGACGATCGCGGCGGAATCGGCCGAGGTCACGAAGAACAGGATGATCGAGATCATCGCCAGGACGGAGAAGATGATCCCGAAGGGCAGGTTCGAGAACACCGCGAAGAGGATCGCCTCGGACCCGCCGGCGTCGCTGATCCCGCGCCCCTGGGACTCGAACAGCATGGTGGTGCCGCCCATGACGCCGAACCACACGACGCACACGGCCGAGGGCACCATGATCACGACGGTCACGAACTCGCGCAGGGTGCGGCCGCGGGAGATCTTCGCGATGAACATGCCCACGAACGGCGTCCAGGAGATCCACCACGCCCAGTAGTAGTTGGTCCACGAGGCGAGGAAGGAGGCGGCCTCGTCTCCCTGGGACGGGTTGCGCATGAGCATCAGCCACAGGTCGCCGAGGAAGGCGGAGATGCTGGCCGGGATCATGTTCAGCAGGAACAGGGTGGGGCCGGCGACGAAGACGAACACGCCGATCACGGCGGCGATGACCATGTTGATGTTGGACAGCGCCCGGATCCCGCGCTTGATGCCGGAGACGGCCGAGGCGACGAAGGCGATGGTCAGGACCGTGATGATGACGATCAGCGCGCCGTTGCCCAGCGGGCCGATGCCGGAGACGTGCTCGACGCCGCTGGCGATCTGCAGGGCGCCCATGCCCAGGGTGACGCCGGTGCCGAAGAGGGTCACGATAATGGCGAAGACGTCGATCACCGCGCCCAGCCAGCCCTCGGTCCGCTCGCCGAAGATCGGACGGAAGATCGCCGAGATCAGCGGGGCGCGGCCGCGGCGGTAGGCGGCGTAGGCGATGGCGCCGCCGACCAGGGCATAGAACGCCCAGGCCATCGGCCCCCAGTGGAGGACGGACTGGGCCAGGGAGACGAGCATCGCGTCCCGCGTGCCGGCCTCGGCGTCGGCCCCCGGCGGGACGTCGTTGAAGTAGGTCAGCGGCTCGGCGGGGCCCCAGAACAGCAGGCCGATGCCCATGCCGGCGGAGAACAGCATGGCGATCCAGGAGACGGTGGAGAACTCCGGGGACTCGTCGTCCGCGCCCAGGCGGATCCCGCCGGTGCGCCCGTAGCCGGCCACCAGCATGAACACGATGGCGAGCACGGCCAGCAGCGAGAACAGCCAGCCGAAGTGCTCGGTGACCCAGGCGAGCGAGGCGGTGCCCGCGTCGCTGATGCTCTGCGGGGCCAGGAAGCCCCACAGCACGACGCCGAGGACCATGCCGCCGGCGATGCCGAAGACGGCCCAGTTGGTCCCGAAGACGCGCGGCGTGTCCTCCACCCCGATGCCGGGGATCAGGGCAGGGTGGGTGACCTCCTGGAGGATCTTCTTGGGGCCGGGGCCGTGCGGGTGCTCGCCCGGGGGCTGGGGCGGTTCGTCGAGGCGCGTCACAATGACCTTTCCTGGCGCCGCGCACCGTCGCCGGAGGCTCGAGCGGCAGCACGCTCGTGTCGATTCGGCGTCCCAACCTAGTCGCGCGCGGGCGCGCGGGAGGGCGTCCGGCCCCGCCCGGCCCCCTCGGGATCGGCGTCCGGCCTGGCCACGGGCATGCTGGGAGGCCGCTGACCGTCCGGTCACCTCGCGGGGGGATCCTCGGCGCCGGGCGCGCGGGAGGAGCGGCTACGGGCCTCCGTGCTCCCAGCGGGCGTGCTGCTCCCAGGTGTCGACGTCCTCGGTCGCGCGCGCCGGGACGGGGACCTCCGCGAGGTCGAGGCCGGCCAGGACGGAGCGGACGGACCGGTCCCGGTCCCCGCCGCGGCGCAGCTCCTCCTCGAGCGCCGTGCGGGCGACGAGGATCGCGAGCATCTCCCGCCGCCCGTCGGGGCGGGCGGCGATCACGCCGTCGGGCGCCCCGCCCGTCCGCTCGCGGAGCCGCGGGGCGCCGCGGGCTGCGAGCAGGGGCGCGGCGAGCTCGGCGGCGCCGGGCAGGTCGCAGGCGAGGACGAGAACGTCGGGGACCTCGCGGGTCGAGGCCCGGCCGCGCAGGGCGGCCAGACCTGCGGCGATCCCCGCGACGGGCCCGCCGTGGGGCGGGTCCTCCAGGGTGCGCAGCACCCCGTCCGGGACGGCGACCGCCTCCGGGGCGACCACCACGCGCGGCGCGCACCGGGCCCCGGCCTCGAGGACGATGTCCAGCAGGCGACGGCCGTGCACGCGGACATCGGGCTTGGAGACCCCGCCCAGGCGCACCGCCCCTCCCCCGGCGAGGACGATCAGGGCGGTGGGCTCGCCCCCGGCCGCATCGACCTCGGCCGCACCGGCCCGTCCCGCACCGGACGGGCCCGCATCGATCGGGCCGGCATCGGCAGGGCCCCTCGGACCCGCCGGCCGGTTCGGCGCATTCCCGGGCATCGGCCGCTCCTACCGCGCCCCGGGAGCGGAGCGCTCGCGCGCACGATCCCGGACGCTGACCAGCATCGCGGCGAGGGTGAGCGCCATGATGATCACCAGGGCGATGATGAACGCCTCCTGCCAGGCGGTGCCGGACTCGGTGAGCGAGAAGATGACGCCGGGGATCAGCGCGGTGCCCACCGCCGCGCCCAGGCGCTGCCCCAGCTGCAGCACGCCGCCGGCGACGCCGCCGAAGCGCGGGTCCACGGAGTTGAGGGTGAGGGTCTGGTTCGGGGAGATGGTCATGCCCTGGCTGACGCCCATCAGCGTGAGCGGCACGGCGAGCACCCAGAACGGGACCGCCCCCGACTCGACGAAGCCCACCAGCAGCGCCACCCCCAGCAGCCCGGTGAAGGAGACCATGAAGCCATAGATGACCAGCCGCCGCCCCAGCGTGAGCACGTAGCGGCCGGCGATCTGGGAGGAGAAGGCGGCGGCGATCGAGGACGGCAGGCCCAGCAGCGAGGCCTCGAAGGCGGTGTGGTGCAGGTGCATCTGCAGGAACAGCGGGACGATGATCCACACGCTGGTCGCGCCGAGGAAGTACACCGAGACGATGATGATGCCGTTGCGGAAGGCGGCGCCGGCGAAGATCTCCGGGTCGACCATCGGCGGGCGGCCGGCGCGCTTGTAGCGGTGCTCCCAGGACCACCACAGCGCCAGGACCAGCAGACCGGCGGGGATGCACAGCCAGATCAGCGGGTTCACGCCGCGCTCGAGGAAGGGCAGCATCACCCCGAGGATCGCGAGGGTCAGCAGCACCGTGCCGACGGGGTCGAGGTCGACGCGCCGCCCGCGGACCCTGTCGTCCGGGATCCAGAGCAGGGCGCCGACCACGGCGATCACGCCGATGGGCACGTTCATGAAGAACATCCAGCGCCAGCCGACGTCCTCCCCGAGGACCTGGATCAGCAGGCCGCCGATCACGGGGCCGATGGCGGTGGCGACGGCGACGGTGGTCCCCAGCAGTGCGAAGGCCTTGGCGCGCGCCTGCCCGCGGAAGTGCTGCTGGATGAGGGCGACGGTCTGCGGGTTCAGCAGGCCGGAGCCGATGCCCTGCAGGACGCGGGCGGCGTTGAGGACCTCGACGCTCGGGGCGAGGCCGCTCAGCAGCGAGCCGAGGGTGAAGATCGAGACGCCGACGATGAGGATGCGCCGGCGTCCGGTCGCATCGCCGAGGCGGCCGGCGGGCACCAGCAGCACGCCGAAGGAGAGGGCGTACCCGGAGATCACCCACTGCAGGCCCTCGGACGTCGCGTCGAGGGAGTGGCCGATGGCCGTGAGAGCGACGTTGATGACGGACACCGCGATGAGGGCCATGAACAGCGGCACCAGCAGCACCAGCAGCAGGCGACGACGGTGGACGGTCCTCTCGGGGAAGTCGGCGGTGGCCGCGGGATCATCAGTCATTTGCCCAAGAGTAGGCCGGGAGCGCTCCCGGCCTCGGCGAGACATGCCGGGACCGCAGGCCCGACGGGGCGGCGGGGCTCAGGAGAGGGTCGAGGGACCGCGGCGCACGGAGTAGGCCTGGCCGCTGAGGGTCACCTGACGCTGCACGTAGATGGTCACGGGCGTCACGCACGTGCGCCCGGACCGCACCGCCTGGAAGTGGGGCCGCGCGGCGTTGTAGAAGCGCCGGTTCGGGGTGTCGTAGGTCCAGGCGCCGGAGTAGGTGGAGGAGTAGGCCGTGTACCCGCTGATCTGCGCAACGCTCGTATCGACGACCGGCACGGTCCAGGCCGGGCTGCCGGTCCCGAGGCGGGTCCAGGTCAGCGGGGCGAGGTCCGTCGGGTAGTACGCGGTCAGCGTCGCCGAGGTGGGGGCCGGGGCGGACGGGACGTTCGAGATCCAAGTCCCCTGCGAGGGGTAGCTACCCGTGCCGTTGATCGTGAGCGTCTGCGTCGTCCCGGAGCAGGACGACTGGAACTGGGTGGAGCCGCCGACCTCGGGCCCGAGCTGGGAGGCGGCGACGGCCGGGGCCGCCACGCTGACCGCGAGGGTCGGCACGGCCCATGCGACGCCTCGCATCAGGCGCCGCCGCGTCATCGCACGGTCGTCCCCATGGATCTGATCCACCATCACGTCTCCTCGCCCCCTGAGCGGAATCCTTCCGCCGGCGTCGAAGCCTATCCCCGGGCCGGGCGCGACGATACACATCCGGGCCGCATGGGACGACGAACACACCGCCAGGCGCTGCGCCCGGGAGGACGGCGGCCGCCATGACCGGCCGCCCTCCCCGGGGCGGTCACCGCTGCAGGATCCGTTGGACCATCCGGGCCCGCAGGCCCGTGTAGGGCGGCTGGACCAGGCGCAGGGTGTCCGGGCTCAGCGGCTTCTTCACCACGGGCTTGGCGTGCGTGAACGTCTCCAGTGAGGCGCGGCCGTGGTAGGCGCCGCTGCCGGAGGCGCCGACCCCGCCGAAGGGCATCTCTCGCGCGCCGAGGTGGGCGAGGGTGACGTCCAGCGCGAGCGACCCGGAGCGGGTCTCGCGCACGAAGCGCTCCTGGACCTGCGGATCGGGCGAGAAGACGTAGGCGGTCAGCGGCGCCTCTCCCGCCCCGATCCGGGCGATCGCCTCATCGGCCGAGGAGACCTCGAGCAGCGGGAGGATCGGCCCGAAGATCTCCTCGCCCATGCACGGGTCGGTAGGGCGGACGCCGTCCAGGACGGTCGGGGCGACGTAGCGGGACGGGACGTCGACCTGCCCGCCGATGACGACCTGGGCCGGGTCGATGAGCGCGGCCAGGCGCTCGGTCTGTCGCTGGTTCACGATGCGCCCGTAGGCGCGGCTGTGGCGGGGGTCGGCGCCGTGCTGGGCGCGGATCGCGTCGCGCAGGTGCGGCAGGAGGGCGTCGAGGGTGGCGCGGGTGGCCATCAGGTGGTCGGGGGCGACGCAGGTCTGGCCGGCGTTGGTGAGCTTGCCCCAGACGATCCGCCGGGCGGCGGCGGCGAGGTCGACGCCCTCGTCCACGAAGGCGGGGCTCTTGCCGCCCAGCTCGAGGACGGTCGGGGTGAGGTGCTCGGCCGCGGCGCGCGCGACGATGCGGGCGACGGGCCCGCCGCCGGTGTAGAAGATGAGGTCGAAGCGCTGCTCGAGCAGGGCGGTGGTCTCGGGGATGCCGCCCTCGACCACGCGCACCCAGCCGGGATCGAGATGCTCGCTCACCAGGGCGGCGAGGGCCGCGCTGGTCGCGGGGGCCGTCTCGCTGGGCGTGAGGATGGCCGTGTTCCCGCCGGCGATGGCGCCCACCAGCGGCATCAGCGAGAGGTTCACGGGGTAGTTCCACGGAGCGATGATCAGCACGGTGCCCAGCGGCTCGCGGTGCAGGCTGCCGCGGGCGGGTGTGAGCATCGCCCCCAGCGGGATCGGTTCGGGGCGCAGCCAGCGGTGCAGGCTGCGGCGCACGTGGGCGATCTCCGCCAGCACGGTGCCGATCTCGGTGACGTCCGATTCCACGGGATGCTTGCCGAGGTCCTCGCGCAGCGCCTCTCGCAGCGCGTCGCCGTGCGCCCGGATCCCGGCCGCGAGGGCGTCGAGGGCTGCGCGGCGGGCGGCGACGTCCCGTGTGATGCCCCGGGCGTAGGAGGCGCGCAGCGCGGCGACCTCCCCGGCGATGCGCTCGCGCAGCTGCGCGGTGGGCTCGTTCTGCGAGGGGGTTTCGCTCATGCGCTCACGCTACGCGGACTCCGCGGCCGATGCAGGCCCGGAAGCCCCGGCCCGGCGCCGCAGGAGCGCGGATGCGGAACGCCCCGGCGCTGCGCGCAGCAGCACCGGGGCGTTCCGAGATGGTCGCGGGTCAGCGGGGGGTGTTCTCCCCGACGGAGCCGCGCGCGAGGGAGAGGTTCAGCAGGTTCGCGATGCCGAGGATCTCCAGGTGCAGGGCGGCGACGTCGTACCGGCCGGCCGGAGTGATGGCCTGGTAGTACGACGGGATCGTGCCGCTCGCGTCGTTCTGGGCGTTGACCGTGATCGAGAGGACGCCCGAGAGCACGTCGAACAGCGCCGCCAGCAGCTCGTTGACTCCGCCGAGGGCGGTGTCCAGCAGGGCGCTGTCGTTCAGCAGGGTGTCGAGAGTGTCCTGGACCAGGTCGCCGATGCTGGCGAGCAGCGGGTTCAGCAGTGCGCCGAGGTTGATCGACGCTCCGAGCAGCCGGAAGGTCGCCGTCGCGCCGCCCTCGAGGAACTGGCGGAGGGTGCCTTCGATGAGCAGACCGGTCGCGCCGAGACCGGTCACGCTGCCCGCCCGGACGGACACGAAGACGAGGTCCTTCAGCCGCTCGATGAGGCCGTCGACCCAGCTGTCGGTGAGCGCCACGACGGCGCCACCGGGCAGCCCGGCGTCGACGAAGAGGCGCGTGTTCGGGGAGAGCTCGTTGAGGAACTCGGAGATGTCACCCGTGTACGCACCGCCCAGCAAGGATGCGACGTCGAGCGTGATGGTCCCGTCCTCGAAATCGATCCGCAGCGCGGAGTTGACGTCATCGGGGATGGGCTCGCCGGTCAGCTGCGCGAGGTCGACGGTGGCGGTGACCTCGAGGGCGCTCTGGCCGAGGGCGGACAGGAGACCGCCGAGCAGCGGGACGCCCTGGAGGATGCTCCACACGGCCGAGGTGGAGATCGTCAGCGTCGGCAGCACCTCGTTGAGGGTGGTGAGGAGCTGGCCGACGAGGTCCGACTCCACGACCAGCCGCAGGTAGGCGATGAGGTAGTCGCGCTCGACCTGGTCCACGTCGGGCTCGACGCACAGGGAGTCCATGTAGGCGCGACCCGCGAGGGCGCCGATGTTCAGGCGGAGGTCCGAGATGTAGGAGAGCAGCTGGGTGACGCTGTTGTCCCCGGCGACCTGCTGCAGGAGCGAGCGCAGGTCAATGCTGCCCAGCTCGGGCGGGTTCGAGGAGCCGGTGTCCAGAGTCAGCGCACCGCTCGCCTGGTTGACGGCGCCCGAGGCGCCGATCTCGCCGGTGTTAGTGCCCTCCGCGGCCTCGTTCGCGTAGGCGTACTGGTTCAGCACACCGGCGTCCTGAGCGGCCACGATGGTGAGGATGTCCGAGACGGCGCCGGTGAGGCCGCCCAGGCTCAGGTTCAGCGTGTTCAGGACGCTGACGTCCAGACCCGCGGACTCCTCGTCGATGGGGGTGCCGGCGACGGCCTGGGCGTGAGCGCCTTCGACGGCGGCCACGTTGTCGAGGTTCACGCCGCCGATCGCGCCGCTGAGGAAGCGGCCGCGTGCCTGCGCGTCGAACAGCGTGCCCACGGGGGCGCACTGGGTGGGGCTGGCGGCCATCGCGGGCGCGGCGACGGACGCTGCTGCGACCGGCGCGGCCCAGGCGGCGCCCTTGACGATCGCGCGACGCGACGGGTGGAGACGGGGAGTGGTCTCCCGAGTCTCGGGGGAAACTCCGGTGCTCATCTGAACCTCTTTCGAAAACCAAGGGAAATAGGGAAAGCCGTAATACAGGGCAGCGCGAGGCATACTGCTGAAATCACCCCTGTCGCGGACTCCGCGACTCCCTGCCCGTCGGCGCGACCACAGAACCCCTGGCGTCCGGCGGGCAGCGAGAGACCCGTGCCGATCCTCGCATGCCCAGCGCGGATGCACATCCTCTCAGGCGCACAAGAATCCATTCGTCACCGGTTCGTGACCTTACTGTCAGGTAGGCCGCTGCGGCGGCCTCCCGGCACGTTCCGAGCACTTCTCGGCCCGACGCGCCACCCCCCTTTTTCGGGGGTCCGTACCGGCGGCTCGATCGTCCCGCGATGCGGACATCGTGCCGATTCCCCGGCCTCCCTCACTCCCTGCCGCGGGGAAAGCCGCATCGCGGCCCGGGCCCAGCTCGCCACGATGCCCGCCGAGTAGCCTGGAGGCATGACCGAACCCCTCACGCCGCGCTCTGCGGACGATCCCGTGCGCTCGGTGCTGTTCGTCTGCACGGGCAACGTCTGCCGCTCCCCCTTCGCCGAGCTCCTGCTGCGCGATCGCGTGCCGGGGCTCGCGGTGAGCAGCCGCGGCACCTACGCGCTCGTCGGGCAGGGGATGGAGCGGCAGATGGCCGGGCAGCTCGCCCTGCTCGGAGTGGGCAGCGACGGCTTCCGCTCCCGGCAGCTGCAGGTCGAGGACCTCTCGGCCGATCTGGTCCTGGTCATGTCCGGGCGCCAGCGCAACCTGGTGCTCGAGGAGTCTCCCGCCGCCGCGCGCCGCACCGGTCTGCTGGGCCACCTGCCCGAGCTCACGGCGCAGGTCGGCGACAGGCCGCTGAACCGCGGAGCCGTCGCCGCCTGGACCCGGGCGTCCGCGCCGGCGGGGCGCGATATCCCCGATCCCTACCGCCGCTCGGAGCAGGCCGCGGCGCAGTCCGCGAGGATGATCCAGGAGCACGTGACGGCGCTGGCCGCTCTGCTGCGGCGGAGCGGGACGGAGGACACCGCCCGATGACCGTGCTGCTCGCCGCGCAGGCGCTGATCTCCCTCACGCTCCTGGTCAGCGGCCTGGCGAAGCTCTCCGACCGGACCGCCACGGCCGATGCGATGCTCTCGCTGCGCCTGCCCGCCCGCTCCCTGCACCCCGCCGCCGCGACCGCCCTGCCCCTCGCGGAGATCGTCCTCGCCCTGGCGGTGTGGATCCCGGTGCCGGGGCTGCAGGGCGTCCTCGCCGCCGCGACGCTGCTGCTGATGCTCGCCTATCTCGTCATCATCGCGCGGGCGCTGACCTTCGGGGAGGCCGTGACGTGCTCGTGCTTCGGCACGCTCGGCTCCCCCACCGTCTCGCGCACCACGCTGGGCCGCAACATCCTGCTGGTCGTCCTCGCCGCGCTGGCGCTGGGCTCCGCGGCCTCGGGCACGACCGCGCAGGCGCTGCGGGCCGAGGCTCCCTCCACCCTCGCTCTGCTGCTGGCGCTGTCCCTCGCGGTGCTGCTCACCGCTCTGACCCTCGGAGGATCGCGCCGCCCCGCCCCGGAGGGCGGCACCCCGGCCGACCAGGCCACCGGCGACGATCCGGCACTGCCCTCGGATCTCCCGGCCGATGCCGCCGCCATGGACGCCGAGCTCGACTACCAGCGCTCCTCCACGCCCTACGGCATGCTCCGCATGGCCGGACAGGAGCCGATCACGCTGAAGACCCTGACGCGCGAGCGGGCGGCCCTGCTGATCTGGGTGCAGCCCGGCTGCGGCCCCTGCGAGCGCGTGCTCTCCTCCGTCCCGGGATGGCTCGAGGAGATCGGGGATGTGATCACGATCCGCACCCTGTTCCGCGTGCCGCCGGAGGAGCTGCCCGCCTCCGTCCTGGAGCGCGCCGGGGAGACCGCCGCCCAGGACATCGACCGCAACCTCATGGACGTCTTCCGCGCCCGTCACTCCCCCTCGGCCGTCCTGCTGGGTGCCGATGGCATGCTCGCCGGCGGACCGGTGCGCGGCGGCAACGACGTGATCCGCTTCGTGGAGGAGATCATCGAGCAGCTCGCCGAGGCCCGCGAGACGGGTGACCTCCCCGCTGTCTGACCGGCCGCACGCGCCCAGGGCGCCCGGGGATCGCCCGCGCCCCGGTCGGGTCCTGGATGCTGACGCTCAGCCGCGGCGGATCCAGCCGTCCTCGACGAGGGTGTCGACGGCCGCGGCCAGCATGGCGGCGCTGTCGGGGTGGGGGCCGGCGAACGCGACGACCCGCTGCTCGAGCTCCTCGATGCCGAGGGAGCCGACGGCGGCGAGCTCCTCCCAGATGACGGCCCCGAGCCCGACCAGGTGCGTGGCGCGGCCCTCGGCGAGCAGCACCAGCCCGTCCTCCACGGCGAGCGCCTGCGCGAGCGGTGCCAGCGCGAGGGCTCCCTCGGTCGGCGCCTCGAGATCGGGCACCGGGATCTCCTCCCATGCCTCCTCGCAGGGCGGCGGAGGGTCGGCCAGGAGGGCGGCGAGCTGCGTGGCCTCCGCGTATCGGGCGCGCAGCGCGCCGCCGGCGCGGCGGAGGATCTCCGCGAGGGAGGCCAGGCCGTGCGGGACCGCCCAGAGGGACGAGGACTGCTCGACCAGCGCCAGCAGGGCCTCGGCCTGGGGCACGCGCTCGAGGCCCGGCGAGGCGTCCTCGGCCCGGTCCAGCAGCACGAGGACGTCGATGCCCGTGGCGCCGGGGGCCGGTTCCAGCCCCAGCGCGTCGAGGGCGTGATCCTGCTTCCGCCCGGAGGCGGCGGAGATCCGGGAGACGGGCTTGGCGTACGCGGTGACGGCGCGGCTCACCGGGTCGATGATCGCGAGCTCGTCGGTGAGATAGGCGCCCTCGCGTCCCAGCGTGAGCGTCGCGGTGGACTTCCCGGCGCCCGATGCCCCGACCATCGCCACGACGCCCCGCTGCGGGTGCGCGACGACGCCGGCGTGCAGCAGGATCCGGGTGCCGAGCAGCCGGCCGATGATCTCGCGCGTCACGTCGCCGGAGAGCGCGTAGGCCGCCCCGGGGCCGGGGGCGAGGATCACCGCGTCCGGGCGGGTGAGCAGCGGGCCGAGCGCCTCGACCCGCCCGTCGGCGATCCAGCGCGCCGCCTCGGCGCGGGCGTCCTCGGGCGGGACGAGGTAGGTGCGGCGGGTCGTCGGGACCTCGGGGCCGATCGGGACGGTCCCCGCCTCGGGGTCCGCGGCCAGGTGCGCCCACAGGCGCGCCGCCTCCTCCGCGAGGGCCTCGTGGCCGGGACCGAAGTCGAGCTGGAGCCCGAGACCGGCGATGCGCAGATGCAGGGTGTGCAGGTCGATCTCGGCGGGTGCCGGGGTCATGGGTTCTCCTGGTCGGGTGGGGCGTCGTCGACGGTCTCGACGAGGCCGAGGTCGGCGAGCTGGTCGAGGAAGCCGCGGATGACGTGCTCGGCGTCCTCGGGCATGCCCTCGACCTCCGCGCGCATCCGGTCGGCGATGCCGGCGGCGTCCAGGGCGTCCTCCTGCTCGGCGAGCACGGCCAGCAGCGGCGCCGCGGCCCCGCCGAGGCGGAGGATCGGGCCGTCGGGCAGGACGCCGGCCCACACCTCGCCGTCCTCGACCTCGTGGACCATCGGCCGCAGGCGGAAGCGTCGGCTCACGGGACGCACGCCTGGGCGAAGCGCCCCCGGCCGCCGGCGCGCAGGGCGCCGTCGGCCGCGGGGACGAACACGGCGCGCCCGGCGGGCAGCACGTGCCGGCCCGCGTCGGTCTCCAGCAGCACCTCGCCCTCCAGGCCCAGCACGATCCGCGGCCCGCTGCCGGGGACGGCGTGGCGGCGCCCGAAGACGCCGGGCGGATCCTCGAGGGTGGTCATCGACAGCTCGAAATCGTCCACCGGGGCGTAGTAGGCCACCGAGGTGGCGTTCTGGCGCTCGGGGGCGACGCGCAGCGGCGGGGCGGCGGCGACGCTCACGCACTGGAGCATCTCGTCGGCATCGACCCGCTTGGGGGTCAGCCCGGCGCGCAGCACGTTGTCGCTAGCCGCCATGATCTCCACCCCCACGCCGTGCAGGTAGGCGTGCAGCGCCCCGGCGGGCACGAACATGGCCTCGCCGGGCTGCAGGGTGACCGGGTTCAGCAGCAGCGCCGCGGCGACGCCGGGATCGCCCGGGTGGTGCTCGGCCAGCAGCGACACGATCCGGTCGATGCGCGGGGACGGGGACGCCCCGGCCTCGTGGCGTGCGCGGCACGCGGCGACGACCTCCTCGACGGCGCGGGCCGGCGGACGCATCGACGAGGAGACGAGGGTGCGGAACGCCGCGCGCATGCCGTGGGCGGTCGGGTTGCGCACCAGCAGGGAATGGAGGCGATCGGTGAGGTCGGTGCCCAGCCCCTCGAGGATCGCGGCGGCGCGGCGCGGGGTGCGGAAGCCGCACAGGGCGGTGAAGCGGGTCAGGGCCACCAGCATCTCGGGCTTGTGGTTGTCGTCGCGGTAGTTGCGGTGCGGGGAGTCCAGGGCCAGCCCGGCGGCGTTCTCCGCGGCGAAGGACTCGGCGGCGTGCTCGCGCGTGGGATGGACCTGCAGGGACAGCGGCCGTTCGGGGGCGATGATCTTCAGCAGGAAGGGCAGGCGGTCCTCGAAGGCCCGGGCGACGCCGTCGCCGAGGGTGCGCCGCGGGTCCGCGGCGATCGCCGCGTCCAGGTCCAGCCCTCCGGGCAGCTGCGAGGGCGCCAGGGGGTGCGCGCCGTACCAGACCTCCGCCCACGGCGTACCGTCCGCGTCGCGGCCCAGGAACTGGGGGATGGCGGTCGCCGATCCCCAGGCGTAGTGCTGGATCCGTCCGTCGAGCTCGTGCATCCCTCGTCCCCTCCTTCCTGGCCGTGCATCCTGTGGACCTGTTCCTCCCGACACCCCCGATCATGCCGTGAGTCTCTAGAGTGGGCCGCATGGAACCCTCCACGGCCCAGGTGCCGACGCTGACGCGTCTGCGGCTCGCGCACGGCGTCCTCGAGCACCTCGCCCGGGAGGCGCAGGTGCCCATCCTGCACGTCAAGGGCGTGGCCCTGCATCCCGTGCTCGCCGAGGGCCGCCGCCCGTCGACGGACTGCGATCTGCTGGTGCACCCGGCGCATGTGGACACGCTGGTCCCGGCGCTGGTGGCCGCCGGCTGGGGGCAGGTCACGAGCTTCCGCCACGGCAGCGTGTTCGCCCATGCGGCGACCTTCCACCATCCCGTCTGGGGCACGGTCGACGTGCACCGCTCCTTCCCGGGGCTGGACCGCGACCCGGAGGAGACCTTCGCACTGATGTGGGCGGGCGCGCATGCCGTCGACCTGGGCGGGGCCTCCTGCGCGGTGCCGGATCTGCTGGCCCAGCGCCTGCTGCTGCTCGTGCATGCGGCTCGCGACGCCTCCGGTCACGCCCGTCATGACGTGCGGGTCTGCTGGACGGAGGCCGATGCCGCGGAGCGGGAGCGGCTGGATGCGCTGGCCGCCCGCCTGGGGGCGACGGTGCCGCTGGTCATCGCGACCGGCCGTCCGGAGCTGGCCCGCGGGCTGCCGGGCGAGCACATCTGGAGCGCTCTGCATGCCCGGGCCGATTCCCGGGGGATCCGCCGGGCGCGCTGGCGCGACGCCGCGGGCGTGCGGGAGCGGGCGGCCCTGCTGCTGGATGCGGCGCGCGTCAATCCCGATCATCTGGCGCTCCGGCTGGGGCATCGGCCGAGCCGCGCGGAGATGCGGCGGGAGTGGTTCGACCGCCTGGGGCGGGCGCTGCGCCGCCGATGACCCGACGATGGATCGCCCGGCCCAGCCAGACGCCGAGCACCGCCCCGGCGGTATTGGCGAGGACGTCGAGCACATCGGCCTGCCGGGTGCCCAGGCCCAGCTGGTACAGCTCCACGCCGATGCTCAGCGCCGATGCCGGCAGCACCCACCACCAGCGGGGGACGAGAACGGCGAGCGCCGCCAGCAGCGGCACGAACAGGGCCACATTGGCCAGGACGGCGAAGACCTCGGGCGTGATCACGCTGCGGCCCCCGGTCACCGAGGTCACCGCGTACCAGATCCGCACGTTCGCCCGGTTCACGGCCCAGCCGTCGGCCGTGAGCAGGAGCGCGCCCGCGCCGATCGGGTAGAGGGCGAGGACGGACGCGGCGACCACGAGCAGGACGGGGCGGCGCACGCCCCTCCCCGATGCCGAGCCCCCGGGGGCGACGTCCGGGGACGCGGCGAGCATCAGTAGGCGCCGGAGGACGAGGCCACGGCCCGCAGGGTGCGGGCGAGGATCTGCACGTCCTGCGTGAAGGACCAGTTGTCCACGTAGTACAGGTCCAGGCGCACGGTGTCCTCCCAGGAGAGGTCGCTGCGCCCGGAGACCTGCCACAGGCCGGTGATCCCGGGCCGCACGCTGTGGCGGCGGTGGGCGTCCTCGGAGTAGCCGTGGACCTCCCGCGGGAGCGCGGGGCGCGGGCCGACCAGGCTCATGTCCCCGCGCAGCACGTTCCACAGCTGCGGCAGCTCGTCCAGGGAGTAGCGGCGCAGGAAGCGGCCGGGCCGGGTGATGCGCGGGTCGTGCTTCATCTTGAACATGACGGCGTTGCCGCGGTCCTGGACCGCGCGCTCGGTCATCTCCACGAGGATCGCCTCGGCGTCGGTGACCATGGTGCGGAACTTGAGGAACTCGAACTGCTCGCCGTCGCGTCCCACCCGCTGCTGGCGGAAGATCACGGGCCCGCCGTCGGCGGAGCGGACCGCCAGGGCGATCGCGGCCAGCAGCGGGGACAGCAGGATCAGCAGGGCGCCGGAGGCCAGCACGTCCACGGCGCGCTTGGTCCACTTCACGGCGTGGCGGGCGCGCGGCAGGTCCATGTGCACCAGCGGCAGGCCGGCCACGGGGCGCATGCGCACGCGGTCGGCGGAGATCTCCGTCAGCGCCGGCACGACGATCACCCGGACCTCGGCGTCCTCGAGCTTCCACGCCGTGCGCCGGAACTCCTCGGCGCTCGCGCTGGACCCGGCGGTGAACAGCAGCACGTGCGGGCGCACCTCGTCGGCGATGCTCAGCAGATCCGCCTCGGTGCCGAGGACCGGGATCCCCAGCGCGGAGGCCGTGGACCGATCACCGGGCGGCGTCACCGCGCCGACGATGTCGTAGCCCAGCCAGGTCTCGCGGCCGATGGTGCGGGCGATCCCGTCGACATGGCGCAGGTCCCCGACGGCGATGACGCCCTCGCGGAAGTGCCCGCGGGCCCGCACCGCGTTGAGGATGCGGCGCAGCAGCAGGCGGTTCAGCAGCAGCAGGAGGGGCCCGATCACGAAGAATGCCAGGAAGAACCCGCGGGAGAGCTCGATGCTCGCGAGGTAGACGACGCTGCCCACGATCCCGGCCGCGGCGAGGCTCGCGTGCAGCACGTTGCCGAACAGCTCGGGACCCGCCGGCAGCAGGCGCGGGTCGTACCCGCTGAACAGGACGATGGCGACCAGCCAGCCCAGGGCGATGAGGACGGCCGCGTCCCACAGGTTCTCGGTGAGGTCGCCGGCGCGGCCCAGCACCGCCTGGCGCAGCATGTAGGCCGTGAGCGCCGCGATCACCAGGCACAGCACGTCGGCGAGAACCATCGCCGCGATGCTGCCGCGTCGCAGGGTGCGGCTGGAGCCGGCGGAGGCGATGCTGCGACGCAGCGCGCTGCGCGCCTCGGTCGCTCTCGCGGCATGCGGCGTCGAGCCGGCGGTGCGCGCTGTCGAGCTCGCACTGCGCGGAGTCGATTTCGTGGTGCGCGGCGTCGCCGGCGCAGAGATGTCCGTGGTCAAGATGGTGGTCCCCCTGTGGTCCTTCCCGGCCTGCGCAAGCCTCCCCACATGCCCGCGCCCCGGTGCGGCGCTGTCCCGCCGACGATTCATGCTAGCCTCCCTCGCCCTGCCTGTCCCGGAGGACCGGCAGGTGATGGCCCTGCGCGTTGGAACTGTGACGACTTCGTGACGTGACGCGTCGGTAGGCTCACCTGCCGACGGTCGCGTCGGGACGGGGAGCTCAGGGCGGCGGGTGCAGGAGCGCGCCCCGATGCTCGAAGAGCTCCTCCTTGGAGTGCACGCCGAGCTTGCGGTAGATGTCGCGCAGGCGGGTCTTGACGGTGTGCGGGGACAGGTACATCCGCTGGGCGACCGAGGCGATGGTGTCGTCGGCCCGCAGGGTCGCCACCAGGTCGCGCTCGGCCCGGCTGAGATGCGCGGGGTCCGGACGGCTGAAGGGGCCGGACCCCACGGGGCGCGGAGTCTCCCCGTCGGGGGCGGAGGCCGCGGCGACCTCGGCCGGGAGCAGCGAGAGCTCGAGGTCGCCGGCGCGAGCCATGACCGCCCTCCACAGGTCGTGGTCCTCGGCGGCGGGGGCCTGCCGGGGCAGCCGGGCATGCCGCCGCAGCAGACGCAGGACGTCCAGCTGCGGCGAGCTCAGCGGATGGAAGCGGCCGGTCCTCTCGAGCAGCCGGTCCAGTCCGGCATCGTCGCCGGTCAGGTGCAGCAGGCGGGCCCGGGAGGCGAGGACCTGGGACGTCGGCACGCCGCGCTCCGCCTCGTCGAGCACGGCCGCTGCCTCGCTGTCGGCGTGGCAGGCCTGGAGGAGGTCCGCGAGGTCCGCCCGCAGCAGGCTGCCCGCGTAGGAGGTCGGGCCGACGGAGGGGAAGTGCTCTTCCAGCCCGCGCCGGAGCAGGTGGACCTCCCGGTCGCGGTCGCCGCGGCGCAGGGCGATCCCTGCCCGCAGGTGCAGCGGCACCCACCAGTACTGCCCGAGCGCGTCCACGTCCCCGCCCTCGGGACCGAGGCCGAGGCGCTCGAGGGATTCCTGGGCGGTGTGCAGGTCGCCCGCCGCCAGGGAGCGCAGGCCGCGGGCGAGCACGGCGACGCAGGACCAGATCCACAGCAGGGAGCTGCGGGCGCCGCGCGGATGCGCGGGGGCGATGCGCCGGCGCGCCTCGTGGGGGCAGCCGTCGGCCCGCAGCGCCCGGACGAGCTCGACGAAGGACTCGGCGTGCTCGTGGGCGGGATGGGAGCCGGCCTCCGCCAAGCGCGCGGCCGACCGGTAGGAGCCGACCGCGGCGTCCAGACCGCCGACCTGCAGGTGGGCCGAGCCCACGCCGATCAGCACGGCGGGCAGGAAGTCCTGGATCCCGGAGCGGTCGGGGGCGGAGTTCAGCTCCACCGTCAGCTCCTCCGCCGTGCGCACGGCGAGATCGTGGCGGCCATCGAAGGTCTGCTGCTGGAGCCGCAGCAGGAGCATCCCGAGCCGGTCCCGCAGCCCGGGCGAGGTGGTCTGTGCGTACCAGCGTCCGAACTGGACGGAGGCGTGCACGGGCACGGGCGCGTCCGCGTGCAGGAACGTCCGCGCGAGGGCATTGCGGGCGCCGAGCAGATCGGGCCGCGAGGGCATCGCGGCGAGGAGCTCCTCGAGGGCGTCGGGGACCAGCAGGCAGGCCGCGAAGTAGGAGGTGTCCAGGAAGCCGGCGAGGCGATCCTCGGCGGTGCTCTCGCGGATCTCCTCGATCTCGGCGAGGAGTCGTGCAGCCCGGCCCCGGGAGTCGTCCATGCCCAGGCCCGGGCTGCTATGGGTTCGGGTCTCCATGGGCTCCTCCGTGGTGCGTCGGGCGCGACCAGGAGCGCGGAAGGCGCCGCACCCCCACGGGGCACGGGACGTGCTGTGCAGCGTCCGTGCTGTGGTGATCCCGTCCCTGGTCCGTTCGAGGATCGTGCACGTGCGCTGCCATCTCCGGACCGAGGCCCGGTCTCGCGGACCGGGCGGTGTTCGCGGTCCCCCCACAGGACCACTCCCGGTGTCCGGTCCTCGCCTGCCGTGCGCTGCGCGTCTCCCCGCGGTGACCGGCATGGACGATGCACCCATTGAACCACCGCCACCCCCGGCGACACGGAGGAAACCGGAGAATCGGACACTCCGGAGGTCACGGTTCGGACACGGCCCGGCGGGTGCTCGGGGGGTACTTCGGGGGTACTTCTCCTGCAACGCAGGAGAGGCTGTCGCGGGCGGGCACGGGCGCGCTAATCTTCGGTGATTGAAATCTGCCGCACTGCGGCAGTGCAGTTCCATCCACGGACCAGGGGATGACCATGCTGTACACCACGACCATCATCACCAGCGCCGAGCAGGCGGAGGCTCTGCCGCTGGGGACCATCGCCGCATCCGACGAGCCGGTCGAGGACGCCTTCCTCGCCGTGCTGCGCTCCATCAAGGGCGCGCGCGTGTGGGAGTCCGTCGACGCGGGCATGCAGGGGGACGCCGACATGGTCGGCTGGATCGCGCTGATCCCGGCGCAGGAAGCCGCCCGCGCCGCCGGCAGGACGGTGCGCCACGCGCTGCAGTCCGTGGCCCAGGCGGCGTACCCGCAGGCGGGGTGATGGGCCGCGCGATCTGACGTCGCGCCAGGAGGTGCAGAGACACGCGCCCCGTTCCCGACGCGGGATCAGAGCTGCGCGACCTCCCGCAGGTGCGCGACCCGTCGGTCGAACTCGTCCTCGAAAGCGTGCTGGCGCATGAACTCGATGCCACGATGCCCGGCCAGCGCGACCTCGCCCGGTTCCTGCGCCAGCTCGACGAGCCTCTCGGCAAGGCGGCGGTCGTCCTTCATCGGAACTGTCCAGCCGATGCCGTGCTCGCGGACCAGCGCGGTGAGCGCAGCATTCGCGAATCCCAGCACGGGTACGCCGAGGGCTGCTGCCTCGAGGTAGGTCCCGGCCGGGTCGCCTTGGACGTGCGGCAGGACCATGAGATCGACGCCGTCCCGCACCGTCGGCACCCACTGGTCCGCGAACGGAACGCTGCCATGGAACGCGATGCACTCCCCCGCCGGCGCCGCGGCGGCACGCATCTGCTCCGTCTGGGCCCCCTGTCCGAAGACGTCCATGGTCACCGACGCGCCGGCCGCACGAGCGCGGACGACGGCGCGGATCGCGTGCAGAGGGCCCTTCGCCGCTTCGTGCCGACCGGAGAACGCCACTCGCAGCGACCGCTGCGCCTCACGCGGCCCCGGGGCGGGCATCGGGATCTCCGCTGGTTGCACCATGGCGCGCGAGACGCGCGTGTCGAAGAACAGCAGCGACGAACGAGCCAGAGACGCGTACGCTTCGAAAGCCGGGTAGCCGTTGGCCTGCAGCCCCCCGGCAGCGGCGACCATGCGCCGCAGCGCCGGGCGTCGACGCATCCAGCCCAGCGTGATCCGCGCACGCGTCACCGGCCCCGCGTCGGCAGAGGCCAGGCGGATCCGTTCTCGCACCGGGTTCTCCGCGGTCCAGACGAGACGTCTCGGATCCCGTTCCAGAAGACATGCATGGTCATGCTGATGCAGAGCGAGTGTCACGGCCGCGCCGTCGCGCGCCGGCGTTTGCGAAGGCACGTCCCGCAGATCGAGATCGAACGGGAGATCGCTGCGGCGTCGCCAGGTGAGGAGGGGATCGGACAGACCTGGAAGGACGCGGGCAGCGACCACGACGTCCCCGGGCCACCCGCGAGCGTAGTGCTCGAGCCCCTCGAGGGTCTTGACGGAGATGCCGATCGCATGACCCGCGACGCCCACCGGATCGTTCTGTATGACGACCAATCTCTGGACCATCGCAGTTCCCTTCTCCGCCCCGGTGCGCACCCTCGGCCGATCCTATTCCTCTGCTCCGGGCACCGGCTCGCGACGTGCACGGATCGTGAGACGAAACGGTGTCGACGATGCGGACCTTCCGTGGCGCTGGGAAGATGTTCGCGACGACGGATCGCGGCGAGATCAGCGCTTCCGGCGAGCACTCGCGCGAGAAAGAGGACACATGACACCCGTCGGCGGAACCCTGCGCGCCCGGTTGGAGACACGGGACAATGCCGTGGGCTTCGTCCGGCTAGCACTCGCCGGTCTGGTCATCCTCGGGCATGCCTTCCCGTTGGGAGGATTCGAGCCTGTGCGATGGGGGCCGTTCGTCCATGGCGGGCTGCACGGCGCCGCTGTCGAGGGGTTCTTCGTCCTCTCCGGTTACCTGGTGCTCGCCTCCGGCGTACGGTCGGGCCCTGCACCGTTTCTCTGGCGCCGATTCCTGCGCATCTATCCCGCGTATGTCGCCGCAGTCATCAGTACGGCATTCGTGTTCGCACCCTTGGGTGCAGCTCTCGAGTCAGGCGCACGATGGAACGCCGCTTCTGCGGCCTCCTACGTGTTCGGATCTCTGGACCTGAAGCCGTCCCAGGACGGCATCCGCGACACGCTGCTCTCCGTGCCGTGGTCCGGCGTGTGGAACGGTTCGCTGTGGACCCTGTTCTACGAAGCCTGCGCATATGCGGGGGTCGCGATCGTGTGCGCCATCCCCGCCGTCCGTGCGCGGCTTCGCAGCGTCGTCACCATCTCGACCTCATTGCTCACCCTCGCGTACGTGGTCCTTCCGGAAGGGGCGATCACTTCAGCTGTTCCCGGATCGGCCGGATCGATCGCGGACACCGGCCTGCGGCTGTGGACATGCTTCGCCTGGGGAATGCTCGCCTATGTGTGGGGCGATCGCATCCGGCTCACCCGTGCCGTCGGGGTCTCCGCGGCATCGGTCTTCCTCCTGGCAGTCCACGTCTCGGGAATGCCAGTGGGGATCGGTCACCTCGTAGCCGTGCCCTCGCTCGCCGTCACCGTCCTTGCTGCGGCCTGCCTGCTGACGACGAGAATCGGCTCCTCGACAGATCTCTCCTACGGCGTCTACCTGTTCGGGTTCCCCGTCCAGCAGATGCTCGTCATCATGGGAATCCACGAGCTCGGATGGGCACCGGCCGTGTTCGGGTGTCTTGCGGTGACGCTTCCGATCGCGTGGGCCTCGTGGCACCTCATCGAGCAGCCCGCCCTCAGGCTCCGGGGAGTAGTCCCCGCGGCAAAGATCGTCCGCGCCGCCTGAGAGGTCCGTCCCTCCGGTCCGACCTCCGCGCTACCGTAGGTCCCGGGGAGCGACCGGGGGAACAGCGCACGATCCTTCTCCAGCATCGGCCTCCTGTGGGCCTCCCATCCCGTCGCGAGAAGAGCAGATCATGCACGCAGAAGCACCCGAGGCAACAGCCGATGTCACGGTCCTGGTGGTCGCCTTTCGGCACGAGAAGTACGTCGAAGCCTGCCTCGAGAGCATCCGGACGCAGACCGTCTCCCCGGCGGCGGTGATCATCGCCGATGACTGCTCGCCGGACGGTACCGCTCAGGTGGTCGAGGACTATCTCGCACGGCATCCCGGGTTCGCGACATTCCTGCCCAACGCGGAGAACCGCGGACTGAACCCGACGCTGAACGAGCATCTGGACGGCGTCACCACCGAGTACTTCACCTACATCTCGGCGGACGACACCATGCTCCCTCAGCGCATCGCACGGCACGTCGAGCTCCTGGAGCGGCAGCCCGACGCCGTGCTCGGATACAGCGACGCGCACGTCATCGATGCGGCAGGAGCACTGCTGCACGACTCGTCGCGCCAGGAGTTCCCGTGGCCCGAGGACGCGAAGACGCGAGCCCACCCGTTCGCGGAGCTGATGTACCGCAACTGGATGCCTGCCGCCTCCCTCTTCTTCCGAACACGGCGTCTGCAGGATGCCGGCGGCTACCGTGGCGACCTCTTCTATGAAGATCTCGAACTCCTCGTCCGTCTGTCCAAGCACTCCCCCTTCGCATGGACCGACGAACCGCTCGTGTGCGTCCGACGACTGGAGACCTCACTGGGGGCCACGGGATTCGTGTCGGAGAATCCTCGATTCATCGAGGCACTTGATGCCACGCTGCGCCACTACGAGGATGCGCCGGCCGACCTCGCGCGTGATGCTCTCTCGAAGAGATGGGAGCTGGCCAAGAGATCGGTGCGCTCCACCATGGCACCACGCCGGTCCCTGCAGCTGCTCCGCGATGCCCGCGGGGGATCCTCCGGACTCCTGGCGCAGGCGAAGCAGGGTGCTCTGTGGACCCGGCGAGCCCTGTCCTGGAAGCAGGTGGACGGATGAGCCCGGATCGGTTCCCCGCCACTCTCACGGCTGCCCCCCGCCGCGTGCTCGACCGGCTGCGGGAGCGGCCCTCCGCCCCGTTGGTCCAGTTCACCCCGACAGCAGTGCGAGGCGGGAACATCCTGTACTTCTGGCAATGGGCTTACCTCGAACGAACCCGAGGGAGGCAGGCCCGCGTGCTCAGGACGGAGCACATGCCCGACTGGATCCTGGAGTTCCCTTCGCTCGGCTCCCTGACGGTCGACCGAGCCCAGGTGCGCCTCCTGGACCGGCGCGTCTTCGCGACCCGGCATCATGTGGGCCGAAGTTTCACCGTGGAGGAGAACGCGAAATTCTGCCGATGGCTCCTCGCATCGAGCCCGTCGTTCACGAGGCGGCTGGACCATGCCCGGGAGATCCTCGACGAGAACACCTGCGTGATCAATGTGCGTCGGGGAGACTACTACAGCGTTCCGGAGTTCCAGAGAGAGTTCGCGATCGACATCGCCGATCATGTGCACGGCGCCCTGGACGCCGTCCGCCGGAACGGACGCGGAACCGAGGACATCCTCATCGTCTCCGACGATCCGAGCTGGTGCCGCGAGAATCTCTCGTTCCCCCATGAGCCACGGTTTCTCGAACACCGCCTCACACCGTTCGACGATCTGGCGGCGCTCGCTGCGTCCAGAACCCTGATTCTCGCGAACTCCACGTTCTCCTACTGGGGCAGCCATCTCGCCCGAAGCATGGACGACGCTCATCTGGCGGTGGCTCCGCCCTACCACCAGCGCACCTGGGACGGCTCTCTGGTCGACGACCTCTTCGATCCCCGGTGGATCCGCCTCGACACCAGGGCCGCCTGATGAGACGTACCGACACGGGAGCTTCGCCGCTCATCAGCGTGATCATCCCCTGCCATCAGGCAGCTCAGGTGCTCGCGCTGCAGCTCGAGGCGCTCTCCACGCAGCGCGAGGCCCCATCCTTCGAGATCGTGGTCGTCGACAATCGGTCGACCGACTCGCTGGCCGCGGTCGTCGACGCTTTCCGGGGGACGCTCCTGGCGGCAGGGGCGGAGTCGGTGCGACTCATCGCGGCTCCGGAGGAGGCAGGGGCGTCCTACGCACGGAACGTCGGCGCCGCCGCGGCCCGCAGCTCGCGACTCCTGTTCTGCGACGCCGACGACTGCGTCTCCGCATGGTGGCTGTCAGACGCATCCGCACTGTTCGATCAGGCCAGCGTCTTCTCCGGCAGCGCACTGCCGGTTCTCGATGATGACTTCCCGTCCGATGTGGCTGCGGTGAGACATCGAATCGAGCCGAGGGGGAGGGTAACCCCAGAATTGCGTCCACAGGCACGGACCGCCATCCCCATCATCATGGGCGGCAATTTCGGGATCGAACGCGACCTCTTCTACTCCCTCGGAGGTTTCGACCAATCCCTGCCTTTTGCCGGCGAGGACAACGACCTCGCCGCAAGGGTTCGCGAAGCAGGCCTGCCGATCCTGGACTCCCCGGCGATGCGCATCGCCTACCGGACCCGCACGGACACGGCTGCGGCAGGGCGGATCGCGCGTCGTGCTGCCAGCACGCACGTCCTGCTGTGCGTCCGCTACGACCGAATCGCCAGCTCACCGTTCGTCGGCCGTGGGCGTCTCCTGAGCTCCACTGTCCGGCTCGGAGCCGCCGCCGTCGCCATGTGCCTGCGGCCGCGTCGCAGGGATCTGTCCGGGCTCACCATCCGGGCACAGGGCGTGCTCGGCTTCTGGCTCGGAACCCTGCGCCACAGGGTCCTGGGGCGGGTTCCCGAACGCCGCCTCGGGGTCGGTCTGCACGAACGGCCAGAGCCACCCCTCAGCCCAGGTCCCCCAGCTTGACCAGATGGGCGAAGTCCGCGTTCTCCTGCTGGAGCCGGGCGAAGCTCCCGCGACCGGCGATCCTTCCGTCCTTGAGGAACACGATCTCGTCCACGTCCTTGACCGTGGAGAGCCGGTGCGCGACCACGATCACGGTCACCTCCCCGTTCAGCGCGGCGATGGTGTCGGTGATGCGACGCTCCGTGTCGTTGTCCAGGGCGGAGGTCGCCTCGTCGAGCACGAGCAGGCGCGGCGCCAGATAGAGGGCGCGGGCGATGCCGACCCGCTGGCGCTGGCCGCCGGAGAGCCGGGATCCCCACTCGCCGGCGCTCGAGTCCAGTCCCTCGGGCAGCTGTGCGGCCACGTCCGCGAGCTGGGCCTTCTCCACAGCCGACTGCAGTCGATCCTCGTCGGCCTGCTCGGCAGGGACGTCGAACAGGATGTTCTGCCGCACGGACTCCTCGGTGAGGAAGACGTCCTGCGCGACCATGGCGACGTTGCGCTGCCAGGCGCGCAGGTCCGTCCCCACGTCGACGCCGTCCGCCCGGATGGTCCCGCTCCGGGGCTCCAGCAGACCGAGGATCAGGTCGACCAGCGTGGTCTTGCCCGCCCCCGAGCCCCCGACGAACGCGATGGATCGGCCGAAGGGGATCGTGAGATCGACTCCCCGTACGACGTCCTCCCGAGCGCCCGGGTACCGGAATCGGACGTCCTCGAGCTGCAGCTCCTTCTCGAACGGGAGACGCATCCCCGCGATCTCCGCAGGACGCGGGGGCAGCTCCTCGCGCAGCTCGTCCCGCACGATCGCCAGCGACTCCTGGCCCAGCTTGAAGCCGTTGACTGCCCCGACCACCTGGGACAGGTTCGGCAGGAGCCGGAACCCGGCGGCGACGAACAGGGCCAGCGAGCCGATCGAGTCCTGCTCCGCCCCCGTGGCGAAGCTGACCGCGAGCAGGATCCCGACGCCGACCACGAACACGATCTCGAGCAGGTACTTCGTGATCGAGCTGTAGAAGTTCCCCTCGCGCGAGGCGCGCTCCGTGAGGGTGATGCCGCGCGAGAACCGCTCCACGAAGTACTCGGAGGAGTCGCGGATCTTCGCCTCCTTGAAGCCGTTCAGCCCCTGGAGGCCGGCGATCGTCGATTCGACGGATCCCTGCATCATGAGCTCCCCGGCCTTCCGCATCCGCGGCCGGACCAGGTGGCTGTACGCGAGAGCGGCGGCACCGAAGTAGGCCAGCGCGATCCCCGCCTGCAGCGGTGCCGTGATCACCAGTGCCAGCACGATGGCCAGGACGGTCAGGCCGCCCGAGATCAGGGTGATGAGGCCGCCGACCATCGATCGGAAGACCTCGCCCACGGCGGCGGTCATCGTCCGGAATGCCTCACCCGAGGAGCGCCTGCGGAACTCCACGTACGGGGAGAGCATGATCCGCCGATAGATCCTCACCGACAGGGCGACCCGCTCCCGGGCCACGAACCCCGACTGCCACCACGTGAAGGCCATGGTGCACACGTCCTTGACGATGAAGAGCAGCACGACGGCCAGCACGAGCATCAGCCCGAAGGCCGCGCGGCCGGGCGATCCGAGCGCACGCCACAGCGTGCCGACGACTCCCTCGTCCAGCGGGGCTCCCGTCGCGATGTCGACCAGCGGGAGGACGGTGACCAGTGCTGCGGTCTCCAGCAGTGCGAGGGCGCCGGCGACGACGGCGGCCAGCGCGATCTTCGTCTTGGTGCGCGTGCCGAGCACGACCCCGAGGGAGCGCAACGGCCTCTCCGGGGACGGCGCGCCATCTCGCTCATCCATGTCGTCCTCCTTCGCGGCCGGAGATCGGCTCCGATGTGGGCTCGATCCCGAGGCCTGCCACCGCGCTGCGAAGACCGTCGATGAATCGGTCCTCCGCGAACGTCTCGGCCTGGGCACGGATCGCTGTCGCGTCCCAGGTGCTTGCCGCTGCCCGCTCGACGCATTCCCTGATCGCTGCGGCGGTCGGCTCCTCGAAGAACGCACCGTTCACGTTCTCCAGGACGGTGTCGAGGTAGCCGCCTGCACGTAGGGCCAGGGTGGGCACGCCGTGCGCTCCCGCTTCGAGCGGAGTGAGGCCGAAGTCCTCATGGCTGGCAGCGACGAGGGCGCGGGCATTGCCGTAGGCCCACCGCATCTGCGCGTCGTTGAGTCCTTCGACCAGCATGACGTTCGGCGGGGCGAGAGCACGCAGGCGTTCTCCCTCGGGGCCTCTGCCGATCACCAGGAGTCGCTGGTCGGGAAGGCTCCGGAAGGCTTCGATCACACGATCCACGTGCTTGTACGGCTGCAGCCGGGACACCACCAGATGATGCCCGCCCTCGGTGCCGTCCGCCCCCGCCCAGCCGGCGAGAGCAGGAATCGGCTCCTGGGCCCCCTCGGCGATATCAGGGCTGAACGGCGGGAACAGCGTCGTGGCGTCGAAGCCATATACCTTCCGGATCCGCTCCCGCACCACCGTGGAGTTCGCGAGGTATGCATCGGCCTGCCGGGCCGCTCGGCGATCCCACGGCGTGAGCAGGGGTGTAAGTGCACCCAGCAGCAGTCGCTTGGGGTCCAGCCTGCCGGCCTGCCCGAGATAATCGTGCGGGAGGTAGAGCCAGCGGGCCGGCGAGTGGCAGTACACGATGCGGCGTCCCCGAGTGGGGAACGCGTGCGCCCATCCGGACGAGCTCGCGATCACCACGTCGGCGTCGATCCGCATGCGCGAGGCGACCGGAGCGAGCAGCGGCAGGGCGAGTCGCGGGTCGCGGCGGAACGGCCCGATCCGGTTCAGGACGCTGGTGCGGATCCGATGGCCGCGATACTCGGGATACGTCTGGTCGGGCTCGTAGAAGAGGGTGTGGATCTCGGCCTCGGGGAATGCCCGGCAGATCGACAGCACCAGGCGCTCCGCTCCGCCGCGCTGGGTGAGGTAGTCATGGGCGATAGCGATCCGCGGCATCAGAAGACCTCCGTCGCGCGATTCGGGTGGCGGTACCCAGAGAGCGCTGATCCCTCGACGGCAAGCGCGACAAGCTTGCGTCCGATGCTCCGCGGGACATGCGGCAGAAGCTTGTCGATCGCAGCTCCGACTCGACGGGGTGCGATGAGCGTGGTGAGGTGCGAGACCACCCGGACACCGAGATTCCATGCGGACCAGGACGGCACAGCAGACGGGAGCACTCCGGTGCCGTGCTTTCTCTCGAAGATCCGGCGCGCTGCCGAGGAATGCGCAGCGCGACGCGCTCGGATCTCGGTTGTCACGGCAGCGACGCGGTGTCCGGTCTCCAGCTCGCGCACCAGGTCGACAGGGAATCCCGCAGCAGCGATGCGGAACCCGTAGTCCACGTCCTCCCAGCCGTAGAGCCGATAGTCGGGATCGTAAGCCCCCACGGTCTCCCACACTTGCCGAGGCACCGAGCAGTTCCCGGCCCAGTACCGCCAGGTCATGTCCGGGGGCGCTTGATAGGCGGCTCGACGGAATGCTGCGTCCGCGCTCCGGCCGTATGCCTCCGCGAATGCCGTCGGCTCATACTGGTTGAGGTAGAGCCCGACGACACCCCGAGGCCCGCTCCGGTGGGCATCGATGTGCGCCACGACGTAGTCGGGTTCCGGCAGGAGATCATCGTCGCACCGGATCAGAATCTCGCCCTGTGCGGCGTCGAAACCGGCGTTCAAGGCTGCGACCCTGCCCTGGTTCGTCGGGAAGAGGATCACGCGCGCGTCGAGGCGTTCTTCCCTCTCGACGATCTCCACCGATCCGTCGTCGATCCCGTCCACGACGACGATGACCTCGAAACGGGGACTCGCTGGCGCCTGCTCTGCGAGCCGATCGAGGAGCAGCGGCAGCCGTGCCGCTCCCTTGTAGGAGGGCACGATGATGCTCGCGGCAGGCACGGCCTCGGGGGTCACATCCCCTCCTTCCGGCGTGCTCTCTGCTCACGCACTGCAGTCACGATCGGCTTCAGATACGGCTTCGCCCGTCCGATGGCCTCCTGGCGAGCCGCGCGGGCGGCCAACTCGGCCCTTCCCATCGGACTGCGACGACGGACGCTGTAGCGGTCCAGAAGGTGGTCCGGGACGAGCTCATGACCGATCCCGAAGCGCTGCGCGAAGCGGGCGATCCCGAGCGCCTTGTCCCGGTGCCCGCAGAAGTGCATGACGGCGTTGTCGGTGAGCGAGGATTCGTAGTAGTGGCCGCGGGAGTTGAGGTCGCGGTGGGAGACGATCCGTGCTTCATGCAAGAGCCCGGACTCGTTGAGCGCCCACCACATCTGGTCCTGGTCTCCGCCGGTGAACACACCGTCACGGTCCTCGTCCCACCAGGAGCGCACCGTCTCGAGCGGAACCGAGGTCAGTCGTCGGAGAAGCTCCGTTCCGCGAGCATCGTTACGCAGCAGCACGACTCCGCTGTTGATCTTGGACCAGAATCCGTTCGGCTCGAGCGGTCCCTCGGCGATGACGAGGAACTCTCCGCTCTCCTCGGCCTGCCGCACCTGGTCACCGATCGTGTCCCTCTCGAAGTCGGTGAAGAATGCGTCGTCGTCGATCCACGCGATCCATGCGTACTTCGGGAGCACACGACGGAGGATCGCCGACTTGAAGAAGAACGGATTGGTGATGTCTCGGTCGAGACCGCACTCGAGCCGGTAGTCCAGCTGGTGCTCGTGCGCGAAGATCCGGTGGTTCACGTAGGACCGCAGCCGGATCTCGTCCGCGCCGGAGACGATGCAGATGTCCGAGTCGCTCATGCCTCACCTCGGTTGTCGGGAGTGTCAAGGGTGCGCAGGAGCGCGCGGACCCGCGCCGTGCCGGCCTGAGGGGAGAACTCACGTTCCCATCGACTGCGCGCGCGCTGCAACTGGGGCTCGGAGTGGTCGAGAACGTCGGCCGCCTCGGAGATCACCTGTGCGAGATGCTCGGGATCCCCCGCGCGTGCGATCCAGGGGTGGTCCGCACCGGCGACTTCGGGAAGCGCCCCGGCATCGCTGATGACGAAGGGACAGCCCACGGCCATGGCCTCAGCGACCACCAGTCCGAACGGCTCCGCCCAGACCGAGGGGAAGACGGCCAGATCGACGGCGTCGAAGAACGATCGCCTGTCGGTCCACCCGAGGTCCTCGACAGCCGGGCCGAGCCGTGCCAGCGAACTTCCGATCACCGCGTCGTCCTCCGCAGAGCCGAAGCGGTTCTCCCCCGCGAGGACGAGCGTCGCATCGAAGCCGGTGTCCCGCAGTCGCGCGATCGCGTCCGCGAGGATATGGACCCCTTTGTCGCGCGTCAGGCGGCCGAGGAATCCGACACGCAGCGAATTCTTCCTGCGCGGTCGGTCCCTAACCGCAAGAGACTCCGTCCAGTTCGCGAGCACGACGCTTCCTCGGATGCGCCGTGCCATGTCCCGAGAGGGCACGAGCACCCTTCGCGCCCCGAACCGCCCCGCCTCGGCCGCTATGCGATGAGCTCCGTGCGGTGCGATGTGCAGATGCACCAGTCGCGGCCCCATCCCCGCCGTGGCGAACGAGGGCACCAGGCCGTTGCACCACAGAGGAAACCGGGGGTGAGCACGGCGCCACCGTCGCAGCGAGGCCATATAGCTGCGCCGGTCGCGCGCCTCGAGCTCCTGGACCGAGAACCCTCGGTCCCGTGCCGCAGCGACCAGCTCGGCCGGCGCCGCTGGACCGAGGACCAACGGCTCGAGGCCGATCTCGCGGACGGCGCGGGCGATGTTCAGCAGCATGACCTCGCCGCCGCCGATGTCACCGTTGTTTGCCGCGATCGCGACCGGGAAGGAGTTCACGTCTTCCTCCCCACACCGCTCTGCTGCTCGCGGATCGCTCCGTCCGCGACAAGGCGTGCCTGCAGCGCGAACGCCATGATGATCGCCCACTGCATCGTGAACAAGACCTCCCCCAGTCGCCACGCGCAGATCAGTGTGGCGATGGTCGCCGCTTGCGCGATGACTTCGTGGGACGTGAGCTTTCCGGCGAACGGGCGCAGGCCGATGGCCACCGTCATCCCCACGAGGAGCACCGCCCAGGGCCAGCCGCCCTCGACGAGTGTGGTCCAGTACGAATTGTGGAAGTACCAGGTGCTCCTGTCGGCATCGAAGTACACGTAGGCCTCGCCGAGTCCGTTCCCGAAGAATCCCGCCTGGCCGACCTTGATCTCGGATGCCGCGTCGATCCGTGATCTCAGCAGGTCGGAGCCTTCTCGCTCGGAGAAACGGCCGATCCGTGAGAAGTCCTCGGAAGCGACCACGACCGCCACCCAGATTAGCCCGCCGAGAAGCCACCGGCCGAGCAGGGGAAGCCGGGGAGCGATCAGCATCCACAGCGCGGCTGCGGCGTACGCGGTCATGGAAGTCCGCGAGTCCGTGAGATAGACGAGGACTCCAAATCCCAGGAACAGGAGCACGCGCGGCACAGGGCGGCTACTGAGGCTGACCATCAGCACTCCCACGGCCGCATAGGCGAGACCCGCGACGTTCTTGTCCTCGAAGAACCCGGAGAGGACGCCCCCGTAGTGGTCCGGAGCGAATCCTGCATAGAAGGCCACCGCATTGACGGCCAGCCCCGCTCCGAACCCCGTGAGCGCCGAGCGCATGTGGATGCGTCCGGACGCCATGACGAACAGCAGGGCGGCAGTCAGCATCATCCGGATGATGCGACGTTTCCAGTCGGCGGCGAACTCCGTGGGATCGGAGAACATCGAGACCATGCCGATGTAGAACAGGCCGACCACCAGGAGAGGGATAAGGAACTGCATGCGCCCCAGGTCGAACTGCGGCTTGCGCGTCATCGCCAGGACCAGGATCGCGAGGATCACCAGGTAGTTGGCCGGGAGCGGCAGCCCGAACGAGGTCTCGAAGATCAGCGCGAAGAACAGCAGCAGCTCCGGGATCCGCAGCTGGCCCACACGGTGCAGCGAGGCGGACAGGCCGCCTGAAGCTGAGTCGGCACTCGGACCGCTGGTCGTTGCGGCCCGGCCGGGATGCCGCGATGGGCTTCCCCCACGGAGACGAGCGCGGTGCGGCGTGGTCATGGCATCTCCTCGAAGGGTCGAGCTCGCCACTGCAGCGCATCGCGCAGGGACACGAGCTGCCGGCTCAGTATCGTCTCGCCCGCGCTTGTGTGCGGGTGCGAATCGATGGCTCGCGTCGCGACGACTGCGAACGCCGCGATCGCTCGCAGACCGTCCAGCTCGCGGTGCCGTTCTCGGCCGGTCACGTCGATGCCCGATGGCCCGCTCATCCCGCCACCCCCTCGTATATCCGCGTCAGCCCCGCACACATCCGCGCCGGGTCACCCGCCCCGCCACGCTCCGGCCGCGATGCGAGATCCATCCCCTGCTGCACGATCACCCGTGCCACCCCCTCATGGTCCTCCGCCGGGACCAGGCATCGCTCCGGCACGATCTCCCGATTCCCGCCCACGTCCGTGGCGACCACGCCCAGCCCGTGGGCCGCGGCGTCCAGCAGCGTGTAGGAGAGGTTCTCCCACACGGACAGCTGGGCGACCACGTCGTGCTCGGCGAGCGCCGCGGCAGCTTCGACGTGGCCAGGGAAGCGGACGTGGTCGGCGATGCACAGCTCGCGGGCGAGGTCGCGCAGCGCCGATTCGAGCGGGCCGGTGCCGGCAATGGTGACCGTGGCCTCCGGGTGCTCGGCGATGACCAGCGCCATGGCGCGCAGCAGCTGGTCGATCCGCTTCTCGGGCGCCAGGCGGGCCAGCGACAGCACCCGCAGCCCGGGTCGGGGCTGCGGCGGCGTCGCGGGCGGGGCGACCTCGTTGCGGATGACGACCACGCGCGCGCCCCCGCCCCACTGGGCGAGGATCTGCTGGCGGGTCGAGTCGCTGACGGCGATCACCGCGTCGGTGCGCCGCAGCCGGCCGCGGTGCAGGGCCGTCTTGGCGGCGGCCTGCGGCCGGCCGGCCTGGAAGTATCCGCGCACGCCCGAGATGCCGTGCTCGGTCGAGACCAGGCGGATGCGTCGGCCCCGGCCGGAGCGCAGCCCGACGACGGCCGCCGCGCCGGTCAGATCGGCGAAGGCGAGGTGCGTGTGCAGCACGTCCGGCCGCAGGCGCTGCAGGACCCTGCGCTCCTCGGCCGTCGCCCGCGCGGCGCCGTCGGCCGGGGAGACCGGACCGGTCAGGACCGGGGCGCCCAGCGCACGCAGGGCCTCGGCCAGCGGTCCCTCGGGGCACAGCACCACGAGCCGCCAGCCGGGCAGCCCGGTGCGCACCACGTCGAGCACGTGCCGGGCGACGCCGCCGAGGTCGGGGACAGGGATCAGCCACAGGGCGCAGGGCAGCGCGCGCCCGGCGCCTGCGGGAGCCTCGGCGCCCGTGCGGCCGGGCCCATCGGCCCCCGCTCTCAGAACCATTCGCGCAGCCGATCCAGGGCCGTGAAGAAGCCCTCCCCCGCGTCCACGTGGCCCATCCAGATCTCGGGGATGAACGGGGCGTCCGGGGCCAGGCGGTCCATGCGCTCGGCGAGGTCCTGGAAGTCGACCTCTCCCTCGCCCACCTGCACGCCCTCGCCGTCCACGCCCACGGAGTCCACGATGTGCAGGTGCTCGGTGTACGGGCCCATCGCGTCGATGTACTCGCTGAAGGGGCGGTGGGCGAAGTTCGCGGCGAGCTTCGTGTGGGACACGTCGAAGGTGAGGCGGCGCCCGTAGGTCTCGCAGAACCAGACGGTGTCCTCCGGGTCCATGAACAGGTTGTGGTGCTGCTGGCCGCCCATCAGCCACGGGAACGGCGGCAGGGTCTGCGCGGTCAGGCGCACCCCGGACTCGTCGATCCGCTCCAGGCCCTGCTGGACCCGCTCGTACAGCGGGTACCTCTCCTCGGGGGCGAGGTGGCGGTCGGGCAGGAACCCGCCCATGGTGACGATGACGATCGGGTCCAGCTCGCAGGTGAAGTGCTCGCGCAGGTCCCGCGCGAGGTCCACGACGCGCTGCACCTCGAGGATGGAGCGCTCGAAGATCGCCTCGTCCGGGGAGGCGAGGTCGATGAGGAAGTCGCCGGGGTACAGGTCCGGGGCGTGCACGGTGACGAACTGCTCGAGCTTCTCCCCCGGGGCGAAGATCTCGCCGAGGGGCAGGTCCATGTCCTTCGCGCTCTGGTGGAACTCGAGGAAGTCGGGCCGGGAGATCTCCAGCAGGCTGCGGAAGTCGTGGAAGCGCACCGGCAGCCCCCACGGGCGGCGGAAGCTGTAGTCGCCGCGGGCCTGGGGCCGCCCGGCGAGGTCGCCGGGGTAGAAGAAGTCCCCGGCGGGCACGTCGCGGTGCAGGGTCGCCCCCAGCAGGGCGCCGCGCTGGTGGGGCTGCAGGCCGCGGCCGGGGCTCTTGACGTCGACGTCCGCGGCGGTGACCACCTCGCCGGAGCGCAGGTCGCGGGCGGCGACCAGGGACTTGGCGAGGTTCACGCGGTTCATCAGCTCGCCGGTGGACAGCTCGCGCGGGGCCGCCGAGCCGAGCGCGGACTCGACCTCGCGGATCTGGCGGACCATGGTCGCGAGCTCCTCGGGCAGCAGGGAGACCTTGTGGTCGTTGCCCTCGAGGCTGCGGTCCACGGTGACGTGCTTCTCGATGATCGCGGCGCCGCGGGCCACGGCCGCGACCGGCACGTGCCAGCCGCGCTCGTGGCCGGAGTAGCCCACGGGGCAGCCGCCGCCCAGCTCGGCGAGGCGGTCCATGTACCGCAGGTTGAGGTCCTTGAACGGGGCGGGGTAGGTCGACTGGGTCTGCAGCAGCGCGAACGGCGCCCCGTGGTGGCGCAGCACCTCCACCGCCCCGGTGATCTCCTGCTCGGTGCTCATCCCGGTGGAGACGATCATCGGCGCGCCGAGGTCCGCGACGTGGGCGAGCAGGTCGTGGTTGGTGAGATCGGCGGAGGCGATCTTGTAGCCGGGCAGGCCGTACGCGGCCAGGGCGTCGGCGGAGACCTGGTCCCAGGGGGTGCACAGCACGTCGACGTCCCGCTGCGCGCAGTGGTCGAACACGCGGTACATGTCCTCCACCGACAGCGAGTACTTGGCCAGCAGGTTCATCGTGTACTGCGGCCCCAGGTCCTCCCCGCCGGAGGCGGAGCCGCCGGAGCGGTACAGGCTCGCCATGTCCCGCAGCTGGAACTTCACGGCGTCCACCCCGGCCTCCACGCAGCGGTCCACCAGCTGCGCGGCGAGCTCGACGGAGCCCTGGTGGTTGTTGCCGATCTCGCCGATGACCAGGGCCGGGTGGCCCTCGCCGACGGTGCTGCGGCCGATGCTCAGCGTCACCGCCTTCGGCGAGGCCACCGCCACCAGGCGCCCGCGCTCGTCGACCACGGGGACACGGTCCACCCCGTCGCCGAACAGCGCCTCGATGCGCGCGGTGGGCGTGCCCTCGGGGACGGAGACGAAGCGCGGGTTCGCGGCCTCCATGGCGGGGGCGGCGAGGTCGGGGACCGCCTGGCCCACCAGCCAGCGGCGCACGTCGCCGTCGGTGAGGGCGCCGCGCACCAGGCCGTGGGCGTCCACGAGGAACACCACCCGGGCCTGGTTCTCGCTGATGCGCCGCAGCGCCTCGAGCACCGAGGCCTGGGGGTCGAGCGCGTAGGGGGCCGTGCGGCGGTCCAGGATCATGCGGTCCTCCATCCGAGTCGGGCGAGCATCGCCTCGGCGGCGGCGACGTCGGTGAGGGTGTCGATGTCCACGCCCTCCACCTCGTCCAGGACGAACAGGTCCGTCCGCCCGCCGATGCGGTTGTGCAGGGTGCGGTAGATGTGCGGCGCCGTCACGTACAGGCTGCCGTTCTCGAAGTAGTGCATCTGCGCGGGCTCCAGCTCCTGGCGCCGCGGGCGGGCCGCCGTGTCGTAGGCGGCCTGCGCGCTCTGTCCCGGGCCGGCGGGCAGCCGCCAGAAGAACGGCGACTGCGGCACGACGCCGACCAGGCTGTCGGCCCCGCCGGCGCGGAACTGGGCGAGCGCCCGGCCGATGGTGTCCGGGCGCCGCACCGGCGAGGTCGCCTGCAGCAGCACCACCGCGTCCAGCGTGATGCCGTCGGCCTCGACGACGTCCATCGCATGCTCGACGACGGGCTCGGTGGGGGCGGTGTCCACCGCCAGCTCCGCCGGACGGTCGATCACGCGGGCGCCGCGCTCCCGGGCGACCTGCGCAATCTCCGCGTCCTCGGTGGAGACGGCGACCACCAGGTCCTCCTCGGCATCGGCCCGCCCCTCGAGGGCCTGGGCGATGGTCCAGGCGATCAGGGGCCGCCCGCCCACAGGCAGCAGGTTCTTGCGGGGGATCCCCTTGGATCCGCCGCGGGCGGGGATGACGACGAGGGCGGTCACGCGGCACCGTCCAGGATCTCGGCGAGCGCGGCGGCCGGCTCCGCGGAGGGCAGCAGCGGCGAGGGGGTGGGGCGGGGCGCGCCGAAGCGGCGCATGCCGTAGCGGTCCCACAGCTCGGCCACCCAGTCCGGGGCCTTCGGGGCGAAGACGTAGCTGGGCACCCCGCGGGCGGCGGCCTCGAGCACCCCGGTGGAGAACACGGCGACCACGGGGCTGGTCACCTCCCGCAGCGGGACGTCCGCGGGCGCGAACTCGACGCCGCGGCGCCGCCACACCTCGTGGGTGGCGCGGGAGAGCTTGTCGGTCTCGCTGGGGTGGGGCCGGTACAGCCCGTCGTGCAGGCGGCAGAAGGTGTACGCCGCCCCGCCGGTCACCCGGCGCGGCAGCTCCGCCCCGTGCAGCTGGCCCAGGAAGACCGGCCGGGCCTGCGGGTCCGCCTCGGGCGCGGGCTGCGCCGCACCGGCCCCGGTCGTGCCGGCACCGGCGAGACCGGCCTCGTGGCGGGCCTGCCACAGCAGCTGGGAGCCGATGGTCCGCACCGTGATGTCCTCGCGGCCGGAGCGCCAGAACTCGCCGTCCGCATCGGACCAGGACAGCAGGGTCGTCTCCGGCGGCAGCGGCGGGGCGAAGGGCGTCAGCGCGCCGTGCTGGACGACGAAGGCGGCCGTCCCGGAGGCGGCGGCGTGCTCGTGGGCGATCCGCCCGGCGCCCAGGTGCTGGCCCAGCGACACGACGGCGGTGATGCCGCGGCCGGGCAGGGCCCGGGCGGCCTCCTCGGCGTCCATGCCGGCGGGGGCGCTGCCGCTCCAGCCGGCCCCGGCCGTCTCCGGCAGGTCCACGCCGACGGGCGCGAGGACGTCCACCGCCCCGCGCAGGTACGGCAGGGCGGTGAGCAGGCTGGCGCGCGAGGTCGGCGTCGCCGAGTCGACCGCGATCAGCAGCCGCGGCCCCTCTCCCCCGCGCGAGCGCAGCACGTACCGCGGGCCGGCGGCCGCGCCGTCGTCCCCGCGCTGCCGGCGCAGCGCCCCCGTCAGCGTGTGCTTGAGCAGACGCCCCCGATGCCGCGTGCGCTCCCATTCCTCCCAGCGCTCGAGACTCGTCGCGTGGATCAGCCCCATAGTGAATCCGCCTCCGTGATGCGGTGGTCGAAGGTGTGCTCTGCCAGGGTGCGCCGCCTGCCGGCCTCGCGCATCCCGTTCCCCCAGGCGGGATCGGCGATCGCCCGGCGGGCCAGGTCCTCGAGCTCCTCGGGGCTGTGCCACACCGCGACCTCCGTCCCCACGTCGTAGAACTGGTCGACGTCGTCGCGGTCGACCAGCTGGACCCCGCCCATGCCGGGGATCTCGAAGGTCCGCATGGCGTGGCCGTTCTGCAGGCCGTGGATGGCCACCGCGGCGGCCCCCTCGGCGTGGATCTGGTACGCCCGCTCCAGCGGCACGTCCCGCGAGGCGCGCACCGCCGGGCGGCGCCAGCTGAAGGTGCGCAGGCGGTCCACCGGGTGGCGGGAGAAGTCCCGGCCCCACGCGTGGACGGGCAGCCCGGACGCGGCCAGGCCCGCCAGCAGGCGCCGCCGGTTCTCGTACCCGGAGCCGATGAAGACGATCTCCCCGGTGCGCGCGCCGGTCGGCTCGACGCGGTGCGGGTCGAAGGCGTTGGGGATGAAGTGCGCGTCCACCCCGCGCCCGCGCAGCATCTCCGCCTCGGAGCGGGCGTAGGAGACCACCGGCCCGACCTGCGCGAGGAAGTCGTCCTCGTAGTCGTGGCGGTGCAGGTCGTCGTACAGCCAGAGGATCCGCGGCAGGTCGCCGAGCGCCTCCCAGAACCGTGCGTCCAGGCCGTCGCCCTTGATCACGACGACGCGATCGGGGCGGAACTCGCGCATCCGGGCGATCACGCGCTCGGTGAGGCGGCGGTTCTCGGCCCGGCGCACGTCCCCGGGCAGGTGCAGGCGCTCGGGCAGCTCGACGGTCGTCTTCAGGCGCAGCTTCTCCGCCGTGGTGTCGTAGGCGTCGTAGCGCACCGTGCGCACGGTGCAGCCGCGGCGGGCGAAGGCGTCGGCGATGCTCGACCAGTAGCCGTGGAAGGTCGGCGAGACCAGCAGCAGCCGGGGGAAGGTGGCCGGGCTCATCGCGGCAGCTCCCGCCCGGCGCGGTGGATCAGGTCCAGCTCCTCGCGGGCCACGGCCAGCGGGGCCACGTCCCGCCCGGCGGCGCGGCGCCCCGCGTTCCACAGGAGGTTCGCGCCGGTCGCGGCGGTCATCCCGGCGCGCAGCAGGTGCACGTGGCCGTGCTTGCGGGCGTAGCGCATGCGGGCGCCCACCAGCCAGCGGCGCCGCCGCTGCTCGCCGCCGGAGGATCCGCCGCCGACGTGCCGCACCTGCAGGTCCGCGTCCAGCAGGGACGGGATGCCCTCGCGGCGCAGGCGCAGCTGCAGGTCGACCTCCTCGGTGTACATGAAGTAGCCCTCGTCGAAGCCGCCGATGCGGCGCACCGCGTCCAGGGGCAGCAGCAGCACGGCGCCGGAGACCCAGTCCACCGCCGTCATGCCGTGCCCGCGCTCGGCGGCGAGGTCGTGGCCGACGGCGCGGTGCAGCAGGTCGCGGTGCCGCTGGGAGGCCAGCGGCACCAGCCACTCCACGACCTGGTGGCCGATGGTGGGGAAGCGCCGCGCGGCGTAGCCCGAGCGGCCCTCCTCGTCGACGCTGCGCACCCCGACCACGGCGGGCTGCCAGGGGGCGGCGTGGGCCAGCAGGTCGCGGGCGAAGCCCTCCGGCAGGCGCAGGTCGGAGTTCAGCACGAGCGCGAGATCGAGGCCGTCCTCGGCGGCGAGGGCCTCCAGTCCCGTGTTCACGGCGGCGCCGAAGCCGCCGTTGCGCGCGCGGCGCCGCAGGGCGACGCCTGCAGGCAGGCGCGATGCGTCGATCGGCTGCGGGGAGGCGTCGTCGACCAGGAGCACGCGCGCGGGCCGATGGGCCGCGGGCACGTGCTCCCCGACGAGGTCGTCCAGCAGCGGGAGCACCGGGTCGAGGGGCCCGTGGACGGGGACGACGACCCCGAGCCTCTCGAGGGTCATCCCCGGCCCTGGTCGTGTGCGGCGCGACGGCCGCGGGACCGCGTGTGGTGGACGCCGGAGGGCTTGGTGGACTGCACGGGACGCACGGTCTGCGCCGGGTCCTGCGCCCAGGCGGAGGGCTCGTCCTCGGCATCGGCCCCGGGAGCCGAGGCCGCGGGGGCCGACGTCGCGGGGGCCGTGGTCGCGGGGGCCGTGGTCGCGGAGGTCGCTGCGGCCGGGACGGCCCCGGAGCCGGCAGCGCCCGGGCGCGGCGCGAGGGGCTCGGGACCGCCGGCGGCCTCGACATCGACCGGCTCCGCATCGACGGGGGCGTCGCCGTAGCCGCCCTTGCCGGCGTAGCCGTAGCGCTCGTAGCCGCCGCCCCCGTAGCCGTACTCCGCATCGCCGTAGGCGAGGCGCGTGAAGCGGCTGGAGCTGATGCGGTTCAGGACGACGCCGTAGACCTTGCCGCCGATCGCGCGGATCGCCTCGACCGAGCGGTCCAGCCCGGCGGAGCGGGTGCGGCCGGAGACGGTCACCACGATGGCGCCGTCCACGTGCCGCGACAGCAGCTGGGCGTCGGTCACGGCGAGCACCGGCGGAGCGTCGACGATCACGAAGTACCGGCGGGAGAGCTCGTCGATCAGCTCGTGCATGCGGCGCGAGCCCAGCAGCTCCGAGGGGTTCGGGGGGACGTGCCCGGCCGGCAGCAGGGCGAGGCCGCGGGTGCCGGAGGTCTGCAGCGCGTCGTCCAGGGCCACCGCCCCGGCCAGGACCTGCGAGAGGCCCACCGCGCCGTCGATGCCGAACTCGTCGGCGACCATCGGCCGGCGCAGGTCCGCGTCGATCAGCAGGGTGGGCTGGCCGGCGCGCGCCATCACGCGGGCGAGGTTCGCCGAGACCGTCGACTTGCCCTCGCCCGGTGCGCTGGAGGTGACGACGATCGAGTGCGGCGGCGCGTCCACGTCGACGTAGCGCAGGTTGGTGCGCAGCTTGCGGATCGCCTCGCGCGAGGCGAAGCCGGAGGGATCGTGCAGGCGCCCGTCCTTCCCGCGGCCCAGGTCCTTGTCGTCCGGGAGGGTTCCCAGCAGCGGGGCGTCGGTCACCGCGGCGAGGTCGTCGGCCGTGCGGATGCGGGTGTCGTTGCGGTCGCGCAGCCAGGCGATGGCCAGGGCGATGAGCAGCCCTGCGGCCGCGCCCGCGGCGATGTACAGCTTGCGGTCCGGGGACAGCGGGGCGCCGGGGACCAGGGCGTTCTGGTAGGGCACCAGGGTGACCGAGACGTTCGCGGAGGAGTTGCCACCGGACTCGAGCTCGAGGGCCTCCGCGGCGGTCGCGGTGACGGCGGAGTTCGCGATGTCGGAGGCCTGCTGCGGGGTGGAGGCGAAGGCGGTGACCGTGATGATGGGGGCGTTGGGGTCCAGGGTCGTCTGCAGGGAGCCGGCGACCTGGTCGGCGCTCTGGGGCAGCCCCAGCTCCTCGACCACGCGCTCGCCCACCGCGCGGGTGGTGAACAGCGGCAGGTAGGACTGCGCCTTGGCGTACTGGAAGTCCATGTTCCCGCTCGCCTGCGAGATCGGGTTGCCGTCCTCATCCATCTGCGAGCTCGCCGAGACGTAGCCGAGGGCGCTCGCCGAGTACACCGGGGTCCGCGTGAAGGAGATGCCCAGACCGGCGGCGGCGCCCAGCACCGTGACGAGGATCAGCAGCAGCGCGTTGCGCAGGAGCAGTCGGAGGAAATCTTCAATCGTCACTGCGACACCGATCTGGAGAGGGAGAGAGCGCGGACCCTCCCATCCTACGGTCGCCCCGCTCGTTACCTGCGGGTACGCGCCAGCGGGCGACCCGGCACCGGAAGTTCATCGCCGCAGGTCAGAGGGGGTAGACACTCACAGGGGCAGCGGGACTGCGCATCCGTGACCGGATCGCAACCTCCCGTAGCCGCCCCGCACCGCCCCCGATGCGCGCACACCCCCGGAACCGGGGATCACCGGTTCCGGGGGTGTGCATCGGCGGCGGCGGCGGCGGAGGCCGCAGGCGCCGCCCGCGATCAGCGGGCGTTGAGGAACTGCTGGAGGGAGCGCACGGTCCCGGAGTCGTAGCGGAAGTCGCGCGAGCCGTCCTGGCTGGCGCCGATGGCGGCCTGCAGCTTGCGGGTGGTCTCCGGGCCGATCTTCCCGTCGACCTCCGCGCCGATCTTCTTCTGGAGGACCTTCACGTCCGCGGTGGACAGCGAGCCGTCCTGGCTCACGCCGATCCAGCCCTGCAGGGCGCCGGTGGTCTTCGGGCCGAACTTCCCGTCCACGACGAGATCCGCGGAGGAGCTCGAGCCGCCGGCGCTCGTCCCGCCGCCGACGATCCCGGTCGCCCCGGTGTTGAGGTAGGTCTGCAGGGACTTCACGGTGCCGGAGTCGTAGCGGAAGTCGCGCGAGCCGTCCTGGCTGGCGCCGATGGCGATCTGCAGCTTGCGGGTGGTCTCCGGGCCGATGTACCCGTCGACCTTCGCGCCGATCTTGCTCTGGAGGGCCTTCACGTCCGCGCGGGAGAGGGAGCCGTCCTGGCTCACGCCCACCCAGCCCTGCAGGGCGCGGGTGGTGGCCGGCCCGAACTTGCCGTCGACCACGAGCGCCGAGGAGCTCGAGCCGCCGGAGCCGGAGCCGGCGTCCGAGCCGCCCCCGGAGCCGGCGGGCTGCGCGTTCGGGTCCGCGCCGCCGTTGGCCTTGGTCAGGCCCGCGCGCTGGCCGCAGGTGGGCCAGGCGCCGGGGCCCTGGGTGTACAGGGTGCGCTGGGCGACGGCGATCTGCTCCGCCTTGGAGGCCTTGTCGGCGGTGGTCGCGTACTCGGTGCCGCCGAAGGCCTGCCAGGTCGAGCGGGAGAACTGCAGGCCGCCGTAGTAGCCGTTGCCGGTGTTGATGGACCAGTTGCCGCTGGACTCGCACTGGGCGACCTCGTCCCAGACGGTGCCCTCGGCGCTCGCGGAGGTCGTGCCGGCCACGCCGATGCCGGCGGCGACGACGGCGCCGCCGGTCATGGCGACGATCTTGGAGAAGAGGCGGGCGCCGCGGAACAGCACGGCTCCCCCTTCGGCGCGGTGGGAGTTGCGGGGCGCGGAGGCGCGACGGGTGGCGGTGGCCATGGGGACTCCTGGGTCGGGCGGGCGGGGAAGTGCGGGGAAGGACGGCGCGCGAGCGCACGTGCACCTGCCACGGTGCCAAGGCCCGCGGCGCAGGTCACGCCGGGCGAGGAAGTCCGGGCACCCGCTTTGCCGAATCTTTACGAAATCCTGCGGCGTGTCGCGTTCTCATGGCGCGATCATGGCGCGTCGCCCGGTCCGGGGTCCGGGGCAGGTCATGCCACCTCGAAGCGGATCTCATGCCATCCGCTCGCGCCGTCCGGCACGGGATCGGCCCGCTCGGCCGTCTGCTCCTGCCCGTCGCCGTCCACGGCCCGGACGGTCACCGCATGCCTCCCGGCATCGGCCCCGTCCCAGCGCAGGGACCACTGCGTCCAGCAGTCCTCGCTCACGGAGGCGGCGAGCTCGGCATCGCGCCACGGCCCCTCGTCGATGCGCACCTGCACCGCCGAGATCCCCCGCTGCTGCGCCCAGGCGGTGCCGCCGAGCATCACCGCCCCCTGCGCGTCGCGCTCGAGCACCGCGAAGGCGCGCGGGACGTCGATCCGGGAGGCGATCTTGATCGGCCCCCGCTCGGACCACCCGCGATCGGTCCAGTAGGCGCGGTCGTCGGCGAAGCGCGTCACCGTCAGCTCCGTGAGCCACTTCGTGGCCGAGACGTAGCCGTACAGCCCCGGGACCACCATCCGCACCGGGAACCCGTGCTCCGGCGGCAGCGGGGCGCCGTTCATGCCCACGGCGATGAGGGCGTCGCGGCCGTCCCGCAGCGCCTCCAGCGGCGTGGAGGCGGTGAAGCCGTCGACCGAGCGGGAGAGGACCATGTCCGCGCCCTCGCGCACCCCGGCCATCTCCAGGATCGTGCTCACCGGCACGCCCAGCCAGGTGGCGTTGCCGGCGAGGTCCCCGCCCACCGGGTTGGAGACGCAGGTCAGCGTGATGTGCCGCTCGAGCATCGGCAGCGCGAGGAGCTGGGCGAGATCGAGCACCACCTCCCGGCGCACCAGCCCGCCCACGCGCAGGCGCCAGGTCTGCGGATCGACCCGCGGCACGGCCAGCGCGGTGTCGATCCGGTAGAACTCCGCGGTCGGCGTGAGGAACGGGGGCATCCCCGCGACCTGCGACTGCGCCTGCTCCGGGATGGCCGGCGCACTGCTGCGGGGAGAGGGCAGGGCGAAGGCGCGCGCCGCACGCCCGGCCGCATCGCGCGAGGCGTGCAGCGCCCGCGCCCCGACGCCGAGCGCCCCGAAGACCAGGCCCGCCCCCGCCGTCACCAGCAGCGGACGGCGGCGCACACCCGCCGCCTCGGGCCCGGCCCCGGGCGCGGCCGGCGCCGGACGCATCATCCGGCCGAGCACCCGCAGCACCACGATCCCCGCGGCGGTGCCCAGCAGGACCGGCAGCGCATCGGCCGGGCCGGTGCCCGCCCGGGTGAGCACGATTCCCGCCGCCGCGAGGCCCAGGCCGCCCACCCCGAGCATCGCGGCCCGCGGCCGATGCGCCCCGAGGATCCCGAGCAGAGCCATCACGGCCCCGTAGACAGCGAGCATCGACGCGAACAGCGCGGCCTTGTCGTAGGTGCCGAACAGGGCGATCGCCGCGTCCTTCACCCACGGCGGGATGACGTCGATGAACGCGCCGCCGATCGCCACCAGGGGCGCCGAGGCGGCGCTCAGGGGCAGCGAGGCCAGCTCCGCCACGGCGAGCAGCGCGGCCCCCGCGACGAGGCCGACCAGCGCCGACCCCCAGGGCAGCCGCCGCAGCCTCGCGCCCGACGGCGCCCGCCGCGCGGCCGGGCCGGACGGCGGGCGCCCCGGGGTCGGGCCCGACGGCGAGCTCCGCGGGCCCTCGCCGTCGGAGCTCACAGCTGCCCCTGGGCGACGATCGCGTCCGGCGTCGGCGAGACCGAGCCGCCGGCGGGCTCCACGGAGACGGCGAGCGTGGTCACGCCCTCCATCCCCCGGGTGAGCACCAGCGTCGAGTCGTCGGCGGACATGGTCGCCACGCTCTCGGGGTGCTGCGGATCCTCGATCAGCCACATCTGGTACTCCTTGCCCTCCGGGAGCGCCGGCAGACCGGAGGTGGTGACCACCATGGCCCCGTCCTCGACGGAGTACAGCAGGTCGAGGGCGCCCCCGCCGTCGACCGGCACGGAGGTGCTCGCCGTGTCATCGGCCGCGAGGATCGTCGAGACGACCGCCTGCTGGCGCGCCGTCTCCGCCTGCGCGGATTCCAGCGCCTCGATCCGCATCTCGGCATCGCGCTGCTGGGACCTCTCGGCCGTCCACAGCGCCGCGCCGCCGATGCTCGTGGCCAGCAGCCCGACCGCCGCCACCGCGAGCCAGCGCGAGCGCCGCACGCTCGCCCGGTAGCGGTCCAGCGGCACGACCTGCCCGGGCCGGTCCTCCCGGCGCGGGGTGCTCTCCGGCATCGGGCCTGCCCGGTGCCGACCGCCGTCGCTGCGGACGCTGTCGCCTCGGGTGCCGTCGCCGCGGACGCCGTCGCCCGTCGCGGGGCCGCGGCCGGCGCCGCCCCGGCCTTCGGGGGTGCCGGCGTCGTCCGGCACCGTGCGTGCGGCCGGAGCCTGCGGCGCATCGGCCGCATCCTCGGGGGGCAGCTGGCGGGTCCGGGCGATCCGCGAGAGCACATCGTCCTTGAGACCGGCCGGCGGGGCGATGGGATCCAGGGAGAGGGCCAGGGCCGCGGCGGTCTCCCGGAAGGAGCGCGCCTCCGCCGCCGCCTCGGGGTCGCTCTCGAGGTACTCCTCGATGTCGGCCCGCTCCGCGTCGTCGACGGCGTCCAGCGCCCAGGCGCCCGTGAGCTGATGCCTGTTCTCGGTCACGAGGTCACCCCCAATCTGTCCCGCAGGACGATCATGCCGTCCCGGATGCGTGTCTTGGCCGTTCCCACCGGGATCCCCAGCAGGTTCGCCACCTCCCGATGGCTGTATCCGCCGAAGTAGGCCAGGCCGATGGCGTCGCGCTGCAGCTGCGTCAGCGACCGCATGGCCTGCTCGACGCGCCGCACCTCGACGCGGCGGACCCCTTCCTCCTGCACGTCGACCACCGTCTCCTCGACCCGGTGCAGCCCCTCGGCGGAGTCCCGCCGGCGGGACGCCTCCTGCGAGCGCACCGCGTCGACGGCCCGCCGATGGGCGATCGTGGACAGCCACCCGCTGGCCGAGCCGCGCGCCGCATCGAAGCGGGTCGCCTGGCGCCACACCTCCACGAAGACCTCCTGGAGGACCTCCTCGCTCATCGGCACGTCCCGCACCACCCGTCGCACCAGGGCGAACAGGCGCGGGCTCACCGCGTCGTAGAGCGCGGAGAACGCGGCCTCGTCCCCGAGCGCGGTGCGGCGCACCAGCTCGACGAGACGGGCCTCGGGGTCCTCCTCCGCGCGCGGCAGCGGCCGCGGGCGGTCGGTGGGACCCCGCTCGGACGAGTTCACGGACATGCCCCCTCCTTCATCGGACCGAGGGCGGACGGGCCCGCAGGCTCCGTCCGTCCCCGGCGCTCGGCCATCGGTCCGTCAGCTCGCGTCCGCCATCGACGGCGGCATCAGCACCGTGTCGACGAGGTAGACGGTAGCGTTCTGCGTCTTCACGCCGCCGCAGATCACCGCGGCGCCGCCGACCATGAGCTCGTCGCCGCCGCCGGTCACCTCGACGTCCTCGCCCTGGACCGTGGTGTGCGTGCCGACGATCTCGTCAGGGGAGATCTGCCCGGGGACCACGTGGTACGTGAGCACCGTGGTGAGGGCGTCGGAGTCCCCGGCGAGCGCCGTGAGGTCCGCCTCGGGGACGGCCTCGAAGGCGGTGTCCACCGGGGCGAAGACGGTGAACTCGTCGCTGTCCAGGGTGCTGGCCAGGTTCACGTCGGGGTTCAGCTCGCCGGAGACGGCCGCGGTCAGCGTCGTCAGCAGCGGGTTGTTGGACGCGGCGACGCTCACCGGGTCCAGCGCCATCCCGGCCACCGACCCGGCTCCGTCGGGGACCTGCGCGGCGTAGTCCGCACAGCCCGGGCCGACGAGATCCGCCGCCGGGTCCGCCATGTCGGAGCCGCCGTCGGAGGCGGCCATGCCCTCGCCCGACTCCTCCTGCGTCGTCTCCTCCTGCGCCGCGGGGGTCGCCTCCCCGTTCCCGGACTCCTCCATCGCACCGCCCGAGCAGGCGGTGAAGACCACCATCGAGGCGGCGAGCATGCCGATCGCCGGCAGCAGCTTTCGCGTGTTCATCCCAGGCTCCTTCGTGACTCTTCCTCGGATCACGCCCGGGGACCGAGCGCGATGCCGCCCGTGCGGGCGGTGTCTCGCACGGAGTTCGGAGCCGAGGGCCGGATCGGATGGGTCGAATTCCGCCCGATCCGGCCCCGCCGGCGATGCCGCAGGTCAGCGCGGGATGTTGCGCAGGTTCGAGGCGGCCATGTCGAGCATCCGGCCCACTCCCCCGGCGAGCACGACCTTCGTGGAGGCCGTGGCGAAGCCGCGGATCTGCTGGGCGGTGATCTTCGGCGGCATCGACAGGGCGTCGGGGTCGGTGACCACGTCGATCAGCATCGGCCCCGAGGACTCCAGTGCCGCCTGCAGCTGCGCACGCAGGCGCTTGGGGTCGGTGATGCGCACCGAGGGGATGCCGGCGCCCTGGGCGATCGCGGCGTAGTCGACCGGGGCATGATCGGTCTCGTGGTCGGGGATTCCCTCGACCAGCATCTCCAGCTTCACCATGCCGAGGCTCGAGTTGTTGAACACGACGATCTTCGTGTTCAGGTCGTGCAGGCGCACCGTGAGCAGCTCGCCCATCAGCATGCCCAGCCCGCCGTCCCCGGACAGGGAGATCACCTGGCGGCCCGGGTGCGAGGCCGAGGCCCCGATCGCCTGCGGCAGGGCGTTGGCCATCGTGCCGTGGTGCCAGGAGCCGAACACGCGGCGCTTCCCGTTGGGCGTGATGTAGCGGGCCGCCCACACGTTGCACATGCCGGTGTCCACGGTGAAGACGGCGTCCTCGGCGGCGAGGTCGTCGAGCGTCGCGGCGACGAACTCCGGGTGGATCGGCTTCATGCGCTCCACCTTCTTCGTGTACGCGGAGACCACGCCGCTCAGCGCCTTGTGGTGGGCCTTCAGCATGCGGGTCAGGAAGCGGTTGTCCTTCTTCGCCGAGATCTGCGGCAGCAGGGCGCGCAGCGTGAGCGCGGTGTCGCCGTGCACGGCGAGGTCCAGCGGGACGCGCCGTCCCAGGCGCGAGGCGTCGGCATCGATCTGGACGACCTTCACGTCCCGGCCGCTGGGCAGGAACTCGCTGTAGGGGAAGTCGGTGCCCAGCAGGATCACCAGATCCGCCTCGTGCATCGCCTCGTAGCAGGCGCCGTAGCCCAGCAGCCCGCTCATCCCCACGTCGAAGGGGTTGTCGTACTGGATCCACTCCTTGCCGCCGAAGGCATGGCCGATGGGGGCCTTGATCTTCTCCGCGAGCGCGAGCGTCTCCTCCCGGGCGCCGGCCACCCCGGCGCCCGCGAACAGCGTCACCGTCCGGGCGGCGTCGATGAGCCCGGCGAGCTCGCGCACGGGCCCGTCGGCCGGCTGGACCGCGCCCAGCTCCGTGGCCAGGGCCTTGGTCAGCGGCCCGTCGACCTCCTCGTCAGCGATGTCGCCGGGCAGCACCATCACCGAGACGCCCCGCTTCGCGATCGCCGTCTGGATCGCGATGTGCAGCAGCGTCGCCCCGTGCTCGCCGGAGGTCACCAGCTCGCAGAAGTGGGAGCACTCCTGGAACAGCGCCTCGGGATGGGTCTCCTGGAAGAACCCGGTGCCGATCTTCCCGCTGGGGATGTGGCTGGCGATCGCCAACACCGGGGCGCCGTCCCGATGCGCGTCGTACAGCCCCTGGATCAGGTGCGTGTTCCCCGGCCCGCAGGAGCCCGCGCACACGGCGAGCTTCCCGGTCAGGCGGGCCTCGGCGCCGGCGGCGAACGCCGCGGCCTCCTCGTTGCGCACGTGCACCCACTCGATGCCCTCGGTGGTCCGCACCGCATCGACCACGGGATTGAGCGAATCACCGACCAGGCCGTAGATGCGCTCCACCCCCATGTCCCGCAGCTGGGTGACGAGCAGTCTCGCGAAGGTGTTCTGGGCCATGGATCTCTCCTCGAACGCAGATGTCGACGCGCACCCCTCGGACGCAGCGCCCGTGCATGCCTCCACGCTATGCCTGCTCGCAGCGCTCCGGGGAGTCCCCGCCCCACCTGCGATGCACCAGACACCGGCGGGGGCGCGGGACCACGAGGGGCTGGGTCGCGCCGGCGGCGAGCACGAACGGCGGTCTCAGGGCCGCGAGCCAGGCGATTGACAGGCTCGCGGCCCTCAGACCGCCGTTCATGTCCGGCCGGCGTCCCGACTCCGCGCCCTGGCGGGTCAGAGCTGGGGGACGACGTGGCGCCACAGGGCGCGGAGGATCTCCTGGCTGGGGCTGCCCTCGTGGCGGGAGGTGACGGTGATGACGGCCTCCTGCTGCGGGAGGACGACGATGAACTGGCCGTAGGCGCCGTCCGCGCGCCAGGCGCCCTCGGGGGTGCAGCGCCAGACCCCGAAGCCGTACTGGACGTTCTCGGGGTCCGCGTCGCCGGTCTCGACCCAGGCATGGTCGCTGTGGAGCGCATCGATCCAGGCCTCGGGCACGAGCTGCGGGGAGTCCGCGGAGGCGGAGGAGGCATCGGCCGAGGCGTCGGAAACGTCCGAGTCCGGGGAGACCGCATCCGCGTCGACGCCGCGGACGTCGTCGGCGCCGGTCCATCGGCCGCGGTCCAGGAGGAGGCGGCCGATGCGGGCGACCTCGCCGCTGCGCAGGTTCAGGCCGGTCGCCGCCCAGGTGCTGCCGCCGCGGTCGGTGAACCACTGCGGGTTGAGGATGCCCAGCGGCTCGAACAGGCGCGGCATGAGGTAGTCGCGCAGGCTGATGCCGGCGCGGGCGGCGACGACGCGGCCCAGCATGTAGACGCCGCCGTTGGAGTACTCGAACTGCGCGCCGGGCTCGCGGACGAGGTCGGTGCCGAGGTAGAGGGCCGCCGGGTCGGGGTCCATCCGCTCGGCCTCCTCGAACATGAGCACGGGGCTGCCGGAGGTCATGGTGATCAGGTGGCGCAGGCGGATCCGCTCGACGCCCTCGCCGAGCGCCTCGCGCGGCAGGTCGCTGATCCCCTCGAGATGGTCGACCAGCAGGTCGTCGAGGTCCAGCAGCCCCTCGGCGCGGGCGATGCCGACGGCGAGCGCGGTGACGGTCTTGGAGATCGAGTAGACCTGCTCGATGGTGTCCTCGACGCGGCGGTGGACGACGTCCTCGGACTCGCGGGTGCCGGCACGGTGCACGTGGACGGCCCGCACCCCCAGGCGCTCCTCCTCGATGGCGCTGAGCAGGGGCGCCAGGTCGATGTCGGGGGTCCGGGCGGTCGTCGACGATCCGTTCATGTCCATCAGACTATGGGCGGATGCCGCGCCGCACATCCCCCGGATAGGGTCTGATCGGCCCGTGGGGGGATTCTCGGGCTTCGCAAGCCGCCGCGCCCGCCCCTCCTGCGGGCGCCGATGAAGGGGTCCCATGGAATCCGTCCGACGCTACGTCTTCCCCCTGGTGTGGATGGTGATCTTCGCGATCATCGCCCTCGCGCTGGCCAAGCTGGCCTTCTTCCCCGCCGGCGCGGGCACGGGCGAGGACCCGGGGGCCGATGTCATCCCGGGCGTCTCGTACGACGAGTACGCCGTCGTCCCCGCGCAGCTGGGCGACATCTCCTCGGTGCTGGAGCTGAGCGCGACCGTGGAGGCCGATGCCTCCGAGCCCGTCACCGCCGATCGCGCCGGGGAGATCACCGCGATCTGGGTGAAGGACGGCGATCGGATCGAGAAGGGCGCCCGGATCCTCGAGGTCCGCGTCGAGCAGCAGCCCGAGCCGGCGGCCCCGGCGGTCCCCGCCGTCGACGAGAACGGCCAGCCGGTCGAGGCGCCCGCCCCGCAGGAGCGGGACGAGGAGCCCACCTACCGCTACTACACCCTCGAGGCCGAGCACACCGGCTACGTGCGCAACCTCGCCGTCGAGAAGTGGGACGACATCGCCGAGGACGCGCAGATCCTGGACCTGTCCCCGGGGACGTACTCCGTGGTCGCGCCGCTCACCCCGGAGCAGCAGCTGGACCTGATGGACGCGCCGGTCGCGGCCACCATGACCCTGCCCACCAGCCCCGATCCGATCACCTGCGAGGACTCCGCGATCGAGGAGTCCGATCCCTCCGAGGGCGGCTCCGGAGGGTCCGGCGGCGGCGAGGTCGGCGGCGGGGCCGTCGACCCGATGACGGGCGAGCCGCTGGAGATCCCCGGCTCCGGCGGGGGCTCCGGCACCTCGCAGGCGGAGCTGCGCTGCGCGGTCCCGGCCGATGCGAAGGTCGTCCCCGGCCTGGCCGTGGACGTGCACGTGGACCTCGGCTCGGCCACCGGCGTGGTCACCGTCCCCACCACCGCGGTCGAGGGGGAGCTGGCCGACGGCGCGGTGTACGTCCTGGACGAGGCCACCGGCGAGCCGGTGCGCCAGGAGGTCACCCTGGGCCTGCGCGGCGACGGCATCGTCGAGATCACCGGCGGGCTCTCCGAGGGCGACGAGATCCTCGAGTTCGTGCCCGGCGTGGACAACCCCGAGGACGGCATGTTCATGGAGGGGGAGGTCTGGTGACGGGCCGGCCGCCGATGCTCGAGCTGCGCGGCGTCACCCGCACCGTCCGCCTCCCCAGCCGCGAGGACCTGCACATCCTGCAGGGCGTGGACCTCACCGTCGACGTCGGCGAGCACGTCGCCGTGGTGGGCCGCTCCGGCTCCGGCAAGTCGACGCTGCTGAACCTGCTGGGCCTGATCGACCGCCAGACCTCCGGCGAGCTGCTGTTCGACGGGCGCGAGACGATCCGCCTGTCCGACCGCCGGCGGGCCCGGCTGCGCGGCTCCTCCATCGGCTTCGTGTTCCAGCAGTTCAACCTGCTGGAACGGCGCACCGCGCTGGAGAACGTGATGATGCCGCTGCTGTACGGCACCGCCGGGCAGTTCTGGAAGCGGGAGCGGACCGCGCTGGAGATGCTGGACCGGGTGGGTCTGGCCGATCGAGCGCACCAGACGCCCGGCCGTCTCTCCGGCGGCGAGCAGCAGCGCGTCGCGGTGGCGCGCGCCCTGGTGCGCCGGCCCCGCCTGATCCTGGCCGATGAGCCGACCGGCGCCCTGGACGTCACCACCGGCGAGGCCGTGATGGGCCTGCTCGACGAGATCGCGCAGGACTCCGAGGCCGCGCTGGTGACCATCACCCACGACCTGCAGGTCGCGGCCCTGTCCCAGCGCGCCTACCTGCTGGACAGCGGCACCCTGCACGACGTCGACTCCGCCCATGCCCGCGAGGCGTTGCTGGCCACCAGCGGGATCCGCGCCGGCCGGGAGGCCGTCGCCGGCTCCGGCCCCGCGGCCGATGCCCCCGGGCGTCGCACCGCATCGGACGCAGGAGCTCGCGCATGACCGGGCTGGTCGCCTCGATCGTCGAGGCCTACGGGGAGCTGCGCGTCAACAAGGGCCGCATCATGCTCTCGCTGATCGGCGTGGCCTTCAGCGTCTTCGCCCTCACCGCGACGCTGGGCGCCGGCGGCATGCTCTCCAGCGCCCTCGAGCAGTCCGTCGAGACGTTCTCGGGCCGCCCGACGGTCCTCACGGTGATGCAGTCCGAGCCCCCGACCGGCGAGATCCACCCGGAGCAGCGGGACGAGGTCGTGCTGCGCGAGATCGACCGCCTCGGCATCGACCAGCGCACCCGCTACAGCCCGCTGTCGCTGCGCTACCAGACGGGATCCGGGGTGCGCACCGCCCAGGTCACGGCCGTCGACCCGGCGTATGCGGACATGTTCCGCCTGCGCCCGGAGCAGGGCCGGTGGCTCGCGGACTCCGATGCGCGGCGCCTGGCCCCGGCGGTCGTGGTCAACTCCGAGATGTGGGAGCTGATGGGCCGGCCCGAGGTGGGCCGCGACACCGTCACCCTCTATGCGGTCGACGAGCAGACCTCCGGCCAGGCGCTCCTGGTGGGCGTGCTGCCGAAGGACCCGGCGAACGCCGGGATGGGCGCGATGGCCTACACGCCGATGGCCTCCGTCCAGGAGCTGCCCGGCGTCGAGGACACCGACCTCTCCTACGCCGAGTACCGGGTGTGGGTCCCGCCGGAGGAGGCCGATGCGGTCACCGGCCGGCTGAACTCCGCGCTGCGGGAGACGGATGCGGGCCGCTTCGAGACGTACAGCGGCGGCTTCTCCTTCGAGGACTCGGGCTTCGGGACGCTGCGCACGGCGATCATCGTCATCGCGGTGGTGATCCTGCTGCTGGGCGCCCTGGGGCTGGTGAACATCTCCCTGGTCACGGTGCGCTACCGGGTGCGCGAGATCGGCATCCGCCGGTCCTACGGGGCGACGGGCGGGCGCATCTTCACGGGCGTGATGATGGAGTCCGTGGTCGCGACGGTCCTGTCCGGGGCGGTGGGCGTCGCGGGGGCGGTGGCGCTGGTGCGTGCGCCGTTCACCCAGAACGCCTTCCGGGACATGGGCCTGGTGGACCTGCCGCCGTTCCCCGTCTCCGCGGTGCTGATCGGGCTGCTCGCGGCGACGGCGGTGGGGATCCTGGCCGGCGCGCTGCCCGCGCTGATCGCCACCCGCATCAAGGTCATCGACGCGATCCGCTCCTGACCCCGACCGACCGGTCCGAAAGGCGAGGTCGGGGCCGGGGTGGGCTTGCGGGGCCGATGCGCGCTCGTTAACGTGCTGAGCAGTTGGTGCATTCCGTTCCGCCGGCCGCACCGACGCCCATCGGGGCGTCGCGGCCGGCACGACGAAGGAGGAGACCCATGAATGAGTCCGTCACCGTCCCGGAGCCCTCGGGCGCTGCGACCACCCGTCCGGAGAACGCCGAGTCCGGTTTCCTCGCCAGCGACGCCCTGGCCAAGAACCTGCAGGCCGTGCTCGCTGATCTCACGGCGCTGCAGCTGGTGGGCAAGCAGGCCCACTGGAACATCGTCGGCCCGAACTTCCGCGACCTGCACCTGAACCTGGACGAGGTGGTGGACATCGCCCGCGCCAGCGGCGACGACGTGGCCGAGCGCATGCGCGCCCTGCACGCCACCCCCGACGGCCGGCCCGCGGTGGTCGCCGAGCAGTCCTCGCTGGCCGAGTTCCCCGAGGGCGAGATCCTCACGCACGACGCCATCGACCTGATGACCGCGGCGATCGAGGCCACCGTCGGCACCATGCGCAGCGTCCACGACGAGGTCGACGAGGCCGATCCGACCTCCGCGGACATCCTCCACGGCATCATCGAGAAGCTCGAGCAGCAGGCCTGGTTCATCAGCGCCGAGACGCGCACTCCGCAGCGCTGAGCCGGTTTCCGGGGCGCTCGCCGGGGGAACGGGGCATCCGCCTCGGGCTCCCTGCGGGCGCCCTGTCCTATGGGCGCCCTGTCCTGTGGGCGCCTGGTCCTGCGGGCGCCCTCTCAGCCTTTCGCGCCGCGCGGGAAGACGAGCTCCGCGCCGCGCAGCCGATAGCCGGCGACCAGGTCCTCCCAGGCGACCTGCGGCGGTCGGCGCAGCCGCGGGTGCTCGCGCAGGATGCGCTCGAGCAGCACGGCGGTCTCCGCGATGGCCAGGTGCTCGCCGGGGCAGCGATGCTCCCCCGCGCCGAAGCTGAGGCCGGCCGGCCCCACCCCGCGCGGCAGCTCCCGGCCCGGCCTCAGCGCCCGCGGGTCCTCCCCCACGATGCGCGGATCCGTGTTCGCCTCCTGCACGCACACGTCCACCAGGTCCCCGGGGGCGAGATCCGGGGCACCGGGCACCTCGAGCGGCGTGTGCACGCGCCGGTAGAGATGCCCGACGACGGGCTCGAGGCGGATGATCTCGTGCAGGATCGCGAAGCGCTCGGCCCGCTCCCCGGCCAGGAACCGCTCGGCGAGCATCGGCCGATCCAGCAGGTGCCACAGGGCCATGACGATGAACTCGCGCGTCGTGATCATCCCGGCCGTCGCATAGGTGACGCACTCGACGAGGATGTCCGGCACGGTGTAGCCCTCCGCCAGCAGGTGGCTGACCAGGTCGCCGCGGGGCCGGCGCCGCCGTGCCCGGACGGCCGGCAGCACGTCGCGGAGGTGGAAGCCCAGCAGGGGGCCGAGGCCGCGGGCCGCGGCGAGCGCCCACTGCCGGCGGGTGCGCCCCAGCCCGGGCCGGGACAGGTCGAAGGGCGGCTGGCGCATGAACCTCTCCAGGCGGCGGGCCATCTGCTCCAGCGGGGCGTGCGTGAGGCCGACGGCCTCCCGGGTCACGCCCACCGCGTAGAGCAGGGCGAGATGGTCCGGCGCGCAGGCGCCCTCGCGCACGGCGGCACCCACCAGGCGATCCGCGAGGACCTCCATGGTGCCGGTGTACTCGGCGTCCACGAACGCCGGGGCGAAGCGGCGGCCCGCGGCGCGGCGCTGCTCGTCGTGCTGCGGGCCGTCGGACAGCAGGATCGGATGGTGCCGGAGGGCTCCGCGGGGGATCGCCTCGGCGGTGAAGCCGGCCTGGGTGGTCGCCCCGCGGGCCCGCAGCACGCCGCGGGCCGCGTCGTAGCCGCCCACGTGCCGCAGCCCCGGCGGGGCGTCCTCGCCCGCCCACGGGCAGGCTCCGGGCCGCCGGGCGCGGCGCTCGTCCTCGCTCATGCCGTCCTCCCTCGCTGCCGGGTGCGTCCTCGTCCCACCGGGCCCGTCCTCCCCGTCCGCCGGATGCGTCGCCCCGTCACCGGGTGCGGCCCTCCAGTCTCCGCATCTGCTGCTCGATGACCTCGACGACGGCCGCGGGGATCCGGGCGGGGCCGTCGTGCAGGATGCGCCGGGCCTCGTCCAGCAGCGCCTCGATCTCCTCCGCGACCCGGTCCCGGGCCCCGCAGTCCACGAGCAGCCCCCGCAGGCGCAGCCCCTGCGCATCGGTGAGGTCGCTCCGCCCGAGCAGCTCGGCGACGGCCGGCCACGAGGCCGTCGACCGTGCCGCGTCCATGATGCGGGTCTGCTTGCCCTCGCGGAAGTCGGACCACGGGTCCTTCCCGTGGTGGTGCTCGGCGCCGAAGGCGGAGAGGGCGTCGTCCTGCAGCTGGAAGGCGATGCCGATGCAGCGCCCGGCGTCCTCGAGGGCGGCGCGGACCTCCGCCCCGGCGCCGGCCAGCACGCAGGCCATCCCCAGCGGCAGCTCGACGCTGTAGACGGCGGTCTTGGACCGGGTCATGGTGTCGATCTCGCGGCGGGCGGGCGGGATCATCCCATCGGCCAGGCCGACGTCCAGGAACTCGCCCGCGGCCGATTCGGTGACCGCGTGGTCCAGCAGGTCCAGCAGCTCGGCCCGCATCGGGGCGGGGACGTCGACGCGGGCGAGGAGCTGGTGGGCGCGCGAGAGCAGCAGGTCCCCCATGAGGATCCCCGCGCTGCGCGCCCAGTGCAGGCTCGCCCCGTCGTCGCCGCCGGCGCGGCCGTGCCGGTGCAGGGCGCCGACGAGGTTGTCGTCCCCGCGCCGGACAAGGTCGTGATCGATCACGTCGTCGTGCAGCAGGAAGGCGTAGTGCAGGATCTCCAGCGCCGCCGCGCAGCGCAGCGCGACGGCATCGCCCGCCCCGGACCCAGGGTCCGACCCGTGTGCAGCGTCCGACCAGCGTGCAGCGTCCGACCCGCGCGAAGCATCGGACCCGGCCGGGCCTGCCGAGCCCTCGGCCCGGAAGGCGTCGAGGACCTCGAGCAGGAGCATCGGCCGCATGAGCTTGCCGCCGCCGATGTGCTGCGCCGTCCGGCGCCACAGGTCCTGCACGTGCGGGCCGTGCCGCTGCGCCCGCAGGGTCTCCCCCTCCAGCACCTCGTGCAGCTCGGCCAGCACGGATGCCCTGGCACGGTCCAGCCGGCACATCTCATCGATCTCCGCCACGACCCCTCCGTTCCTCGACATCCTGTCCCGTGCGGCGGTCCCGCCACGGCCCCACATTTCGCCTTGCTCGGAAAGAATATAGCCGAGCGAGTATCAAGCCGGGTACAGTGCTCGCATGCACGACGCGACCGAACACCGGCAGGCCCCGCCGTGGACGGCGTTCGACATCGATTCGAATGACCCCCACGGCGAGCTCGTGGACCGATCCGCCCTCACCCCGGAGGACGTCGCCCAGATCGACGCGGTGATGGCGGCGCTGGTGGCCCTGCGCCGCGTGGAGGAGGAGCTCTCGCGCGCCTCGCAGGAGTACATGCGGCTGAACTCGACCGACATGCGCGCCCTCCACTTCCTCATCATCTGCGCCCACCGCGGGGAGATCGCGACCGCCGGCGCCCTCGGCGCCCACCTCGGGCTCTCCTCGGGCGCGACGACCAAGATGCTGGACCGCCTCGCGGCGGCCGGTCACGTCGAGCGGCACCCCCACCCCCATGACCGGCGCAGCGTCTGCCTCACCGTGGACCCGGCGACCCGGGACGCCGCCATGTCCACCATGGGCCGCCAGCAGGCGGGTCGGTTCCGCGCCGCCGCCCGCCTGACCCCCCAGGAGCGCGAGATCGTCGAGCGCTTCCTGACCGACATGGCCCGCGAGATCTCCCCCGAGGGCCTGGAATGGGTCGGATCCCGGAGCGACGATGCCCGCTGAGTACCTGATCGTGCTGGGCCTGTGCCTGCTCATCACGCTTCCTCTCGAATTCGTGCTCGGGGCGCGCGTGTACCGCCGCCCGCGGCGCCTGCTGCGCGCCCTCGCCCCGGTGGTCGTCGTGTTCGTCGCCTGGGACCTGCTGGGGATCCACCGCGGCCACTGGTGGTACGCGCCCGACAAGATCACCGGCATCATGCTCCCGGGGCGCCTCCCCCTCGAGGAGCTGCTGTTCTTCCTGGTCATCCCCATCTGCGGCCTGCTCACCCTCGAGGGTGTGCGCGCCGTGCTCACCCGGGCGGCGGCCCTCCGCGCCGGCCTGCGCGAGCGCGCCGGGACGAGAACCGACCCCACGGAGGGCGACGATGCCTGAGTACACCGTCCTCACCGTCGCCTCGATCGTGCTGGTCGTCCTCCTCGAGCTGTGCGTGCTGCGCACGGGGATCTTCCGCAGCGGCGTGTACTGGATCTCGATGGGGATCGTCATGGGCTTCCAGGTCCTCGTGGACGGCTGGCTGACCAAGCTCTCCGATCCGATCGTGCTGTACGAGGCGTCGATGACCACCGGCCTCCGCGTCCCGTGGGACATCCCCGTCGAGGACTTCGGCTTCGGCTTCTCGATGGTGACCCTGACGATGATGCTGTGGCTGCGCGCTCGCCCCCGCCCCGGGGACCGGTCCCCGCAGGAGGAGCCGTGATCGTCCGCCCGGGCCGGGACCGCCGCGCCGTGCTGCACCGCGGGCCGTCCGGCGCCTCGCGCGCCCCGGGCCGCGAGGTGATTGTGATCGGCGGCGGCATCGCCGGGCTCAGCGCCGCCCTCTGCCTCGCCGAGCGGGGCGTGTCCGTGAGGCTGCTCGAGCGCGAGCGGACCTGGGGCGGGCGCGCCCGCTCCTGGGACCTGGGCGAGGGACGCTCCATGAGCCGCGGGTTCCACGCCTTCTTCCGCCAGTACTACACGCTGCGCTCCCTGCTGCGCCGGACCGACCCCGCGCTGGGGATGCTCGAGGACATCGGCGACTACCCGCTGCAGCGGGCCGGAGGAGCCCGCGACAGCTTCCGCGGGATCCCCCGCACGCCGCCGTGGAGCGTGGCGGCCTTCGCGCTGCGCAGCGAGAGCTTCCCGCTGCGCGAGCTCGCCGGGGTGGACGTGCCGGCGGCCCTGGCGCTGCTGCGCGCCGAGTTCCCGGCGTCCTTCTCCGCGCACGACGGCGAGGACGCCGCGTCCTTCCTGGACCGCCTGCGCTTCCCCGACCAGGCGCGGCACCTCGCCCTGGAGGTGTTCGCGCGGTCCTTCTTCGCCGATCCCTCGCAGTTCTCCGCCGGCGAGCTGGTGGGCATGTTCCACACCTACTTCATGGGCTCCGCGGAGGGCCTGATCTTCGACGTCCCCTCCGATTCCTACTCCCCCACGCTGTGGGACCCGCTGGTGCGGGCCCTGCGCTCGCACGGCGGCGAGGCCCGCACCGGCACCGCCGTGGACGGCGTGCACGAGGCCGGGGACGGCCGCCTGCTGGTGCGCACGGCATCGGAGGAGCTCACGGCCGATGCGGTCGTGGTCGCCGCCGATCCGCGGACCGCGCGCCGACTCATCGCGGGGATGGACCGCCCCCGCCGGGCGGCGGGCCCGGAGGACGGCTGGGCGGCATCGGTCGCCGCGCAGCGCAACGCCCCGCCCTTCGCCGTCCAGCGCCTGTGGTGGGACCGGCCCGTCGCGGCCGAGGCCCCGGCCTTCCTCGGCACCAGCGGCTTCGGCCCGCTGGACAACGTCACCGTCCTGGACCGCTTCGAGGGGACCGCGCGGCGCTGGTCCGCCGCCCACGGCGGCAGCGTCGTCGAGCTGCACGCCTACGCGCTGACCGGCCACACCCCGGCGCAGGACGACGCCGTGCGCCGGGAGCTGCGCGCCCAGCTCGAGCGGCTGCACCCGGAGCTGCGCGGCGCCGTCCCCGTGCACGAGGAATGGCTCGTGCAGGAGGACTGCCCGCTGATCGGCACGGGCGAGTGGGCGCGGCGCCCCACCGTCACCACCCCGGACCGGCGCGTGGTGCTGGCCGGGGACTGGCTGCGCACCGACGAGCCCGTCGCCCTCATGGAGCGGGCGGCGCTCACCGGGCTGCAGGCCGCCAACGCGCTGCTCGAGGGCTGGGGCGCCGCCGGTCATGACTGGTGGTCCGTGCCCATGTCCGGGGTGCTCAGGTCCCCGGCACGGGCAGCGGCCCGTCGGTCCGGTCGCCGCGCACGAGCTTGAGCACGTTCTCCGCGCTGATCAGGCACATCGGCAGGCCGACGCCGGGCACGGTGGTGCCGCCGGCGTAGTACAGGCCCTCCACGCGCCGGCTGCGCTGGGAGCCGCGCAGGAAGGCGGACTGCCGCAGCGTGTGCGCGGGCCCGAGGGCGTTGCCGCGCCAGGAGTGCAGGTCCCGGGCGAAGTCGCCGGGGCCCACAGTGCGGCGCACCGTGATCCGTGCAGCGAGGTCCTCGATCCCGGCCCACGCGGCGATCTGCGCGATCGCCCGATCCGCCGCCTCCTCCACGGGGGCGTCGCCGCCGCCGTCGAGGCCGCCGCGGCCCAGCCCTGTGCCGTCCGGGGCGTCGGGGGGCACGGGGATGAGCACGAACAGGTTCTCGTGCCCGGGCGGGGCGACCGACGGGTCGGTGGCCGAGGGCCGGCACACGTACAGGCTCGCCGGGTCCGGCGCCTGCGGCGGGCCGTCGAGGATGTGCGCGAAGTTGGCGTCCCAGTCCTCGGTGAACAGCAGGGTGTGGTGGGCCAGCTGGGGAAGGCCGCCGCGCACCCCGAGCAGGGCGAGCACGGCGCCGGGGCCCGAGGTGCGGCGGTCCCAGTACGGCTGCGGGTAGGTCTGCGCCTCCGCGGGGAGCAGGGCGGTCTCGGTGTGGTGGAGGTCCGCGGCGGAGACCACGAGGTCCGCGGGGAGGACCTCCTCGGGGCCGGCCGGGGCGTCGGCATCGGCCGGGACCGCGCGGACGGTGATCCCGGTGACCTGCAGCCGGCGGCGGCCGGGCACCCGGCCGGGGCGCGGCGCGGTGCGGATCGCGGTGACCTCGGTTCCGGTGCGCAGCACCACCCCGCGCTCGAGGGCGAGGCGCCGCAGCGCCTGGACCAGCCGGGAGAAGCCGCCGAGGGGGTAGCGCACCCCGTCCTCGAGGTCCATCGCGCTCATCAGGTGGTAGATGCTGGGGGCGGTGCGCGGGGTCGCCCCGAGGAACACCGCCGGGTACCCCAGGACCTGCCGCAGCCGGGTGTCCGTCACCGTCCGCGCGACGCGGTCGTGGAGGCTCTCGAGCAGCAGCCGCGCCAGGGTGCCCGCCCGCGGCAGCACCGAGGCGACGGTGCGGGCGGAGACGCGCGAGAAGGTGGTGTAGAGGAAGGAGTCCGTGGCCAGGTCATAGGCCTCGCGGGCGGAGTCCAGGTAGGCGGCCAGCGCCGCCCCCGCGCCCGGCTCCTCCCGCTCGAACGCGGCGATCGCGTCGGCGCGGCCGCCGCGCAGGTCCAGCGGCTCGGGGTACCGCTCGCCGAGCACCCGGTACCCGGGGTCCAGCCGCACCAGGTCGAGGTGGTCCTCCAGGCGCTCCCCGAGCAGGGCGAAGAAGTGCTCGAAGCACTCGGGCATCAGCCACCAGGACGGTCCCGTGTCGAAGGCGAACCCCTCGCTCTCCCATCGGCCGGCCCGCCCGCCGAGGTCCTGGGACCGTTCGACGACGGTGACGGCGTGGCCGTCGGCCGCGAGCAGGGCGGCGCTCGCCAGTCCCGCCACGCCGCCGCCGATGATCGCGATGCGCCGCGGCTCCGGGGCGGGAGGCTGCGGGGCGCGCGGGCCGCTCCGAGGTCGGGGCCCGGGCGTCGGGGTCGAGGGCATCAGACCCTCACCCGCCGGGCGACGGCGACGGCGCGGGCCGCGATGCACGCCTTGCGCAGGTCCGGCACGCGGACGCGCCGGGTGCGCAGGCGTGCGGCCGGGGTGGCGCGCAGCCGCGCGGAGAGCTCTGCGAAGAGGTCGTGGGCGGCGAGCACGGCGGCGCGGCTGGAGGCGGGCAGATGCACGATGGCCGCCCGGGCGGCGGCGAGATCGGCGTCGACGTCGTCCAGCAGGAGGTCGCGCTGCGCATCGGTGAGCCGCGCCGGGTCGATGCCGGGGAAGTAGGCGCGACCGCGGGCGTCGGCATCGGCGTGCAGGTCGCGCAGGAAGTTCACCTTCTGGAACGCGGCGCCGAGCCGCCGGGCGCCCTCGACCAGCCGGGCATCGGGCTCCACCGGGGTCGGGGACCGGTCGGTGGCGAACACGCGCAGGCACATCAGGCCCACCACCTCCGCGGAGCCGTGCACGTAGCGGGCGAAGGTCTCCGGGGTGTGGTCGCTGCGCTCGAGGTCCATCCGCATGGAGGCGAAGAAGGGAGCCGTCAGCTCGGGGCCGATCCCGGTCTCCCGGGCGGTGCGGGCGAAGGCATGGATCACCAGGTCGGTGCTGAACCCCGTCTCGCGGGCCGCCTCGACGGCGGCCTCGTAGGCGTCCAGACTGGCCGCGATCTGCTCGGCGCCCAGTCCGCTGCCGCGGGCCGCGCCGTCGACGATCTCGTCGGCGACCCGCACCAGGGCGTAGATGCACCGCACCCGGGTGCGGACGGGCTCGCGCAGCAGCCGGGCCGACAGCGCGAAGGACGTCGAGTAGCGGCCGATGACCGCGGCGGCCGCCGAGCTGGCGGCGGAGCGGTAGGCGGCCGCGGCCTGCGCGTCCAGCGGGGAGATCATCGTTCTCCCTCGCCGGCGGCGTCGTGGTTCAGGCGGCGCAGGAAGCCGGTGACGACCTCCCGCTCCTCGGGGCTGAGGGCGCGGGCGACCGCGAACATCCGCTCGTGCATGTCGGCGAGCGTGGCGCGCACCTCCTCGTCCCCGTGGCGGGTGGGGACCACGGCGATGGAGCGCCGGTCCTCCGGGTGGGGCATGCGCTCGGCGTGCCCGTCGCGGACCAGGCGGTCCACGAGGGCGCTGGCCGAGGCGGGACGGATGTCGAGCATCCGGGCGAGGTCCCGCTGGCGCAGCACCCGGCCCTCCGCCTGCGCCTCGAGCAGGGCGCGCAGGGCCAGGAGGTCCTTCTCCCCCATGTCCATGTCATCGCCCACCCGCGATCGCATGCGGGTGTTGGAGGAGCGGTACCGCCGCAGCTCGTTGAGCAGCTCCACGGTCGAGGCGGTCTCGGGCTCGTCGGGCGGGAACCAGTAGCCGCTCGAGGGGTGGGGCTCTGCGGGCAGATCTGCCATCGGACTCTCCGGGATCGGGTGCGCTGGACAGGGCCCGCACACACATGTAGCGTCTCTAACTGTTCGGAATTCTAACTCAATGGTGCGCCGGCCGCCATGCCCGCCCGCCTCGGAGGACCCATGACCGCATCGCCCGCCCCCGCCGATCTCTGCGCCCCGCTCGAGGAGTCGACCGTCTCCTCGCCCCGCGAGCGGCGCGCCCTGCCCCGACCCTACGACGCGATCCTCCTCGCCTCCTTCGGCGGGCCCGAGCGCGAGGAGGACGTCCTGCCGTTCCTGCGCAACGTCACCCGCGGCCGCGGGATCCCCGACGAGCGCCTCGAGGAGGTCGGGGCGCACTACCGGGCCCTGGGCGGGCGCTCCCCCATCAACGACCAGAATCGCGCCCTGATCCGGGCGCTGCGGGCGGAGCTCGACGAGCGCGGCATCGACCTGCCGATCCACTGGGGCAACCGCAACTGGCAGCCGACCATGGCCGAGGCGGTCCGCGGGCTGCACGCCGACGGGCACCGCGAGGTCCTCGCCATCGCCACCAGCGCGTACTCCTCCTACTCCTCGTGCCGGCAGTACCGCGAGGACTTCGGGCGGGCGCTCGTGGAGACCGGCCTGCTGGGCACGGTGCGCCTCGACAAGGTGCGCCCCTACTTCTCCCACCCCGGCTTCCTCGCGCCGATGGCCGACGGGATCCTCGATGCGCTCGCGCAGCTGCAGGAGGAGGGCCACGACGGCGCGCGGGTCCGGATCCTGTTCTCCACCCACTCGATCCCGACCGCGATGGCCGACGCCTCCGGCCCGGCCGAGGAGCGCACCGGCGGCCCCGCGCGCTGGTACGTCCGCCAGCACGAGGCGGCCTGCCGGTACCTCATGGACGCCGTCGCGCAGCGGCGCGCGGCCGAGGGCGCCGGGACGGAGCTGCCCGGCTGGGAGCTGGTCTACCAGTCCCGCTCCGGCGCCCCGCACACCCCGTGGCTCGAGCCGGACGTCAACGACGTGATCGCCCGGATCGCCGAGGAGGGCGAGCACGACGCGGTGGTGGTGGTCCCCGTGGGCTTCGTCAGCGATCATGTGGAGGTGATCTGGGACCTGGACACCGAGGCGCGCGAGAGCGCCGAGCAGCACTCCCTCGCCTTCCGCCGCGTGGCCACGCCGGGCACGGACCCGCGCTTCGTGGCGGCGCTCGCGGACCTCGTCGAGGAGCGGATCCGGCCCGATGCCCCGCGCCGCGCGGTCACCGAGTTCGGCCCCACCGCGGACGTCTGCGGCACCGCCTGCTGCGTCTCCGGGTCGCCGCGGGCGCGCATCGTGCCGACCACCTCGGCGCTGGACTCCGGGGAGGACCTGCGCGCCGCACGTACGCAGGCCGCCCGGGACGAGGGCGGGAGCACCCGCCCCGCGGGCGCCGGCACCACCGGGGAGGCGGGCGGCCGATGAGCGCGCAGCCCGCACCGCAGCCCCCGCACGTGCTGGTCACGGGCGCGACCGGCTACGTCGGCGGGCGCCTGGTGCCGCAGCTGGTCGACCGCGGCGCCCGGGTGCGCGTGTGCGGGCGCAGCCGCGAGCGGCTCGAGGCCCAGCCGTGGGCCGACCGGGTGGAGGCCGCCCCCGCCGACCTGGCGGACCGGATGGCAGTGCGCCGCGCCCTCGAGGGCATCGAGGTGGTGGTGTTCCTCGTCCATGCGATGGCCGGCGGCTCCGGGTTCGAGGAGCGGGAGGCCCGCATGGCGCGGATCATGGCGGAGGAGGCCGAGCGCGCCGAGGTCCGGCGCATCGTCTACCTCTCCGGACTGCACCCGCAGTCCGGGGAGCTCAGCGCCCACATGGCCTCGCGCCGACGGGTCGGGGAGATCCTGCGCGAGGGCGCGGTGCCGACGACGATCCTGGAGGCGGCCACGGTGATCGGCGCCGGGTCGGCGAGCTTCGAGATCATCCGCCATCTCGCCGAGCGGCTGCCGGTGATGCCCGCCCCGCGCTGGGTGCGCAATCGGATCGAGCCGGTCGCGGTGCGCGACGTGCTCCACTACCTCGCCGCGGCGGTGCTCGCCCCCGGGGACGTCTCGGGCACCTACGGGGTGGGCAGCGGCGAGTCCGATCTGCGCTTCGCCGACCTGCTCACCGGTTACGCAGAGGTCGCCGGCCTGCCGCGGCGCCGCGTGCTGAGCCTGCCGATCCCGGCGCCGCGCCTGTCGGGGCTGTGGATCGGCGTGGTCACGCCGGTGCCGCTGTCCATCGCGCGGCCGCTGGCGGAGTCGATGCAGCACGACGCCGTGACCCGCGCGCCGCTGGCGCAGGAGGTACTGCCCGCGCCCGCGGACGGGCCGATGCGCTACCGCGACGCCGTGCGGGCCGCGCTCGCCGCCCAGCGGCGCGGCGATCTCGCCTCGCGCTGGGACGACGACGCCTCGCTGCACCGCGCTCCCGAGGAGCCCCTGCCGGAGGACCCGGACTGGGCCGGCCACACCCTGCACACCGACGAGCGGGAGCTCACCGCGGCCGATGTCGACCCCGCTGCGGTGTGGCGGGTCATCGAGGGCATCGGCGGCTCCGCGGGCTGGTACTCGACGCCGCTGCTGTGGGCGCTCCGCGGCGCCGTGGACCTCGTGGTCGGCGGTCCGGGCCTGCGGCGCGGACGCCGCGACCCGCAGGCGCTGCGGGTGGGCGATGCGGTGGACTGGTGGCGCGTCGAGCGGATCGAGCCGGGGCGCTGCCTCACCCTGCGGGCGGAGATGCGCACGGGCGGCCGCGCCTGGCTGCAGCTCTCGGTCGAGCCGGCCGAGGGCGGCGGCAGCTGCTACCGCCAGCGGGCCGTGTTCCTCCCCGACGGGCTGCTGGGCCGCCTGTACTGGCGGGCGATCTCCCCGTTCCACGCCCTCGTCTTCCCGGCGATGGCCCGGAACATCCTGGACGCCGCCCGCCGCTGAGCGCTGCCCCGTCCGGCCGTGCTGCGCGGGACGCCGTGGCGCGCAGGCCGCTGTGGTGCACGGGAAGCCGTGGCCCGGGGAGCCATGCCGCGCGCGGAGCCGTGGCGCGTGGGGGTCAGTTCAGCAGCGCGATCCCCAGGTTCAGGGCCCCGGCGTAGCTGACCCAGGCGAGGTAGGGCACCAGCAGCAGCGCCGCCATCGGCCGCCGGGCGCGGAAGGCGACCAGGCAGGCGAGGATGGCGATCCACAGCAGCACGATCTCCGCGAAGGCGAGCCAGTACAGGTCCGCGCCGAAGAACAGCGGGGTCCAGAGGGCGTTGAGCACGAGCTGGGCGCACCACAGGGCGAGGGCGCGGTCCGCCCCGGCGCGGCGCCACACGAGCCAGCCGGCCACGGCGATCAGCACGTACAGCACCGTCCACGCGGGGCCGAACAGCCAGGCCGGCGGGGCGAAGGCCGGCAGCCGCAGCGCGGCGTAGGTCTCCTGCGAGCCGGCGGCCGCCATCCCGCCGATGCCGGCGGCGATCGCCGTCGCCCCGACGAAGGCCAGCAGCATGAGCAGCGAGCGGCCGCGGGACGGCCCGTCGGCAGCGCGGGACGGCTCGCCGGGGGCGCGCCGCGGCGTCCCGGGCGAGGGGCGGCGGGGGTCAGCGGGCGGGTGCGGCATCGGAGGCGTCCTTCCGGTGGGTGGGGGCGGCGCGGCGGCCCCGGGAGATCGCGGCGGGCCACCAGATGCGGTCGCCGATCGCCACGGCGAGCGCGGGGACCAGGAACGTCCGCACGACCAGGGCGTCCATCAGCACGCCGAGGGCGACGATGATCGCCAGCTGCAGCAGGAACTGGATGGGGATCACCAGCAGCGCCGCGAAGGTCGCCGCGAGGACGACGCCGGCGCTGGTGATGACGCCGCCGGTGATCGACAGTCCCCGCAGCGTGCCCTCGCGGGTGCCGTGGACCAGGGCCTCCTCCCGCACCCGGGTCATGAGGAAGATGTTGTAGTCGATGCCCAGCGCCACGAGGAACACGAAGGCGTACAGCGGCACCGAGGGATCCGAGCGGGGCTGGTCGATGAGGCGGAAGATCACCGCGCTCACCCCGAGGGCCGTGCCGAAGCTCAGCACCGTCGTCGCCAGCAGCACCAGCGGCGCCAGCAGGGAGCGCAGCAGCAGCGCCAGCATGATCGTGATCGCGACGAGGACCAGGGGGATGATCAGCGTGCGGTCGTGGGCGGAGGTCTCGTTGGTGTCGAGGTCCACCGCGGTCGAGCCGCCGACGGCCGCATCCAGCGGGCCGACCGCCTCGCGCAGCGCCCTCACCGTCTGCTCGGCCTCGAGGGAGTCGGCGGGGTCCTCGAGGGTCACCGAGAACAGCAGCTGCCCGTCGACCTCGGTGGGCCGGGCGTCCGCGAACGGCCCGGCCGATGCCTCGGCCGCCACCTCGCCGGAGGCGTCCACCGGCAGGCTCCCGGACGGGGAGTCCTGGGAGACCAGGGCGAGGCCCTCCACCCCGTCGGCCCCGGCGACGGCCGCGGCGACCTCGGCGCGCTGATCGGCCGGGGCGAGCACGTAGGTCGGGGTGCCGGAGCCGCCGGGGAAGTGGCGGTCCAGCGCCGCCTGGCCGTCGCGGGCCTGGCTGGCCCCGAGCACGAACTCGCTCTGCGGGACGCCGTCGGCCTGCAGCAGGGTGAGCCCGCCGCATCCGGCGACCAGCAGCACGACCACCGTGGCGGCCACGCGCTTGGGGGCGGCGGCGACGAGCCGGCCCACCCGCGCCCACGGGCCGGTCGCATCGGCCCCGGTCAGCGCGACCGGTGCGGAGCCGCGGCGCGGGGCGCGCGGCCAGAACGCCGCCCGGCCGACGAGGGCGAGCATCGCCGGCAGGAAGGTGAGGGAGGTGAGCATCGCGCAGACGATGCCGACCGCGGCGACGGGGCCCAGCGCAGCGGTGGAGCCGAGGTCGGAGAGCATGAGGCACAGCAGCCCGACGATCACCGTGCCGCCCGAGGCCAGGATCGGCTCCAGCACCCCCCGCAGCGCGAGCCA
>NZ_KK069991.1:0-91406 GCF_000576425.1 Brachybacterium phenoliresistens | reverse complement strand
GCGCGGGGGGAGCCATGCCGCGCGCGCCGGGGCCACGTCCTCGCGCAGCTGGTCGCGGCAGCGTGCGATGTACAGCAGGGAGTAGTCGGTGGCCGCGCCGATCACGAGGATGAACAGGATCCCCTGCACCTGCCCGTTGATGGTGACCAGCCCCGCCTGGGCGAGGCTGACGTTCACGAGGATCGCCGCGCACAGCGCCGTCATGGAGCTGAGCAGGACCAGCAGGGGAAGCACCGGGGAGCGGTAGACGACCACGAGGATCACCAGCACCACGGCGAGGGCCACCAGCAGCAGGATCCCGTCGATCCCCGCGAAGGCGGCCTGGAGGTCCGCGGTGAACCCGGCCGGTCCGCTGACCCAGCTGTCCAGATCCGCCGGGAGGGTCCCATCGGCCTCTTCCTCGAGCAGGGCGACGACCTCCCCGGCGTCCGCGTCCCCCGGGATGGAGATGACGAGCTGGGCGGCCTCCCCGTCCTCCGCGGGGATCACCGGGGAGGCGGTGGCGCCGTCCGCCAGGTCCGGGGCCGATGCCGCGAGCGCGTCGAGCGCGGCGAGGTCGTCCTCGGTCAGGCCGCCGGAGCGTTCGGCGACGATGATCGCGGGGATCGCCTCGGAGCCGGTGAACTCGCTGATTCGGTCCTGCACGCGGGTCGACTCGGCGCTCGCGGGGAGGAAGCCGGCCCGGTCCTCGGTGGCGACGTCGCTGATCCGTCCGAAGCTCATCCCGCCGATCCCGAACACGCCGATCCACACGAGGACCAGCAGGGCCGGGACGAGGATGCGCAGCACGGTGGAACGGCCGGAGGCAGGGCGGGCGGCCCGGCGGGAAGATGCAGACATGCGGATAGCATCTCACCTAGTAAGTAAAATGTGAAGCGAGAGATCTGCCCGGTAGGGCTGCGACGCTTCGGACCGGCGCGTGCGCCACGCATCGGATGAGGATTCGCACCCATCCACCCCCCACCTCGGCTCCGAACACCCCGTGCACGCAGAACGGCGGCACCCGGCCGCCCGGTGCTCGACAAAGGAGTGATGCACGATGCGCACGACGAAGACGAGGACGGTCCCCCTGCTCGCCGCGACAGCGATGCTCGCGCTGCTGAGCGCGCCCGGCGCAGCCATGGCGGAGGGCCACGGCGGACACGGCGATGACGAGGGGACCCACGGCAACGCGACCGCCTCGGCGACCCTCGAGGCCCACCTGATCGAGCTCAACGATTCCGGCGCCTCGGGCACCGCCTGGGTCGCCGTCGACGGCAACGAGGTCTCCGTGACCCTCGAGACCGCCGGGCTCCTCGACGGCGCCCCGCACGCCCAGCACATCCACGTGGGCGGGAAGAACCAGTGCCCGGACCCGGACAAGCAGGGCAACGGCGCCGACGGCGCCCTCCAGGTCTCCGACGCGCACGAGGACTACGGCGACATCGTGTCCTCGCTGACCACCGACGGCGACACCAGCCCGGACAGCGGTCTCGCGGTCGAGCGCTTCCCCGTCGGCAGCGGCACCTACGAGCGGACGTTCGAGGTGAGCGATCAGGTCGCCGCCGACATCGTGGACGGGAAGGGTGTGGTCGTCGTCCACGGCGTCGACCACGACGGCAGCGGCACGTACGACGGCGACGTCGCCTCCGACCTCGATCCGAACCTGCCGTCCGAGGCCACGGACCCCGCCGCCTGCGGTGAGCTCGTGGCGAGCCAGATGGACGCGATGCCCCAGGGCGGCGTGGAGACGGGCGACGGCAGCACCTCGGGCCTCGAGCACGCCGGTGCCATCGCCCTCGGCGCGGGTCTGATGGCCGCGGCGGGCGCCGGAGCGTTCGCCCTGCGCCGACGTCCGGCGCAGAAGTGAGATGACTGCTGGGGGATCCCCCCGCCGGAGCGGCGGCCGTCTCGCGGCCGCCGCTCTCGGCGCGGTCGCCGTGGTGGGCGCCGGGCTCGTCGCCGTCAGCCTGATGCAGCAGGTGGGCGACCCGCCTCAGCCGGCGCTCGGCTCCGGCACCTCCTCCGAGGCGCCGGAGGAGGCCGAGCCCGTCGCCGGGAGCGGCGACGCCGATCCCGAGGGTCCCGTGAGGACCGCGGATCCGTCCGGCGCCTCCGACATGACCCCATCGGCCGCACCGACCGCACCGGAGTCGAGTGCGGAGGCCGAGAGGCCCATGACCGCCTCGGAGCCCGTCGCCCTCAGCATCGATGCGATCGATGTGCAGGAGGACGTCTTCCCCATCGGGTTGGGGACCGACGGCGAGCTCCTCGCTCCGAGCGGGGATCGCGCGAACCTCCCTGCCTGGTACGACGGGTCTCCGACCCCCGGCGAGACGGGCCCGTCCGTGATCGAAGGTCACGTGACCTGGGGCGGTCGCCCGTCGGTCTTCTTCGACCTCGGCGCACTGGCCCCGGGCGATCGGGTCAGCGTCCTGCGCGCCGATGGATCGATCGCCGAGTTCGAGGTCTATGACGCGGCGCGCTACCCGAAGGACAGCTTCCCCACCCTGGAGGTCTACGGCCGCACGGAGGGCCCCGAGCTGCGTCTCATCACCTGCGGCGGAGACCTCGACGCAGACGGCCACCACCTCGACAACACCGTCGTCTTCGCCCGGCTCGTCCCGAGCTGACGACCCGGCCGTGGGATCGGCACGCACGGGCCGGCGAGGGTGCAGGATGGGCGCATGAGAATCGCAGTGACAGGTGGCTCGGGCAAGCTCGGACGAACGGTGGTCCGCGACCTCCGCGATCACGGGCATCAGGTGGTCAACCTCGACCGCGCCGGCGAGCGCGGATCGGGATTCGTGCAGATCGACCTGCGCGACGCAGGGCAGGTGCTCGACGCTCTCACCGGCATCGACGAGCAGGCCCCGGACGGCTTCGACGCCGTCGTGCACCTCAGCGCCATCCCGGCGCCCGGCCTGGCGAGCAACACCGCGACCTTCCAGAACAACATGATCAGCACCCACAACGTGCTCACCGGTGCGATCAAGGCCGGCATCACCAACATCGTCACCGCCTCCAGCGAGACCGTGCTGGGCCTGCCCTTCGACACCCCGCCGCCCTACATCCCCGTGGACGAGGAGTACGCCGCGCGACCCGAGTCGACGTACTCGCTGTCCAAGCACCTCGAGGAGCAGATGGCGATCGAGCTGACCCGCTGGCACCCGGAGCTCAAGATCATCGCCCTGCGCTTCTCGAACGTCATGGACGAGGAGGACTACGCACGCTTCCCCGACTTCGACGCCGATGCGACGCTGCGCAAGTGGAACCTGTGGGGCTACGTCGACGGCCGCGACGGCGCCCAGGCCGTGCGCAAGGCCCTCGAGCACCCGGCCCCCGGCTTCGACCGCTTCATCGTCGCCGCGGCGGACACCGTCATGTCCCGGGACAACACCGAGCTCATCGCCGAGGTCTTCCCGGACGTCGAGGTGCGCGGGGACGTCTCCGGCAACGGCACCCTGCTCTCCATCGACAAGGCACGCGCCGTCCTCGGCTACGCGCCGCAGCACAGCTGGCGCTGACACTCGCACCGAGGTACGGCACGTCGCGGCACGGCACGCCGGCGCACGGCACGGCAGCGCGCCAGGAGCGACCGGGGCAGCGTGCACCGGATGGACAGGATCCTGCTGGTACGGCACGCCGAGGCGACTACGCGCAGCACCGCCACGCGTTCCTGCACGGCGTGCCGGAGCAGGAACGGGACGAGGACGGCGTCGCGCTCGCCGCGGCGTGGACGGACCTCAGCGCTCCGGGGAGCAGCGGTGTCCTCGTCGCGGTCACGCATGCCTTCGTGGTGGGCTCGTTCGTCCGCGAGGTGCTGGGCGCACCGCCGGCCGCCTGGATGCAGCTTCCCATCGCGAACGCGAGCATCACGGACCTGCGTGCGCGGGAGACCGGCGAATGGTCCGTGGCCGGCGTGAGCGACGTCGGGCACCTGCGCGACCTCTGAAGCCCCCGCCCGGCGCGGACCTCGCCGACGTCACGGCGTTCCCGCGGGAACGCCGCCGGCTCCTCCAGAACGTTCCCGCGGGAACGCCCCGGACCGCACTGCCGCACATCGGCCCTGGTCAGATGGCGACGAGCTCCGGGTCAGACGGCGACGGGCTCCGGGGCGGGGGCATCGGCCGGGCGGCGCACCGGCTCGGCCGCGGCGAGCTGCTCGCGCCGGCCGATCCATCGGCCCAGCAGCGCGGCGATGATCAGGGCCAGCAGGCCGATGCCGATCGCACCGAGGATGCTGCCGCTCGCGACCCCCGGGATCGCCGCGGCGGCGGAGGTCGTCTCCCCGGTGCGGTACCCGGCCCACCCGATACTCAGCTGCACGCCGTCGAGGCCGAGGAGATCTCGGATCGCCGGTTCGGCGATGCGGTTGAGGGCCGCCACGACCCCGCCGCTGATGGTCAGGGAGGCCGTCAGGAGGATCGGGAGCTCGAGCCCGCCCGAGCGCCAGGCGAGATAGCCGCAGGCGAGGCCCATCGTGAGGGCGAGCACGATGCCGGTCCTCGAGAACCCCGATACCGCGAGCGAGACGATCGTGGCGAAGACGATGGTCAGCGCCGGCGAGCGCAGCCAGGTGCCGAGCGCCTGGAGGAGCATCCCCCGCAGCGCCAGTTCCACCCCGATCGCCTTGGCGAGGCCGAGCACGAGGGCCAGAGCCGCAGCGAACAGCGCCTGCCCCGCCCCGACGGAATCGGCCCCGAGCCATGGCCGGGAGGCCCAGACGATTCCGGTCATCACCACGGTGCCGAGGAGCGCCGCAGCTCCGACCGGCAGCGCGGCGGCCCGCACGAGCTCCCCGCGGAAGGTGCCGGTCACGCTCAGAAGCCATCGCGTGGGGCGCCAGCCGCCGAAGCGCGCACCGATCAGGGCGGCGGGGCACCACAGGGCGCCCATCGCGAGGGAGACGCCCACGTCGAGGGGGCTCGAAGGGTCACGCAGGTGCATCCCGAGGTCGGGCTGGTCCCCGGGCAGCAGCGCGAGACTGGTGACGATCGCGACCAGCAGGATCGAGGCGAGCACGACGTAGGCGATGATCGCGACGAGGACGGTGAGCACGGGCCGGGCCGGTCGGGCCCAGGCCTCGCGCAGGTGCGCGAGGCGGTGGTAGGGCGTTCCCGCGGGAACGCCTGCGGGACGGCCGCCGAGGGGATCGGCGGCGCCGTCGACGGGGCTGTCGGCGGGGCGATCGTCGGGGGCGGGCGTGCTCATGCGGAGATCTCCTGCGCGGAATCGGGGGTCGCGGCGCCGGCCGCGCGGGCCGCCGCGATGCGGGCGCGGCGCTCGGCGAGGGCACGGTCCTGGGCGGCGTGCATCTGGGAGGTCGCGGCGCTGAGGTTGAGGTCCTCCAGGTGCAGAGGGTGGGCGAGCCGCGGGAACGGCGTCTCGCGGCGCACCCTGCCGTCCTCGCCGATGCTCAGCAGCTCGCCCGGCTCCAGAAGGCGCCAGGCGGGGTCCTCGTCCATCGGCTCGCTGGCGATGACGACGGAGTCGACCTCGCCGAGGTCCTCGCTGCGGGCATGGAGGGTGTCCGAGCTCTGGTCCAGCGGCCCGCGCCGCGGGGAGTCGGGGCGCTCGAGGACCCATAGCTCGTTGGTCTCCGGCAGGCGCAGCGCGTACAGCTCCTCCTCGCGGGCGGCCAGCAGGTTCAGCGAGTAGACCGGGACGTGGCGCACCACCCAGCCGATGGCGGCGACCAGCCCGGCGTGGAGGTCCCCGGCGTGCGCCGCGGACTCCCCCGCGACCAGCGCCGCGAGCCATTCGCTGTCGGTCGAGCCGTGCACATGCCGGGCCGCACCCAGCTCCTCGACCCGGTGGCGCATCGCCTGGGTGACCTCGAGGACGCCGTTGTGGGCCAGGAGGATGCCGTCCATGAGGAACGGGTGCGTGTTCTGGGCGGTGTGCCGGGTCCCGCTGGACAGGCGCAGATGGGCGATGATGGTGCGCGCCCGCACCGTCTGCGCCGCATGCGTGAACGCCGAGGACGCGTGCGCGGCCACCGGACGTTTGCGCACCTGCGAGATCCCGGACTCGTCGACGTAGCCGATCCCCGTGCCGTCGGCGTTGTAGCGCGACTGCGAGCGCAGGGAGTACGGAGCGTCCAGGAGCCAGAACTTCGCGGTGACGGGCTGGTCGGCGTGGAGGGCGAAGAGGCGGCACATGATCCGACGATTCTAGGGCGCTGGTCTGCACGGCGGTCCCGCGATGCGCCTCGGGCGCCGGGAAGGGCTCAGCCCGTGGCACCGCCCTCCTCGGCGGTGATCGCCGCGACGGCCGCGAGGACCGCCCGCCGGTGCGCGGCGATGCGCTCCGGGGACGAGGGGTCCGATCCGTCGGAGCGGAGCAGGCCGATGGGCGTGAGCGTCCACGCCTGGGCGATCGCATAGATGATCGCGAGCAGGTCCACCGCGGAGATCTCCCGCCCCGTCGATCCGATGCGGGCCGTCTTGGCCAGGTAGGCCTCCATCGGTTCCGCCGCCACCTCCGGGCGCTCCAGGTGCGCCCAGAGGCTCAGCCGCAGCGCGGTCGGATCCGCCTGGTGGTGGTCGAAGAGGCGCCCGGCCCAGGCCGACAGCGCGGCGGGATCCGGCGGGACCGCGGCGGCCATCTCCTCGACCGCCGCCCGGACGGCCGCGTCGAACAGCCCGGCCTTGCCGCCGAAGTACGCGTAGATCATCCGCACGTTGGTGCCCGCGCTCCGGGCGATGCGCTCGACGCGGCCGCCGGCATGCCCGACCGCCGCGAACTCCTGCTGCGCCGCGGCGAGGATCCTCGCCCGCGTCGCGTCGGCATCCCGTCCAGCCATCGATGCACGCACCTTCCCGTTGACGCCCTCGGATCTCCGCCCTAGGGTAGCGGTAAATAATCATTTACTTCATGCGGATCGGACTCGCTCCACCGCACCCCGCCCCTCCCTCGAAGGACCCCTCATGAACACCGCCCCCACCGCCCTGATCACCGGATCCAACCGCGGCCTCGGCCAGGCCATCGCCCACGCCCTCGCCCGCACCGGGCACCGGCTCGTGCTCGCGCACCGTCCCGGCCGCGACATCTCGGAGACGATGCGCCGGGTCGAGGAGGCCGGCGGCGAGGCGATGCCCCTCACGATCGACATCGCCGACCTCGACGGGATCCGGCACCTGCGGGCCGGGCTCGAGGCCGCACTCCGGGACCGATGGGGATCCGCGCACCTGGATGTCCTCGTGCACAACGCCGGCATCGGCGTCTTCGGCAGCCTGGAGGACGCCACGCCCGAGGACTTCGAGGCGCTGATCGGCACCAACCTCCGCGGCACCGTCTTCCTCACCCAGGCGCTGCTGCCGCTCCTCGAGGGCGGCGGGCACGTCATCGCCATCAGCACGTCCCTGACCCGTCACGTCAGCCCGGCGACCTCGCTGTACGCCGCGTCGAAGGCCGCGGTGGAGGCCTTCTCGCGCAGCCTCGCCGGGGAGCTGGGCCCCCGCGGGATCCGGGTCAACTGCATCGCGCCGGGGCCCAGCGCGACCGACTTCAACAGCGGGGCGATGCGGGACAGCGAGGAGCTGCGATCGGCGATCGCCCGCAGCACCGCCCTCGGCCGGGTCGCGGACCCGGCCGAGATCGGTGAGGCCGTGGCCGCCCTCGCAGCGCCCGGCATGCGCTGGGTGACCGGGGAGCGGCTCGAGGTCTCCGGCGGCGCATTCCTCTGACCTGCGCCTCCGGCCCGCGGGCGGGCGCTGCGGTTCAGCGCACGGGGCGCTGGGGGTTGTCGATGCTCGGCCCGTCGATGCGGACGCCGTCGTCGTCGATGCGCACCTTCGACAGCCACACCAGCCGGCCCGGATCCTGGCCGATGTGCTCGGGGTCCCAGGCGTGGTAGACGTACCACAGGCCCGTCTTCGTGCGCACGGGCATGCCGTGCCCGGGGCCGGCGGCGACGTCGTTCGCGGCGAGCACCGGCGTGTCCGAGAGCTTGCGCCAGGGCCCGGCGACCGAGTCCGCGACCGCGACACCCACGCCGTAGCTCTCGTTCCAGTACTCGCCGGCGGAGTAGAACAGGTAGTAGCGGCCGTGGTGGGAGATCACCGCAGGGCCCTCGATGGTGTAGATCTCCCAGGGCTGGTCGCGCTCGAGCACGCGGATCCGCTCGCCGACCAGCGCGAAGCCGTCCTCGGACAGGCGCTGGGCGTACAGATAGGAGGGCAGGCCCGCGGCGTTGCCGTCGTTCTTCCACAGCAGCCACAGCTGCCCGTCGTCGTCACGGAAGGGCGAGGGGTCGATGGCGCCGCCCTCCTCGGCCTGGACCAGCAGCGCCGCCTCACGGTCGTCGACGAAGGGCCCCTCGGGGTGATCCGCGACCGCGACGCCGATGGCCTGCCGGTCCGAGGCGGTGTCGCGTGCGGTGTAGTAGGCGTGGAACCGCTCGCCGTGCGCGATGACCTCCGGCGCCCAGTGCCGGCCGGCGGTGGACCAGGAGGCGATGACCGGCATGGCGTTGCCGCGCTCCTCCCAGCTGATCAGGTCGCGCGAGCGGAGCACGGGCATGTGCCCCATGCTCCCTGCGGTCGAGTACAGGTAGAACCAGTCCCCCGTCGCGAGGATGCCGGGGTCCGGATGGTTGCTGGCGATGACGGGGTTGGTGAACCCGGCGCGGCCGGGGCCCGCATGGGCGGGGCCGGCACCGATGCCGGCGGCGGCCAGGACGGCGGCGCCCGTCGTGGCGCCGCGGAGGACGGCGCGTCGTGAGGTGGGGGATGGGGACATGGGTCTTCCTCTCATCGAGCCGGGCGTCGGTGCCCGGACGTGTTCTCAGGCGAGCGAATCGCCTCGGTCGGCGAGCGCCTTCTCCAGCTCGTCGCGGATCCGGTCGCCGCCGTCGGCCTTCCAGGCCCTCACACCTTCCGCCCAGGCGGAGACGGGCTTGCGGCCCTGGAGGATGTCGTTGGTGAGGTCGTTGATCCGTCCGTCGATGCTGCCGCCGGTGGTGGACTTGGTCTCCGAATACAGGCCCAGGGTCGGATCGGCGCTGCCCTGACCGACCGCGATCTTCTGGCCCTCGTACCAGTTCTGGGTGGACCGACGGTTGCCGGGGACGTAGATCGGCCAGGGCGAATCGGCGAGGTAGCGGAAGCCGAGCTGGGTCTCGCTGGCCCCGCGGTCGGTGAGGACCGGGTCCGTGCCGGAGAGCTCGTAGTGGACGCCAGGGGCGCCGTAGATCCGGAACAGGTACTCCTCGGTCCCGAACGGGGCGGCGAGGTAGTTCAGGACGTTCAGGATCGCCTCGACCCGGTCCCCGGCGTCCTGCCGGATCGCGGAGATGCCGTACGTGGGGTTGCCCAGCCAGGACACGGCCGTTCCGGGCGACCCGTCGTAGCCCGGGGTGCGCAGCATGGCCATCGAGAAGTCCTCGCCGGAGGTCTGCTCCCGGATGAACTGCGGCCACGCGGAGAAGGTGTCGAACGTGAAGTAGCTGCGCCCGGAGCCGAACCAGTTCTTCACGTCGTTGCCCTGGACCGCGAAGGTGTCGGGGTTCAGGACTTCGGCCTCGACGAGGCGGCGTGCCGCCTCGAGCGCCTCGACCTGTTCCTCGAGCTCGAGGTTGCGCGTCAGGGACCCATCCTTCTCGACCCAGCCGTTGGGGATGCCGAGCATCTGGCGGATGAGGTCGAGCGGCACCGAACCCAGCGCGAAGACGTTCTCCCGCGGGACCGTGAGCTCCTGGCACAGGGCGAGGAACTCCTCGAAGCTCGTCGGATCCTCGGTGATCCCCTTCGCCGCGAGCAGATCCTCCCGCTTGTACAGGAAGCTCGTGCTCATGACCCCGCGCGGGATCGGCACGCCCATGATCTTCCCGTTCAGCGCCGTCGGGCCCCAGGTCTCCGGCGGGATGTTCGCCAGGAACGGGTAATCCGCGACGCGATCGCCGGAGAGGTACGGTGTGAGGTCCAGCGCGGCGGCGTCCATGAACTGCGGCAGCTGGGGCATGCCTCCGTCCACGCAGAACACCTCGGGCAGCACGTCCCCGGCGACGGTGGTGGCGAACTTCTGTCCCCAATCCGGCCCCGGGACGATGTTGATCTCGAGCTCGGAGCCCAGCCGGGAGTTCAGCTCCTGCCAGAAGGCGTTGCGCGAGACATCCGGCGGAACCGGGGAGTCGGTCCGCACCAGCGTCTCGACAACCTTCCCGTCCCCAGGCGCACCGGAGGTCGCGACCAGCGGCTGCGCGGGGTACTGGAAATAGGCGTCCATCAGGCCGGTGGCCGGATCGCCGGGCAGGTCAGGCTCGAGCCCGGGGAACGGGATGTGCCGCGGCATCTCGACGGGGGCGTTGACGAACTCGGCCGGTGCACCGCCCCGACCCTCGTTGCTGCAGGCCGCGAGGACGGCGGCGGCGCCGGCAGCGCCGGCGGCGAGCACGGTTCGGCGGGCGGGGCGGGGCATCACGGGACCTCCACAGGGGCAGGGGGTGCGCAGGGGGCGCGGCGGGCGGAGCACGGTGCGGGACAGGCGGGGCACCGTGCGGGGCGGGGAGCTCGCCGGGGTGCGGCACCGGTCGCGCTCATCCCTTCACCGCCCCGGTCAGGACGCCCTTGGCGAAATGCCGCTGCAGGAACGGGTAGACGATGACGATCGGGACGATGGAGATGACGAGGATCGCCATCTGGATCGTGGTCTGCTGCGGGGCGTGCTCGACCACGGTCCCCATCTCGGAGGCGCCCATCTCGGTGCCGTTGACGACGTAGGTGCGCAGCACCATCTGGAGAGGCCACTTCGCCGCATCGTTGATGTAGAGCAGCGCGTTGAAGAAGGCGTTCCAGTAGCCGACGCCGTAGAACAGGCCCACCACGGCCAGCACGGCGCGGGACAGCGGCAGCGCGATCCGACGGAAGATCTGCCATTCGGTGGCGCCGTCGATGCGGGCGGCGTCGATGAGCTCCTCGGGGAGGTTCGCGAAGAACGCGCGCACCACGATGACGTTGAAGGCGCTCACGGCGGTGGGGATGATCAGCGCCCACAGGCTGTCGATCAGGCCGAACTGACGCACCACGAGGTAGGTGGGGATCATGCCCGGGGAGAACAGCAGGCTGACCAGGACCAGCAGCAGCATCGCCCGGTTGCCGACGGTGCCGCGGCGCGAGAGCGCCCACGCGAGCATCGCGGTGAGCACGAGGCTCAGAGCGGTGCCGACGCCGGTGACGAGGATGCTGATCAGCAGGGCACGGGAGACGACGCCGCCGGAGAGGATCGAGCGGTAGGCGGTGAGGTCGACCTCCCGCGGCAGCAGCACGAAGCCGCCGGCGTTCGTGACCTGGTCGGCCGGGGCGACGCTGGTGGACACGATCCCGAGGAAGGGGATGATGACCAGCGCGCAGGCGACGGTGAGGACGACGGCCTTGAAGGCCTTCTCGAGGGGGCCGGCGGTGTCGGAGAGCCTGCCCCGAGGGCGGGGCCGGGTCGATGCGGGACGGTCCTGCGCGGTCGTCGAGGCGGTCATGCCTTGTACACCCCCTGCTCGCCGAAGGCGTGCGCGATCTTGTTGGCGGTCAGCACGAGGATCAGGCCGACGACGCTCTTGGCGAGGCCGACGGCGGCCGCCGTGCCCCACTGGCCTCCGGCGATGCCCTCGTTGTAGACGTAGGTGTCCAGCACCTCGCTGGCGTCCACGCCGACGGCGGCCTGCTGGAGGATGATCTGCTCGAAGCCGACCGTGAGCGAGCTGCCCAGCTGGAGGATGAACAGCAGGATGATGATCGGTCGCATGCCCGGCAGCGTCACGTGGAGCATCTGTCGGAAGCGGCTCGCGCCGTCGACGGAAGCCGCCTCGTACAGGGCCTTGTCGATGCCGGCGAGCACGGCGAGGAAGAGGATCGTCGCCCAGCCGGTGTCCTTCCAGATCACCTGGCTGGTGAGCAGGGCGCGGAAGAGGTCCGCATTGCCGATGATGTCCAGCGTCGCCATGCCGTGCGAGCGCAGGAAGCTGTTGACCAGGCCGGATCCGCCCAGCATCTGCTGGAACACCGCCACCACGATCACCCAGGACAGGAAGTGGGGCAGGTAGAGGATCGACTGCACGATCTGCCGCATCCGGTTGGACATGAGGCTGTTGAGGATGAGGGCCAGGACGATCGGCAGCGGGAAGACCAGCACCGCCTGGATGAGCGTGAGGATCAGCGTGTTCCTGAGCGCGTTGAGGAATGCCGGGTCGTTGCTGATCAGGACCGAGAAGTTGCGGAACCCGCTCCAGAGGCTCTCGTCGATGCCCAGGTAGGGCTGGAAGTCCTGGAACGCGATGACGTTGCCCAGCAGCGGGTAGTACTGGAAGGCGATGAGCACCAGCATTCCGGGCAGCGCGAACAGCAGCACCGTCCGGTCTCGGAGGATCCGCACCAGCAGCGGGGCCTGCCGGCGGGGTCCGGGTGGCGCGGAGGCCCTGCGGGTCTCGGGCGCGGTGTCTTCGATGACAGCCATGGGAGGAGGGTCCTCGCTCGGGGTGGGGGATGACGCAGAGAAATTGTCGACGTGAGAATTCAGGAGGCGAACGCGCTGCGCCGTGTCCGCGCTGTCCAGGCGGCAATGCCGGACACAGAAATTCCTACGTGAGAATGCCGACGCCTCGGGCTTGTTGCCGCGTGTTGCCACGGCCGGCGAGCCGAGGTCGAGGACACGAAGAGCCCGCGGAGGTCAACGTTGCACCCCCGCGCCGCGAGCCCCATAGTGGGCGAGGATCGAGAGGCGGGGTGCGTGGACGAGCGGACGAGCACAGCAGGTCAGCGGCGGGAGACTGAGGGAACGGGACGGGCGGCGGCCGGGCCCGGGGTCGCACAGCCGGCGCCGCCCGCGCCGGGCGGTGACCTGGAGCAGCGCGAGCAGGCCCCACTCGAGCGGCGCGAGCAGACCGCGCTCGAGCAGAGCGCCCTCGACGTGCTGTTCGCGCACCTGGACGCGGACCTCGCGGCCCGGACGGCGGCGCGCGACCGGCTCCTGGCGACCCCGGCGGACGGCCCGGCGGAGGCCTACGCCCGGGATCTCGAGTTCCATCGGCTCGAGAGTCGGATCCGGCAGCTGCGCGCGGCGGAGCATTCGCTGTGCTTCGGGCGCCTGGACCGGGCCGAGGACGGCGAGAGCCTGCGCATCGGCCGGATCGGCATGCGCGCCGAGACCGGCGAGGTGCTGCTGGTGGACTGGCGCGCGGACGCCGCCCGGCCGTTCTACGCCGCGACGATGGCGAGCCCGATGGGCCTGCGTCGGCGCCGCCACCTGCGGCTCCGCGATCGCCGCGTGGTCGACGTCAGCGATGAGCTGCTGGACGGCCGGCCGCCGCGCCCCGGGGACCTCTTCGGCGACGGTCCGCTCGTGGCGGCGCTGGGCGGGGCGCGCACGGGCCGCATGCGCGAGGCGGCCTCGACCCTGCAGGCGGAGCAGGACGAGATCGTCCGCTCCGAGCACCGCGGGGTGATGGTGGTCGACGGCGGCCCCGGCACGGGCAAGACGATCGTCGCCCTGCATCGCGCCGCCTTCGTGCTGTACGCGTGGCCGCACCTCGCCGGCCGGGGCGTGCTGGTGCACGGCCCGAACCGGCGCTTCCTCGCCTACATCTCCGACGTGCTGCCCTCCCTCGGGGAGGAGGACGTGCAGCTGGCGACGCTGCCGGATCTCGTGGGGATCGAGGCGCCCCGGTCCGAGCCGGACCGTCTCGCCCGCCTGAAGGGCCGGGCCGAGCTGGCCGCGGTGCTGGCCCGGCAGGTGCGCGAGCGTCGGCCGCACGGGGTCCCCCTCGCACTGAGCACGGCGCACGACGCCGTGGTCCTCGAGCCCGCGGTCGTCGATGCCGCGCGCCGCCACGCGCTCCAGGGCGGACGGGGTCACAACGCCGCCCGAGCGCTGTTCCTCGACGCCGTCGTCGACGACCTGGTCGCGGCGCTGGAGGACCGCGCCATCGCGGAGGAGGCCGCCTTCGAGAGCGAGCTCGAGGCGCAGCTCGGGATCGATCTGGACCGGATCACCGGGAAGGACCTCGCCCGGATGGGCCCGGCCGATGCCCACGGCGGTGCCGACGACGCCGCGACGGACTGGGACCGGATCCGCGAGGAGCTGCGCGGGGACCCGGCCCTCGACCGCGCGATCGAGGGCGTCTGGCCGCGCCTGGACGCGGCGGACGTGGTCCGGGCCGCCCTGGCGGACGGCGCGGCACTGGCCGCGGCGCTCCCGGACGCCCCCGCGGAGGACATCGCCCGCCTCGTCGAGGGCGCCGACGCCCCATGGACCCCGGCGGATCTCGCGCTCCTGGACGAGGCGCGGGCGCTCGTGGACGGGCCGCCCGCGACGGTCTTCGGGCACGTCGTGGTGGACGAGGCCCAGCAGCTTTCGGCCATGCACTGGCGGGCCCTGATGCGCCGCTGCCCGGAGCGGTCGATGACCGTGGTCGGCGATCTCGCGCAGGCCGGTCCTGCCACGAGCATCCGCAGCTGGCAGGAGGCGCTCTCGCCCTTCGTCGAGGATCGCTTCCTGCATCGGACGCTCACCGTCAACTACCGCACCACGGCGGAGATCCTCGAGGCGACGCGGCCCCTCCTGGCCCGGATCGCCCCGCAGCAGCGGCTCTCCCGGTCGCTGCGCCACGGCGCGGAGCCGCGCACCGTCCCCTGCGCACCCGCAGACCGGGTCGGGGCGCTGAACTCCCTGATCACCGAGGCGCGGGCCGCGCGTCCGGCGGAGCTGATCGGCGTCGTCGCGGCGGCCGATGCGGCGCCCGAGCTGGAGGCCGCGCTGGGCGCGGACGGCGTCGTGGTGATTCCCGCGCCCGAGGCGCGCGGCCTGGAGTACGACACGGTGATCATCGTCGACCCCGACGCGATCGCGGCGGCCGGCGAGGCCGGGCCCCGGGATCTGTACGTCGCGCAGACCCGGGCGACGCAGCGCCTGATCTCCCTCGTCCCGCAGCCGGCCGTGCCCGCGGGCCAGGTCGACGGGGCGACGCCCCTGCCCGGCTGACGGTCCTGCTCGCCTCATGGCGCCGGTGCGCCCGAGGAGCGCGGCGCTGCGGCCCTACCGGAGCGCCGCCGCGAAGTCCCGGATCCGCGCGGCCATGCCCTCGGGGATCTCCGCGGCCGTGAAGTGGCCGACGTGCTCGAGCCGCTCGAACACGCGCAGATCCCGGTAGAACCGCCGGGCGAGGACCTCCGGGTAGTCGTGCTCGTGGCGCTGGACGAAGACCGCTGCGGGGACCTCCACCTCGGGGATCGCCTCCGGGGTGTCGGGCCCCTCGTGGTACGGCCGGAACGAGGTCGCGATGCTCTGGGTGACCCAGTAGATGGTCGCCTCGGTGAGGATGCGGTCGCGCGAGATGACCTGTTCCACGGCCGATGGATCGTCATCGGGCGTGTCGGCCCACTCCGACAGCTTCTCGGCGATCCAGGCGAGCAGTCCGGCCGGGGAATCGTTGAGCGCCGCCGCGAGCGTGTCGGGGCGCGCCCACTGCACATGCCCGTACGCGCCGTGCGGACCGCCATCGGCATCGAGCCGCGCGAAGAACGCCTCCACCTCCGGGTCGTCGACGGTCTCCCGGTCCTGTGCTGCGAAATGCGCGTGCGTGGCGACGATCCCGGAGACGTGCTGCGGGTACGTGCCGGCCAGGAGGTCGCTGACGTTCGCCGAGACGTCCTCTCCGTAGGTGATGTAGCGGTCGTATCCGAGCACGTCCGTCATGAGGCGGTGCATCGTCGCGGCGATCCGGCGCTCGGTCATCGGGCCGTCCGCGTACGGGGCCGAGAAGGCGAAGCCCGGCAGGCTCGCGACCACCACGTGGAGATCGGGCAGCTTCGCCGCGGCCTCGAGCTGTAGGGCGAAGGTGTGCGGCCAGCCGTGCATGATCAGGAGCGCGGGCGCGTCCGGACGCGTCGAGCGCAGATGCGCGACGTGGATGTCGGTGCCGTCGACGTCGGCGAGGAACTGCGGAAACCCTGCGAGCCACTCCTCGCGGGCGCGCCAGTCCCAGTCGGCCCAGGTCCGGACCAGGTCGCGCAGCCACGACGCGCTCATCCCCGACGGCATCCTCCGCGGGGAGTCCTCCAGCAGGCGTGCGTGGCGCAGGCGCCACCGCAGGTCCTCCAGGACGTCGTCGGGAACATGGAGGCGGAAGGGCCGGATCTCAGGCATGCTCGGGACGGTACTCCGGCGCCAGGACACATCCTGTCCGCCGTGCTGTCGATCGGGGCAGGCGCGCTCGCGCCGAGTACGCGGGCCCCCGCTCCTTGACTTCAGGTGCACATGAAGTTGTTGCATCTCCGTATGACCTACACGATCACCCCCGCAGATTCCTCATCCTCCGATGCCGAGGAGCTGGTGGCCCTCGTCGAAGAGCTCCAGCGGACGCAGCGCGAGGAGGACGCCGACGGCTTCCTCGACCTCTTCGACGACGACGCCGTCTGGGTGACGGGCGGTGGCAGGCGCCTCATCGGGAAGGACGTCATCTCCGCGTTCACCCGGCAGGTCCTGCCGGGGTTCGCCGCGCGGGGATCCGTCCGGTACGTCGTGGAGCACATCCGCTTCCTGTCCCCGGACCTCGCACTCACCGGGGTCGATCAGGAGGCGCTGACCCGGGACGGCGCGCCGCTGTCTCCGCGGCAGGAGGGCCGGCCCAGCTACCTCTGGCTCAGGACCGATGGACGCTGGCGCATCGCGGCAGGGCAGAACACGGCGGTGCCGATGCAGGCGTGACAGCCGTCGATCCGGCGAGGCCCCCTCGTCAGCGTCGCGACCCGTCCTCGTCGGCCTCGTAGTCCTCGTCGTCCTCGTCGTCCTCGCGCGGGTGCAGGTCGCGCGCGAATCCCTCGGCCATGGCCGGCGGCAGGGGACGGCCGCTCGGGGAGGGCCAGGGACCGAGCACGGCCGGCCACTCCCCCGCCAGGTACTCGGCATCCAGGCGCTTACGCTCGCGCACCTCGGCACGCCGCTCGGGCCCGGCCCACAGGGCGAAGCCGAGCTGGCAGTTCTCCAGGAGCTCCTGCTCGGTGGGGAACAGGGCGACGATATGGTCGGTGATCTCCTCGAGCAGGTCGATCGCCGTCTCCCGGTCGAGGTAGCCGGCGCTCTCGGACTGCCGGACGATGACCGCGGTGCGCACCAGGTCCCAGCCCCACAGCAGCTGCGGCGGGCGGCCCTCGTGCGCGATGCCGATCTCCAGCAGGCGGGTGGTGGGCATGTCGGCGAGCGCGGCCAGGGAGTCCAGGGCGTCCGGATCGCCGAGATGGAAGGCCATGGCGAAGCCGTGGGAATGCACTCCCATGCTCAGGTATTCGTCGATCGTGGCCCGGGCATGCTGGGCATGGAGGATCCCCCAGTCCGAGGCGAGACCGTCGCGGTTCTCCTCCGCCGACATCAGCGGCAGGGTGCGGAAGGACCGCACCTGCCGCGGCGTCATCCCCTCCGAGCTGGGAAGCACCTCGAGCGTCAGCGGCCAGATGCTCTTGAGGTGCGACCAGCCGGCGCTCGTGCGCAGCGCCCGGCGCAGCCGCTCGTCCGGGGCCTCCAGACCGCGCAGCGCGTAGTAGCGACGCTGCTCGCGCAGGGGCCGGCGCAGCGCCGAGAGGTACAGGCTCACCGCGAGGGCCAGGCAGCCGGACGCGAACACGCCGCCGATGATCCAGAACCCGATCTGCCCGCGCGAGGCCGCGGCGAGGGCGGCGCCCGGATCGCCGCCGGCCGCCTCCAGCTGAGCGACCAGCCCCACGTCCGCGAACAGCACCATGGCCAGGGCCAGCGCGCCCAGCGTCCCCGTCGAGATCACCGCGGTGGACACCTGCCCGCGATGCTTCCGGTCCAGCTGCAGGTTCCACCACCGGGCCCGCACCGGCAGGTCCCGCCGCCCGACGATCCCGGGATGGTTCTGCAGCGGATGGCGCATGGTCGGGTCCCCTCGGTCCGTTGCCGCGTCGCTCGTCCCTGCGGCCGATGTCTGGAGGCTCCAGCCTACGAGCGCCGCATGCCCCCGGAGACCGGCGCCCTGGGGTGGACGTGGACGCAGGGCGGGCCGGACCGGTCCGTCCCCGGTGCGTCGCGCGGTTCCCGTGGCGAGCAGCAGCGCGGGCCGCCGGCGGGCTCAGGCGCGAGGCGCCACCCGCAGCACGATCTCGGTGTCGTAGTCGGTATAGGTGCGGAACGCGCCGCGCAGCCAGGCGACGATCGACCGCTGCGGGTCGCCGGGGACGGCGATGGGGCGGAGGTTCATCGCCTCCGCCTCGACGGCAAGGGGCCGCCAGTCCCAGGTCAGCCCGTCATCCCGGGTGCGGCCATGGAACACGCCGTGCCGTGCCAGGGCAGAGCCGTCCCGCGGGTCGATCGGGGTGGAGAGGTACAGCGCGGACAGGTCGTCCGGGTCGATCGAGACCAGCCCGGTGTAGTCCTGCTCCGCGTAGTACAGCTCGGGCCCGGCCTCCGCCAGCGGACGGACGACCCACTCGGCGGCCCCCGGCGCGAGCACGCCGCGCAGGAAGCGGTGGGCGGTCAGGTCCTCGCCGCGCTCCCGGTAGTCCAGTCCGTGAGGGTCGTCGACGCGGGCGGAGAAGATCCCCACCACCGTGCCGTCCTCGCCGCGGCGCAGGTCGATCGTCCAGCAGTGCGTGAGCACGGCCCCCTCGTCGACCGCGCCGTGGGCGAGGACCTGCGTGAGGTCCTCCACCGCGGGGGTCGCCTCGGCGAGTCGCCGCCCCAGAGGGCCGACGACGGTCCCGTCGGTGCGGTGCAGCTGCCCGCCGGAGAGGTAGCCGTGCCAGATCGAGGTGGGGTGGACCCGGGGATGGCGCTCGGTGACGATGAGGTCGATCCTGTCGTCCTGGCCGAAGCGGTTCCCGGAGGCGTAGCGGACGTAGCTCTGGGCGATCGTGTCGCGGGTCAGCAGCCGACCGCCGAACTCCCAGCTCTCCCCGTCGTCGTGGGAGACGAGGACGCAGGGGTCCAGGTTGATGGATCGTACGAAGCAGTGCAGGACCCCGTCGAGCTCGTGGATGTTCTGGTAGGTCGCGCCGGTGCGGTTCGCGGCAGCGACCTCGGCATCGGCCGGGTGCGTGAGGTCCGTCGACCAGTCGAAGACGCGCTCCGGGCCCCAGACGGTCGGGTCCTCGGGTTCGCTGATCCGCCAGCGGGTGAGGGTGTCCGCCCCGTGCTTCGTGTAGACGGCCACCCATCTGCCGTCGGAGCGCTTCCACAGGGCGGGAACGTCATGGTCGTCGCTCTCCAGCCCCGCGTGCAGCGTGACGGTCCGCGCGGTCCCGGCCCCCAGGTCGACGACGCTCACGTTCACGTCGCCGCCGCGCCGCGCGCCCTCGGCCCCTCCGGAGGAGGCGACGCTCCCCAGCAGGACGATGCCCTGTGCGGCATCGGCCGCGGCGCGTTCATCCTGGTACCAGCACCACCCGCCGTTGTCGTCGACGGAGAGGACCCGGACATCGTCGGACGGAGGGGCGTCGCTGCGCTGCGAAGTGCTCACGACCCGAGCGTGCCATATCGGGAAAGCGATCGCCACGGGGATAGATGGCACGTCGTCATGACCGGCGTCATGCGTCGTGGTCCACGCGGAAGACCACGCGGCCGGAGCCTCTCGGTGCGCCCGAGCCGATCCATCGGGCCAGCTCCGTCCATGGCCGGCTGTCGATCGGCCCGATGTCCAGGCCGGCTGCGGCGAGGTACTGCATCTCGTCGCCCAGGTCCGGCTCGGTGGCGAGGAAGAAGCTGGTGATCGAGCGGTCCGCGGTGGCGAGGTCCGCCACGAATGCCCCGTAGGGGAAGCGCTCGTCGTCTCCTGCGGCATGACCGAGCGCGATGACGGTGCCGCCCGCCTCGAGAAGCGCGTACGCGTCGACGAGGTGCTGCCCTCCTATCAGGTCGATCGCTCCATGCACCCGGGAGGAGATCGAGGCAGGACTCGTGTGGGTCTCGTGCGCGCCGAGGCGCCTGATCTCGCGGTGCCGGCTCTCGTCGCGGGCGACGGCGACCACCTGGGCGCCCGACCTCGCGGCGATCTGGACGGCAGCCCTGCCCACGGCGCTGCTCGCGCCGACGACGAGGACGCGCCGCCCCAGCACCGAGCCGAGCCTGCGGACCGCACGCAGCGCACTGGTGGCCGGGACCGGCAGCGTGGCGAGCTCCTCCCACGAGACGCCGGCGGGCGCCGTGCCGAGGAACTGGCGCGACACCGCGCGCTTCTGCGCCCACCCTCCCGTGAGCCCGAGGAACAGGACGCGGTCCCCCGCCCGGGGCCCGGTTCCGTCGGCAGCGGGCTCCAGCACGACTCCGCTGCCGTCCCACCCGGGGACGGCGCCGGCCGGCGCACCAGGGAGCGCTGCGAGGTCGCCAGGGTTCGGGGCGAACGCCTCCACGCGCACGATGACCTCATGCGCCTGCGGGACGGGATCGGGGACCTCGCTCAGTGCGAGTCCGCTCGGTTCGTCGGGGGTGGTCGTCCATGCCAGCATCTGTGTCGCCCGTCTCGTCCGTCGTCGCTGTCAGAAGGCCGAACGTAGGGGCCCGGGGTCGCATTCCCGTCGAGGACGCCGACGGCCTCACCCCGCCGACGGATCCGGACGCGACGTCGGGCGATCCCATGGCGCAGCACGTCAGCCCCGCACCGCCGCGATGCGGCCGATGCTCACCGCTCCCCTGCAGGCGCGACGGCCCGTGCCGCCCGGGCACCGGCACGACCCGCATGGATCACGACGGCGAGCATGAGGACGCATCCGGCGAGGATCGCGACGGCGACACCGGTCGTGGGTAGCGGCAGCAGCGCGCACAGGCCGCTGGCGATCGCGATGACCCCGGCGAGGATCATCGGCCGCTCGGCCCGGCGATGGGCGGCGCGCCACGCCTCGTCGCTCCCCATGGTGCTGCGAAGGCGGATCCCGACGAGCGCGTTCCTCCCGATCCGGCCCGAGGCCGTCGCCCGGGCCGCCCAGATCAGCAGCACACCGGCGGCCACCATGACCACCAGCAGAAGGGCCCGTCCGGCGATGTCTCCGTCCATCGGGGAATCCTCTCGGTCGACGTCCCGCCAGTCTCGCAGACGAGGTTCCCGCCGGAGGTGGGGACCTCTCCGGCCCGCACCTGCAGCGGTACCGACCGCTCACGCCTCCGTGCGTCCCGTCCTGCACCCGAACACCACCGCGCGCTGCAGCGCGTAGCTGACGCAGAACAGCGACAAGTCGGCGAGGACCTTCGCGGCGAGCACCGGGACGCCCAGGGCCATCAGCGCGTCGATCCCCAGCCCGCCGCCGAGGGCCACGAGGGCCGCGACCGCGGCGTAGCCCAGCAGGTCCGGGAGCATCCGGCCCCGGCCGGAGCGCCCCTCGGAGTCGGTGGCCCCGGCGTGCCGGGCCCGGAAAACGAGCCCGCGGTTGACGGCGAAGTTCACCCCGGCGCTGACCAGCCGTGCCCCGATCAGCGAGGGCCACAGGAGCCCGGTCGCCGCCATGAGGGCGACGAACAGCCCGGTGTCCACGGCGAAGGCCAGCAGACCGGAGGCGGCGAAAGCGAGCATCGGCGCGAGCACCCGCAGGGAGTCGCGCAGCGGCCGGAAGTGACTGGAGGCGTTGCCCTCGAGGTAGACCGTCCGGATCGCGATGCTGTCCAGGCCGATGCCGCCGCGCGCGGCGCGCAGCAGCATGGTCGTCTCGTACTCGTAGCGGTCCCCGGGCAGGGAGCGCGCCCAGTCGAGATGCTCCGCGGGGATCCCGCGCAGGCCGGTCTGGGTGTCCGCGAGCCGCACCCCGCCGGCGAGACGGAACAGGGCAGCGCTCACCGCGTTGCCCAGGCGGCTGCGCAGGGGGACGCCGACGCGCTCGGCGGTGCGCACCCCGAGGACCAGCGGGCGCTCCGGACCGCGCGCGCCCTGCCCCATCAGCCGGTCGCGCACGGCGAGGACGTCGACGAGGGCGTGCTGTCCGTCGGCATCGGCCGTGACCACGCCGGCTCCCGGGTACAGGTCCTGGACCAGGGCGAGGGCACGCCGCAGCGCCGCCCCCTTGCCCCGGTTGACGGCCTCGCGCGCGATTACGGCGCCGAGCACCGCGCAGCGGTCGAAGACGACGTCGTAGCCGGGGCCGGAGCCGTCGTCGACGACCACGATCTCGATCCCGCGCCCGGCGAGGCGGCGGACGAGATCCGGCAGGGCGGAGTCGGGGGCGAGCGCCGGGATCACGACCACGGGGGCGACCACGGCCGGCAGCGGCGCGGTGGGGATCCGGGAGGGTGCGGCGGGGGTCCCGACCGCAGCGGCGGTGGTCCGGGGGCGGGCAGGGTGCCGGGAGATCGTCATCGTCCTCACCCGGCCACGTAGAGGATGTCGCTGGTGGCGCGCTCCCGGCCGCGGCCCAGCGGGTCGCTCACCATCTCCCCGTCCAGCAGCATCACCGAGGAGCCGCCGCCGTCGAGGTTGTAGCCGCTCGTGCAGCCGAGGTCGAGCAGGATCCCGCCGAGCTCCGGCAGGCCGACGCCGCGAGAATATCCCTCCGATCGGCCGTCCACGACGAGCATGACCAGGTGGTTCTCGCCGATCACGCCGATGGCGGTGCGGGGCTGCTCCCCCTGGATCGAATGGTTGCCGATGTTGGTGTCGACCTCGACGTCCTCGATGCCGTCGGGCACCGCGCCGTCCACGAGGACGGCCGGCCCGAAGGAGAGGGTGTTCCAGGCGCCGTCGGCGATCAGCTGGTCGGCGGTCGTCGCGGTCTCGTCGTACACGGCGATGCGGCCGTCGGCGAAGAAGCACAGGCCCTCCCGCGCCGGCTCGTCGCGGTAGGCGATGCCGCTGCGGATCACGATGCCGGTGTCGCGGAAGCCGTAGTAGTCGCCGTTGATCGCGAGCACCGCCCCGGCCCGCTCGGCGATCGCGGAGGGCATCTCGGTGATGTTGCGGCCGAAGTCGTCCTCGGCGAAGGCGGAGCGGATCAGCCGGGCATCGCTCACGGTGACCTCGGCCGCGTACCAGGCCAGGGCCGTGGCGCCGCTGCCGGTGGCGGAACGGGTGATCTCGAGGGTGGTCGTCGAGGAGGTGTACCCGGTGGAGCTGTAGACGCCGTCGGCAGGGACGAGGGTGCCGGCCGCGACGCCGGAGGCGGCCTCCTGCGCGGAGACGTCCTCGACATCGACCTCCTCCCGCAGGAACCGGTCGTAGGCCCAGGCCGCCGAGCCGCCCGTGAGCGCCAGGGCCCCGATACCGCCCGCCAGCAGGCTGCGGCGGGTGAGACCCGCCCGGCGGGACCGGCCCGGCGGGGAGTCGTCCTCGGGCAGCGTGCGGGCGGGGGTGCGGGCGTCGAAGCGGTGCGTGCTCATGCCCGGTACGGTGCGCGGCGAGCTTGTGCCCGGGACCCCGCCCGAGCTGTGCCGATGCTGTGCGCCCGGCCGCGAGGGCGATCATGGGGGCATGAGCCGCCTCGCCGCACCCGTCCTGCTCCTGCTCAACGGCCCGCCCGGGGCAGGGAAGTCGACGCTCGCCGAGGCCCTGGCGCGCTCGCACCCGCAGCGGACCGCGCTGGACGTCGACGTCGTCAAGCATGCCCTGCCCGCCTGGCCGCAGGACCCGCACGCCGCGGGCGTGGAGGCGCGCAAGCAGGTGCTCGCGCAGGCCGGGCGCGAGCTCGCGGCCGGCCGCAGCGTGGTGATCCCCCAGCTGCTCGCCCGGCCGGAGTTCGCGGTCGCGCTGCAGCAGCTCGCCGACCGCAGCGGGGCCCGCTTCGCGCACGTCCTCCTGGACCTGCCGGCCGATGCCCTGCGCGAGCGGCTCTCGGCCCGGCGCGCCGCCCCGACCCGCCCCGAGCAGGCGGCCAACGACGCGGGGCTCGCGGTCCAGGACGCCCTCGAGATGGGACGGCGCATCGCGGTGATGGCCGCCGACCTGAACCAGGAGGTGCTGCGCCTGGACGCCTCCGGGCCGATGGGCGCGGTGCTGCCCCGGCTCGAGGAGATCCTGGCGGACGCGCCGCAGGAGTAGGCCCGGCACCGCCCGGGACCGCATGAACGGCCGATGAACCCCGGGCGACCGGAGTGCATACAGGCACGACAGGGCAGGCATAGCCGATCCACAGCATCGGCTCCGAGGGTGGATCCCGCACCGCCCGGGACCCCGGGCGTCCCGAGACCCCCAGGAGCCCCCGATGTCCGCACCGATCCTCTACCTCGCCGATCTGATCGCCGTGACGGTCCTCGCCGCCGGCGTCTACTGGCCCCGGCACCGCCGCCGCGACCTCGTGGTCGCGTTCTTCGGCATCAACGTCGGGGTGCTGGCGGTCTCGGCGCTGCTGGCGAACTCCGCAGTGACCGCGGGGCTGGGCCTGGGCCTGTTCGGCGTGCTGTCGATCATCCGTCTGCGCTCCGACGAGCTGGCCCAGCACGAGATCGCCTACTACTTCGCGACCCTCGCCCTGGGCCTGGTGGGCGGGCTCGGCATCACCCCGATCTGGATGTCGCTGGCCTTCATGGCTCTGATCCTGGTGACGATGGGCATCGTCGACCACCCCGCGATCATGGCCCGCTCGCGGCGCCAGCTGATCGTCTTGGACCGGGCCATCGGCGACGAGGACCTGCTGCGCGAGCATCTCGAGCAGATGCTGGGCGCCGAGGTCACGGCCGTGTCCCTGCAGAAGCTGGATCTCGTCACCGACACCACCACCGTCGACGTGCGCTATCGCGTGCCGCGGGCCGGCTCCCGCGACCCCCGGGCGGAGCAGCCGACGGCGGCCCCCGGCCCCGCGCCCACGCCGGCACCGGCACCGGCACCGGCCGAATCGGAGATGTCCACGGCAACGGCGGCATCCGCAACGGCGGCATCAGCGCAGGTCCCGGCCGCGCACTCGCCCTCGACCTCGACCTCGCCGGCACCGGGCTCGATGCCGGCATCGGCGGGCGCCATGGCCGCCGCGCCCGTGGCCTCCCTCAGCGGGGCCGCACGATGAGCGACGCGCCGACGGCCCGCCCGACGCCCCGGCCGGCCCTCCTGGACCTCCCGGCCATCGGCCTGGAGCAGCTGACCGAGCAGGCCTCCCTCATGACGCGCGTGGACCGCAAGTACCTGGTGCCCGCCTCCGCCGTGCACCGTCTGCTGCAGGAGATGTCCGCGGATCTGCAGGTCCTGGAGATCGCAGGCCGCCGCACCTTCGGGTACCGCTCGGTGTACTACGACACCGCGCAGCTGGCCTCCTACCGGGCGGCGGCGACGGGCCGGCGACGCCGGTTCAAGGTGCGCCGTCGCGACTACCTCGACACCGGCGCGGCGTTCCTCGAGGTGAAGACCCGCACCGGCCGCGGGGAGAGCAGCAAGGTGCGCCTGGCCCTGGCCGCGGACCCGCCGCCGCCGGCCTCTCCCGGTCCCTCCCCCGCGTCGTCGGGCGACCTGCGCGGGGAGGCGGCGGAGTTCGTGCTCGCCCAGCTGGCCGAGGCGGGGATCCCCGTCCCCGCCGGTGCGCTGCACCCGGTGCTCGCGACCGCCTACGACCGCACCACGCTGATGGCGGCCCCGGCCGATGCCCGCTCCGACCCCTCCCGCATCACCGTCGACGCCGCCCTGGCCTGGACGGACCCGGTCACCGGGGCGTCCACCAGCCTCACCGAGCTGGTGGTGGTGGAGACGAAGGCCGGGACCCGCCCCGGCCCGGCGGACCGGCTGCTGTGGGCGCTGGGGCATCGGCCGCTGCGGCTGTCGAAGTACGCCGTCGGGCTCGCGCTCCTGCGCCCCGAGCTGGCGGCGAACCGCTGGCACCGCACGCTGGGCCGGCTCGACCTCCCCGCTGCCTGACCCCGCGCGGCGATCCGCACATCCCCTGCCTCGGATCGGCATAGGCCCCGCACAGCAGCGGCGCCGAACCTGGATCCATCACCCGTTCAGACTCCGGAAGGACCCCGCCATGACCACGCCGAACACCCCCACTCCCTCCCCCGCCCCGTCGCCCACGCCTCCGTCGGGGGGTCGCGGCCCTGCCGGGTTCCGCTCGCTGCGCCGGATGATGATGGCCTCGACGGTGGGCCTGGCCGCCATGGCCCTGGCCGCCTGCGGCGCCGCGACGGCGATCACCGGGACCGACGCCTCCAGCTCCACGACGGCCTCGACGACCGCGACCACCGGGACCGTCGCCGGGGGACTCGCGAGCATCGACACCCACGTCGACGAGGACGACCTCACCTGGGACGCCGCGGAGGAGCAGACGATCACGCTCGCGGACTCGGGATCGACCTCGGACAGCGACGCGGTGAGCATCGACGGGTCGACGGTCACCATCACCGCCGGCGGGGTCTACCGCATCACCGGGTCCCTGAGCGACGGCCAGGTGGTGGTCGCCGCTGCGGAGGACGAGACCGTCACCCTCATCCTCGACGGCGCCTCCATCGCCAGCTCGAGCGGCCCCGGCATCTCCGTGACCAGCGCCGATGAGGTGACGATCTCTCTCGCCTCCGGCACGGGGAACTCCGTCGCCGACGGCTCCGGCTACACGGTCGCCGACGATGCGACGCCCGTCGCGGCGATCGCCTCGGCCTCGGACCTGACCATCGCCGGGGACGGCTCCCTGACCGTCACCGGCAGCACGAACGACGGCATCAGCTCCTCGGACGGCCTCGCGATCCTGGGCGGGACCCTGTCGGTGACCGCGGCGGACGACGGCATCCGCGGCAAGGACTACGTGTCCCTGACCGGCGGCGACGTCACGATCAGCGCCGGCGGCGACGCCCTGAAGTCGGACAACGCGACCGATGCCGACCGCGGCTGGGTGCTCGTCTCCGGCGGGACGCTGAGCATCGACGCGGGCGACGATGCGATCACCGGGGAGCAGGCGGTCGAGATCTCCGGCGGCACCGTCGACATCACGGCCTCCTACGAGGGCATCGAGTCCGTCTCGATCCTCGTCAGCGGCGGCGACATCTCCGTGACCTCGAGCGACGACGGGCTCAATGCGGTCGCCTCCGACGACTCCGAGACCAGCGACGATGCGGAGACGGCGGGCGGCTTCGGCCCGGGCGGCGGCATGGGCGACGACGGCTCGACCCTCACCATCAGCGGCGGCACCCTCGCCGTCGACGCGGAGGGCGATGGGCTGGACTCCAACGGGTCGCTGACGATCTCCGGCGGCGAGACCACGGTGAACGGCCCCACGAACGCAGGCAACGGTGCGGTCGACGTCAACGGAAGCTACATCGTCACCGGGGGCTCCTTGGTCACGGCCGATGCCGGAGGCATGGTCGTCTCCCCGAGCGAGGACTCCGAGCACCCCGCCGTCCAGTTCGCGCTGAGCAGCGCGGCGAGCGCGGGCGACACCCTCGAGGTGCAGGACTCCTCCGGCACGACCGTCGCGACGATCACGCTGACCAAGGCCAGCGCGGCGATCATCGCCACCGGCGACCAGGTGGTCGACGGGGAGCCGTACACCCTGGTCAGCGACGGCACCGAGCTCGCCACCGCGACCGCCGGGGAGATCACCGCGAGCGGCATGGGCGGAGCCGGCGGCGGCGGGCGCGGCACGGGCCCCCGCGGCTGATCCGAGCCCCGGAGCATCGATCCCGTTCCCGCGGCCTCAACGAGCCCGGCTCCGCGGGCCGCCGAGTCGGTCTCCCACGGAGCATCGACCTCGACTCCACGGACTCCCGAGTCCCCTTCCTTCTGCGGCGCTCAGTGCGACTCGACGGAGCACCGAGCAGGGTGACTGCTTCCGGCGGACACGTACATCTTGTACGTGTCCGCCGGAAGCAGTTCGTCTCCTCGGCCGGGGGTGCGCAGCTCCGCTCCTCGCTGCGCGCGGCTCCTCGCCTCGACGCACGCAGCTCCGCTCCTCGGCGCGCGTGGCTCCTCGCCTCGGCGCGCGATGTCGTCTGGACTCCTCATCCGTCCTGCCTGGGGAGGGCGCAGTTGTCCACAGCGGCCGCACGGGCTGCCGCGGGGAGCAGTACCGTCGCTGCTATCCGAGGGCGGTCGCCGAGGCCGCCCCGCGGCGATCGAGGAGCAGCCCATGGTGAACACGACGCCGAGTGATCTGCGGACGCATCTGAGCCACTACATCGAGCAGGCCGCGGCGGAGCCCGTGCGGATCCTCAGCCGGGGGCTGCGCGAATGCGCGGTCCTCGTCTCGCCCGGCTTCTACGACCGGGCGACCCTGGCGCTGGGCGACGAGGACTATGCCGCCCCGCCCCTGACGGAGGACCAGCGGTACCAGGCCGAGCTGCGCACCTTCCTGGCCGAGTACGGCGTGCACGTCGACGGGGACTGCTGAGGTCAGCTCTCGGGCAGCGCGGCGAACGCGGCCTTGGTGTCGTTGTACCAGCCCAGGGACTTCTTGGGGTGCAGCCAGCGGTACTTCATCTCCGAGCGGGCCGTCTCGTGGGCGGCGTCGCCGTTCTTCACGGCGTCCTTGAGGTGCTTGTCCTGGGCCTGGATGATCTCGTCGGCGGTCTCGCCGCGGTGGGCGAGCTCGCAGGGGCCGCCGAGCTGCTGGCAGGTCATGGTCTTCATCGGTCGTCCTTCCGGGACATGAGGGGCCTCGCGCTGCGCGTTGCTCCTGGGGTTCGAGGTGCTGTCATCTGTATGACGCACGGCGGGCCGCGGGTGTGACCGCCGCACGAGGAGGGATCGGGGAACGACGGGGGCTCAGCGGGGATCGGCCCCGTCGCGGCGCGCGACCTTCGCGATGACCTGGGGGTCCGCGCGGAAGTCGATGCGCTGGACGCGGCCGTCGACGATGGTGAAGTCGAACAGGACCTTCGCCTCGCCCCGGTGGAACCAGGCCGATCCCGCCCGGCCGTCGACGATGACCGGCAGCGCCGCATGCGCCGAGCCGTTGAAGAAGGAGGCCACGTCGTCGCGGCCGTCGATCCGGGCGGGGGTGCCGGTGAGGATCGCCTGCTCGTCGCCGCGGACCACCGCATCGGGCGCCAGCAGCTGCACGAGGCGGCTGAAATCCCCCTCGCGGGCCGCGGCCATGAACGCGTCGACGACCTCCCAGTCGGCGAGCGCGTCCTCGGAGCGGGGCTGAGCGACCTTCGCCCGGGCGCGGGAGGCGAGCTTGCGCGCGGCCGCGGGGGTCGAGCCCAGCACCGCGGCGATCGTCGTGAACTCGAAGCCGAAGCTGTCGTGCATGACGAAGGCGATGCGCTCGTTCGGGGTGAGCCGATCCAGCACGACCTGCAGGGCCACGCCGACCGCATCGGCCAGGGCCACGTCGTCGGCCGGATCGGGGGCGACCTCCTCGACCTCGATCTCCTCCTCGGGGATCGGGGTGCGGCGGCGCAGCCGGTCCAGGCACAGCCGCGTGGTCACCGTCGTCAGCCACGCGGGGAGGTTCTCGATGTCCTCGCCGCTGCCGTCCAGGCGCAGCCACGCCTGCTGGACGATGTCCTCCGCCTCGGCATGGTCGCCGAGCACCCTGGCGGCCAGGCCCACCAGGCGCGGCCGCTCTGCCGCGAAGCGCTGCGCGAGCTCGGCCGCGGCCGATGGCCCGGTGCCGGCCGTCTCGCCCGCCGGGGGTCGGGGGTTCTCCCTCGGATCCATGTCGTCCATCCTTCCGTAGGTCCGCCGCCGATCGGCCGCGGTCTCGTGGTGCTGACGCGCCGGATGCGGCGGATGTGACCGGCGCGGGGCCGCCGACGTCCTCGGACAGGGCGAGATCCCTCCCTCGCCGTCCCGTCAGCGGCCGGCGACGCCCTCGCTGATGCGCAGGCTGTTGGCGAGGATGGTGAGCACCGGGTTCACGCCGCCGTTGGTGACGTGCGTGGATCCGTCGGCGACGAACAGGTTCTCGTGCCCCCACACGTGCCCGTCCGGGGCGGTGGCGGAGGTCGCCGGGTCCGTGCCCATGCGCAGCGTCCCGGCCTGGTGCTGCCCGGCGCTGACGGGGGCCGGGAGGGTCATCGGCCGCATCGGCACCACCCGGGCGGCGCCGGCCTCCTCGAGCCAGGCGGCGGCGCGGGCGATGAGCAGGTCGCGCCCGCGCACGTCCTCGGGGTGCAGGCTGCCGGACAGGCGCACCTGCGCGCGCCCGAAGCGGTCGCGGCGGCCGCCGTCCCGGCGCACGCGGGCATCGGCGCTGGTGACCTCCTGGATCGGCCCCATGACCCGGGCGAAGCGGAGCATGGCCCGCTCCATCGTCGGCGAGCCCAGGGGCACATCGGCCGGGACCAGGCCCGTCTCGAGCAGCGCCCGCTGGGTGGAGGCGGGAGTGGGCACGAACTCGTCGGCGAGGATCCCGCCGCCGATGATCCCGTCGTTGCCGTGGCGGAAGTCAGCGGTGGAGATCCGCGGGCCGGGGCCGCGCAGGTCCACGACCTCCTCCTCGAAGATCGCCGAGGCGCCGCCGTAGGCGTGGCCCTGGACGTGCCGGCCCACCTGGTCGGCGGCGTTGCCGAGGCCGTCGGGATGCTCGTCCGTGGCGCTGTCCAGCAGCAGGCGGGCCGATTCGATGGCGCCGGCGGCGAGGACCACGGTGCCGGCGGCGACCTCGCGCCGCCAGATCCGGCCCTCGGCGTCCTCGCCGACGATCTCGACGCCGCGGGCGCGCCCTCCGGGTCCCACCAGGATCCGCCGGGCCTGCGCCCCGGCGAGGATCGTCGCGTTGCCGCTGGCCATGGCGCGGGGCAGGGTCGTGGAGTGGCTGCCGGCGCGCGCGGCGACCGGGCATTCGAAGCCGATGCACTGGGAGCAGCGGATGCAGGCGCCGCGCCCGCCGTGGGGGCGGGAGTTCACCAGCAGCGGCACCGGCTGGGTGCCGACGCCCAGGCGGGCGGCGGCCGCGGCGAGGCGCGAGGCGATCGGCGTCAGCGGCAGGGGCGGCATCGGCAGATCGGCGCTGCGGGGCCCGGCCCACGGGTCGGTGAAGGGGCCGCCGCTGACGCCGAGCTGCTGCTCGACACGGGTGTAGAACGGCTCGAGGTCCTCGTAGGAGATCGGCCAGTCGGCCAGCGCGCTGCCCTCCGGGACGCCGTAGGTGCTGGCCATGCGGAAGTCCCGCGGCGCCAGCCGCCACGCCTGCGCCCCGTACACGCGGGTGCCGCCGCCGAGGGTGATGGCGTTGTTGTTCCACAGCCAGTCCCGGGCGGGCACGTCGCGGAACGGGCCGTCCCCGATGGCGAAGGAGCGGGTCTCCGCATCGGCCCCCGGCCCGGACAGCGGGTACAGCCCGGTGGAGGCGCGCGGGGTGCGCAGGTGGTCGGTCATGAGGGCGTGCGGGGCGGGGTAGCCGCCGCGCTCGAGCACGAGGATGCGGGCCCCGGCCTCGGCGAGGACCTGGGCGGCCATGCCGCCTCCTGCGCCGGAGCCGATGACCACCGCGTCGTAGCCCGGGGCGAGATCGGCGGGGGAGGCGAGGTCCTCGGGCCGCAGCAGGGCGGGCGGGACCTCCGGCGCGGCGGGCGGCGACCAGGCGCCGACGTGCGGGGCCAGCACCTCCGAGACGCGGTCGGCGGCGAGCCCGTGGGCGTAGAGCATGTCGCCGACGAGAGCCCGCTCGGTCGGCGGAGGCAGGGCACGGCCGGTGCCGGCGGGGCTGCCGGCGACTGCGGCGCTGGCGGGGCCGGGGGCGCTGCCGGCGCGGGCGCCGGTCGCGGCGGCGGGGCCCTCGGCGGCGTGCTGCGCATCGGCCGCGAGGAGGGCGTCGACCCAGCCCATCGCGTCGGAGGAGTCCAGGGCGAGCAGGCGGGCGGTCAGCTCCTCGAGCAGCTCGGGGGCGGCGAGCGCCGGGTCGAGGGCGGCGGCGATGCGGGAGCGGACGGCCTCGCGGGGGTCGCGGGCCGGGGCGTGCGGGGGCATGGAGCTCCGATCTCTGCGTCGGGATCGACTCCATTGTGCGCCGTCGGCGCGCTGCGGCGGGACGCAGACCGGCGGCCCGGACCCCGCAGGATCCGGGCCGCCGGCCCCGGGCGGCGCCGCGGCGCCGGAGCGATCAGTCGTCGCTGACGCTGAGGTTCACCTCGATGTTGCCGCGGGTCGCGTTGGAGTAGGGGCACACCTGGTGGGCGGCCTCGGCGAGCTCGCGCGCCTGCTCGACGGGCAGGGAGGGGATGACGACCTCGAGGTCGACGGCCAGCTGGAAGCCGCCCTCGCCGTTGTCGCCGATGCTCACGCGGGCGCCGACGCTCGAGTCGGTGATCTTGACCTTCTGCGCGCGGGCGACGTGGTTCAGCGCGGAGTGGAAGCAGGCCGCGTAGCCGGCGGCGAAGAGCTGCTCGGGGTTGGCGCCCTGGCCGGTGCCGCCCATCTCCTTCGGCGGGGCCATGGTCAGGTCGATGGTGCCGTCGACGGTGCGGACGTGGCCGTCGCGGCCCTGGCCGGTGGACAGGGACTCTGCGGTGTACAGCGCCTTCATGGGGTGCTCCTTCGTGGGGGCCGGAGCGGTTCTCCGGCCGATGGGTCAGACGGTGCGGGCCTCCGGCGCCGCGGCGGTGCGCGGTGCGGAGCGCAGGGCCCGGGTGAGCTCCTGCAGGGTGGCGATGAGGGCGCGGGCGTCCTCGGCGCTGCCCAGTCCGGTGCCGGCGAACACGCAGGCGGGGACGTGGGCGAGCTCGGCCTGGAGGGCGGTGCCCCGGGCCGTGGGCGAGATGGTCACGACGCGCTCGTCCGTGCCGGTGCGGCGGCGCTCGACGAGGCCGGCGGCCTCCATGCGTCGCAGCATCGGCGAGAGGGTCCCGGAGTCCAGCTGGAGGGCCTCCCCCAGCTCGCGGACGCTGCGCTCCCCCTCGGTCCACAGCACGACAAGCACGAGGTACTGGGCGTAGGTGAGGCCGAACGGCTCGAGCAGCTCCCGGTACGCCTGGGTCGTCGCGCGGGACGCCGCGTAGAGGGAGAAGCACACCATCTCGTCGGTCACTGCCATGGGGCCGATCCTGCCACCGATTTCCATTGCACACAACCCAGTTGCGCACATCTCTTCTCGGATCCGGAGCCCGTCCCCCCGGAACGTCCAGGCCCGCTCCAGGTCGACTGCGGATGCTGGGGCCTCGACCGGGCGGGACCCCGCTCCGCCCGGAGCGCACGGAAGGAGCGCAGATGGAGATCGACGACTCCCGCAGACATGCTCGGGATCGCGCCGCGGAATCGCCGACGATGGCGGCCCTGCGCCGCGTCATGATCGCCTCGAGCATGGGGCTGGCCACGGTCGCCCTGGTCGCCGCGAACACGCAGGCCACGATGGCCGGCACCTCCGGCCAGCAGCTCGCCGCCCCGGGCGCCCCGGGCCCCGCCATCACCGCCCCCGCCCCGAGCGTCGCCGACGACGCGCCGGGCACGGCCGAGGAGGCCTGAGCCACCCCCGGGCCCGGCGACTCGCGTCTCGCTTCTCGCGTCTCGCGTCTCGCGTCTCGCGGAGAGCAGAACACGCCCCTGGACGCATACCCCCTTGGGGTATATCGTGCCGGGCATGGACCCACAGAACCGCACCGACCATCGGCACCCCACGGGCTCCGATCCGCACGGCGGGCATGCCCCCGCGGCCGCGGGCCGCGGCGGGCACAGCGAGCACGAGGGGCACCCGGCGCACGACGAGCACCAGACGCACGGCGAACACCCCGAGCACAGCCGGCACGACGGGCACCAGCAGAGCAGCGGGCACGGCGCGCACCAGGAGCTCGGCGGGCATGATGGCCACCAGGAGCACGGCGGGCACGGCGGGCACGGCGATCATGTCGGCCAGTTCCGCCGCCTGTTCTGGATCAGCCTGATCCTGGCGGTCCCCGTCGTCGCGCTCTCCCCCATGTTCGCGATGCTCCTGGGGTATCAGATCCCGCCGCTGCCGGGCCTGCGCTGGGTCGCCCCGGTGCTCGGCACCGTCCTGTACGTCGTCGGCGGGCGCCCCTTCCTCACCGGTGCGGTCTCGGAGATCCGCTCCCGCCGCCCCGGGATGATGCTGCTCATCGCCCTGGGCATCACGGTCGCGTTCGTCGCCTCGTGGGGCGCCACGATCGGCGTGCTCCACCACGAGCTCGAGTTCTGGTGGGAGCTCGCGTTGCTGATCGTGATCATGCTGCTGGGGCACTGGATCGAGATGCGGTCCCTGGCGCGCACCTCCTCCGCCCTGGACTCCCTGGCCGCGCTGCTGCCGGACGAGGCCGAGCGCGTCGAGGGGGATCGCATCGTCCCCGTCGCACCGGCGGATCTGCGCCGCGGAGACCTGGTGCTGGTGCGCCCCGGGGCGAGCATCCCGGCTGACGGCACCATCGTCGAGGGCCGAGCGGACGTCGACGAGTCCATGGTGACCGGCGAGTCCCGGCCCGTGGCGCGCCAGGCCGGCGACGCCGTGGTCGCCGGGACCGTCGCCACCGATTCGAGCCTGCGCATCGAGGTCACCGCCACCGGCGAGGAGACGGCGCTGGCCGGGATCCGCCGCCTGGTGAGCGAGGCGCAGAGCTCCTCCTCCCGCGCCCAGCGGATCGCCGATCGCGCCGCAGGCTGGCTGTTCTGGTTCGCGCTGGGAGCCGCCGTGATCACCGCCGTGGTGTGGACGGCCATCGGCCTCCCGGACCAGGCCGTGATCCGCACCGTGACGGTGCTGGTGATCGCCTGCCCCCATGCCCTCGGGCTCGCGATCCCGCTGGTCGTCTCCATCGCGACCGAGCGGGCGGCCCGCGCGGGCGTGCTGGTGACCGACCGTCTGGCCCTCGAGGCCATGCGCACGGTGGACACCGTGCTGGTCGACAAGACCGGCACCCTCACCCGCGGCGAGCCCGTGCTCTCGCAGATCGCCGCGACGGGCGCCGAGCAGGCCGAGGTCCTGGCCCTCGCCGCGGCCGCCGAGTCCGAGAGCGAGCACCCGCCGGCCCGTGCCATCGTCGAGCGCGCGCAGGCCGAGGGCGTGCAGGTCCCGCAGGCCTCCGAGGTGGCATCGGCCCCGGCCCTGGGCGTGAGCGCACAGGTCGGCGGGCACCAGGTGCGGGTCGGCGGCCCGCGGCTGCTCGAGGAGACCGGCACGCAGGAGGTCGCCGAGGCGGAGGCCTGGCGCGCGGAGGGCGCGATCATCCTCCATGTGCTGCGCGACGGCCAGGTGATCGGCGCCTTCGCGCTCACGGACGAGGTGCGCCCGGAGTCCCGCTCGGCGGTCGAGGCGCTGCATGCGCGCGGCGTGGACGTCGTGATGGTCACCGGCGACGCCGAGGCCGTGGCGCGCTCGGTCGGCGACCAGCTCGGCATCGACCGCGTGTTCGCCGGGGTGCGCCCGGAGGACAAGGCCGATGCGGTCGCCCGCCTGCAGGGGGAGGGCAGGAAGGTCGCGATGGTCGGCGACGGCGTGAACGACGCCCCGGCGCTGGCCCGGGCTGATGTCGGCATCGCGATCGGCGCCGGCACGGACGTGGCGATCGCCTCCGCCGGCGTGGTGCTGGCCGGCTCGGACCCGCGGGCCGTGCTCTCGGTCATCGACCTCTCCCGCGCCGCCTACCGGAAGATGACCCAGAACCTGTGGTGGGCGGCGGGCTACAACCTCGTCTCCGTGCCGCTGGCCGCCGGGGCGCTCGCCGGGATCGGGTTCGTGCTGCCGATGAGCGTGGGCGCGATCCTCATGTCTCTGTCCACGGTGATCGTGGCCCTGAACGCCCAGCTGCTGCGGCGCCTGGACCTGCGCCCGGAGCGCATCGGCGACTGAGCCGCCCGGGGCGGGCGGCGTCGGCGGGCAGTGTCGGCGGGCGGTGCCGGCGGATCGGGCTCGTCGGCGCTGCGGGGTCGCGGGTGCAGGGGCCGTAGGATGCTGGGCGCATGGTCCGACGAGGGGTGGAGATGCCGATGCTGCGCTGCGGGAGAGGTCTCGCGCTGACCGCGATCATCGTCCTGGCGGGCCTGCTGCCCGCCTGCACCTCCGCGGAGGCCCCCGAGGACCCGGCCGTGATGATCCACCTCTACTCCGGCGTGGAGAACCCCGTGATCACCGTCGACCACCGGACGTACGAGGATGCCCTGGCGTGCCTGCGCGAGGCCGGCCCCGGGGACCCCGCGACCGCGATGGGAGGGGACGGCGTGGGCTTCGGGTCCTTCGTCCTCGAGGACGGCGCCGTCTCCTACTACCTCGGCGAGACCTGGGCCACCGAGAGCGGGGGCGAGGCGCTCACCGCCCTGGACGGCTGCACCGAGTGGTTCGCGCCGTTCCACGAGGCGGCGACGGAGCAGCTGCCCGCCGACGTGCTCTCGCACCTCGAGGAGACGCGCGCGCAGTCCTGAGCCAGCCGTCCCCGGCGCGGGGCGTGGTCACCGGAGATCGGTGAAGGTGACGGGCGTGCCCGCGGCCTCGGCGTAGGCGATCTCGCGGCGGGTCGAGGCGCCGATGTACCCGCCGGGGTTGACCACCAGGATCCGGTCGGCCAGGTCGATCTTGCGCAGGTGGAGGGCGTCCAGCGCGGCCTTCTGCTCGGCGGTGATCACCTCGTCGGCATCGGCCTCGCCCGGGGCCAGGACGATGACGCCGGCGAAGGTCAGGTCACGGTTCGCCGCGCGCATCTGTTCCGCAAACCGGAGGGAGCCGCAGAGGCACACGATCTCGGGGCGGCCGGTCACGGCGCGGGCCTCCGGCCGCGATGCCGGGCGTCACCGGGCACGGCGCGGAGCCTGCCGGCCCATCACGAGCAGGAGGAGACCCGGGATCACGAGGCAGGCGCCGAGGGTCACCGCGGCAGGGCTCATGGTCAGGCTGTGCACGGCCAGGCCCAGGAGGACCCCGAGGAGCACCAGCGCGATGCCTGCCCGCCGCCCCGGGACGGCCGGGCGGGCGGAGGGACGCACCGTCGGCTCGCTCATGCCGGGCAGGCTACCGGCCGCGCCGGTCCCCGGTCCAGGGCCGCACGCCCCGTACCCTCGATCGCCATGAGCAGTCGCAGTACCCCGACGCCCGGCGCCCCCGGTCGCCAGCACTGGATGGATCTGCTGCGCGGGACCGCCGTCCTGCTGGTGATCGTCCTGCACGTCCACCTGGTCCAGCAGGCCTGGGACGGGCCGAGCCCTCGCGAGGCCGTCCTCGTCTCCGAGGCGACCACGCCGTTCCGCATGCCGGCCCTGCTGTTCGCCTCCGGGCTGCTGCTGTCGCGGTCGCTGCGCAAGCCCGCAGGCCAGTACCTGTCGGGGAAGGCCCGTGCCCTGCTGTGGCCCTGGCTGCTGTGGTCCCTGGTGATGCTGCCGATCATGGGCTGGAGCTACGGCACGGACCCGCTGTGGTGGGTCAACGGCATGTACACCTGGTTCCTGCTGGCGCTGTTCGCCTACTACGTCGTGGGGCTGCTGACCCGGCGCATCCCGCCGGGCTGGGTGGCGCTGGCGAGCATCGCGGCGTGGACGGTGCTGCCCGTGCTGGGGGTGGACCTCACCACCTCGGGCCTGCGGCCGGACAAGTTCCTCTACTACGCGGCGTTCTTCTTCGCGGGCGCCGCGCTGCGCGGGCGGCTGATGTCCCGCCCGGTGCCCCGGGGCGTGCTCATCCCCTCGATCCTGGTCGCGCTCGCCTGGTCCGCCTACGCCGTGCGCATCGATCGCGCACCCGAGCTGCCGGTCCTCTCGCAGCTCATGGTGCTGGTCGGGGTCCTCGCGGCGATCGGGATCGCGCAGCGCCTGCCGCGCGTCCGGGCCGTCCGGGCACTGGAGTGGGCCGGGCGCAACTCGATCGTGTTCTACCTCGTGCACCTGCCGGTGGCCGAGGTCCTGGCCCGCCACGCCGATCTGCCGCCGGGCCGCGCCGGGTTCCTGCCGTCCCTGGTGATCACCCTCGGTGTCTGCGTGCTCGCCGTCCTGCTGCGGCCGATGACCGGGTTCCTCTACGCATTCCCCGCCCGGCGCCGAGAAGGGGCGGAGGGTGCACGGTCGAGCGCCGACGCCCCGGCCCCCCCGGGTCGCGGCCGCATCCCCCGCCCCCGCGGCGATCGCCGAGCGGGTCCCCCCGCTCGCCCCGCAGCCCGTCCCGCCGGGGGCCGAGGGGGCAACCGCGCCCGCCGGCTCCCGCCGGCCCGTCCCGCCTGGCTGAGCCGGGCTCCGGCCACTCCGGTCACGGCGCATCCGCGCATCCGCGCACCGGCGCATCGGCGCATCGGCGCATCGGCGCATCGGCGCATCGGCTCAAGGTCGGTCCCCTCACAGATCCCCCCCGGAATGCCATAAGTCATAAGCAGGGGTTGGCACCAGCTCGTACGATGGGCGCATGGACCCCAGACGACTGCTGATCTTCCGCACCGTGGTGCGCAACGGCACCATCGGTGCCGGCGCGCGCGAGCTCGGCTGGACGCAGCCGGCCGTCTCCCAGCACCTCGCCGCCCTCGAGAAGGAGATCGGCACCTCGCTGCTGCTGCGCTCCTCCACCGGCGTCACCCCGACCGAGGCCGGCCAGCGCCTGTTCCAGCACGCCGAGGCGATCGCCGCGCAGCTGGACGCCGCCGCGGAGGAGCTCGCGGACCTCACCGCCCTGCGCCGCGGCCGCGTCCGCTTCGGGACCTTCCCCTCCGCCGCCGCGGTGCTGCTGCCTCCGGCGCTGGCGGCCATGCAGGACTCCGCGCCCGGCGTGGACGTCACCTTCGACGAGCTCGAGCCGCCGGATGCCATCGCCGCCCTGCAGGACGGGGACCTCGACCTCGCCCTGGTGTTCCGCTACCCCCTCTCGGACACCGACGGCGAGAACGCCCTGGAGTGGACGCCGCTGCTGGAGGACAGGGTCCTGGCCGTGCTGCCCCGCACCCACCCGCGGGCCGAGGACCCGGACCTCACCCTCGCCGACCTCGCCCAGGACCCGTGGATCGCCGGCTGCGAACGCTGTCGCGCGAACCTGCTGGCCAGCGCGCGTCTGGCCGGGTTCACCCCGAAGATCCGCCACACCACCGACGATGCGACCGTCGTGCAGCGCCTGATCGTCCACGGCGGCGGCACGGCCCTGCTGCCGGAGATCGCCCTGGAGGCCTCGCCCTCCGAGGACGTCGTCGTCCGCTCCCTGCCGGACCTGCAGAACCGCACCATCGGCCTGGTCAACCGCCGGGGGGCCTGCAAGATCCCCGCCGTCGCGGCCCTGCGCGATGCGCTGCGGGCCGAGGCCGACAGCCGCTCCGTCGCGGCGCTGATGATCTGATGGCGCAGCCCACCGATCCCGCGCCCCGGCCGGCCCCGCTGCGCGTCCCGGCGAGCGCCTGGCTGAGGCCGGCGCTGCTGCTGGTCGGCGGCCTGCTGCTCGCCGCGCTCCTGCTGGCCGTGGACCAGCGCGTCGCCGCGCTCGCGATGGCGCTGTTCGCCCTGCTCATGGGCTACTGGACCTCGCCGCTACGCTCGGGGCAGCACACGCCGCTGGCCTCCGCCCTCGCCGCCCGCGGTCCGGGCGACTCGGTGATCCTGTGGGCGCCGGGCGATCCCCTCAGCGCCCGGCTGCAGACGGCGGTGCGCAGCACCCGCACCGATGTGACCTGGGTGAACGTCTACCGCGATGCGGAGGCAGCCCAGCTGCTCGCCGAGCACGGCGGCCGGGAGGCGCTGCCGCTGGTGCTGCTGGGAGACGGCACCGAGGTGCGCCGGGCGAGCGTCGGCGCCTTCCTCGATGCGAGCGCCGCCGCCCAGGAGGCCGCGGGCCGCTCCGACTCCGACGGTCCCGACCCGGCGTGACCCCACCCGGCCGGGCCGACGGCGCGGAGCCGCAGGTCCGGGCGCTCAGGCGGTGCCGAAGCCGCCGATGACCACATTCCAGGGGCGGATGCTCCGCTCGAGCACGACGCCCTCGCGGCGGAACGGGTCCGGGTCCAGCACGGAGAGCACCTCGGCCGCGGTGCCCTCGCCCTGCAGGATCAGCAGCGCCCCGCCGTCCTCGTCGGTGTACGGGCCGGAGGCCAGCAGCGTGCCCTCCGCGTGCAGGGCGCCCAGGAACTCGCGGTGCTCCGGCCGATGCCGGTCCTTCAGCGCGGTGTCATCGGCGTAGAGGTAGGTGACGGCGTAGATCGACATGGGCGGGCTCCTTCGCACGGGTGGTGATGCGGCCGATTCTGTCAGGCGCCGCCGCCGCGCAGGATCCTGTCCGGGGCAGGCGCCGGGATCTCGGCGTCGAAGGGGATCATCGGCCGGTCGATCCGGGCGTGGCCCAGGCGCACCAGGTCCTGGTCGACGCCGCCGGGGGTGAGGGCCAGCAGCCAGTCGGCGGCGGACTCGTACTGGTCCGGCTCGAGGTAGCCCATCTTCACGGTGACGATGTCGAAGCCGGTCATGCTCATGCCCAGGCGCGCGAACATCTCGTGGCTCGCCCACTGCGAGCGGCGCGCCGTGACCACGACGGTCAGGCCGGTGGGGGTGTCGCCGTCCAGCACCCGCAGCGCGGCGGCGCGGCCGGTGCCGGGGGCGTCGTCCAGGGCCGTCACCTCGGCGCGCAGCGCCACCGGGCCCGGATCCCGCGCGTCGATGCGACCGCCGACGGTGAAGTCGCCGCGCCCGCCCACGCCCAGCTCCGTCGCGAGGCCGGCGGAGCCCGGATCGACCAGGGAGACCATCAGGGCGCTGACCTCGCCTGCGCGGATCTCCTCCCGGGCGAGCAGCCGGGACAGGCAGTAGGTGGTGTCATCGGCCCCGCCCGCGCCGGGGTTGTCCCCGGAGTCGGAGATCCAGAACGGGCGCGCCGTGGAGGCGACGGCCCGGTCGAGGCATTCCTCGAAGGTCCCAGTGGGGGCGACGAACTCGAAGTCGTGCCGCGCCTGCCACACGGCGGTGGCCAGCTCGAGCGCGGCGGCGTCGACGGCATCGGCGTCCTCGCCGAAGGCGAGCACGGCGGCCTTGCAGCGGGGCTGGTCCGCCCACGCGAAACCGATCCAGATCGACACGTCCGTGACGCCCTCGCGGGCGGTGAGCCCGGGGATCCGGGCGTACAGGGACTTCGCCGGCTCGATGCGGGTGGAGGTCTTCTCCCCGGGCAGGAGGATCGGCACGTGCACGAGGGCCTTGTGGGGGCGGGCGCCGCCGCGCGAGGCGGCCTCGACCAGGTCGCGCAGTCCGCGCTCGCGGGTCTCCCAGGCGTCGATGTGCGGTGCGTGGCGGTAGCAGGTGAGCAGGTCGCAGTGCTCGAAGAGGACCTCGGAGACGTTGCCGTGCAGGTCCATGGCGGTGCCCACCAGCACGTCCGGGCCGATCACGCCGCGGATCGCGGCGATCAGGTCGCCCTCGGCGTCGTCCAGCCCCTCGACGCTCATGGCGCCGTGGATGTCGAAGAAGAAGCCGTCCAGCGGGGCCTCGGCGAGCGCCGCGCGCAGGCCGGAGAGGATCTCCTCCTTCCACACGGCGTAGTCCGCCCCGACCAGCTGCCCGCCGGGCAGCGCGCGGGCGTGCAGCACGCCGACGTACTCGGCGGCCTCGCGCAGCACCTGACCGGTCTCCGTGCCCCCGTCGGCGACGGGGGCGAAGAAGGGGTAGCGCTCCAGGATCTCGGCGGTGCCGCACCGCACCTCGAAGTCCGCGGCGGAGGAGCGGTAGGGCGTGAACGTGGAGGACTCGATGGCGATCCCGGCGATGGCGATGCGGGGTCGGGGCGTGGTCATGAAGGGGCTCTCCTGCGGATCCCGGCGGAGGGCGGGTCCCTCGCCTCGTGCGTCGTTGCTCAGGGAGGCTATCGGAACATCCGACCTTTGTGGGGCAGCGAGGCCGAGACCGCTCGTCCACAGCCCGAACCGTGACCGGGCAGGCCGACCTATGCTCGGACCATGAGCGAGCTGAGCCCGCCGCCCGATCCCGGATCCGGGAACCTGCACCCGGCGCTGCACGCCCGCGCCCGCACGGGACCGCCGCCGTTCCCGCGGCACCCGACGCCGGACTTCTTCCCCACCACCGCGAGCAACGACGGACGCCTGGCCTGGGCCTTCGGCCTGCTCTCCCTGCTCGCGGTGCCGCTGCTGTCCCTGCTGGTCCCCTCGATCCTGATGCTGGTGGTCGGGCTGGCGCAGCTGGGCCGCAACGCCGTGGCCCGGCGCTCGGGGCTGCGGGCTGCGCTGCTCGGCGGCGCGAACCTGCTGATCGTGGTGCTGTACCTGGTGATGCTGGGGACCCTCACCCGGGTCCTCGGGGGGATCGATGCGCAGGAGCAGCCCGGGGTCTTCTACGGCCTGGCGCTGCCGGGGCTGGTGTACATCTGCGTCCTCGCCCCGCTGGTGAACATCGTGCTCGGGATCGTGGCGCTGGCCCGGCCGGTGTCCCGGCAGCGGGCCGCGCGGATCCTCGCCCAGGGCTGAGCGCCGCACCGCCGAGGGGGAACGCCCACCCTCCAGGGCTGCGCGCCGCCTACCCCTCCAGCAGCGCCGCGATCTCGGGGTGCCCGGCGACGTAGCCGTCCAGAAGGGCCCGCCCCAGCTCGGGAGAGTCGACCAGCGGGTGGGTCGAGAAGCCCTCCCAGGCCTTCTCGCGGGCGAGCGACCGCAGCCGCGCGGCCTCCTCGCCGCCTCGGGCCGATGCCCCCTGACCGTGCCGCGCCGCCTCGAGGATCGCGCGCTCGGCGGCGCGCAGCCGCGCCATCATCCCCAGCTGGCCGAGGCTCACGGGCCCCACCTGCTGGGGGTGGACGCCCTCGCCGTCGACGACGCAGGGGACCTCGAGGACGAGGTCCGGCGGGAGCTCGGGCACGATGCGCCCGCCCCCGGGCCGGCCGTTGCCGACGTCGAGGATCATCCGGGCGGGCGTGCCCGTGGCCAGCGCGGTCATCAGGCGCAGGGCGACCTCCTGGTACCCGCCGCCGGCCACGTCCTCCTCGCGGCGCTCCTCGTCGCGGGTCTCGGCCATGTACGTCGCCTCGCGCTCGTGGAGCGTGGCGCGCCAGGCGGACAGCGGCGAGGCGCAGCAGGAGTCCCCGGCGGCCTCGTAGAAGCGCCCCTGCTGCGCGGCGAGGAACTCGCCGCGGGTCTCCTCCGCGGCGGCGATGCGGGAGCGGGCCTCCTCGGTGAACAGGTAGTAGAAGAGGTACTCGTTGGGCAGGGCGCCCATGGTCCGCACCCAGTCCGGGCCGATCAGCCGCGCCTCCTCGATCGCGTCCAGCGCCGCGTCGTCGGCGAGGATGCCCGGCAGGCGGTCCTCGCCGTCGACGGTGATCGCCCGCAGCCAGCCCAGGTGGTTCAGCCCCACGTAGTCCACGCCGATCCGCGGCGTCCCGTCGGGGCCCATCGCGTCGACATCGGCCCCCAGCAGGCGGCCCACCCGTCGCACCAGGCCGATGGGGGTGTCGCAGATGCCCACCACCCGATCCCCGAGCACCGTGCGCATCGCCTCGGTGACGATCCCGGCCGGGTTGGTGAAGTTGATCGTCCAGGCTATGGGGGCGAGCTCGGCGATGGTGCGGGCGACGTCGAGGGCGACGGGGATGGTGCGCAGCGCGTAGGCGAGGCCGCCAGGGCCGATGGTCTCCTGGCCCAGCAGCCCCAGGTCCAGGGCGACGCGCTCGTCGACCGTGCGCCCCTGGGCGCCGCCCACCCGCACCGCGCTGAAGACGAAGTCGGCCCCGGCCACCGCCTCGCGCAGATCCGTGGTGGGCACCAGGCGCGGCAGCGGGTGCGGGGCGCGGCCCGACGCCGCGAGCTCCTCCCCCAGCTGCGCGGCGACCGCGCCGATGGTGGCCAGGCGCTCCGGGTCCACGTCGTGGAGGGCGACCTCGTCGACGACCAGGCCGGTGGCCCGCGCGGCGACGGCCTCGTACACCAGCGGCACGCGGAACCCGCCGCCGCCGAGGATGGTGAGCTTCATGGGAGCAGGACCTCCAGTTCCTCCCCCTCGGGGAGGTCGATGGCGCTGGGCGGCAGGGGACGGTCGGTGACGATCCCGGCGAAGCGGGCGGCGGGGGCGATCTCGAGGAACCCCGTGCCGGGGAACTTCTCGTGATCGACCAGGAGATAGGAGCGGCCGGCGATGTCCAGCAGGCCGCGCTTGACGGGCACCTCGCTGGGGGTGGAGTCCAGCACGCAGCCGTCGGGGCGCACGCCCGCCGCCCCGAGGAAGGCGACGTCCACCCGCACCTGCCGCAGCGCGGACTCGGTGAGCGTGCCGACCATGGACTGGTAGCTGGGGCGCAGCAGCCCGCCGAGGACCACGAGGTCGATGCCGGGGGCGTCGGCGAGGGCCTGGACCACGGCGAGGGAGGCGGTGACCACGGTCAGCTCGCGATCGCGCAGCTGCGGGCACAGCGCGGCGACGCTGGTGCCGATGTCCAGGGCGACCACGGAGCCGTCCTCGACCAGCGTCGCGGCGCGCGCGGCGATGCCCGCCTTGGCGGAGGACGCGGCGGTGGCGACGTCCGCGAAGGGGCGCGGATCCGCCTCGGGCCGCACGCTGCCGCGGATCGCGGTCGCCCCGCCGCGGACGCGGCGCAGGGTGCCGGACTCCGCCAGCTGGTCGAGGTCCCGGCGGATCGTGGCCTCGGAGACGGCGAAGTCGACGCTGAGGCGCGAGACGCTGGCCGAGCCGCGACGCCGCACCTCGGCGACGATCCCGCGGAGCCGGTCCTCGCTGAGCATGCGCTCACGCTAGCACCTTCCACGCATCTTCCGTCATCTGTGCACAACTCCTGTCATCCCTGCGCAGGATGTGGCATCGTGGGGGTCTGCGCCCTTCCCGGCGCGGCACCGCCCCGTTCTCTGGAGGAGACCATGCGACGACGCGCTTTCCTCGGCCAGGCCTCTGCCGTGGGAGGCCTCGGCCTCCTCGCCGCCTGCGCCCCCGGTTCCGATGCCCCCGAGCCCGGATCCGCCACCGGCCCCGCGGCCGACGAGGTCGACAAGGACGTCGCCGCGCTCGGCGACGTCACCCTCACCGTGTGGGACCAGGAGGTGCGCGGCGCCCAGAACGACGCCATCACCGCCCTCATCGAGTCCTTCCAGCAGAAGTTCCCCAACGTCACGGTGGACCGCCACTCCCAGTCCTTCGACGACCTGCGCCAGCAGACGGCCCTCGCGCTGTCCGGGAACGACGTCCCCGACGTGCTGCAGGTCAACAACGCCCGCGCCGACATGGGCGAGTTCGTCAAGGCCGGCCAGCTCACGGACCTGTCCGGCTACTCCGAGGCCTACGGCTGGGAGGACCGCTTCCCCGCCTCGGTCCTGGCCAAGTCCCGCTACTCGGCCGATGCCGTCACCTTCGGCGAGGGCTCCCTGTGGGGCCTGCCGCAGACCGGCGAGGTGGTCGGCATCTACTACAGCGCCGCCAAGCTCGAGGCGCTCTCCGCCCAGGTCCCCACCACCTGGGACGAGCTGATCGCCCTGGTCTCCGCGGCGCAGGCCGCCGGGGAGCAGCCGCTGGTGCTCGGCAACATCGAGGGCTGGCCGGCTCTGCACGTCTTCGGGCCGCTGCAGGCCCACTACGTCCCGGCGGAGGAGATCGTCTCCCTGGGCATGGGCAACGCCGGCGCGGACTGGACCAGCGAGGGCAACATCCAGGCCCTCACGCAGATGGCCGAATGGGGCGCCTCCGGCGCCTTCGGGGACTCCCCCAACGGCCAGGACTACGACGCCGCCTGGGCCGCGTTCACCGAGGGCACCGGCGTGCTGCTGATCGGCGGCTCCTGGCTGGGACCGGACATGGAGAAGGTCCTCGGCGAGGACCTGCACTTCATGGCGCCGCCCGCAGGCATGGACGGGAAGGTCGCCACCACCGGCGGCACCGGGCTGCCCTTCACCATCCCCGCGAAGGCGAAGAACGCCGTCGCGGCCGCGGCGTACATCGACTTCATCACCAGCTCCGAGGCGATGGCGCTGATCGCCGAGAACGGCGGCATGCCCGTGCTGGAGACGGCGGCGCTCGCACCGGACTCCGGCGTGAACAAGGAGATCTACGAGGCCTTCGACGCCGTCTCGACCTCCGGCACGCTGCTGCCCTACCTGGACTACGCGACCCCCACCTTCGCCGACACGGCCGCGGACACCCTGCAGGGCGTCATCGGCGGGCAGACGGACCCGGCCGCCGCGGCCGACGCCCTCCAAGCCGACTACGGCGAGTTCACCGCCGCGAGCTGATCCGTGCCCACCTCCTCCTCCCCCGCCGCCGCACCGGCGGACCGCGCCCCCGCCCGCGCCGCCACCGGCGCGGGCGGCCCGGCGCAGCCTGCTTCCGGCGCGCCCCGGCGACGGCGCCGGAGGCCCTCGCCGGTCGCCCGCACGGCGGCGACCCCCTACCTGTTCCTGCTGCCCGCCTTCGCGGTCTACGCGGCGTTCTCCCTGTACCCGCTGCTGCGCGCGGCCCAGTTCTCGCTCTACGACTGGTCGGGCTTCGGCCCCTCCACCTTCGTGGGCCTGTCCAACTACCTCGACCTCGCCGGGGACGCCGCGTTCCGCGCCGCCATCGGCCATGCCCTCGTGCTCATCGTGTTCTACGCCGTGCTGCCGCTGATCGTGGGCCTGGTGCTGGCGGCCATCCTGCGGCGCGGGCAGGTGCGCGCCATGGGCATCTTCCGCACGGTCATCTTCCTGCCCCAGGTGATCGCGCTGGTCGTGATCGCCGTGGCCTGGCGGCAGATCTACGCCCCCTCCGGCCCGCTGAACCAGGCGCTGCGCGCCCTGGGCCTGGACTCCCTCGCCCGCGGCTGGCTGGGCGACCCCGGCGCCGCCCTGCCCGCCGTCGGCTTCATCGGCACCTGGCTCGAGATGGGTCTGGTGATGCTGCTCCTGCTGGCCGGGATGAGCCGCATCCCCAACGACCTGTACGAGGCGGTGCGCCTGGACGGCGCCGGTCCCGTGCGCGAGTTCCTCGCCATCACCCTGCCCTCGGTGCGCGGGGAGATCGTCGTCGCCCTCGTGCTCACGATCATCGCGGCGCTGAAGACCTTCGACCTGGTCTACCTCACCACCTCCGGCGGGCCCGGCCGCGCGACCACCGTGCCCAGCTACGAGGTGTACCGGCGGGCGTTCGAGCTCAAGGACGTCGGCTCGGCGAGCGCCGTCGCCATCGTCCTGACCCTCCTCGTCTTCGTGATCAACCTGCTGGTCACCCGCATCGGGGAGCGACCGGCATGAGGGTCTCGCGCGCCGAGCAGATGATGAACTACGCCGTCCTGGCCCTGTTCGCGCTGTTCGCCCTGGCCCCGATCCTCACCATCGTCCGCACCGCCTTCGCCCCGCGGATCGGCGAGTCCCCCGGGCTGCACCCGGAGAACCTCCTGGAGGCGTGGCGCATCGGCGGCTTCGCCGAATCGCTGGGCCATTCGCTGGTCGTCGCGGTCATCGTGGTCACCTGCGCCGTGGTGCTGTCGGTGGGCGCCGGGTACGCCTTCGGGACCATGCGCTTCCGCGGCGCCGGGCTGCTGTTCCCGCTGTTCCTGCTGGGGCTGATGATCCCGGCGGAGGCCGTGGTCATCCCCCTGTTCTTCGATCTGCGCACCCTGGGCCTGACCGACACCTACGCGGCGATCGCCCTGCCGCAGATCGCCCAGTCCATCGCCTTCGGCACCTTCTGGCTGCGGGCGCAGTTCCGCTCCCTGCCGCCCAGCCTGCTGGAGGCCGCGGCCCTGGACGGCGCCGGCCCGCTGCGCGCCCTGACCCGCGTGCTGGTGCCGGCGTCCCTGCCCGCCGTCATCACCCTGGTGGTGCTGGTGTTCATGTGGACGTGGAACGAGTTCCTCATCGCCCTGGTGATGGCGCCCGCCGGCCGCCTGCGCACCGCCCCGCTGGGGCTGGCGACCTTCCAGGGCCAGTACACGGCGGAGAACTCCCTGCTGGCCGCCGGGGCCATCATCGTCGCGCTGCCGATGGTGATCCTGTTCCTCCTGCTGCAGCGACACTTCATCCGCGGAATGCTCGAGGGGGCCTCGAAGGAATGAGCACGCACCCGACCATCGACCCCGACCAGTGGGATCCGCTGGCGGCCACCCGATCGCCCGAGGACCCGCCCCTGGACGTGCTGCTGTCCGGGACGGTCTTCTTCGACATCGTCTTCACCGGCCTGGAGCGTATGCCGCTGCCGGGCCAGGAGCTGTGGTCCAAGGGCCTGGGCTCCAGCCCCGGCGGCATCGCCAACCTCGCCACCGCCACCTCCCGCCTGGGCCTGCGGACGGGGCTGGTCGCCGGCTTCGGGGACGACGCCTACGCGGACTGGATGTGGCAGACGATGAGCGAGGACGAGGGCATCGACCTGAGCGCCTCGCGGCGCTTCCCGTCCTTCCACTCCCCGGTGACCGTGTCGATCGCCGCCCACGACGACCGCGCCATGGTCACCCACGGCCACGACCTGCCCGAACCGCTGTCCTCGCTGATCGACCGGGCGCCCGCCTCCCGCGCCGCCGTCGTCGACCTCGCCGGGGAGACGGCCTGGTGGTCCCGGCTGGCCGCCCGCGGCACGCTGATCTTCGCCGACATCGGCTTCGACGAGACCGAGCGCTGGGACGTGGCGGACCTGGCCCCGCTGGCCCACTGCCACGCCTTCACCCCCAACGCGATCGAGGCCATGGGGTACACCCGCACCGACAGCCCGGACCGCGCGGTGCGCGCCCTCGCCGACCGGGTCCCGCTCGCCGTGGTCACCGACGGCGCCGCCGGCTCCTACGCGATCGACTCCAGCACCGGCGAGGAGGCGTACTGCCCCGCCGTGCCCGTCACCGCCCTGGACACCACCGGCGCCGGCGACGTGTTCGCCGCCTCCATCGTGATGGGCACCCTCGCCGCATGGCCCCTGGTGGACCGGCTCAAGTTCGCCTCGCTGTGCTCGGCCCTGGCGGTGCAGCAGTTCGGCGGCTCCCTCGCCGCCCCCGGTTGGGGAGACATCTCCGACTGGTGGGCCGCCCTGAGCAGGGCGACCGCCGATGGCGACCTGCGCGCCGCCCACACCCGCGACGGCTACCGCTTCCTCGAGCGCGTCGTCCCCGATCACCCCGTCCAGGGCCGCCGCCGCGCTCAGGGCACCTTCGCGCTGCGCTCGGACGCCGGAGCGCACTGAGAAGAGGGGCAGGCGGAACCCCCGCACGGAACACCGCGTTCGAAGGAGAACACATGTCCCCCACCCTGTCCCGCCGATCCCTGCTGCGCGCCGGAGGCCTGCTGGGCGCCGCCGCCGGCGCCGCCACCCTCGACCTGACCCTCCTCACCCCCGCCGAACGGGCCCTCGCCGACGAGGCCGTGAAGCTCGACGTGCTGTACATCGGCGCCCACCCGGATGACGAGGCGTGGACGCTCGCCGCCCTGGGCCAATGGCACGAGCTGCACGGGCAGCAGGCCGGCGTCATCACCATCACCCGCGGCGAGGGCGGCGGCAACGCCGTGGGCCTCGAGGAGGGCCCGCCGCTGGGCCTGATCCGCGAGGAGGAGGAGCGCCGCGCCGTCGGCATCGCCGGCATCGAGCACGTGTTCAACCTCGACGCCGTGGACTTCTTCTACACCCTGTCCGCGCCGCTGTCGCGGGAGGTGTGGGGCGGCCGCGACGTGCTGGGACGCATCGTCCGGGTCATCCGGGCGACCCGCCCCGACGTCATCATCACGATGAACCCCTCCGCGGTGGAGGGGAACCACGGCAACCACCAGCAGGCGGCCATGTACGCCGTCGAGGCCTACCTCCTCGCCGGGGACCCGGAGGCGTTCCCCGAGCACCTCGAGGAGGGCTTCTCCGCCTGGGCTCCGCGCCGTCTGCTGCGCTCGGGCTCCAACGGCACGGGAGGACTGGGACCGGACGCCGTCGAGGCCGGGTACCAGCCCGCCGTGGCCAGCGACCTGGTCTACGGCGCCTGGAACGGGACGCCGAGCGCCGAGCACGGGAAGCGCTGGAGCGCCCTGCGCGACGAGGCGGTCTGGTCGTACCGGACGCAGGGCTGGTCGGTCATCCCGCCCTCGCCCACCGATCCGGAGAAGATCCCCTCCACCTGGTTCACCCTGATCGCCTCGCGCACCCCGCTCGTCGAGCCGACCAGCGGCGACGAGGCCGCCCTGCGCGGCGCGAGCCTGCCCGTGGACGGCGGTCTCGCGCTGGGGACCCTGCTGGAGGCATCGGCCTCGACGTTCACCGTGCTGCCGGGCACGCCGCTGGAGGTCACCGTCTCCCTGAGCTCGCCGGGGCGGGCGACGCCGCAGGCGAGCGTCGACGTCGAGGTGCCCGCCGGCTGGTCGACGAACGGCCCCGTCGACCTGCCGACCTTCCCCGCCGGCCAGACCCGGCAGGTGACCGTCCAGGTCACGCCGGGAGCGGATGCGCAGCCCGGCACGGACGTGCTGCTGCGCGCCCGCGTCAGCACGAAGAACCGCGGCAGCGGCTGGAACGCCGTGCCGGTGCGGGTGGGAGGCCCTCTCGAGGCCGGTCTCGAGAACCGGCCCGAGGTGCTGGACTTCCTGGCCTGGACCGAGGAGCTCGGCATGCAGCACCTCGACGCGCTGGTCCCCACCCGGCGCTCCCTGCCGGTCGGCGGCTCGGACCGCTTCGCGGTGATCGTCCGCAACCATGCCGACGCCCCGCGCAACGGCACCGTCGAGATCGAGCTGCCCGAGGGCTTCGCGGCGGACCCTCCCGTGCTCGACGTCGCCGACGTCCCCGCCGGCGGGACGGCCCGCCTCGAGGTCGAGATCATCAGCACCGACCCGAGCCTGCCGACCGCCAACCGTGCCCCGGACGGCGGGGTCTACCCGGTCTCCGTCCATGCGAGCGCCGACGGGATCACCTCCACCGCCGCCCAGGGCCTGCATCTGGTGCCGCGCCTGGTCGCCTCCCGGACGCCCGGGGCCACGGCCGACGGCGTGCGCGGGGGCGGCGAGTATCCGGGCGAGGCGCTGGACATCGGCACCCTCTGGGAGGGCCAGCCCGTCGAGCCGGCCGATGCCTCCGGGACCGTGCAGGTGGCCTACGACGACGAGGCGCTGTACGTCCACGTCGCGGTCACGGACGACGTGGCCGGGGCCGTGCTCGGGGCCGATGACGACAAGCAGCGCTTCCGCACCGACTCGGTCGAGATCATGATCGATCCGCGCGGGGACTCCCAGCACACGGCCAGCACGTTCATCCTCGGGCTGCTGCCCGCCGTGCTCGAGGCCGATGGCACCACCCGGGTGGGCGGCGGCCGCGACCACGACAACCACCAGGGACCCCTCTCCGAGACGGCCCCGGGGGTGCGGATCGCCTCGCAGGTCACGGACCCGTACACGGGCTACGAGGTGGAGGCGCGGATCCCCTTCGCGGATCTTCCCGATGCGATCCGCCCGGACCGCATGGGCCTGAACGTCGTGGTCTACGACTCCGACACGCAGGACCGCACCGGGCAGTCCCGGATCGGCTGGTCGACGTTCCCGGGCGTGCAGGCCGATCCGTACCGCTGGGGCGTCCTCGAGCTGCCGGGGCTCGCGCAGGAGGAGTCCGATCCGCGCGAGCCGACCATCCCCTCGACCGCCGCGCAGTCCGTCGCCTCCGGCCCGTCGATCGTGCAGGCCTCCGCGGACGGCGTGGGTCTCGGGGGCAGGCCGAGCCTCGGCGAGGACGCGCTCGTGCTGTCCTCGGTGCGCGCCGCAGGCGGGCAGGTCACGGCCCGGGCGCAGCTCGCCTCGGGCGGGACCGTGCGGGCCTTCCTGGTCCGTGACGGCGAGACCGTCGGCGCGGCGGAGCCCGTGGAGTCCGCCGCCGGCGCGGTCGACCTGGCCCTCGACCTCCCGGACGGGGACACCGAGGGCCTCGTGCTGGCCGTCTCCCTCGAGGCCGAGGGCCGCGCCGCCGCGGCGAGCGCGATGCTCTGAGCCGCCCCGCCTTCGGCCTTCGGCCCACGGCCCACAACCCACGGCTACCGGCTACCGGCCGCCGGCTGCCGGAATCGGCCGCCTATACCCGACAGCCGATGCCGGCACCCGACACCGAGTGCCGGCATCCGGCCGTCGGGACATGCGCACGTCACGGGTGCCGGTGCGCCGTGCGCCGCGCCTGCGAGGATGCGGCGGCGCGGATCTGCGCGAGGGACGGTGCCGGAGCTCCCCCGTGCTGGAGAAGGTTCCTCAGGCTCAGGAGCAGCACGAGGGAGTCCCCGAGGTCGTCGGCCGTCGGGCGGAGCAGGCACCAGCCGCTCTCCGCGAGGGCGACCGCGCGGTTCGCGGGCCACAGACGCCTGGCCTGTGCAGGCCCCAGGAGATGGTCCGTATCGATGCCCACGCGCCATGTCGGCCATCCGAGCGCGACCCGGTGCGGCGCCCCTCCGTCGCTCCCGCCGACCACGACGGGCCCGAGCTCCGGGTCGACGAATCCCGCGGCCCGCACCATCAGACGGATCAGCGTCTCCGCACATGAGCGCGACGGGCGTCGAGCACGCCGGGCCGCGCTGCACACCGCCTCCGCCACTGCCGCAGACGCCCGGGTGAGGGCATGCGTGACGACTCCGTCGAGGCTGAGCCCCGGAACGACGGCACCGGGGCGACCGGGGCGGACCAGGCTCTCCAGCATGATCGTCAGGTCCCACGGCAGAAGATCCGGCGCGAGCTGGCAGACCACGTCGTACGGATGGCAGACCTCGATCTCGGCGACGAGGACTCGTGCCACCGGCGGACTCGCGTGCAGCGTGCACCCCGCGACCTGCCGGGATCGATCCCCTGGCTGCACGGCGTGCACGCGCGGCACCTCACCGAGTACGGCGGTCCGGTCGGCATCGGCGCCAGAGGGACCGCACCGGTCCGGGAGGGCGAGCCCGAGGAGAACGGCAGCGCTTTCGTGGCTGATCACAGCGCCGGCTCTCACCTCGTTCTGCAGGACACGGCACGCCGTCTCGAGGGTGGCCGGCCGAGCCGACGGCGTGAAGTATCCGCAGAACACGCGGATGTACCGCTCCGAGGCGAGCTGTCGAGGATGGACGCCCCTGCGCAGCCACTCGCGCCGATGCAGCAGCTGCCCCGAGCCGGCATCGTCCTCCTGGTCATCGCGCACGCTCCGACGCTAGGCGCCGGTCCCCGCCCCGGTCAGTCATGGTGCTCCGATGTGGAGCGCAGTCCCCTGGGGAGGACCAGCACGCGTCCCCCAGGCACGAGGACGACAGGCGCACCTCGGGCCTTCGTCCTGGGCGTCGCGACCGGCGGACGAGACGCCTCCCGGGGCGTTCCAGCGATTGTCCCGTTTTGTTCCACTTTCATCGCCGAAGTGGCTCTGGAGCCTGCAATTTCTCGAGTCCCCGGAACAGATGACCCGGGGTCCTCACCGGACTCTGCCCCGATCCCTTCTTCCCTCGCCCACCGTCACTCCCGTGCTCTTGCCCGGCGCTCACGCGGTTCTTGCCCGGCTCTCGCCCGGCTCTCGCGAGCAGCGAAACCCCCGGACCCGCCCCTCGGAACTGGGTGACGGCGCTCACGTCTCGCGGTAGCGTCGTGGGCATGAAGAAGATCATCGACGCCGTGGACGATGTCGTCGTCGACGCGCTGCGCGGAATGTCCCTGGCACACCCCGATACCCTGCGCGTCGACCTGGACCATCGGCTGGTCCTGCGCGCGCAGCCGAAGGACGACGGCAAGGTCGCGATCATCTCCGGCGGCGGCAGCGGCCACGAGCCCCTCCATGGCGGCTTCGTGGGCCACGGCATGCTGGACGCCGCCTGCGCCGGCGAGGTGTTCACCTCCCCCGTCCCCGATCAGATGACGGCCGCGATCGCCGCCGTCGACCGCGGGGCCGGCGTGCTCCAGATCGTCAAGAACTACACCGGCGACGTCATGAACTTCGAGATGGCCGCCGAGCTGGCCGACGCCGAGTCCGGCATCGCGGTGCGCTCCGTCATCACGAACGACGACGTCGCCGTCGAGGACTCGACCTTCACCGCCGGGCGGCGCGGCGTGGGCGGCACAGTGCTGGTGGAGAAGATCGCCGGCGCCGCAGCGGAGGAGGGCCTGGACCTCGAAGCCGTCACCGCGGTCGCCGAGCGCGTCAACGCCGGGGCCCGCTCGATGGGCGTGGCCCTGACCTCCGCGACCGTGCCCGCCAACGGCAAGCCCTCCTTCGAGCTCGGCGAGGACGAGGTGGAGATCGGCATCGGCATCCACGGCGAGCCGGGCCGCCGCCGCGAGAAGCTCGCCCCCGCGAAGGACCTCGCCCGCACCATGCTCGAGCCGATCCTCGCGGAGCTGCCCGGCGAGGGCCCCGTCCTGCTGTTCGTCAACGGGCTCGGCGGCACGCCCCTGCTGGAGCTGTACATCCTCGCCGCCGATGCCCACGAGATCCTCGCCGAGGCCGGCATCGAGGTGTCCCGCCACCTGGTCGGCAACTTCATCACGAGCCTCGACATGGCCGGCGCCTCCCTCACGCTGCTGCGCCTGGACGAGGAGCTCACCCGCTGGTGGGACGCCCCCGTCTCCACCCCCGCCCTGAGGAAGGGGATCTGATCGCCATGGCCGACGCCCTCACCGCCCTGACCCCATCGGACCTCGCCGCCTGGCTGCGCCGATCGAGCACGCTGCTGGCCGAGCACGTCTCCGCGCTGAACGAGCTGGATGCCGCGATCGGCGACGCGGACCACGGCAGCAACATGAAGCGCGGCTTCGCCGCCGTGGTCACCGCCCTGGACGCCGAGGAGTTCGCCGACATCCCCGCGCTCATGAAGAAGGTCGGCATGACGCTGGTCTCGAGCGTCGGCGGCGCCTCCGGCCCGCTGTACGGGACGTTCTTCCTGCGCCTGGGCACCTCCCAGCCCGGCGCCACGCAGCTGGATGCCGCGGACCTGCTGGCCGCCCTGCGCGCCGGGGTCGGCGGGATCGAGCAGCGCGGCAAGGCGACCGTCGGCGAGAAGACCATGCTCGACGCGTGGGCGCCCGCCCTGGATGCCTTCGAGCAGGCGTCCACCGGCGAGGACGCATCGGACCTCGCCGCGGCCGTCCGCGCCGGAGCGGAGGGGGCGGAGCAGGGCCGCGAGGCCACGACCCCCCTGCAGGCCTCCAAGGGACGCGCCTCCTACCTGGGCGAACGCTCCATCGGGCACGTCGACCCGGGTGCCGCCTCCACCGCGCTGCTGTGGCAGGCCCTGGCGGAGACCGTCGCCGGGCAGGAGGGATCGGCATGACCGGGATCGTCGTCGTCTCCCATTCGCGCGCGCTGGCCGAGGCGGCGGCGGACCTCGCCCTGCAGATGGTCCGCGACGGCGCCCCGCGCATCGAGATCGCCGCCGGCATCGAGGAGCCGGGCGGCGGCACCGCCCTCGGCACCGATGCCGCCGCGATCAGCGCCGCCATCGAGGCCGCCGCCGACGACCAGGGCGTCGTCGTGCTGATGGACCTCGGCTCCGCGATCCTCTCCGCGCAGACGGCGCTGGAGTTCCTCGACCCGGAGCTCGAGGGCCGCGTCCACCTCACCTTCGCACCGCTGGTCGAGGGCCTGGTCGGGGCGGTCGTCACCGCCGCCTCCGGGGCCGATGCCGATGATGTCGCAGGTCAGGCCGAGATCGCCGTGGAGGCCAAGCGCCTCCAGCTGGGTGTGTGACCCCGCCGACGCCGAAGTTCCCGAGCAGGTTCCCAGGAAACGAGCCGCGAGAGCGCGTACCGTAGGCGGTGCAGAGGGAGTACTTCACCTCGGCATGCCCGTCACTTCGGATCCGCCAACGGATACCCGGGCTGTCGGTCCCGCCTCTGGGACGAAGGAGACTCTGGCGCCACGCCACCGTCTCCGGAGGACCCTGTGCAGATCACACCCCTCATCTGGGCGATCACGATCGCCGTCACCATCGCCTTCTTCGTGTACGAGTTCTTCGCGCACGTGCGGAAGCCCCATGAACCGGGCCTCGGCGAAGCCGCCCGCTGGTCCGCGTTCTACATCGTCCTGGCCCTGCTGTTCGGCGTGGGCATCGGTGTCACCTCGGGCTGGGGGTACGGCGGCGAGTACTTCGCCGGCTATCTCACCGAGAAGGCCCTGTCGATCGACAACCTCTTCGTGTTCCTGCTGCTCATGACGAGCTTCGCGGTGCCGCGCGTGCACCAGCAGAAGGTGCTCATGATCGGCATCGTCATCGCGCTGATCATGCGCGGCGGCTTCATCGCGGCCGGCGCTGCGGTGATCGACAACTTCTCGTGGGCCTTCTACGGCTTCGGGGCGCTGCTGCTGGTCCTGGCCTGGCGGCAGGCCTTCGGCGACCACGACGCCGACCCGGCCGACAGCCGGCTGATGCGCCTGGTCCGCCGCGTGCTCCCGGTGACCGACACCTACCACGGCGACCGCCTGACCGTCCGCCAGGACGGGCGCCGCATGGCCACCCCCATGCTGCTGGCGATCCTCGCCCTGGGCGTGGTCGACCTCGTCTTCGCGGTCGACTCCATCCCGGCCATCTACGGCCTCACCTCCGAGGCGTACATCGTGTTCACCGCGAACGTCTTCGCGCTGATGGGGCTGCGCCAGCTGTACTTCCTCATCGGCGGACTGCTGAAGCGCCTGGTGTACCTGGCCCAGGGTCTCGCCGTGATCCTCGCCTTCATCGGCGTGAAGCTGGTGCTGCATGCCCTGCACGTCAACGAGCTGGGGTTCATCAACGGCGGCGAGCCCGTGCTGTGGGCTCCGGAGATCCCGATCTGGCTCTCGCTGCTGTTCATCGGCGCGACCGTGGCCGTCGCGACCGTCGCGAGCCTCGCGAAGACCCGCGGCGCCGCCCCGGGCACGGACGCGGATACGGACACGGACACAGACGCGGACTCGACCGGGCGCTCGGTGCCTCCGTCGGAGCCCGGCACCACGGCGGAGGACGCCGCGCGCCGCTGACCCCCTGCCTCGCGCGGCGCGGGCATGTGGCACCCTGGCCGCATGCCTGCGCCGCGGATCGTCATCACCTACTGCACCCAGTGCCGCTGGCTGCTGCGCGCCCAGTGGTACCAGGGCGAGCTGCTGCAGACCTTCGAGCAGGAGGCCGGCGAGATCGCGCTGGTGCCCGCGACCGGCGGCGTCTTCCGCATCGACGTGGACGGCGCGCACGTGTGGAACCGCAAGCGCGACGGCGGCTTCCCCGACATCTCCGAGCTGAAGCGCCGGGTCCGCGACCTCATCGCCCCGGGCCGCTCCCTCGGCCACGCCGACCGCGCCGCCGCGGCCCCCGCACCGGGCGAGCACGACCGGCCCTCCGGGAGCCCCGCACCGGGAGAGTGACGGGGGCGAGGCTCCCAGCCCGCGCTCCAGCCGAGTGACGGGGCCAGGCGACCTACCAGCGCTCCCTGCGCGCGACGGAACGGGAAGGCCCCGGTCAGTCGCACGACGGACCGGGACGGCCCGGACGACCCCGGTCAGGCGGCGGGACCGCCGAGGCGACGTCGGCGCACCGCGGCGGCGAGGTCCTCGAGGATCCGGGCGGTCTCGTCCCAGCTCATGCAGGCGTCGGTGACGCTGCGGCCGCGCACCAGCGCGGCGGGGCCGGCGGCGACGTCGAGCGTCTGCGCTCCGGGCAGCAGGTTGCTCTCGAGCATGACGCCGCTGATGGCGGAGCCGTCCTCGGCGACCTGGGCGGCGATCTCGCGGGCGACGACGGCCTGGCGCTCGTGGTCCTTGCCGCTGTTGGCGTGGCTCGCGTCGATGATCAGCCGGGGGCTGCGCCCGGCCGCCGCGAGGCGCTCGGATGCGGCGCGCACATGCTCAGGGCCGTAGTTCGGGCCGTCGGCGCCGCCGCGCAGGATCACCGAGGTGTCCGGGTTGCCGGTGGAGGTCACCAGGCTCGCCCGGCCGTCGGCGCCGATGCCGAGGAAGGACTGCGGGGCGGCGCTCGCGCCGAGGGCGTCGATGGCGACCTGCAGCCCGCCGTCGGTGCCGTTCTTGAAGCCGATCGGCATCGACAGCCCGGAGGCGAGCTGGCGGTGGATCTGGCTCTCGGTGGTGCGCGCCCCGATCGCTCCCCAGGAGACGAGGTCCGCCGTGTACTGCGGGCTGATCGGCTCGAGGAACTCGGTCGCGCAGGGCAGCCCGAGCCCGACGACGTCCCGCAGGAACGCCCGGGCGCGGCGCAGGCCGGTGGCGATGTCGTGGCTGCCGTCGAGGCGCGGGTCGTTGATCAGGCCCTTCCAGCCGACGGTGGTGCGGGGCTTCTCGAAGTAGGCGCGCATGACCACCAGCAGGTCGTCGCGGTGGCCGATCGCCTCCCCCACCAGGTGACGGGCGTAGTCGAGACCGGCCTCGGGATCGTGGATGGAGCAGGGGCCGACGATCACCAGCAGGCGGTCGTCCTGGCCGCGCAGCACGGCGCGGACCTCCTCGCGGGTGCGGCGCACGAGGGCGACGTCGGTGGGCTCGGCCGGCAGCTCGGCCCGCACCTGCGCGGGGGTCGGCAGCTCCGTGAAGGCGGCGACGTGCAGGTCCTCGGTGCCGACGGCGACGGCGGGCGCAGCGGGGACGGCGGGCGCGGCGGGGGCGGTGGTGTCGAGAGGGGTCATGGTCTGCTCCTGGGAGAGGGGCGGACCCTGCGCAGAGCCCGCCGGAAACGGCGAAGGGCAGAGCGTTCGCTCTGCCCTGTGGCTCTGGAAGTCGGCGTGCGTCTATGCCCGCTGCGGCCCCTCCAGAGCCGAGCAGTCATACGCATAGCGACGATCGATCACGCGGCGATCGTAGCGCACGCCCCGCCCCGCCGCACCCGACGTCCGTCGGCCGGGGCCCGCAGACCGCGAGCCGCGGCCCCGGTCGACGGCGCCGGCGGCACGCGGGCGGGATCCCCTCAGGCGCGGATCGGCAGCCAGTCCAGGACGTCCTGGATGCTGGTGTCCCAGAAGTCCCAGGTGTGGTTGCCCGGGCGCAGGCGGGACTGCATCGCCACGCCCTTCTCCTCCGCCGCGGCGATGAAGCCCCGGTTCAGCATGACCAGCGGATCCTCGGTGCCGCAGTCGAGGAAGAGGGCCGGCAGCGACTCCGGATCGGCCGCGCGCAGCAGCCCCACCAGGTCGTCCTGGGTGCCATCGGGGCGCTTCCCGCCCCAGATCCGCTCGGCCAGATGCCCCTGATGCACGTCGAGGCCTTCGAGGGCGACGAGGTCCACCACCCCGGACAGGCTCGCCGCGGCGGCGAAGCGCTCGGGATGGTTCAGGGCCAGCTTGAACGCGCCGAAGCCGCCCATCGACAGCCCGGCCACGAAGGTGTCCTCGCGGGCCGTCGAGATCCGGAAGGTCCGCGCGAGCAGCTGGGGCAGCTCCTCGGAGAGGTAGGTCCAGTACGCCTCGCCGAGCGCCTCGTCACAGTAGAAGGACCGCCCGACCTGCGGCATCACCACGGCGATGCCCTTCTCGCTGGCGTAGCGCTCGATCGAGGTGCGCCGCTCCCAGATGGTGCAGTCGTCGCTCAGCCCGTGCAGCAGGTACAGCACCGGCACGCCGTCGCCGTGGGCCGGGGCGGCGTCGTCCCCGCCCATGCCGATGCCGGCGGCCGCCTGCGGCATCAGCACGGTCAGGCTGGTGCCCATGCCGAGGGATTCGGCGAAGATGTCGGTGCGCATGCGGATCATGGAGCCTCCTGAGCCGGGGTGGTGGGGCGGCGGGCTGCCACCCCGGATTCATCCAACCTCATGGGACGGCCGATGGGGAGTCCGTGATCCCGGGAGTCCTGGCTCCGCGCCCCCGCCGCCACGTTCCCGTCCGCCGGGCGCGTGCGGCGGACGCGCCCCGGCGGGACGCCTACGATGGGCTCATGACTGCGAGGACGCCGGCGTGGGTGCGGGATGCGATCTGCTACCAGATCTATCCCCTGGGATTCTGCGGCGCCCCGCAGCACCGCGACGACCTCGTCGCGACGAGCTACGGGCTGACCGACGGCGAGCACGTCGTGCACCGCCTGGGGCGCATCGAGGGGTGGCTGGACCACATCGTCTCCCTGGGGGCGAACGTGCTGATCCTGAACCCCATCGCCGATTCCGTCAGCCACGGCTACGACACCCTGGACCACCAGCGGGTGGACCCGCGGCTGGGGAACCAGGCCGATGTCCAGCGCCTGCTGGCCGCCTGCCACGAGCGGGGCGTGCGGGTCGTGCTGGACGGCGTCTTCAACCACGTCAGCGAGCACCATGCGGTGGTCCGCGCGGCCCTGGCCGGCGGCCCCGACAGCCCGGAGGGGTCGCGGATCCGCTGGGCCGGCGCCCACCCCTACGGCTTCGAGGGCAATCCCGACCTGGTGGAGCTGGACCTCACCGACGAGGCGGTGCAGGAGGCCGTGGTCGAGACGATGAGCGCCTGGCTGCAGCGCGGCGCCGACGGCTGGCGGCTGGACGCCATGTATGCGGCGGGGCCGGAGGCCTGGGCGCCGATCATCGCGCGGCTGCGCGAGCGCCACCCGGAGGCGTGGATCCTCGGCGAGGTGATCCACGGCGACTACCCGGCCTTCGCCGCCGCCTCGGGCGCGGACTCGATCACCCAGTACGAGCTGTGGAAGGGCATCTGGTCCTCGCTGCACGACCACAACCTCTTCGAGCTGCGCCACGCGCTGAGCCGCCACCAGGACTTCCGCGCGGAGGACGGCGGCGCGCTGCCGCTGACCTTCCTCGGCAACCACGACACCACCCGCATCGCCTCCCAGCTGGCCGACGGCCGCGACCTCGCCGCCGCCATCGCCCTGCTGGCCCTACTCCCGGGCGTGCCCGCCCTCTACGCCGGGGACGAGTTCGGGGCCGTCGGCGTCAAGGAGGAGCGCGCCGGCGGGGACGACGCCGTGCGCCCCTCCTTCCCCGACGACCCGGCCGATGCCGCCTCCGCGCTCGCCCTGCTGAAGCCCGAGGCCGCGCCGCGGATCGTGGAGGCGCATCGGCGCCTGCTGGCCCTGCGCCGCCGCGAGCCGTGGCTGATCAAGGCCGATGTCACGGTGCGGGAAGAGACCCTCTCGCACACTTTCGCCGAGATCGTGCTGACCCCCGGATGCCAGCTGCCCATGCCGCCGCTGGTGCTCGCGATCAACCTCGGCGAGGACGAGGTCGCGACCGACCGGGAGGTCCTCGAGGTCGTCTCCGGCGCCGACATGGTCGACGGGACGCAGCGGGTCCGCCCCGGCACCGTCCCCGCCCACGGGATCGCCGTCCTGCGCTGAGCGCGCCCGCGCATCGCGCCCGCGCATCGGGCGCGTACATCGGGCAAGCGCATCGGGCACACGCATCGGGCACGCGCATCGGGCGCGAGCATCGGCCGCGGATGCGCGGGATACCGCATGGCGCCCGCCGGGCCGAGGAGCGTAGGCTCGGAGGCATGAGCACCGCGATGACCCTGAAGCCCGCCCGGAACGTCGCCAGCGCCCCCGTCGTCGCCCTCGGGCTCGTCGGCGGCTGGCTCACCGCGCGGGAGACGGGGATCCGCCCGCTGGGCGGCGTGGTGCTCGCCGCGGCCGGCCTCTATGCCGGCCGCACCTGGCTGGCCCGTCGCGGCCCGGCCACCGCCGCCGCGCTGGGGGCGACGTACGTGCTGGGCTTCGGCCTCTCGCACCCGCTGGCGAAGAAGATCGGCTCCTGGCCCGCGGTGCTCACCGTGACGGCCGCAGCCGCCGGCGCCGCCGCGCTGCTCAGCGACGCCTCCGACCAGGACTGGATCCCCGAGAACCCTCAGCCCTGAGAGCTCGGGCCGCACGGGACCCACGCGCCGCCTCCGGGCGGGCTCCCGGCGGCATCGGACCGGCTCTGCCCGCTCTCCGGAGCCGGTCGCTCCCTGCTCCTCGTCCCGGTCGGTGCTCCCGCAAAGAATCTGCATCGACTGCAAAAGACTCGGCCAGGTTCCGCCCAGAGGTCCGACCTTCTGGATAGGCTTGCTGCTGCGGCACCGACCGCTCCCTTCCACGACCGGCACGGCCAGCGAGCCCTGCCCGGTCTTCTTGCCCCGCACCTTCGCGCGACGCCGCGCTTCCTCGATAGAGGTCTCTCCTCATGATTGCGACCATGGCCCGCCTGTGGCAGACGGTCCGCCCCATTCGCCTCCGACTCCTCCTGGGCCTGCTCAGCGCCCTCATCGCCTCGATCGTCGCCCTGCTCATCCCGCAGGTGCTGGGCGCCGTCGTCGACCAGCTCGACGCCACCCCGACCGCCGCCGTCGTGTGGACGGGCGGCGCCGTCGCCATCGGCCTCGGCCTGGTCGAGGCGTCCCTCATCTACCTGCGCCGCGTCTTCGCCGTCTCCCCGGCGACCCTCATCGAGAAGGGCATCCGGGTCGACTTCTACCGCAAGGTGCAGCACATGCCCGTGGCGTTCCACGACGCCTGGGGCTCCGGACAGCTGCTCTCGCGCATGATGAGCGACATCTCCACCGTGCGCCGCTGGATCGCCTTCGGCCTGATCATGCTGGTCGCGAACTCCGTGACCATCGTGGTGGGCCTGGCGTTCCTGTTCAGCGAGAGCGTCATCCTGGCCCTGATCTTCATCGCCGCCGCCGTGCCGGTCTCGATCATCGCCTACCGCTTCAGCGTCCGCTTCCACACGCTCTCGCGCCTCTCGCAGGACCAGAACGGCGATCTCGCCACCACCATCGAGCAGTCCGTCCAGGGCATCCGCGTGCTCAAGGCCTTCGGCCGCGGCCCCACCGCGCTGGAGGGCTTCGCCGAGCAGGCCGACGAGCTGCGCCGCACGGAGGTCCGCAAGGCCACCGCGATGGCCCGGTTCGACATGTTCATGTTCATGCTGCCCGAGCTGGCCCTGGGCGTCGCCCTGTTCACCGGCATCCACCTCACCGCCCGCGGCAGCATCACCCCGGGCGATCTGGCCGCCTACTTCGCCACGGCGGTGCTGGTCATCGGCCCCGTGCGCATGCTCGGCAACCTGCTGGGCCAGGCGGTCAACACGACCACCGCCCTGAACCGCCACTACGAGGTGATGGACGAGGTCAACACCATCACCTCCCCGGAGCAGCCGGTGGCCATCCCCGCCGGCCAGGCCCGCGGCATCGTCCGCCTCGAGGACGTCCACTACCGCTACCCCGACGCCCCGGACCACATGGACGACGTCATCGACGGCGCCACCCTCGAGATCCGCCCCGGGGAGACGATGGCGCTGGTGGGCGTGACCGGCAGCGGCAAGTCGACCCTGCTGCAGCTGGTGCCGCGCCTGTACGACGTCACCGGCGGCCGCGTCACCATCGACGACGTCGACGTGCGCGACATGGACCTCGAGACGCTGCGGTCGCTGACCGCCGTCGCCTTCGAGGACGCGACCCTGTTCTCCGACTCCGTGCGCTCGAACGTGCTCATCGGCGCGGACCAGTCCCTGTCCGAGGCCGAGGCCGAGGAGCTGCTGGAGCTCGCCCTCGAGACGGCCGATGCCACCTTCGTCCATAACCTGCCCGAGGGCGTGGACACGCGCATCGGCGAGGAGGGCATGAGCCTCTCCGGCGGCCAGCGCCAGCGCCTGGCGCTGGCCCGCGCCATCGCCGCCCAGCCGGCGGTGCTGCTGCTGGACGACCCGCTGTCCGCCCTGGACACCAAGACGGAGGAACGGGTCACCGAGCGCCTGCGCGAGGTGCTGCAGGGGACGACCACGCTGATCGTCGCCCACCGCACCTCGACCGTCGCCCTCGCCGACCGCGTCGCCCTCATGGACGACGGCAGGATCACCGAGGTCGGCACCCACGCGGAGCTCATGCGCCGCTCCTCGCAGTACCGCTACGTCATCGCCCACCAGGCCGAGGAGGCCCGCCGCGACCAGGACATCGAGACCCTCACCGGGGAGCTCGACCTGCGCGCCGTCCAGACCGGGGAGGAGACCCGATGACCACGGCACCCGCCGGGAAGGCCGCCGAGCGCGAGGAGGACGCGGAGAGCCGCGTCCTGTCCGCCGAGGAGAACCGCGAATCCCGCCGCCGGACCCTGCGCCTGCTCGGGGAGCTCCTCGCGCCCGTGAAGGGCCAGTTCGTGATGATGAGCGTGATGGTGGTGATCGCCCAGCTGGCGGTCGTCGCCGGCCCGCGGATCATCGCCTACGGCATCGACCACGCCCTGCCCGCCCTCATCGACGGCGATGCGTCGCTGACGATCCGCGCCGGGCTGCTGTACATCGGCGCCGCGATCGTCGGCGGCGTGCTGACCTTCGGCTACGTCCGCCAGGGCACCGTCGTGGGCCAGCGCATGCTGTTCGGCCTGCGCAAGCGGGTCTTCCGCTTCACCCAGAAGCAGGACCTCGAGTTCCACGAGCGCTACACCTCGGGGCGCATCGTCTCGCGCCAGACCTCCGACATGGAGGCGCTGCGCGAGCTGCTCGACTTCGGGGTCGACATCATCGTCGGCTCCTCGCTGTCGATGGTGTTCACCGTCGTCCTCATCGTCTCGATGGACTGGGTGACCGGCGCGGTCATGCTGCTCATGCTGGTCCCCGGCGTGCTGCTGACGATCTGGTTCCAGAAGCGCTCCCGCGAGGAGTACCGGGCGATCCGCACCCACTCGGCGCGGCTGATCGTCCACTTCGTCGAGGCCATGGCCGGAATCCGCGCGGTGAAGGCCTTCCGCAAGGAGGACCGCAACCAGGCCGCCTTCGACCAGCTCTCCCAGGACTACCGCGATGCGTCGCTGCGCTCCATCCGGGTGTTCGGCATCTACCAGCCGGCGCTGCGCATCCTCGCCAACACCACCATCGCCGTGGTGCTGCTGGTCGGCGGCTTCCGGGTGCTCGACGGCTCCCTGTCGGTGGGCGTGCTCGTGGCGCTGGTCCTGTACTCGCGGCGGTTCTTCCAGCCGATCGACGAGCTGGCCGGCTTCTACAACGCCTTCCAGTCCGGCGTCTCCGCGCTCGAGAAGATCGCCCAGCTCCTGGCCGAGCAGCCCAGCGTGAAGGAGGCCGAGCGTCCCACGCCGCTGCCCGACTCCACCGGCCAGGTCGACTTCGAGGACGTCTCCTTCCGGTACACGGCCGACGGCCCGCTGGTGCTGAAGCCGCTGAGCCTGCACATCCCCGCCGGGCAGACGGTCGCCCTGGTCGGGCAGACCGGCGCCGGGAAGTCCACGGTCGCCAAGCTGATCTCGCGCTTCTACGACGCCACGGAGGGCCGGGTGACGCTGGACGGCGTGGACCTCCGGGACGTGTCGATGGAGGACCTGACGCGCAACATCGTCATGGTCACCCAGGAGGCGTACCTGTTCTCGGGCACGGTCGCCGACAACATCGAGCTGGGCCGGCCCGGCGCCTCCCGCGAGGAGGTCGAGGCCGCGGCCCGGGCCATCGGCGCGGACACCTTCATCGAGGCCCTGCCCTACGGATACGACACCGACGTGAACAAGCGCGGCGGCCGCGTCTCCGCCGGGCAGCGCCAGCTGATCTCCTTCGCCCGCGCCTTCCTCGCGGACCCGAAGGTGCTGATCCTCGACGAGGCGACCAGCTCGCTGGACATCCCCTCCGAGCGCATGGTGCAGGAGGGCCTGACCCGCCTGCTGGGCCGGCGCACGGCGCTGATCATCGCCCACCGCCTGTCCACCGTGATGATCGCCGACCGGGTGCTCGTGGTCCACGGCGGCGAGGTCGTCGAGGACGGCTCCCCCGCGGAGCTGGTCGCCGCCGGAGGCCGGTTCGCGGCGCTGTACCAGGCCTGGCAGGACTCGATGTAGGAAGGACAAGAAGGGGGTACCCGTTTCGGGGGTGCCCGTTTCCGGGTCTGGGAAGTGCGCGCGCGGTCCCGTACCGTCGTTCGCGGGTGGTGCGGGCAGGTGGGCTGCGGCTCACGCTCTGCGCTGCTGCCGGACGCACCGTCCGGCAGCGGCGGAGTTCCGCGCCGCAGGCCCACCCCACCACGTCGCGCGCCCTCCGGGCGCCGCACGTCCCGCCGCCCGGTCCTCCCTGCGGCCGCTCCGGCGCGCCGGTAGACTGACGGCCCGCGGTTCCTCGCCGGGAACCGCTGCCGACATGCCGGCGCGGGCCTCCTGCGCCGGTGAGCTGGGAGGGACACGCCGTGGGCCACACCGTGGGCGCGATCGACGACCACCCCTTCATGGGCACGGTCCTGAGCGAGGTCGTCGCCCGGATCCCCGGCTGCGAGTTCGTGGGCCTGGCCCCGACCGTGGACGACTTCCTGCGCGAGCACCCCCGGGTCGACCTCGCGATCCTCGACCTCCGCCTGCAGGACGGCTCCGCCCCGGACGAGAACATCTCGATCCTGCGCGAGGCCGGGATCGCCACGGTCGTCTACACCTCCGGCGAGAGCCGCTTCCTGCTGCGCGGCGCCGCCCAGGCCGGGGCGGGCGCCGTGGTGCGCAAGTCCGCCCCCGAGGAGGACCTCGTCGCCGCCGTGCAGGCCGTCCTCGCCGGCGGCAACGTCATGACCGCGGATCTCGCCGCCTCCATCGACTCCGACGAGCGCCTGCGCGACGCCCGGCTCAGCCCGCGCGAGCGCGAGGTGCTGGCCATGTACGCCGACGGCCACACCACGGTCTCCGTCGCCCAGCGCCTGGGGCTGTCCGTCCACACCGTCGACAAGTACGTCAAGGACATCCGCGCCAAGTACGTGCGGGTCGGGCGGGAGAGCGGCACCAAGGTCGACCTGTACAAGCGGGCCGTCGAGGACGGGTTCATCGGGGAGCCGGGGGTCTGGTGACCTCCTCCGAGCCGGCGCACGCCTCCATGGAGGACAGCGTCACCCGGGTCCTCACCCTCGGCTACGCGCTCGGCGGACTCACCTTCGGCGCCCTCGGCACGCCCGCCCTGCTGCGCCAGTGGCACGTCTACCACCTGCTGTGGGACGTGTGCTCGATCCTCGTGGTGTTCGTGATGCCCCTGGTCCTGCTCGCCATGACCCGCCGCGCCCCGATCCGGGCCATCCGGCGGACCCTGCTGGGCACCGGGATCGCCGCCTTCGGCCTGCTGGCGACGCTGGTCCCGGCGATGCACTCCCCCGGCACGCTGGAGGAGGCGCCCTGGTTCACGCTCACGGCCGTGATCGGCGTGGCCGCCGTCTGCATCGCCGGGCGGACGGTGCTGGCCTGGATCTCCGCGGTCCTCGTCGGCGTCGGCATCGGCCTGGTGCGGCTGCTGGCCGGCCCGCCGGGACTCGAGGCGCAGGCCACGCAGGACGGCCTGTACCCGATCGTCTTCGGCGGCGTGCTGGTGGGCATGATCCTCCTGTTCCGCGACCTCGCCCGCCGCACCGACGAGGCCACCGACCGGGCGCGCGCCGAGGCCCGCGAGAGCGCGCGGCGCACCGCGGTGCGCGAGGAGGACCAGTGGCTGCGCCAGTTCCTCCACGACGAGGTGCTCAGCGTCCTCGTCCTCGCCGGCCGGGAGGACCCGGCGCTGCGCGAGAGCGCCCGCCAGCATGCCCGCACGGCCCTGCGCACCCTGCAGGACTCGGCCTCCCCGCGCGCGGCGCGGCAGCGCCGCGAGGGAGGGTTCGCGGCGCGGGACTTCGTCGTCCTGCTGCAGGAGACCGTCTACGAGATCAGCCCCGCCGTCGCCTTCACCTCCCAGGTCACCCGCAGCCGCCCGGTGCCCGCCGAGGTGCGCCGCGCCCTGGTGACCGCCGTCGGCGAGGCCCTGCGCAACAGCCTCCGCCACGCCGGCGGCGCGGAGGAGCGCGCCGTGCAGCGGGCCGTCGAGGTCCGCCTGCGCGACGAGCGGATCGACATCCGCGTCCTCGACGACGGCGTCGGCTTCTCGATGGCCGGCGTGGGCTGGGACCGCATGGGGGTGCGCGAGAGCATCCTCGGGAGCATCGCCCGACTCCCCGGCGGCGAGGCACGGGTGATCTCCGCCCCCGGCGAGGGCACGCAGGTGGAGATCTCCTGGACACGGCCGGGGGTGAGGTGATGCAGCCGTGGATCGTCCTGCGCAGCTCCCGGGCCGCCTGGGTGATCGCCGCCTGCCTGGTCCTCACCCACGCCGTGCTCGTCGCGCTGACCCCGGACATCAGACTGATCAGCGTCACCGTGATCGCCGGGCTGCTGGGGCTCGCCGTCGGCGCCGCGATCCTCATGCTCGACGGCGCTCCCCGGATGTCCCGAGCCCGCGCCGCCGCAGTCATCGCCACCGTGGCGCTCACGACCGCCGTCGTGGAGCACGGGCTGCCCTTCTCGGACGATCTGGGCTGGGCCGGCTGGCACTTCGGGGCGCTCACCTTCCTGCTGCTGGCGATGGCCGTGCGCGGCCGCGTCGGCATGGCCTGGGTCGGCCTGGCGGCGATGTTCCTGGTGACCCTCGTGTGGGCGCTGGCCGCCGGAGGGTCGCCCCTCGTCGCGGCCGAGCTGATCGTGCGCCATGCCGGGACGCTGCTGGTGGGCACCTGGGTCGCCATGGGCCTGGATCGGATGGGGCGGCGCCTGGACCGCGTGCGGGGATCGGCGATCGCCCGCGCGGCCACCGAGGTATCGGCCGCGGCCGCCGAGCAGGAGCGCCGCACCCGCATCGACGGGGTGCTGGAGCGGGCGATGCCGGTGCTCGAGGTGATCGCCTCCGAGGGCGGGATCGGCGAGGAGGACCGGGTGCGGGCGCGCGTGCTCGAGGCGGCGCTGCGCGACGAGATCCGGGTGCCCGGACTGGTCCGCCAGCGCGCCTTCACCGACGCGGTCGAGGCCGCGCGCCGCGCCGGCCGCGAGGTCCTGCTGCTGGACGACGCCGAGGACGCCCCGGAGACCCGCCGCGCCCGGGACCGGCTCACCCTCGCCATGGCGCCCGTGCTCGCGCGGGTCACCGATGCCCGCATGACCCTGCGCTTCTCCGGGCGGCCGGGCGCGTACCGCCTGACGCTCGTCTCCGACAGCCACGACGAGGTGCTGCGGTGGAACGACGAGGACGGGGTCAGCGGCGCGGAGGAGGCGGCGCTAACCCGCTGACCGCCGCCGAGGGCCGGTCCGGTGCCGAGGGCAGGTGCGGTGCCGCGGACCGGTGCGGCGCCGGCGCGTCCTCGGCCCCGAGGGCATCGGCGACGGCGTCGGCGACCGCGCGCCGCACCTCCGGCATCCCGGACCGCTCCCGCCGCGGGTGCACGGCGTTGGCCAGCACGATCACGCTCACGCCCGTGCCCGGGTCGATCAGCAGCGAGGTGCCGGTGAAGCCGGTGTGCCCGGCGGTCCGGGGCCCGGCCGCGAAGGACCCGGCGCCGCGGGGCCCAGCCGCGGTGGACGCGACGGTCCCGGCCCCGGCCGCGGAGGACCCGGTGCCGCGGGACCCGGCGCTGCGGGGCCGGGCGAGCGCGCCGTGGCTGGCCGCGGAGAGCTCCGTGCCCAGGCCCCGGCGGGCGCCGTCCGGTCCGGTGATCGCCGCGACGCGGTCGGTGAGCATCGCCGCCACGCTCTCCTCGGAGAGGATCCGCGCCGTCCCGCATCGGCCGCCGTCCAGCAGCGTCTGCGCGAGCACGGCCAGGTCGGAGGCGGTGGAGAAGATCCCCGCGTGCCCCGCGACCCCGTCCAGGGCGCGGGCCTTCTCGTCGTGCACGACCCCGCGCAGCATCGTGCCCGTGTCCGGGTCCCATTCCGTCGCGGCGATGCGGGGCAGGAGCGCCGCCGGGGGCCGATGCATGGTCTCGTCCATGCCCAGCGGCCCGGTGATGCGTGCGCGCACCACCGCGTCCAGGGGCCGGCCGGCGACCTCCTCGACCAGGCAGCCCAGCGCGATCATCCCGATGTCGCTGTAGACGTACTTCTCACCCGGCCCGGCGATCGGCTCGGTCTCCAGGGCCAGCTCCCGCCGGGAGGCGGGATCCGGGCGCTCGCGGTGCAGCGGCCGTTCGGCCGGCAGCCCTCCGGTGTGGGTGAGCAGGTGGTGGACGCGGACGCGGTCCTTGCCGTGCGCGGCGAAGCGCGGCAGATGCTGCGCGATGGGGTCCTCGAGGCCCACCTGCCCGGCCTCGACCAGCTGCAGCACGGCGATCGCCGTGAACAGCTTGGAGATCGAGGCGACGTCGTAGATCGTGTCCTCGCGGGCCGGGACCCGCTGGTCCATCGGCAGCTCGTGCTCGGCGTCGCGCCAGCGCACGGCCCAGCCCTCGGCGCATTCGAGGACGATCCGCCCGTGGCGGGCCACCAGGGCGCTCGCCCCCGCCAGGCGCGGCGGGGATGCCTCGACACCCTCGCGCAGGATCCCCGGGATCCGCGCGAGGGCCTCGGCGTCCAGCCCGACGGCGGCGGGCGTCGCGCGGCCGATCACGCGGCGTCGAGGACGGCGAGGAAGGCCTTCATCCAGGTGCCGTTGTCGGGCCAGGCGCGGGCGGTGACGAGCTTCCCGTCGACCACGGCGCCGCCGTCCTCGAACACGCCCCCGGCGGTCTCCACGTCGATCGCGAGCTCGGGATAGGCGGAGCTGGTGCGGCCCGGCAGGACGCCGGCCGCCGCCAGGATCAGGGGACCGTGGCAGGTCGCCGCGACCGGGGCGTCCTGCGCGAAGAAGTGCTGCACGATCCGCTGCGCCTCGGGGTTGTTGCGCAGGTACTCCGGCGCCCGCCCGCCCGGGACGACGAGGGCGTCGTAGTCGGCGGGATCCACGTCCGCGAGGGCGACATCGGCCTCCCAGGTGTGCCCGGGCTTCTCGGTGTAGGTGTCGAAGCCGTCCACGAAGTCGTGGACGACGAACTGGAGGCGGCGCTTCTCCGGGGCGCCGATGTGCACCTCGTGGCCGGCCTCCTGGAGCCGATGGTAGGGGTAGAACACCTCGAGCGTCTCCGCGGCGTCACCGGTGAGGATGAGGATCTTCTTCGACATGGGAACTCCTCCTGGAGAGTGCTGGGGCACCAGTCTGCGCCGCGCAGGGCCGGCGCCACCACCCCTCCCCCGGTGCCGCCGGGGACGGCGGTAGGGTCGGGACGTGGAGATCATCGTCCTCGTCGTCGCCCTGCTGGCCGTGACGGCGGTCTGCGTGGCCATCGGCGAGCGCTGGAAGCTGCCCTACCCCATCCTCATGCTGGTGGCGACGGCCGCGATCGCCTGGCTGCCGTGGGTGCCGGACTACCTCATCGACGCCGAGCTGATCCTCCCGCTGTTCCTGCCGCCGCTGCTGTTCCAGGCTGCGCGCACCTCGAGCTGGTCGGTGTTCCGCACCCGCTGGCGCACCCTGCTGATGCTGGCGGTGGGCCTGACGGCGGTGACCGCCGCCGCGGTCGCCGGCACCGTGCTGTGGCTGGTCCCCGGCATCGCGCTGCCGCTGGCGATCATGCTCGGCGCCATGGTCGCCCCTCCGGATCCCGTCGCCGTCGAGGCCGTCGCCGGCCCCGCGCGGATGCCGCGGCGCCTGCTCACGGTCCTGCAGACGGAGGGCCTGTTCAACGACGCCGTCGCGATCGTGCTGTTCCAGGCGGCGCTCGGGGCGGTGCTCGCGGGGCAGGACTCCCTCGGCCCCGGGATCCTGCTGGACTTCGTGATCGGCGCGGCGCTCGCGGTCGCGATCGGGTTCCTGGTGGGCTTCCTGTACCGGGTGGCCGATCGTGCCGTGACCTCGGTGGGCGCCCGCACGGCCGTCAGCGTCGTCGCGCCCTTCGCGGCGTACATCCTCGCGGAGGAGGTGCATGCCTCCGGCGTCATCGCCGTGGTCGTCACCGCGCTGGAGACCAACCGCCGCGCCCGCGCCTCCGACGGGGAGGCCCGCGTGACCCGCGCGGCCTTCTGGGACGTCGTGAACCTGATGCTCACGGGCCTGGCCTTCGGGCTGATGGGCATCGAGCTGCGCGCCGTGGTGCTGGCCGAGGGTACCGACATCCTCGGCTACGCGATGCCGGCCGTGGTCGTCTGCGCGGTGGTGATCGCCGTGCGCTTCCTGGGGATGCTGGCGCTGGCCGCCGCCACCCGCCGCACCGACCCGCTGCCGCGGGACTGGCGGGAGTCCTTCGTGCTGACCTGGTGCGGGATGCGAGGCCTGGCGACCCTCGCGCTCGCGCTGTCCGTGCCGACCTTCGCCACCGACGGCAGCCTCATCGCCGATCGCGGCCTGGTGATCGTGCTGGCCTGCGCCGTGCTGCTGGCGACCCTGGTGCCGACGGGCCTCACCGTCGGGCCCGTGCTGCGCCTGCTGGGCCTGCAGGACGACGGCTCCGTCGCCGCCGCGGAGATCCGCGAGCTCACCGGCCGCGCCCGCACCGCCGCGCTGGGGGCGATCCGGGAGCGCTTCGGGGAGTCCGAGGAGCTCTCCGGCGAGCAGATGCGCATGCTCACTAAGCGCTTCGAGGGCATGCGCCGCGAGATCGACACCCAGACCCAGGCGATCCGCGCGGTCCGGCCCGACGGGGAGCCCCTCGACCCCGAGGCGGCGCAGAAGGCCGCGGAGCAGGCGGCGCAGCAGGCCGCGGTGCGGAAGAAGGTCGCCAAGGGCCGCGAGCTCATGGCCGTCGCCCAGACCGTGGGCCTGGACGCGGCGCGCACCGAGATCCTCGCCGCCCGCTCCGAGCCGGGCGTGGACCCGGAGGCGGCCGATCACGTGCTGCGGCAGCTGGACCTGCAGATCATGGCCGCCCCGCCGCGCTCCCGCTCCAAGAAGCACTGACCGCCCCCCGCCCCGCCGGCCCCACCCGCCGCCGGGCCCCACCGGCCCGCCGCCCCACCCCTGTCGCCGCCGTCGCCCCACCCCTGTCGCCGCGAGTGCCGGATGGCGAGCCATCGAAGGCCCTGATTCGGCTCGTAGACCGGCACTCGCCGGCTCGCGGCGGGGGCGTGCGTCCCCGCACCGGGCACGCGGCGGGGGCGTGCGTCCCCGCATCGGTCACGCGGCGGGAGCGTGCGTTCTTCGGGATGCTGGCCGCAGCGGTTGCGCCCGTCCGCCCTCGCCACTACGGTTACCGAGTAACCGTTTCGAAGTAACCCCTTCCGGGAGGCGCGATGTCCGTCAAGCACGCTCTGCTTGCCCTGCTCAGCATGGGCCCCGCGACGACCTACCAGCTGCGCAGATCCTTCGACGAGTCCACCGGGCAGATCTGGCCTCTGAACATCGGCCAGGCCTCCGCGACACTCTCGCGCCTCGAGCGCGACGGCCAGGTCGCCCGTGAGCCCTCAGAGGACGACGACGGCACCCAGGGCAGCTGGTCCCTGACGGACCGCGGCAAGGAGGAACTGGGGCGATGGTGGGCCAACGCAGTCACCCGACCGCAGCCCGAGCGCCACGAGCTCGCCCTGAAGCTCGCCCTGGCAGTGGTGGTGCCCGGCGTCGATGTGCAGGCCCTCATCGACGCGCAGCGCATCGCTGCCATGACCGCGCTCCACGATGCGACCCGCGCCCGCCGCGGCGTCGCGCCGGAGGATCTTCCCAGCATGCTGGTTCTGGACCATCACCTCGCCACGCTGGAGGCGGAGCTGAGCTGGCTCGAGGGGATCGAGGCCACCCTGGCGCGGCACCGGTCCCGTCCGACATCGGCCGCCTCAGATACCGAGGCCTCGCCCACGGCGCGGCGCCGCACCCCGAGCGAGGCCCGATGAACGCGGCGCTGGAGATGCGCGCGGTGCGCCGCGTGCACGGGAGCGGCCCGGGTGCCGTGACGGCGCTGGACGGGATCGACCTCTGTGTCGAGCGCGGAGAGTTCGTCGCCGTGATGGGACCCTCCGGCTCCGGCAAGTCCACGCTCCTGCAGATCGCCGGCGGGCTCTCCTCCCCGACGGCCGGGGACGTCCTCGTCGAGGGACGATCTCTGCCGAGCGCGACCGCAGCGCAGCGGGCGGCGATCCGCCGGTCCAGCGTCGGCTACGTGTTCCAGGACCTCAGCGTGCTGCCATCATTGACCGCGCTGGAGAACGTCATGCTGCCGCTCGAGCTGGACGGGCTGCCCTTCCGGTCGGCGCGGGAAACGGCGCTCGAAGCTCTCGAGGCGGTCGGGATCGGCGATCTGGCGGACCGCTTCCCCGAGGCGATGTCCGGCGGGCAGGCGCAGCGGGTCGCGATCGCCCGCGGCGTGGTCGGTCCGCGCCGCCTGCTGCTGGCCGACGAGCCCACCGGGGCGCTCGACTCACGGACCGGACTGGAGGTCATCGAGCTCCTCCGAGCTCGCGCCGATGCGGGGGCGGCGGTCGTCCTGGTCACCCATGAGCCGCGGTTCGCCGCCTGGGCCGACCGCACCGTGCAGCTACGCGACGGCCGGATCATCGGCCAGGCGTCCCCGACGGACCCCGGGCTGCTGCTCGCCGAGCCGGGCGGAGCGTGGCCGCGATGAGTCGTCGCGGCGGCGCCCTGCGCGCGATCGCGCGCCTCGCCCAGCGCGACGCACGGCGACACCGCGGCCGGACGCTCATCGCCCTGCTGCTGATCGCTGGCCCCATCGCAGCCGCCGTGCTCGCGATCTCCACCACCTCTCTCGCCGCGACCAGCCGTGAGGACGCTCTGGCCGCACTCCCCGAGGGCGCATCGGCCACGATCACCGCCACCGCTGTCGTCGACGCCGGTCAGCCCCTGCCCCAGACCCCGGAGGGCAGCACCGGTCCGTACCAGTCCGATCCGGACACCGTGCCGGCCATGGACGCCCAGCTTCGCGAGGTCCTCGGAGACGACGCCGACCTGCGCGAGTGGTGGCGCTCCCCCACGCTCATCGCGACCACGGACCTGGACCTCGCCCCGGGCGAGCAGTCCTCCGTCAGCGCGACCACCGCGGTCGACGGCCTGGATGCGTGGTCGATGTCTGCGATCGTCCTGCAGGAGGCGGACCCGCAGACCCTCGAGATGCTCCTGCCGCGCCTGGCGGAGGGGACGGCGCCACGCTCCAGCGACGAGATCGTGCTCACGACATCGGCCGCGCAGCGCCTGGATGTCGGGATCGGCGACACCGTCCAGCTCATAGCCCCGCCGTCGACGGGCTGGATGGGCGCGGACGGTCTGATCTCCACGATCGTGGAGGACTCCCTGCGCGGCTACCGGGTCGTCGGCATCGCGGCGCCCGACGAGGCCCGGAACGCGTTCGGGGCTGATTCCGGTGCGACCCCGTTCGCCCCGGAGACCGACGAGCATGCCTGGGCCGGCGCCGAATGGCTCCCGCAGTTCACCGACTCCGCTCCCGGTGGCGTGACCCGTCACCTCATCCTCGCCGGCGAGGAGCCCGTGACCTGGGACCAGGTGCGCGCGCTGAACGAACAGCAGGTCCTGGTCACCTCCCGGTACGTGCTCGAGAACCCCCCGCCGAACTCCGAGCTGTACCCCGTGGCCGTGGACCCGGAGACTGCTGCCCTGCAGGCGGGGATGGCGGCGGCCGCGGGAATCGGATGCGCGGTGCTTCTGATCCTCCTGGTCACGCCCGCATTCCTGGTCGGGGCAGAGCGCCAGCGCCGCATCCTTGGTCTGGCCATCGCCGCCGGCGCGGATCCCGGCATGATGCGCACGATGCTGCTCATCCAGGGCGCCGGTCTGGGACTGCTCGGATCGACCCTGGGCGTGCTCGGCGGCATCGTCCTCGTCCGCATGCTTCCTGCGGTGCTGCCGGGCGAGGCGGGCGCCTTCTTCGCGGCCCGGCTGGGCTCCTCGCCCCTCTGGACGCTCGTCCTTCTCGTGGTTCTGGGCACGGCGCTGGGGACGTTCGCGACGCTGCCGGCGGCGCTGCGTGCCTCCCTCGTCGACCCGGTGGAGGCGATGACGCGCCATCGGCCCCCGACCTCCTCCAGCGGCGCGGTGCGGACGTGGCTCCTCGCACTGCCGCTGTTGTTCATCGGCGGAGCCGGCGCCGCCGGCGCGGTGCTGGGCGGCGGACAGCTAGGGGCGCTGCTGGTCGCCGTATCGACGCTCGCCGCGCTGGCGGCCGCGCTCGTGCTGGTCCCGGCCCTGGTAGAGCTCGTCGCCCTGCTCGCCGCCCGAGCCCCGCTCGCCCTGCGCCTGCCTGCTCGCGAGATCCATCGGGATCGGAGCCGCACCACGCCGGCGATCTGCGCCGTGCTCATCGCCTCGGCGCTGCTGAGCATCTTCAGCGTGGTGATGGGATCCCTGCGCGCCGACCAGCTGGACACGCGCACGGCGGTGGTCGCAGAAGGCCATGCGGTGCTGGGCATCCGGACTCCGCTGAACGACGCGCTCGACGCGGCGATCCTCGAATCCGTGGCGGATCACCTCGAGGAGAAAGGGCTCATCCTCGACAGCCATCCGGTCTTCTCGCACACCTTCGAGACGCGCGTGATGCCGGTGCCGATGCCGGCGCCCGGCGCGGAATGCCCGGGGACGATGGGAGTCTCCCCCGCCTCAGCGGTGCACCCCGGCCGCGAGGTCGAGTGCGTCGATGAGCTGAGCGCGTGGAACCCCGGCCTGCGATTCCCGAGCCCGATCAGCGACCAGATCCTCGTCATGGAGCCGGAGGCCCTGCGGGCATCCGGACACCCCGGGGCGGAGCAGGCCGCCCAGGTGCTGTCCGAGGGCGGAGTCGTCGTCAACGACGTCACGCGCCTGGACACGCGCTCCACCGGCGTCCCGGACCGCGGGACGGTGACCATCCAGATGCAGCGCTGGGACACCGACGGCCCCGGCGTCGAGGTCGTCGAGACGGTGGATCGCCCCGGGATCTTCCTGCACGGGGCGGAGGGATCACTGGTCATGTCCCCGGGAACGGCTCGCGAGCTCAGTATCCCGCTGCGCTACATCGGGGAGGTCCTCGTCGTGCCCGATCCCCTCGATGCGGAGAAGGCGGCTCATCTCGAGGACGCGGCCGCCGAGGTGACGACCCTGTCGTGGCCCGATGCCGCGCCGCGGGGCGAGCTGCTCTGGATGGGAAGGATGCAGATGGCCGCACTCCTGGCCCTGGTCCTCCTCGCCGTACTGGGCTCCGGAGCCTCTGTCGTGCTGGGACGAGGCGAGGCGCAGGAAGACCTGACGATCCTGCGGGCCGTCGGTGCCGCTCCCCGCCGGCTCGCGCTGCACGGCGTCACACAAGCAGGGCTCGTCCTGCTCCTCGGGATGGTCCCCGGGGTACTGGCCGGCGGCGGCATCGGGGTGCTCCTGGTGCTGCGTAACCGCGCGGCGCAGCTGGGCGGAGGCTGGCTGGAGATCGCCCCGCTCTGGCCGGCGCTCTGCCTCGGGATCACGGCGATGGCCGCCAGCGTCCTCGCCGCGGCCCTCATCACCGGGCGCCCACCGCGGGAGCTGCGCGGCTGACCGTCCACGGTACCGCCGGCCCTCAGCCCTCCAGGGACAGCACCGGCACCTCGAGCGGGCAGAACCCGAACACCTGCCCGTAGAACGACAGGCTCGCCTCGGTGGCGCGGATGATCGTCGAGGCCTTGCGGAAGCCGTGCTGCTCGCCCTCGAACAGCAGGTACGCGTGCGGGATGCCCTTGGCGGCGAGCGCGTCGCGGAACATCTCCGACTGGCTGGGCGGGACGATCCGGTCCTCGTCACCCTGCAGCAGCAGCACCGGGCATTCGAGCTCGTCGACGTGGCTGAGCGGCGCCCGCTCGACGTACAGGTCCTTCCGCTCGGGGTACGGACCGACGAGTCCGTCAATGTACCGGGACTCGAAGTCGTGGGTGTCGTGGATGAAGGTCTCCAGCTCGGCGACGCCGAAGCTGGACACGCCGGCGCTGAAGGTGCTCGTGCGGGTGAGGCAGGCCAGCGTCGTCCAGCCGCCGGCGGAGCCGCCCTCGATGCCCAGCCGGGCCCCGTCGGCGATGCCCTCGTCCACCAGGTGCTCCATGACGGCGACGGTGTCGGCGACGTCGACCACGCCCCACTGGCCCTTGAGCCGGTCGCGGTAGGCGCGGCCGTAGCCGCTGGAGCCGCCGTAGTTGACCTCGACCACGCCGATGCCGCGGGAGGTGTAGTAGGCGATGGGCAGGCTGAGCACCGGCGGGACGTGGCTGGTGGGGCCGCCGTGGACGCGGGCGATGAACGGCGGCCTCGCACCCTCGGGGCCGCAGATGCCCTGGTGGCGGGGCCGGAACACGATCGCATGGACCACGCCGCCGTCCGGCAGCGGGACCGCGACGGGCTCCGGGGCGGGCAGGACCCCGGGGTCGGGGGCGTCCTCCCGCGAGGAGCGCAGCACCCGCAGGTCCGCCGCGGCGGCGTCCGCGTCGAGGGCTCCGGCGAGGATCGCGGGGAACGCCGTCGGGGACGCGCCCTCGAGGGTGAGCAGGCCGTCGGCGCGAACGCTCGCCCCGCGGATCGCGGTGAGGTCCAGCGGGATGGCGGCAAGCTCCCCGGTGGACACGCGCAGCACGCCCAGGCGGTCGTCGGCGTGGCCGTGCGTCACCAGCAGGCGGTCGGGGTCCAGGACGGAGTACCAGGTGGTGCCGAGCATCCACATCGGCCCGGCGAACTCCTCCTCGGCCTGCAGCACGGGGCGCGGGGCGCCGCCGTCCCACAGCCACGGGTTCCACCAGCCGGAGGCGTCGGAGAGGAGGACGAGGCGCCGCTCGTCGAGCCACTCGGGCTGCAGCACGGACTCCGCCTCGCCGCCGGCGATCACCTCGCCGGCCCCGGCGCTGCCGCCGACCAGCGGGGCGACGTGCAGCTCGGTCCCGTCCCACGGCATGCGCGGGTGGTCCCAGGTGATCCAGGCCAGGCGCGCGCCGTCGGGGCTCAGCCGGGCGTGGGCGACGAAGCGGGACGGCGGGGTGATGCGGCGGATCGCCGCCGGGTCCTCGGCGGCCGAGCCGTCCAGCGGCACCGCGGCGATGTACCGCTGGATCTGCTCGCCGGTGTGGTCCTCGCACACCCACCACACCTCGGTGGGGCCGCCGGGCGGGGTGACGACCTGCGGGTCCGCCCAGCGCAGGGAGGGCCCGCCGGCGGAGGGCACCTCGGGGCCCAGGGGGCTGAGCGGCCGCGGCCGCTCCCCCTCGCGGAAGGCGTGCACGCGCTGCTCGGCGAAGTCGACGAAGACGATCAGCGGCCCGCCCTGCTCCTGCGGCACGGCCGTCCAGCTCGCCCCGCCGTACTCGTGCACGCGGGAGCGGGCATTGAACGGCGCGGGCAGCACCGTCACCGGTGTCGCGTCGCCCGCGCCGTCGGGGCCGATGGGCCCGGCCGTGCGGACGATGGCCTGCCGGCCGCCCTCCGTCGCGATGCCCTCGGTCCACCACACCTGGTCGCCGACCGCGCAGGGTCCGCCGAGCCGTGTGCCGCCGGTCGCGAGCATCTCGGCGGAGATGGGAGAGGGCCAGGATCCGTAGGGGAGCTTCGTCGCCATGGGGCCAGGGTACGCATACGCTCTCGCAACATCCCTGCACGCAGGATCTCCCCATGCACCGCACCTCGCCCCGCCGCCCCGACCGCGCACCCCTCGTCCTCGCCGCCGCGCTCGGCGCGACCTGGGGGACCGTCTGCATCACGGCGCTCCGGCTCGACGCCCGCGCCGTCGTCACGGTCACCGACGCCTGGTGGTCCTGGGCGGCGGTCCTGGGCGTCCTGGCCCTGCTCTCCCGGAGCCTGCGCGGGAACCTCGCGGCGGTGCTCGCCGGCGGGGGCGCCGCCCTCGGCAGCTACTACCTGCTCAAGGCTGCCTGGTCCGTCGGCTACCCCTCGAGGAGCCACGGCTTCTGGGACCACCTCGCCTCGGCCGCCTGGGGGCAGTGGATGCTTCCGGTGCTGGTCGCGGCGCTCCCCGCCGCGGCGCTCGGGACGCTGATCCGCCGCCTCGCGGCGCCGCCCGCCGGCGTGCCTCTCCGTCCTGCGCAGGAAGCGGAGCGTGCGCTCCGCGTCGATGTGTCTCGATCGTGACCGCCGCGCCGCCTTCTCGTGACCTGGTCAGGCCAGCAGCGCGGCGAGGCGTCGGTCGGAGTCGGCGAGCGCGGCGCGGTCGAAGGTCGCGCCGGAGGCGAGCAGCTCATCGGCCCCGGACGTCTCCATCAGGCGGCCGATGCGGGCGGCGACCGTCCGCTCGCTGCCCGCCCAGGTGCCCTCGAGCGTCTCCTCGAGGCGCTGGGCCTCGCGGGCGTTCCGCGGCTGGTCGCGGATCGCGGCGACGCTCTCCAGCGGCGGGAAGGCGCCGTCGCGGCGGGAGCGGACCATGGCCCAGGCCTCGGGCAGGGCCAGCTCCCGGGCCTCGGCGTCGGTGTCCGCGACGAGGACATCGGCCGAGAGCATCACGTGCGGGACGCTGCCGCGGTGGGGGCGGAAGGCACGGCGGTACGCCCCGAGGCGCTCGGGCAGCTCCGCGGAGCGCAGCACGGGGCCGCCGAGCACCACGGGCAGTCCCAGCCGCGCGGCGATGTCGAGGCCGGAGCCGGTGGCCAGCAGGTGCATCGGCGGCGGCCGATCGGCGGCGGGCCGGGCGGTCACCTCCGCCTCCTCCTCGAGGTGCGCGCGGACCGCGGCGACATCGCGGGCGAAATCCTCGGCGGTGACCTCCTCGCGGCCCAGCGCCCGCCGCACCGGCGCGGTGAAGCCGAGCGAGCGCCCGAGGCCGACGTCGATGCGCCCCGGGGACAGGGACTCGAGCATGAGGAACTGCTCGGCCACGATCAGCGGCCGATGGTTGGGCAGCATCACCCCGCCCGAGCCCAGCCGGATCCGGCGGGTACGGGCACCGATCGCGGCGAGCAGCACGGCGGGGGCGCCGCTGGCGATCCCGGGCACGGCGTGGTGCTCGGCGGCCCAGAAGCGGTGGTAGCCGGCGGCCTCGGCCGCCTCGGCGCGCGCGACCGAGTGGGGCAGGGCCGCGGATTCGGGCAGCCCGGTGCGCGTGCGCGAGCGGTCCAGGAGGGAGAGCCTCATGCGCGGGGCAACGCCGCGGGCCGTCCGGGACTTCCCCGGGCCGGGCCGGCTCACACGGCGAGGGTTCCCGCGATCCGGGTCACCGCGTGCCCGCCGATCCACACGACGGACTCGCCGTCGTCCGCCTCGACCTGGACGTGCACGAGGCCGGAGCGCCCCAGCCGCGCCCCCTGCGAGGCGATCCAGGAGCCGGCCAGCTCTCCGCGCCCGAGCAGCCACTGCGCGACGCCGGCGTTGAGGCTGCCGGTGACCGGGTCCTCGCAGGCGGAGGCGCCGGAGGAGGGGACCGCCCCGAGCAGGGCGCGGACCTCGTAGGCGGCGCCCCGGGGGTGCGGGGCATCGGCCGCGTACCGGCCGATGACCCCGATCTTGATCTCGGGCTCGAGCTGCGGCTCGAGGTCGAGCACGGCCTGGGCCGATGCCAGCTCGACGACCTGCCAGCCGGGGCCGTTGTCCGCCCACGCGTGGCCGACGATCTCCTCGCGCGCGATGCCGAGCGCCGCCGCGATCCGCGAGACCTCGGCCGTCTCGAGGGGCCCGCTGCGCTGCAGCGGCGGCGCCGCGAAGGCGAGCCGCTCGCCGTCCCGGCGCACCGAGACCAGGCCCGCCGCGCATTCCTGGACGATCTTCTCCCCCATCGGCCGCCCGCCGGCCTCGAGCCAGGCGCGGGCGCTGCCGAGGGTGGGATGCCCGGCGAAGGGCAGCTCCCCGGACGTCGTCATGATGCGCACCCGGTAGTCGGCGCCGGGCTGCGTGGGCGGCAGCAGGAACGTGGTCTCCGAGAGGTTCGTCCAGGCGGCGATGCGGAGCATCTGCTCGTCGGACAGCCCCTCGGCGTCGACGATCACGGCCAGGGGGTTCCCGCCGAAGGGCTGGTCGCTGAACACGTCGAGCTGGGCGAAGCGGCGCTGTGACATGGGCCGATCCTTGCACAGCGCCGTCGCAGCCCCGCCCCGACGTCCCCCGCCATGACCGGACGATGGATACTGGCGCCCACGCCTGGCAGAGGAAAGCACGCCTGGCAGAGGAAAGGGGGCGCTGTGCGGAAGCTTCTCGGACATCTCGGGACAGCGGCGGTCTGGATCGTGCTCGGTCCTCTCGTGCTGGCCGCGATCCTCGTCGCCGTCCCGTTCCTCGCGATGGAGCGCGCCATCGGCCTCGTGCTGTCGCGCATGCGGGGCGAGCCGCGCATCGCTCTTCCCCGGACCGGTGTCGTGCTCACGTCGTCGAGCAGCGGGCCCGCGGACCTCGGGGCGATCGCCGAGGCGGTCATCGGCCGATGCGCGAGGACGGTGGAGCGATCGATCCGGGCAGATGGCTCCGTCGAGCTGACGACGGCAGAGACCGCGGGCCGGCCCGTCATCGTCCGGTTCTCCGAGGAGACTCTTCTCGAGGACGACGCCGAGGTCGAGATCGGCCCGTGGTCGGTGCACTGCTCCGAGGGTGCGGACTACGGCGAGGGCGATGCGGCCGTCACCATGGCCGTGGCGTATCTCGATCACGGTCTCACGTGCCGCGTGGTCGGGCGCCGCACCGTCGGCATGCTGCGGCTCGCCGATCCGGGAGTGTGGTGGCGCCCCTCCCTGGACGCCGATTCGGCCTTCGCCCAGACCTGGTTCCCGGAGCTGCCGGGCAGGCCGGCGACCGCCGCGGAACGAGCGGAGTACCTCGCGCGCGCCTCAGCAGGGCCCGACAGCAGCGACACGACCTGATCGCGCGCCGGATCCGAGCTCGCTCCTCGGATCTCGGATCCAGCACATGCGCTCCTCGGCACGAGATGAGCGCATCAGGCGGAACGCACCGCCCCGGGGCCCGGAGCCGACGCTCGGATCCGCCCCGGCGCCCGGCCCGGACACGCGGGGCCGAGCGCTCGCCCCGGGGTCAGCGACCGGCGGCGTCGAGGGCCTCGGTCTCGGCGGTGATGGCCTTGGGGCCGTAGTCCTCCGGCTCGGACTCCGGGATGTCGGTGCCGTGCAGGGAGGCGCCCGCCGTCTCCTTGAGGAAGACCAGGGCGATCATGCCGATCACGCAGCCGATCATCACGTACACCGCCGGGAACTCGAGGAATCCGGTCGCGCTGACCACGCGTTCGTTCAGAGGCGCGGCGGTGCCGCCGAAGATCGAGGTGAACACGTTGTAGGTGACCGCGAAGCCGGCAAAGCGGACGTGGGCGGGGAACATGGCCGGGAAGGTCGCGGAGATCGTGGACAGCTGCGGGATGTACAGCAGCCCCAGCACGGCGAAGCCGAGGATCGCGAAGCCGAAGCCCTGCCCCATGAGCATGTACATCGGCACGGCCATGACGAACAGGCCGACCATCGAGAACCACCACAGCTTCTTGCGGCCCACGCGGTCCGACAGCGCCCCGCAGAACGGGATCAGCGCCATCATCGCCACCTCGCCGATGAGGATCACCGCCAGGGACTGGTTCGCCCCGAGGTCGATCTTCGTCTCGAGATAGCCGGGCATGTAGGTCAGCAGCGTGTAGTTGGCGATGTTCAGCGGGATGACCAGGCCCGCCATCACCAAGATCGGCTTCCAGTAGCGGGCGATCAGGTCGCGCAGCCCGCCCGCGGCGGACTCCTCGACCTCGCCGGCGCCCTCGAGGTCCTGGAACACCGGCGTCTCCTCGAGGCGCGAGCGCAGGTACAGGCCGATCAGGCCCAGCGGCGCCGCGATGAAGAACGGGACCCTCCAGCCCCACGCCGCCATGGCCTCGGTGCCGATGACCAGCTGGAGCAGGAGCACCACGACGGTGCCCAGGGCGAAGCCGCCCAGGGTCCCGAACTCGAGGAAGCTGCCGTACAGCCCGCGGCGCTTGTCCGGGGCGTACTCGGCCATGAAGGTCGCCGCGCCGCCGTACTCGCCGCCGGTCGAGAAGCCCTGGATGACGCGCAGCAGCGCCAGCAGCACCGGCGCCAGCAGCCCCACCTGCTCATAGGTGGGCAGCACGCCGATGAGGAAGGTCGCCGCCGACATGAGGATGATCGTGAGCGCGAGGACATGCTTGCGCCCCAGCTTGTCGCCGAGCGGCCCCCAGACGAAGCCGCCGAACGGCCGCGCCAGGAAGGAGATCGCGAGGAACGCATAGGTCCAGAACAGCCCCTGCTCCCCGGGCGGGAAGAAGTGCTGGGAGATGTAGACGGCCACGACGGCGTAGGCGCCGTAGTCGTACCACTCGGTGGCGTTGCCCATCGCGGAGGCCGCGACGGCCTGGCGGATCGTACGCCGCGGAGGGAGGTCCTCGAAGGCGGTGCCCTCCCCCGGGGTGCTGGCAGATGATGACACGGGATACCCGTCCTCTCGGTCTGCGGCCCGGCGCCGGCATGCGCGCGGGCCCTCTCCACGCTAGGCAGGCGCGCGGCCCATCGCCAGGCGATGCGCTCGGGCTCCCGACCATCGGGCCAGGTCATCGGCCGATAGGGAGATTGCGTGACCGGTCGGTCGGCCCGACGCGCCCCGTCCCGGCTCGCGGGCTCCCGGCTCCCGTCCGGGTGCATCATGAGACACTGGCGGCGGAGAGCCGGGAAGTCTGGTCGGCACGGGAACGTTCCCGTCCGCACCTCGACGCGCCCCGCGAAGGACCTCCATGCGCCTCCTGTCCATCATCCGCACCGTCGGCGTACGCCGCTCCACCCGGTCCCCCACCGCAGCGGGGTCTCCCCCGTGGTCCGGTCGGCGTCGGCGCCGACCCGAAGGTGCCGTACGCGATGTCGTTCCCCGCCTGGACCCTGGTCCCCTTCGTGGCGATGCTGCTGGGCATCGCGATCTTCCCGCTGGTGCCGGCGCTGGCCCATCACTGGGAGCGGCCCCGCAACCAGCTGATCTACGCGCTCGTGCTCGCGGTGCCGGTGGCGATCGGCCTGCTGGTGGTCGCGCATCCGGAGCTGCTGGCGCACGCCCTGATCGAGTACGCCCAGTTCATCGTGCTGCTGCTGTCGCTGTTCGTGGTCTCCGGCGGGATCGTCCTGCGCGGCGACCTGGCCGCGACGCCCCGGGTGAACACGATCTTCCTCGCCGTCGGCGGGGTGCTGGCGAGCTTCATCGGGACCACCGGCGCGGCGATGCTGCTGATCCGGCCGCTGCTGAACACCAACTCCGAGCGCCGCTACCGTGCGCACACGGTGGTGTTCACGATCTTCGTGGTCGCCAACTGCGGCGGGCTGCTGACGCCGCTGGGCGACCCTCCGCTGTTCCTGGGCATGCTGCGCGGGGTCCCGTTCACGTGGACGTTCTCGCTGTTCCCGCAGTGGCTGTTCGTCCTGGCGCTCCTGCTGGCGACGTACTGGGCGCTGGATCGCCGCATGTATGCGCGGGAGAAGCCCGAGGCGATCGCCCTGGACATGACGCGCCAGACGCCGCTCAGCATCGGCGGGGCGGGCAACCTCGTCTTCTTCGCCGTGATCATCCTGGCCGTCGCCCTGGTGCCCTCGCTGGACATCGACGCCGTCGCCCACGGCCATCTGGAGCACCTGAACTGGGTGCCGTGGCGGGAGCTCGTGATGCTCGCCGCGGCCGGGGCGTCCTTCGCCCTGGGCTCCAAGACGGTCCGCTTCACGGAGAACGAGTTCACCTTCGCGCCGATCGCCGAGGTCGCGGCCCTGTTCATCGGCATCTTCGTGACGATGGTGCCGGCCCTGCAGGTGCTGCGCGCGCTGGCGCCCTCGCTGCCGCTGAACGAGATCACGCTGTTCTTCCTCACCGGCGGGCTCTCCGCGGTGCTGGACAACGCCCCGACGTATGCGACGTTCTTCGAGATGTCCACGCAGGTGGCCGGCGAGCCGCGGGTCGCCGACGTCCCGGAGGCCCTGCTGGTGTCGATCTCGCTGGGCGCCGTGCTCTGCGGGGCCATGACCTACATCGGCAACGGCCCGAACTTCATGGTGAAGTCCGTTGCGGAGAACGGCGGCGTCTCCATGCCGACGTTCTTCGGCTACGTCCGCGAGGCCTTCGTCTACCTGGCGCCGGTGCTGCTGGCCATGCTGCTGCTGTTCATCGCGCAGCCGTGGTGGGCGAAGGCGCTGGGTGCGCTGACCGTCCTGCTGATCCTCGCCCGGGCCGCCCGGCAGGCCACCTCCCGTCCCCCGCAGCTGGTCGCCCGCGGGGCGGGCCGCCCCCGCACCCCCTGAGCCGCGCCGCTCGGCGGCGCCGCCCCCTGTCACGATCGTCCCGAGCCCCCCGACTCCAGGAGGAGCGCCCATGAGCACTGCACGACCCAAGAACGAGCAGGACGCCGTCCTCTCCCGCGGGACCTACCGCGAGCTCAGCCGCATCGAACGCATCCTCACGGCGGAGACGACCGGCGGCCTGATCCTCGTCATCGCCGCGGGCCTGGCCCTGCTGCTGGCGAACTCCGGCGCCTCTGAGGCGTATGCCTCCTTCCGCGACGCCCACATCGGCTTCCACATCGGCCCGTTGAACCTGGACCTGTCCATCGGGCACTGGGCGGCCGACGGCCTGCTGGCGATCTTCTTCTTCCTCGCCGGGCTGGAGCTGAAGCAGGAGTTCGTCCACGGCGATCTGCGCGATCCCGGCCGGGCCCTGGTGCCGGTGGCCGCCGCCGCGGGCGGCGTGGCCGTGCCGGCGCTGGTGTTCGTCGCGATCACCCTGCGCGGCCCCGAGGGCGCGCTCAGCGGCTGGGCCATCCCCGCCGCGACCGACATCGCCTTCGCCCTGGCGGTCCTCGCCCTGGTGGGCACGCACCTGCCCTCGGCGCTGCGGACCTTCCTGCTGACCCTCGCGATCGTCGACGACCTGCTGGCGATCCTCATCATCGCGATCTTCTACACCAGCGACCTCCAGCCGGTGTACCTGCTGGTGGCCCTGGTGCCGATGGCGATCTTCGCCCTGCTGGCGCAGAAGGCGCAGTCCTGGTTCCACCGCTCGTTCACGGCGGCGTGGATCCTGCTGCTGCCGCTGGGCCTGATCACCTGGGCGCTGTTCCTGAACTCCGGCATCCACGCGACCATCGCCGGCGTGGCCCTCGCCTTCCTCGTCCCCGCCACCGCCCGGGAGAAGGACGGCGTGCGCTACTCCCTCGCGGAGACCTTCGAGCATCGTTTCCGGCCGCTGAGCTCCGGCTTCGCGGTGCCGGTGTTCGCCTTCCTCAGCGCCGGCGTCGCCGTGGGCGGGTTCTCGGGCCTGGTGGCCTCATGGGCCTCCCCCGTCGCGCTGGGCATCATGGCCGGCCTGGTGGGCGGCAAGATCCTCGGCATCGTCGGCACCACGTTCCTCATCACGCGGCTGCGCCGCGCGAACCTCGACCCCGCGATCCGCTGGGTGGACCTGGTGGGCATGGCCGCCGTGGCCGGCATCGGCTTCACGGTGTCGCTGCTGGTCGCGGAGCTGAGCTACGACTCCGGCGATCCGTTGCACGACATCGCCAAGGTCGGCGTGCTCACTGCCTCGCTGCTCGCGGCGATCGTCGGCGCGCTCATCCTCATCCCGCGCAACGCCCGCTACCGGCGCATCGCCGAGGAGGAGAAGGTGGACACCAATCTCGACGGCGTCCCGGACGTGTTCACCGACGACAGCTCCCGCTGACGGGCCCGCCCTCCGGGGACGGGGGCGTGCCCCTGCGGGGGCGCGCCCCTCTCACCAGGGGCGCACCGCCGGCTGCGCGTCGATGCGGTCGCGGACGAAGCCCCCGTCCCCGGAGACGAGGTTCGAGGCGAGCGGCAGCTGGTGGGAGGCGCTCTCGAGGATGTGCATGAGGTATCCGGCCGTGTTCGGCAGGGCGATCACGTCCCCGATCCCGACCCCGCGGGGGAACGTGAGCCGGCGCCGCAGGATCAGCTCCGCCTCGATGCAGTAGGCGCCCACCAGGAAGCCGGTCATCGGCGGGGAGGGCTCCGCGGAGCCGCGCACCAGGATCGGGTCGACCAGGAAGTCGTCCGAGGTCGAGCGGCACTGGGTCCGGTTCATCTCCAGGCCGACCAGCCCCACGCCGTCGCTGGTGGTGGTCCGCTGCACCACGGAGGCCAGGGTCATGCCGCAGCCGTCCAGGAGGGAGCGCCCGGGCTCGCAGCGCAGCTCCAGGGCCCGGTCGGCCAGCGCCGCGGCGACGCTCACCCCCGGGGCGATCTCCCCGGCGAGCACGGCGCGGAGCCAGGGACCGCGCACCGTCGACTGGTGGTAGGGGTAGAACTGCCGCAGCGGCTCGTCGCGCCAGGTCAGCGGGCCGCCGTCGGAGGCGGCGCCGTCCTCGCGGGCCGCGAGGAACGCCGCCCACTGCGCGGCGTCGTCCAGGTAGGACATGGGGATCCCGCCGCCGATGTCGAGGAACGCGGGCCGATGCCCGAGGGCCCGCAGGGCATCGAGCAGCTGGATCGCCTCGCCGATGGCGCGCACCCGCGCGGCGGCGTCGTAGCCGTGCAGGTGCAGGTGGACGCCGTCGATGCGCAGCGGGTCCGCCGCACCGGCGCGGTCCTGCCCGGCGCGATCCTGCTGGGCACGGGCCTGCGCCCAGTGCGTCCACGTCGCCGCCGATTCGCCGAACCGGGTGGGGGCGATCAGCTCGTCAGGGCTCGGCGCGAGGCGCAGCGCGACGGGGTGGGCGGCGCCGGCGCGCGCGGCGCCGGGGTCGGCGGCCAGGCGGTCCACCGCAGCGGCCTCGTCGAGATTGTCGAGGGCGAGGGTGACGCCGGAGTCCAGGGCCAGGCGCAGCAGCGGCTCCGGCTTCACGGCGGCGGTGACGATGATGTCCTCGGGGGCGATGCCGAGGTCGAGGGCCTGGGAGAGCTCGCGGTGGCTGCCGAGGTCGAGGCCGAGCCCCCGGGCGCGGGCCGCCTCCATGAGGCCGAGCGTCTTGTTGGCCTTCCGGGCCGCGAAGATCCGCAGCGGCGTGCCGGTCGCGGCGGCGGCCTCCTCCAGCTCGGCGGCATTGCGGGACAGGGCCGCGAAGTCGTGCAGGTTCACGGGGCTGCCGTGCCGCGCGAGGAGATCGGCGCACGCCGCAGGATCCGCGAGCAGCTCCTGCATCCACGGCTCGAGCCGGGCGTCCAGCGGCGGCAGGCCGCGGCAGCCCTCGCGCAGCATCGTGGGGGCGGGGTTCTCATGCATGCTCTCGTACCCTTCCTGCCAGGCGCAGGGCCCAGTGGTCGATCTCGTCGTGGAGGTGCCGGTTCAGGGTGTCATGGCCGATCACGTGGTCCTCGGTGGGCCGGCCGATGAGCACGAGACCCTCCACGCGCCGCCCCACGGCGTCGAGCGCGGTGCCGTCCTCGTCGACCACGGCCCCGCGCCGTCCGGGACGGATGTGCAGGTGCCCATCGGCCCGCAGCTGCTCCAGGAGCGGGTCGTGGAGCCGGCGCACGCCGGGCGGGGCCAGCACCGCGTCGACGACGACATCGGCGGCCGCGGCCCCGGCGGGGACCCCGGTGATGCGGCGCGGCCCGATCCGGGTGCCCGCCTCGAGCCAGGAGAGGTCCACGGCGCCGGAGTCGAGCATCGCCAGGAGCTTGCGGGCGGTGATCAGCGGCGGTCCGAAGGCGAAGCGCTCGAGCACCTGGGCGGCGTCGCGGAGCTCCCGCCACACGGGCTCGGGCGCGCCGCTGCCCCGCAGAGCCCGGGTGATCTGCGGGTACAGCCCGGACCAGGCCCGGCCCAGGGCCCAGGCGGGACCGGGCACGACGATGCCGGCGGCGACGTCGACCGCGCGGCGCAGGGCCCGCTCCGCACTGCCGGGCCCCTCGGCCAGGTCCGGTTCGCGGCCCGTGGCGAGCGTCCGCACGACGTCCTCGCGGGCCGATGCCGCGCCGCCGAGCAGCGCCGCGGCCGTGTCCTCGACGATGCCGATCACCTGCGGGATGGAGGCCGCGACGGCCCCGGGCCGCGCCTGCGCGAGACGCCGCCGCCCCTGGTCGATCGCTGCCCGGGCGTCGTGGGGCAGGACGGTCCCGGGGGCGGGCTTGGGGTGCAGCAGCAGGCCATGGCGTGCGGTGGGAAGGATGGTCGCGGGCTCGTCCGCGCCGCGGCGGTGCACGAGGGCGCCCGATCCGGGGTCGGCGACGAACCTCCCGCCGCGCTCCTCGGTGAGCACCAGCGCGGCGTCGAGGAAGGTGAGCGCGGCGCCGCGCACCGCGACGCGCGCGCCGGGCGGCACCGAGGCGGGATCCAGCATGGTCCCCACGGGGTGGACGGCGGGCACGAGGCGCTCCGGCCCCTCCCAGGCGGCGGCGAGGGCGCCGCGGTGCGTGCCGGCGTGGCCGGTGGCCAGCAGCAGCTCGTCGCAGGCCAGCTCCTCGGGATGCGCCGCGCCCGGGGCGAGGACCTGCACCCTCCAGCCCTCACCGTCCCGGCGGGCGCCGACGGCCGTGCCCTGCCGGTGCACGAGGGGGCCGATGCCGCGCCAGCGCTCGCGGCAGTGCTTCCATCGCTCCAGGAGGTAGTCCCCGACGACGGCGCGCGGCGGGTACGGATCCTCCGCGAGCTCGGGACGGTGCTCTCGCACCCACGCGGCGAAGGAGCCGGCGGCGCCGCTCGCGGGCGCATCGAGGATCGCCACGTCGACGTTGAGGCGGACGGCATCGGGCTGGTCCGTCGCATACCCCGCGCCGGGGCCCGGCCGTTCCTGCGGGTCGACGACGGTGACGTGCAGCGGCGGCCCCTGCTCGGGGTCCAGGCGGGAGGCCAGGGCCTCGAGCGCGAACAGCGCCTTGGGCCCGCCGCCGACGACCACGAGCCGGCGCGGCGCGGCGGCCGATGCGGGCTCAGCCACGGTCGGCGGTCCTCCGCAGCGCGGCGGTGCCGTGGTCGAGGTCGGCCGATGACGCCCCGAGCTCCGCGGCGACCCAGTCGTCGTCGTAGACGGTCTCGAGATAGGGCATGCCGCCGTCGTGGATCACGAGGACCACCCGGGTGCCGGGGTCGAGGCGGGGCACGAGCGTGCCCAGCGCGTGGACGATGCCGCCGGTGGAGGCGCCGGCGAGGATCCCCTCGGCGCGGGCCAGCAGACGCGCGCCGATCACGCACTCCACGGCCTCGACCCGGATCACCTCGTCCGGGCGGACGGTCTCGGAGATCGGCGTGACCACGCCCGCGCCCATGCCCGGCAGGGGGCGCCGTCCGGACGTCCCGCCGAACAGGACGCTGCCCACGGCGTCGACGGCGACGGTCCGCGTGCGCAGGCCCTGCTCGCGGATGTACTGGCTGCACCCGGCGAGGGTGCCGGTGGTGCTCACCGCCGCCATCAGCACGTCGAGGTCGCCGTCGAGGGCCTCGGCGATCTCGCGCATGGTGCCGTCGCGGTGCGCCCCGGGGTTGGCGGGGTTGCCGTACTGGTGCAGGTTCACGGCGCCGGGGATCTGCGCCAGCAGGTCCTGGACGCGGGCCAGCCGTGCGGTGAGGAAGTCGCCCGTGGCCTCGTCCGGTTCGGCGACCAGGGAGATCTCCCCGCCCAGCGCGCGGATCGCCGCGACGGTGGAGCGGTTGGTCCGCGCATCGACCACGCACACGAAGCGCAGCCGGTGGGCGGAGCAGACCCGTGCCAGCGCCAGGCCGAGGTTGCCGGAGCTGGACTCGACCACCGTCCCGCCCGGGGCGAGCACGCCGTCGGCGAGGGCGCGCCGCACCATGGCGAGGGCCGGCCGGTCCTTGGTGCTGCCGCCGGGGTTCAGCGTCTCGAGCTTGGCGAGGATCTCGACGTCGGAGCCGGGGAACAGCTTCTCGAGACGGATCAGCGGTGTGCCCCCCACGGCGGCAGAGACGTCCGGCAGGATCCTGTGGGCGTCGGTGCCGGTCTCACGCATCATGTGCATGGCGCCACGCTATAGCTCAGCGCCCGCCGTGGGCAGGTGCCCGCCGACCGAGCGGTCGGCGGGGCCGCCGGCGATCCCGGCGACGCCGCAGGTCAGCGGCATTCCCCCGGGTCGGGCGCGAGGCGTTCCCGCGGGAACGCCGGAGGCCGGCGCCCCGGGAACGATGCTCCCGGGACGCCGGCCTCCGATGCGGATCGGGCGGGGATCAGCGGCGCCCCTTGCCCTTGCCGGGCTTGCCGTGGGACCCCTTGAGGATCTGGATGACGGAGGGGCGGGGGCCCGTGCCGTCGTAGTCCGGGAAGTAGGAGCGCTGGGCGCCGAACTCGCCGTCCTCGCCCGGGTGCTGGACGGAGACGAAGGCGGTGCGGTCCTGGTCGCGGATGATCGGGCCGCAGGTCTCGGC